>NZ_BCZP01000009.1 GCF_001598795.1 Delftia acidovorans NBRC 14950 | reverse complement strand
CATAGGTGGTGGTGACCTGGGCCTGGCCCCGGAAGTCCAGCACGTAGTCGGTGCGCTGCAGCTGCTGCAGGTTCTGCTGCCCGCTCCATGCCGACAGGGCGGCCTCGGTCGAGGCAGCGGCTGCGCCATAGCGCGCCGTCTGGTGCTGCAGCGTGCTGATGACTTCGCCATAGGCATTGCGCCGGTATTCGGTGACGCGGCCTTCGGCGCTGATGGCAAAGCGCAGCTGCAGGCCCGTGGCATCGTCGTACACGTAGCGCGTGGTCTGCGCGCCCGAGGCCTGGGCTGCGCCGTCGCCGTCGGGGTCGGGCTGGGTGTAGACGGTCTCGCTGAGCAGGCGGTTCTGGGCGTTGTAGGTGCGCGTGATGGTGTTGCCTGCACCATCGCGCTGCAGCACCTGGTTGCCGTTGGCGTCATAGGCCATGAAGACCGTGCGCCCGTCCGCATCGGTGCTGCGGATCAGGTCGCCGTTGGCGTTGTACTCGAAGCGCTGGACGGAAGAGACACCATTGGTGGCGGGCGAGGTGATGCTCAGCAGCTGGCCCTTGGCGTCGTAGGCGTAGCTGGAGACCTTGCCGGCAGGGTCCGTGACCTGGGTGGTGCGTGTGGCCGTGTCGTAGGCAAAGCGCGTGGTCTGGCCCAGCGCGTCGCGCAGCGACGACACCTTGAACTCCGAGCCGACCTGCACATAGTCGATGGTCAACTGGCTGCCGTCGCTCTGGGTGAGTGTGGCGATGCGGTTGCTGTCGCCGTGGTAGGTGTAGCTTGTGCGGTAGAGCTTGCCGTCGGCCGTGGAGCCGTCCTGGGGCGTGAGATCGACCGTGACCTGGGACAGGCGGTTGCGCGTGTCATAGGCATAGCTGGTGCGCGTGGTGGTGGCGCCCTGGCTGTCGACCACGCGAATGCGGGTCAGCAGGTTGCCTGTGTAGTCGTACTGGATGGACTCGCCGCTGGGGTTGACCAGTTTGGCGATGTTGCCGTTGGCGTCGTAGGTATATGCCGTGGTGTTGCCGCTGGCGTCCACGGATTTGTCCAGGCGCCCGGTGGCGGTGTCGTGGAACTCGCGGTTGCCGGTGGCGCCATCGGTGAAGACGTAGCTGGAGCCTGGCTGCACGATGCGGTCATAGGCGCCGGCGCCATCGGTGCTCACATAGCTGGCGGAGGCGGCATCCCAGGAGAACAGGGCGCTTGCGCCATCGCGCTCGGTGCGGGTGATGGTGCTGCCCGCCTGACCGTAAGTGCCCGAGAGCACGAGCTGGCGGCGGTAGAAGCCCGAGCTCCAGTTGTCTGCGTTGTCGTCATTGAGCAGGCCTTGGCTGTTGTAGGTGCGCACGGCCTGGAAGCCGCCGCCGTGGGCCACGAGCTGGTCGTCGTTGTGGGCGATGACGAGGTTGCCGGAGGCGACGTTGACGAAGACCTGCTCGCCACCGTGCCCCTGGGAGGCGTTGCCCTGTGCGGCGCGTTGACCCAGTGTGGCCAGAGAGCTGTTGCCCAGACCCAGACTATTGCCGCTGACGATGCCAACCATGTGTGCCCCTTGATCGATATGCATGGAGGGCCGCGAGAAAGTAGGCGGAGGATTCCGCAGGTTTCGGGGCCCGTTCAGGCAATGCATCCGGCGATTGGCGGATTCGTTGAGGAAAACCCCGTAATGTGTGTGGTTTATGGCTGGAGCAGAGGGGGTGGGTTGGCGAGGTGTAAGACCGCTTCCTGCACTGACGTCATTCAATAGCGGATGAGGGCTTTGGACGCCTGTGCATGGTTAAACTCTGCCGCCTGAAGATCCGCTGCAGCTCTCTTCCGGGTTGGCAGCGTTCCCGTCACCAAGTACGGTCAAAGAGCCTATCCATGCAAATCAAGAAATGCATTTCCGTCCTGCTGGCCAGCAGCTTCATCCTGCCGGTTCTGCCTGCGCATGCAGGCGAAGAGACGGTGCAACTCATGTCCAATGGCCGCTACCAGACCTACAGCCTGCCCGACGACGCGCAGCAGGTGCAACTGGTCGAGACCTTGGCTGGCAACTGCAGCTACAACCAAAACTGGGGCTACGACCTGGGCCGCCGGGAGATGTGGGTCAAGGACGGCTGCGGCGGGCGTTTCCGCATCCTGACCGGCCTGCCCCAGGGCGCGCAGGGCCAGGAAGGCGGGAGCGACAACACGGGCGCATGGATCGCCGGTGCCGCCGTGGCAGCCATTGCCGGCGCCGCCATTTTGGCGAACAAGCGCGACAAGGACCGCGAACGTGACCGCGACGAGCAATGGAACGATGACCGCTATCCGGGCCAGCAGCCCGGCTATCCCTCGTGGGGCGGGCGGGAGGTGCGTGGCCAGAACGGGCTGTGCCTGGATATATCCGGGGGGCTTCGCCCAGGCAATGGGCTCATCGTCTACCACTGCAGCGGCGGTGAGAATCAGCGTTTCACGTTGACGCGTGATGGCGAGATGCGCGTGGGCGACCTGTGCCTGGACGTTGCCGATGGCAACACCCGCAATGGTGCGCGGGTGATTGCCTGGCAATGCCGCAACCAGCCCAACCAGAAATGGGACTGGAGCCGTGGCCAGATCCGCAGCCGTTTTGCCAACAAGTGCCTGGACATCGAAGGCGGCAATGCCCGGCCGGGCCAGCCCGTGATCGTGTGGTCCTGCGCCGGCGGCCCGAACCAGCGCTGGAACTGAGGGCGCTTGTTGCACAAGCTCTCTCCCGCGCCCGGGCCAGTGCCCGGACGCAACGCCGTCTCGGGCTTCCGGCGGCTGGGGCCCTTGCAGTGGCTGGGCCTGATCACTGGTTCCGTGCTGCTGGGCGATGCCGTGGTGCTGATGGCACGCGGCATGTTCAATCTGGGCGTGACGCTGCCAGCGGTGCTGGGCCTGCTGTTCATGGCCTGCAGCTTCTGGCGCTCGGCCATTGCGCGCAGGCTGCGCGCCAGTGCCTGGCTGCGGCGCGCCTGGTGGCTGGGCTGGGCGGCGTTGGCGATGTGGCTGGTCAGCCTGCTGGTGTTCTGGGCGCACCTGCTGTCCGCCTCGTCCGGGTTGCCACCGGACCAGCCGGTGCAGGCCATCGTGGTGCTGGGCAGTGCCACGCGTGACGGTCAGCCGTCGCTCACGCTGGCCCAGCGGCTGGACCGCGCTGCCGAGCTGGCCGCCCGCCAGCCCAAGGCGCTGGTGCTCACCAGCGGCGGGGTGGACTTTGGGGAAAGTGAGAGCGAGGGCGCCATCATGGCGCGCTATCTGCAGCAGCGCCACGGCCTGCCGCCCGAGCGCCTGCTGATGGAGGAGCGCAGCACCAGCACGGCGCTGAACCTGGCCTGGAGCCTGCCCCTGCTGCAGGCGCGCGGGGTGGAGCCGCAGGCGGCAATCGCCATCGTCACCAGCGACTTCCACACCCTGCGCGCCGGCTGGATAGCCGAGCGCAGCGGCTACGGCCAGGCCTTCACCGTGGGTGCACCCACGCCCGTGACGATCCGCGCCAACGCCTGGCTGCGCGAGTACTTTGCGGTGATCAGCGGCTGGGTGCTGGGGGAGTTTTGAGCCGCCTGTGCGATGGGCTGCGGCCTTGCGGATTGGCTCCACAATGTGATTCTTCATAAATCAACAGGAGTGAGACAGTGGCAAGCGAACAGCGTCCTTTCCGGGTTCTGGGCATACAGCAGGTGGCCATCGGCGGCACCGACAAGCAGCGCATGAAGCGCCTGTGGGTGGACATGCTGGGCCTGACCCAGACCGGCACATTCCAGAGCGAGCGCGAGAACGTGGACGAAGACATCCTGGCCATGGGCCAGGGCGCGCACAAGGTCGAGGTGGACATCATGCAGCCGCTGGACATCGACAAGAAGCCCGCCGTCCACACCACGCCGCTGAACCATATCGGCCTGTGGATCGACGACCTGCCGCTGGCCGTGCAGTGGCTGACGGCGCAGGGCGTGCGCTTTGCGCCCGGCGGCATCCGCAAGGGCGCGGCCGGCTACGACATCTGCTTTCTGCACCCCAAGAGCAATGACGAGTTTCCGATCGCTGGCGAGGGCGTGCTGATCGAGCTGGTGCAGGCGCCGGCCGAGGTGATTGCCGCCCTGGGCTGAGACGCCTTCAGGCGAAAGGCTGGACGCGCCGCTCGGCATGCTCCAGCAGCCACAGCCTTTTTCGGGCGCGCGTCATGGCCACGTACAGGCGGTTGCGCTCCAGAAAGGCCAGCGCGTGCGGGGCCGAGGCCGGAAAGCGGCCAGGCTCCATGAAGGGCAGGGCGACATGCTCGTATTCCTTGCCCTTGGCTTCCTCGATGGTGCTCAGATGAAAGTCGAAGCCGCGCTCGGCCCGCACGGTTCGTTCGAAGCGCGTAGCCATGGCGGTCACCTGGGCCAGCATGTCGGGCACGGCCATGCCCGCCACCGAATCCATGAAGGCCTTCACGCGCTGACGCATGGCCACCGCCTGGGCCTGCGACAGGGCCACGCCCGCAAAAAGGCCCCAGACATCGGCCTGCTCCAGCAGGCTGCGCGCGTCTGACTGAAGCGCCAGGGGCAGTTGCAAGAAGCTGCCAAAGGCCTGGAAGTTGCGTTGCCCGCCCTGCAGGCTGGACTGGTTGCCCAGGAATCGCCAGATGATCTGCGGGTTGTGCTGCATCTCGCCCGCCATGCGCTGGGCCAGCGTGTGGCGGCTTGATGGATCGGCCATGTCGGCGCCATCCACACTGCCCTTGCCGTAGAAAAGCGCACCTTCCACAAAGGCCGCCAGGGTCTCGCTGCCCAGCACGCTGGTCTCAGCCTTCCATGACAGCGCCTGCATGCCATGTGCATAGCAAAGGCCCAGCAGCAGGGCAATCTCGCGCTGCAGGTAAAAGCGCTTGAAGCCGTAGAAGCTGGCGGACTTGCCGGCGCGGTGGATGGCCCATTCCAGCGCGCAGGCATCCTGCTCATGGCGCAGGATCACGGTCAGCGAGGGATTGCGCGCGCCGGGCGACGGGGGCTCACCCGGCGCCGCCGTTGGCGTGCCGCGGGCCAGACCGGCCTGGATCTGCAGCAGCTGGTCAATGCACTGGCTGTCATCGGTGTGCTGCAGTTGCTGCACGGTGCTGAAGCGCGTGGGCGCCGCAGTCAGGCCAACGTTGAACAACGCATTGACCGCCTTGGCGATCTGCGGGCCAAAGCGCCGCGACTGGGTCAGCACCAGCGTGGCCGTGGCTTGGGGCAGGAAGTCATCGAGCTGGTGGAGCTTGTCGCGGAACACGGACCAGGCCTGTGCCTCGATGTGTTGGTTGAAGTCGCCTGCGCCCAGAAAGGCGCAGCCGCTGGTTCCGACCAGGGCGCGCAGCAGTTGCAGCGAGGCCGGGTCCAGGTCATGCATCTCGTCGAACACCACCAGGTCGTAGCGCGGCAGGTCCAGCGCCTGGCCCTGCAGGGCGTCGCTGGCCAGTGCATGGCTGCAGTCGCCTTCGGCGTAGTACAGCGGGTCGCCGCAGTGGTCGATGCGGCGGCGCTCGTACTCGAAGAACAGGCCGGCCATGCGGTAGTCGAGCAAATACTCCTCGCAGAAACTGGCCAGTCCCATGCCTTCCTCGGCCAGGCGCTGGGGCAGCAACGACTTCTTGGCGCTGAGGTTGAAGTCCCAGAAGGCGTCCAGATCCAGATCGCCGGGCTGCTCGAACAAAGGGTCGGGCTGCCAGGCCAGCCGCTCGCACAGCGCGGCATGTGCCTCGCGCACACGGGCCTGCAGTGCCACGCGGTCGGCCAGAAAGCGGGCCGCAGGGTCGCGGCGGCGGATCTGCTGGGCCGCCCAGCGTTCCACCGTGGTGATCTGTACCTGCGGCGGCACTTCGCGCACCAGTTGCTTGAGCCGGTGGTGAAAGGCCGCCACGCCGGAGCGCGAATAGGCCAGCACCAGGATGCGCTGGGCATGGCCGCTGCGGCAGGCCTGAACCACCTTGCAGGCCAGCGTGGTCGTCTTGCCTACGCCCGCCAGCGCCGCCACGATGGCCGAACGTCCCTCATGCGCCAGGATGGCCTGCTGCTCGCGCGACAGCAGCAGCGGTTGGCCGTGATCGGTGGGAAATTCCAGGGAGCGCAGGGACATCGGAGCGAATCGGGGGAAAGTGGTGGAAAGCGGGCGGAAGCACGGGCCGTGGCAATGAAAACCGCCGTGGCGACGACAGCGGGCACCCATTGTGGTCGTTTTGGAGAGGCATCTGGCAGGTATTGGGAATCAAGGCCTGCGCCCGCTTGCACATCTTTTTCGGCCTGCATCGGACAATTGAGCGATGTTGGCCGCCAATGGCTGCGCGCTTGCAGCATGAAGCATGCAGGCATAAAAACTTCTGCCAAAACGCAGCGAACATCGCTCAAAAATAAGCGAAGTTCGCTCTTTTTGCAGGCCATGAAAATGGAGCAACTATTTTTGCCAAGGAGCCGGCTTTTTCATTCCCAGACGGTTTTTTGCTCAGCAGAATGAAAAAAGCAGACCCACAGAGGAGTTTTTGATGACCGCCTGCAGCACCACCCCGACGACTTCCGCCACCTCCGCACAGCCTGCGGCCGGCAGCCCCCTGCAATGGCATGCACGCCCCTCAAAAAGCGACACACTGCCGTTTGAAGGCGCCTGGAGCGTGCAGGCCATCCAGGAACTGCTGGACAAGCCCTTCATGGACCTGATGTTCCAGGCCCAGAGCGTGCACCGCGAGCACTGGCCTGCGGGCGACATCGAGCTGGCCACGCTGCTGTCGGTCAAGACGGGCGGATGCCCCGAGAACTGCGGCTACTGCCCGCAGGCGGCAGAGTTCGATACCGGCGTCAAGGCGGAAAAGCTCATGAGCGTGGACGAAGTCACGCGGGCCGCCCAGGCCGCCAAGGACGCGGGCGCCACGCGCTTTTGCATGGGCGCAGCCTGGCGCGCGCCCAAGGACCGCGACATCGAGAAGATGAACGAGCTGATCGGCGCCGTGAAGGGTCTGGGAATGCAGACCTGCGCCACGTTGGGCATGCTCCAGCCGCACCAGGCGCAGTCGCTGCGCGAAGCGGGCCTGGACTACTACAACCACAACCTGGACACCGCGCCCGAGTACTACCAGGACGTGGTCAGCACGCGCCAGTACCAGGACCGCCTGGACACGCTCAAGGCCGTGCGCGGCGCGGGCATCAGCGTGTGCTGCGGCGGCATCATCGGCATGGGCGAGGCGCCTGTACACCGCGCGGGTCTGATCGCCCAGCTGGCCAATCTCAACCCCCATCCCGAATCCGTGCCCATCAACAGCCTGGTGCGCGTGCCCGGCACGCCGCTGGCGGACAGCGAGCCGGTCGATCCGCTGGACTTCGTGCGCGTGATCGCGGTGGCGCGCATCACCATGCCCACGGCGCGCGTGCGCCTGTCGGCGGGCCGGCAGCAGCTGGGCGACGCCGTACAGGCCCTGTGCTTCATGGCCGGCGCCAATTCCATCTTCTATGGCGACAAGCTGCTGGTCACCGGCAACCCCGATGTGGAAGCCGACACCACGCTGCTGCGCAAGCTGGGCCTGAGCGGCACGCGGACCTCGGTACAGGAGTGAGCTTTTTGAGCTTTTGAGCTCTTTTGAGCCGGCAGCTCAGGACTGCGGCCGGCCGCTGCCTTGCGCGGCGGCGGCCGCATCGTCGTCGCCGGCGTCGAGCAGCCGGGCCGCTCGGTTGCTCAACGCGGAATCCGCACGGAAATAGCCCAGCACCGTATTGACGCTGCTGTGCCCCGTCAGCGCCATGGTGTCGGGCAAGGGCACGTTCTGGCGCCCGGCCTCGGTCACAAAGCCCGAGCGCAGGGAATGCGCCGAGAAATCCCCCTCCACGCCTGCCAGCGCGCAGCGCTGCTTCACGATGTCGCGCACGGCCGCTGGCGACAGGGGCTCGCCCACATGGCCGCCTTTGCGGATGCGCCGGAAGATCGGCCCTTCCTGTATGGCGGCGGCACGCAGCCAATCGGCCAGCGCCTGGGCCGCGCGCCCGGTCACGGGCTTGTGGTTCTCGGGCGCATCCCGCCCGGACTGGTTGGTCTTGGAGTGCGCCAGCGTGTAGATGAATTCCTGCGGCCCCACGGCGCGCAGGTGGCGCATGTCCGCCCCGGCCACCTCCGAGCGGCGGCGCCCGCCGCTGGACCAGGCGAACAGCAGCAGGGCGCGGTCACGGCGGCCGCGCAGGCTGTCATCGCAGGTCTGCAGCAATTGCTCCAGCAAGTCGCGCGTCAGCGCATCCTTTTTGGCGGGCTGCTCGCCGCGCCGCGCATAGGCCTTGCGCGTGCGCGACATCAGCTCGCGCACCGCGCCGTCCTGGCAGGGGTTGGCCAAACCGTGCACCTGATGGGCCTTGGACAGCACCGCCATGCGGTGCACCAGCGTGTTGTGCGACAGGGGGCCTTCGCGGGCCTTGTACCCGGCCTCGACCAGGGCGCGGTCCATGTGCGCCGGCATTTCACTGGCCAGGCCCGCGCCGGTCTGCCGCAGGGCATGGTCAATGATGAATTGCAGCACGCACGGCACATCCAGCGGCAGCTGCATCTGCCGCTCAAAGCGCAGCGCATGCCAAGCGGCCCAGTAGCGCATCGCACTCTGGTAGCTGTTTCTGGTGTTGGTGGATTCGCCCTCGCGCAGCAACTCGCGCACGGCCTGCTGGGCGGCAGGCTCCAGCCCTGCAGAGGGCAGGGTGCTGCCTTGCTTTGTGTCTTCCAGAGGCTGGTCTTGGGGAATCAGCGAAAAGGGGCCGTTGCGCATCCGTGGATTGTCGCCCGGCGCAGCATGGCTGCCCGCCGCGGAGCCTGCGGCCATGCAGGCCATGCAAAGTTCAGTTTCCAGGCTTTCCAGAGGTTGCAGCGGCCTTTTGCCTGGGCAAAGCCGTGTAATGTGCGTATCCATACTGTATGAAAATTTCATATGTAATATTTAATACATGGCACATATGATGTATTACGCAATATTAAAATAAATCACGATAACAATCACTTATCGTTGGTAATCTGGAAAATAGTTCACGATATGCAGAAAACATCCACCCGCGGCGTGCAGGAAGCCGATGTCTGGGCCGCGGCAGACGCCTTGATCGCCCAGGGCCTGCGGCCGACCATTGAGCGCGTGCGCCAGCAAATCGGCCGAGGCTCGCCAAATACCGTCAGCCCGATGCTGGAGACCTGGTTTGCCACCCTGGGCCAGCGCCTGGGCGTGGCGGCAGGGCAGGGCGAGTTGCTGCCCTCGTCCGTGCCCGATCCCGTTCAGCGCCTGGCGCAGCAACTGTGGGACGCCGCCCAGGAAGCCGCCATGGAGGCCGCCCGCGCCGCGCTGCAATCGCGCGAGGAAGCGGCGCAGGCCACGCAGGCCGAGCTGCAGGAGCAGCAAGAGCAAATGGCGCGGCGCGAGGCGTCCATGCAGGCGCAGAAAGAGGCCATGGACCAGGCCCTGCAAGTGGCCCAGGCGCAGTCACAGGATCTTTCACGCCGGCTGGATGAAATGCAGCAGCAGCTGCAGGACCGCGACGAGCGCCTGGAGGAAATGCGCGATGCGCTGGCCGAAGCCGCCCGCCAGCGCGAGGCGCTGCAGCAAAAGCATGGCGAGGAAATGCAGTCTGCCGCGCTGGAACGCCAGCGCATGGCCGAGCAATACGCGGGCAATGAGCGCCACATGCTCAACGAAGTGGACCGTGCACGCCAGGAACTGGCGGCTGCGCGCAAGACAGCCACCGAGCAGGAGCGCAAGGCAGCGACCCGCCTCGCAGAGCTGCAAGGCCGCTATGAAAAGAGTGAGGAGGAGCAGCTGAGCCTGCACTCCCAGCTGCAGACCGCCCAGAATGCGGCCGCCCTGGCGCAGGAGCGTGCGGCGGACCTGCGCAGCCTGCTGGAGGCACAGCAGCGATTGGCCGCTGGCGGTGCCTTGCCGGATGCCGGCGCGGGGCTTTCGCTGGGCCGGCGCGGCAGCCTGTCAGCGGCGCGCCGCTCCATGACGCGCCTCAAGGACAGGAGAGGCTAGGGCGTATCGTCCAGGCCAAGGTCAGACCTTGGCGCGCGATTTGCCTTGGGGCGGCCGATGTCTGCGCATGGCCTGCGTGATGCTGTCTACCGTTCCACGCACATGCGCGCGCACTTCGCGCTCCATGCGATCCGGGTCACCGGCCTGCAGGCTGGCCACCAGTTGCTGGTGGTGCTCCTGCAACTTCGGCGAGGGCTCGTTGTTTTCCAGCCAGATCCGCATCAGCGGCTCGACCACCGAATGCAGGGCCGAGATCTGCTCGCACAAGCGCGGGGCTGCGCTGATGCGGCAAAAGCGCTCGTGAAAGCGCCGGTGCACCGTGATCCATTCCGACTGGTCACTCTCGCAGCGCTTCATTTTCGAGAGCAGGTCCTGCAGGTCGTCCACATCCGCCTGTGTGCAGCGCTTGGCGGCCATGGCTGCGGCCAGGCCTTCGAGCACGGCACGCATCTCGAAAACCTCGATGACCTCGCTCTCGGAAAGCTCCCGCACGATCGCGCCCCGGTTCGGCGGCATGACCAACAGGCCTTCCGCAGTCAGCCGGCGCAAGGCCTCGCGGACCGGCATGCGGCTCATGCCGATGGAGTTGGCGATGTCATCGGCCACCAGCCTGTCGCCCGGCTTCAGCAGCCCCATGCGGATGCCATGAGAGAGGTGTTGATAGGCCTCTTCGTGGGCGCTGGTCTGTGCCGCATCGGGCGAGGGGGTGGCAAGTGGCGGCATGGTGATGGTTCTGGGGTGGGCGGAGCCCGGTCGTCATTCTAGGTTTGGCTGTCAGGGTCCAGGGCGCACTCTGATGGTGCATTGTGTACGGCCAATCCAGGCATGGTGATTGCTTGGGTATCTTTGGAAAAATTGGATACAAAGATATCAGGATACGGTAATCTCGAGGCTGCCATCGCGCCCTGCGTCGATGGCGGCCCGCTGCAAGCAGCGTTGGCAGCCCCCCCCGGCCCCCCATTCATTGCCCGAAATCCAAGTCCCAGCAACACAAGGAAGAAGAACCGTTATGCGTAATTTCCAGAATCCTGGCCGTTCCGTCGTCATGTCCACGCACGGCATGGCGGCAACCTCGCACCCGGCCGCCACCCAGGCCGCTGTTCGCATCCTGGAGGCCGGCGGCACCGCCATGGATGCCGCCGTCGCGGCCTGTGCGGTCCAGTGCGTGGTGGAGCCTGGCTCCACCGGCATTGGAGGAGACTGCTTTGCGCTGTACAGCGAAAAGGGCTCCGATCAGATCACGGCCTACAACGGCGCCGGCTGGGCGCCCCATGCCACCTCCCTGAAGGCCGTTCTTGCCTCGGGCGAGGAAAAGCAATTGCGCCGCCAGTCGCCCTACGTGGTCACGGTGCCTGGCGCCGTGGACGCCTGGGTCGCCTTGACGGAGCGGTTCGGCCGGCTGCCCATGGGTCGCCTTCTGGAAGATGCCATCCGCTTCGCCGAGCAGGGCTATGCCGTGGCGCCGCGCGCCGGCACCGACTGGGCCATGCACACGCAACTGCTGGCCGCCACCACTGCGCGCGACATCATGCTGGTCGATGGCCAGGCCCCGGCCATCGGATCGGTTCACCGCCAGCCGCAGTTGGGCGCTACCTTGCGAAAAATCGCCGAGCAGGGCCGCGCCGGCTTCTACGAGGGGGAGGTCGCGCAGGACATCGTCTCCTATCTGCGCAGCCTCGGTGGCGTGCACACGCTTGAGGACTTCGCCACCTATCGTGGCGAGTTCGTGCAGCCGGTCAAGAGCAGGTTCCGAGACCATGTGGTGCATGAGTGCCCGCCTCCGGGCCAAGGCATCATTGCCCTGCTGCTGCTGAACATTCTGCAGGGCCTGGAGCCGGGCACGGACCCGCTCTCGGCCGAGCGGCTGAAGGCCGAGATCGATGCCACGCGCATGGCCTACCGGGTGCGGGATGCGCTGCTGGCCGATCCACGCTTTGCCGATGTGGACGTCGACTATCTGCTGTCGCAGGAGCTGGCCGGCCAGCTGCGCAACGGCGAGTTCCCGGAGCATTTCAAGACCCCGGCGACCAATGCGGCAGCGGAGCACAAGGACACGGTCTACATCTCGGTGGTGGACAAGGATCGCAACTGCGCCAGCTTCATCAACTCGATCTTCCACCCCTTCGGCTCCGGCCTGATGGCGCCCAAATCAGGCGTGCTGCTGCACAACCGGGGCCAGAGCTTTGAACTGGCTGAGGGCCACCCCAATTGCATCGGGCCAGGCAAGCGGCCCCTGCACACCATCATCCCCGGCATGACCACGAAGGATGGCCGCGTGGAGCTGGTGTTCGGCGTGATGGGCGGCCACTACCAGGCCATGGGCCATGCGCACTTTCTGTCCAAGGTGATCGACTACGGCTGCGATATCCAGGCCGCCAGCGATCTGCCGCGGCTGTTCCCCATTCCCGGCACCGACAAGGTGGAGGTTGAAAGCACCTTGCCGCAGCATGTCGCGCAGGTGCTGGAGCAGCAGGTCTACCAGTTGGTGGCGCCCGGCTATCCTGCCATCGGCGGCGCCCAGGCCATTCGGGTGGATTGGGACGACGGTGTGCTGCACGGCGCATCCGACCACCGCAAGGACGGCTGCGCCATGGGCGCCAACCGTTCCTGACGGACGGCAGCCTGCGCGCTGGCTCCAGGCTTCGTGACAGCGAAGGGGCCGGCGCGGCTTTCAGTGCGGATTTCAGTCGGCCTGGTTCGCCTGGAGGATGCCTGGAAGCGTGCGCAGGATGTGGGCGCGCATCAGGGCTTCCACCTTTGCGCCATCCCTGGCCTTCAATGCGCCTATGAGTTCTTCGTGCCTGTCGTGCACGTAGTCCGTCGATGGCTTGCCCTCCAGCCACACCCGCATCAGGGGCTCGGAGACCGAGTGCAGGGACGCGATCTGCCGCATCAGCTGGGGAGCGTCGGCAATGGTGCACAGGCGCTCGTGGAACTGGCGGTGCGCCGTGATCCATTCCGATGCATTCAGGCCGCTGCGGTGCATGCGCTGCAGCAACTGCTCCAGATCGTGGATGTCATTGGTGGTCACGTTCTCGGCCGCCAGGGTGGCCGCCAGGCCCTCCAGCACCGAACGCATGGCGAACACCTCGCGCACCTCTTTTTCGGTCAGCACCCGGACCACCGAGCCACGGTTGGGGCGGTTGACGATCAGCCCTTCCGTGGCAAGGCGGTTCAGCGCCTCGCGCACGGGCATGCGGCTGGTTCCAATTTCGGCCGCGATGTCATCCGGTGCCAGCCGCATGCCCGGGCGCAGTTCGCCCGTGCGTATGCCGCGCTTGATGTGTTGGTAGGCCTCTTCCTGTGCCGTGGCATGGACAGTGTCAAACGAGGCGCGTCGGTCGGTCAGCATGGTTTATCCGGTGTCTTTCGCCCAGGGCAGGGGCCCGCCGATTCTACGGGGACCTGCCTGCGCCTCCCGGGACCCCGTTTGTGCCGGTTTCCACGCAGCCATGCCTGTGCAGGTGATGGCAAGAGGCGGTTTTCCCTAGAGCTGGTTCGATTATTGCTTGCTAGTCTTCTGCATGATTGGATACAAATATCTAAATATCTATGCATTTTCCCCATGGCAGCCGGAACCTGTTCCTTCGCCATGCCTGCTCTCCAACCTGATGAAGACCATGCCCCTCCAAACGCTCCGCACTCCCCTGGCCACGGCCCTGCTGTCCGCCCTGGCCCTTGTCGCATCCGCTCAAGCCTCTGCCCAGGGGGCCGGCGCCTGGCCCAGCAAGCCCATTCGCATCGTTGTCCCCTTTCAGGCCGGGTCCGCCACGGATCTTTTGAGCCGGCAGGTTGGCGCCGGGCTGAGCAATTCATTGGGCCAGCCCGTGCTGGTGGAAAACAAGCCGGGTGCCGCCGCCATGATCGGCAGCGACACCGCCGCCCGGGCCCCGGGCGACGGCTACACCCTGCTGATGAGCGGGCCGGCCTCCATGGTCACCAACCGTTTTCTGTACAAGAAGCTGAGCTACAACCCGGACGCCTTCGAGAAGGTGGCCATCGTGGCGGTCACGCCCAATGTGCTGCTGGCAAACCCGTCCCTGCCGTTCAGTACGCTGGCTGAGATGGTGGCCTATGCCAAGGCAAACCCCGGCAAGCTGACCTATGCCTCGTTCGGGGCCGGCACGACCTCGCACATGGCTGGCGAGTTCCTGCGCCAGGCCGCCGGCATCGACATAGTGCATGTGCCCTACAAGGGTGCGGCCGAGGCCATTCCAGCCTTGATATCGGGCCAGGTCTCCCTGTACTTCGACACCATCATGACCGCCTTGCCCCAGGTGAAGGCCGGCAAGCTGCGGGCCCTGGGCGTATCGACTGCAAGCCGCGCCGCCATGGCCCCGGACATCCCGACGATTGCCGAACAAGGCTATCCGGGCTTTGACATCGCCCCGTGGTACGGCATCGTGGCCAGCCACGGTACGCCGCCGGCCGTGGTCTCCCGGCTCAACACCGAGATCAACAAGCTGCTGAACACCCCTGAGTTCCGCGAGCGCCTGGTGACCACCGGCGCCGAAGCCCGTGGCGGCAGCGTTGCCGACTTCGAGGCCTTCGTCAAAACCGAGGTCCCCCGCACGGAGAAGCTGGTGCGGCAAGCCGCAATCGCGCTGCAGTAACCGGACCGGGGCCGCCGGGGCAGGGCTGGGGCAGGGCGGTGGGTTGCCTGCCGTGCGGCGCCGATTTCACCTATGCAGGGCGATGCTTCTGGACCGGGATGATTCGCTGTCCAGCCGAAAGCCTGCCACCACGTCCGCCAGTTGCGCGGCCTGCTGCTGCAGCGACTGCGCCGCGGCCGTGGCCTCTTCGACCAGGGCCGCGTTCTGCTGGGTGGACTGGTCCATCTGGCTGACGGCGGTCCCGATTTCGGCAATGCCCGTGCTCTGTTCCTGGCTGGCATTGCTGATCTCGGTGACGATGGCGGTCACGCGCTGCACGCTTTCCACCACCTTGCCCATGGTGGCGCCCGCGTCCTGCACCAGGCGGCTGCCGGCATCGACCTGGCCCACGGAATCGTCGATCAGCGCCTTGATCTCCTTGGCGGCCGTGGCGCTGCGCTGGGCCAGGGTGCGCACCTCGGAGGCCACCACGGCAAAGCCCCGGCCCTGTTCGCCGGCGCGGGCCGCTTCCACAGCGGCGTTCAGCGCCAGGATGTTGGTCTGGAAGGCAATGGAGTCGATCACGCCGATGATGTCGGCAATGCGGTGCGAGGACTGCTCGATGCCGCCCATGGTGCGCACCACCTGGTCCACCACGGTGCCGCCATGCGTGGCGATGTCCGAGGCGCTGCTGGCCAGTTGGCGCGCCTGGCGCGCATTCTCGGCGTTGTGCTGCACGGTGGCCGTGAGCTGCTCCATGGCGGCAGCCGTTTCCTCCAGCGAGCTGGCCTGCTGCTCGGTGCGTGCCGACAGATCCTGGTTGCCGCTGGCGATTTCGGTGGAGGCATGGCGCACGGTCTCGGACGATTCCCGGATGCGCACCAGCACCGAGGCGATCTTGTCGGTGAAGTGGTTGAACGCGCGTGCGATCTGCGTCAGTTCGTCATTGCCTTGCACCGACAGGCGGCGCGTGAGATCGCCGTCACCCGAGGCGATGTCTTCCAGCGCATCGCGTACCACGGCCAGCCGGCGCGTGACGCGGGCGATGACGGCGCCCAGCAGCGCAATCGCCAGGATCAGCGAAATGGCAACGATGGCGCCCGACACCTTGAGCAGCGAACCCAGCGCGGACAGCGCCTCGTCGCGCTGCACGGCCACCACCAGTTGCCAGTTCGTGCCGGGCACGCCGTGGCCGTAGAGCAGGAAGTCCTTGCCGCCGACGGCCGTGCGCATGCCGGTGTCCTCTTTGGGCAGGGCCTGGATGGCGTCGGCGCGCAACTGGGGCGAGAGCGCGGAGACGGGCTTGAGCGTGAGTGCCGGATCGGGATGGGTGACGATGGCGCCCGCCTCATCCACCAAGAAGGCAAAGCTGCCCGGCGTGGGCCTGATGGCGCCCACGGTGCGCACCACCGTGGTCAGCAGCACATCGGTGCCGACCACGGCGACGGGATTGCCGGCCGGGCCCACGGGCTCGGCAAAGGTCACGCCCACTTCGGGTGGAGAGACAAACAGATAGGGCGCCGTCACGATGGGACGGCCTTCCTTCAGCGCCTGCCTGAACCAGGGGCGGGCCGTCACGTCGTAGTCCGCAGCCATCTCGTTGAGGAAGAACATGCGCTTGTCGGTATAGCCGAAGTAGGCATCCGAGAAGCCGCCGCCGTCGCGCAGCGCCTGGACCACGGCACGCGGGTCCGGCGTATCGACCGCCTGCGCCAGGGTATGGGTCAGCAGGCGCTTGGTCGCCACCCATTCGCCCAGAACCTGGGCCTGGGCGTTCACGAGCTGGCGGCTCTGGTCGTCGAGGGTGGACAGCACATGGCGCTGCACCGTGAGGAAGTTGGCAATGGCCAGGGCCAGCATGGCCACGGTGACGATGGCCACGCTGAGCGCGATGAGTCGCGCACGCAGGGACTGGAACATAGAAGAATTACTTATTGCAAGAAGATGCTACATACGTTAGCAAATTTTCTTGACAATACGCGTCCATGCAGGCGGTGCCCCCTGGCCGCCGAAGCCTATGCGGGGAATTGCCGCCCCTTCAGTGCTTCAGCGCTCCCCAGCCAGCATCCGGCCCAGGGCCTCGTAGGCCGGCAGCGAGGTCGGGTCATTGGCCGCATTGCCAGCCACCGGGTGAGAGGCGAAGCGCGCAATCACCATCTGTGCCTTGGGATCGATGTAGACGGTCTGGCCATGCACGCCGCGCGCCGCGAAGGCGCCATGGGCGTTGTGCGTGACCCACCACATGTTGCGGTAGGTCCAGCCCGGCAGCAGCTTGTAGCCGGCCTTGGCAAAGGCCGCCGCATCGCCGCCCCGGCGGATATCGTCCACGGCGGCTGCGGGAATGATCTGCTGGCCGTTGAACTGGCCCCGGTTGCGCAGCATCTCGCCAAAGCGCGCCAGATCCCGCAGGCCCAGGTTCAGGCCGCCGCCTGCAAAGGGCGTGCCCGTGGAGTCCACCGACATGTAGGCATCCTGCTCGGCGCCCAGGCGGCTCCAGATGCGCTCGGACAGCAGATCGGCCACCGATTGGCCGCTCACGCGCGCCAGCACCCAGCCCAGCGCATCGGTATTGGCCGTGCGGTAGCCAAAGGCCTTGCCGTGCACGCCTTCGGGCTTCACGGTCTGCAGGAATTCGTAGTAGCTGCGCGGCCCGGTGTAGTCCTTGGCCTTGGGCAGCGGGTTGCCCGCTGCCGCGTGCGCCCAGACCTCGGCCTGGGGGTCCGCATAGTCTTCGCTGAAGCGTATGCCCGTGGTCATGTCCATGAGTTGGCGCACCGTGGCATTGCCGAAGGCCGAGGCCGCCAACTCTGGCACGTATTCCGACACACGGCGCGAGGGGTCGAGCTGCCCCTCGGCAGCCAGCATGGCCGCCAGCGTGCCGACGAAGGACTTGGTCACCGACATGGCGCCGTGCTGGCCTTCGGGTTTGAGCACGCCGAAGTAGCGCTCATAGATCACGCGGCCCTTGTGCAGCACCACGATGCCGTCGGTGTAGTTGGCCTTGAGCGAATCGCGCCAGGTCATGGGCTGGCTGGCACCCAATGGCGTGAAGCGCAACTCGTCGATGTCTTCGCGCAACGCCTGGGCCAGCGGCGCTGCAGGCGCCAGGCCGCGCGACACATTCACCGTGGGCATGAGCTGGCGAAAGTGCGAGACGCTCCAGCGCATGGCGGGAAACTGGAAATAGGAGCCATCGTCGAAGCGCAGCATCCGGTCCGGCGGTGGCGGCGAGCCCACCATCCAGCCCAGCTTTGCGGGGTCGCTGGCATCGGCATCGGGATAGGAGGGGGTCTTGGCTGCGGTGACCCCTGCCGTGGCTGTGGCGAACACCAGGCTGCCAGCCAGGGCACCGGCGAAATGTTTGAGCTGCATGGCGACAACCATACTACGGTTGCCGGGGCGCCAAGATCCGCTGCCAAAGGACGGAAGCCGGCTTCCATCCCAGGCCGTGCTCCCAGTTGGCGCAAGCACGACAAATGGCTTTCTCGTTGGACTAAGCTTCAAATAGTTTTTGAAAATCAAAGCCTGGCGAATGCCCATGAAAAGCCTGCAAGACCTGGATATCTTCGTGCGCACCGCAGACAGCGGCAGCCTCTCGGCCACGGCGCGTGCCCTGGACCTGACCCCGGCTGCCGCCAGCGCAGCGCTAAAGCGGCTGGAGGCAGAGCTGGGCGTGACCCTGTTCGTGCGCTCCACGCGCAGCCTGCGGCTCACGCAGGAGGGCGAGCTGTTTCTGGAGCACTGCCGCCCCGCGCTGGCCGGCCTGCGCCAGGTGCGCGACCAGTTGGCTGGCGGCCAGGCCGCTTTGCGCGGCACGCTGCAACTGGCCGCCCCCTCCGACCTGGGCCGCAACGTGCTCATGCCCTGGCTGGACGAATTCCAGAGCCAGCATGCAGGCGTGGATCTGCGCCTGCACCTGTCCGACCGCGCTGCCAATGTCTACAGCGAGCCTGTGGATGCGGCCTTTCGCTATGGCAGGCCGCAGGATTCCAGCCTGGTGGCCTTGCCGCTGTCGGACACGCACCGCCGCGTGCTCTGCGCCGCGCCCTCCTATCTGCAGCAGCGCGGCGCCCCCGCCACCCCCCACGACCTGGCCGGCCATGACTGCCTGTGCTTCATGCTGGGCGAGGAAGTGCACGACCGCTGGAGCTTCTGGCCGGCAGGGCAGGGGACTGCCGTACCTGAGCCGGTCCATGTCCGGGTGCGCGGCCGCAATGTGGCCAATGACGGAGATGCCGTGCGGCGCTGGGCCGTGGCTGGGCGGGGGATTGCCTACAAGTCGTATTTCGACGTGGCCGAGGACCTGGCCCGGGGCCGCCTTCTTGCGCTGTGCACCGACTGGACGACCGAGTGCGTGCCGCTGTTCCTGGTCGCACCCAGTCGCAGGCAGTTCACGCCGCTGGTGCGTGCGTTGCGGGATTTTGTGGCGGTGAGGCTGGCCGAGCTGGAGGCGGCACAGCCCTGAGACATCACGAAGCCTGCGTCCCCAGCTCCACTGGCCCGTGCACGTGGTGCTCCGCGCAGACATGCCTCGAGAGCACATGGGTTTCGATCACTTCGGCGGCATTCTCGGCCGTGAGCCGCCCGTACCAGACGCCGTCCGGATAGACGATGGCCAGCGGGCCATGGTTGCAGGGGTACTGGCAGCTGGTCTGCAGCAGGCGCAGCCTGGCACGCAGTTCACTGCTGGCCTGCACGGCCTCGCCCAGGCTTTGCCAGACGGCCACGGCGCCCAGGGCGGTGCAGCGCGGTCCCGTGCAGACCAGGGCATGGTGCTGGTGGTCCGGCACCTGGGACCAGGCCTGGGGATCGTGCTGCCAGTGGTCGCCTGCGGTTTCTGCAACATCCGGGGTCTGCAGGGCTTGCCTGATCTGCGGCAGCAGCAGCGCGGGCATGGCGGCAGCGCCCAGCAGATGGTCGGCAAACCGCACCTGCACGCCCTGGTCCGGCAACTGCGAGCGCCAGCGCATGGCCAGCTTGTGCAGCCAGCGCAGCAGGGCAGGCTCGTCGGGCGAGAACAGGGGCAGCACGACGATGGAGCGCGCCGGCAGGCATTGCTGCAGCGCCTCGGGCAGCGAGGGTGCGGCCTTGTCCACGAAGGATGTGACGACCTTGCAGGCCGGCTCCAGCGTCTGGCGCAAGGCCTCGGCCAATTCGATGAGGCTTTGGCGCGATGCTGCGCCCGTGCCGCCGCGGCCCAGCACGATCACGGCGTCGGTCCCGGGCGGGATGGATGTTTCAGAGGAGTTCATCGGGAATGAAGCTGATGCGCAGCCGGCCGGTGGCGGCATGGATGTCCACCTCGGCAGCCACGCCGTAGACCTGGCCGATGGTGGCCGGGGTCAGTACCTGGGCCGGTGTGCCATGGGCAACGATGCGGCCTTGTTCCATGAGATAGAGACGGTCGCAGTAGTGGGCGGCGATGTTGAGGTCGTGCAGGGCGACGATGCTGCTGATCTGCAGGCGCCGGACCAGTGACATCAACTCCAGCTGATGGCGTATGTCCAGGTGGTTGGTCGGCTCGTCCAGCAGCATCAGCCGTGGCTGCTGGGCCAGCGCGCGGGCCACGAGCACGCGTTGCTTCTCGCCGCCGGACAGGCTGGAGAAACGCCGCTCCTCCAGCGCCAAGGCATTCACCTGGGCCAGCGCCTGCCGCATGCAGGCGAGGTCCTCGGCGCTGTCGCCCGCCCAGGGGGACTGGTGGGGGATGCGGCCCATCATCACCGCCTCGCGCACGGTGAAGTCAAAGCTCTGAGGCGCCTCCTGCGCCAGGACCGAGACCTGGGCCGCGAACTCGCGCGCCGTCATGTCCCGGATGTCGCGCTGGTCCAGCAGCACGCAGCCTGCGTCGGGCCGCAACACGCGGTAGAGCATGCGCAGCAGGGTGGATTTGCCGCTGCCGTTGGGGCCGATGAGCCCCACGCATTCGCCGCTGTGCAGGGCAAGGCTGGCCTGGTCCACGATGCGCCGGGCGTCGACACGCCGGGCATCGGCACTCCAGCACAGGTCCTGGGCTTGCAGCTTCATGGGCCGCGCCCTCCCTGCACCGGCTGGCGCACCAGCATCCAGACGAAGAAGGGTCCGCCGATCAGCGAGGTGATCACGCCCACGGGCAGTTCCATGGGCGCAAAGGCCGTGCGCGCGACAAGATCCACCAGCACCAGCAGCAGGGCGCCGGCCAGGGCGGCCACAGGCAGCACGCGCCGGTGGTCCGTGCCCACCAGCATGCGCGCGGCGTGCGGCACGATTAGCCCCACAAAGCCGATGGCGCCACTGACCGCCACCATGGTGCCCGTCAGCAGCGACACCGCCAGGAACAGTGCGCGCCGCAGCCGTGCCGTGTCCACGCCCAGCGTGGCGGCGGCCTCGTCACCGGCCAGCAGGGCGTTGAGCGGGCGCGTCTGCAGCCCCAGCCAGAGCATTCCTGCAGCCAGCACGGCGGCGGGAATGCCCAGTTCCTCCCACTGCGTGCCGGCCAGGCTGCCCAGCGTCCAGGTCAGCAGGGCATTGGCCAGGTCACGCTGGCCCGATGACAGGGTGATCAGGCTGGTCACGCCCGCCAGCACATAGCCGATGGCCACACCACCCAGGATCAGCCGCGTGGCATGGATGCGGCCCTGGGAGCGCGCCAGCAGGTAGACGGCGACGGTGGCCGCCAGCGCCCCCACAAAGGCCCCGGCCGTGAGGGCGTACATGCCGGCCGAGGCCAGCGCACCGAAGGCCAGCACGGCCACGGCGCCCACCGACGCACCCGAGGACACGCCCAGCAGATAGGGATCGGCCAGCGGATTGCGCACCATGGCCTGCATGATGGTGCCCACCACGGCAAGCCCCGCGCCCACCAGGGCCGCCAGCAGCACGCGCGGCATGCGGATCAGCCAGACGATCTGCTGGTGCTGCGGCGTGATGCCCTCCAGCGGCGGCGGCTGCATGCCCAAGGCCTGCAGCAACCGGCTCCGGGCAATGCGCCAGACCGTGCCTGCCGGCATGTCCACTGGCCCCCAGGTAATGGCCAGCGTCATCACCAGCAACAGGGCCGCGAACAGCAGCAGGCACCAGAGGCGGGCGGCGCCAGGACGCCTGGGCCAGCGGGAGTCAGTTGACCGCATGGCTGGGCGCCGGCATGCGGTCGGGGTGCAGGGCCTGCGCCAGCGCGCGGGTCCGCGCAATATTGCGCGGGCCGGGCGTGGCCTCGGCATAGGTCATGACGAAGAACCGCTTTTCGCGGATGGCATCGACGCCCGCCAGCTCGGGCTTGGCCAGCAGGAAGTCGATCTTGCCCTGCGCATGGGGCTGGCCGTAGTCGATGATGACGATCCACTGCGGGTTGCGCTGCACCACGTCCTCCCAGTTGCCTGCAGGCCAGTTGCTGGGAATGTCGTCGAAGATGTTGCGCCCGCCCGCTTCCTCGATCATGGCCTGCGGCATGCCGTAGCGGCCCACGGTCACGGGGATGTCCTGGCCGCTGTCGTAGACGAAGACCGAAGGCCGCTGCCGCACGCCCTGCATGCGCTCGCGCAGGTCCTTGAGTTCGCGCTCCAGCCCCTGCGCCAGTTGCTCGGCATGGGCGTCGATGCGGAAGATGCGGCCCAGGTTGCGCAGGTCGGTCAGGCCGTCTTCCAGCGCCACCTGGCTGCGCGGCCCCACGCGGATGCACGATTCGGACAATACATATGAGGCAATGCCGTGGCGCTGCAGCACCTCGGGCGTGACCTGGCCCTGGCGAAAACCGTAGCTCCAGCCGCCGAAGACGAAGTCAGCCGAGGCGCCCAGAATGGCCTCCAGGTTCATCTCGCGCTCCGCCAGCCGCGGCACGCGGGCCAGCTGGGCCTGGAAGGCCGGGTCGATCTGCTTGGCCTGCGTGATACCGCTGTAGCCCACCAGCCGGTCGCCCAGGCCCAGAAAGAGAAACATCTCGGTGATGTTCACGTCATGGGTCACGGCGCGCAGCGGTGCGTTGGCGTAGGTCACGGGGCTGCCGCAGACATTGACGGTCACGGCCGCCTGCGGTGCGGCAGCCGGTGCCGGCAGTTCACTGGTGGTGCCGGAATCGCTGCGCGAGCAGCCGGCCAGCAGCAGGGTGGCCGCCAGGGCGCCAGCGCACAGGCCATGGAGGCTTTTGGAGCGCGCCATGGCCATCAGAACCGGATATGCGCCGCGATCTCGAAGCGGCGGCCTTGCCCGACCAGGAACTGGCTGCCGTAGCTCGATCCCACATAGACCCTGTCGGCCAGGTTGCGGCCGATCAGGCTCAGGGTGGTGCGCGGGTCCACCTGCCAGCTCAGCGCGGCGTCGGCCACGGTGTAGGCGGGCAGGTTCACGGTATTGGCGTTGTTGCCAAAGCGGTCACCCACGTAGCGCAGGCCCAGCGAGGCCTGCCAGGCGCCCACGCGGTAGTGGCCCCAAAGGTTGGCCGTGGTCTTGGCCACGTTCTGCGGACGGTTGCCTGCGCGGTTGCCGCCGGCCTCGATGAGCTTGTCGAACTGGGCGTCCACATAGGACAGGTTGCCCTCCAGGCGCAGGGCGGGCGTGGCCTGGAAGGTGGCGGTGGCTTCCGCCCCGCGCGAGGACTGGCTGCCGCCCTGAATGGAGATGGCCGGGCGGTCCGGGTCGCGCGTGATGATGTTGTCCTTCTTGATGTCGAACACGGCCAGCGTCCATTCGCCGCGCCCGCCAGCCACCTGCTGCTTGATGCCGATCTCGGCCTGGCGGCCCTTGCTCAGCTTGTAAGCCGTGTTGGCCAGGTTCAGCGACACCAGGCTGTTGACGGGATCGTGTCCCGAGCTGATCTGCCCATAGACATGGGTGTTGCGGGCCAGCTCATAGGTCAGGCCCAGGCGCCAGGAGGTGGCGGCCAGCGTCTTGTTGAAATCCGTGCCGCCCACCAGCGAGTGGCTGGCAAAGTCGTAGACATCGCGGCGCAGGCCGGCCATGGCCAGCCAGCGGTTGCTGATGCGCCAGGCATCTTCCAGGTACAGGGCATGCTGGGTCACGCCGGTTTCTGTCTTGGCGGCGGTGAGATCGGGGCTGGCCCAGCTGCCATGCACGGGATCCCAGGCCGAGACCGTGGACGAGCCACCATAGGGCGAGTTGTTGGACAGCCGCAGGTTGATGCGCGCGGCCTCCCAGCCCATGGCGATCTTGTGCGAGCCCCGGTCCACGTTCAGGCCCAGGCGGTTGCCGGTCTGCTCCAGGTCGTGCAGGATTTCCAGGTAGTCGGAGCGGCCCACGGTCCAGGTGGCGGGGTTGAGCGCGTAGGCCTCGATGTTGCGCCAGTGGCGGTCGGACTTCACGTGGTACAGCTCGTTGCGCACCGTCAGCCAGTCATTGGCCTTCCATTGCACCTTGGCGCGCAGGCGCTCGTCGGCATAGCGCAGCACGCTGTCTTCGGCGTTGTAATTGCGGTCGCGCAGCGACTCCACCACCTTGCCGCTCAGGCCCGGCGTGCCCCAGTAGCGGCTGGGCTTTTGCACGCTGCGGTCGGCGATCAGGTCGATCTGCAGGTCGCTCGTGGGCTCCAAGCGCAGCGTGCTCATGAACTTGCCGTTGCGCGACTGGTCCAGATCGCGCTCGCCTGCGCTGCGGGCGGTGTAGCTGTCGATACGGTAGCTGGCATAGGCGCCCAGGGCGCCGGTCACGCCCAGGCCCAGGCGCAGCGTGTCGTCCGTGCCCGCGCCCACCAGCACCTCGGCCGAGCTGGTGCGGCTGGGCTGCTTGCGGAAGGCGTTGACCGTGGCGCCCATGGTGCCGCTGCCATACATCAGCGAGGCCGGGCCGCGCAGCACTTCGATGCGCTCGTAGCCCCAGCTGTCACCCGGATACGCCGTGGTGCCGGCGGCCACGCCCAGCACCATGCCGTCTTCGGCCACGCCCACGGAATTGACACCCGCAAAGCCGCGGCTGCTGAAGGCCAGGCCGCCGTTGCCCGGCGTGCTGCTGGAGGTCAGGCCCACGGTGCGCGTGACGGCGTCCACCAGGGCGTAGTCGCCGCGCTCCTGCATCTGCTCGGCAGAGACGCCGTCCACGCTGGCCGGCACTTCCTGGTTGGAGACGCCGGTATGGCTGGCAGAGCGCGCAGGCTGGGCCAGTTGCTGGCCGATGCGTTCGGCCTGGCCGGTGACCTGGACCTCGGGCAGGGCGGTTGATGGGGGCGTTGGCGTGGGCGTTTGTGTTTGAGCCTGCGCCGGCAGGCAGATGAAGGCGCAGGCCAGGGCCAGCGGGCTCAGCCGCACGGAAAGGGACTGGGCAGCGCGAGCGCTGGAAACCCTGGAAAAGGAAGAATGCATTTCGAACATCGGTCTTCGACCGTCTGATGCGAAAGCAAGGCACTGCCACCTCTCCAGCCAGCGTGGGAGGAAAGGGCGCAGGACGTTGCCATCCGCACCCCGCAGACAGTCAAGAAAACGCCTGCACAGCAGGCGCGAAACGCAGCAGGCCGGTCTCCGGGCTCACAAGCGGCGCAAGGACATGCCTTCCGCCCAGCGCCCCGTCTTCCCAATCCACCCGCGAAAAGCTGCATGTTGCAGACCACGCCATGAACCAGTGACAGCCTGTCATCGCCCCTCCGCAGGGTTGCGGAGACTGGCGGGACAGGCATGGAGCGCCTTGACTTGTTTACCGTTGCGGGGGCAGCCAAGGCCTGTGCCGGCAGCGCAAAAAGCATTTGCTGGCAGTCACCTTGTTCCCGTTTCATCCCCATGGCTGGCATGCGGACACCTGTTGCACGGATGCCTTTGCAGGCGCGGCATTATAGCCAGCGGTCCGTTTGCAGAGCCTTTGGCGCCTGGGGCACGTCGTGCAAAAGCAGCTCCAGACCCAGCCACTCGCCACGGTGAACGCGGCTGATGGCATGCCGCAGATGCACGCGGTAAAAGCCCGCCGCACCGCGCACCGGGCGCGGCCCCGTGGCGATGATGGCCGCATCCCCCAGGCCCAGCGGCAGCACCATGGGGCGCGATTGCATGCGCGGGCGCTGCTCGGTCATCACGAATTCGCCGCCCTCGAAATCCTGGCCCGGCCGGGACAGCAGCAGCACCAGCTGCAGCGGAAACACCGCCGCACCTTCGCTGTATGAACGCAGCGGGGCATGACCCGCTTGCGGCACGCGCAGCAGATGTGGCTGTGGCTGCGTTTGGCCTGCTTGCCGGCCCGGACGCATGAAATCCTCGAAGCAGCCTGGCAACCCAGGCATCATGCCCATGTGTTCGCGCCAGCGGTTGGCCAGGGCCAGCAGATGCCCGTACAGCACCGGGCGCCATGCCTGCACGCAGGGCGGCAGGCCAGACGCGGCTGCCGCCTCGCGGGCCAAGGCGCGGCTTTCATCCGCAGTCAGCAGCTGCGGCAGCCGGGCATGGCCTTCGGCATCGAGCTCAGCGGCAATCCGCGCCCAATCCAGGCGGGCGAAGCGATCCTGGCCGTTGAGCCTATCCATTTCAGACCGTCCAACCATTCAGCCCGCCTTGCGAAAAGTGAGATTGATGCGCCGCCCGCCCAGCAGCGGGTGAGGCTGGTCCTTGAGCGGCAACACGCCGTGGTGGCGCAGCCGATCCACACCGCCCCAGACCACCACGTCGCCATGCTGCAGCGGCACCCTGGCCGTGCTGTCTGTCCGCGCCAGTCCTCCAAACAGAAACGTGGCGGGCATGCCCAGGGACACCGAGACAATGGGCGCGCCCAGGTCGTGTTCGTCGCGGTCCTGGTGCAGGGAAAGCCGGGTGCCGGGCAGGTACTGGTTGATGAGGCAGGCATCGGGCACAAAGCCATCGAACCCCGCCGCAGCGGCCGCCTCGCCCGCCAGCCGGACAAACACGGCCGGCATGGCCGGCCAGGGCTGGCCGCTGAGTGGGTCGATGGCGCTGTAGCGGTAGCCGCGCCTGTCGCTGGTCCAGCCCAGCGCGCCGCAGTTGGTCATGGCCACCGACATGGTGAAGCCGCCCGGCGTAACCAGATGGCGCAGCGGCGCCCGCGCCGCAATGCCTTCGACCGCCTCCAGCAACTGCACGGCATGGGGCAGGGCATGGCCGCGCAGCACCACGGATTGCGGACCTATGGATTCGGCCCCGGTGGGATGTTCATCGGCGAAAAGATCCAGCGTGCTCATACCGGCCATCCATCAAAGTGCGTCATGAAAGATCAGCCCCACGGTATGGCGATGGCCGCTGTGGATGCGGCTGACCCCATGGCGCATGGCCACGCGGCGGTAGCCGGTGCGCCGCCCGGGCACGGGCCGGTGGCGCACGGCCAGGACCAGCGCATCGCCCTGGTCCAGTGCCATCACATCGGCCCGCTGCCGGTCGCCATCGGCCTGGGTGATGACGAACTCGCCACCCGTGAAGTCCCGCGCGGGCCGCGACAGCAGCAGCACCACCTGCAGCGGAAACACATGCTCTCCATAGACATCCTGGTGCAGGCAGTTGTAGTCGCCCGCACCGTATTGAAGGATGAGCGGCGTGGGCCGCAACTGGCCCTGCGCGTGGCAGCGCGCCAGGAAGTCCTGCAGCCGGTCCGGATAGCGCACCTCCAGCCCCATGCGCTGGTTCCAGAGATTGGCCACCGGCGCCAGGCGCAGATACAGCTGCTCGCGCAGGCGCTGCAGCAGCGGTGGCAAGGGGTAGTCGAAATATTGGTACTCGCCGCGCCCGAAACCGTGGCGTGCCATGACGATGCGGGAGCGAAAGCCGTCCTCCCTTGCGTAAAGAGCGGCCAGGTCGCGGCACTGCTGCGCATCCAGCAGGCCGGGCAGGCGCGCGCAGCCTTGCTCATCGAGCTGGTGCTCCATCTGCGTCCAGTGGCCGGGCGGGGCGGATTCGCAAGCTTCGTTGTCGAAAAGACGGAGGTTGTGCATGGCGGGCGCGGTTGGCGGTATGGGCGCTGTGGGCAATTGCCGCAGTCTAGGGCGCCGCCGCAGCGCCTGCATCCCGCTTCTTGCAGTGGACAGAATGTCAACCGGTGGGAGCGCCTGCCAGCCGCCTGCTGGACAGGCCTGGGAGGGCCGGCTGGCGGCTGCAATTGAACAATCGCGGCATTCCTGCAAACGCCTCAGGCCCGCCATGTCCAGCAACGTCCATCACCTCTATCTTTTCTTCGATACGCCCCTGCAGCTGCGCCGCGTGCAACTGATCTGCCAGTACTTGGCCCGGCAGTCCTGGGAGCAGGCCGAGCGCTGGATCCATGAGCTGGACCCCGCCCTGGACCGGTCCGCGCTGTGGGATGACGACTGGGCCAATGCCAGCGCCCTGGGCCATCCCCAGCACCTGGAGCTGGGCTTTGACACCCGCACCACGGCCGGCATGCCCTGGCGATTGCTGGAGACGCTGTTCCAGCACGGCCTGCAGGCGGCGGTGCTGCATGTCTTCTACGACCAGGTGGGCGAGAGCGAGCGCTACCACTTCGATGCTGGCCAATGGGTCAGCCACCACGCCTGGCTGTCCCGTTACCCGGAGCGCCAGGTGCTGGTCGATACGGATGGCGAGGTCTATCCGCAGCCCGGCCAGGAAGAGGGCGCCGACGGCACCGCCCTGACCAATCCGGCCCAGCCCATGGCCATCACCCGGCTGCGCGAGCGGGACCAGGAGCGTGACCGCCAGGCCCAGGAATCCGTGCAGGCCCTGCTGGACACCATGGCCAGCCTGCGCAAGAGCGGCGTGTCGCCCGTGCAGGGCATCGTGGGGCTGTTCATGCTGCGGGCCGGCTTTCGCGGGCTGTGCGAGGCCGTGGCCTTCACCGTCATTGCGGCCCTGGCCTTCAGAGGCAAGGGCCTGTGGTTCTGGCTGGCTTTGGGATTGGTGCTGGCGGTGGTGCTGCCTCTGTACCGCATGGCCGGCGCGCGACGGGAGTTTGCGGGGCAGGGTGGCGGCGATGCCGCATCCTGAGACAATCCGCGCTCGGCAAAATGAAACAAATTGCACAAGACCAGCTGAATCCCAGGAGAGGGTGAACAGGATGAGGATACGGACCATGGCCCCGGCAGGATGGATCTGCGCCAGCAGGCGCTGTTTTCCTGAGCGGAGCCGTCGCTGATGCAGCCCACCGCCATTGAACAGGGAGCTGCCGTGGCACCAGGCGTTCACGAGGATTTCGGCCATTTGCTGGGGCTGTACATGCGCCGCATCCGCGCCAGCGCCTCGGGCGTGGCCACCGAGATCGGGCTGAGCCGGGAAGCCGTCAACAACTGGAGGAATGGGGTTTCCCTGCCCAATCCGCGCTCGCGCGACCGGCTGGCCGCCTGCGCCCAGTACCTGCGTCTGACGGAGGCGGAGACCAATCGCCTGTTCTCCGCCGCTGGCTTTGCCACGGAGTTTCCGCTGCAGGCCGCCGCCGCTGGCGCCCAGCCTTTTGCAGGCTTCATGGACCGGCTTTTCGCCCAGCTGGCCCATGCCCGGCCCTATGCCATCACCATGCTGCTGTCGCCCGCGCACTGGGGGCAGCCCCCGTTTCGCCAGGAACTGCTGCTGCGCGCCCGCGCCCAGTATGGCGCCGAGGCGGTGTTGCACATCCAGCCGCCCTACAGCGTGAGCACGGCTGCGGCCGACTACTTTGCGGCCCTGGGCCGGCAATGCGGGCTGGGCGAAGTGGGCTCGGACTACGAATTCGAGGCCCTGCTGGAAAAGCGCCTGCTGGCCGGCGGCCGGCTGTTCTGCCTGGTCAGCCGCTTCGAGCAGGGCACGGCGCAGCTGCGCGAGACACTGGCCGGCATTCTGCGCAGCCTCAGCGAAATGCACAGCGGCCGCCTGCACCTGCTGCTGTGCGGCAGCGAGGCCCTGGCCGACCTCAAGTACCGCAGCGGTGACCTGTCGCTGCTCAACATCGGCCAGGTGGCCCACTGGCCCGATCCCACGCTGGAAGACCTGGCCCTGATGGCGCACCAGCGCTGGCCCGGCACGGCCTGGCCGGCCGAGGTCATCGAGGCATTGCAGGCGCTGACGGGCGGGCATCCCGCGCTTTTCGAGGAAGCGCTGCAATGGCTGATGGAGCAGGGCGTGGGCGTCGCTTCCGTGCACTCGCCCCTGCTGCGCGCCCATCTGGTGGCCAGCGCCCGCCTGTGGCAGACCTTGCTGCCCCTGGCGCAGGAACCTGCCACGCGCGAGCAACTGCGCGGGCTGGTGGATGCGGCATCGCTGGGCCGTGCACGCCCCTATCTGCAGGATGCCGTGCTGCGGCGCCTGTTCTGGGGCAATCTGCTGCAGGTGCGCGGAGCAGGTGAGGGTGCCCATCTGCACTGGCGCTGCGACATTGCCCGCGAAGCCGCCGTGGCGGTGCTGCAGGCATGAGCGGCCTGGGTCGGCTTGTGCAACTGCCCAGATCCTGGTGGCGCGCCGCGCTGCTCGCCTTGGTCACGCTGTTCATCGGCACGGCCATCCTGCTGCCCCGCTACAACCCCGTCACCCGCAGCAGCCTGCAGGGCGCGGAAAGCTCGGGCCGGGTCTGGAACGAAATCATCCTGTGGCGCCTGGCCCTGATGGACTATGTGCGCCAGCATGAAAGCTGGCCGCAGGACCTGGCCAGCGTGGCGCCGGACATTGCCGAACCACGCGTGCGCATGAGCTCGCCCAGTCCATTCGTGCTGCAGGCGGACGTGGTGCGCGACAGCCAGATGGGCGTGCTCGCCGGAACCCAGGTCCTGCTGCAACTGGACAGGCAACGCTGGGACTGGAGCTGCCAGGGCGGCCTGCCTCCGACTCCGCCGCGCTACCTGCCGCTGAACTGCAGCCCCTCGCCGGGCCAGCCCGAGCATGAACCCTTTGGATGGCTGCGCAGCGTCATCTGGACCAGCGCACTGGTCTTTGGCTGCCTGGCCCTGCTGTGGCTGGTGCGCCATCCGCTGATAGGCCCGGCACAGCTCAAGCCCGAGCGCCTGCGCCGCAAGCCCTACCAGCATCTGCCCCAGCTGGACCGGCTGCTGCAGCTCACCGGCCGCCGTTCCGCCGTCTTGCGCGCTGCGGGCATACGCCCGCCGGACTGGCAGCGGGCCCTGCGCCTTGCCGGCGCAAGCCCAGGCGCCCGCGTGCGGGCGCTGGCCGAACGCCTGTCCGCCGTCTGCAAACCGGCGCAAGGCGAGTGGCCCGTGCCCGGCGACATGTTCGAGTGGACGCTGCCGCCCGAGCTGCCCATCGCCCTGGGCCGTTGCCTGGTCTATGCGCCCCCAGCGGAGCTGGAAGAGGGCGAACTCGTGCGCCAGCTGCGCCTGCTGCAAACCGGCGGCGATGTGGTGCTCATCGTGAGCTCGCACCATCCCCAGTCGCCCATGCCGCTGCTGCAGCGCCATGCCCAGGACCGCGCCAACCTGCACGTGCTGCTGGACAGCCCGGGGCAGACCGAATGGCTGCTGGGCGGCGCTCCGGACCAGGTGCTGCTGCGGCTGCTGGCCACGCAGCTGCAGGTCACGCGCATATCGCCCTACCAGACGCGCGGCGGCGTGACGCGCGAGGACGTTTTCTTTGGCCGCGAGCGCCTGCTGGCCCGCGTGCTCAACCGCGAACCGGCCAACTACCTGGTCGTGGGAGGACGCCAGCTCGGCAAAAGCAGCCTGCTCAAGGCCGTGCAGCGGCGGCTGCAGGAGCATCCGGCCATCGCCTGCCACTACATCTCGCTGCGCGACCACCGCCTTACGCCGCGCCTGGCCACGCAGTTCGGCCTTCCCGTGGAAACACCGCTGGAGGCCATCATCGAACACCTGCAAAAGCAGTCGCAGGGCAGGCGGCTGTACCTGCTGATCGACGAGGCCGACCTGTTCTTCCGCGACGAAGCCCGCAATGGCTACCCCCAGCTCAGCGCCTTGCGCGCGCTGAGCGAGGAGGGCCGTTGCTGGTTCATGCTGGCGGGATTCTGGGATCTGTACGCGGCAGCGCTGCTCGACTACCAATCGCCGCTGCGCAACTTCGGCGAAATCCTGGCCATTGGTGGATTGGAGCCAGCGGCATGTCACGCCCTGGCCACCGAACCGCTGCGCAGGCTGCGCCTGGGCTTTGCCAACGACGCTCTGGCCGAGCGGCTGATAGAGGCCAGCGGCAGGCGCGCCAACCTGGTCGCCATCCTCTGCCAGGAATGCCTGGAAGCCCTGGGGCCCGACGAACGCGTCATCGAAGAACGCCACCTGCGCCAGGCCATGGCATCCCAGCCCGTGCAGGACGCGCTGGTGGGATGGGGCCGCTTGAGCACCGACGAACAGGCCTGCCGCCTGGACCGCATCGCCGTCTATCACACGGCCCAGCAAGGACAGACCAGCCTGACCGCACTCGACGCCCTGGTCCAGTCCCACGGCGCCACCGGCCAGGCCCAGGCCTTGCGCCGGTCCCTGGCGCGCCTGCAACTGGCCTACGTCCTGCGCCGCGATGAAACCCACGGCGTGCACGATGCAAGCTACGTCTTCACCATCCCGCTGCTGCAGCGTCAGTTCGAGCCACAGGAAACTGCGCTTTTGCTGAAGCAGGAGCTTGAAGGCCTGGAAACCGCCTTGAACAGCTGAAAACGAAGCAGGCAAGGCACTGGAGGAGTGCCATGACTTGGTTTTCAGGCCGTTATCTGCGTTTGTTATTTAACATAATATACATCGTATCAATCAAATGACGGCCAGAAAAGTGAGCTTTAAAGCGACTCATATCGGTAGCATTCACCAACTATGCGGACGTTATGTTCAGAAGTTTCTTCGTTGACTCCAGCGCTAAGCTTTCAGAACACCTGATGAGGATTGCGCAAGCCACTCCAGACCAAGCTCCACCAGAACCACGCACGATCGACCAAGCCCTGCTGTACCCACCGCATGAAGTCCAACGCCAACTCGCTGGGCTCGTGCGCAGGCCTTTCCTGGCCTTCGATCTTGAGTCGTTGCTGCAAGAGCAGCACCGGCTGGGGCTCATCCGCGCGTGAAGCCTGCGGCTCCGTCCTGGAACGCACCACGACCGGTGGCAAGTCATCGAGTTCGTCGCTCAAGCTCCGAAACTCCGCAGCTACGCTCATATGGCGCTTCGTTGCCGCGGATACAGGCGTGCGTGTCATGGCCGCCTCAGTGGGTATTGCGGCAGTTTCGGATGAAAGAATTTGGGCGGTAGGCGGTGCTGGAGGCTCTGGCGAAGCCGGGGCCTCGTCCAGGCCTGCGGCAGCTTCCGATGATTGCTCGCGCATCGCACCGCCCTCCTCCCTGGCCCGCGCCGGCTTCGGCGGCCGTGGGCCTTTCTTCGGTCGCATCGCCGGTTCCGCGTTCGGATTTCGCCGCAGGCCGCTTTGCCGTACCAGGTGGCGCCCTGAATGCCGGTTCACGCATGACTGCCGCAAGCTTCAATTCCTGCTTGCTGGGCACCTTGGGAGCAGCTGCAGGCGCGCGAGCACTGGCTGGTAATGCTGCAACTTCGGGTGCATGGCCTGCCGCATCCTCCTTACCACCAGAACCTGCCGCAGGAATCTGCAGCTGCACGGCCTGCTGTGAGGCAGCGCCCTCACCGGCCTCATCCTTGCGTTTTTGCCGCAGGACCAATCTGCCTTGCATGGGCGCCGGATACTTGCTCTCGTGCGAAAAGACCTTGGCCAAGGGAAATCGCAGCATGGCCAGGTCGTGCTCATAACCTCCTCGATCTGCCGCAGCTTCGGATGCCTCTCCTTGCACTGTCACATGCCAGATAGCCTGCCCGGTAGCCGGGTTCAGGTCGATGACGCCATGGTCCTGCCAGGTGTCGAATAGCCGATCGTTCTTCGAGTCCCCTGGTACAGCCTCATCGGACTCATTGCGCTTGATCCATTCGCGCACCGAATCCGCCAAGCGCTTGGCCACGACCAAGGTCGTAGCACTCACCTCGGTGCTCACATCTGAACTGCCCGCAGCTCAGTTCATTGTTCGAAGATGAAACGCTGCTCGTCCTTATCGCCTCTCGGCCGTCGCCACCCAAATCAAATATGTGGCTTGCACATGTCTGCCTTTCAATCGCCGAAAGCCGCGGTGATCGACTCCACTACGACACGCACCCTGGCCGTGCGCGCCAGGTCCTGGTGCAACACCAACCACGCCTCGTAGGGCTTGGCCCGCTGGCACTGCGGCCACATCCTGACCAGCGTGGGGTCGCGTCGGGCCACGTATTCGGGTAATTCGCCTAGGGCCAGGCCAGCGCGCACGAAGGTCGCAAGCATCAGGCTCGAATCCAGTTCGGCAACTATGCGACCCTGTGCCCTGGATTCACCTGCCAGCGTGTCGTCCTGCCGGCCGGTCACACCCTCCTGGTAGAGCGCGATGTCGTGGTCTGCAAAGCCTTTTCCGGGCTGCGGTTCCCCATTTTTTGCCAGATAGCCTTCGGTAGCGTACAAGCCCACTTCCCAGCAGCCGAGTTGGCGAACGATCAGGTCCGGTTGCTCCGGCCGCAGGGTGCGGACAGCAATGTCGGCTTCCCGTCGCGCTAGATCGAGCTGGCGCCTCGTGGTGCTCAGGATCACCCGCACCTCGGGATGGCGGGCACGCAGGTGTTCGAGGGCGGGAACCACGAAATCCACCGCCAAGGCGTCGGTGGTGGTCACACGCACCTCCCCGGCCACACGCGCATCGGCACCTTCGCCGCGGCGCTCGAAGGAGACGGCCATGCGCTCCATGTCTTCGGCCATGCGCAGCACTTCCTGGCCGGTTCCGGCCAGCACCAGGCCGCCCGTGGTGCGCAGGAACAGCCGGCTGCCCAGCGACCGCTCCAGCCCGGCCAGGCGCCGGCCCACCGTGGTCTGGTCGATGGCCAGTTGCTGAGCCGCCCCACGCAGGGTGCCTGCACGGTGGATTGCCAGGAATATCCGCACGTCATCCCAATTCATCGCTGCCCCATTGCTCGTACTGCAAATATGCAGCTATAGGCTGCTATTTTGTGCATTTTCACATTGAAGGCAGCTCCGTAGCATGGCGCTCATCCCTTCTGAACCCTTGACGCGCAGCCCGTTCGCCTGGCTGCCAGGAACTGCCATGCCTCGCTTATCTTTCACCTTGACCGTCGCCATGCTCAGTGCCTTCGGCCTGATCGCGTCGGACGTCTATCTGCCCGCCATGCCGGGCATGGCCACGGAGTTTGGCGTTGCCGACTGGCAGATGCCGCAGACCGTCTCGTTCTACCTGCTGGCACTGGCAATTGCCCAGCTGGCCTACGGCCCGCTGTCGGATCGCAATGGCCGCAAGCCCGTGCTGCTGGCTGGCATCGCTCTCTACATCGTCGGCTCGGTGGGCTGCGCCATCTCCGCCAGCTACAACGGTTTCCTGGCGTGGCGCATGCTGCAAGCGGTCGGCGCGGCTGCGGGCCTGGTCGTGGGCCGGGCACTGATCGCCGACACCTGCGACAAACGTACCTCTGCCAAGGTCTATGCGGTGATCTACCCGCTGGTGTCGCTGTCGCCCGCCCTGGCGCCTGCCATCGGCGGGCACCTGGCTGCGGCTTTCGGCTGGCGGTCTGACTTCCTGTTCGTCGCTGCGTTTGGCGTCGTGGCTCTGCTGATGGTGATGAAGTGGCTGCCGGAAACGCTTCCCTCTGCCGCCCGTACCCGCACCGCGCCCTTTGCTGGCTTCAGTCATGTTCTGCGGGACCGGATTTTTCGCCGCTATACGCTGGTGGTCTGCGCGATCTATTGCGCCTGGTTCGTCTACCTGACCCAGTCGCCGTTTCTTTTTGCGCGCCAAGGGCTGAGCGAGGAACAAAGCGGCTGGCTGTACCTGCCGCTGACGGCGGGCATCATCGGCGCGAACCTGCTTGCCAGGCAGCTGCTTGATCGCTGGCCCTACGACCGCATCCTCTTTGCCGGCGTCGTGTGCTTCGTGCTTGGCGGCGTGGCATTCGCGGCCGTGGTGGAATCGGGGCTGCAGGGCGCGGCAGCCGTGGTGCTGCCGATGTGCTTGGTCAGTCTCTCCAATGGCTCGTCGCTGTCGCTGGGCGTGTCCGGGGCCATCGCCAGCGAACACGGGCATGCGGCCACTGCATCGGGGCTGGTCGGGTTCTGTCAGATCGGCAGCGCAGCGCTGGTGGCGATGGGCGTGAGCGCGGCCTTCGGTACGGGCCTCGGCGTGCTTGGAGGCGCGGTATTGGTGCTGGGCCTGATCGCGCTGTGCGCCTGCCTGCCATGGTCCGGACGCCGGCCCGGCATGGCCGATGCTTGGCAAGCAAAGAGGACATCATGAAAATCCTGGCTATTTCAGGCAGTACGCGCGAAGCATCCACGAATACGACGTTGTTGCAAACCATGAAAAACCTGGCGCCGCTGGGCATTGATGTCTCAGTTTTTCATGGTCTCCAGGCACTACCCGTTTTCTCGCCGGATGCGCAAGGGGAGAGAACGCCCATGGCCGTGCGTGAATTCCTGGAAATTGTCTGCGCACACGATTGCATCATCATCTCGAGCCCCGAATACATCCGTGCAATTCCCGGCGGCCTCAAGAATGCAATCGACTGGTTGGTTTCACGCGTCGAAGTGATCGGCAAGCCGATTGCCTTGGTACATGCATCGCACCGAGGTGACGATATGTTGGCTTCGCTGAGGCTGGTACTTTCGACCGTAAGCAGCAATTTTCTTGAACATCTGTTTTTGCGTATCCCGCTCATTGGGAAATCCCCGGAAGACGCAGTGAAGTTTCTATGCCTACCCGAGAACGAGTCACAAATCAGGTCATTTCTACTTGATCTTGAAGCGCTGGTTATAAGTGCTCGTGCTTGACCCGCTCAGTCACGTAAGACGTGAAGGCTAAGTTCACCGACCGTAACTGAACTACTTCGGCAATGGCTGACCGTCGTGGCTGGCGAAGTTCTGCTAGCGCAGAGGGCGACCATGCAGACGTTACTCGACATAGCCCAGCGATCGCACAGCCATGGTCCAGCGGATCACGCCCTAAGAACGGGAGCTCCTGGGAAGGGCGAACTGGCATGTGCTGGCTGCGAAACGACGGTGTATCCATGGCCGCGCACGGTACAGGGATGCGTCGATGCAGTCAGCCGTAAATCGAACACTTCGCACCGCATGATTTACTCTTGAAATCCCGATGCGATTATCCGCGTACCCGGAAAACTCGCGCACATCCCGACCGCAACGGAGCAAGGCGTCGATGTGACCCAGATGACCGTCAGGGGTCTCTATATGGCGGCAGGCACGCCTCCATCGGCAATACGCTACTGGTCCGAGACCTTGCAAAAGGCGATGGGCCTTCCTGGCTATATGGCACTTCTGGAGAACTTCGACCTGTACCCCTACTCCCTGGTCGGCAGGCCGCTGCAGGAGTACCTGAAGCAGAAAATCCAGGAGTACCGGGAAGATGCCGAAAAAATGGGAGTGAGGATCTGGCGAAACCGTCCGTGATGTTGCTCCTGGTGCCGGTTGGGCCGGTTGGGCCGGTTGGGCCAGATAATGCGCCATCCCTGACGCCCATCTCGTCCATCTGCCGGTACTTCCAATGACCACACCTACGATCCCGCGCCAGGCCGAGCCCCAGCAAATTGATGCAGCGCTGTCGATCGCCGCATCCTTCCTGGTCCTGACCGTTGCAAGAGACGCAGCGTCCCTCTCCACCGTGCGATCCGTGCTCGGCGATCTGGACGGCCTGATCAAGAACGTCCTTGTACGGGACGTGACCGGGACCTTTACCTGCAACGTGGGCATCGGTGCCGATGTGTGGGGTCCGCTTGTCGGTACCCCGCTTCCAGCCGAGCTCCATCCATTCCGCGAAATCCGGGGCGCCACCCATGTGGCAGTCTCTACTTCGGGGGACCTGCTGTTCCACATCCGCGCCAGGTCCATGGATCTCATCGTGGCGTTCGAGCAGATGCTCCTGGAGGCCCTGGAAGGGACAGTCGCGGACATGGATGAGGTCGCCGGATTCCGGTACTTCGACGGACGCGACCTGCTGGATTTTGTCGATGGCACGGCGAATCCAGTCGGCCTGGCGCTGCCGGCCTCAACGATAGTGGGCGAGGAAGATCCTGAACATGCGGGCGGAAGCTATGTCGTTGTACAGAAGTACCTCCACGACCTCCCGGCATGGAAAAGCCTGAGCACCGAAGCCCAGGAGCAGATCATTGGACGAAAGAAGTTCACCAACACCGAGCTTCCCGATGCCTCGGAGGCGGAACAGAAGTCACACAAGACGCTGTGCACCATCACGCAGGACGGCGTCGAGCACGACATCCTGCGAGACAACATGCCCTTCGCGAGGCCTGCACTCAAGGAGTACGGGACCTATTTCATCGGTTATTCCAGGCACTTGTGGGTGATCGAGCAGATGCTCGAACGGATGTTCATCGGAAGCCCGCCCCCGCTCCATGACCGCATCCTTGACTTCTCGGCGGCGGTGACAGGCATTGCCTTCTTCGTTCCGTCAAAGGACATGCTCGCCCATCTTTGAGATCGGCTCGGGCATCGACGCCTGCCGCACGCAGGATCGCAACCTCAGGCCCTCCATCAATGATGGTTGGGAAGCAGGCGTCAAGTTCTCTCCCCTGCCCTGGCTCACCGGCCGCGTGGCCTACTGGGAGCCGCGCGCCTCGGGAGAGGTGGCCCGGGTGCTGCAGGTCAAGAATGTCACCAACCGCAGTCTGATGGAGTCTGGCGCTGGCATTTGTCGAAAATATTTTTGCATGGGGTGCATCCAAACGATGCGATGGCGGGTAGTACCAGCAGCAGCCCAAAAATGCGCTGCTTCAGTCCCCTTCACAAAACTGTTTGGAGAATCGCAATGTTGACCTCTCGTTCCGCATCCCGCACCGCCGCCGTTTCTTTCGCTGTAGCCACAGCGGCCCTGCTCGCTGCCTGTGGCTCGATGCACAAGCCGGCCAGCACTTTCTCCCAGGCATCGCTGCCCGCCCCCATCCAGGTTCCTGCAGGGAACAAGGTCGCGTGGGAGACCGTAGGCAGCGGTGACATCACCTACGAGTGCCGCGACAAGGCCAACGCGCCTGGCCAGACGGAATGGGTCTTTGTGGGACCCGATGCTGTGCTGAAGGACCGCATGGGCAAACAAGTGGGCCGCTACTACGGTCCCCCCGCAACCTGGGAGGCCAACGACGGCTCCAAACTCACCGCCACCCAGCTGGCTGTGGCGCCGTCCGGCGCAGGCAATCTGCCTTACCAGCTGGTGAAGGCAAACCCAGCCATGGGCAGCGGCGCGCTGGAGGGTGTGAGCTACATCCAGCGCGTGGCGCTCCAGGGTGGAGTGGCGCCGGCTGACAAGCCCTGCATGGCCGCCAACAAGGGCCAGAAGACCACCGTGAAGTACCAGGCCGACTACATCTTCTGGAAGCCCATGTAAGAGCCGGCAGCGGCGCGGATACACTGGGCGAAGGATTTCCTGCAACGCCCCCTTCGCTCCATTTCGTGCCGCCCGCTGCCTCCCAGAACAACGAAGCTTTCGACCATGACGCAGCATTGCATGCATGTGCACGCGGCGAACGCGATGCTTTGCAGCGGATTTATGAGGCCGAGGCGCGCTTTCTCCTCGGCGTGGCACTGCGCATCGTCCGCGAGCGCGCCGCTGCGGAAGACGTGCTGCACGATGCGTTTGTCTCCATCTGGAACCGCTCATCCACCTTCGACGGCAATCGCGGAAGTGGTCGAGGGTGGATCTACAGCGTGGTGCGGCACGCCGCCCTCAACCGTGTACGGGATGGCGCACGCGAAACCGTGCTGGATGAAACGGCCCATGAAGCGCATGACGCCCAGGCCGCACTTTTGGCCTGGAAGGAAGGCGGCAGTGAATGGGAGCGGCAGGCGACGCTGGGTCGTCTTGGCGACTGCCTCGACCGGCTGGAGCCCGAGCGCCGCGCCTGCCTGTTGCACGCCTACGTGGACGGCTGCAGCCACAGCGAAATTGCGGCGCGTGTGCAGGCGCCGCTTGGTACGGTCAAGGCCTGGGTTCAACGCGGACTGCGTGCCCTGAGAGAGTGCATGCAATGAGCGGCGACACCCACCCCAATCCCTCAGAGTCGACGGATGACGGCTCCCCGGACGATCTCCAGATGCAGGCCGGCGAGTACGTATTGGGCACCCTCAATGCAGCCCAGCGCCGCTCCATCGAATCCCGTCTGCCCTACGAGCCTGCGTTGCGCACGGCCGTGCAGGCGTGGGAGCAACGGCTCTTGCCGCTGGTTCGGCTGACTCCCCCCATCGAGCCCTCGGCAACGCTGTGGCAGCGCATCGCGGCCAGCGTCAAGCCGGCCCGGCCAGCGGTTCGCGCACAGCGTGGTGCCTGGTGGCACTGGGATAGCCTCGCCCTTTGGCGCGGCTTGGCGGGTGGCGGCTTTGCAGCTGCAGCACTGCTCGCGGCTGTGCTGGTGGTGCGAGAGGCATCACCGCCGGCTGCCCCGCGTTATTTCGTCGTGCTGGCCGCGCCGCAGAATCAGGCCGCCGGGTGGGTGGTCCAGGCCCAGTCTGAAGGCCGTCTGCGCCTTGTGCCACTGGGCAAGGATGCCATTCCGGCGGAAAAATCCCTGCAGTTCTGGACCAAGGCCGACGGCTGGAAGGCGCCGGTGTCCCTGGGTCTGGTCAAACCGGGCGAAGCCATCGAAGTGCCGGTAGACCAGTTGCCGCCTCTGCAGCCGAATCAGCTTTTCGAGCTCACCCTGGAGCCAGAAGGCGGCTCCCCAAGCGGACGTCCGACAGGGCCCATTCAGTTCATCGGCCGCGCTGTACAGATCTAGAGCGTGGTGTGCACTTTCAAGTGCCCGCGTTGGCTCTTCGCGCTGCTGATCACACGCTCCAGGCGTCGCATTGGATGCGGCCGGCCTGGCCTTCGGTTTCAGAACGAGTGGCGCAGGCCCAGCATCAGGCCGGTCTGCGATGCGCCCGCCAGCGGGCTGCCACCGGCTGCGGCCGAGCTGACCGAGATGGCCAGGCGCTGTCCGTTGTCAATGCGCGCGGCCTGGGCATAGACCGCCGTGCGCTTGGAGAACTTGTAGGTGGCGCGCAGGGCCAGCAGGGTGGAGCGGTCGCCGCCCTGGGCATAGCGCAGTTGCTGCAGCTGGCCATCGACCACGACGGCGGCGCTGGGGGACCAGGACAGGCCGCCCCAGGCCAGGGTGCTGCGCGGCGTGGCGCCGTTGCTGGCCGAGGCCGCCTGGGCCGCGTCGTTGTCGCGGCGCATGAGGCCGGCGCCCAGCTTGATGGTGGGTGACAGCGCGGCATAGCCGTTGAGCATGATGCGGCGGTCCTTCAGGTCCGAGCGCGTCAGCCCTGCAAATGCGCCGGCGCCGCCGCGCATCTCGTCCACGGCCAGCGCAAAGCCCCAGGGCGCGGAGTCGTACTTCAGCATGGCGGACCACTGGCGGCAGGCCTGCCTGTCCGTGGCCGATTCGCCGGCGCAGTTGGTGCCGGCCGGGCTGGGGCCGGCGTTGACGGCATCGCGTCCCAGGCTGTAGGCCGCACCCAGGCTCCAGGCGCCGAAGCGCCCCCGGTAGGCCAGTGAGTTGTCGGTGCGCGTGTTGGGGATGTAGCTGTCCAGGCTGCTCAGACCGAAGGCGTTGGGACCCAGCAGGTCGGCGTCGAACAGCGCCCAGTACAGCATGGTGTAGTTGCGCCCCAGCGAGACGCTGCCCCAGCCGCCGGACAGTCCCACCCAGGCCTGGCGCCCGAAACCCCGCCCGCCCTGGTTGAAGGTGCCGGCATCCGGGCCAAAGCCTGACTCCAGCGCAAAGACGGCGCTCAGGCCGCCGCCCAGATCCTCGCTCCCGCGCAGCCCCCAGCGCGACGGTGCCGTTCCCGTGAGGCCGGGCATGCGCGTCAGCGATCCGCCGCCTTGCACATTCGTCAGGTGCTCGATGCCGGTGTCCAGATGACCGTACAGCGTCACCGACGAGGCGGTCTGGGCCTGGGCGCCGCCTGCTGCTGCCAGCATGGCGAGTGGGGCGAGGCGGGCCAGACAAGCCCGCAGTGGGCGCTTGGCTGGGGGTTGGGGAATGCTCTTGAGAGTGCGTTTCATGCTTTTGTCTCCTGTTGTTGTCGTTGCGGAATCGGCACGCCGCAACGCTGCGCCTTGGGAAAGGCGAGAGTGGCGGGCGCGGGGAAATGGGAGAAAGCGGCTGGGCGCCCTGCGCTTCAGGCGCCCGGGAGGTCCCGGTACATGACGAAGCGCGCCACGCGGCGCGTGATCAGCCAATGGCCTTCAGGACTGCGGCCAAAGGTGTCATCGAACTCGCCAACGAGCTGGCGCGGTTGGGCCGGGCGGCCGTGCGGCGTGATGGCATCGGCCTCGTCGCAGGACCACAGCAGCACCTGGCTGCGCGCGCTGGCGCGGTCCGGTCCTTGCAGTTCCACCAGCGTGTTGGTGACCAGATGCCGGGTCATGCGGCCTTCGGGACGCCGGGAGTACGCGGCGGCGATGGCCGTGCGCCCGCCCAGCACCTCGCCGCCGGGCCGTTGCAGCTGGCCGTCTTCGGCAAACAGCTGCGCCAGGGCCTGGGCATCACCGGCATCCGCAAAGGCAGCAGCGCGCAGCACCAGGTCCAGGCAGGCCTGGCGGGCCAGCAGCCGGTCGATTTCATGGTTCATGTTTCTTGTCTCCCCGGAATTCGCAGCCTGCGATGGGCTGTCTTGATCCAGGCCCCAAGCATTCCACGCTGGCATCGATCCGGCCAATGCCGGAGCCCCGGCCATCAATGCGTTTTTCTTATGGGACAATCAAAACACGTTCTTCCAACGTACCGCGAAGCGCCTTTCAATGAACCTTTCTCTTGCCCCCTGGGCCAGCAGCAATCCCTCGCGTTTTCCCGAGTTGGCAGGCCATTTGCGAGCCATGCGCGCCATGCTGGGCGTGGTGCGCCATGGCAGCACCACGCGGGCCGCCCAGGCTATGCATCTTTCTCAGCCAGCAGTGGTGCGCTCGGTGCTGCAACTGGAAGAGGCCTGTGGCCTGCCGCTGTTCATGCGGGGGGCGCGCGGCATGATGCCGACCCCGCTGGGCAGCCAGCTGGCCGCCCGCATCGAGGCCATGCTCCAGCATCTGGGCAGCGGCGCGGCCGACGCCCAGGCCGCCGCCACGCTGGCGGCCAGGCGCCCTCCCCTGCCCGAGCGTTTTGCCGAGACCGTGCCTGCGGGCCAGCTGCGCGCCCTCATGGCCATTGCCGACTGCGGCAGCGAATCCCTGGCCGCGCAGTGGCTGGGCCTGACGCAGCCCGCCGTGCATGCGGCGCTGCAGGGGCTGGAAACCAGTCTGGGCATGCAGCTGTTCTACAAGCTGGCCTTCGGCACGCGGCTGACGCCGTCCGGCGAAGCGCTGCTGCGCCGTGTCAAGCTGGCCCTGGCCGAGGTGCGCGGCATGGACAGCGATATTTCCGCCTGGCGCGGCGAGATCCGGGGGCGCGTGGTGGTCGGCGTGCTGCCGCTGTCGGTGGGAATCTTCCTGCCGCGCGCGGTCGACAGCCTGGCCGCCAGCCACCCGGACATCGAGGTCAGCATCGTGGACGGCACCTACGAGAGCCTGGTGCAGCACCTGCTGAGCGCCGACATCGACGCCATCGCCGGCGCCCTGCGCGCCGACATGTCCTCCGATGAGGTACGCCAGCTGCACCTGTTCGACGATGACCTGGTCGTGGTGGCACCGGCCGGCCATGCCTGCCTGGACCGCGGCCAGCTGGTTCTGGAGGACTTGCTGCAATGGCCCTGGGTGTCGCCCCTGCCCGGCACGCCGGCCGACCGCGCCATGGTCCAGCTGTTCCGCAGCCAGGGCCTGGAGCCGCCGCGCGCCAGCCTGCGCGCCAGCAGCCCGACCATGACGCTGGCCTTTGTGCTGCAGACGGGCCGGCTGGCCCTGGCCTCGCGCGGACAGGCCCTGCAGGATGACCACGGCGGGCAGTTGTCCATCGTGCCCGTGGACCTGCCTTCCACACGCAGGCGCATCGGGCTGGCCACGCGTGCGCTGAGCACGGCATCGCAGGACCTGGAGCTGTTCATGCAGGCCTGCCGGCGGGCCGTGGGCGATCCGCCGGCCTAGCCTGAGCGCAGCGCTCGCTCAGTGCCCCATCCAGTCGAGCAGTGCCCGCGACACCTGCTGCGGCTGCTCCATGGTGCTCATGTGGCCACTGTCCTCGATCACCACCAGCTCGGCGCGCGGGCACAGGGCCTGCATGCGCTCATGGCGTGACAGCGGGCTCCAGGCATCCTGGCGACCGCAGGCCAGCAGGGTCGGGCAGCGCAGTTGCCGGAGCACATCGCCCGCATCGGGGCGGTTCAGCAAGGCATTGATCTGCGCAGCAAACACCTCGGGCGTGAAGCGCGCCACCATGTCGAGCACCTCGCCAAACAGTGGTGTATCAAGCTGGTCGGGATGCACCATGCCGCGCGCCCATTGCAGGCCCATCTCGCGCATGCCGCTGTGCCGGGCGATCTGCAAGAGCGCCATGCGCTTGGCGCGTTCGCTCTCGCCGGCCTCGCCCGGGGCGATGGGGTCCATGCCGGTGTCCAGCAAGGCCAGCCGCTCCACACGCTGGGGCGCCATGCCGGCAATGGCCAGGGCCACGCGCCCGCCCATGGAATGGCCCGCCAGCGAAAACCGCTCGGCCGCCACGCAGTCCAGCACAAGGCGCGCCATGTCTTCGATGGTGGCCGCCGCGCCATAGGACGGAACAATGCACTCGGCAGCACCGGCAAAGGACAGGGCCGCCTGCTGCTCGTGCCAGACCGTCTTGTCGCACAGCAGGCCCGGCAGAAGTACCACGCAAGGCCGGCTCATGTCGCGTTCTCCAGGATGAGGTGGCCGACGGCCGTGTTCGATGCCGGCACATGGTAGAAGCGGTGGTTGACCTTGGGCAGCGGCGCCGGGCCATCCACATCGGCCATGGCACCGCGCGCGATCAGCCACATCACCAGCTCGATGCCTTCGGAGCCGGCCTCGCGCACGTAGTCGATATGCGGCATCTTGGCCAGGCCGGCAGGGTTCTCGATCAGCAGGTCCAGAAAGCGGTTGTCCCACTCCTTGTTGATCAGGCCGGCACGCGCGCCCTGCAGCTGGTGGCTCATGCCGCCCGTGCCCCAGATCTGCACGTTCAGGTCTTCGTCGAAGCTTTCCACGGCGCGGCGGATGGCACGGCCCAGATTGAAGCAGCGCTGGCCCGACGGCACGGGGTACTGCACCACGTTCACGGCAAACGGAATCACCGGGCAGGGCCAGGCGCCCGTGCGCGCATCCTGCTGCCCGCACATCAGCGACAGCGGCACGGTCAGGCCGTGGTCCACGTCCATCTTGTTGACGATGGTCAGGTCGAAGTCCTGCTGGATCACCGACTGCGCAATGTGGCTGGCCAGCTCCGGATGGCCGACGACCTTGGGCACGGGGCGCGGGCCCCAGCCTTCGTCGGCGGGCTGGTATTCAGCGGCCGTGCCGATGGCAAACGTCGGGATGAAGTCCAGGCTGAACGCGGTCGCGTGGTCGTTGTAGACCAGGAAGATCACGTCGGGCTTGTTGTCCTTGAGCCATTGGCGCGAGTGCTCGAAGCCTTTGAACAGCGGCTGCCAATAGGGGTCGCCGGCCTTGCCCCGGTCCATGGCCGCGCCGATGGCGGGCACATGCGAGGTGTAGACGGATGCGGTGATGCGTGCCATCAAATGCCCTTTGCTTGCTGCGCCTGCTCATGCAGGTAGCGGTTTCCTTCGATGCTGCGTCCGCCGCCCAGCATCATCTGGCGGTAGTCCTCCTCGTTCATGCCGCTCATGGTCGAGACCAAGTTCTGCACGCTGACGCCGTCGGTGGCGCCGATCTTCACGAGGAAGTAGATGTTTCCGCCCAGCGCAATGCAGCGGTTCAGGTCGCGGTCCAGCACGGCCTGTCTTTGCTCGGCCGTCATGGCCCATTCGCCCAGGTAGGCACGCTCGTCGGCCTTGAAGCGCTCGCGGTTCTCGGCCTTCATCAGCGACATGCAGAACTGGTTGAGCCAGTAGCCCTGGCGGGATTGCTCGGCGTCGAAGACCGTGGTTCCCGGTACGTCGAGATAGGGTTTGTCCAATGCCATGGAAGTGTTTCTCCTGCGCTTGAGCGCTTGGGCGCTCGGGCGCGTGCTCACGGATAGGGGTTCAAGGATCAAGCACCAGGCGCTCGCAGCGCGCCACCCCCCGGCGCCAGGGCGCGGCCGGCGCCCGTGGCCCACACGGCCAGCGCAGCGGCAATCAGCGGCAAGGCAAAGACGTAGTACAGCGAGGCAGGCTGCCAACCGCCGTCCAGCAGCAGGCCGGCCATGGTGGGCGCCACGATGGCGCCTATGCGCCCAATGCCTATGGCCCAGCCCATGCCGGTGGCGCGCACCTGGGCCGGATAGGTGGCCGGCACCAACCCGTACAGCCCGGCCATGGAGGCGAACAGGAACACGCCCACGCCCACCGCTGCGGCGAACGCCCAGCCCAGGCTGGCCGAGGCCAGGCCGAACAGCGCGGTGAACAAGGCATTCAGCAGCAGGCTGCCCATGGCCAGATGCCGCAGCTTGGCCTTCACCGCCAGCAGGCCGAACAGGCTGCCGCCGGCAATGCCGCCCAGGTTGAGCAGCACGCCGCCCGTCACGCCCTGCTGTGCCGACAGGCCGGCCTGCACCAGCAGCTTGGGCGTCCAGCTCAGGGAAAAGTAGACGCTGAACATCAGCAGGAAGAAGCCGGCCCAGAGCATGAGCGTGGGGCGCGCCAGGCCGTTCCTGAACAATGCGGCCACGGTATTGCCCTGCTGGACGTCACCGCCGGCTTGCGCGGGCAACTGCAGCATGGCGGGTTGCCCCATGAGTGCCATCAGGCGGTTGAGCTTTTCCAGCGCACGCGCCGGGCGACGGCCCATCAGGAAATCCACCGACTCTGGCAGGCGCCACAGTACGATGGGCACCATCAGCGCCGTGGCCAGGCCGCCGAACACAAAGACCGAGCGCCAACCATGGTGTGTCAGCAGCCAGGCGGCCATGAGTCCGCCCAGCGTGGCGCCAATCGGATAGCCCGTGGCCTGCAGCGCAATCGCCGTGCTGCGCCATTTGTTCGATGAATACTCTGAGGTGATCACCCCCACGCTGGCCAGCATGCCGCCAATGCCCACGCCCGTCATGGCGCGCAGGGCTGCCAGCTCGACATGGCTGCGCGCTGCCGCAGACAGCAGCATGCCCACGGACACCAGCACCAGGCACAGCACGATGATGGGTTGCCGGCCACGGCGGTCGGCCACGGGCGCAAGGAACAGCGAGCCCAGGGCCATGCCGATCAGACCGGCGCTGAACAGCACGCCCAGCTGCGCCCCGTTGAGCTTCCATTCGGCAGCGACGGCCGAGGCGGTGAAGGCCATCACCAGCACATCGAAGCCGTCCAGCATGATGAGCAAGGTGCAGATGGCCACGGCCAGCCACTGGAACGGCGCCATGGCGCCCTCGTCCATCGTCTTGCGGATATCTTTCATACAAGTCCTTGTCGGAGCAGGTTGTCTCTTTGCCCTGGCAGGCGCTTTGCGCCCAGGCCAAGTTCTTTTGTGGGAAAACTGGGGGCGGCCTGCATTCGGAGCGCACAGCGCCGACATTCCCCAGTGCAAAAAGTATCTCCACGCCAGCCTTTCCAGGCCAATGCCGACGGACGCGCAAGCTATGCGTTCTATTGATGGCTACATGCAAAAAGGCCGGCCACCCAGAGGTGACCGGCCTTCGTTCATCAAGAATCCAGGGACTGAGCGGGCTGCCTCAGGTGCAGTGCCCCCTCATGCCAGCCTCCCCAGTCCTGCCAGCAGCTTGTCCAGCGTGACCGGGTAGTCGCGCACCCGCACGCCGGTGGCGTTGTGGATGGCGTTGGCAATGGCTGCGCTCACGCCGCAGATGCCCAGCTCGCCCACGCCCTTGGCCTTCATGGGCGAGGCCATGGGATCGACCTCGTCCAGAAAGATCACTTCCTGGTGCGGGATGTCGGCATGCACGGGCACCTCGTAGCCTGCCAGGTCATGGTTGACGAAATAGCCCAGTCGCGTGTCCACGGCCAGCTCTTCCATCAGGGCCGCTCCCACGCCCATGGTCATGGCGCCGATGACCTGGCTGCGGGCCGTCTTGGGATTGAGGATGCGGCCGGCCGCGCAAACGGCCAGCATGCGGCGCACGCGGACTTCGGCAGTGAAGGCGTCCACGGCCACCTCCACGAAGTGCGCGCCAAAGGTGGACTGCTGCATCTTCTTGTCGAGCACGCCGAATTCGATGGCATCCTCGGCCGTCAGGTCGGCGTCGCCGGCAGCGCTGGCCAGGGCCCGGCGCTTGCCGCCCGCCTGCACATGCCCATCCGAGAATTCGGCCGTCGCCGGGTCCATGCCCAGCTTGCGCGCCACGGCCTCGCGCAGCTTCACGCAGGCGGCATAGACGCCGGAGGTGGCACTGGCCGCACCCCATTGCCCGCCCGAACCGGCCGACACGGGAAAGCCGGAATCGCCCAGCCGCACGCGCACCTGCTGCAGCGGCAGGCCCAGCATCTCGGCCGCCGTCTGGGCAATGATGGTGTAGCTGCCCGTGCCGATGTCGGTCATGTCGGTTTCCACGGTGAGCATGCCCTGCCTGTCCAGACGCACGCGGGCGGCGGACTTCATGACAGGGGCGCCTCGGTAGGCGCCGGCCATGCCCAGGCCGATCAGCCAGCGCCCTTCGCGTCGTTGGGCCGGCTGGGGATTGCGCTGGCTCCATCCGAAGCGCTCGGCGCCCGTGCGCAGGCACTGCACGAACTCACGGCGGGAAAACGGCTTGTGCTCCTGGGCAGGGGTGCCCTCCTTCGCCTCGGGTTGCGGCTTCTTGCCGCTGTCCGGCACCACCTGGGTGTCGTTGCGGATGCGCAGCTCCACGGGATCGATGCCGAGCTTTTCCGCCAGCTCGTCCATGGCAACCTCCAGGGCCATGTGCCCCGTGGCCTCGCCGGGGGCGCGCATGGCATTGGCCTCGGGCAGGTCCAGCACGGCCAGGCGCGTGGCGGTCATGCGATGGGTGCCGGCATACATGCGACGGGTCTGGTCCACGGCACCGTCCGCCGATCCTCCTGGCTGGTCGCCCGACCAGCTTTCGTGGCCGATGGCGGTGATTTTTCCGTCCTGCCCTGCCGCGATGCGCACACGCTGGATGGTGGCCGGGCGGTGCGTGGTGTTGTTGGCCATCAGCGGGCGCTGCAGTGCGACCTTGACGGGCCGGCCTGCCGCGCGGGCGCCCAGCGCGGCCAGCAGTGCGTCGGCCCGCAGGAACAGCTTGCCGCCAAAACCGCCGCCAATGAATGGCGAGACCAGGCGCACTTTGTCCTTGGGAATGCCCAGCGTCTTTGCCAGCTCGCCCTGGCCCCAGGCAATCATCTGGTTCGAGGTCCATACCGTGAGCTGGTCGCCCTTCCATGCGGCCAGCGTGGCATGGGGCTCCATCATGGCGTGCGACTGGTCTGGCGTGGTGTATGTGGCGTCCACCTTCATGGGGGCCGAAGCGAAGGCGCCCTCGAAATCGCCAATGGCCGTATCCGGCGCATCGCCATTGATGCTGTCGGGTGGCACGGCGGAGTCCTTGGCCTCGGCCAGGTCATAGGCGCCAGCCACGGGCTCGTAGTCCACACGGACCAGTTGCGCGGCAGCGCGCGCCTGCTCGAAGGTCTCCGCCACCACCAGGGCCACGGCCTGGTGGTAGTGGGCCACCTGGGGGCCTGCCAGCAGCGGCGCGGTATTCATCTTGCCCTGGCCCAGCTTCCCAGCGGTCTGCGCGGTGACGATGGCGAGCACGCCGGGCGCGCGGCTTGCCTGCGCCAGCCCGATGCTGCGTATGCGGCCCTTGGCGATGGCCGAGCCCACCACATAGCCATAGGCCGGGTGCTGGACCACGTCATGCCGTTCATAGGCATACGGCGCCGTGCCGGTGGTCTTGAGCAGGCCGTCGATGCGGTTCATCGGCTGGCCGATGGTCTTGAGCTGGTCAATGGGGTTGACCGTTGCGGGGGTGTCGAATTTCATGGCTTTAGAGCGTGTTGTGCACTTTTAAGTACCCGCGTTGGCTCTGCGCGCTGGTGATCGCAAGGCGCAGTGCGCAGCCAAGGCCCATGCCTTGGCAAGCGCTGCAACGCCGCGAGCGCCTGCGCACAGAGCCAACCCTTCGGGAAAGCCGGGAAAGGGGCCCGGCCCTTCGTTGCAGCCCGCTTGCGGTGTGGCAACCGCGGCGCGTGCTACGCCTCGTTCCGGGCCCCTTTCCCGGCTTTCGCGGGCACTTAAAAGTGCACAACACGCTCTAGCTCCTGGCCTGGTCCAGCACGGCGGCGAGCGTGCGTTCGGCCAGCGGGAGTTTGAAGGCGTTGTCGTGCGTGGGCCGGGCGCCCGCCAGCAGGCGGTCGGCAACGGCCCTGGCGCCCTGCGGCATCAACGCTTCGGCAGCATCCAGACGCCAGGGCTTGTGCGCCACGCCGCCCAGGGCCACGCGCCCGCTGCCGTCGCGCTGCACGATGGCGGCCACCGACACCAGCGCAAACGCATAGGAAGCGCGGTCACGCACCTTGTGATAGATGTGCGTGCCGCCCGGCGGGGGCGGCAGGGTGACGGAGGTGATCAGTTCGCCGGCCTGCAAGGCCGTCTCTACATGCGGCGTACTGCCGGGCAGCCGGTGGAAGTCGGCAATGGGGATGACGCGGGCCTTGCCGTCGGCCTGGATGGTTTCCACCGTGGCGTCCAGCGCGCGCAGCGCCACGGCCATGTCACTGGGATGGGTGGCAATGCAGGCCTCGCTGCCGCCGATCACCGCATGCTGGCGGCTCACGCCGGCAATGGCCGAACAGCCGCTGCCCGGCACGCGCTTGTTGCACGGCATATTGGTGTCGTAGAAATACGGGCAGCGGGTGCGCTGCAGCAGATTGCCGCCTGTGGTCGCCATGTTGCGCAACTGGCCCGAGGCGCCGGCCACCAGGGCGCGGGTCAGCACGCCGTAGTCGCGCCGCACGCGCGCATGGGCGGCCAGGTCGCTGTTGCGCACCAGCGCGCCTATGCGCAAGCCGCCCTGCGCGGTGGGCTCCACGGTGTCCATGCCGGTGCCGTTCACATCGACCAGATGCACGGGGGTTTCTATCTGCAGCTTCATCAGGTCCAGCAGATTCGTGCCCCCGGCGATGAAGCGGGCGCCCGGCCGGGCCGCCACGGCGGCGGCGGCCTGCGCGGGGGATTGGGCGCGTTCGTAGGTGAAGGCAATCATGTGCGCCCCTCCCCCGCCACTTCGGTGATGGCATCGACGATGTTGGAATACGCCCCGCAGCGGCACAGGTTGCCGCTCATGCGTTCACGCAGTTCATGGGCCGACACCAGGGGCTGGGCCACGATGTCTTCGCTGGCATGGCTGGGCATGCCGCGTTTGATTTCATCGAGCACGCCCACGGCAGAACAGATCTGCCCCGGCGTGCAGTAGCCGCACTGGAAACCGTCGTGCCGCACGAAGGCGGCCTGCATGGCGTGCGGGGATTGCGGTGTGCCAAGACCTTCGATGGTGGTCACGGCGGCGCCCTGGTTCATCACGGCCAGGCTCAGGCAGGACACCACGCGCCGGCCATTGACCAGCACCGTGCAGGCCCCGCACTGGCCATGGTCGCAGCCTTTCTTGGTGCCGGTCAGGTGCAGATGCTCGCGCAGGGCGTCGAGCAGCGTGGTGCGGGTGTCCAGGTCCAGGCGGTGTTCCTTGCCGTTGACCTGCAGGGTGACGGGCAGTTGGACCCCTTCGGGGATGGAGGGAGGCTGCACTTGCGCGCCGGCCGATCGAGGCACGGCCGTTGCCGCAGCCGTGGAGGCACCTGCAATCAGCAGGTCCCTGCGCGAAACGGAAAGCTGGGTGTTGTGTTCCATGGGGCGTCCATCGTGTTGGCTCGTTCGTGGGGCGTGCACACTGCTGCGAACACGCCGCTCCAAGCATCGGTTCGGGACGCGTCTCGGGTTGTAGGTGATGGTCCAACGTCCGGGACATCGGGTTGTCCGATGACGGATCAGCGCATGCAGACGTGCGAGGGCCCCCGGCCCATGCAAAGGCAGCGCCAGCAAGGCGCCCCAGCCTTTGCCGATGTGCCCTGCCCCGGCTTTGTCCCGGCTTTGCCCCAGCGATGGGCCTAGGCCGCAGGCGGCACGTCGCCGCGCTGCATGCGCTCGAAGGCCTTGTCGATTTCCTCGGAGCGTATGGCGCCCGCAGCCGGCACGGGACGGCCCGCGCGCTGGGCGTCGATCTGCTCCTGCATGCGCGTGGCCACCTGCATCAGCACGCGGTGCAGGCCCAGCTGCTGGCGGCGGGCCTGGTCCAGGTGCGTGACCACGGGCTCCAGGGACTGGGTCAGCGACCGGGTCAGCAGTTGGCCCAGCATGTGGACCAGGGCCTGACGTTCCTGGGCGGCCTGTACCTCCGAAAGGGTGCTGGCCTGGGTGCCGACGGGCTCGCTGGCCGCCCTTTGCGCCATCAGCTCGCGTATGCCGTGCAGCGAGTCGCCTGCAGCACTTTGGGTTTGCAGCAGCCGCGCCAGCAGAGTCTGAAGCGCCTGTAGCGTCTGGGATTGGTCAGCGTCCCTGGCGGCGGCGTGCGCGGCCGCTGCCGATGCGTGGGCCTGGTCGGCGGCGCCTTCCTGCATCGCCTGCTGCTGGGACTGGGACACCGACTGGGCCACCTCGCGCGTAGCGGCGACCAGGTCGACCAGCTGCGCCGTCACGCGCGTGGCGGCGTCGGCATTGGCGCCGCCTGCAGCCTGGCGGCGCAGGAACTGCTGGCGTATCTGCTGCCAGCGGGCGCTGTCCTCGTCGCTCATCTGCCCGCGCAGCTCGGCGAGCTTGAGCAGGTTCTCCTCGGCGCCCGTGGTCAGCATCTGCGCTTCGCCCTGGTAGTGGTCGGCCAGCATCTGCTGCATTTCCTGGTCGTTCATCACGGGCGTGATCTTCTCGGCCAGCTTGTTCATGTTGCGGTAGCTGCCCTGCAGCCGGAAGGCCGGCTCGGTGCGGTAGCCGTCGTCCTGCGCGGCGCTCTGGATGTACTGCTGGTTGACCTTGAACACCAGCTCGCGCACCTGCACCATGCGGGCCAGCACGGCCTCGATCTCGCGCAGCTCGGCCGATGAGTAGTCGTGCGACAGCGCATTGCCCGAGACCTCACGGCCCTGCGCCTTGTCCAGCAGCAGGTACAGGTCCTGCAGGCTGCGCGTGGCCATCGGCGCCAGCACGGCGTTCGAGGTCATGCTGTTTTCGATGTAGCTGAGCTTGAACACCTCCTGCATGCCGCCCAGCACATCGCCCAGGTTGTAGATGTCGGCACGGTTGGCCAGCATGTCGGGGATCTTGAAGACCTCCCCCGACTCGGTGTACGGATTGCCCGACATGACCACGCAAAAGCGCTTGCCGCGCATGTCGTGGGTGCGGGTCTGGCCCTTCCACACGCCCTCGATGCGGCGCGTGCCGTCCGACAGCGAGATGAATTTCTGCAGGAACTCGGGGTGCGTGTGCTGTATGTCGTCGATGTACAGCATCACGTTGTTGGCCATCTCCAGCGCCAGGTTAAGCTTTTCCAGCTCCTTGGCCGCCGTGGCGTCCGGCGCCTGGGCCGGGTCCAGCGAGCGCACGGAGTGGCCCAGCGCCGGGCCGTTGATCTTCATGAAGATCAAGCCCAGCCGGTTGGCCACGTACTCCATCAGCGTGGTCTTGCCGTAGCCGGGCGGCGAGATCATCATCAGCAGGCCCATCTGGTCGGTGCGCTTGTTCTCGCCGGCCACGCCGATCTGCTTGGCCAGGTTGTCGCCGATCACGGGCAGGTAGATCTCGTTGATGAGCCGGTTGCGCACAAAGGACGACAGCGGCCGGGCCTTGAATTCCTCCACCCGCACGCGCGAGCGCCACTCCTGCAGCAGCTGCTGGCGCAGCGCCTGGTAGCGGCCGAATTCGGGAACAAAGGTACGGAAATGGCGCGCGGCGCGCTGGCCCAGGTCGTCGATCTGCAGCCACATGCGGCCGTCCGCAATGCGCGGATGCTGGCCCAGCAGGCCCGGCACTTCGTGGCGCAGGTCCACGCTGCTGACCTTGCACGGCAACTGGCCGGCACAGCACAGCCAGGCGGCGGCCTCGCCGCAATAGGCCAGCCAGGCCTGCCCTTGCCCGTCGTCCAGCGCGCGGCAGGCGGTCTGCAGCCAGTGCAGCGCGCTGCGCCAGCGCTGGTCCAGCGGCGCCACGGCCTTGTCGCGCCGGTCCTCGCCCTGCCAGTAGGCCTGCATTTCTTCCCAGCGCTGCAGCGGCTGGGCCTGCTGCTGCACGGCAGCCTGCAGCGCGGCAATGGCCGACTGGCTGTAGCTGGAGAAGGAAAAGCGCACGGCCTTTTGCGCCAGCTCGGCCTGCAGGTAGTCGGCGGCGCCGTGGATCAGGCTGTCGATATCGCTGTCTGCGGGCGCCGCCTGTCCTGGCAGCAGGTCGCGCAGCAGGCCCCGTTCTTCGGCATAGGCGCGCAGGCGCTCGGAGATGTCGGTGCGCAGGCTCAGCTGTTCGGCCTCGCTGCCGAACATCTGCTGCATGGCCTGGGCCTGCTGGGCGCGCAGCGGCCACTGCGCCATGGCGGCAGCCAGCTGCGGCTGCTGCACCTGGGCCTGTGCGCTCCAGAACAGCAGGGCCAGCGCACGGGCGTCGGGCGCAAAGCGCAGCACGCCAGCAGCATCGCGCAGGGGCAGCAGCACCTGCAGGATGCGGGCCGCATCATGGTCGTGGATGCCGCGCTCATAGCCTTCGCGGTAGCGCGGCGCGGAGAATTCGCGGATGGCCTGGGTCAGCGCCGCCTCGTCGGGCAGCAACTGGGCCAGCCGGGCCTCGCTCCAGCCGTCACGGCGCTGGCGCGCAGCCAGCACCACTTCCAGCGCCAGGTATTCGCCCCGGTAGAACTGCGGCGATTCGGCCGGCGTGGAGGCATCCCAGTAGGCCTGCAGGGCGGCCAGCTCCGGGTTGTCCATGGGCTCGAAATACTCGGTGCCGACCAGATGCAGGAACAGTTCGCCGTTGCGCGGCAGCAGGGTCAGGTCCAGCTCCTGGTTGCCCACGCTGAAGCGGTGGCGGCCCAGGCGAATGATGGCGCCGTCGCCTTCGTACAGCTCGGTGCGGTCCTGCAGCGCGCGAAACGCCTGGTCGCGCAGGTTCTTGACGCGGCCGTCGATGTCGTCGGCCTTGACCGGGTCATGCAGTTGCTCGCGCAGGCGCTGGGCCAGCTCCTTGAGCTTGCCGATCAGCGGATCGCCTGCAAAGAACGCATGCAGCGCGTCGGCACTGGCCAGTTTCTCGGTGCGCTTGGGCAGGCTCTGCACGATGCGCAGCGCCGCGTCCAGCACGCCCTGCGCCTTGCGCTGGCGCTCGTCCTGCAGCGACTGGCGGCGCGCCTCGAAGCTCTCCAGCACCTCCTCGCGCTTGGCCATGATGTCGCCGAGGAACTGCTCGTGCTCGCCGAAGCGGCTTTCGATTTCCTCCAGCTGCACCAGCAGGCGCGCCAGCTGCTCGTCGCATTTCTCGGGCGTCTGCGCCAGGCCCAGGGCGCTGACGATGCTTTGCGAGAACAGCGCCAGCTGGGCGGCGAACTGGGCCACGTTCTCGGCGCCGCCCAGGCCAGACCGGCGCTGCTCGGCGCGTGCACGCACCTGGTTCAGGCGCGCGTAGACGGCCGAGATGCGATCCACCACCTGGGTGCGCTGCGTGGCGTCGTCGATGGACAGGCTGCCCATGAGCTCGGACAGCATGTCCAGCGCAGCCGCCATGTCGGCCATGCGCGCCAGCGGCTCGTTGATCTGCGCCACCGTGGCTGCCGCCTGCGCGGCCTGGTCCAGTGCCTGCAGCTGATCGGCATAGGGCTGCATGGCCTCGTCGGTGGCAATGAAGGCGGCCGTGCGCTGGGAGACTTCGGCCTGGGCCTCGTTGACGCCCTGCACCATGGTGTCGATGGCGGCCTGGTCCACATAGCGCAGGTCGCGCGTGGCCATGAGCTGGCCGCGCAACTGGCCCAGCTGGGTGAGCGCGTCCACGTACTCGCCAATGCTTTTCCAGTCGGCCAGCCGCAGTGTCTTGAGCAACTGGCCGTGGCGGCTGGAAACCTCGCCCATGGCCTTGGCCGAGGCGTTGCGGATGCTCTCGACCTTTTCGTACTCGTCGATGACCGCATCACCCGTGGCGACAATGCCCAGCAGGGTCTCGTGCACGCCCTTGAGCTGCGGCGCGCCCAGCCAGTGGTAGCGCTCGAACAGGCGGCGCGCGGCGTCGATCAGGCGCTCGTAGCGCGGCAGCGAGACCTCGGTGGCCGCGATTTCCTTGCGCACGCTGTACAGGTCGGAGATGCCGCTGACCAGTTCGGCATTGCCGATGCGGCCCAGGAAGCTGTCGCGCTGCGGCTGGCGTGCCGCATAGTCGTCCGAGGCGAAGGGCGTGCGCCAGACCTGCATGGGGTGCACGCGCGAGGCCTCGTTGCTCTCGGCCGCGAAGATGACGACGCGCCCGTCGTCCATGCGCGCATAGCCGTGGCCGATGATGGGCGGCTGCAGGGCGCGCTCGATCAGGTTGTACTTGAACAGCGCCATGCGCCCGCTCTCGGGCTCGTAGAACACGTAGAGCACATCCTCGCCGTTGGGCGAGCGGATGCTGCGCCGGTAGCGCATGCCCTGCATGTTCTGCTCGAACGAGCGGTTCTCGCCGCTTTGCAGGTAGTAGCCGCCGGGGAAGATGATGCCGTGGTCCTGCGGCAGCTGGATGCAGGCCGCGCCGATGGCGTCCATGCGCAGCACCTGGCGCGACAGGGTGTTGAAGATCAGGTAGCGCCACTGCTCTTCGCGGTAGGGCAGGATCTTCAGCAGGATCAGGCTGCCCACGGCCGCGTACTCGAACACGGCGTCGTCCAGCGACTGGTTCTTCTCCTGCACGGGCTCGCTGTAGATGCCCAGTCCGTCGTTGGTGTTGTTCTCGACCTTGATGGTCAGCGTGCCGCCCAGGGTCTCGACGAAGACCCCGTCCAGCACGTTGATGTGCGGGTGGCGCCCCTGCACCAGCTGCTCGCGCCCGGCGCGCTGCCACTCGAAGTCATGCGGTGCGGGCAGCTCGATATCGCGCTCGCCCCGGTTGTCTATGTAGCGGATGGGCTGGCCATCGACGGGCACGGACCAGCGGAATACGCGCACATCGGACAGGCGCTCGCCAATCTGAAAGCTCGCCAGCAGCTTGCCGTCGCGCACGGCCAGCTGCATCAGCCGGGTGTTCTTGTAGTAGGCGTACAGCTCCTGGAAGTCCTGCACGAAGCTCTGTATGCCCAGAAAGCTGTCCTTGAGATCGACCGGCGTGACCTCGTAGCCCTGCTGTCCCTCGTGCAGGCGGTACAGCACGAACACGTCCTCCACGCGCGTGGACTGCTTCAGACCCATGAAGACGTTGTAGCCAAACAGCAGGTAGCCGCCGACCTGGGCGATGTCGCGGCCCAGGCAGTTGTTTTCGGTGCGCACGCGCATGCGCCCGATGACTTCCATCTGGCTGCGGCCGAATTCCTCCAGCCGCTCCTCGTTGAGCTGGCGTGCCAGCGTCTCCAGCGCCTGCCCCTGGCCGTCAAGGCGCTTGGCCAGCACTTCGTAGGAGCCGCCGCTGGCGACTGCCTGGTCCACGGCGGAGGCCGCGGTGTCGGGGGACAGGGACTGTGAAGACGATGGGGACGGTTGGGACATGGGCGTCACGGGCTTTCGCGTGTCAGGGACCATTCACGCCCTCCCCGGCCAGCTGACTGGCAGGCAGGCGGGCGGAGGAAGGCGGATGCGGGAGGCTGGGCAGCCGGTGGAGGGAGCGGCCGGGCGGCCGCCCCGTTCAGTCGACCCTCTGCGTGGGCGGCAGGCCCTTGCCGTCGCCCAGCGCGTTCAGCAGCGATGCGCCGCCCTTGCCGCTGAGGAACTTGCTGATCAGGTCCTGCACGATGGGGCTCTTGCCCGCCACGCCTTCCACGGCCTTGCCCACGGACAGCGCCTTGGCGAAGTTGTCGAAGAAGGCTCCCTCGCCACCCACGATGTCGATGTTGGCCTTGCTGAGTGCGGCCGACAGCACCTCGGACTGGTCCTTGGCCACGCTCTTGTTGGCTTCGATGGCGGCCAGCGCCTGCTCGAAGTTCTTCTCCAGCTGCATGCGGAACTCCTCATGCGAGCGCGCCTGGTCGGACAGCGAGGCCAGCGCGGTGAACTTCTCGGTCAGGCCCTTGGCCTCGGCGAAGAGCTTGTCGCGCAGCACATCGGCCTCGGACATGCCCACGTCGCGCGTGACCGTGGCCTTGGTGGCGCCCACCTGGGCTTCGCCGCGCGCCTGGGCCAGCAGGCGCTCTTCCAGCACCTTGGCATCGGCCAGGCCCTGCTTTTCGTTGGCGTCGGCCGTGGCCTCGATGACGCGCGCCTCGGCCAGGCCCTTTTCCTGATGGCCCTTGGCTTCGGCCATCAGCTTCTCGGCAATCACGCGGGCCTGGGCCAGGCCTTCCTTTTCCAGGGCGGCGGCGGTGACTTCGCGCACCTTGGCATCGGCCAGGCCGGGCGCGGCGCGCTCGACCTCGATGGCCTCGGCCAGCTTCTTCTTCGCTTCGGCGGTCTTGCTGGCCGCTTCCAGCTCGGCCTGGGCCATGGTCGTGACTTCCACGGCCTTGTGGCGCGAGGAAGCCTCTTCGGCCTCGGCCTTCTTGACCTGGCGCACCATGTCTTCCTCGGCCTGGGCCTGGGCAGTCAGCACGGTGACCTGCTTCATGCGCTCGGCCTCGGAGACCACGCGCACTTCCTTGATGCGTTCCTCTTCCTGGGCCACGGACTTTTCCACCACCACGCGCTCGCGCACCACGTTGGCGATGTTGGCCTTCTCGACCTCGATGGCCTTTTCCTTCTCGATGCGCTGCAGCTCCACCTCGCGCTGACGGGCCACGATCTCCAGCTCCTTGGCGCGCGTGACCTTCTCGACCTCGATCACCACGGCACGCTCACGGTTTTGCTGGGCCACGGCCACTTCGCGCTGGCGGTTTTCCTCACGGATGTCCAGTTGCTCCTGGGTCTGGATGCGCGCCTGCTCGGCCTTCAGGCGCTCTTCCTCCTGCACCTTCTGGGTTTCGGCCTGCTCGCGCGCCTGGATGGTGGCGATCTCGCGCTTTTGGCGCGCCTCGGCATCGGCCTGCTGGCGCTCCAGCGCCAGCATGGCTTCCTTGGTCTCCACGTTCTTCTTGGTGATGGCCAGGTCGGAGTTGCGCTCGAGCTCGTTGGTGACGATGTTCTGGTTGGCCGTCAGCTCGGTGATCTTGCGGATGCCCTCGGCATCCAGGATGTTGTTGGGGTCCAGCGAGGACTTGGGCGTCTGCTCCAGGTAGTCGATGGCCACGTCTTCCAGCACATAGCCGTTGAGGTCGTTGCCGATGACATGGATGATCTGGTCGCGGAAATCCTGGCGGTTCTCGAACAGCTTGACGAACTCGATCTGCTTGCCCACGGTCTTGAGCGCCTCGGAGAACTTGGCGTTGAACAGCTCGTTGACGGCCGTCTTGTCCGAGGCCCGGTCCACGCCGATGGCCTTGGCCACCTTGAGCACGTCTTCCGCCGTTTCATTGACGCGCAGGTAGAAGGCCACGGTGATGTCGGCGCGCATGTTGTCGCGGCAGATCAGGCCTTCCTTGCCGCGCCGGTCGATCTCCAGCGTCAGCAGCGAGATCTGCATGAACTCCTTCTTGTGGATCACCGGCAGCACCAGGCCGCCCGTGAACTTGACCTTGGGCTGCGACGTGGTGTCGTTGATGATCAGCGCCGTGCCCTGTGGAACCTTGATGTAGAAGGCCTTGACCAGGGCGAACAGCCCGAGGATGACGACGAAGACGGAACCGATCACCACCCCGGCGACGATGTACCACTCCATGTTGCTCATGTTCATGCGAATCTCCCCTGTGAATTGCTATCTGTGAAAACGCTGAAAAAACGGAAAGGCCGCGCCCGCCGAACGGGCGCTCGGGCCTTGTGGGAATCCCGGAACTAGCGCGGCAGCTCGGTGCCGTCGAACTCGGCCTTGCTGACCACGCGCCAGGCGTTGTGCTCGGGCAGGTGCTCGATGAGCACGATCTCGGTGCCCCGGCCCAGTGCGCGCTCGGGCGAGCGCATCTGCACGTTCAGGCCCGCGCCGCCGTCCTCGACACTGCCGTAGCCCTGCGTGCCGTCCACCACGGCGCTGCGCACCAGGCCGGTTCGGCCCAGCAGCACCTTGGGCTCCTCTGCAGGCGCCACCTTGTTGACGATGCCCCGCAGCGGGCGCAGCAGCAGCACGGTGGCGGCAAAGCCCAGCACCATGGCTGCCGCTGCCACCAGGGAGCCGGTCAGCAGGTTCACCAGGGTCCAGCCCTGCGGCATGGGCACGAAATGGCACAGCACATACGAGGCCAGCCAGGACATCAGGAACAGCGCGGTGAGGATGACCGTGAGCGGAATGCCACCCAGGCCCACCTTGAGCAGCAGCCCGGCCAGCGCGCTGACCGAATGCTCCACGCCGTGCGCATGGTCGCTGCCGTCGAACAGCACCCAATGGTCCAGCGAGTCCACCTCCAGCAGGCCCAGCATGGCGATCAGCCAGTACAGCAGCATGAACAGCAGCAAGGCGCCAAAGATGAAAGTCGGAAAGCCAAACGCGTATTGCAGGAACGCAGACATGTTTCTCCCCTCCCCTCAAATCCGGCAGCCGAGGCGGCAGGCCTGGCAGTGCCTGCCTGGACAACGGCCGCGCATCAAGCGTTTTTTCCGCCAGTTGCGGCGCGCTGCGCCTTCAGGCGTTCCAGCACCGATTGCGCATTGCCCGCCTGGGGCGTGATGCCGGCAGCGCGCAGCTTGGCATCCAGCGCGTCTTCGCTGCTGTCGCGCGCCAGCTCGGCCGCGCTTTCCATGCGCGCACCGCGCTCGGCCTGCTTTTGCTTGATGCGCTCCAGAGAATCCAGCGCGCTTTGCACGCGCGTCTGCGAGCCTGCGTAGCGGCCGGCCACCGTGGCCTGGGCGCGCTGCACGCTTTCCGTGGCCTTGACCGTGTCGGCCTGCTGCTTGAGGCGCTTGATATGCGTTTGCGCCGTCTGTATGGCCACGCGCAGCTGCTCCACGCTTTGCGTGTAGGCGTCCAGCTGGGATTGCTCCTCGTCGCGCTGGGTCTCCAGCACGGAGACCTTGCCGGCCACTTCCAGCGCCAGCGCCTCGTCGCTGGTGTCCAGCGCCTTGACGGCATAGCCCTCGTACTCGGCAATGCGTTCCTGGGTCTGCTTGAGCTTGCCGGCCGCCAGCTTTTGCTTGGCCATGATGTCGGCCAGCGCTTCCTTGGACTTGTTCAGGTCGCTGTCGGCATCGCGGATTTCCTGGTCCAGGATGCGCAGGGCCTGGCTGTCGGTCACCGCCTCGCCGGCCTCGTGGGCGGCGCCGCGCAACGCTGTCACCAGCTTGTTCCAGATGGTCATGATGATCTCCTAGGGGCTCAGTGTCTTCAACGGGCGGGGCGTCAGGCCTGCGCGGGGGCGGATGCGGATGTGGGGGCGGGCACCGGCGTCAGGTAGTGGGCCAGTGCCTCGGTGGCCTGGATGACGCTGTCGGCCAGGGTCAGGATCTCGGCAATGATGTCGCCCTCGCTGCTGCTGGCATGCAGGGCGGCGAACATCACGTAGCCCTCGCCGCCGTGGGCCTGGGGTTCCAGCGCCATCGTGGTGAAGGGAAACAGTTTTTGCAGGCGCAGCATCTGCTCGTTGAGACCGGCGCGGTCGTGCACCTGGTCGGCGGGCCACAGAAAGGCCTCCACCACCAATTGGTCGCCCGAGAGCGCCACATGCACCGGCAGATCGCCGAATTCGGGCAGGCTGACCAGCAAACTTGCGTCTGCGCCTTCCAGCACCTCGATATGGAGCCGGCCGCCCTGCACCAGTGCCGATTGCTGCAGATCGCCCGCCAAGGCGTGAATATCCCGATATGCCTGTCTGCTGTTGTCCATGCCGCCCTCCTTGTGGATGAGAACCATTGATTCCGGTTGCAATCCCGGCACGCGCATTTGCTTTTCCAATTGCTGCAATGCCGCGCCGTACTCTGGAAGAATCCAGACCTCCTTTTTCACCAGCCCCTGTTCGCGCAGCCGTTGCCGGTGCAGGCGCTGGTAATGGGCTGATGTCTTTTGTTCCATGCGGATACCATAGCGGCCATTACATGTGATGTCTACATGTAATGGCGATCAATTTGTAAACGGATATGTAAACCGAGTGGCGCAATGGCTGGCTTTGCGCAGGCCACGGCCCGCCTTTGCGTTCTGGCAAATCGCCATCAAGAATTCATTTTTTCTACCGAAAACCATTTATCAACAAATTTTCCTATCAACCACAGGAGCGCCCAGGCGCGGACTGCTGCGGCGGCGGCGCAGGGCTGCGAAGGCACTGCACAATGGCCGCTGTCGCAGGCAGATCCGGCCCTTGGCTGCCCGGCGCACGCTACGGAAACCTCTGCATGCCCGCCTTCAGGCTCTCACTTCGCACGGCAGTCACAGCCCCCTTCATAGCGGTGTTCGTGGTCACGGCCGGGCTATTGGCGGCATGGCAGCAGCGCCAGGTGGACCAACTCATCAACCGCGAAAGCCTGCGGCTGCTCGACTCCCTGTCCACCACCACGCGCCACCAATTGGCCGATTACCTGGAGACCCCGCTGCGCGTGCAGCAGGCCCTGGCCGAGACCGTGGCCCGGCAGGCGCTCTACACCCCCGGCGACCTGCGCCCCATCTATGGCTATCTGACACGCTCATTCACCGAGCTGTACGCCCAGCACCACCAGATCAGCCTGTTGAGCTTTGGCGGCGTACAAGGTGAATACACGGGGGTGCGGCTGGAGCCCGATGGCCGCTACCGCCTGATTCTTCAGGACCGCAGCACCCAGGGGGCCCTGCAGATCTTCGAGGGGCTGGAGCCCGGCCCGCCCATGTCCAGCCTTGCAGGCTACGACCCCCGCGTGCGCCCCTGGTACCAGCCTGCCATCCACAAAGACGGCCCGCACTGGTCGCCCATCTACACGGTGACTGGCGACCGGGGCGATACCACGATTTCCGCATCCACTTCAGTGCGGGTGTCCGGCCAGCTGGCCGGCGTGGTGGCCGCCGATGTGCGGCTGAGCAGCATGAACCGCTTTCTGCGCGACGAGCCCTTGCGTGGCAACGGCCATATCGCCGTGGTCGACGCACAGGGCTACATGGTGGCGCACTCGTCCGAGCTGTCGGTGCTGAAGCGGCGCGAAGGCCCCTATGACCCACCCGTGCGCCTGCGGCTGTCTGAAAGCCCCGATCTTGCGCTGCGCAGCCTGGCCGCCCTGCTGCCTGCGCATCTGAGCGCGGATCCATCGGCGCCAGCGGCCCCCCAGAACACCATCAACCTGAGCTTCAAGGAACAGGGGCAGATCTACCACGGCCAGGTCACCGCATTCCACGATGTACGCGGCATCGACTGGCGGATCCTGGTGCTGCAGCCCGAATCCGATCTGGTCAGCAGCATGCGGGCGGACAGCCGCCATGCGCTGGTCCTCGCTTTCGGCCTGGCCTTGCTGGGACTGGGGCTGGGCGTGTGGTGCCTGCGCCGGGCGCTGCGCCCCCTGGCGGTGACGGCCGATGCGGCCAACCGCCTGGCCAAGGGCGACTGGAGCGCGGTAGGGGCGCTGCCGGATACGTCCCTGGTCGAGACATCGTCCCTGGTTTCGGCCTTCCACAACATGGCGCAGCGGCTGCAGGAATCGTTCGAGCACATGCGCACCCTGCTGCAGTACGACAGCCTGACGCAGCTGCTCACGCGCGCCGGCCTGATCGAGCAGGCCGATGCGGCTGCAGCCGCCAACACGCCCTGCCCTGCCGCGCTGTGCCTGCTGGAGCTGCAGAATTTCCGCAGCGTCCGCGACGATGTGGGCCACGGCACGGGCGAGCAGTTGCTGCGGGCCGTGGCCGAGCGGCTGCGTAACCACCATCTGCAGTTTCCTGCCCTGCTGGCGCGCACGGCCAGCAACGAGTTCGCCATGCTGTGGCTGCATGACTGCACGCCGCAGCAGATGCAGGACAAATGCCGCCACCTGCTGGAAATCTTCGACCAGCCATTTTCCGTGGGCAAGGACGACATCGTGCTGCGCGCCTGCGCGGGCGCCGTCAGCGGCGAGCTGCTGCCGGGCGCGCTGCCCGAGTGGCTGCGCAACGCCAGCATTGCGCTGGGTGAGGCGCAGCGCGGCTCGCACCCCTTCCTGCTGTTCGAGCCCAGCCTGGCGCAGAAAATGCTGGGCCGCACGCAGCTGGCCATGGAGCTGCGCCAGGCGGTGGAGCGCAACGAGCTGCGCGTGTTCTACCAGCCCGTGGTGGACCTGGCCACAGGCAGCATGGTCGGCGCCGAGGCCCTGGTGCGCTGGAACAGCCCGACGCGCGGCATGGTGCCTCCCGGCGTCTTCATTCCGGTGGCCGAGGAGTCGGACCTGATCCTGAGCGTGGGCGAATGGGTGCTGCGCACGGCGGCGCACGACATCGCCTCCCACCTGCCCCGGCTGCCTGCTGACTTCGAGCTGCACGTCAACATGTCGGCACGCGAGCTCATCCAGTCCGACTTCGCCTCCACGCTGGAGCAGGCACTGGCCACCAGCGGCCTGCCCGCCCGGTTGCTGACCCTGGAGCTGACGGAGTCCATGCTGCTGGACGACAGCGACGCCACGCTGCAGCGCATTGCCGCCATCCGCGCGCTGGGCGTGAAGATCGCCATTGACGACTTCGGCACCGGCTACTCCTCCCTGGCCTATCTCAGCCGCCTGCGCTTTGACTGCATCAAGATCGACCAGAGCTTCGTCGGCCAGTTGCCGGAGTCCGAATCCGACAAGTCCATCGTGACCGCCGTGCTGCGCATCGCCCAGGGCTTTGGCGTCAAGGTCGTGGCCGAAGGCGTGGAGGAGCAGGCCCAGGCCAGGCTGCTGCATGCCCTGGGCTGCGAGCATGCACAGGGCTATCTGTTCGAGCGGCCCGTGCCGCTGGCGCAGATGCTGGAGTACCGCTCTCCCTGGCCCGAGTGAGCCACCAGTGGGCCACCAGGGAGTCGCTGGTGATCCACTGCTGCCTTGTGGTGCCCTGCCTGTCGGCTTTGGCTGACGTGTGCCGCTTGCATGATCCGGTGCACATGCAGGTGCAATCCACGAAACAATCGGCGCCTGTTCCAGCCTCCCGCCTTCCATGACGCCCACCTATTCCGAGAGCCAGCCGCCCCCGCCCCGTCTGGACCCCGCCGGCCCCATCCACCTGATCGTGCCTCTGCGCCCAGGCGCCGACCTGGAACAGCTGCGCGCCCGCCTCACCAGCGTGCCCGCGCTGCAGCAGCGCAGCGTTCAGTGGCATGTGCCTGGCGCACGCGCCGACATCGTGCACCTGGCCGCCCGCGCCGTGGACAGGGCCAGCCAGGATGGCGGCCTGGTCGTGGCCGCCGGCGGTGACGGCACCATCAATGCGGTGGCCGCCGCAGCCTGGGCGCGGGGCGTGCCCATGGGCGTGGTTCCGCTGGGCACCTTCAACTACTTCGCCCGCGAGCAGGCGCTGTCGCTGGAGCCTGCCCAGGCCGTGCAGGACATTCTTCAGGCATTGCAGGCCGGCCAGATGCGGCCCGTGAACGTGGGCCTGGTCAACGAACGGCTGTTTCTGGTGAACGCCAGCCTGGGCCTGTACCCGCGCCTGCTGGACGAACGCGAACGCGCGTCCACACGCTTTGGCCGCACGCGGCTGGTGGCCATTGCGGCCTCCATCTGGAGCATTCTTCGCGGTGGCAGCGCGCGCCGCTGGCGCATCGCCCTGCGCTCCGACCGCCAGGCGCCGCTGCAGCAGCAGGAACACCTGGCCAGCACACTGTTCGTAGGCAACAACCCGATGCAGCTGGAGCGCGTGGGCATTGCCGAAGCCCGCGCCGTGGCCGACGGCCAGCACCTGGCCGCCGTGCTGCTGCTGCCACAGGCCAGCGAGGCCCCGGCGCGCGTGGTCTGGAATGCCGTCTTGGGACGGCTGGCGCAGGACGATGCGGTGGCCAGCCTGGCCTGCACCGAGCTGGTGGCAGAGCCCGCAGGTCGGCGCCCGCGGCGCCTGAAGGTGGCCTTTGATGGCGAGCGCGAATGGATGGCCCCGCCCATTCGTTTTCGCCTGGGCGAGAAGCCGCTGTGGCTGATCGTGCCGGGCGAGGCCGGGCCCTCCTCCTGATCATCAAGGGACAAGGAACGCCCATGGCTTTGCTCATGCATATGTCGGACCTGCATTTCGGCGCCCACGATCCGGCCGTGTGCGCCGCCGCGGCAAGACTGGCCGCACGTCTGCCCGTGGCGCTGCTGGTGGTCTCCGGCGACCTGACCCAGCGTGCCACGGCCGCACAGTTTGCCCAGGCGCGCGAGTTTCTCGATGCCCTTCCCGTACCGCGCCGCCTGGTTGTGCCGGGCAACCACGATCTGCCGTTGCTTGCCTGGTGGGAGCGGCTGGGCGGCCATGCCCATGATCGCTACGCCCGCTGGATCAGTGCCGAACTGCAGCCCTGGTGCGCAGAGCAGGGCTTTTGCGTGATTGGCGTGGACACCACGCGCTGGTGGCGCCACCAGCGCGGCAGCCTGTCGGCCAGCCAGATCCGGCAAGTGGCCCAAAGGCTGGCGCAGGCCAGCCCCGGCGACTGGCGCATTGTGGTCAGCCACCACCCGCTGGCCGCCGCCCATGCGCAGGACCGCAGCCACCGCCCGCACCGCGCGGCAACGGCCCTGGCGGCCTGGCGCGACGCCGGAGCGCAGTTGGTGCTGTCAGGCCATGGACATGACCCCGGCCTGGTCCAGCCGCTGCCGGGACTGTGGGCGGCGCAGGCGGGCACTGCGGTATCGCTGCGGCTGCGCGCGCATGCGCCCAACAGCCTGTTCACGCTGGAGCAGCAGGAGGACTGGGCTGGACAGGGCCCGGCCTGGCGCCGAGAGCTCACGCGCTGGGACTATTCACGGCAGGCGGATGAATTCCTGCCCGTTCAAAAGCATGTTCTGGACCCGCCGCAGGCCTCCACCCGCTGAACGCGCGCAAGCCTTGTTCTGGCGTTCTTCGTTGTATTGCACAATCCATAGCCTCGGCCTCCATGCAGGCGGCGGCAGAAAAGTTTGCATGCTGTCCTACGCGATGGCCGCCCGAGGGTGTGGATGATCAGCCCTCGTCAATGCTGCCTTTTTGATAGCAGCATGATGCACTGCAACAAAGAGATATGCGAATCCTGTACGTTGAAGACAATGCCGACCTGCGCGAAACCATTGGCCTGCTGATGGAGAGCGAATCACGCTTCGTGACCAGTTGCGCCACCGCCGAGCAGGCCCTGGAACTGGATGCGGCCCAGCCTTTCGACGTGGTGGTTTCCGATGTCAGCCTGCCCGGTCTGTCAGGCACCGACCTGGCGCGGCAGCTGCTGGAGGCCGATGCCCAGCGCTGGATCATCCTGTGCTCCGGCTACGACCTGGGACCCTACCCCACGGCCTGGGGCTCCCATGTGCGGACCCTGCTCAAGCCCTTCGAGATCGAGGACCTGGAGACGCTGCTGGACTCCATCCAGGAAGCGCTCGGCAACCCCGCCCACTGAAGCGTTCGCGCTTTCGCGCCCCCCGGCTCCCGCCGTCACAGCACGGCCTTGGAGCCTCCCACCGCCGCCTCGCGCGGCAATTCCACCCTGAAGCTGGTCACTCCGTCGGCGGAGCGCACATCGATGCGCCCGCCGTGCGAACGCACGATCTGGTGCGCAATGAACAGCCCCAGACCCAGTCCCTGGTGCTGGCCGGGCCGGCGTTCACCACCGCGAAACGGGTTGAACAGCGTGGGCAGCAGTTCCGCGGGAATGGTGCCGCCGTTGCGCACCGTGATGGACACGCGATCGTCCTGGCGGCCATCGGCCGTCACCTGCACCGGCTGCGCGGGATCTCCGTGGTGCATGGCATTGCCCAGCAGGTTGGTCAGCACCTGGCACAGGCGTTCTCCATCCCAGATGCCTTCCAGATTGCCCAGCATCTCGCTTTCCAGGCGCCGCTCCGGGAAGCCCGTCTCCACCTCCTGCAGCGTGCGCTGCAGCAGCGTCTGCAGGCTGGCCGGCTGGGGCGACAGCGGCAGGCCTTCTGCCTGGCGGATGCGGGTCACGTCCAGCAGATCCTCGATCATGCGCGACATGCGCTGGCTGCTGCTGAGCATGCGCTCGGCCATGTTGGCCACCTTGCCGGGATCGGGCTGGCGCGTGAGCACGGTGGCCGCCGCCTTGATGGACTGCAGCGGCGTGCGCAGGTCGTGGCTGAGCACGGCCATGAACATCTCGTTGATGCGCAGCGCCTCGGTGCGCTCCTGCAGCTGCTGGGCCAGCGCCTGCTTGCGCTGGTGCAGCTCGAAGAACACATTGGCCTTGGTGGTCAGCATGTGCGGGTCGATGGGCTTGTACAGAAAGTCCACGGCGCCGCTTTCATAGCCGCGGAATTGCCAGTTGTGCTCGCGCGAGCCGGCCGTCATGAAGATGAGCGGGATGTGGCGCGTGCGCTCGCTGCCGCGTATCAGTTCGGCCAGCTCGAAGCCGTTCATCTCGGGCATCTGCACGTCCAGCAGGGCCAGCGCCACATCGCCATGGTCGAGCAAAAGCTCCAGCGCCTCGGGGCCGGAATGCGCCTTGAGGAACTCGATGCCGTCGCGCTGCAGCAGCGCTTCGATGGCGATCAGATTCTCGGCAATGTCATCGACGATCAGGCATTTGACGCGATCTGTTTGGGACATGGATTCTCTCTCGGTATTTTGTCTGGTGGGAGCGCGCTGAATGGACATTCAAAGCCTCCCCTGGCCGTGCAGCGATGCGATGAGCGCGGCAATGCCCTGCGGCGCCAGCACCTGGGCCTGTGGCACGCGGGCCAGGGCCGCCCGCGGCATGGTCTGCATTGCGGCACTGTCTGGCGACTGCACCACCGCCAGGCCGCCGGCCGCGTGCACGCTGGCCATGCCCTGGGCGCCATCCTCGTTGGCGCCGGACAGCAGCACGGCCAGCAGGCGCTCGCCATAGCAGTCGGCAGCCGACTCGAACAGCACATCGATCGAGGGCCGCGAAAAATGCCAGGGCGCATCCAGCGACAGCGCCAGCCTGGGCCCGCTGTCCACCAGCAGGTGGTAGTCGGCCGGCGCAAAGTACAGGCAGCCCGGCTCCAGCCATTGCTGGTCCTGCACCTCGCGCACCGGCAGGGCGCAGCGCGGCCCGAAAAGCTGGCCCAGCAGGCTGCGCCGGTCGCGCGGCAGGTGCAGTACCACCAGCACCGAAGCGCGCAGGCTGGCGGGCAGCGTGGGCAGCACCACGGACAGCGCATCAAGCGCGCCTGCCGAGCCGCCGATCACGATGGCCTCGTAGGCTGTGGCGGCGTCCGAGGCGGGTGTGTTCGTGGTCGCGGGCATCACAGCCCGGCCCTCTTGCGGTAGATGCGGTCTTCGAGCACGAAGTCCTCGAAGGCCTCCGAATGCCCTGAAAACCGCAGCGACTCCTTGGAGCCCAGGCCCAGGAACCCGCGATGGCACAGCGCATCGCGGAACAGGCCCAGCGCCCGGTCCTGCAGCTCGCGCTCGAAATAGATGAGCACGTTGCGGCAGGACACCAGGTGCATCTCGGCGAACACGCTGTCGGTGGCCAGGCTGTGGTCGGAGAACACCATGTGCTCGCGCAGCCCCTTGTCGAAGACCACACGGCCATAGCGCGCCGTGTAGTAGTGCGACAGCGAGCTGTGCCCGCCCGAGCGCGCATGATTGTCGGTGAATGCCGCCACGCGCGCCATGTCGAACACGCCCTGCTCTGCCGCCTTCAGCGCATGGGGATTGATGTCGGTGGCGTAGATCAGGGTGCGGTCCAGCAGGCCCTCTTCATGCAGCAGGATGGCCAGCGAATACACCTCTTCGCCCGCGCTGCAGCCGGCCACCCAGACCTTGAGCGAGGGATAGGTGCGCAGCAGCGGCACGACCTCGGTGCGCAGCGAGCGGAAGTAGGTCGGGTCGCGGAACATGTCGCTGACCTGGACCGTGAGGTACTCGAGCAGGGCCGGGAACACGCTTGTATCGTGCAGCACACGGTCCTGCAGCTGCGACAGCGTCTTGCAGTCGAACTGCACCAGGGCCGACTGCAGGCGCCGCTTGAGCGAGGCCTGGGCGTAGCCCCGGAAGTCGTAGTGGTAGCGGTGGTAGATGGCATCGATCAGCAGGCGCTGCTCGATGTCGGCGGTGCGGGCTTTTTTCAGCTGAGGCATCGCGTCCTCCTTGCTACTTGGGCATCCACACCCGCACCAGCGACAGCAGCTTCTCCACGTCCAGCGGCTTTGCGATGTAGTCGTTGGCACCGGCGGCCAGGCATTTCTCCTGGTCGTCCTTCATGGCCTTGGCGGTCAGGGCGATGATGGGCAGGCGGCGCCATTGCGGGCGGTTGCGGATCTCGCGCATGGCGGTGTAGCCGTCCATCTCGGGCATCATGATGTCCATCAGGACCAGGTCGATGCCGGCCTGCGCCGTGCCCCGCGCTTCCAGGGTTTCCAGCGCCTCGCGCCCGTTGCGCGCGATCTCCACGCGGATGCCCGTGGGCTCCAGGATGCTGGACAGCGCGAACACATTGCGCACATCGTCCTCCACCACCAGCACCGTGCGCCCTTCCAGCGCCGACTCGCGGCTGCGCGCCACCTGCAGCATCTGGCGGTGCTCGGCCGACAGCTCGGACTCCACCTGGTGCAGGAACAGCGTGACCTCGTCGAGCAGGCGCTCGGGCGAGCGCGCGTCCTTGATGATGATGGACTTGGAAAAGCGCCGCAGCTGCTGCTCTTCATCGCGCGAGAGCGCGCGGCCCGTGTAGACGATGACAGGCGGGAAGGAAACATCGTCCTGGTCCGTCATGCGCTGCAGCAGCTCGTAGCCGCTGATGTCGGGCAGGTTCAGGTCCATCACCATGCAGTCGAAGGTGGCGCCGCGCAGATGTTCCAGCGCCGCCGCCGCCGTGCCCGCGCAGACGATGTCCACGTCGCTGCGGCTGAGCAGGTGGCGCACGCTCTCGCGCTGGCGCTCGTCGTCCTCCACCACCAGCACGCGGCGCAGGTCCTGGGTGAACTTGGCCTCCAGCCGCTTCAGGGCATGGACCAGTTCCTCGCGCTTGACGGGCTTGAGCGCGTAGCCCACGGCGCCGCGTCCCATGGCCTCCTGCGAATAGTCGGCCACCGAGACCACGTGAACGGGAATGTGGCGCGTGACGGGGTTGCGCTTGAGCTGATCCAGCACGCCCAGGCCCGAGAAATCGGGCAGGTTGATGTCCAGCACGATGGCGTTGGGCTGGTTGCTTGCCGCCATGGCCAAGCCGTCGGACGCGGTGTTGGCGACATCGCATTCGAAATCCATCTCGCGCGCGAGCTCGGAAAGAATGTCGGCAAAGCGCAGATCGTCCTCGATGACGAGGATGCGGCGCCCGCTCTGCCCGCTCTTTCGCAGGGCATCCGCCGCGGACGACGTAGGCGACAGCATCGGCGCAGACATGGCTGGCGACATGGCCGGCGCGAACGCGGGCGCAGCCGGCGCGACATGGGCCGAGGCGACGGCGGGCACGGACGCGGGCGATGACACCGGCACCTGCGTCTGTGTCTGCGTCTGCGCATTCGCCAGCGATTCCCGCGCCGGGCGGGGCAGCGGCGCGGCAGCCAAGGCCTGGCCAGACTCCACCAGCGCCAGGATCACAGGCACGGTCAGCGTGAACACACTGCCCTGCCCCGGCGTGCTGGAGACGGTCAGCGTGCCGCCCAGCAGCCCGGCAAGATCACGTGAGATCGACAGACCCAGGCCCGTTCCTCCGAACTTGCGATGCGTGCTGCCGTCCGCCTGGCGGAAGGCATCGAAGATGAATTGCTGCTGCTGCTCGGCAATGCCGATGCCGGTATCGCGCACGGCAAACGCCAGCATGCCCCCGGGCACGCGGGACACCTGCAGGTCGACCGAGCCCTTGGCCGTGAACTTGAGCGCGTTGGACAGCAGGTTCTTGAGCACCTGGGCCAGCCGCATGGGGTCGGTCTGCATGGAGGCCGGCACGCCGGGGTCCACCGTCCATGTCAGCTCCAGGCCTTTTTCGCGGGCGATGGGGCGCAGCGGCTCCATCAGCGCCTGCAAGGCGGTGGCGATGGTCATGGGCTCCACCAGGACGCTGACCTGGCCGGCCTCGATCTTGGACAGGTCCAGGATGTCGTTGATCAGCGCCAGCAGGTCGCTGCCCGCCGCATGAATGGTCTGTGCGTACTTGACCTGATCGGCCTGCAGGTTGCCGGGCTTGTTGTCGGCCAGCAGCTTGGCGAGGATCAGCGTGGAGTTCAGCGGCGTGCGCAGCTCGTGGCTCATGTTGGCCAGGAACTCGCTCTTGTACTGGCTGGCCAGCTCCAGCTCGTGCGCCTTGTCGGTCAGCGCACCCTGGGCACGCAGCAGTTGCTCGCGCTGGTACTCCAGCTGCTGGGTCTGCTCCTCCAGATGGGCATTGGTCTGCTCCAGCTCGCTTTGCTGGTGCTCCATCTGCGTCTGCGACTCCTGCAGGATGCGGCTTTGCTGCTCCAGCTCCTCGTTGCTCACGCGCAGCTCTTCCTGCTGGGCCTGCAGCTCTTCCGACTGGCGGCGCGTTTCTTCCAGCAAGGTCTCAAGGCGCGAACGGTCCAGGCCCGAGCGGATGGCCACGGCCAGCATTTCGGACGCCCGCTCCAGCAGGCTGCGCTCTGCCTCGCTCACCCCGCGCAGAAAGCCCAGTTCGATGACGGCGAACACTTCGCCGTTCTCCATGGCGGGCGCCACCATCAGCTGCAACGGGCTGGACTGGCCGGTGCCCGAGGAAATCGGCAGGTGCTGCGCGGGCACGTCCCTGACATGCAGCAGCTTGCGCGAGGCGACCGCCTGGCCCGCCAGGCCCTCGCCGGGCAGCAGCTTGTGCTGCAGGCGCTCGCGCGGCAAGGCATAGCCGCCGAACAGGCGCAGACCGCCGTCGGCGCAGTCCACCACATAGCCGGCGCCCACCTCGGCGCGCAGGTAGGTGGCCAGATATTCCAGTGCCTTTTGGCCCAGGTCTTCAAGCCGACGGTCGCCCTGCAACTGCTGGCCCAGGCCGGACAGACCCGACGTCACCCACGACTGACGCGCCTTGACGCGGTACTCGCGCACCGTCAGCGCAGCCGATGCCAGGATCAGGCCCAGCAAGATGAGGGAGCCGCCCCAGGAGTAGTACGTCGAGGTGGTGGATGCCTCCACCCACAGCTGGCGGCGCTGCTCCAGCTCACGGGTCTGGCGGGTGTAGAGATCATCGATCAGCTCGCGCAGCCGGTCCATGGCGTTCTTGCCCACGTCCAGGCGCACCAGGGCCATGGCGGCGTCCAGGTCGCCAGCCTTGCGCAAGTCTATGGTTTCCTGCAGCTCGCGCAGCTTCTGGCTCGAGATGTCCTCGATCTGGTCCAGCAGCCGGTGCTGCACGGAGTCGCTGGACGTGCGCGCCTTGAGCGCCTCCAGCTGCTTTTGCAGCACATCGCGCGCCTGCTGGTAGGGCTGCAGATAGGCCTGGTCACCCGTCAGCAGAAAGCCCCGCTGCCCGGTTTCGGCATCCTTGAGCGAGGCATTGAGCTGGCTGAGCTGGCGCATGGCCAGCGTGGTGCGGTCCATGGCATTCACGGCCTGGCCCCGCGCCTCGGACGCCCGGAAATTGACGAAGGCGATGACCAGGGTGGCCAGGGCCGCTGCACCAAAGCCTGCAACAAGCGTCCATGGAATGGCAAAGCGCTGGGTGGTCTGGTGGCTGGAAGATCGTGGCATGCAGTGGAATTTCTGGCGGAAATGGACGAAGGAATCCGCCAGGGACTGTAACGGTTTTGCGCGGCCCTCGGCAGCACTCGGCCGCAGTCCGCGCTGGTTTCAGCGGTGCGCGACGCACGGCGCCACCACGGCAGCCGTTAACATGGCCCGATACCTTCCTTCCGACATCCCGCTGCGGTCGTCGGCCCACACTCCAGGAACCATTGCATGAAAACCTTTGCCCTCACCGTCGCATCGCTGGCCGCCGCCGCCTCGCTGGTGTCCACCAGCGCCAATGCCGCAGCGTTGATCTTCCTCAACGACACCATCGCCGCACGCATTCCCGCCAGGGACCTGCCCGACGCAAAGGCCACCGTGGCCAAGGTGCTCAACGAGGCCGCCGACGGCTCCGTGACCGAATGGACCAGCCGCCCGAACCGTACCAACCAGCGCGTGACGATGGCCTTGCAGCCGCAGCAGACCGTGCAGACCGGCTCGGCCGGAAGCTGCCGCCTGCTGTCGGCCGACGTGCGCCTGAAAAAGACCTCGGAAAACTGGCGCTTCTGGTTCTGCAAGCAGTCCGATGGATCGTGGAAGGCCAGCGGCAGCCAGCCCTGAGCAAGGATTGCGGTGGCCTGTCACCGGGAATCCGGCATGGACCTACGCCACCAGTCCTGGACACATGGGAGCATGTCGGCCGGAAGATCGACATCGGAGAACAACCATGCCCCATGAATTTGTGCAGGCCACGACACTCGCCAGACGGCTGGCCCTGGGCGTCGCCGCAACCTCGTTGCTGACGCTGGCCGCCTGCTCGGGCGAGACCTCGTCAACGCGCGCGGGATTTCCCATGGCAGAAGTGCCGCGCTTCAACCAGCCCCCGCCGGACAAGCCCCTGCTGGGCCAGCCCGTGATCATGGCCGAGCAGGTCATGCCCCATGCCAAGGGGGATCCGCACGAGCCCCTGCCGCCAGCCGCGCCCCTGCCCGCCAAGGCATCGGAGCCCGCAAGCGGCGCAGGAGCCACGAACAAGGAAGATGCCGGCGGCGTGAACCCGGCCGCCGGCCAGGCCGCCGCCATCACCGATGGCCAGGGCGAGGGCTCCAAGTACCAACTGGGCGCCCCCAAGTAGCTGAACTCGGCCAAACCCGGCAGAACTCAACCGTAGCCGGGCGGACTCAGAACGAAGTCCAGTCCCCGTCGTCATTGCCCTTGGCCGCCACGGTCTGCCGGGCGGCAGGCAGCTTTGCGGCGGGCGCTGGGGCGGCAGAGGCGCTGCGTGCGGCAGCAGCAGGTGCAGTGCCAGCAGCAGGGGCAGTGCCAGCAGCAGGGGCGGACGCGGCCAGCGGTCTGGCCGCAGGGCGCATGGGCGCTGCCGCAGAAGGCGCGCGCGCGGCAGGTACTGAAGACGAAGCTGCTCCCGTCCCTGCACGGGCCGGCGCCAAGCCGTCGATGCGGAACACACTCACGGCGGCCGCCAGCTGATTCACCTGGGATTTGAGCGAGCCGGTCGCAGCTGCTGCTTCCTCGACCAGCGCGGCATTCTGCTGCGTCACCGTGTCCATCTGCGAAATCGCCTGGTGCACCTGGTTGATGCCGCTGCTTTGCTCCTGGCTGGCGGCCGTGATCTCGGCCACCAGGTCGCTGACCTGCTGCACGCTTTGCACGATGCCGTCCATGGTGCGGCCGGCCTCGGCCACCTGGCGCGTGCCCGCGTCCACCTTGGACACGGAGTCTGCAATCAGGTCCTTGATGTCCTTGGCTGCCGAGGCGCTGCGCTGGGCCAGCGCACGCACCTCGCCCGCCACCACGGCAAAGCCGCGGCCCTGCTCACCGGCACGTGCCGCTTCCACGGCAGCGTTCAGCGCCAGGATGTTGGTCTGGAAGGCAATGGAGTCGATGACGCCGATGATGTCGGCGATCTTGCGGCTGGACTCGCTGATGCCGCCCATGGTGTCCACCACGCCCGCCACTACCTTGCCGCCCTGCACCGCAGTCTGCGATGCCGAAGCGGCCAGCTGATTGGCCTGGCGTGCGTTCTCGGCGTTCTGCTTGACCGTGCTGGTCAGCTCCTCCATGGCGGCAGCCGTCTGCTCGAGCGAGCTGGCCTGCTGCTCGGTGCGCGAGGACAGGTCCTGGTTGCCCGCATCGATCTCGCCCGAAGCCGTGGCGATGCTGTCCGCACCCGAGCGCACCTGCCCCACGACCTGGGCCAGGTTGTCGTTCATCTGGCGCAGCGCCTGCAGCAACTGGCCGGTTTCGTCGCGCGAATCAACGGTGATGCGGCTGGTCAGGTCGTTGTTGGCCACGGTGCGCGCCACGCGCAGGGCTTCGGCCAGCGGCACGGTGATGCCGCGCGTGATCCACCATGCGGCCAGCGCGCCCAGCACCACGGCCAGGGACACCACGGCGATGATGGTGGCGCGGCTGGCAGAAAAACGCACCTGCACTTCCGCGGCGGAGCTGTCTATGGCGGCGCGCTGCATGTCCAGCAGGCGCTGCACGATCTCTATATAACGCTGCGTGGCGGGCTGGTACTCCTGGGTGAACAGGCGCTCGGCATCTTCTGCACGGCCTTCGGCCTTGGCCTTGGTCACCACGTCGCGGCCCGCCAGGTAGCCGGCGCGCGCCTTCTTGATCTCGACCCAGATGTCCTTTTCTTCCTGCGTCTGCAGCAGCGGTTCGATGCGGTCCTGCAGCTTGCTCGACTGGCGCGAGGACTCGGCCGCGTCTTCGGCAAAGAAAGTGGCCAGCGAAGGATCGCTGCTCTTGGCAATGGCCGTGGTCCGGCGCGAGCCCGAGTGGATGTTGCGGAACCAGTCGCTGATCATCCGCTCCTTGGCCAGGGCCACCTCGGTGATTTCCGTGGTCGAGCGGGCCATGTGCCCCATGCTGACGATGCTGGTGACACTGATCAACAGCATGATCAGCAAAAGAATGGTGAAGCCGCCTCCGAGACGGAGGCCGATGCGCAGGTTTTTCATGTTTTCCGGGAGCAGGATGCAGGGCGGGGATGGTGCTGAAATCAGTTCTTGAGGTAGGCGTCCAGCACCATGCGGTTCCAGTTGGCCGAACCGACCAGGGAGTCGCCCAGCTTCTCGGCCGTGGCAACCACCGCACTTTGCTGCTGCTGCAGCGTCTTGACCCGGTCACCCAGACTGGCCATGGACGAGCTGAGGCGGCTGCCCGTGGACAGCGCAGAGTTGGCGCTGCTCTCCACCGCCTTGCCAATGCCGGCCAGGGCCGAGGTCACGCCGGCGGCATCGGCGGCCATGGACTTTTCCAGGGCCTTGGCATCCACCGCCAGCGTGCCGTCCTGGCGCTGGACGATGCCGAGCTTGCCCAGGCTGGGCGCGGTCGCGCTGCCCGTGACACTCATGATGGCCGAGCGCAACTCGCGCAGGGCGCGGGTGGCACCCACATCGGTGGAAGAACCGGCCGCCGCGCTCACGCTGCCCTTGGCAACGCTGGAGTTATAGCGCGCCACCAGCTTTTCCAGCGCGCCTTGCACCGACTGGGTGGTGCTGGTGGCCGAGAGCGCGGCCACATCCTTGCCCGCCGAGGCCAGGTCCACCAGGGATGACTTGAACTGCCCCAACGCCGACAGCGAAGTCGATCCCGCCTGGGCCTGGGCCACGATGCGCTCGTGCGCCTTGGTCAGCGACGGCGCCAGCTTGCGCACCTTTTCCGCTTCAGTGGTCTCGGTCTTGGTGCTGTTGCTGTCCGTCTTGGTGGCGCTGGTCTCCGCAGCGCTCTTCTTGCCGGCCGAATCCGAAGCCGCCTGCGTCGTGCTGCTGTTGAGCTTGGATTGGGCGCGGGCCAGCAGGCTTTGCACGTTCAGGTTGTCGGTTCTGATGCTCATGTTCTCTTCCCTGTGAGTTGGCAGATGGCGCGGGCGCGAGGCCCGTCCACGGTTTGGCAGGAAGACTACCGGGACGCCGCCGCAGCGATGCGGGGAAAAGCAGGCCCCTTGCCCACGACTTGCAGGCTTTGCTGCGCTGGAACGAATGTCCGCCGCCTTCCCGCAGCGCCCCGGCCATGAAAAAGGGCCTCCGAAGAGGCCCTCCACCAACACATTGCGGCCCTCAGGCCATCTGCGTCAGGGCGCCATAGCGCTCGCGCGCCGTTTGCAGCATGTAGAACGTGATGCGCTTGACCTCAGCCCGGCTGTCGGCGATGTGCTCCCTCAGGCAGGACTGGGCCCGCGCCGCATCGCCAGCCTCGATGGCCGCGAGGATGGCGGCATGGTCGTCATAGGTTGCCGAGACGCGCGGCAGCTTGATGACATCCAGGCGCCGGATGATGCGGATGCGCTCGGTGATGTCCAGGTGGATGCGCGCCATCTCCTGGTTGCCGGTTGCAGCCACCAGGCCGGTATGGAAGGCCTCGTCCAGCGAGGCCACCACGGCGGGGTCGGTCTCGCGCTGCTCCTCGGGCACGCACCAGACCTCGCGCAACGGCTGCAATGACTTCAGCGATTCGCCCACCAGGCTGGCCACGGCGCTGGTCTCCATCAGGGTTCGCACCTCATAGAGATCCTCGAAGTACTTGAAGTCGAAGGCCTTGATCTGCCACCCGCTCTTGAAATGCACATCGACATAGCCATCGCGCTGCAACCAGAACAGCGCCTGGCGCACAGGCGTGCGGCTGACCTGCATGCGCGTGGCGATTTCGCCCTCGCTGAAGCGGTCGCCGGGCAGCAGGCGGAAGTCGAAGATGTCGTTCTTCAGGCAAGCGTAGATCTGCGCGGCCAGCGAGTGCGCGCTGCTTGCAGGCCCCTGGCGCGTCTCGCACACGGGCGGGGAGGCAACCGCGATGCTCATGCGACTGCCATGCCGGTTGGAGAACACCGCCCCTGCCGTTGGCGACAGCCAAGGCCAGCCAAGACCCGGCTCAAGGCGGTGGAAAAGAGCGAAGCCATGCCTGCGGCACCGGGCAGATTTGCGGGCGGTGACAGGGTATACGCCGATTGCTGCTGCAATCTCTCTGACTGGTTTGCACGCCGGCAATGGGCAATGGTCCATTCACGCATTTAGTACTCTTTCTTGTACACAAGTTGGCAGTGGAATTTATTAAAGAAACGAATTGCGTTTTAATAATTGGACCGGCAAAAATATTCTCGACAACGTCCGATGTTCGTGTATGCTCCGCCACTCGCCGCAGTACGGGCCAAACGCACCACAACGGTTCGCAGGCCCCGGCACCAGGCATTCAATGTGCCTGATCAATAGACACAGGAACCCACGCGCGGTAATCCTGCGCATATCCACGGCAATCCATTTTTATCAGAAATTTTCTGCACATTGATAGTGCAGCGAGCAAGTCGATTCCCCATGCCCGCGGCCATGGGTTTTTGTGTTTGTCAAAGATTGACAAGCCTAACGACATTCAGCTTTTGACAGGAATGGAAAGCTGGCCCACGTCAAAAAAATGACACAAAAACCAGCCAGGCACGCGGTTACCCACGCGGCCTCAAGGCACGTCTCTCCGATATTCCTTCAACAGCCCAATTTCGACTTTCCATACTGAAAAGCCTCCATCGATAGATGGAGGCCATATTCCCGCCTGTCCACGGCAACACCCGCGCCAGACGAGTCCGACGCGGGTTGCCGCAGCAGCACAGCTGCGGGAGGAAGCTCAGGCTTCGCGGTTTTCCTTGATGTTGAAGCCCATCTGGCTCTCGGCGCCCTTGCCGCCCTGGTTGGTCTGTTCCCAGTACTGGGTCTTGACCTTGGCAGCCTGGAACGAGTAGTTCACGGTCACGGTGTCAGAGGAGTTGGCGCCGCTGACGGTCACGTTCGTCACCATGACGTCGGTCAGGGTGATCTTGGTGAACTCGATCTGCGAGCCGCCGGCCTTGCACAGCGAGATGTCGACCTGGCCCAGGTGCTTGCCCGTGGCGCAGTGCTTGAGCACGGCGGGGTAGCACTTGTCCACCTTGGCGATGACGTTCAGGTCATGGAAGCTCACCTTGCCGGCACCGGCACCACCGCCGCTGGACATGGTGTTGGGCTGGGTAGCACCCCAGGTGAAGGAGTCGATGTCGGTCCAGCCCTTGTGGTTGGAATCCTGGGACTCGCCACTGGCGCCCTCGACCTTCATGAACATATCAACGGACATTGCACACCTCTCGAACTAATGGATTAAACGTTCGCATGCAACCCAATAGCCTGATTGCATCGGATAGTTCACACGCGAACAAAGGGGAAACCACTCTCGGGTAGAGCGCACGAAACCGATTCACTTAACACGTGATTCAGATCAGTGCGGCGCATACCCTGGATGGTCAAGGAATGTATTGACAATCGCCTGCAATCCTCACTGTCGTGAACCGCCCTCCTTTGTTGGAGCCGCGATGATAGTGGATAAGGCCGGCAAAATACAAACAATTGAGCAGACTGAATTGTTACGGCGGATACATCTGAAAAAAAATGTATCCACCTCATATCCATTCGATTCGTGTCATGGCTTTTTGCGGAACTCAAGCTACACTCACGCCGCATTCGGAGTCCGATTGAAATACGATCTTGTATTCATGACGAATCCATGACGCTCGTCTTTGGCCCCTGGCTTCAGACAATAGGCTGATTGAGGAAAACCAACGGTTTACAGAGACAGATTGCCGGTGTGATGCCGGCTTTCTCCTTGTCCAATGGCCTCGAACAGGTTCGGCACCCTGGCTGCGCGACAGACATCGCCCGCCAGGGTGTGAAACAACATCTTGGGTGGGATTGCATGGTTAGCGAAGCAGCATGTTCGACCAACTGCCTTCCGGCAGGTGTCCAGATTGGCGAATACCGCGTGCTCGATGTCATCGGCGAAGGCGGTTTCGGCATCGTCTACAAGGCCCGTGACCTCTCGCTGGACCGCGAGGTCGCGATCAAGGAGTACATGCCTTCGGCCCTGGCCGGGCGGCAAAGCTCCCATCAGGTGCATGTGCGCTCGCAGCACCGTGGCGCGTTCGACGCCGGGCTGCGCAGCTTCATCAACGAGGCCCGCCTGCTGGCGCGCTTCTCGCACCCCACCCTGGTGCATGTCTACCGATTCTTCGAAGCCGGCGGCACGGCCTACATGGTGATGCGCCACTACGAGGGCCAGACGCTGGGCCGCGTGCTGCAGGCATCGTCGGGCCGCATCGACCAGGCCCAGCTCAGCACCCTGCTGGCCCCGCTGCTCGATGTGCTCGAGGTCCTGCATGCACAGGACTGCTTCCACCGCGATATCGCGCCGGACAACATCTTCGTGCAGCGCGATGGCAGCCCCGTGCTGCTGGATTTCGGCGCCGCGCGCCGCATCATCGGCGACATGACCCAGGCGCTGACCATGGTGCTCAAGCCCGGTTTTGCGCCCATCGAGCAGTACGTGGACGACGGCGCCATGCCCCAGGGCGCGTGGACGGACATCTACCAGGTCGGCGCCCTCATTCACCAGGCCGCCACGGGCCGCACTCCTGCCACCTCGGTGGCGCGCATGGTCACGGACCCCATGCAGCCGCTGACTTCCGAGCAGGTTCCCGGCTACTCCGACGCCTTCCTGCAGGGCATGCAAAAAGCCCTGGCCGTGCGCCCGCAGGACCGGCCCCAGTCGATTGCCGAACTGCGCAGCCTGCTGGGCCTGTCTGCCGAAAGCCGGGCGGCGCCTGCGCCTGTGGAGCCCAGCGCCAGCCCCATCTACATCCCGATCACGACGCCTGCGGCCGTTCAGGCCGCCATGGCCAGCGAGTCGGCATCCGCGCAGGCACCCCGTTTCCTGCCGATCACGGAAACCTACGTTCCCGCACCCACCCCACAGGTTGCGCCCGTGGCGACGGTCATGCCGGTGGCACCTGTGGCACCTGCAGCACCTGTAGCACCTGTGCTGCCCATGCCGCCTGTTGCAACGGTTCCACCCGTGGCCCCGGCATCACCGGCCCCCAGCACACCTGCTGCCATGGCCACGCCTCAGATGGCACCCCCATCTGCGCCCCAGGCCTCTGCAGCCGACCCGATGGGCCTGGGCAACGGGCCGTTCATCGACATCGACCAGGCACTGCAAGGCATGCCGGCGCCTCAGGCTACGGTTCAGGCTCCGGTCCCGGCTTCACCACCTGCACCCGTTCCCGAGCAGCCCGCCGCAGCGCCGGCCGTCCAGGCCAAGCCTCCGGCTGCCCGGCCTCCAGCTGCGGGGGCCCAGGCTGCGCCCAAGGCCAGGCGCAGCAGCATGGCCGTACCGTTGGCCATCGGCGCCCTGGTGCTGGCTGCCATCGCGGGCGGCGGCGTGCTGTGGTACGACCATTCCCAGGACCAGGCACGCGCCAAGACCCTGGCAGCACGCGACAGCCTGGCCTGGCAGCAGGCGCAAAGCCAGTCCAGCCTGGCCCGCCTGCAGGACTACCTGGACAGCTTCCCCGAAGGACAGCACCGCACCGAGGCCCAGGCGCTGCTCAAGCAATTGCTCAACGAGGCCTCGCTGGCCTCCACGGAGCAGGTGCAGCCGATGACCTCGCCCGAGCAGCAGGCCGCGGTGCCCGAGATTGCCCCTTCGCAGCCCGAGCAGAGCACGCCAGTCGTCCCCGTCACGGTGGCCACCGGGTCCGAGCCGTTGCCCACCGAGCCGTCCAAGACCGAGGCCCGCCCCGTCAAGCCCGCAGCGGCCACGGGCAAGGTGGTGTTCCGGGTCGTGCCCTGGGGCTATGTCTCCGTGAACCGCGCCCCTGCGCGGACCAGCCCGCCGCTGACCCAGATGGAGCTTCCAGAGGGCGAGTACCGCATCGACATCAGCAACCCGGGTGCGGCCTCCACGGTGACCAAGACCATCACGGTCACCAAGGGCGAGTCGGTGACCGTGAACCATCTTTTCGAATGAGCGCGGCCCATGGCTCGACTGATGAACCACCGCTGGCGATGGATGCTGTGCACTGCAGTGCTCGGCCTGCCCTGCCTGGCGCATTCCCAGGCGGCATGCGAAGAGGCAGCGCCCACCCAAACCGGCTCGGCAGGACGCCCGCAGCTGGCGCAGGGCATTGCGCTGTTCGAGGCGCGCGACCTGGCCCAGGCCGAGCGTGCGCTGCAGGCGGCGCTGTTTGGCGGGCTGGCCGATCCCATGGAGCGGGCCTCCGCCCACAAGTACCTGGCCTACACCTATTGCACGCACAAGGAATGGGCGCGCTGCGAGGCGGCCTTCGACTCCGCGTTCTCCGCACACCCGGGCTTTGCACTGCAAGCCTACGAAACCACGGGCACACCGTGGCGGGACGCCTACAGCCGCGCCCAGGACCGCTGGATCCAGCGCTGCCCTTCCGCGCAGCGGCTGCGCACGGCGCCTGCGGCACCCACGGCCGGCGGCTTTGCACTGAACAGCCGCGTGATCACCTCGATCACCGCCCTGACACCCGGCCTTGCTCCAGCGCGCTCCGCCGCGCTGGCCGCACGGTCTGAGACGCCACGGACAGATCACAACCTGCGCCTGAGGGTCAGCCCCTGGGCGAATGTGCTGATCAACGGCAAGCCGTCCGGCGTCACCCCTCCCGTCGTGCTGCTCAAGCTGGCGCCAGGCTCCCACACGGTGGAGCTGCGCAATCCCGGCTTCGAGAGCTATCGGCAGGTGATCCGCATCACCGACGGCCAGTCGGTGACCCTTTCCCATGACTTTGATGCCCGCTGACCATGTCCATGACCCTGAATATTCCTCACTCCATCCAGCGCCTGACCCTTGCCCTGGCCGTTGCCTTCGGCCTGGCCGCGTGTGAAACCACGCCAAAGCCCGTGGAGCCCGAGCCGGCCCCGACCGTGGTCCAGCCTCCGGAGCCCGTCAAGCCCGTGGACCCCGTGGTGATCAAGGAGCAGGAGCTGGTCGAAGCCATCCAGCTCTATGTGGACGGCCGCTATGAGGACGCCATCACGGCGCTGACGCCCCTGTCCACCGCACAGGAACTGCCCATGAGCAGCCAGGTCAAGGCGCTGAAGTACATCGCCTTCAGCCACTGCGTGGAAGGCCGCCGCAAGCCCTGCCGTCAGCACTTCGACATGGCCCTGGCCCTGGACCCCACCTTCCAGCTGACCGAGGCCGAAAAGGGCCATCCCATCTGGGGCCGGGAGTTCAACAACGCCCGTGCCGCGCTGCGCAACAAGCGCCCTGCGCCCGCGCGCAAAGCCTCCTGAGGCATCCCGACGCTTCCTGAAAACTGCCTAGCCTAAGACTCCATGGACAAAATCGAACTCAGGGTCGTGGACCACGATGGCGTTCCGGTCGATCGCCACTGGCATGCCGTATTCGGCATGGCCGGCGGCACGATCGGACGCAGTGGCCAGAACAAGCTCATCATCTCGGACCCGGACGCTTCCGTCGCGCGCGTGCACGCCATGGTCAGGCTGGATTCCGAGGGAGCCTTTGTTGCGAACCTGAGCGAGCGTGATCCCATCTGGGTGGCAGAGCAGCCCGTGCGTTCGGGCCAGGAAGTGGGCCTGCCCCTGGGTGCGCGCATCCGTATCGGCGCCTACACCCTGGCCGCCGTGGCGCCGGGCACGCCTTTCGAGGCACCGCCTTCGGCTGCAATGCAAAACGCGCAAGCCACACAAGCCGCGCAAGCAACGCAGGCAGCGGCCCCACCCGTCACAGCCGCCCCGCAGCCCCAGATCGTCCCGCCTCCCGTCGCCTCCCAGCCCCCGCTGCCGGAAGCAGCGCCGCCGGCAGAGGCAGCGCCGCTGGCAGACGTATTGCCTGCCGCCGCCCCCGGCATCGCCGATCCCTGGGAAGGCCTGACGGCACTGAGCCTGGATGCCATCCAGACCCCTGCCGTGCCTTCGATCGAGAGCGCCATCCCGCCCGAGCAGGCTGCACTGGCCATGCCGCAGCCCGCCAAGCCGCAGCATCGCCCCCTGCTGATCCCCAATGATTTCGACCCCTTTGCTCCGCCGCCCCAGCAGGCTCGGCAGCAGGAGGAAGGCTGGGCCGGCCTGCCATCGCAAGGCACGGGCGATCTGATACAGCAGCGCCATGACGGCATGGTCCACACGCTGCCGCTCAAGGGCCTGAGCACCGAGGCCTTGCATGATGCCTCCCATACCGGCCTGCCTTCGTGCTTCGAGCAATCCCAAAAGCTCGACCCGCTTGCGCTGTTCGACCAGGGCGGCCTGCCCCCCGATGCGCAGCCGCTGCAGCAGGCCTCGGGCCGGGGTTCCGAACTGGGCCAGGCCTTCAATCTGCCACGCATGCAGTCGCATGCACAGCCCGCAGAGCCGGTGCCACCGCAGGAGGCGGCAGCACCGGTCCAGCCCGCACTCCCACCTGTGATCGATACCGTGATTCCTGCAGTGCAGGAGCAGCTTCCTGTACAGGTAGAGGCGCGGGCACAGACGCAGGTACACGCGCAGGTACCGACGCAGGCACAGGACATTCCGGTTGCCGCGCCTGTCCCGGCGCCCGTGCCCCAGATCCCCGCCGAGCCGGCCGCGCTGGACGGTCTGCTGCCCACCAATGGACTGGATCTGGACCTCTTCAAGTCCGGTCTTGCCCATGTTGCGCCCGTCGCCAGGGCTGCCGTTGCCTCGGCTCCCCCCCTTGACACAGGCGTCAACGTCAATATCCCCGCGGCCTCCAGCATCCTCGGCCAGGGCGACGCCGCCATCCCCATCGGCGCCCTGCCCTCCACCGCCGCGCCTGTCGATATTCCCGTGCAGCCCCAACCGGCCGCCAACGCCGATCTGCAGGCACTGGCCGCAGCCTTCATGGAGGGCGCAGGCCTGAACCCGGCCAAGACCCATTTCGAGGTCACACCGGAATTCATGCGCACTTTCGGCGAAGCCCTGCGCATTGCGGTGCAGGGAACCATCGACCTGCTGGCCGCGCGCTCCGAGATCAAGCGCGAGTTCCGCGCTGGCGTGACCATCATTGCCACGGGGGCCAACAACCCGCTCAAGTTCCTGCCCAATTCCGAGGGCGTGCTCATGCAGATGGTCCACCAGACCTTCCCGGGTTTCATGAAGCCGCTGCCCGCCATGCAGGACGCCTTCCAGGACCTGCATGTGCACCAGCTGGCCCTGATGGCCGGCATCCGCGCCGCCTATGCCGAGGCCCTGACCCGGTTCGATCCGACCGAACTGGAGCGCCGCACCGAAACCAACCCCGGCCTGCTGGACAAGCTGCTGACCAATGGCCGCAAGGCCGCGCTGTGGGACGACTACAAGCACAACTTCGACGTGCTGCGCCGCCATGCCGAGGACGACCTGATGGCCTTCTCGGGCCGCACCTTCGTCGAGGCCTACGAAAACGCCGAGCAGTCCGTGAAAGGCCAGCCGTGATCGCCTACCTCGACGGAGCCGGCCACCGCTACAGCATCCAGGTGGCCAGCGCCTCCCACAGCGGCAGGCGCTCCAGCAACGAAGACGCCATGGGCCTGATGGACCTGGGCGCCGGCGGCCTGTGCTGCACGCTGGCCGATGGCGCTGGCGGACACGGGCACGGCGAGCTCGCCGCCCAGCTCACCGTGCAGGCCGTGGTGGATGGCTTCCGGCAGAACCCGTTGTTCGCCCCCGCCAGCCTGGCCTCCCTGATTTCCCAGGCGGAGCACCGCGTCAGCGGCCAGCAGTCCACCTCGGTCTCTCGCATGCACATGAGCGCCACCGTGGTGGTGCTGTGCATCGATCCCGAGCAGGGCCGTGCCCTGTGGGCGCACTGGGGGGACTCGCGCCTGTACTGGTTCCGCGCGGGACGCATGCACCTGCGCACCGAAGACCACAGCCTGGTCCAGCAGCTGCTGCACGCCGGCCTGTACGAAGAGAACGACCCGCGCCGCCTGCCCAACCGCAACGTGCTGGCCGGCGCCATTGGCGCCGAGGGCCAGGTGCCGCCCAGCATCCGCGCCGACGCCGTGGCCCTGGAGGCCGGCGATGTCTTCCTGCTGTGCTCGGACGGCCTGTGGGAAGGCATGCACGAGTCGGAAATGGAGCAGTTGCTGGCCGCCAGCCAGCGCCCCGACGAATGGATACAGCGCATGGTCGGCCGCGTCGTATCCAGCGGCAATCCGCACCAGGACAACCTCAGCGCGCTGACGGTGTGGATCTGCCCGCGTGAAACCAATGACTGACATCGAGACAGGAGAAGCCATGTGGAGATCAGAGGAACCGCAGGGATCGCAGGGGCGCCGGCAGGCGCTGCAAACGCTGGGCGCCTTGGGCCTGGGCACGGCCGTGGTGACCGGCCTGGCCGGCTGCGGCTCCCTCAACCCCCTGAGCCGCGCGCCCGAAGTGGCGCCCACAGCCGTGCCCACCGCCATATTCGAGGTGGTGGCGGACATGGACATCAACCCGGACCGTGAAGGCATTCCCAAGCCCGTTCTGCTGCGCATCTACGAGCTGCGCGCCTCCGCCGCCTTCGACCGCGCCGGCTTCTTCGACCTGCAGGACAAGGACGACGGCCAACTGGGCAGCGACTTCGTGCGGCGCGAGGAATTCCTGGTCGCGCCCGGCCAGCGCCAGGTCATAGAGCGCAAGGGCAACCCCGATGTGCGCGCCTTCGGCCTGTTCGCCGCCTACCGCGATCTGGAGCGCAGCACCTGGCGCGCCTCGGCCGTCGCGCCCAACTCCGTGGAGCTGCGCCGGCGCTGGTGGGGCATGGGCTCCACCGAAAAGCTGCAGCCCGTGCGCTACCAGGTGCACCTGACCCGCGAAGAGGTCACCGTCCGCATTCAACCCGCATCCCAATAAACGCACATCTATCCACCATGGTCTGGCAACGCAAAGTCATCTGGGCCGAGGGCATGTTCCTTCGGCCCCAGCACTTCCAGCAGCAGGAGCGCTTCCTGTTCCGGCAACTGCAGTCACGCAGCCTGCCGGGGCAGCCCTTTTTCTGGGGCTTCTCGGAACTGGAGCTGGACACCGATCTGCTGCGCATGGGCAAGCTGGGAATCCGTTCGGCCCACGGCGTGCTGCCCGACGGCACGCCGTTCCAGCTGCCGGGCGACGACGAGGCGCCCACCCCGCTGGACATCGGCAAGGACTTCAAGGACGTGGTGGTCCACCTGGCGCTGCCGCTGCGCCGCTTCTCGGGCAGCGAAGTGACCTTTGGCGAAGGCTCCCAGAGCCCTGCGCGCTATCTCAGCGACGTGACCGAAGTGGCGGACAGCAACGACGTGGGTGCCCAGCCCGCCGAGGTGCAGCTGGGCCGGCTGCGCCTGAGCCTGCGCCCCGCCCACGAGCTGACCGAAGGCTGGGTCAGCCTGCCCGTGGCCCATGTGGTGGAGCGCCAGGCCAGCGGCGGCGTGCTGCTGGAGCCCGGCTTCATCCCCACCGTGGTCAACAACGGGCCCAGCTCGGTGCTCAACACCTTCTGCAAGGAAATCCACGGCCTGCTGCGCCAGCGCGGCGAAGTGCTGGCCCAGCGCATGATCCAGCCCGAGCGCGGCGGCATCGGCGAGGTCGGCGACTTCCTGCTGCTGCAGCTCATCAACCACTGGACGGGCGCGGCCCAGCACTGGGTGCGCACCGCCAGCATCCACCCCGAGCGCCTGTTCGAGGAACTGCTGCGCCTGGCCGCCGAGCTGACCACCTTCGACCACGAGCGGCGCCGCCCCGAGGTGCTGCCCGCCTACGACCATGACGACCTGCGGCGCAGCTTCCCGCCGCTGATGCTGGAGCTGCGGCGCAGCCTGTCCTCGGTGCTGGAGCAAAACGCCATCCAGATCCCGCTGCACGACCGCCAGTACGGCGTGCGCGTGGCGCTGATCCCGTCCACCGAACTGCTCACCACCTGCGACTTCGTGCTGGCCGCCCATGCCCAGACCACGCCGGAATTCCTGCGCACCCACTTCCCCACCCAGACCAAGCTGGGCCCCGTGGAGCGCATACGCGACCTGGTGAACCTGCACCTGCCCGGCGTCACGCTGCGGCCGCTGCCCATTGCCCCGCGCGAGATTCCCTACCACGCGGGCTACAACTATTTCGAGGTGGACACCACGCACGATCTGTGGAACCAGCTGCAAAGCTCCGGCGGCCTTGCCATGCACGTCTCCGGCGAATTCCCTGACCTGCAACTGGAGTTCTGGGCCATCCGCCGCTGACGGCGCGACGCATCTTCCGACATGAACAGTTCCAACATCAGCCACCAAATGCCCTGGGGCGGCGACGCCGACACGGGCCGTGCCGAAGGCGCGGCCAGCGCCGCGCCCGCGCCTGCCGGCCAGGAGCCGCTGCGCTCCAACCTGCCCGACGTGGTCAGCGGCGGCAACCCGCTGGTGGCCGCCGCCAACCGGCTGCTGAACCTCATCCCCCAGATCCGCGCCATGGTCACCAACGAGGACCCGCGCGCGCTGCAACAACTGCTGCTCGAGCACATCCGCGAGTTCGAGCAGCGCGCAGGCGCCAGCGGCGTGCCCATGGAAACCATCATCGGTGCACGCTACTGCATCTGCACGGTGCTGGACGAAACCGCCGCCCAGACGCCCTGGGGCAGTGCCGGCGTCTGGCCCAAGCACAGCCTGCTGGTCGCCCTGCACAACGAAACCTGGGGCGGCGAGAAGTTCTTTCAGCTGCTGGCCCGCCTGGTGCAGACGCCGCACCAGCACATCGACCTGATCGAGCTGCTGTACTACTGCGTGATGCTGGGCTTTGAAGGCCGCTACCGCGTGATCGACAACGGCCGCGCCCAGCTGGAGACGCTGAAGGCGCGCCTGCTGCAGCTCATCGAATCCACGCGCGGCGACCGCAGCAGCCTGCTGTCCGTGCACTGGCGCGGCGTGCAACGCCTGGCCTCGCCGCCCTGGGCCATGGTGCCGCTGTGGGTGGCGGCGGCCATCACCTTGCTGCTGGCGTTCTTCATCTACCTGTGGTTCAGCTACCGGCTGTCCAACAGTTCGGACGACCTGTTCGCCGCCATCAACGAGATCCGCTTCCCGCGCACCTCGGCGGCCGCCACCGTCGCCACGCTCAAGCCGCGGCTGCGCCAGTTCCTGGAGCCCGAGATCCGCGAAGGCCTGGTCAGCGTGCGCGACGAGGCCGACCGCAGCACCGTCATCCTGCGCGGCGACGGCCTGTTCGACCCGGCCGCCACCGTCGTCAAGCCCCGCTACGTGCAGGTCATCCACCGCGTGGCAGCGGCCCTGGACGAAGTGCCGGGCAAGGTCGTCGTCAACGGCTACACCGACAACACGCCCATCCGCACGGCGCGTTTCCCGTCCAACTGGAACCTGTCGCAGGAACGTGCCCAGGCCGTGTCCCAGATGCTGGGCGGCTCGCTGCGCGACCGCCAGCGCCTGCATGCCGAGGGCCGTGCCGACAGCGACCCCGTCGCCCCCAACAACACGGCAGAAGGCCGGGCGCTGAACCGGCGGGTGGAAATCGTCCTGCTGGTCGCTCCCCAGCAACGTGACCAGCAACTGCAGGCCCTGCCTGCCGCACCCGAGACCAGGAACTGATCCCATGATCCGTCGCATCGCCTCATGGCTGTTCAACCGCTACATGCTGGAGCTTCTGGGCCTGGTGGCCCTGAGCCTGCTCATCTGGTTCGTCGGCCCGCTCGTCTTCATCCAGCCCTACCAGCCACTGGGCAGCCCCACAGTGCGCTGGTGGATCATTGCCGGCCTGTTCATCCTCTGGTTCCTGCGCCTGCTGCTGCGCTGGTGGCGCGCACAGCGCATGAACGAGCACCTCATGACCGGCCTGGCCCGCCTGACCTCGCCGCGCGAGGCGGACGGCACGCCCGCAGCAGGCTCCGAGGAAGTGGCCGAGCTGGAGTCGCGCTTCAAGGAAGCCCTGGACACGCTGAGCAAGACCCGCTTCGGCCAGACCGAAGGCGGCCTGTTCGGCCGCTGGAACAAGCGCTACATCTACCAGCTGCCCTGGTACCTGATCATCGGCTCGCCGGGTTCGGGCAAGACCACGGCCCTGATCAACTCGGGGCTGGACTTCCCGCTGGCGGCCCAGTTCGGCAAGCGCGCCATCCCCGGCATAGGCGGCACGCGCAACTGCGACTGGTGGTTCACCGACCAGGCCGTGCTGCTGGACACGGCCGGCCGCTACACCACCCAGGAAAGCGATGCGGAGCAGGACAAGGCAGCCTGGAAGGGCTTCATGCAGCTGCTCAAGCGCTTTCGCGGACGCCAGCCCGTCAACGGCGTGATCGTCACGCTCAGCGTGCAGGAGCTGCTCAGTGCCAGCGACGCCGAGCGCGCCCAGCTGGCCCAGCTGATCGGCCTGCGCCTGAGCGAGCTGTGCGAGGAGCTGACCATCCGCTTCCCCGTCTACGTGCTGGTCACCAAGAGCGACCTGCTGGCGGGCTTCAACGAGTTCTTCGGGGCCATGAGCCGCGAGGAGCGCGCCCAGGTCTGGGGCTTCACCTATCCCTATGACGAAAAGACCCAGCGCTCGCCCGCCAGCGACCCGCAGGCCGCCAGCGCCCTGTACATGGAGGAGTTCGACGCACTGGTCGCCCAGATCAACCGCCTGCTGCCCCAGCGGCTGATGACCGAGCCCGACCTTGCGCGCCGCAGCCTGCTCTACGCCCTGCCCCAGCAGTTTGCCGGCCTCAAGGACGTGGTGCGCGACACGCTGGATGCGGCGTTCTCCGCCTCGCGCTTCAAGGAAAAGCCGCTGCTGCGCGGCGTCTACTTCACCAGCGGAACGCAGGAGGGCATGCCCTTCGACCGCGTGATGTCGGCCCTGTCGCGCCGCTTTGCGCTGCGTGGCCGCCTGCCGGCCGATGCCGTGCCACAGCAGGGCCGCAGCTACTTCCTGGAGTCGCTGTTCAAGGACGTGATGTTCAACGAGTCCGGCCTGACCGGGCGCAACGCCAAGAAAGAGCGCCAGCTGCGCCTGATGCAGGCCGCCGGCCTGTGCGCTCTGCTGCTGGCCCTGGGCGGCGCGGCCCTGGCCTGGACGCTGAGCTACGAGAACAACCAGCGCTACCTGAACGAAGTGGCCGACAACGCCGGCACGCTACGCCAGGCCGTGGAGGAATCCAAGGCCACCGACCCCGACAACGTGGTCGCCCTGGTGCCCATGCTCAACCACGCGGCGCGCGTGGCGCAGAGCAGCCGCTTCGAGGAATCGGCCCCGCTGGGCTGGCGCTGGGGCCTGTTGCAGGTGCCCAAGGTGCAGACGGCCGCCCACGCCACCTACCTGCGCCTGCTGGAAGACGCCTGGCTGCCGCGCCTGAGCAGCCATGTCGCGCGCTCGCTGCGCCAGGTCAGCACCGGCAGCCCCGAGGCCAGCTACGAAACGCTCAAGGCCTATCTCATGCTCTACGAGCCCGACCACTTCGACGCCACCTTCGTCAAGGCCTGGCTGCGCAGCGATTGGGAAAACACCCTGCCCCAGCATCTGGTGCAGGCCGGCCTGGTGGACCAGCTGTCCGAGCACCTGGACCGCCTCATCGACGGCCGCGTGGTGGTCTCCGCCCAGCCCATCGACGCCAACCTGGTCGCCGAGGTGCGCCAGCGCCTGGCCCAGATGTCGCCCGCCCAGCGCGCCTACAGCCGCCTCAAGCAGCTGCTGAACACCGGCGACAAGCTGCCGCCCGACTTCAGCGTGGTGCGTGCCAGCGGTCCCGAGGCGCCCCAGGTCTTTGCGCGTGCCAGCGGCAAGCCGCTCACCCAGGGCATCAGCGGCCTGTTCACCTATGACGGCTACCACGGCCTCTTCCTGCACGAGCTGCCCAAGGTCACCACCTTGCTGGCCAAGGAGGAAACCTGGGTGCTGGGCCAGGCCGAAGGCCGGCGCAGCGTGGCCCAGGAAGTGCTCACGGGCCAGCTGGCCAACGAGGTCAAGCGCCTGTACCTCATGGAATACGCGCGCCTGTGGGAAACCTTCCTGGCCGACATCCGCCCCATACGCACGGCCTCGCTGGAGCAGGCCGGCGAGCAGGCCCGCCTGTACTCGTCCGCCAACTCCAGCCTGGAGCAGTTCATCCGCGCCGTGGCCCGCGAGACCACGCTGGCCCGCCGCCCGGACCAGCAGGAAGGCAGCAGCTCGGGCAGCACCAGCAGCTGGCTGGGCGAGAAACTGCAGCGCATCCGCGAGGAACAGCACCAGCTCAGCCGCCTGACCGGCAAGCCGCTGAACGTGGGCGGCATGCTGGCCACCGGCACGCTGGAGGCCGACATCGTGGACTTCCGCTTCCGCGAATACCGGCGCCTTGCCACCAGCAACGGCTCGGGCCCGGCTCCCATCACCGCCAGCCTGCAGGTGCTCAACGAGGCGGCGGCCGTCATCGCCTCGGCGCGCCAGCAGGTGATCCAGGGCGGCGGCGTGCCTCCCTCGCTAAGCGGCACGCTGGAGAAGGTGCGCTCGGAAGCCAAGCGCGTGCCGCCTCCGCTCAACAGCATGTACGAGGCCCTGGCCACGTCCACCTCGTCCTTCGTGGGAAGCAGCGTGCGCAGCACGCTGGGCGGCAACCTCAACGCCACCATCGGCGACTTCTGCCGCCGGGCCATCCTGGGCCGCTACCCCTTCACGCGCAGCGCCACGCGCGACGTAACCACGGACGACTTCGCCCGCCTGTTCGCCACCGGCGGCACCATGGACGAGTTCTTCCGCACCCAGCTGCAGACCATGGTGGACATCTCCACCGTGCCCTGGACCTTCAAGCAGGGTGTGGACGGCACGCCGGTGGGGGGCTCTGCCTCGCTGGCCGCCTTCCAGCGCGCGGCCTCCATCCGCGACGTGTTCTTCCGCGCAGGCGGCAACACGCCCGGTATCCGGCTGGAGATCAAGCCGCTGGACATGGACGCCTCCATCTCCCAGATGGTGCTGGACGTGGACGGCGAAATCGTGCGCTACCAGCACGGCCCGCAAATCCCCAAGGCCGTCTCCTGGCCGGGCACGCGCGGCACCGGCCAGACACGCCTGCAGATCACGGCCGCCGGCGCCCAGAACACCGGCATCGTGACCGAAGGCCCCTGGGCGCTGCACCGCCTGTTCGACCGTGCCCAGATCCTGCCGGGCAACTCGCCCGAGCGTTTCACGGCCATCTTCACCATCGACGGACGCAAGCTGCGCATGGAAGTCACCACCAGCAGCGTCCTCAACCCATTCCGGCTCAAGGCCATGGAGGAATTCGAATGTCCGGACCGGCTGTGAACGCCATGACCCTCCAGCGACCCTGCGCCGCCTGGTGGGGCAAGCTGCCAAGCCAGGGCGATTTCGTCGGCCGGCGCATGCCCCACGCACTGACCATGCGCTGGGACGAGTGGCTGCGCAACGGCATGGACCAGCTGCGCAGCGATGCGGCCGACAACTGGTCCACGCGCTTCGTGCACTCGCCGCTGTGGTTCTTCCTGTGCCCCGCCTCCATCCTGGGCCAGCCCATGGTGGGCGTGATCGGGCCCAGCTCCGACCGCATCGGCCGGCTCTTTCCACTGGCCATCATGGCCACGGTGGACGGCAGCTCCGGCATGCCGGCGTCGGACCAGGACATCGAACGCTTTCTGAGCGGCGCACGCGATGCACTCATCGACGCCCGGCGCCTGCCCCTGTCAGCCCAGCAGCTCGACGAGCGGCTGGCCACCCTGCAATGGCCGTTCCAGCAGGACGGCCGCACGCCGGGCAGCGCCTCCATCCACAGCCTGCTGGCCGACCTCGACATGGGCACCTCGCAAGGCAACGCCGCGCGCCTGCCGCGCATGGACTGGCGCGCCTGCATGCGCCCGGGCTCCACCACCTCCGTCTGGTGGATCTCGGCCACGCCGCGCCACGCCCCTGACGAAGTGGTCCAGCACGAAGTGCTGCACCGCCGCCTGTTCACCCGGCTGTTCAAGGGCGCCTGAGTTCGTCCAGATCGCACCGTCCACTCCACACCATACCCAAGCAACACCGACCCGCCCATGGCCAATATCCAGGACCTGCTGACCGAGACCGCCGCCGAGCCGCCCTGCGGCCCGGACCTTACCTATGACAACGATTTCCAGGCCATGGAAAGCGCTGCCCAGGGCAAGGTAGAACAGCAGTTCGGCGACACCGTCATCCCCGCCGAGCCACCGGACTGGCGCGATGTGGAGCGCCAGGCCTCGGCCCTGATGCAGCGCACCAAGGACCTGCGCGTGGCCGTGCTGCTGTGCCGAGCCTGGACCATCCTGCACGGCCTGCCCGGTACGCTGCAGGGCCTGCAGCTGTGCGGCGCCCTGCTGGAGCGCCACTGGGAGCATGTCCACCCCCTGCCCGAGGATGGCGACGACTACTTCATGCGCATGAATGCCCTGGGCACCCTGTCGGACGTGACAGGCTTTGTGCGTGACCTGCGCAACGCCGACTTCCTGCGCGGCGCGCTGGGCCAGATCAGCGTGCGCGACGCCGAACTGATGGCCAAGGGCAACGTGCCCGAGGACCTGCCGCACCTGACCGCCGACGAATTGCGCATGGCCTCGGCCCGCGCGCATGCCGAGGGCCACGAAACCCTGCTGGCCGTCACCCCTGCGCTGCAGGAACTCGACCGGATCCGCGCCTGCTGCGAACAGCACCTGCCCAGCCACCAGCAGCCCGAGCTCGACGGCCTGCGCCAGCTGCTGCTGGCCCTCAGGCAATGGCAGCCCCAGTCCACAGGCGATGCCGACACGGACGCTGAAACCGATCCGGCCGCACAAACCGGCACAGAGGGCGGCACGGTGGCCCACCCCGCGCCAGGCTCGGCACCCGCCCCGGCGCGCAACCGCGAACAGGCGATTGCCCAGTTGCTGGAGATCGCCGCCTTCGTGGAGCGCACCGAGCCCTCCAACCCCGCCCCCCTGCTCATCCGCCGTGCCGCCCGCTTCATGCGCATGGGCTTCATGGACATCCTGCGCGAGCTGTCGCCCGACAGCCTGGCCCAGGTGGAAGTGATCACGGGCGCCCACCTGCAGGACCAGCAGACATGAATGCCAAATGCTGTTTCATGGCCCTGGGCGTGGGTCTCTCGACGCCAGCCTTCGCAGATGCCGGTGCACGGCCTGCAAACGCCATCGAGCGCATCACGATCCGCGACGGCACCGCCAAAAGCGAAGACCCCAGCATCCATTGCGATTCACTGCGCATTGACGAAAAGCGCGCGCGCTACTTCCTGCGCCACGCCAAGCCCAGCAGCCAGTTCAATTACGCGCATGCCTATGAAACCGGTAGCTGCAGTGCCAGTGCCGTCGTGCGCTTCAAGGGAGGCCGCCAGGTCAACCTGACCATCGACAGCGGCACGGGCTGGGGGACGGCGGAGAACAAGCGCTCCATCGCCTACCTCTACTGCGAGGAATGCACGGACCTGCTGGCCCCGGACTTCACTTTCAAGGAGCTGGCTGCCCCATGACACCCACCCCGTCCACCTGTTTCCACACGGCCTCTTGCGCCCTCAGCCCTTCGGTCCGCCGCAAGGCGGGACTCCAGGCTTTTTACTTCTGCGACCCATTTTTTTCTTGAAAGGAACACCCGCATGTCGCTCACCAAAACCGGCAAGAGTGGTCAGAAATTCATCGCGCGCAACCGTGCGCCGCGCGTGCAGATCGAGTACGACGTCGAGATCTACGGCTCGGAAAAGAAGGTGCAGATCCCCTTCGTGATGGGCGTGCTGGCCGATCTGTCGGGCAAGCCCGTCGATCCGCTGCCCGAAATCGCCGACCGCAAGTTCCTGGAAATCGACATCGACAACTTCGATGCGCGCATGAAGTCCATCAAGCCCCGCGTTGCGTTCCAGGTGGACAACACGCTGACGGGCGAGGGCAAGCTCAACATCGACCTGAGCTTCGAGAGCATGGAGGACTTCTCCCCCGCCGCCATCGCGCGGCGCGTGGGCGCGCTCAACTCGCTGCTGGAGGCCCGCACCCAGCTGCACAACCTGCTTTCCTACATGGACGGCAAGCAGGGCGCCGAAGAGCTGATCGGCAAGGTGCTCAAGGACCCTGCGCTGCTCAAGTCGCTGGCCGCCGCGCCCAACATCACTGCCCCGCAGGCCTTGGGCCCTGCATCCGAGGCTTGAGGCAGCACATCAGGAAGGCAAGCACGTCATGAATACCGCAACCCAACTCGAACAATCGACCCAGGCGCTGGCCGGCAGCGAATTCGGCAGCCTGCTGCAAAAGGAATTCAAGCCCAAGACCGACCAGGCCCGCGAAGCCGTGGAAGCGGCCGTGCAGACGCTGGCCCAGCAGGCCCTGGGCTCGGCGATCACGCTGTCCAACGATGCCTACCAGACGGTGCAGGCCATCATTGCCGAGATCGACCGCAAGCTGTCCGAGCAGATCAACCGCATCATCCACCACGATGACTACCAGAAGCTCGAAGGCGCCTGGCGCGGTCTGCACCACCTGGTGACCAACACCGAGGTGGACGAGATGCTCAAGATCCGCGTCATGAACATCTCCAAGAAGGAGCTGCACCGCAACATGCGCCGCTTCAAGGGCGTGGGCTGGGACCAGAGCCCTGTCTTCAAGAAGGTGTACGAAGAAGAGTACGGCCAGTTCGGCGGCGAGCCCTTCGGCTGCCTGGTGGGCGACTACCACTTCGACCACAGCCCGCCGGACGTGGAGCTGCTCGGTGAAATGGCCAAGGTGGCCGCAGCGGCCCACTGCCCCTTCATCTCAGGCGCGGCGCCTGCCATCATGCAGATGGAATCCTGGCAGGAGCTGGCCAACCCGCGCGACCTGACCAAGATCTTCACCAACACCGAGTACGCCGCCTGGCGCAGCCTGCGCGAGTCCGACGACGCCAAGTACATCGGCCTGGCCATGCCCCGCTTCCTGGCACGCCTGCCCTACGGCGCGCGCACCAACCCGGTCGATGAATTCGATTTCGAGGAAGAAACCGACAGCGGCGACCACGGCAAGTACTGCTGGGCCAACTCGGCCTACGCCATGGCGGTCAACATCAACCGCTCGTTCAAGTACTACGGCTGGTGCACCTCCATCCGCGGCGTGGAATCGGGCGGCGCGGTGGACAACCTGCCGGCCCACACCTTCCCCACCGACGATGGCGGCGTGGACATGAAGTGCCCCACGGAAATCGCCATCAGCGACCGCCGCGAGGCCGAGCTCGCCAAGAACGGCTTCATGCCCCTGGTGCACCGCAAGAACTCGGACGTGGCCGCCTTCATCGGCGCCCAGTCGCTGGCCAAGCCCGCCGAGTACTACGACTCCGACGCCACGGCCAATGCCAACCTGTCGGCGCGCCTGCCCTACATGTTCGCCTGCTGCCGCTTCGCGCACTACCTCAAGTGCATCGTGCGCGACAAGATCGGCTCCTTCCGCGAGCGCACCGACATGGAGCGCTGGCTCAACGACTGGATCATGAACTACGTGGACGGCGACCCGGCCAACTCCTCGCAGGAAACCAAGGCCCGCAAGCCCCTGGCCGCCGCCGAGGTGCAGGTGCAGGAAGTCGAGGGCAACCCCGGCTACTACACCTCCAAGTTCTTCCTGCGCCCCCACTACCAGCTGGAAGGCCTGACCGTGTCGCTGCGCCTGGTGTCCAAGCTGCCTTCCGTGAAGCAGGGCGCGAAGTAAGACTGTCCGCCCACCTGGCTCCTGGTGCCGACACGCTCGCACCAGGGCCAGGCCCCATAACAAGAAACAGGCCTGGAGAAGCTTTCCCCTCCAGGACCCAACTCAGAGAGGCTTTTCATGCCCTGGAATGTAGACAACGCCGTCGCCACCCTGCAGACCAATGCCCGCGCCAGTTCCGCCGGCTACTGCGCGCGCTATGTGCGCGATGCGATCGGCGCTGGCGGCATCGCACTGCAGCGCACGCGCGATGCCAAGGACTACGGCACCAGCCTGGTGGCCGCCGGCTTCACACGCTACGACGCCATGCCCGAAGGTGGCTACAAGAAGGGCGATGTGGCGGTGATGCAGGGCTTCACCTCATCGCCCGCCGGCCACATGCAGATGTTCGACGGAAGCGTCTGGATCTCGGACTTCAAGCAGAACGGTTTCTGGGCAGGCCCCGGCTACCGCACCCACAAGCCCGCTTTCAAGATCTACCGCCATCCCTGATGCGCCTGATGCGCCCATTGAGCCACGCCATGAACGCCTGTTCCAAAGCTTTCTTCACCCTGCTGCTGGCCGGCACGGCCTGCGCCACGGTGCAAGCCGCACCTGCCACGGCAGCGGACATCACCACCCTGTTCACCGACGCCCTGCATTGCCGCATCGAGTTTCCCGACGGCCGCGACGAAGCGCTGGCCCAGCGCCTGCGCGCGCAGGGCGTGACCGTGGTGGACCGCGCGCCCGGCGAAAGCCTGGACCTGCTTTATCTGTTTGCCACGCCGCTGGAGATCGATGGCACGCAGGTGTCCTCCATCACCGTGCGCGGCGGCAGCGGCAGCATTGTCGCGGCGCGCGCCACGGGCAGCCTGCAGGCGCTGGTCCAGCGCACCAAGGCCCGGCCGCAGGCGCGCAGCCGCTGGGATCTTGAAGGCTTTGGCGAGCTGCCCGCCCAGTACACGCGCGCCATGCCGCTCAGAAAGGGCCTGGACGAGACGCCACCGCGCATCGTCATCGGCCATGTGGCCGGCGAGGCGCCCGACGCCGTGCGCTGGGGCTGCCGCTCCTACGACGACTGACCGGGGCGCAGCCGCACCCCGCCCCTCTCTTTTTCCTGCGTTTTCACCATGCCCCTGCCCAGCTTCACCTCACAGCTTTCCCTGGACGAGCAACTCAAGGCTCTGAAGGACCAGATCCGCCAGGCACCGGCCTCGGCGCCCCTGCGCGTCTACTACTTCCAGCTGCTGTGCGTGCTGGGCGAATGGCAAAAGGCGCTGGAGCAGCTGCAGCTGTGCGCCCAGCTCGACCCGTCGTGCGAGCCTATGGCGCGCGCCTACCGCGAGGCCATCCGCTGCGAAGTGCTGCGCGCCGAGGTCTTCGCCGGCAAGAAAAAGCCCTTTCTCATGGGCGAGCCCGCGCAATGGCTGGCCTGCCTGATCGACGCCCTGGCCCATGAAGGAGCGGCCGCCCAGGACCTGCGCGCCCGCGCCCTGGACGAAGCGCCCGCCACGGCCGGCCACATGGGCGAGCACCGCTTCGAATGGCTGGCCGACAGCGATACCCGCCTGGGGCCCGTCTGCGAGCTGCTGGCGCACGGCAGCTACTACTGGCTGCCCTTCGACGCCATTGCACAGATCGGCTTCGAGCCCGTGCAGGACCTGCGCGACCTGATCTGGCTGCCCTGCGAGGTCACGCTGCGCGAGGGCGGCGCGCTGCAGGGCTTCATGCCCGCGCGCTATCCGCTGGCGCCCGGCGATGACGACGCCGTCCGCATGTCGCGCCGCACGCAGTGGAGCCCGCTGGACACAGATGCCTCCGATCCTGACGAATCCTCGGGCCACGTGGCCGGACACGGCCAACGCACCTGGGTCACCGACTCCGAGGACTTTCCCATGCTGCAAGTGCGCCAGCTGGCGCTGGAGACCGTCGGCTGATCTGGCCTGCCCCAATGACTGCCTATCCATATCGACACGCATGACCAACAAGACTACACCCAGCTTCCAATACGCAGGCACTTACGACCGCGCGGTGTTCCAGCGCGAGTTCATGCAGCAGTTCGGCAAGGACGCGCGGTTCGATGCCGCTGCCATTCCTGCCGCCGCCCAACTGCTGGGCATGATCGAAAAGGACCCCGGCATCAACGACATCCGCTACGCGGCCTACATGCTGGCTACCGTGATGTGGGAGACGACCTCTCCGACCAGTGTGGAACGGATCGCAGTCAACAAGAAGGGTCAGCCGCTTCTGGACAAGCACAAGCGCCCCATCGTCGTGCGCGAGCGCAAATGGCTGATGACCATGGCGCCTGTCAACGAGGCGGGTAAGGGCAAGGGGCGGCGCTATCACGAGCCCGTGAAGATCAAGATGCAGCCTGACGGCAGGATACGCATCACCGAACAGGATGGAGACCAGTTTTACGTCTCTCCCAATGGCTCCGTGACGCCCCGCCAGGCCAAGGCGGTCATGGGCACCAAGGATGGCGGCGCCGCCGTCAAGGCCTACGAAACGGACGACGGTGCCGAGCAGGCGTTCTACGGGCGCGGCTACGTCCAGCTCACCTGGTGGTCCAACTATGCAGCCGCCGGCGTGGCCGTGGGCCGAGGCATGGGCCTGTTGCTGGACCCCGAACTGGTCAAGACACCCGAGGTGGCCTACGCCCTCATGTCACATGGCATGCGTACCGGGGAAGGTTTTGCCAACGGCCGACGCTTCAGTCAGTTCTTCCTGGGCAGTGCCACGGACTACGTCGGTGCGCGGCGCATGGTCAACGGCAGCGACCATGCCACCGACATCGCAGCCATCGCCACCAAGTTCCAGGCCATCCTCCTGGAGGCCCGCGTCCTCAAACCGGCAGCCACCGCCACGCCATGAAGGACAAGACAATGCCAAAAGCAAGTGCCACCCCGTTCCCGGCCACTCTTCGCTGCCCGCGCATTCTGCTGGCCGCCGTAATGTGCGTGGGCCCATGGCTTGCATCAGCTGCAGGCCCCGGCCCGTCCAATGCCATGCGCTGTGGCTGGTTCGACAACCCCACCCCGGGCAATGCATCGCTGACCGACAGCCAGGCCGAATGGACCATCGGCCAGCAGGGCGGCCACCAGGCGCGCGGCGAATGGCCGCGTTTCACGGACCGTGACTGGGTGCGCACAAGTCATGGCAGTGCCGGTTATGGCTGTGCCTGCCTGAAGGTGTCCACTGACAATGGCAAAGAGCAGATCGTGCAGATCTTCTCTGCACGTGCACGGCCTCTCTCAGCCTGTCGCAAGGACCCTGCACTGAAAGGCAAGGAGCCCGAGAACCCACTGGCCGATTCGGGCCGCACTGGCCCTTGAGGACCGTCCATGCGCCCCAGTCCCCTCAACCCCATGCCCACGCTGCGCACGCGCCAGAACCAGGCGACCGCAGCCAAGGACCGGCTGCAGCCCGCCCTGCTGGACCGGCTGACCGACCATGAGCCCCATCTGCGCACCGAGCGGCCCGATGCGGTCTTCGTGAACGAATCCCGCCTGCGCGAGGCTCTGCTGCGCGACCTGGGCTGGCTGCTCAATGCGCGCGATGCCTGGGACCACGTGGAGATGGAGGGGCTGGAGCATGTGCAGCGCTCGGTCATCAACTACGGCATGCCGCCGCTGGCCGGCCAGCTGCTTTCCGAGCTGGACTGGAGCCATGTGGAGCGCAGCATCCGCGAAAGCATCCTGGCCTTCGAGCCGCGCATCCTGCCCAAGACGCTGGCCGTGACGCTGCTGGCCTCCACCGAGCAGCTCAACCACCACAACACGCTGCAGTTCGAGATCCGCTGCCAGTTCTGGTCCATGCCCTATCCGCTGGAGCTGCTGCTCAAGACCAGCCTGGACCTGGAGACCGGCCAGGTCTCGCTGCAAAACCTCAGGGCCTGAGCCCGGACGCCGCCACACACACCATGAATCCCCGCCTCGTCGAGTACTACAACCGCGAACTGGCCTATCTGCGCGAGCTGGGCGCCGAGTTCGCCGCCGCCTTCCCCAAGGTGGCGGGCCGCCTTTCCCTGCACGACACCGATGTGGCCGACCCCTATGTGGAGCGCCTGCTGGAAGGCTTCAGCTTTCTGAGCGCGCGCATTCAGCTGAAGATGGATGCGGAGTTTCCGCGCCTGTCCCAGCGCATGATGGAGATGGTGTGCCCCCACTACCTGGCGCCCACGCCATCCATGGTGGTAGTCCAGCTCAAGCCCAGCGCCAAGGAAGGCAACCTCGTGGACGGATTCACCCTGCCCTCTGGCAGCGTGCTGCGCACCCACAAGTCACAGGAAGAGCAGACCATCTGCGAATTCCGCACCGGCGGGCCGCTGACGCTGTGGCCGCTGGAGATACGCCAGGCGCGCCTGGGCGGCCCGGCGCTGGACCTGCCCCATGCGCTGGTACCCCAGCTGGGCGAGGCCGGCGGCCACCTGCGCCTGCAGCTGGCCACGCTGGACGCCTCGCAGTGCATGCAACTGGCGATGGACCAGTTGTGGGTCTACATCCATGCGGGCGATGTCGTCGCCTCCCACCTGCAGGAGCTCATCCACACGCAGACGCTGGCCATCGTGGTCCACCACCCGCAGGACCCGCGCCAGGTCTGGGACGTGCTGCAGCCCGATGCACTGCGCGCCGAAGGCCATGACACCGAGCAGGCGCTGATTCCCTATTCGCACCGCGCCTTCCAGGGCCACCGTCTGCTGCACGAGTACTTTGCGTTTCCCGCGCGGCAGCGGTTTTTCTCGATCAACGGCCTGTCGCGCAGCATGCGCCGCATTGCCCATGACGGCGTGGGCATCACCGTGCTGCTGCGCCGCGCCGCGCCCACGCTGGAGCCGCAGATCGACGCGGCCAAGCTGCTGATGCACTGCATTCCGGCCATCAACCTGTTCGAGTACACGGCGGACCGCCTGCATGTGGCCTCCAACGTGCACGAGTACCACGTCATTCCCGACCGCACGCGGCCGCTGGACTTCGAGGTCTACGGCGTGCAGGCTGTCACCGGCCACCACGAAGGCAAGACCCAGGACCGCGAATTCGCGCCGCTGTACGCATCCACGCACGGCCTGCACTCCACCGAGCAGGCCTACTTCACCACGCGGCGCGAGCCCCGGCTGTTTTCCGAGCGCAGCCTGCGCAGCGGCCCACGCACGCAGTACCTGGGCTCGGAAGTCTTCATCTCCCTGGTGGACCAGCGCGAGGCCCCGTTCTCCGACGACCTCAAGCAGCTGTCCATGCACACCCTGTGCACCAACCGCGACCTGCCCCTGCTCATGCGCGTCAACCAGCCGGGCGGCGACTTTGCGCTGCAGGAATCGGCGCCCGTGGAATGGGCCCGCGCCATCGCCGGCCCCAGCGCGCCCATCCCCGCCGTGGCCGACGGAGGCCTGACCTGGCGATTGATCTCCCACCTGAGCCTGAACTACCTGGCCATGACCGATCTGTCCGACGAGGAAGGCGCGGCCACGCTGCAGGAGCTGCTGCGCCTGTACCTGGACCTGGGCAACCACCAGCTGGCCGGGCAGATCGCCGCCATCCAGGGCATGCGCATCGAACCCATCACGCGCCGCCTGCCCCAGCACCGCCAGCTGGTCTACGGCCGCGGCGTGGGCGTACACCTGAGCGTGGACGAGCCGGCCATGGCCGGCGTCAGCCCCTGGCCCCTGTCCAATGTGCTGGAGCGATTCTTCGCCCGCCATGTGGGCGTCAACAGCTTCACCGAGCTGCAGCTGCACTCGCGCCAGCGCGGCCCCGTCGCGCGCTGGACTCCGCGCCCCGGACAAAGGCCCGGCATATGAGCAACGCCGCCCACGCCCCGCTGCCCGAACCGGAGCACCTCCAGTCGGCGGCTCCGGCTCCAGCTCCGGCGCCCGCGCGTGCGCCCGTGCAGGCCGCCGGGCCCGACGACGCTCGGGCGCGCCTGTTCTGGCAGCGCCTGAGCGCCAAGCCCTACCAGTTCGACCTGATGCACAGCCTGCGCTACCTGCAGGCACGCCATCCCGCGCTGCCGCGCCTGGGCCAGGCCACGCGCCCCAAGGACGAGCCGCTGCGCCTGGGCCAGGACCCGTCGCTGGCCTTCGCCCCCGCCACCATTGCAGAAATCCTGCCCTCGCGCGCCGGCGAGCCCGAGCGCATGACGGTCTGGAACTTCGGCCTCTACGGCCCCAACGGCCCGCTGCCCACGCACATCACCGAATACGTGCGCGAGCGCCTGCGTCAGCATGACGACGCCACGCTGGCACGCTTTTCCGACATCTTTCACCACCGCATGCTGCTGCTGCTGTTCCGCGCCTGGTCGGACGCACAGCCCACCGCATCGCTGGACCGCCCGGGCGAAGACCCCTTTGGCCGCTACATAGACAGTTTCATAGGCGCCGGCCTGCCCAGCCAGCGCGCGCGCGACGACGTGCCCGACCACGCCAAGCGCTTCATGGCCGGCCATCTGACCCGCTGGACGCGCAACCCCGAAGGCCTGTGCCAGGCCCTGTCGCACTACTTCCAGATTCCCGTGCGGCTGGAAGAAAACTGCCTGCACCACCTGGAGCTGGAGCCCGAGCAGCAGACCCGGCTGCAGGGCCGCCCCTGCAACTCGCGCCTGGGCGTGGACGCCGTCGTGGGCTCGCGCGTGCCCGATGCGCAAAGCAAGTTCCGCCTGGTGCTCGGCCCGCTGGGCCTGGAGCAATACCAGCAGTTGCTGCCGCAGGCCGCACTGTTCCAGACCCTGGTGGACTGGGTGCGCAACTACCTGGGCATCGAATTCGCCTGGGACTACGTGCTGGTGCTGCGCCGCCAGGAAGTGCCTGCCGCCCGGCTGGGCAGCAGCACCCAGCTGGGCTGGACCACCTGGCTCACCCACGCCGAGCCCGCCCAGGACGCGCGCGACTTCCGCCTGGACCCCGAAGCCTGGCTGCGCCAGCGCCGCCAGCCCGTGCGGGGCCGGCGCCCCGGCCCCAGCCCTCGAACCACTGAATCACCGAACCACTGAATCACCACTTCCCTGCTCGCACACATGCCCACCGTACAGATCAAGTTCCTGCACAACGCACCGGTCCCTTCCACGCTGACGCTGGTCGAAGGCAACCGCCTGCGCGTCAAGATCGAGGCCGTCGCAAAGACCTACAAGCTGGGCGCCAGGATCGATGCGCCCAGCATTCTTGCGGCCCAGCCCCCCGCCCACAACGCCCGCGCCGACAGCTGGCAATTCGACTTCGTGGCCCAGCAGCCCGGGCTCACCAAGCTCAGCATCGTGGCGGTGCAGGGAACCGGGCTTAGCGTCATGCCCGCAGCCATCACCGTGCAGGTGGAGAAGAGCATTTCGCTGCCTGCGGAGAAGACGACGGAGGGGATGCTGGTACGCCTGCTGCTGGCCGAGAACTTCTCGCCAGACGGCGCCCCCCGAAACGTCGCATGGAAAGCTTCCGACGTCCTGACGTCCATGCGCTGGATGCGTCGCGTCATCGAGAACCGGCTCAAGAGCGGCAAGCCCGAGGAGTTCATGGCCCGCGGTGCAACCACCATCGCCGACATCATCAAGGCCAACGACCGAGGCATGGTGCAGTTCCATGGCTTTCCGACCTATCCCACGCTGAACCAAAACATGCAGGAAAACCTCACGGACTACCTGCAGATCGCCAACAACGGCCTGCATGGCAAGCGGACGGCGTACCAGCAGTTTGTACAAGCGGCCATCACTGTTGCCTCCGAACCGCTCGCTGCGGATCCCACAAGCACCGGCCTGTATGCCTGGCGATCGGAAGGCAGTGGTTCGCCCGGTCCGGATTTCAAGGTGCACGCCACGCTCATGGGCAACACCTTCTACACGCATGCCCGACTGCGCAAGCAGGACTGAAGACCCTGTCCCACCAACTCCCGACACCATGCCCATGCCACAACCAAAGAGTTCCTGGCTACCCGCCTGCCGCATACGATGGACTGCATGTCTAGTGGCCACGCTGGCTCTGTCTGTCTCCGCGCCTGCCCATACATCTGAAGCGGCAGACAACGCCACCGCTACGCCAACACCAGCAGCACCCCGAGATCCCGTTCCCGCCGACTTTTCGCGCCCCAGCAAGGCAAGCATCCCCTCGCCCACCGTGCTGCGCGCCTACCTTCAGCTCAAGGAAAGGCGTGCAGGCACATCCATGGCGGGGAGGCCCCAGCACTTTTGCTTTGTCCAGCAGCGCTCCACGCCACCCGAAGATCCAGGACCCTTCGTCTGGATGATCTGGCAAGACGGCGGCGAGATTCTCAATCTGGGTCGGCTGCCGGCCCAGGTCCACGCGACGGCGCAAGAGGCCGAAGAAGACGGCCAAGGCTTGGCACGAAGCAAGTCCATCCACCTCGCCACAGACGTCCGTGAAACGGCAGAGGAAATCACCGGCAGCAGCTTTCTCGTCGAACGCGCCTGGGTGAACAGACTGCTGGCGCAGTGCAAGGCCAAGGGCCGCACCATCAAAGTGACTCCTGCTCGATAGCCGCATGCCGCATATCGGACGCAACCGCTTTCCCGGCCCATGCCGTGTCAGGCAAGGCCGTCGCCTGCTCGCAAGGTGTCTGCTGGCCACCCTTGCGGGATCGGCACTGCCTTTGCTGGCAGCGCCTGAAAGCGGGCGGGCCTCCGATTTCTCGCGTCCGGCGCAATCCCTGATTCCTTCTCCAGCCGCCCTGCGTCTCTATTTGAAGAGCCGCCAGGCATCGACTGGCCCCGGAAAGCCTGCAGCCCTCCAGCGCTTTTGCTTCGTGCAACAGCACAACCGCAGCGCAGTCCCTGCGCGATCGTCGGTCTGGATGGTCTGGCTCGAAGGTCGCCAGATCGCCAATCTGGGACAGCGCCGCTTCACCGCCAAACCATCGCCGGATGAAGCGCAATGGGATGGCGATGCCTTGTCTGAAGCCAAGACCATCCACCTCGCCACCGACGTCCGTGAAACGGCGCAGGAAACGACCGGCAGCAGCTTCCTCGTCGAACGCGCCTGGGTCGACCGGCTGCTGGCGCAGTGCCAGGCCAAGGGCCGCAAGGTCGAAGTCCGCCCCCTCCGCTAGCCGGCATGCCCGGCCCCCATTCATCCACTTTTTTTCGCACCCAAGACCCATGACAGAAATCAGCCGCCAATCCCTCTTCGGCAAGCTCAACCCGCTGCTGTTCAAGTCGCTGGAAGGCGCCACCGTGTTCTGCAAGCTGCGCGGCAATCCCTATGTGGAGCTGGTGCACTGGCTGCACCAGCTGCTGCAGGAAAACGATTGCGACCTGATCCGCATCCTGCGCCACTTCGACATCGCCTCCGACCGCCTGGCCGCCGACGTGCTGCGCCGCCTGGACCAGCTGCCGCGCGGCGCCACCTCGATCAGCGACTTCTCCGAGCACATAGAGACCGCCATCGAGCGCGGCTGGGTCTATGCCACGCTGATGTTCAACGACAGCCAGATCCGCAGCGCCTATCTGCTGTCGGGCATGGTGCGCACGCGCTCGCTGGCCAATGAGCTGCGTTCCATCTCGCGCGAATTCGACAAGATCTCCGAGCCCGCGCTCAGCGACGCCTTCGCCCGCCTGCTGCCCGACTCGCCCGAGGCACGCATGCGCGCGGCCGACGGCAGCGGGCTGGAAGGCACGCCGGGCGAAGCCAGCCAGGCCACGGGCACCGCGCCCGGCCAGGGCGGCGCGCTGCAGCAATACACCGTGGACCTGACGGCCCGCGCCAAGGCGGGCGAGCTGGACCCGGTCACGGGCCGCGACGACGAAGTGCGCCAGATGGTGGACATCCTGCTGCGCCGCCGCCAGAACAACCCCATCCTGGTGGGCGAGGCCGGCGTGGGCAAAACCGCCGTGGTCGAGGGCCTGGCCCTGCGCATCGCCCAGGGCGACGTGCCGCCGCCGCTGCAGGGCGTGGAGCTGCGCGTGCTGGACGTGGGCCTGCTGCAGGCCGGCGCCAGCATGAAGGGCGAGTTCGAGAACCGCCTGCGCGGCCTGCTGGACGCCGTGCAGTCCAGCACCACGCCCATCGTGCTCTTCATCGACGAAGTCCACACCCTGGTGGGCGCGGGCGGCCAGGCCGGTACGGGCGATGCCGCCAACCTGCTCAAGCCCGCCCTGGCGCGCGGCACGCTGCGCACCATCGGCGCCACCACCTGGGCCGAGTACAAGAAATACATCGAAAAAGACCCGGCCCTGACACGCCGCTTCCAGCTCGTTCAGGTGCACGAGCCCGACGAGCCCCGCGCCGTGGACATGCTGCGCGGCGTGGCCGCCAAGCTGGAAAACCACCACCAGGTGCGCATTGCGGCCGACGCGGTGGCCGCGGCCGTCAGCCTGTCGCACCGCTACATTCCCTCGCGCCAGCTGCCCGACAAGGCCGTCAGCCTGCTGGACACGGCCTGCTCGCGCGTGGCCATGGCCCTGCATGCCACGCCCGCCCAGCTGGAAGCCGTGCAGCGCCGCATCGAGGCCCTGGGCGTGGAGCAGGAAGTGCTGCTGCGCGAGGCCGCCCTCGGCCTGCCCACGGCCGAGCGCCTGCAGGCGCTGGAAACCGACCTGGCCAGCCTGCGCGACCGCCAGGCCACGCTGGCCGAGCGCTTCGGCCAGGAAAGCGCGCTGGCCCGCCGCATCCTGGAAACCGAGGCCGCCCTCATGGGCCTGAAGCCGCCCGTCTTCTCCACCGGCGCCGCCGCAGACCCGTCCGCTGCGGCGCCGGAAACGGCCGCCGAAGCCACCGCAACCGAACCTGCCGAGCCCCCCAGCGTGGCCGCGCTGGAAGCGCTGCGCCGCCAGCTCGCCGAGCTGCAGGGTGATGCCCCGCTGCTGCAGCCCGTAGTCGATGCCGGCGTGGTCGCCGCCGTGGTGGCCGAGTGGACCGGCATTCCCGTGGGCCGCATGGTGCGCGACGAGGTGCAGTCCGTGCTCTCGCTGGCAGACACGCTGGAGAAGCGCGTCATCGGCCAGCGCCACGGCCTGGAGGCCATCACGCGCCGCATCCAGACATCGCGCGCGCGGCTGGACGACCCGGGCAAGCCCATCGGCGTGTTCCTGCTGGCCGGTCCCTCGGGCGTGGGCAAGACCGAGACGGCGCTGTCCCTGGCCGAAGCCCTGTACGGCGGCGAGCAGAACCTCATCACCATCAACATGAGCGAGTTCCAGGAGGCGCACACCGTCTCCACCCTCAAGGGCGCGCCACCGGGCTACGTGGGCTACGGCGAAGGCGGCGTGCTGACCGAGGCCGTGCGCCGCCGCCCCTACAGCGTGGTCCTGCTCGATGAAATAGAGAAGGCCCACTCCGACGTGCACGAGATGTTCTTTCAGGTCTTCGACAAGGGCTGGATGGAGGACGGCGAGGGCCGCTACATCGACTTCAAGAACACCGTCATCATCCTGACCTCCAACGTGGGCTCGGACCTGATCGCCAACATGTGCCGCGACCCGGACCTGGCGCCCACGCCGGAAGGCCTGGCCCAGGCCGTGCGCCAGCCGCTGCTGCAGACCTTTCCCGCCGCGCTGCTGGGCCGCCTGACGGTGGTGCCCTACTACCCCATCTCGGACGCCATGCTGGAGCAGATCATCCGGTTGCAGATGCTGCGCATACAGCGGCGCATCGAAGAGCGCCACGGCGCGCAGTTCAGCTTCGACGAAGCCGCCGTGGACCTGGTGCGCCGCCGCTGCAGCGAGGTCGAGTCCGGCGCGCGCATGGTGGACGGCATCCTCACCCAGAACCTGCTGCCGCGCATGGCAACCCACTTCCTGCAGGCCACCGTGGAAGGCCAGGAACTGCAAAGCCTGCACGCCGGCGCCAGCGGCGACGACTTCACGCTGGACGTGCGCACCCGCGCTGCGGAGCCCGCATGAGCGGGCGCCGTCTTCCACGCGCCACCACGGCAGTGATTGCCGCCGCGCTGCTGGCCGCCCCGGCCGCACAGGCGCTGGACCTGGGCGCCATCGGCCAGGCTGCCGACACCGTGCAGCGGGCCTCGGGCGCCGCCACGGCCGGCCAGCAGGCGCTGGAGGCCGGCCGCAGCGCAGCCAGCACGGCCACCAACGCGGCCACCGGTGCCGCCAGCGAGGCCCGTGCCTGGTGGGACCGCAACCAGGCCCAGCCCGAGGCGGCACAGTCGCCGCCCTACGGCGCCGCCCCCGTGCAGGACGACCAGGGCGGCCCACGCCGCGTCATGGCCGTGCTGGGCGACGCCTGGACGGACAGCGCCCGGCGCGGCCAGGCCGTGGTCGCGCTCATGGACCAGGGGCCGTACCTCGTGCAGCGCCAGGCCGCCCATGTGGCGCCAGCCAAGTCGCAATGGCTGGCCCTGCCGCGCGGCGACAGCACCGGCGTGGCCATCGAACTGCCCAGCGACCCCGAAGGCACGACCTATGACCTGTCCACCGGCCGCGCGCGCCCCGGTGGCCGGGGCGTGCGCATCTTCGCCCTGTCCGTCCACGCCGACGTGCCCCAGCGCGCGGGCCGGCGCAGCCTCGACGCCATAGAGCAGCACGCCATGCTGCGCGCCAGCTCGGTGCGCACCGAATGGCCGCGCCAAAGCGGCGACATCCTGGAGCCCACGGGCGGCAAGCTGCTGGTCTGGGCCAGCGATGCCACGCAGCGCTTCCCTTCCGGCTTTGGCGCCGACGGGCGCCTGTTCACCGCCGACGATCCCATGGTCACCCTGCCGCGCGGCTACACCGTGGTCACCCTGGAGCCGCAGGCCCTGCGCTTCGACCGCGCCCGGGAAATCGCCCTGGCCTTCCATGCCGTCCAGCCCGCTCAGGACATCGACCTGTCCCGCCTGGGCGCAGGCGATGCGGCCCAGGCCCTCATCGGCCTCATTGCCGAGCGCCACCCGCTGGCGGCCGCCAGCGGCTTTGATGCCGGCAAGCTGCGTGCCGACTACGGCCAGCGCCTGCAGACCGCCGCCGAGCGCGGCGACAGCGCCACACAGGCCCAGGCCCTGGCAGAAATGGGCCAGCGCCTGGGCGATGGCCAATACCGCGTTCTGCTGCCCGGCGGCCAGGCCTGGCCTGCCCGCACAGACCGGGGCCTGTCACCGCAGCTGCTGGCACGCGGCAGCGTCAACCTGCCCATGCCGCGCACCTGGCTGCGCGAGGACGGCCACATCGCCATCACCAGCGTGGCGCCAGGCTCTGCCGCCGCCAAGGCGGGCCTGCAGCCCGGCAGCGACATCCTCGCCATCGAAGGGGAAAGCCCGGCACGCTACCTGGACCGCATTGCCCCCGCCTCGCTGCGCGCCGGTGCCGACGCCCGCCGCGCCGATCTGCTCGCGCTGGACCTGGGCACGCCCGCCACGCTGAGCCTGCGCACCGCAGCCGGCACACCCAACAGCGCATCCAGCAACCAGGAACAGACCCTGCGCCTGGACGCCGCCGCGGCCGCCACCACGGCCCTGCCTGCGGCCGAGCCCGCCCTCGCCTCCTTCCTGCTGCGCAGCGCCCAGGGCGGCAACCTGGCCTACATCGCCCTCGACAGCTTTGCCGACGGCGCCACCGGCCAGCTCAACCGCTGGGAGGGCACCTTGGCCGCCGCCACCCAGGCCAGGGTCACGGGCCTGATCATCGACCTGCGCGCCCACCGGGGCGACGACGCCTACCAGCTGGTGCCCCACATGCTGGCCTCGCTCTACACGCGCGACAAGCCGCTGCGCATGCAGGACGCCGCCCAGCGCCTGTTCGACCCCGCCGCCCGCGTCTGGCGCAGCCGTGGCGGCCTGGGCCTGCCGGCCCAGCTGCCCCTGGCCGCCTCGGGCACGCCCTTCACGGCTCCCGTCGCCGTGCTCACCGGCCCCGGCTGCGCCGGCCCCTGCGAACTATTCGCTGCCTGGCTGCAGCACAGCCAGCGTGCCGACATCGTCGCCACCAGCGCCACGGCCGGCGCCACCGGCCCCGCCACGCGCGTGCACCTGCCAGCTGGCTTCATCGTGCAAGTCCCCCTGCTCGCAGAAACCGGCCCCGCTGGCGGCAACAACACCGCTGCACAGGCCCAAGGCGTAACCCCGCGCCTGCGCGTGCCCGTGGACGCGGCCTTCACCGCCTCCATCCAGGCCGGCGGCGACCCGCTGCTGGACGCCGCCGTGCTCCACCTGGAACGCGCCCGCGCTGCGCAGGCATCGCGCTAGGCCCAGCCATCCATCGCCTTACGGAGACCCCTGAACATGCCACTTGCCATTACCAGCCAGCCCGCAGGATCGCAGTTCGCCATCACGGCCGATGCCCAAATGCCCACCATTACGGTGACTGCCGTCCTGCAGAACGAAGCGCTGCCTGCAGGGAGCACGCCCATCTTCGAATGGTCGGCCACGCTGACGTTCGAAGGCGGCACACCGCCTACCAACACCGCGTATGGAAGTGGCCGAAGCACTGCACACAGCCCTCTGCCACCGCAGACCAGCGCCAGCCCGAGCTGGCGCATCCCGTTCACCGAAGTCCGTGGAGGCCTGCTGACCGTGCAGGTCACGATGCGGGCGGCCGGTGTGGAGCGCCGGGCGCGCGCCACCTGGACCATCGTCGGCACCAATCCCACGAGCACCGCCATCCGTGCCTTTGCCAACAGCATTGGCGCCGACAGGATCGTGTTTCGAAAAAAAATGCGGCAGGAAAGCTCGCTGCAACAATTCCGCACTCCCGGCAATTGGCCGAAATACAGCAGCGATGGCCTGGGTGGCGTGGGCCTGTGCCAACTCACCCGACCGGCACCGACTGCCAATCAGACCTGGAACTGGAAGGACAACGTGCGCGGCGGCTGGAAGCTCTTCCTGGAAAAGGAGGCCTTCGCAAGGGCATATCCTGGCAAGCAGCGCAAGGGCGAGCGGTTCAAAGGTCTGGTCAGAGCCTGGAACCAGGCCCGAACCGCACAAGGATTGCCAGCCATTCCCGTGGAACTGCCGGACTACACGGCCGAGCAGCTCGAACTCGACACCCTGCGCGGCTTCAACGGCTATGCCAACAATCTGCATGAGTACCGCATACGCATGCAGGGCGATCAACTGTGGGTGACGGTCAGCGCCGACGGAAATACGGCCCGCGCCGAATGGGAAAGGATTCCCGCCGCCGAGCGCGGCGCCGTGGGCGATCGCAACTATGTCGACAACGTGCTTGCCCGCGAGGACTTCTAGCCATGCCCTGGAGTGCTACTTCCCGCCGCTTCGCGACCATTGGCGTAATGCTGGCCAGCGCTTTGCTGTCGGCCGCATGCACGCGCAATGCGGATGACAGCCCTACCGTCTCGTCCGGGCAGGCGAAGCCGGCCAGCTCCGCCCCATCGAACGACCAGGACCCGTACCGCTATCTCTATACCGTTTACTGCAACGGCACCGTTGATCGCCTGGACCTCGTCCAGCGATCCAAAGTCGGCAGTTTCCAGCTGTCCGAGCGCAGCGGCAACCCCCCTGCCGTTGCGGCGCTTGCACAGCCGGGAGTGCACCCCGGCGGTTGCCTGGCCCGCTCCGTCGCCACGGACGATGCGCAGGATCGCACTGCCGCAATGGTCCACATCGTCGCCAGCAGCCATGTGGATCCCGATGCCGATGGCCGCAAGCCGTATCAGCTGCTGACATTCGAGCTGCCGCAATGGACACTGCAGCAGACCCGCAACCTGGGCAGCCTGGATGCACCGCCCCGTCTGGCCATCTCCGCCAACGCAAGCCTGACCGTGCAGCCCCGGGACGAGGACCCGGCTGCAGCCATGGCCGCGCAGGTTCAGTCCTGGGCGGGAGCCGATGCGATGACCTGGGCCAATGCCATCGAATGGTCAGCAGGCAATGTGCTGTTGACCTATGCCTTGCCCGATCAGCGCGGCACGGGCGCAGCGCTTGCGTTGCGCACGGGTGCGCGCATCGTGCGCCTGGCCGAATTCCGCCATGGCTCCGGCGACATCCCCCCGGACCTGCGTTTGGCGCCGGGCGGCCAGTTCGTGCTGGCCACCATGAAGCGATCCGTCCCCCTTGGCGAGGGCCTCAGCAAGGTCGAAGCCACCGGAGAGCTACGGCTGTATGGCGCTGACGGCCGCCAGCTCAGCGTTCTGAACCTGGAAAGCCTGGCAGGCAGCGTGCTTGCACTGAGCCAGTCCGGCAAGCTGGACCTGGACCAACCCCGCACCGATAACGACTGGTTCAACGTGGCCTTGACGCCTGGCGGCCTGGCTGTTTTCACCGACCGGCGCGGCAACTACCAGTTCATCGCGCTGGAGTACACCTTTAGCCCCGATCCCGTCATCGATCCAGCCCTGGATGACGCGGACGGTGCCCGGCCAGCGCTGGTGTACGCAGCCCGATAGCAGCAAAGGCGCCCCTCCACCCCATCCACCGCCGGCGCACGCAGGCCCGCCCCGGACCTGACGCCCCCGCCCCTTGTCTACCCCCAAGCACCGCGAGATCCGACACCATGACACGCAGAGTCACCATCAACACCCCCCTGGCAGACCAGCTGCAGCTGCGCCGGCTGCAGGGTCGCGAGGAAATCAGCCATCTGTTCGCCCTGGAGATCGACCTGCTCAGCGAAAGCGACAGCATCGATCCCAAGGCCCTGCTGGGCAAGGGCGCCACCGTGGTGGTGGAGACCCAGGACGGCGGCAAACGCTACATCGATGGCCTGGTCACGGCCTTTGGCATGCGCGGCCAGGACGAGCACCGCAACTTCCTGTACCGCGCGCGCCTGTCGCCCTGGCTGTGGCTGGCCACGCGCCGCAGCGACTTTCGCATCTTCCAGAACAAGACCGTGCCGGACATCATCAACGAGGTCCTGGGCATCTACGGCCACCCCATGCAGCAGCGCCTGACGCGCTCCTACCGCACCTGGGAGTACTGCGTGCAGTACAACGAGACGGACTTCCAGTTCGTATCGCGCCTCATGGAGCACGAGGGCATCTGCTACTACCACCAGCACAGCGCGGGCCAGCATGTGCTGACATTGGGCGACGACATCGTCGCCTCGCACGACCCGCTGCAGGGCGGCGCCGTCATCCCCTTCCACCCGCCGGGCAAGGCCGCCGTGGCGCGCGAGGAATGCATACACGCCTGGGAACTGCACCAGCGCGTCAAGCCCGGCCGGCACTACAACGACGACTACGACTTCAAGAAGCCCCGCGCCGAGCTGTCCAACATGCGGCGCAACCCGCCCGGCCATGCACACGACGCCTACGAGATCTACGAATGGCCGGGCGGCTACACCGAGACCGGCGACGGCGAGGACTACATCCGCGTGCGCCTGCAGCAAAGCCTCACGCGCCAGAGCACGGTGCAGGGCAGCTCCAACCACCGCGCCATGGCGCCGGGCTACACCTTCACGCTGGACAACTACCCGCGCGGCGACCAGAACCAGGCCTACCTGGTCACGGCCGTGGACTACGCCTTCGAAGAAAACCCGCGCGTCAGCGACGGCGGCAGCGGCGAGGGCTCGACACAGAAATTCGTGCTCCAGGCCCAGCCCACCAGCCTGCCCTTCAAGCCCCAGCGCATTACCGCCAAACCGCGCACCACGGGCCCGCAGACCGCCGTCGTCGTCGGCCCCGCAGGCGAAGAGATCTGGTGCGACCAGTACGGCCGCGTCAAGGTGCAGTTCCACTGGGACCGCATCGGCGGCATGAACGAGAACTCCAGCTGCTGGATGCGCGTGGCCACCAGCTGGGCCGGGCCGGGCTTTGGCGCCGTGCACATCCCGCGCATCGGAATGGAAGTCATCGTGGACTTCCTCAACGGGGACCCGGACTACCCCATCGTCATGGGCTGCGTCTACAACGCCTCCAACATGCCGCCCTGGGCGCTGCCGGCCAACGCCACGCAATCGGGCATCAAGACAAGATCCAGCAAGGGCGGCGCACCGGGCGCGGGCCTGAAGAACGGCCAGGGCGACGCCAACGCCATCCGCTTCGAGGACAAGGCGGGCGCCGAACAACTGTGGCTGCATGCGCAAAAGGACCAGCTCACCGAAGTCGAGAACGACGAGGACAAATGGGTGGGCAACGACCGGCGCAAAACCATCGACCGGGACGAGACCAACGTCATCCACCGCGACCGCACCGAGACAGTGGACCGCGACGAGACCATCACCGTGCACAACAACCGCACGGAGCGCGTGGACCACAACGAGAAGATCAGCATCGGCGACAACCGCAATGAAGACGTCGGCATCGACGAGAACATCTCCATCGGCAAGAACCGCAGCAAGACCATAGGCCGCAACGAGAAGGACAAGATCGGCAACAACTGGTCGATCAAGGTGGGCAGCTTCAAGACAGAGACCATCGGACTGGCCTATATGCAGAACGTGGGCCTGGCCAAGATGGTGAACATCGGCGCCGCCTACAACGTCAATGTGGGCGCGGCCATGGTGGTGAATGTGGGGCTGAACCAGAGCACGACGGTGCTCATGAACCGCAGTATTTCAGTGGGTCAGAACCAGTCCACCAGCGTGGGCAAGAACCGCACCGACGACACGGCCGACAACCATACGGCGACGGTCGGCAAGAACTCCGCCACCACCGTGGGCGAGGTGCAGACGATCACGGTGGGCAAGGAAATGGTCATCACCGTGGGCGACGCCATCGAGATCAAGTGCGGCAAGGCCGTGTTGCGCATGACCAGCGACGGCACCGTGCAGGTCAACGGACAGACGATCTCCATCAGCGGCAGCTCCAAGGTGACCGTGTCGTCTCCGGACAGCCATATCAACCCCGCTTGAAGGAAATCCCATGGCAATCCCACAAGCACGCATTCCTGTCGAACCGTCCGATGACGGCAGCCTGCAGCACGCCGTGTCGAACGTACAGCTCCTGGCTGGACGAGTCATCGAAGCTCAGGAACAAGACCTGTATCTGGTGGCCCTTGCGCAAGACCCCGTGGTTTCGCTTCAGGCTCCCGCTGGCGTTCTGCTTCCGGAACTGGTTCCCGGAGACGAGGTCCTGCTCGCAGTCCTGCCCACCGGGCGGGCCACCATTACAGCCGTTCTCTCGCCTTCTCCTGCAGCGCCGTGGGGGCAGCGTGCCATCCGCCTGCAGTCGCAGGACTGCATCACGCTCAGTTGCGGGCAAGCCACGCTGAAGCTGACAGCCCAGGGCCTTGTCCGTCTGGTCGCACTGACGATTGAGCAGGACGCGCGGGACCTGCTGGATCTGGATGCGGCCGAAGTCCGCATCAACTGAAGGCTGGATCAGAGATGGACCTGAACGCTTTCGAGACCACGCAGGACATGCCCTGCAAGCGTGTGCCGCCATATGAGCACCAGATGCCCATGCTCGGGTTCAATGATCAGCGTATCGAATTCGGGACTTGCAGCGCCGCGCTCACCACGCATCACCCAACTGAGCTGCGGACGGATAGCAGGAATGATGGTCTCCCCCTCGCCCTCGGCGCTCAGGTGGACCCAGGCAACCCTCGTTCCCGCCCGTACCTGGTCCCGCCTGAATTGCATGCGCGGATGGGCGCAGTTCCATGCAGCCGGATCAAAAGAGGCCGGCATGCGCGAGAGAAGGCCCGGCGACTGTTCAAGCTCCTGAGCCGCATAGCTGCCCCACAAGGCACGACGCGGCAACCAGCTGCGTCCTATGCAGCCAAAGCCGGCTGGCGAAATCCGGTCGGCTGGCGATCGGAGCGGGTCATCGACCCATTCGAGCTGATGCATCGGCGCTCCGTCCTGGGGAAGGCCTGCACTGAAGCCCGCCCCCACCGGATTGGGGCCGTGAAACATTTCGGGGTTTTCTGCATCCGCACCGCCAAAGGCGAGGTTGTAGGTCAGGGGAACCTTGAGCGCAGGCTCCAGCTCCTGCACCACAGGCACCAGCCCCATCTTGCGGCGCCAAACGCGCTTGCCAAAGACGCGGATGACGCGGTTTTCGCCGCCAATGGCCAGACCCGCGTCGAAACGTGCCACAGCCTTGCCGCCAGGTGCATGGGCATGGCCATTGAACAGAACATCCACTCGGGATTTCAGCGGGGCGATATCGGCCTCGTGGCGCACCACGTGCCCGCTCCCATCAAAGGACTCATCACCGCGAAACACCGGCACTGCCTTGCCCTGTGCCACTGCGCGGCCCGCGAAATCCAGCGTGGCCTTGATCACCACGGTGGAGCACAGGCCGCCGTCGGCGCTGTGTCCCGGCAGTATTTCCGCAGCAAAAGGCGTCAGATTGTCCAGCATCGCTTGGGTTCCTCCTGGGCGGCATTGTCCCTGATGCAATGCCGCTGCGACGTAGCGACCAGCCTCTTTTCATCATGACCGTTATTGAACTCCCCATTCCCCGGGCCATCGACATCCCCATCATGGACGGGCAGGCGCCCCGCTTGGCACGCACACTGGTAACGCAGTACTGGCGCCGCTCCCAGTTGCTGCAGCGCCCCGCGTCGCGCCCCGACGCCTTTGCCGTGTTCGACGACAGCATCGTGCAGGCGCTGAGCGGCCTGAAGCAGCACCTGATGCACGCACCTGAGCTGGACCATGCCTGCCAGCAGGCCATCGAAACAGCTGGCGCTGAAATCCTGGATGAGCCCTCCCGCATCTTCGCGCTGGCCTGCCTGCAAGCCCTGCACCTGCAACGCAAGCACGTTCACGATGGGCTGGAGCGAACGTTGGGCGCCCATCTCCATGCCCAGCCGAACGCGGTCTTCAACGCCATGCGGTTTTGCTTTGACAACACCGTCGCCGAATACTTCACTTGGCTGCTCTCCCAGGAACAGCACAGGCAGAGCGCGCCATTGGCACAGTTGCTCCAGCGCCTCGCAATTTCCCGGCCGGCTGTCAGCGACGAATTCGCACAAGCCATCTCTGCATGGACATCCGGTCTGCCGGGCGGCGTGGCGGCCCTGTGTGATTGGCGATGCACCGGGCGTGGCGATGAAGCCAAGGCCATCGCAGCCACGCAACAAGACAGCGATGCGCAGGCCGCCTTGCTGGCGCTGGCGCTTATGGGCAGCCGGCAGGAAACGCCTGTGGCACGCACTCTTTTGGCCCGGATGCCGCATTCCACCGTGGCCTTGGCCCTGCTGGCCGCCAGGGATGGACATGCGCTGGCAAGCGCCTTGCGGGAAGGTCGGCATCCCCAAATGCCCTGGGGCCTGCAGGTATATGCGGCCTCGCTTGTAGGAGACATTCCTCTGCTTCGCCAGCTTGCTGCCCATACGGTCTGGGAGGATGAAGAGACGTGCCGCACCCTGGCTGACGCCACGGCCCTGCTTACAGGAGAGCCTGCCGATATCGCCTTCGACGTGGGCAATGAGGCATCAGGCCGTGCCGCCTGCGTGGATGCTGCCCTGGCCGCGCTTCCTGTTTCAGGCCCTGCACTGCGTCTGGGCCGCCCTCGCACACAGGTGGTTCTGCAAGAGTCCTCGGCCATGGTGGGAGCGCCCTTGCGACGACTGCTCTATCTGGAACACCTCTCACGCGTGAGCGCAGCGCTGTGGATCGAGGCCGACGATCTGGCCGTCGTTCAGGCCCTGGCCTGCAGCACGGCCTCCGTGATCGAACGTGCGGCATTCAACATCGGCAGGGCACAACCATGAACCCTCTCGTCATCGCGGCCACTGGTGCATGCACCCCCATCGGGACACGGGCCTGGCAGACCGGCTGCGGCTTCACTGCACGCCAGTCGAGCTTTACCCGGCAGGCCATCACCAGTCAGGCCGAGCACCGTGCCACCGTATCCCGGGTGCAAGCCATTGATGCAGCCTGCAAAGGAACGGAACGCCTGATCCGGCTCGCAGCCCCTGCCCTGCACGAAGCGTTGCGCGGCCAGCCGGCGCCTGCCGCAGGCTGGCCGCTGCAGCGGCCCATCCCCCTCTTCGTGGCACTGCCCGACTCCTTGCCCGAGCTGCCCGGCTGGATAGACGCCGGCCGATTCGCACTGGAGCTTCCCCGCGCACTGGACCTCGCCGCAGAGTTCCTGCCCATCAAGGTCTACCCGGGCGGCGCAGTGGCAGGCGCCGATGCGCTGTCGCAGGCCTATCGTTTCATGCACGACAACCCCTCGGTGCCCGAAGTGATCATCGGCGGAGTGGACAGCTTCGTGGACACGGAGATCGCGGACGTGCTCTACCAGCGTCGCTGGGCCAAGGTCAACGGCGTGTGCGAAGGCTTCATTGCCTCGGAAGGCGCAGCCTTCGTACGACTGTCCCGCAAGCCGGCCACTGCAGATTTCGTCACGGTCTATCCACCATTCTTTGCAGACGAGCCACGCTCACGCCTGGACAGCGACACCCTGCCCGATGGCCGCGCACTGATCGAGGCCAGCCACGGTGCGCTGAAGGCAGCGCACATGCCGGTCAACGCCCTGCACTCCTATTGGTCCGACATGGATGGCTCGGCATGGCGGGGCGCAGAGCTGGCCAGCCTCTCCGCGGCGCTGGCGTCACAGGGCGGCCTGCCGCAAGCCCAGGACCCGGCAGCACTGCTTGGTCAAATGGGCGCGGCCTGGGCGCCTCTCATGCTCAGCCTGTTCCATGAGATGCGCCAGTGGCTGACGCACCCCGTCATGCCGTCGCCCCTGGCAGGCCACGCAGGCCTGCTCACGGTCACCGGGCTGAACACCCGCGTGGCCGCCTGGAGCGCCACCTGGAATCGCCATGCCCGCACGGCAGGAAGATCTTCCGCAGCCGGGCGGCGCCAATCCTCCATTTCCCAAGAGTCCTGAGTCCATCCATGGCCACCTACGTCAACGACCGCCGCGCCATCCACGAAGGCCGCAATCCGGCCATGATTCCTGGCCCGATCAACCCCGTCTTTCCCAAGCCCCAGGGACCACCGGTTCCCATCCTCAACATGGCCCATGGCCCGGGCCTGAAGAACGGCACGGCCACGCTCAAGATCGATGGGCACCCCGTGGCCGTTGCCGGCAGCCGCTTCGAGTCCATACCCGCCACACCCGACAAGCTCGGTGGTATCGCGGGCGTGCGTTCCGGCGTTGTCGGCGGCGCGGCCGAGCCCACCAGCTACAGCAGCGATACCAAGTTCGAGAGCCGGGGCAGCGTGCGGTCCTTCGACACGACCAAAAGCAACGCCATGGTCATCAATCCTGGCTGGGCCATGCGCCTTGCCATGAAGGCGCTGCCCGGTCCCTATGACCAATTGGCGCAGAAGGTGATCGAAAAGCTGCCGGGCGCCTTCTCCAGCCAGCTGTCGGCCCTTGGAGAAAGCCTGACCGATCCCAGCGCGCTGATCGGACCCGCCCTCAAGCTCGTGGGCAAGCTCATTCCCGGCGTCAACCTCGTCGTCGGAGGGGCCGCCATGGCCCAGGCGGCCGAGCAAGTCGCCGAACTCGCCCAGGAAATCCAGGAGCTGCTGGCACCGCCCCTGACCGACGAAAAAATCGACCAGATCGCCGAAGTGATCGCCGATGGCGTGGCCGCCATCACCATTGGCTTTGTCCTGGGCAAGATCGCCCAGCGCGCCAAGTCGCGCCGCAACCCCGTGGCACAGCGCACGGACAACAGCGTCAATCCCAACACGCAGGGCAACATCATCGATAACGCCTCCAAGGGAAGCATTGCCACGCCACCGACCTGCGAACTGGGCACATGCCATCCCGTGATCTTTGCCACAGGCACCAAGATCCTGCGCGACACGGATTTCGAATTGCCCGGCCCCATGGCCTTGACCTGGCAGCGGTACTACCGCTCCAGCGACCGCCGCCCCGGCTGGCTTGGATGGGGATGGAGCACGCCCCTGTCCACCGAACTGGTGCTGGTCCACGATGCGGTGCACTACTACGACGCCCGCGGGCGCCGCATACAGCTGCCCGTGATTGCCGCCGGTACCAGCCACTTCGACCCGCGCGAAAAAATCACCGTCACCCACCACCAGCAAGGCGGCTGGAGCGTTGAAAGCGCCGATGGCACCCGGCACCTGTTCGCCCCCCCGGCCACCGGCCAATGGCGTCTGCCACTGGTGCACCTGGTGGACCGCAATGGCAACACCATCACCCTTCACTACCCGGCCTACACCGCCACAGGCATCGATGGCCGCGCGCCCCGCCCGCTGGGACTGACCGACAGTGCTGGCCGCAAGCTGCGCTTCACCTGGAGTGAAGACCAGGGACCCTCCGGCCCGCTCCTGCAGGAAATCCACCTGGAATCCCGTGTGATCGACGGTGTGGAACAGGTCGGCGGCCTGCTGGCACGCTATGCCTATGGGACGGATGGCAACGTCCCGGATGACGCCCATGCCAACCTCCAGTCCGCCACGGATGCCATGGGCGGCGCGGCGCACTATCGCTATCGCCAGCACCTGATGGTGGCCTACAGCAGCCGCACCGGCTTCACCCACCACCAGGAATGGAGCCGGCTTGACGCGGGCGGCCGCGTAGTGCGGACCTGGACCGACGAGCCCGGCACGCTGGACACCCGCTTCGACTACGACCTGGGCCGCCGCACAACGCATGTCACCGACGCCCTGGGCCGGCGCAGCAGCTACGAATACAACGCCCGGCATGAGGTCATCGCCATCGTCGAACCCGGGCCGGATGGCCAGCCCGTCCGATCCGAGACGCGCATGGACGCCGCCGGCAACCCGCAACAGGCGCGGGACGCCATGGGCCGCACCACCCGCTGGCAATTCGACGGCCAGGGCAACCTGCTGGCCGTCACGGACGCATCAGGTGCCACCACCCGCCTCAAATACAACCAGCTCAACCTGCCCGAAGAAGTCACCGACGCGCTGGGCCATGTCTGGCGGCAGGCCTACGACGCCCAGGGCAATCTGGTCGAGCGCCTGGACCCGCTGGGCCACGCCACGCGCTGGAAGTACGACACGCGCGGCCTGCCCGTCGCCATAGAAGACGCGCTGGGCAAAACCCGCCATCTGCAGTGGGACGAAGCCGGACAGCTCGTGGCCTACACCGACTGCTCGGGCCAGGTCACGCGCTATGCGTGGGACATACTGGGCAACCTCGTGGCCTCCACCGACGCCCTGGGCCAGACCACCCGCTACCTTCATGACGCGCTTGGACGCCTGCGCCGGATGTGGGGCGCCGATGGTTCCGAACATCACTATGCCTACGACCCCCAGAGCAACCTGCTTTCCTACACCGACCCGCAAGGCGCCATCACCCGCTACACCTACAACGGCCTGGACCAGCCCGTGGAGCGCCGCGATGCGCTGGGCGGCATGCTGCGCTACCGCTATGACGCCGTGGGCAGGCTCATCGCCCTGCAGAACGAAAACGGCGCCGTCACCAGCTTCACCTACGACGCCGCAGACAACCTGATCGAGGAAACCGGTTTTGACGGCCGCATACAGCGCTACCGCTACAACGCCGCCAGCGAACTGACCGAACTGCACGAGCGCGATGCCCACCTGCCCCCGGATACGCCCTACGATCCACGGCCCGACGCAGCCCTGCCCAAGCGCACACTGTTTCGCAGGGATGTGCTGGGCCGCCTTGTCGCCAAGATCCACGTGGGCAGCGACGCGGCAGGTAATGGAGACGGAGGAACCACCACCTATGGCTACGACCTGCTGGGCCGCATGCTGCATGCCAGCAACCCCGATGCGCACGTGCGCTTCGCCTACGACGCTCTATCGCGGCTGGTGGAAGAGACCCAGGTGCACATGGCGCCCAGTGCAGACGAGCGAGCGCTGGCGACCTACAGCTATCGGCACGCCTACGACGCGCTGAGCAACCGCACGGACTGCTGGCTGCCCGGGGGCCGCCACGTCCAATGGCTCTACTACGGCTCGGGCCACCTGCACCAGATCCTCGCCGACGGCCAGGTGGTCAGCGACATCGAACGCGACGCCCTGCACCAGGAAATCGAACGCACCCAAGGCACGCTGACCAGCCGCTATGGCTGGGACCCCATGGGCCGCCTCACCTCCCACAAGGTCAGCCAGCAAGGCGCGCTCCAGGGTCAGCCCGGCAGGCCTTCACCCCAGGCCCTCTGGGACCGGGATACTCCCCTGCCCTCCGGCCAGCGCATCGCCCGCCTGTACCAGTACGACCCCACAGGCAACCTCGTCGCCACGCGCGACGGCCTGCGCGGCGACAGCCAGTACCGTTACGACGCCCTGGGCCGCATCCTTGCCGCCCAGAAAAATGCTGCAGGTGGATTGCCCACCTCGGGCCGGAACCTGGAAACCTTCGCATTCGACCCCGCAGGCAACCTGCTCAACCCCAACCGTGGTGGAGACCTCAGCAGCGGCGGCACCAGCAACGAACGCGAACAGGTGCCCACCAACCGGCTCGCCGTCTACCAGGACCTGCGTTTCCAGTACGACCTGCACGGCAACATCGTGGAGCGCCGCATCGGCTGGCACACCGTGCAGCGCTTTCGCTACAGCGCCGAGCACCAGATGCTCGAATCCACGGTCACGCGCTACCACGACAGGCCCGAACCGAAGATCGCCGGATCGAATGCGCAGCCAGAGCCAGCCGCCACCGTCCAGACCACGCGCTACCGCTACGACGCGCTGGGCCGGCGCATCGACAAGCACGATGCCTTCGGGCGCACCACCTTCCTCTACGACGGCGACCTGCTCGCCGGAGAAATCCGTGGCTCACGCCTGAGCGAATACCTCTACGAGCCCGACAGCTTCGTGCCCCTGGCCAAGCTGGAATCGGAATGGAGGAACGAGGAAAACCGCAACGCACAGGCAGAAGCGGACCAAGCCAGCTTTGCCACCTACTACTACCACTGCGACCAGATCGGCGCCCCCCAGGAACTCACTGACGAAACCGGCCGCATCGTCTGGGCCGCCAGCTACAAGGTCTGGGGCCAGACCCAGCAGCTGCAGTACCTGCGCACCGGCACGGACGATGCGGCGGTGTTCACCCACGACCAGCGCCCGCTGGCCCTGGCCGCCCAGGGTGAGGTACAAAGCCTTGCGCTGGTGGAGCAACCGCTACGGTTCCAGGGACAGTACTTTGACGGCGAGACGGGGCTGCACTACAACCGGTTCAGGTATTACGATCCTGTGGTGGGGAGGTTTGTGCATCAGGATCCGATTGGGTTGTTTGGTGGAAATAATTTATTTATTTATGCAAACAATCCTCTCGAATGGATAGATCCGTATGGCTTAGCAAAACGCAGTGGACCTGGTATTAGGGAAAAGCTGTATCCAACAAGAATCCGCAAACGTCGAAGAGATGCCCTGGAGAAACAACAGACAGACACCAACGGAAATATCCCTTGCGCTATTTGTGGGTGCTTATTAAACACAAGCAATACTTCTGTTCAACATGATCCAGCACTGGTTCAAACACATAATACACAAGGATATAATACGGATCAGAAAACCAGAAATGATCTATATAATACAACTGCAACGAGTCTGGTGTGCCTTCCTTGCCAAAAGTCTGAGGGAGGGACCATGAGTCACACCCAGCAATATCGCACAGATACAGGCCCAAACTTTAAACCAAGAAAATCAAGGAAGAAAAAAGATGATGGATGCGCAAATTAAAACTGAAGAAGCAAAAGAAGCGATATTATCCTTCGATATTAGAAGGAGCGTTATTTTGTGCGCTTATATTAAAGAATGGGGAATGCCGGAATACAGATTGAAGATGGGTAAAAACAACACCCATTCAGCAGTAGAATTATACTTTTTCCCAGCAAAAGATAAAAAATATCCAGCCAGATTCGCAACGGTAGGACTTTCAAATTTCACAAGAAAAAATGGAAAACGCATCTGCACAGAATTCATGTTGGCCTTGGAGAGTGGATTGGGAAATGAAAGCATTGACAGAGTCTTTACGTATTTTTGCGACATAATAGCGCACAACATTGAAAATGTAGAAAGCTCTGAGCCTCCACGGGTCATGAGTGAAAGCGCCTTGGCCCCCGAAAAATGGACAACCAAGGCCATACTAATTGATGAACTACGAGGAGAAAGCGAGGAGCTAGAAGAAATAATAATAGGATCCGAGAAAGTTAGCCTACTTTGGGTCGTTCCAATTAATGAAAATGAAGAAAAGATTATTCTCAACAAAGGCATCGACGCTTTCGATGAATATATAGAGAACCTCCCTTACTCCATAATAAATCCGGTTCGACCAAGCTAGCAACTCCAATATAATTCTCATTAATTCCGGCATGTGATATATATCAGAAATTCTCATAAAGTTTCTCTTGAAAAACAAGTGAATTTGTTAAATATTTATTTATATAAAATAGTATTCATATATAAATTCGGAAAACTCTAATTCCATTTAAATGGTCTCTTAAAAGCTAAAAATCATTAAACTAGCAACCCAGACGCACATGTGCGCTTCGCCTACGACGCGCTGAGCAACCGCACGGACTGCTGGCTGCCCGGGGGCCGCCACGTCCAATGGCTCTACTACGGCTCTGTTCACCTGCACCAGATCCTCGCCGACGGCCAGGTGGTCAGCGACATCGAACGCGACGCCCTGCCCCAGGAAATCCAACGCACCCAAGGCACGCTGACCAGCCGCTATTGCTGGAACCCAATAGGCAGCCTTACCACCCATAAGGTCAGCCAGCAAGGCGCACTCCAGGGTCAGCCCGGCAGGCCTTCACCCCAGGCCCTCTTGGAGTCGGAATGGCGGAGTGAAGAACACTGTAACGTGCAGGTAGAGACGGAAACAGCTCAGGCCAGCTTTGCCACCTACTATTACCAATGCGACCAGATCGGCGCCCCCAGGAGCTCACCGACGAAACCGGCCGCATCGTCTGGGCCGCCAGCTACAAGGTCTAGAGCCAGACCTATCAGTTGCAGTACCTGCGCATAGGCACTGACGATGCGGCAGTGTCTACTCACGACCAGTGCCTCCTGGCTTTGGTTTATAAGGAACATCATGGAAAACGCGGATTTCATAAAAGTCATCAAAGACGCAGCCTTGAAAGCATTTTCCAATTTAAGAAGTTCTCATCCAGAAGAGGATTTTTGTGCATTTGGCCTATACTCTGACGAGGGCGCTATGACTATTTGCCCGTCAGCAAACACTACCTCGTTCTTAGAGAAGAAAATTAAAGAAGACCCAGAAGACACTCAATATTACAAATGGAGTACAGCCGAATGGAAATACGAATTCTCAGGACACGAGTGGTTTACTGACGTTTCTGCCGAAATATCAAAATTTCATAGCACAAAACACAGCAATAAAGATTTTATAAAATTTCAGAAAAATCTTTTCGAATCATGTGTAGCTGCACTTGAGCAATTAAAATCCGAAAATTTTTTCGGCAACTGTATATTGGTTTTTTCTGTAACAGGCTATACCAATAATAAAAAGGAAATTTCATGGATCTCGCGCCTTAACAGCCCACAAGAAGCATCTAATTTCAAAAAATGGATTAATGAGCAAGACGAATAAATAAAATACCCAACTTATTGATCTCGTAGAATGGATTTCTACAGAGTAAAAACTTGAATATTTAGAGAATTCAGAAAAACACTAATGGAGTACACTCCATAAATACTCTATCTATTTTGGATGGGTATGTCTCCAGTCCACGCGTTACCGCTACGACGCGCTGGGCCGGCACATAGACAAGCAGGATTCCTTCGGGCGCACCACCTTCCTCTACGGCGACCTGCTGACCGGAGAGATTTGTGGCTTCCGCCTGATCGAATACCTCTATGAGCCCGACAGCTACGTGCTCCTGGCTAAGAGTAAATCAGAATGGAGGAACGACGAAAACCAGTTAAAGAAGCCTCAGAAAAATCTCTGCACCGCAGCTAACCCTGTTCTTGATTCTTTGATCGACTAGGTTGTGATTTTGGAATACCGGATTTTTAATATTATCAACAAATGTGAAATATCAAAATTTAATATTTTGAATAACTTCAGAAAATAAAAACCTATGACAACCATACCGGATTATCCAGCGGACGTGCAAGATATTCTCATTTTCATGAGAGATGGAAAATTTCTCGGCGGCATATACAAAAATAATGATAAATATACAGAAATCATCAAAAATATACATAAAGCCCTGGAAATATATGCCGATCAAGATATAAAAATTCCATATTACTTTCTGCCAGATATATTCAATTCCGCTCAGGGCGAAATTAAAATACCCACGCCGCCAAACCAGTTAGAAAATTTCGCAATGCATCGTGATTCGGAAAACTATTACGAAAAAATAAAAACAAATAACAAGCATCTGATGATTGATTTAAATCTGGATGATGATGACTACAATTTTCTGACAAACATCTTCTACGAAGATCTTGTGGCTTGTGCAAAAGCCAGACTTTTCTCAGAAGAAAAATCAATTTCTTCGAGAAATTATTCAAAATATATGAGTCATCAGGATTTCCCTGTGGTTGGAAAGGAGGCAATAATCCGAACAACGGTGATTTTGTAATTTTCTCTAAGACTGATCTCTAGCTATTTGAACAATCAATAACCATGGCCAGCACGATCGACACCATCATGACCTTGATGTCAGGCAGGTATCATCGTGACCCTCCTTTGGAAGAAGAAACAATCAAGGACACATCAAGAAGGATGAATCTGCCTGGCGACTACACCCAATGGATGCATTGGTCCAATGGAGGAGAGGGTGATTTCGGGGCTCTATATTTAGTTTTCTGGCCGCTGAACGACATTGATCAACTCAACAGAGAATTTTGCATTCAGAAGTATCTTGGCGCCAAGGCTTTGTGCTTTGCCACGGACGGCGGAGGAGTTGGCTATGTTTTCAGATCTCTCCCCAACGACTGTTCTGTTTGGTCCGTTCCCTTAGGAGATCTGGACTGGAACGCGGCAAGGAAATTAGGCGACAATCTTGGTTCGGCGTTGGTTGAATCCCTAAATTCCAAATAGTCCGAGATGGTCTAAAAAATCAAGCAAGTCAAAGCAATAGATTTCTTCAGCAGCCGCCGACACGAATCAACGCAACCCAATAATATTCATGCCCCTCAATCTTCAACTTGCTGAGGAAACCATACAATTGCTGGCTGCCGCATTCTTTCATCACGATTGAAAAATCTCTTGAAAACCGCTTCAGCATCAGCCCGTTGCAGATGGATAAGGCGTGTGAAGCATTGAAAAATTATCTCGGAAAAGACGATTTCACTGCCTTATCCCCTCCTCCCACGGGAAACAAGATCACTCAGGAGAATGATGATTTTTATGCCGAAGACGATCGTGTCTCCATCAGGATCTATCCATTGAATTCCGGAGACTGGGGCTATGAGATGGACGTTTACATCAGAGACAAAAAGTCTGATCTGACCATGCGTGGCGAGCTGCCTGAAGATTTCTGCAAGAATCCGCACGGCCTCAAATTTCATCTGTTTGAAGTCATGTGATTTTGTCCCGACCATGCACACCATCCCTGAACTCGCCAGCCCCAAATCCTGGCAATCCACCCTGCCCTCCCGCCGCGCAGAGATTTGCCAAGCCATTCTGGAGGGGCTGTCGCGCGGCTTCGAGTTCGCCAAACCGTTCGTCTCTACAGAACCTGCTGAGGGCGCGGCATGGGAGGTTCCCTGCTTTTACGACGCGCAGCATGAGACCGCGCTGACCCTGGTCCTGGGCGGCGATTTCACCTACGGGGCAACGGCGCAGCGGCTGGCGACGTTGCGCGGTTCGATTCCTGCGGAGGACTGGTCCTTGATTGCGCCAGTGATCCATGCAGCGCATGAGGCGGGTCCCGTGCATGTGCCCGCGTTTCTGATGAGCCGCTTTCCCACGTTCGAGTGGGTGATTGAAGAGCATGTGGAGTTGTGCGATGGGCTGGAGCGGCCTGATTTCTACAGCGAGGACGGGCCGTTTCCCGCCTATGTCACGCAAGAGGAAGCGCAACGCTTTTTGGCCGCCACGGGCTATCGCCTGCCTTGGGACCATGAGTGGGAGTACGTTGCGAAGGCGGGCGCGGAGCGGCTGTATGTGTGCGGGGACGCGGTTCCCCAGCGCGATCTGTCCGGGGATGTGTGCCTGGCCCAGTTTGGCGATGGTCGGCTCAACCGCGCGGCCTCCAATCCCTGGGGAATGGCGGCGTTGGCGGTGGCCACGTTCACCCGGCTGCAGGCCAGCCCGCACGAATGGCGCATCCGTGGAGGTGCGGCGGCGTTCTATCCGTTTCAGCATCCCATGCAGCAGGCCATGCTGCTGACGGAGCTTCGGCTGCCGCTGGCCAACATGCCCGGGCAGATGGCGGGTCTGCGTCTGTGCCTCGACGTGCCAGCCATATAAGGGCATATAGGGTCATATGGGGCCATATGGGGTCAATCCGTGCACAGCCGTTGCTGTGGCGCTCCTGGCACAGCAATGTTCTGGTGGCGTCATTTTTCGGCTTTAGGATGGCGGGCCATGCGCAATTCCCACTCCCTTTGGACGGCCGCAGCCCTGGGCCTGGTAGCGGCCCTAGGTAGCGGCCCGACCTACGCGGCTCGCCCCATGATCACGGACGATGCCCGCATCGTCGATGCCAAGTCCTGCCAGCTGGAAAGCTGGGTCAAGTCCAAAAAGGACAGCACGGAGTTCTGGGCGCAGCCGGCCTGCAATTTCACGGGCAATCTGGAGCTGACGCTGGGCGCGGCACGCACGCGAGAGGACGGCAGCAGCCGGACCACGGATGTGGTGATCCAGGGCAAGACCCTGTTCAAGGAACTGCAGCCCAATGGCTGGGGCTGGGGCCTGGCCGTGGGCAATGCCCGGCATCCGAATGACGAGGGCCAGGGCCGGGGGGATCTGTACGCCTATGTGCCCGTCACGTTCTCGCTGCGCGATGACCGGCTGTTCTTCCACACCAACGTGGGCTGGCTGCGCACGGCGCAGGCGCATCGCAACCTCATGACCTGGGGCCTGGCCACCGAGGCCCAATTGAGCCAGAGCACCTGGCTGATTGCCGAGACATTCGGCCAGAACCAGGGCAAGCCCTTCTACCAGATGGGCCTGCGCTACTGGCTGGTGCCTGGACATGTGCAGATCGATGCCACCTACGGCAATCGCGCCGGCAGCAGCACGCAGGAGCGGTGGTTTTCCATCGGCTTGCGGCTGCTGTCTTCGCCGTTCCTGCCCTGAGTTCTTTCCAGCTTGCGCCCTGCCAGGCCGCTCACAGCGCGCCAAACCGCCTGAGCACCATGAAGGCCGCCATGGCCAGCACGCCCAGCATCAGAGAGAGCTGATTGGCGCAGGCCAGATTGCCATCCAGCACGTTGTTGTAGATGGCCAGTGACAGGGTTTCCGTCCGGCCGCTGATGTTGCCGCCCAGCATGAGCGACAGGCCGACCTCGCCCAGCGCACGGCCCCCCGACAGGATCAGGCCGGCCGCAATGCCGCGCCGGGCCAGCGGCAGCTCGATGCGCCAGAACACCGACCAGGGGCGGTGCCCCAGCATGGCCGCCGCCTCCAGCAGGCGTGGCGAAGTGCCTGCAAAGGCGGCCTGCGTGGGCTTGACCATGAGCGGCAACCCGGCAATGAAGGCCGCAATGACCAGGCCAGTTTGCGAAAACACGATGTCGGGCCGCAGCACGGCCGGCAGCATCTGGGTGACAAGCCCTTGCCGGCCCAGCAGCACCAGCAGGCCATAGCCCAGCACGATGGGCGGAAACACCAGCGGCAGGCTGACCAGTGCATCGACCAGCTGGCGCCCCGCAAACCGGCACCGCGCCAGCAGCCAGCCCAGGCCTGCGCCCACCAGCAATTGCAGCAGCAGGCTCCAGGCAATGACATGCGCGGTCAGGGCTAGCGGCGCCTGGGCGCAAACGGAGGCGGTCATGGACTGTCAGCTGCCAGCAGGCAATGGGTGGCCCATCAAAGGCCGTGCCGCTCCAGCACCTGGCGGGCCTGCGGCGTGGCGATGAAGTCCAGCAGCGCCTGCAGTTGCGGCGATGAGGCGCGGCCCTTGAGCACGGCCAGGCTCAGTTCGATGGGCGGATGGCAGCTGGCCGCCACCGGCACGCTGGCGCCCACGCGGTCTTTCAGGGCCAGGGCCTCGGTCTTGTTGACGAAGCCTGCGTCCACCTCGCCGGTGGTCACATAGGCGCTGACCTGGGGCACCGTGGCCACTTCGACCAGGCGTTCGCCCAGCGTCTGCGCCAGGCCCAGGCGCTCCAGGCAGATGCGCGCCGCGTTGCCGTACACGGCCTTGCTGCGGTCGGCGATGGCAATGCGCTTGAATTCGGGCCTGGCCAGGTCCTGCACGCTTTCCAGGCGCTGGCCGCGCGCGGCGACCAGCACCAGCTGGCCCTGGCCCAGCGTGATGTAGCGCTCGGCCAGTTGCATGGGCTCGACAAAGGCGCGGTCGCCGATCAGCACGGCGATCTCGGGGTTCTGGCGGGCCTGGGTCTCGATCTGCTTCATGTTGCCAAAGCTGGCCTCGGCGCGAATGCCCGTGGCCTGGCTGAAGGCATGCAGCAGTTCCAGCACGGGCTTGCGGTAGCCGGCGCCAGCGGCCAGCAGCAGGCCTTCATCGGCATGGGCCAGACTGGCCGAGCCAGCCAACAACAGCGCCAGGAGCGGCGCCAGGCCGCGGGACCGTATGCGTTTGAACATGGATTTCCTCCTCTAGAACGCGGCGTTGAGCCAACGCCCCTCTCTTTACGAAATATTCAATCGTATACGACGAATCCCGCACCCACCCATGTGTTCCTACTGCAGCGCCCATAAAAAAGCCTCCATGCATGAGGCATGGAGGCCGGCAGGCATGGCTGCCTGCGTCTGGGGCCAAGGTGTTTGGCCGCAGCGCTTACTTGTTGGGCTTGGCCGCAGGGCCGGCAGCGATGGGCGCCACGCCTTCAGGCTTGACATAGGTGACCGAGGTCACATAGTGCACACCGTCGTATTTTTCTGCACCGTTCGGGCCGGTGCGCTCACCGCCGCTGCGCTCGTCGTGCGTGGCTTCGGCCACGTAGGTGCCCTTCCAGGGCATGTCGAACTGCACCAGGCCCTGCTCGTCGGCATGGGCTTCCTTGCTCCAGCCCGATTGCACGGTCAGCACGACCTTGGCCTTGGGCAGCGGCTGGCCCTTGTAGATGACCTTGAACTCGCCGGCCTTGCCCGAGGGCACCACATCCAGCGTGAGGCGCGGGGCCTGGGCAGCAAAGCCGGTGATCAGGCGCGCGGCCGGGTGGTACCAGTTGCGCAGTTCCTGCTCGCCCTTCTTGCTGGTGTACAGCGGGTAGCCGGCATCCTCGGCCACGATGCTGTCGCCCTGGCCGGCCTTGAAGGGCAGCGCAAAGCCGGTGCCGGTCTTGCGGCCATCGGCCGCCTTCTCGCCCTGGGCAGACACCAGGGTGGCCACTGGCTTGCCGAACTTGTCGAGCAGGCCCGGCGATGTCTCGCGCAGGTTGTCGCCAAACTCGCCAAAGCGGATCACGGCGGTTTCGCCGGCCGGCTGTTCCAGCCAGATCTGGTGGGCCTGGCTGGCGCCGCTGGCGGCCAGGAGTGCGGAGACAAGAATCCAGTGTTTCTTCATTGCAGCTTCCTCAAAGGACAAAAAAACAGCCGTCGACGCCACAACGGGCCGACGGCATGAACGTGCTTGGGGAGTGGGGTGCGGCCGCATGTCGCCGCATTGATTATTGAATGCGAATGGTTTGCATTCTATGCGCATTGCGCACCACCCCGCCGCAGTTCATCAGGTGTCTGCAATGGGGTCCGGCCCAGTGTTCAGGCGGCATCCTCGATGCGCACCGGCTCGCCCGTGAAGGCCAGCGCCTCGGCGGCCCGCTCCCAAGGGCTCCGGTCAGCCGCCCTGGCCGGGCGCAGCACAAAGCCCTCGCCTTCCGCATGCGTGGTGCTGTCGGCGGGCGGCAGCGGCAGGCCCATGCGCTCATGCGCCTGGGCGACCAGGGTGCGGGCGTAGATTTCTGCTGCCATGCTGCGCAGGCGCGGCTTGTAGACCTTGCCCACGTTGGTGGTGGGCAGCGCATCGATGATGCGCACATAGCGCGGGCGCGCAGGCGCTTCGTCCACGCCGGCTGCGGCAAAGGCCAGCAGTTCGGTCTCATCGGCCTGAGCGCCGGGGTGGAGAGCGACAAAGGCCACAGGCACCTCGCCCGCATAGGCATCGGGCGCGCCCACGGCGGCGCAGGCATTGACGGCGGGATGGCGCTCCAGCGCCTGCTCTATCACCTGCGGATCGATGTTGTGGCCGCTGCGGATGATCACGTCCTTGGAACGCCCGCGCAGCCGCAGCAGGCCATCGTCGCCGACCGAGCCCAGGTCCCCCGTGATCAGCCAGCCGTCATCGGTGAGGTAGCTGGACGGCGCGATGCCACCCAGGTACCCGGAAAACAGGTTGGGCGACTGGAACACCACCATGCCGGTTTCGCCGGCCGCCGCTTCCTGGCTCGATGGCCTGCCGTCCGGCCCCATGCGGCGCACGGCCAGGCGCGCAAACGGCAGGCGCAGGCCCACATGTCCGGCCGCCGCGTGCAGACCGGGCGGCGTGATGGTGGAGATGCCCGTCATCTCGGTCATGCCCAGGCTCTCGTGCACATGGAAGCCGCTGTGCGTCTTGAAGCGCGCCGCCACCTCGGGCGACAGCGGCGCGGCGCCCGTGCGGAAGTAGCGGATGGAGGACACATCGGCCCCCTGCAGCGGCACCTCCACCAGCGCGGCCAGCACCGTGGGCACGGCCGACATCAGCGTGGGCTTCCACTGTGCCGCCATGCGCCAGAAGCCGGCAATCACGGCCTTGTTGCGAAACAGCCCCGTGGTCGGAATGATGACGTGGGCCCCGGCCGAGAAGCAGGCCAGCGAGCCCGGCAGCACGCCCGCCACATGGAACAGCGGGTAGCCGTTGATGGTGCGGTCGGCCGTGTTCAGGCCCTGCATCTGCACGCTGGCCCAGGCGGTGTAGACCTGGGCGCCATGCGTCTGCACGGCAATCTTGGGCGCACCCGTGGTGCCCCCGGTATGAAAATAGGCCGCCACGTCGCCGGCCTGGGGCTGGCGCCCGCTCACCAACCAGTCGGAGGGCTGGGCGGCCAGGGCGGCATGCAGATCGCTGGCGGGCCAGCGCTGTCCATCCCCCTGGGGAACGCGACCTTCATGCGAGACCCAGAGCACATGCGCCAGGTCCGCATCCAGCGCCATGACTTTCTCGCGGATGCCGGCATCGTCCTCGTCCGCCCAGGCGATCAGAAAGCGCGCGCCCGTGGTCCGCATCAGGGCAGAGATCTTCTCGGCACTCAGCAGCGGATTGATGGGCTGCACGATGCCCGCCGCCTCGCCGCCCCACAGCGCAAAGTGGTACTCCATGCAGCCGGGCAGCAGGATGGCCACCGTGTCGCTGGCGCCCATGCCCAGCGCATGCAGGGCATTGGCCGTCTGGTGGATCTTGCCAAGCAGTTCGGCATAGCTCAGGTGCCGGGCATCATCCACGCTGCCGGCCTGGGGCAGAAAGCTCAGCGCCCTGCCCTGGCCGTGCTCACGCTCGGAGTTGCAAAAGAGGTCGTAGACCGAAGTCGCGGTGATCAGTTGCGCCATGGGCCGGCTTTCGATGGCTTCGACATCGGCCAGGCTGCAAACGGCCCGCAGGGGCCGGAACATGGATTGCGCAGGGATAGGACTCATGGCCATGGATTCACTCCGCGCCCAGGCCGTTGGTGCGCACCACCTCGCCCCAGCGCGTGTAGTCGCTGCGGATCAGGCCCTCGGTGTCCTGGGGGTTGAGGTAGGCGGCCGCCACGCCGATCTTCTCGAAACGGTCGCGCACCTCGTCGGTGGCCAGCAGCTGGCGCGAGGTGGCGCTGAGCTTGTCGATGATGGCGCGCGGCGTGTCCCTGGGTGCCACCAGGCCGCCCCAGGACGATGCCTCATAGCCGCCAAAGCCCTGCTCGGCCATGGTCTGCACGCCGTCCAGCGCCTTCACGCGCTGCGGCGTGCCCACGGCCAGTGCCCTCAGCCGCCCGCTGCGGATATGGGGCAGCGCAGACACCATGTCCGCATAGATCACCGGCACCACGCCGCCCAGCGTGTCGTTCATGGCGGGCGCGCTGCCCTTGTAGGCCACGTGCTGCATGGTGTGCAGCTTGGCGGATTTCATCAGTTCCATGCTCAGGTGGCCCGAGCTGCCCGCGCCGGAGCTGGTGTAGTCCAGCGTGGCGGGCTGCGCCTTGGCGTACTGAAACAGCGATTTGAGGTCCGTCACCTTGGGCAGCGACTGCGCATTGACCGCAATCACATTGGGCAAGTCATAGATCTTGGTGACCGGGGCGAAATCCGTGGCCGGGTGGAACTTGACGTTCTTGAAGAAATGCGGCGCCATGATGGTGGGCGTGACCATCATCATCAGCGTATAGCCGTCAGGCGCTGCCGTGCGGAACTGGCCTGCCGCCACCGCGCCCGATGCGCCGGGCTTGTTCTCTATCACCACGGGCTGGCCCAGCTGGCGCGCCAGCGCCTCGGCGTAGACGCGCGCCGCGCCATCGGTGGGTCCGCCCGGCGGGAAGGGAACGACCAGGCGGATCGGTCTGTCGGGCCAGGCGCCGGTATCGGTATTGGCCTGCGCCGCGCCGCACAGCGATGCGAACGCAGCCATGCCGATGGCGCCCAGCGCCATGCCCTTGGCCAACGCCTGTCTTTTTGTGATGCCTGCCATCTTGTCTCCTTGAGTGTTTATGTGTTCTGGCTGGCCCATTCTGCCCAGCGCACTCTCTTTGACAATGGCGGCGGCGGTTGACATCATGTCAAACAATATTGACACCCCCTTGGACCGCAACGCATGGATCTCCTGGCATTCAACATCCTTGTCCAGATCATCGAGCACGGAAACCTGAGCCAGGCGGCAAAGTTCTTGAACATGTCGCGGGCCAACGTGAGCTACCACCTGGCCCGGCTGGAGAAGTCCCTTGGCGCATCGCTGCTGCGCAGAACACCCCAGGGCGTAGAGGCCACCGAGGTCGGCCAGCGCATCTACCGCCATGCGCGCAACATCCTCAACGAGACCGAACTGGTGCGCGAGCTGGCCCAAAGCAGCACGGACGGCATCTCGGGAAAGATCGGGCTGAGCGTGCCCACCGGCTACGGCCACCTGGTCATGGCGCCGTGGCTGATCGAGTTCAAGCGCGCCCATCCGCAGGTGGTGCTGGACATCCGCCTGGAGAACTTCATAGACAACCTGCTCAAGGACAGCGTGGACATCGCCATCCGCGTCATGTCCGACCCGCCACCCATGCTGGTGGCGCGCGACATGGGGCCGGTGCGCTACAGCCTGTGCGCCTCCAGCGACTGGCTGCGCAGCCACCGCCTGCCGGAGACACCGTCCGAGCTGTCGCGCACGCCGCTCATCACATCGGGCGGAGAAAGCGGCAAGGTGCGCCTGCAGATCGCGCGGAACGGCCAGCCGCTGGAGGAGCTGGACATCACGCCCACGCTGATGTCGCGCAGCTACCCTTTCCTGTGCGACTGCATCACTGGCGGTTTAGGCGTGGGGCTGGTGCCCGACTACATGGTGCGCCGCCAGGTGGAAGATGGCCGCGTCGTGCTGGCCATGCAGGACTACGAATTCAGCATCAACCAGGGCCGCATGTTCATGCTGTACATGCCCAACCGATTCCAGTCCGGCGCCGCCCGGGCCTTGATCGACTTTCTGAGCGACAGGATGGGCCTTGCGCGCATCATCCGGCCGGGTGACTTGCCCGACACGGCACAGGCCTTGCCACCGCAGGAATGACTCGGGAACAAAGTTTGTAGACGACTGGTCGGTTTTTACGTTAGACTTCGATCCCATGAAGAAACCCGCACAGGAAACACGCCAGCACATCCTTGATGTGGCCAAGGCGTTGATGACCCAGAAAGGCTATACGGCCGTCGGCCTGGCCGAGGTCGTCGCGGCTGCGGGCGTGCCCAAGGGCTCCTTCTACTACTACTTCAAGTCCAAGGAAGAGTTCGGCCAGGCCCTGCTGCAGGAGTACTTCGACGAGTACCTGGCCAAGATCGATGCGCTCATGGAGACGCCCGATCCGGCCATCTCCCGGCTGATGACCTACTTCCGCCATTGGACGCAGAACCAGTGCTCGGCCCATGCAGGAGGCCAGTGCCTCGTGGTCAAGCTGGGCCCCGAGGTCTGCGACCTGTCCGACGACATGCGCTCGGTGCTGCGCACTGGCACCGACGCCATCATCACCCGGCTGACCGACTGCGTGCGCGCCGGCCAGGCCGATGGCTCCATCACATCCGACCTGGACGCGCCTGCGCTGGCTGAATCGCTGTACCAGTTGTGGCTGGGCGCCTCCCTGCTGTCCAAGCTGGGCCGGCATGAGGAGCCATTTGCCGCAGCCCTTGTGTCCACGAAGCGGCTGCTGGGCTGAGCAGGCCGGGCCGCTACTTTTTATTTGCCTTGTTTGTAGACGACTGGTCAACTTTAAAACCTACACCCTTTACCCATCCCTCTTCCTTTTTGTTCAACCACCACCACTGCACACCATGACCGACCACAGCCTTCACACCGATCTGTTCTCCCCCACCCAACTGGGCGGCCTGTCGCTCGCCAACCGCTTCGTCATGGCCCCGCTGACCCGCAGCCGCGCCGGTGACGACGGCGTGCCCACCGAACTGCACGCCGCCTACTACGCCCAGCGCGCCAGCGCGGGCCTGTTGATCAGCGAAGCCGTCAACATCTCCGCACAGGGCCGAGGCTACAACCTCACGCCCGGCATCTGGACCGAGCAACAGGTTGCCGGCTGGAAAAAGGTCACCGACGCCGTACATGCGGCCGGCGGCAAGATCGTGGCCCAGCTGTGGCACGTGGGCCGCTACTCGCACGTGGACCTGCAGCCCGGTGGCGTGGCCCCTGTCGCCCCCTCTGCCATCAAGGCCGAAGGCGTCACCTTCACGCCCAACGGCGTGGCCGAGGTATCCATGCCCCGCGCCCTGGAAACCAGCGAAATCCCCGGCATCGTCGAGCAATACCGCCATGCGGCCGAATGCGCCAAGCGTGCAGGTTTTGACGGCGTGGAAGTGCACTCGGCCAACGGCTACCTGCTCGACCAGTTCCTGCGCGACTCCACCAACCACCGCAGCGACGCCTATGGCGGCAGCATCGAAAACCGTGCCCGCCTGACGCTGGAAGTCACCGACACCGTGGCCAAGGTCTGGGGCGCCGACCGCGTGGGCATCCGCCTGTCGCCCGTCACGCCCAACGCCGGCAACACGCCGCTGGACAGCGATGTGATGGCGCTTTACGGCTACCTGATCCCCCAGCTCAACCGCTTCGGCCTGGCCTACCTGCACGTCGTGGAAGGCGCCACCGGCGGCTCGCGCGAACTGCCGCCCGGCGTGGACCTGGACGCGCTGCGCAAGCTCTTTGACGGCGCCTACATGGGCAACAACGGCTATGACCTGGAACTGGCCATGGACCGCCGCGCCAAGGGCCTGATCGACACCGTGGCCATCGGCCGCCCCTTCATCGCCAACCCCGACCTGGTGGCCCGCCTGCGCCATGGCAAGGAACTGGCCGTGGCCCCGCACGAGGCCTACTACGGCGGCGGTGCCCAAGGCTACACGGACTGGCCAGTGGCCGCCTGAGCCGGCCATCCACCCCACGATCTGCGGCACACTGGCTGACCTGCGTCCTCATCGAATGACCCATCGAAAGACCAAGCCATGCAACTACTGATCGTGGGCGCCACGGGGCTGGTGGGCAGCCAGGTGCTGCAACAGGCCCTGGCCGACAGCCGCATCACCCGCATCGTAGCCCCGGTACGCCGGGCGCTGCCGGCGCATCCCAGGCTGCTCGCCCCCATCGTCGATTTCGAGCACCTGCCCGAAGATGCCGACTGGTGGCGAGCAGATGCCCTGGTCTGCACCCTGGGCACCACCATCAAGACAGCCGGCAGCCAGCCGGCTTTTCAGCGTGTGGACCATGACTATCCGCTGCTGGCCGCCCGCCTGGCCCATCGCCACGGCACGCCCACCTATGTGCTGAACTCGGCCATGGGCGCCGACGCTGGCTCGCGCATCTTCTACAACCGCGTCAAGGGTGAGCTCGAGCGCGACCTGCAAAGCCAGGGCTTCGCATCGCTCACCTTCGTGCGCCCCGGCCTGATCAGCGGCCCGCGCACCGAACACCGCGCGGGCGAGCGCGCCATGGTCGGCGTTCTTGGCGCCCTGGGCCCGCTGCTGCCCCGGCGCTGGCGGCTCAACCCCGCGCACCGCATTGCCCAGGCTTTGATAGAGGCAGCTGTCAACGCCAGGCCCGGCGTCCATATCGTGGTTTCCGAGGCGCTGGCCGAATGAACTTGGCGCCTGCACGCGCAAAAACAGAACCCTTCAGGAACCCCTGCATGAACCCGCATATCGCCCCGGTCGATCTCGCCAAGTCCTACCGGCTGATCAACCACGGCCCCACCGTCCTGGTCTCGGCCCGCCACGGCGGCGTGGACAACGTCATGGCCGCAGCCTGGTGCTGCGCGCTGGACTTCGCGCCCCCGAAGCTCACCGTGGTGCTGGACAAGGCCACGGCCACGCGCGCCCTGGTCGAGCACAGCGGCATGTTCGTGATCCAGGTGCCCACGGCCGCCCAGTTGCGACTCACGCACGAGGTCGGCACGCTCAGCCTGTCCACCGATGCCGGCAAGCTCACCACCAGCGGCGTTCAGCTGTTCGGCATGGACGGGTTCGACCTGCCCTTCGTGGACGGCTGCGCCGGCTGGCTGGCCTGCCGACTCATCCCCGAGCCCCACAACCAGCAGGCCTACGACCTGTTCATCGGCGAGATCGTGGGCGCCTGGTCCGACACCCGCGTATTCAGCGACGGCCACTGGCACTTCGAGGACGCCGACCCCGCGCTGCGCAGCCTGCACTACGTGGCGGGTGGGCAGTTCTATGCGATTGGGCAGGCGTTGAACGTGCAGGACGGATCGCCCTGAAACTCGCCAATGGCGGCATGGCTGTATTGCACAATCCAGCCATGCTCTCGGCCACTGCCTCTTCCCTTGCATCTTCCCTTTCCTCTTCGCGCGCAGTCCCCACGCGCGAAACCTATTCCGAACTGCAGCAGGCCTACGAGCACTTCAACCAGCGCCTGTTCGACGATGCCCTGCCCCATTGCCTGATCACGCTGCAGCGCGAGAAACGCACCTGCGGTTACTTCTCTGCCGCGCGTTTTGCGTCGCTGGATGGCAGCACCACGGACGAGATTGCGCTCAACCCCGCCTACTTCGCGGCCGTGCCCATCATCGAGACGCTGCAGACCCTGGTGCATGAGATGACGCACCTGTGGCAGCACCACTTCGGCAAGCCGGGCCGCGCGCGGTATCACAACGAGGAATGGGCGGACAAGCTGGAATCGCTGGGCCTCATGCCCTCGTCCACGGGCCGGCCCGGCGGCCGGCGCACGGGCGACATGATGGCCGACTACGCCATGGCGGGAGGCCCCTTCCTCGCGGCCTGCGGGCAGTTGCTGACCACGCGCTTCCAACTGAGCTGGTACGACCGCTTCCCGGCCATCGAGCATGTGGTCACGGGCCAGTGGAGCATGGCCACGCAGATCCAGGGCATGCAAGGCACCCAGCCGCCCATGTCCTCAGTGCCCGCCCTGGCCGAAGCCGTGCGGCCCGTGGGCACCTCGGTGGCTGTGCCGGGCTCCACCACCGGCGAGACCATGGTGCAGCCCGTCAACAAGTCCCTGCGCGTCAAGTACCGCTGCGGCGGCTGCGCTGCGCCCGTCAATGTCTGGGGCAAGCCTGGGCTGAACCTGTTCTGCGGCGATTGCAGCAAAGGCTTCGCGGCCCAGGATTGAGCGCCCGGCAAGCCAGAGCGCTGCACCTGCCCTGCCCCTCCTCCCGGCACAAGCGCCTGTGCGAACTCAATGCAGCAGCGTGGCCGCCAAGGTCACCTCGGGCACGCCTGCCAGCGCCTTGGACAGCGGGCACTGGGACTTGGCCTCCTGGGCGATTTTCTGGAACTGCGCATCATCGATGCCGGGCACCTTGGCCTGCAGCGTGAGGGCAATGCGGTCGATCTTGAAGCCCTCGCCGTCCTTGGCAAGCCGGACCTTGGCTGTGGTGTCCAGCATCTCGGTGGCGATGCCCGCCTTCTCGCAGGCAAAAGCAAAGGCCATCGTGAAACACGCCGCATGTGCGGCGCCCACGATCTCCTCGGGATTCGTTCCCTTGCGGTCATCACCGAAGCGGCTGCCGAAGCCATAGGGATGGTCCTTGAGCGCGCCGGTCTCCGTGCTGATGCGGCCCTGGCCGGTCTTGCCTGCACCTTCCCAATGGACGGAAGCGGTTTTCTCGGACATGTGTTTCTCCTGTGCGTTGGTTGGACAAGCCGCCATCACAGCACAGGCGCCACGGGGCAAGGCGTGGTCCCGGAGCGCGCCAGCCCCTGCGCGAACGTCCTACAGAGCCAGGCTTAAACACTCATCCAGCAATCTTTGTGATGGCAAAGCCGGCCTCCTCACCCCACAAACACCTGCCGCGTATCCGTTCGCCCAACGATCACCGCCGCCAGCACCGCCGCCCCCGCCGCAACCCCAAAATTCGCCAGATAGGCCGCCTGGGCCGAAGTTTCCAGCAAGGCCGCGAACAGCGATCCGCCAATGGCCAGGGTGGCCGCCACGGCAATGGCCTCGCACAGCTGCAGGGCCGAGCTGTTGGCGCCCTGCTCGCCGGGCGCGGACATGGATAGCGTGAGCACCGACAGGCTTGCCGAGAGCAGGCCCATGCCCAGCCCCGACACGATCCAGCCCACCACCGCCACCCACACGGGCACGGCCGGCCAGGCCACGGATGCCGTCAGCAGCACGCCCGCCAGCACCGCGCTGGTGCCCACGCGCAGGAAGCGGTGACGGCTCCACCCGTTGCGGCTGTGTCCCTGGTACCAGGAGGCGGAACACCAGCCCAGCGCACCCGCGCTCAGCACCAACCCCGCCATGGGTGCTGACAGCCCGTGCTCGCGCGCCAGCACCAGCGGCAGGAACGCCTCGGCCCCGAAGAATGCTGCAAACACCAGCCCGCGCAAGGCGATCACGCTGGGCAGCCCGCGCCCGGCGCGCAGCGTGCCGGCCGGCAAGAGCTTCCAGGTGCAGACCAGCGACAAGGCCGCGGCCACCGCCACCGCCCCCAAGGCGCCCGCCGATTGCCTCTGCCCGCCCACATACAGAAGGCAGATGCCCGTGGCCGCGCCCAGGGCCCACAGCCCGCGCCGCACACCGCCCTGCATGCCCCGGCCATGGCCGCCCAGGCCCTGGAGCGCCGGGCGCAGCATCGCCCCGGCCGGCAAGGCCAGCAGGGGCACGCCCAGGAACACCCAGCGCCAGCCCAGGTGCTCCACCACCAGGCCGCTCAACGCCGGCCCCACCAGCGCGGGCACCACCCAGGCCGTGGCAAACGCCGCAAAAATGCGCCGCCGCAGTGCCTCGGGATACCGCCGGCCCACCAGCACATACAGCGCCACCGACATGCCACCCGCCCCCAGCCCCTGAACCAGCCGCCCCGCCAGAAACACCGGCATGGAAGGCGCAAAGCCCGCCAGCAGCAGCCCCGCCACAAAACACGCCATGCCAGACCACAGCGGCGCCGCCGGCCCGCGCGCGTCGCACCAGCCGCCCGCCACCGTCATGCCCACCACGCTGGTGGCCAGGGTCACGCCAAAGGCAACCGCATACAGCGGCACCCCATCGAGCGCGCGGGCCACCGCTGGCATGGCGGTGGCCACGGCCAGGGCCTCAAAGGCAATCAAGGCCACCAGCGAGACGATGCCGATCGTCGTCAGGCGGTAGGGGGAGGACAGGATGGACCAGCTCTCGGTGGTCGTCGGCCGGACCTGATCGTCCAGCGTGAGGGAATCTTGATGGGGCATGGATGCTTCTTGGTTGCAGGGTCTGCGCCGGCCATGGCGCAGTGCCATGGCGACGAAAAGCCTGGAGCATGCAACCTCAAGTGCGGTTGAGATCAAGGGGGTCCTGCCCCCAAGTACCTCTTACCGCTCGATCACACGCCAATACTGGCCAGAGGAGCGGCTGGTGGCCGGCAGCATGACGGCAATGCCATTGTCATTGGCCGTATCCAGCACGACGGCATCCGACAGGAAGCGGTTGTAGAGATGGAAGTGGCCCGGCAGGTCGCTGGGCGCACAGCGCCATTGCTGGCCGCTGAAGCGTGGGGAGTCTCCCGCTGACGCCGTCATCTTCAGCTCAAGATGCGATTTCCCGGCCACGCTGGTGACATCGAGCGCCATGGTGCCCGGTCCGTACGCCGCATTCTGGACCAGCCAGTAGCCCTTGCCGGTGCGCATGAACCTCCATCTGTCGGCGCCCAGAATCATGGCCGGGACGGAAATCTGCCATGGCTCGAAGTTGAACAGGCCGGGAGGCGACACAAGGCCCGTGCCCTGCAGCAGCGCTACCGCGTTGCGCCTTTCACTCCAGTACAGGTTCTGCAGCCCGACCCATTGGCGGTCCTTGAGCATGGGGCATTGGTCGTACAGGTAGTCGCCCGTCTCGTAGCGCCGAAAATCCGCATCGCTGAGCCGCTGGGCCGAGAGCGCGTGCGCCTCGGCGGAGATCCGTGCCAGTTCCCGCATGGCGGCCGTCATGGCGATCAAGGGCGCGGATGAACCACGCACCGGCCTCACCGGCAAGATGCGGCGAGCATTTGCAAGGTCGGAGGCCACGGCCCGCCAGCGCAATGCCAGGGTGCTGAATTCCGTTGCCATCGCCTGCGGCGCGGGCCCAAGGCGGACCACCGCGTTTGCCGGTGGCGGCTGCCTGGCATGGTGCGCGGCGGCCACGCGAAGCAGCGAGGCATGACTTTCCAGTTGCGCCACGACGGGTGCAGCCGCCGCAATGGCCGCATCCATCTCCGTCTCGACGGCTGCGACACCCGCATTCCATCGGGCCTCGTCCAGCGGCGCGTCGGGGGCTAGCGAAACGGCATCCAGCTGGTCGCACAGCTGCTGCAAACGCCCGACGGCCTGCCCCAGCTTTTGCACCGTATCGGCCAGCCCGTCGATACGGGCACGCAGCGTGCCCCAATCGGCCGATGCCGACTTCAGTGCAGAGAACGACTGCATGCTCTCCAGGCTCCTTACCAGCGTCATGCGGCCGCTGGCATCGTCCAGATCAAGCCCGGTCAGGAACGAGAACTCGGCGATATCGGTCCATACCTGCCGTGCGACTGGCTCACGCGCAGGCTCGGCTTCGACGCGGCAGCTTGATGCCAGAGCGCCACCGCAGCACAGCGCCGTGGCAGCGGCGGGCAGCCACAGAAGCCGGGTCATTTGGCTGCAGTGCCGGCCATCAACAGGCGCAGGGCCCGAGGCGCTGCCGGCATCTGTCGGGGCTCCAGCACTTCGATCAGCCAGGTCGTGAACGGCGTCGGGCAGACGTCTCCCAGATGCTGCGAGAACTCGATCTGGTCGCCGGCGTAGGTGAAGTTGATCTTCAGGGGCGAGCAGAAAAGCCTCTCGTCCCCGTTGCCCGTGCTGTCGTGAAAGTCGCGGCCAGTCACCATGTCGACATTGATGCGCTGGGCCGAGACATCGGCAAACTCCAGCCAGGCCTGCACCGACGAAAGGCGGATGCGGCGGTAGCTGGCCAGTGCCGGATGGCTGGTGGCAATGGACAGGCTGATGGGCTGCCCATGCGCCAGCTGCTGCAGCAGCGCGGCGTCAGTGACCCGCAATTCCCGCCGCAGATCCCCTTGGGTCCTCGCATTGGCGGCCTGCGCGCTGGCGTGGTCTGCCAGCAGGGTGGCGTGTGCATCTGCCATGGCAGCGGCCGTGCCCGGCATCGAAAGACGGTGACCAGGCTGCTTGCCTGTCTCGTAGGCCTGTGCGGCGCGGACCCCGAAGCAGTCCACGTAGAAGCCGCGGCGCGCACTTTCTGCCCTGAGGGTGATTTCCCCCTGCAGCCGCGCGCTGCGCTCCAGCTCTGTCAGCGCCTGCTGCTCCAGCGCCTGCAGGCGCTTGCGCTTGCCGATCACCGCAACGTACTCCAGCTTGAGCGTGGCAAGCTCACGGGCAATGGCATTCTTGGATGCGCTTTGCTCTGCCAGCAGGCGGCCATAGATGGCCACCTTCTGCACCTGTGTCTTGAGGGTGTTGGCGGCGTTGCGCACGGCAGCCTCGGTGCCTTCCGTGGCAAGCACCAGATCCAGCCGGTTGACTGCATCGTTCTCCAGCACCGTCCAGGCGGCCTTGGCTTCATTGGCATCCGGCATGAGCGCAAGTGCACGCATGGTGTCGCCCAGCTCCCGGGAAATCCCCTCGACATCCAGCCCGCCCAGCGGCCCACGGATCACCGGCAGCACCGCATTCAATGCGCCCTTGGCGGGATCCACCAGATTCTTGAGCGTGCTGGAGTTGTGCCTGGCCCATTGCAGCGGAATGGCAAACGACTGGCCCAGGGCCTTCAGCGCCTTGAGCGGGCCGTCTATGCTGCCGCCAAGCGTCTTGGCCTGCCCGTACAAATCCTTCAGGCCGAGCACGCCTTTCTGACCGGTCTCGGTCAACGCCTTCGGGTCGGGCGGCACGCCCACGCACAGGGCCGCCACGCTGCCCGCGACCGCAATGACGCCAAAGGCGATTTCCAGGCTCATCTTCACTGTGCGCACGATCTGGGCAACGTCGCTTTCAAGCTTGAGCCGCATGGCGGCAAGTTCCGCTTCAAGCTCCTCCTGGCGCACCGTGCGTGCGGCGCGGTCAAGGGCCTCGATCTGCTGAATCAACCGCTGCTCCAGCTCGGTGCAACGTGCCTCCAGCGTCTTGAGGTCCAAGGTGTCCCGGTCTGCAAACGCCTGCGCGACGCTGCCCACGGCACCTGCCAGCTCGCCGCTGGCGCGCAGGCTGCGCAGGTGTGCCTCCATGGCCGCCATCACCTCCTGCCGGGCCTTGGCCAGCGACAGATAGCTGCCGGCGCTCAGATCAGGAATCGGCCTGGCCAACCCGTCAACGCCCATGACAGGCAGCAGACGCTGCAGCGAACCCGCCGCCTGGATCAACTCGCCAAACCCGGACTCGACCCCTGACCAGCGCGTGATCCAGGCCAGCGCCTCATGGCACAACGCCAGCTCAGCCTCGCTGTGGCCGGGCCTGCCCGCCATGCCGGCGCTCAGGGCAAACAGCGCGGCCAGCACCCTGTGCATCGGCTCGCCATGCTCCAACAGGCCGGGTGGCACGGGGGTGTGCTTCACCACAGCCCGGTTGTCCTGCCACAGGAAATTGCTGAACTGCGGCCGCGTCACCGTGTCCCAGACCGCCTCCAACGCATAAGGGGTGTCGCGCGTGGGGCCGCCGTACAGCGTGAACCGGCCCTCCACGGCTTCCACGAAAATGCGCACCCTGCTGAGCTCGTTGTCCTCGTCATGCAGCATGCGCAACACCGTCGTGCCTTCGGAAACAATGCGGCGGGCAACCACCGTCAGCCGCCGCACCGAGCCGTCAAGCCGCCTATCGAACCCCTCGGGCACCACCACGGTATCGGCATGGATGTCCAGCGCCTGCAGGCCGGCCGCGTCGGCCTCGTCCAGCGACACCTTCAGGTCCACCACCAGATCGGCCACGATGCCGAAGGGATTGAAGCTGCCGTCCGGCGCGCGGCCACCGCTGCAGACCAGCGGCCCTGGCGGCACCAGGCCCTCGGCTCGGTAGCGATCGATCAGGGTTCGCAATTCAAGGGGAGTCATTGCTGAAGTCATGGCGGGTGGTTCCAGGTAAGGCACTGCACCTGTGCAGCGATTAGACAAAGGCCGGAGCAGGCCGCTCAGGCTGCCTTCTTGCTGGCAAGCTCCACCAGTTGGTCCACGCTCTGCGCCTTCTTCGGCGTGCCGCCGAAACGGCGGAAATGGTCTGCGTGTCCGGCGACACGCGCCCAGCCCTTCTTGGCCGTGCCCAGCACCACCGTCACGCTGAACCAGTTTTCCCCTTGCAGGGACTTGCGGCCGGTGGTGCTCAAGACCTTGTGTATGTTGCCCAGATCGGCAGAAATCGCACGCCATGCCTCGCCCAGCGTCTTGAGCTTGGGACCCAGGTCTTCAATGCTCTTGCTGATGCTGTCAAAGCGATCATTGCTTCGGTTGTAGTAGCCGATGAATCGCTCGTTCGTAGCCATCGTGGCCTGGATGGTTCTCACCTCATCCACCTTCTCGGCAATCTTCCTTCGCGTGACCGCAAGGTCCGCACCCACGCCGATATCCACCCCCGCCAGAATCAGCGGCCCGAAAAGCGGAATCGCCAGATAGGCCGGAGACGTGGACAGCACGATGACTTCATCCTTTTCCTTGCGGCGCAGGGCCTTCAAGTCGTTCTCCAGCTTCTCCACGGCGGCCTTCAGCTTCTGGTTGGCAGCACCCTCGGCGCCCAGAGTGGTCGTGAACTTCTGCTTTTGTCCATTGAATGCGGTCTTGCAGGCATTCAGGCGCACCAGTATTCCGTTGCCGTTGTCAAGAATGGAGTTCTGCAGCGCGAAGGCACGCACCGAGCGCGCATTGGCGTCTTCAATCAACTGCTCCAGCGCGCTGCTGAAATTGCGCTTGATCTGCTCCGAACGCCCGCTGGGCGTATCGCTTTCCCAAACCTTGACCAGGGCCTTCCATTTCGCTTCCACTGCCGGCTCCGCCGATGGGGTGGGCGCTCCCTCCAGATCAAAACGGTCCACCAGCTCGATCAACCGCTCATAGGTGGTTGCCGCCACATCGTTGTACTGAACGATATCGTCGGCAAGGGTCAGCATCTTGTCCTGTACATCGGCCTTGAACTTCTGGCCGACACCCTTGAGCGTGACGAACAGCTCCACCGCTTCGGAAAACTCCGGCCTGAAAGCATCCTGCTTCTGCATGCCCAGCATGGCGCGCATCAGCTCCGTAGTGGTCGGGTTGTCGGTGACTGCAGACTCGAAGAACGTCGTCAGTCCGATCCAGTCCTCTGAACTGAGAACGGAGATTCCCTTGTAGATATCGGCAGACGGAGTGAAGGCATTCGTTGAATTTGCAGAGTCGGACATGGCGAAGGCTCCTGATGGTGAAAGGCCGGATTCGGCCTCGAATCGGTGTGCAAACAAGCGGCGGCGTTGAAGAAATGACCGCACCGCAGTCATCGCCCGTCCTTCTTTTGCGCTCCAGTCGACCGAATGCTAGGCAGCCGCCATGGCCCTGTATGTCCCCCAAACAAGTGACACAAATTCATACAGCACTGGGGATAAGGACAGCAGCCGGATTGCTATCTCACACCCCAAGGATCCTGTCCCCTGCGCGACTCACGGCAATGAGCACGGTCACGCCATTGCCTCAAACGGCAAGCCTCCGCAATTGCATAGGCCAGGCTTGCATTGCCCGCTACTCAATCAATAGCAAATAGCAAGAATTGACTGCCATTTCAGAAAAAATCGTCATTGTCAATTTCTATGCATTTCACCGCACCCATTGACTCAGGAATGCATTTAGCCCTCAAATGTCGCAAAATGTTTTGCAACTTGAAGCAAGGGAGGGGCAGGAGTGGCAAGAAAAAGCAAGTCCAGCACGGCGGAAGACCTCATGGATCTGATCGCCACGCTCCCCTGGTGGGCCGGCACTGCATTGGCAATTGCCTGCTACATGGTGCTGCACTCCACTGCCATCCGTCCCCTGCCTGCAGCACAAAGCCCGCAGCAAATCGACCAATTGGCCACAACAGCCATCTGGCAAGGCCTGGCCACTGCAGGCCAATACATCCTGCCCATCATCTGCTTGGCCGGCGCGGCCATTTCCGCCGTGCGCCAGCGCCGCCGAAGCCGGTTGTTCGAAACCATCTCGGCTAGCTCCAGCGCGGATGCGCTGAACAACATGTCATGGCGAGAGTTTGAAACGCTGGTCGGCGGGGGATTAGGCAAGCGCGGCAAAAGCGTCAAAGAGCCGGCGGCAGGCCTTATGGGGTTATGAATATGTTCCGATTGGAGAACGACAGGTTCTCTATGAGAAAAAGTGCGCCTGATGTGAAATATCTTTTATTAGGAGAATTAAATATCCACTATTACGCTCATACTTAATATATTATATGAGATTGCATCGATTAACTATTAAATATAGGGGTTGCATATAAATTCAAATATTCAAAATATTTAGCGAACTTGTATTTCAAAAAATAAAGCTTCTTAACATTATTTAAACAAACCAAATATGTCCATGCAAAAAAAAGCCTGCATAGTATACACCAGTGATTTTGAGGAAGATTTACCAAAAATAGTTGAGCATCTCAGTGAAAATGGATTTGAGGTCTGCGTTTCAATTGCAGATCAAGATGCAGCAGAGGCGGCGCAAGCAGGGAATCTCAGCAAAGTGAATACCGAGATAAAAGAGTGCATTGAGAATGCAGAAGTTTGCATTTTTTTGATTCCTAAAAAATCCCCCGAAAGCTTAACGAGTGCAGCCAAACATGCAGGAGCACTAGGAACAAAGATTATTGCCGTTGTAGAAAGTACAAACTCCCTTCCCCAAATCTTCGACGAGATATCCACTGCAGTCGTGGGTGTCGGCAGCCCACAATTACCCAGAGCGCTTAACTGCGAGGAAGTATGGGAATCGCCCAAAGACTCAACTTCAGGACGTAAAATTCCCAGGATCAAATGCCAATGAAGAGCCGGCCAAGAATTTTTTCGTACAAGCTATCAAGGGACTACGGTTTTGCCCCCAACCCATTCCATGGAGTTTGCACACTTGCAACGTGTAAACCACAAATTAGAGAAGGTGCTCAGGTTGGAGATATTGTAGTCGGCTGCGGCAGCAAAGCCATCAATCTTCAAGAAAGAATGATCTTTGCCATGCGCGTAACTGAGAAGCTGAATTTTCAACAATACTGGGATGACCCCAGATTTTCGGCCAAAAAAGCGAGCTTTGATTCAAGCAAATCTGCTGCTTATGGCGACAATATCTATCATTTCTACGAAGGGCAATGGCTCCAAGAAGATTCTCACCACAGTTACGAAGGTGGTGTAGTAAATCAATTGAATTTCGATCGAGATCTTGGGTCTAAAAATGTTTTAATAAGTAATGACTTTATATACTGGGGTGACAATGCACCTATGATACCAATTCATCTTAGGCAATTCAATCAGGAAGATTTATATCCAAATGGTCGAAATTATAGGTCAAATTATTCAAATGCATTTATAGATGAAGTAGTTGACTGGTTCACAAAATTACCAGAAAGAGGAAATCGCGGCCGCCCTAAATGTTGGTAACTATCTTGCTAAATATGACAAAACCAGAATAGCAAATCTCGATTTTTATTCTAAAAAGCAGAGTCAAAAGCTATAATATAAACAGCAGATAGCCAGCACAGAAATATAGAAACTTTCTTGAAAGATATTCTTCTTTATGCTTAAGCTTTCACCTCAACCCGCCCCGCTATCGATTGCCGATTACAAGGCAAAGGCTTTCTCAACGAATCAGTTTCAACAGAATGATGACGGTTTCCGAAAAATCATATTTGGCTATTTTGGTGAGATTGGTGGGCTTCTCGCTGCCATCAAAAAGATTGGACGAGACAAGATAGCCTCTACAGAAGCAGAGTTAGCTGGAGAAGAACTGGGGGATGCACTTTGGTATCTAATAAATATCGCAATTTTTTTACAAATAGACATAGATCATGTCGGCGAACAATGCATCAAGACTTTGCGAAATAGAAACCATGAGTCCTTACAAGACGCGGTCAAACCCGTAACCTTTCGACATATAGATAGTCTACTTGAGATCCGCCGCACTCCTGAATCGCTTGATCGATCTCACCAACTAGGCATCCTTGCATATCACGCAGGATCTATGGCTAACAGGAGATTGACTGAATATCAAAGCATGGCCAATCTAAATTGCGCGGAGGATATAGGAAAACACCTATCAGAAATTGCCATATGCTGTGCCAGCTTCGATTTAAAATTAGAAGATGTAGCTCGAAGTAATCTTATAAAGATCCATAGCCGGTGGCCTGGCGAGCAAAAAACATATCCACTGCCGTTTGATGAAGGATTCGCTGAACACGAACGCTTTCCTGCAAAAATAGAAATAAACTTCATCGAACGAGGCACACGAGAGAACGGGCACGTCGTTCAAAGCCTTAATGAAGTTTTTATAGGTGACCGCCTAACTGACAATAGCAATGAGCCTGATGACTATCGTTTTCACGATGTTTTCCATCTCGCATATTTGGCATTTCTCGGATGGTCGCCAGTTCTTCGCGGACTATTAAAAAGAAAACGAAAGTCCGATCCTCGAATAGATGAGAATGAAGATGGAGCCCGTGCAGCGATTATTGAGGAAGGTATTGCTACTTGGATTTTTAATCATGCCAAAGAAAAAAACTTTTATACCGATGATCAGACTAGGGGTTTAGACTACGGCTTGCTCAAACAGATTAGCAGCATGGTAAAAGGCTACGAAGTAGAAAAATGTCAACTTTGGCAGTGGGAGCAAGCTATAATTGAAGGATTTAAGATTTTTCGCAAGCTACAGGAGCACCGCGGGGGCATTGTGACCGTGGACGTTCTACAGCATGCCATAACCTTCACAGCTCCTGACAGGGACTGTTCGCCATGACTCCTAACGACTTCGTGAACGCGCTATCCCAAGTGAAGCTGGATAACGTTTTTAATCCCTATTCGGACATCTGTGCTGTTAACGATCGCCCGGACGCAGCATCCGCTCGCCGTCGCAATCTACAAGGATATCTAAAAGCAGCGCTAACTATCGGTATAGATACTATTTGGATGGGTAGAGACCTTGGTTACCGCGGAGGCCGCCGCACTGGCATAGCACTAACGGATGAATTTCATTTACCTGAAATGACTCAGCGCTACCCAGGAACCAATTTTAAACGAGCTACGCTGGGCCCCGCTATCTCTGAACGAACTGCATCAGAAATTTGGTCCGTACTTCGCTCCCTAGCGCTACCACCACTTTTATGGAATGTTTTCCCATTTCATCCACACGAGCCGGATAATCCATTCTCTAATCGAAAATTTACAGTCCGAGAGCTTCTACTAGTTGAAGAGCTAAACGAAATATTGATTAGTTGGCTCAAGATTCGTCGCATAGTTGCAATCGGCCAAGATGCATCGCAATATGCAAGAAGATTTGGGCTAGAAGTTATCACCATTCGTCATCCAAGCTATGGGGGAATCAATGATTTTCGCAATGGAATGAGTGAGCTATATGGCATTCCCCCTCAAAATTTTGACAGAAAAAAAGATCAAGGTCTACTTTTCTAGCCAGACTTCTTTCCTAACACTAATTATTAGCACCATCCCACTATTGCACAGAGACACCAGCATTATTAATAATAATCAGTTTTCATGGCTGATTTTATAATCAAAATAGCTTGATAGTTTTTCTAAGGGAAAGCTCTTGAGCAGCAAAATTCAAAAATACAGGCAAAATCACTCTTGCCTGCATAGTGTTTTCACCAGATTTTCTAGTCATCCGCTATTATTCCCCCCGCACCACCCCGCGCTCACTAACTCCCCCCATCACCCCCTCAAGCGCCTCTTCCTGCGCCTGAATAAACGCAAGCAATTGCCCAGGAGTCACCGGCTCCAAGGCATGCCCTGGATAGGCGCCAATGATCAAACTGGAAATCAGCCCCAACTGATCCTGCACGCGCCGCAGGCAGTTGTACTCGGGCTCGGAAAGTTGAAAGTACAGCATGGCAACTCCTCAATGAGCACGCTTGGCGGCTGACGCAAAGGAATGCCCAAGTGCTCGAAGCACGGGACCACGCAAAGTATTGGGAGAGGGTTCGGGCATTGATACGCCCGCAAGGAAAGCAGCCATGAGGCCTCCTGTGAGTACGTCCAACTGCTTTCGGGAGTGTGGCGGGACCGCCTGTGAAGGTGTGTTCAGCACCTGGGCGAGATGATACAGCGCTCAGGCGCAGCTCCCGCATCCTTGTGTTGCCCGCCCGCCGCCGCTCAGCCCGGCAAGGCTCCGCGCTCAAAGCCCCCAGCGCTCTCGGAACGCAAAGAAGACCCCCACGCAAACACATAGCCAGACGCCCACCACCAGAGCGACTCCGGCACGGCTTCGGGGCTTGCGGCCTTGGGCCTGCATCCAGGCCTCGGCCTGCTGGCGGCTGTCGGCCAACACGGCCGGGGGAAGCAGCCGCACGGTGAGCCAGATCAGCGCGGGCAGCAGCAGGACGTCATCCACATAGCCCAGCACGGGGATAAAGTCGGGGATCAGGTCGATGGGGCTCAGGGCGTAGGCGACCACGAAGGCGCCCAAGGCCTTGGCATACCAGGGCGTCTGCGGGCTCTTGCAGGCAAACCACAGGGTGACGCCATCGCGCTTGATGCGTCGTGCCCAGGCCTTCAATCTTTCACTGGCTGTCATGGATATACGAGGTTGTGACCGGGCTGGATGATGGCGGCTTGCCGTTGCCGTTGGTGCTGCGCCGCCAGGCCCGCGCAGCACTCGATGATATGGACCGCCAGCCCGCTGCGCGCGGTTTCCTTGTACCTGGTCTTCACGACCGTATCGCCACGGCGCCGTGCCTGTGGCCGCAAAGGCCCGCAGCACGGCGGTGTCGGATGGCCTGCGTCCACTGGGGCAAATGGCTGTATTGACTGGCAAAGCCTTGTCACCGCCCTCTTCCTCATTCCAAGTCCATATCGACTGCACTCAAGGCGTGCATCTCATATATGCATCTAGGAATAATCTGAAAATAATCAGCCACAAGCCTTTCTGCTTGACTTCCAGATACCCAAGAAATCAAATAGCCGGACTCCCACAACGGAATTCCCAGGCCATTGATTGACATTGGCCTTGGGAATGATTGTGAACGCGTAATTCCCACACTCATACCTTGATCGGACCTGATTTGCCGCAGGCCTGATGGGAGGCCTGCGTTTGTGATTTTTCTGGCATTTGGCAAACCACCATTTCCTTATTCATTCCATTAACCATTCGCTTGCAGGCCATGGCAACATCCACAGATCTCACCCGCCCGTATATCAGCTATGAAAAGGCCTTCAACAGGCAGATCACCCGCGCCATGGACAGCCAGCAGGTGGACGTGGTGGTACTCACGCCGCAAGAGTTCCTAGGCGTCCTGCAAGACAGGTCGCGCAATGACCCGCGCCTGGAGGCCAGCCTGCGCGCCATCCTGGCCCAAAGCGCCCTGGGCCGGTACTGGACGCAGACGGCCAGCCCCAATGCCGGCAAACCCTGGACCATCCCCGCCTCCATGCTGGCCAATGACGCGTACCTGTTCACCAGAACGCTGATTGCATTGCGCCTTGCCGGTGCGCGCACCTATGTCAAGGCGACGCCCAAAGGCACCTATATCATCATCACGGGCCGAGCCGGGTTTCGCGGCAATCTGCTGCAGGGCACGCGCTTTCTCACCACCAATCCCCGCATGGTCCAGATGGGTCTGGGCATGCGCGGCCTTCAGGGCGTGGCCAGAGGGGGCTTCATCTTGAGCTTGGTTGTGGGTATCGGCGTGGAGACATTGGACTTCATCTTCAACGACGAGAAGACCATGCATGACCTGGTGGGAGGGATTGGAGTGGAGGCGGTCAAGGCTGGGTTGGCGACGATGGTGGGCCTTGGAGCAGGATTAGTGGTGGGCGTAGGTGCAGCAACTCTTGCCATCTTGCCGTTAGTCACAATGGCTGTCGCAGTGTTCTTGTCTGGGATAGCTTTGAATAGAATTGACGAGACTTGGGATATAAAGAAGAATGTGATTTTCGCATTAAAAATGCAAACAGACAGTACTCCCCATGGGATATATCGCATCAATCCCAATGCTGTGACTGAGAAAAAATTAAATGGCCAAAGTGAAAGAATAAAATACAATTATGCGTCTTCGGAACCAAATAATAGCTTGCTACTTCCTATCAACAGGAAAAATTGACGGATATAAAAATGAAAACAAACAACTTAACCGATATTAGAAAATCATTAATATATGGAATTCCATCAATTCTATTTGTTTTATTTTTTTCAATTTGGAATACAGAAAATTCATTTCTAAAAACAATCGCCGATTTAAAAAATTCAGCCCCCTCGGTAAGAATCACACCTGGTGATTTGGTCGGGGTATATTTCCCAATAATGGGAGCTACGATACTTGTATCAGTGATACAAAAAGCAATCCCCTGCAAAGCAGGAACTTTAAAAATCTCAGAACGCATTCTTGCGATCTCCGTAATCACAGGGGGAGGAATTATGCTCTTCTGTCTTCTTGTTGTTACACCTCTTCAGTACTACGCCATGCCCAGATTAGGATATACACGCTGCAATATATTAGAAGGCCATCCAAATATTTATTTTTCAGACTGGGTGAAAAACCCTGACTGGTGCGTACGCGGCAAAAGCAGGGAGTGGGTTAATGAGCAAGCCCGTCTAGGCGGTAGCACCAAGCTAAATCCATAAACAAAAAGTGCAGATCACAAGGCCTACATCTTTCTGACCTATCCGCGTAGTGTGGTTGCATGTGTGTCAGAACAACTCCTCGCTGGCTCCCCAGAAATCACTACGCTTCCGCGCAAACACTAGGCCCAGTCCTTAGCAGCGGTGGCGGCAGCGAATAGCGGTCGAATGAAGCGGGTACTGGACCCGAAACGCCCAGCCATGGCCTTAATGGCACCCCTACCGGGATAGATTTAAATAGAATCTATAAACACCGGGAAATAAAAAAATTATTTCCTAATAACCGACCATGCCTGATCAGTCGCAAAAATTTATGAGTCTTTAAATGGACAAAAGAAATTTAACCGAAATCAGAAAATCACTAATCTGGAATATTCCACTTTTTCTGCTGCTTCTAGCAATGTCAATTTGGAGTATTTTATATTCTCTATATCAAACCGTAGATGATTTAAATAAACTCGCTCCATCAGTAAGAATCACACCATTTGATCCAATTGCGTTGTGTGTGCCAATAATTTCAATCACAGGAATTATCATTGCAATACAAAAAGCAATCCCTTGCATGGAGGACGCCATAAAAATTCCAACGCGTATTTTTTTATCCGCCATAGCCGCAGGAGTTTTTATTATGTTTTTTTGTCTTTTTGCAATTACGCCTTATCAGTACTATGCTATGCCAAAAATGGGCTATACCCGCTGCAACGTTTTGAAAGACCACCCCACCATATATTTTACGGACTGGGTTAAGAATCCAGATTGGTGCGTGCGTGGCAAAAGCCGGGAATGGGTCAAAGAGCAAGCCCGTCTTGCCCAATGACCAGATGATTTTTCCCGGGTAGGTAAAGAGGGTCGAATGGCCTACCGGCCCAGGAACAGGCGGGTGGCGCGCAGGCCCAGGGGCGTCCAGTGCAGGCCCGGTGACATGGCCTGTACCAGCAACTCATGCTGGGCCGCTGGACCGAGCGTGGGGTAGCGCTGCTCGAAGAGCATCAGGTCGGTGTCCAGTTCCTGCGCGCTGCGGCCCCGGTCGGGTCACGCGCCACGGGATGTGCGCAGGCGCTCGACCACGCGAAAGCTCATGCGCCGCGCCGCATGGACGCCCCCGCCCGCGCGCTACCAGCGCGGCTACGGCTGGCTGTTCGGCCGCCATATCCTGCAGGCCGATGAGGGATGCGATTTTGATTTTCTGGAGACGGGCTTTGGGAGGGCTGTGCCGGAGCCGGATATTTTTTGAAGCATGCGAATCAATTATTTTTTCAGACTTCCCTATATGATGGAAAGATTTTTTGATCCACATTGCATCAGAATATTGAAACCATGAAAGCAATTGAAAAGCAATTCTCCCAATGGGTTGACGAAACACTGTCCGGCGATCTGCCAGAAGGAATCGCGGCATTCCACTTCAATCTGTATGACTCGCCCACATCGCACGAGCTCCAGATTGTGGGCTGCCCGACCTACGACCCGCAGGACCCGGACTGGGCGTGCGATGACATATTCATGTCCGACGATCCTCACTTCGAGTTGCCGCATGACGTCGTGGGAAGCGAGTGGGAGAAAGGGCTTGCTGCTGCCAGGAAGCTGCTTGGCTCCTACGTGGCCTCGGAAGCGGCAGGAGCCCTTCGGCTGCGCCAGTCGCAAGCGGTGAGCGCCGGTTTTGTGGATGGAGAACTCCACCTCATCTGGGCGCGAGATGCGTAATTGATGAATTCATCTCGCTGCCAATAGGTTTAATTCGAAAACTGGCGCCCAGGGCCTGCATGCAAGGAATTCTGTATATGTATCCGCTTTTGCTGACGGCGCAGTCCTACATTGCCGTTGGTCTTTGTCGTGAATAGTGGCTCTGTTCTCAACAAGGATTGACCCAAAGAAGCCAATGAAATAGCCATATTCGATTGAATATTTCTTGGTCACAATCATTTGTGCAGAAGTATTTTCGATAGCTATTTCCAATAGCGACTCGCCGTTTCCCAGTCCACGCGCACGCAATGCCCTCCTGCCCTCCCGGGGCAGCAGCTTCCGTTGCCTTGCGCCGCCGTGGACCTCAACCCAGAAGCAGAGGTGGCTGTGGACTTTCTCAGAAGCATCTTTCATCAGGCTCCGGAAATCGCGCTGTTCGCGGCCTTAGCGCTCGGTTACTGGGTGGGCAAGTTCAGGTTCGGGTCGTTCCAGCTGGGGGGCGTGGCGGGGTCGCTGCTGGCGGCGGTGCTGATCAGCCAGGTGGGGGTGACCATTGATTCGGGCATCAAGGCGGTGCTGTTCGCGCTGTTCATCTATGCCGTGGGTTTCGAGAGCGGGCCGCAGTTCTTCCGCTCGCTGGGGCGGCAGTCGGTCAAGGAGATCCTGATGGCCCTGGTGGTGGCCGTGTCGGGGCTGGTCACGGTGGTGGTGATCGCCCGGGTGTTCCATCTGGACAAGGGGCTGGCGGCGGGGCTGGCCGCTGGCGGGCTGACGCAGTCGGCCATCATCGGCACGGCGGGCTCGGCCATCGAGAAGCTGGGGCTGGCGCCCGACGAGGTGCAGCGCATGCAGGCCAATGTGGCCATCGGCTATGCGGTGACCTATATCTTCGGCTCCTTCGGCGCCATCATCATGTGCGTGAACGTGCTGCAGTGGCTGACGGGCCGCAAGATCCGCGAGGACGCGATCCAGGCCGAGCAGGAGCTGCTCAAGGGCGTGCGCGTGTACGGAACCGGCGAGTCACCGGCCGTGCCGGATCTGGTGGGCCGCATTTTCCGTGTGGGACAGGCGGGCCGCACCGTGGCGGAGCTGGAAGCCAGCGCCACCGCCAACGGCGGCACGGTGACGGTGGAGCGCATACAGCGCAGGAACGCGATGGTGGGCGTGGACGGCAGCCTGGCGCTGGAGGCCGGCGACATCATCTTGCTGGTGGGCCGGCGCGCGGCCGTGGTGGCGCTGGGCGCCTCGGTGGGCGAGGAGCTGCAGGGCGCCGAGGGCATGGACGTGGTGATGGTGCGGCGCGACGTGGCCATCTCCAACAACCAGTACCTGAACCGCAGCGTGAAGGACATCCTGGACAGCCTGTCGCAGGAGTTCAAGCACGGCGTGTACGCAGTGGCGCTGATGCGCGCGGGCACGCCGGTGCCGATTGCGCCGGCCACCATGGTGATGCCGGGCGATGTGGTGACGCTGTTCGGCACGCCGCAGGATGTGCAAAAGGCTGCGCAGTCGGTGGGCCCCATCATCGTGCCCAGCGACAAGACGGACTTTGTCTTCCACGGCCTGGGCATCACGGTGGGCCTGCTGATCGGGCTGTTGGTGCTGCGCCTGGGCTCCATTCCCATCACGCTGGGCAGCGGCGGCGGCGCCCTGCTGGCGGGCCTGCTGTTCGGCTGGTGGCGCAGCCGCAAGCACACCTTCGGCAACATGCCCACGGCAGCGTCCACGCTGCTGCGCGACCTGGGCCTGGCCGGCTTCGTGGCCATGGTGGGCCTGCAGTCGGGCCAGCAGGCCGTGACCACGGTGATGCAGCAGGGCCTGACGCTGTTCCTGCTGGGCGTGGTGGTGACCATCGTGCCGCTGCTGATCGCCATGCTGTTCGGCAAGTACGTGCTGCGCTATGACAACGTGGCCGTGTTCGCGGGCTCGCTGTCGGGGGCGCGCAGCGCCAATCCGGCGTTTGGCGAGATTCTGGACAAGGCCGGCAACTCGATTCCCACGGCACCGTTTGCGATCACCTATGCGCTGGCCAATGTGTTCCTCACATTGCTGGGGCCGCTGGTCATCGCCTTTGCCTGAACACCCCTGATCTATTCCCAAGGACCACCAAGGACCATCACAAGGAGCTGCGCAATGAGCAAGGATTATCGGAGTCTGGCGAATTTGAGCCCGTTCGAACTCAAGGACGAACTGATCAAGGTGGCCTCGGGCAAGGCCAACCGCCTCATGCTCAATGCGGGGCGTGGCAATCCCAACTTCCTGGCGACCACGCCGCGCCGGGCCTTCTTCCGGCTGGGGCTGTTCGCGGCGGCGGAGTCGGAGCTGTCGTACTCCTACATGACGGTGGGTGTGGGCGGGCTGGCCAAGCTCGACGGCATCGAGGGGCGCTTCGAGCGCTTCATCGCCGAGCACCGCGACCAGGAGGGGGTGAAGTTCCTGGGCAAGTCGCTGAGCTATGTGCGCGACCAGCTGGGGCTGGACCCCGCCGCCTTCCTGCATGAGATGGTGGACGGCATCCTGGGCTGCAACTACCCCGTGCCGCCGCGCATGCTCACCGTGAGCGAGCAGGTCGTGCGCCAGTACATCGTGCGCGAGATGGCAGGCGGCGCCGTGCCGCCCGAGTCGGTGGACCTGTTCGCCGTCGAGGGCGGCACGGCGGCCATGGCCTATATCTTCGAGAGCCTGCGCATCAGCGGCCTGCTCAAGGCTGGCGACAAGGTGGCCATCGGCATGCCGGTGTTCACGCCATATATCGAGATTCCCGAACTGGCCCAGTACGACCTCAAGGAAGTGCCCATCCACGCCGACCCCGACAACGGCTGGCAGTACTCCGACGCCGAGCTGGACAAGCTCAAGGACCCGGACGTCAAGATCTTCTTCTGCGTGAACCCCAGCAACCCGCCGTCCGTGAAGATGGACCAGCGCAGCCTGGACCGCGTGCGCGCCATCGTGGCCGAGCAGCGGCCCGACCTGCTGATCCTCACCGACGATGTCTACGGCACCTTTGCCGATGAATTCCAGTCCCTGTTCTCGGTCTGCCCCCAGAACACGCTGCTGGTGTATTCGTTCTCCAAGTATTTCGGGGCCACGGGCTGGCGCCTGGGGGTGATCGCGGCGCACAAGGACAACGTGTTCGACCATGCGCTGGCGCAGTTGCCCGAGTCCGCCAAGAAGGCGCTGGACCACCGCTACCGCTCGCTGCTGCCAGACGTGCGCTCGCTCAAGTTCATCGACCGCCTGGTGGCCGACAGCCGCGTGGTGGCGCTGAACCACACGGCCGGCCTGTCCACGCCGCAACAGGTGCAGATGGTGCTGTTCTCGCTGTTCGCGCTCATGGATGAAGCCGACGCCTACAAGCAGGCGCTCAAGCAGCTGATCCGCCGCCGCGAGGCCACGCTGTACCGCGAGTTGGGCATGCCCCCGCTGGAAAATCCCAACTCGGTCAACTACTACACGCTGATCGACCTGCAGAACGTGACCTGCCGGCTCTATGGCGAGGCCTTCTCGCAATGGGCTGTGCAGCAGTCGTCCACGGGCGACATGCTGTTCCGCGTGGCCGACGAGACCGGCATCGTGCTGCTGCCGGGCCGTGGCTTCGGGTCCGACCGCCCCTCGGGCCGCGCCTCGCTGGCCAACCTCAACGAGTACGAGTACGCCGCCATAGGCCGCGCCCTGCGCCGGCTGGCCGACGAGCTGTACGAGCAGTACAAGGCGCTGGGCAAGGAGTAGGCCCTGCGCCAGGGCCCGCACGGCTCATCGCAGCTGGCGGGCCTTGACCACCAGCAGCGCCCCGGCCATCAGGCCTACGCCGGCCAGTTGCACGGCGCCCAGCGCGCGCCCGTAGACCACCCAGTCCAGCACGATGGCCGTCAGCGGATAGACGTACTGCAGCACGGCGATGCGGCCCAGCGTGAGGCGCGCCATGCCCGCAAAAAGGATGGCATAGGCCAGGCCGGTGTGCAGCACGCCCAGCCCTGCCAGCCACGCCCAGGACGACGGCGCCTGCGGCCAGCCATGAACCAGCGGCACCCACAGCAGCAGCACGGTGCCGACCGCGCACTGCCACCAGGCCAGCGCAAACGGCGTGACCACTTTCTCGGTCTTGGCCAGGATGGTCACGGCCGCATAGCACAGCGAGCCGGCCAAGCACATGAGCAGTCCGGACACATGGTCCGGCCCCCAGGCCGCCGCATCGCCACCCAGCAGCCCCGTGGTCAACACCAGTCCTAGCAACGCCGCCAGCACGGCCGCCACCTGCCGTGGTGCCACGGCCTCGCGCAGCACCAGGGTGCCGAACAGCATGATCCACACCGGCTGGATGTGGAACACGATGGTGGCTACGCCCATGGAGGTGCGCGGTATGGCGGCAAAGAACAGCGCCCAGTTCAGCACCATGAGGAGGCCCGTGGCCACCACCACCGCCCAGCTTCTGCCGCGCACGCGCAGCTCCCGCACGCGGCCCGTGGCCAGGCCCCAGGCCAGCAGCGCCAGCGCGCCGAAGACGCAGCGAAACAGCACGGTGACCAACGGGTGCTGGCGGGCCTCTTCCACAAATACGCCCACGGTGCCCAGCAGCACGCCGCCCGCGATCATCAGCCACTGGCCGCGTGTCTCCTGCGCTGTGGGAGCGGCTTGTGCGGGCGTGGCGGAGGCTACGGATGCGGCCTGTAAGGAATGGGTTCTGTCTTGCATGGCCGCGATCGTCTCGTGGCAGGAAATTCTCGTAAAGCAAATAGTTTGCAGGTTTAGTATTCGATATTCGAATCAATGGAGCGTGCCGTGAACCACCCCGACCTGCAGATCGACTGGCTGCGTGCCCTGGTGGCCGTGGTGGATGCGGGCTCGCTCTCGGCTGCCGCGCCGCTGCTGCACCGATCACAGGCCGCCGTGAGCATGCAGATCAAGAAGCTGGAGACCGCCCTGGGCCAACCCGTGTTGCTGCGCGGCCCGCGCCATCTGCAGCTCACGCCCGCAGGCGCCGAGCTGCTGGGCTATGCGCGGCGCATGCTGGAGCTGCAGGCCCAGGCGCAGGCGGCCCTGTTCGGCCCCGACCTGTCCGGGCGCGTGCGGCTGGGCGTGCCGGACGACTACGCATCCACCTATCTGACGCCCGTACTGCGCAGCTTTGCAGGCCGCTACCAGGGCGTGGAGATCGAGCTGACCTGCGAGCAGTCCACTGCACTCATCCCGCAGGTGGTGCGCGGCACGCTGGACCTGGCCCTGGTCTCGCGCGACAGGCCCCAGCGTGGGCGCCTGCTGTTCCACGAGCCCCTGGTCTGGGTGGGCGCGCCGCAGCACGAGGTGTGGAGGAAGAATCCCCTGCCGATTGCCGTCTACGAGGCCGCCAGCCTGGCCCGCACGGCCGCGCTGTCCAGCCTTGCGGCCCAGCGGCGCGCGCACCGCGTGGTCTATCACAGCTCCAGCCTTGCCGGCCAGTTGGCCGCCGTGGAAAGCGGCCTGGCCGTGGCCGTGTTCACGCGCTGCAGCGTGCCCCCGCACCTGCAGGTGCTGCAGAACCTGCCGGCCGGCTTCGAGCTGCCGCCGCTGGTGTCCATGGAAGTGTCGGCCCTGCGCAGCAAGGCCTCGCAGGGCTCGGCGGCCGTGGATGCCATGTACGGGCAGTTGATTGCGACGCTGGGCCAAGCGCAGAGCAAGTCTGGAGTTGCCTGAGAAATCCGCAGCGGCTTCTGCTCGCCCACTCAGTCATCAAAATCCCACAGCTCATGCAGATCCAGCCGCAGGCGGCTGTCGCCCTCCAGCGCCTCGCTGCGGGCCAGGCGTTCGGCCAGCAGCGCTTCGGCCAGGGTGCGGCGCACGGCCAGCAGTTCGGTCAGGCCCGACTCACCGGCGCGGTAGGCGCGCAGTGCGCGGTCGGCGGCGCCCTGCTGCAGCGTGGCGGCGCGGGCCTGGGCCTGGGCGGCGGCGCGCTTGCCGGCCAGCAGGCTCCAGAGAACGTCGAACTCCGCGCCCAGGCGGCGCTCGGCCGCCAGGCGGCGGGACAGCGCGGCGTCGGCATCGGCCAGGGCCTGGTCGGCCTGGGCCTGGCGGTGCACCGAGCCCAGGGGCACGGACAGGCTGACGCCCGCAATGCGCTCGCTGCCGCCCCGCTCGCTGGTGGCGAACACGCCCACGGTGGGGTCGGGCCGGCGTTCCAGGTCGGCACGGCGGGCCTGGCGCAGTGCCAGGGTTTCCTCGGCCTGGGCCAGCAGGTACTCGTGGCTGTGCTCTATGTAGCGCAGGCGCAGCTGGGCCGGTGGCTGCTGCGGCAGCGGTGGCAGATCCAGCAGCGGTGGCGCAGCCTCCCCCTCCTTCGCCCGGGCAGCCTCCAGGCACGGAAAGCGCGCCTGCAGGTCCGCCTGGGCCGCCTGGTGCGCGGCCTGGGCCGTTGCCAGCGCGGCCTGCATGCGCGCGTGCTCGGCTGCGGCCAGTTCAGCGTCCAGCCTGGCCGCATCGCCTGCGCGCAGCCGGCGTTCGGTGACGCGGGCCAGTTCGGCGGCAGCGTCGGCATTGTCCCGGGCGGTCTGCTGCGCCTGGCCTGCGCGCTGTGCGGCAAACCACAGCGCCAGCAACTGGCGTGCGGCTTCGTGCCGCACATCCTGGGCCGCCACGCGCGATGCGGCCTGGGCCGCTTCGGCAAGCTGCGCATCGGACTCGGCCTTGCCACCCAGGCGCAGGGGGCGCTCGATGGCGATCTGCCCTTCGGTAAAGCGCTGGCCCGAGCCGTCGTGCACCCAGCGGCGCTGGCCGCTGGCACGCACCACGGTTTCATGCGGGCCGGCGCGCAGGGCCTGGGCGCGCGCCGCAGCGCCGCGTTGCGCGGCATCGGCCGCCTGCACGGCAGGAGAGCGGGCCACGGCCTCGCGCACGGCGGCCTCGGGCGGCAGATGGCTTTGGGCCTGGGCCTGGACAGCGCAGGCACACAGCAAGGCAGCGGCCCAGGCATGCAGCAGGGGTTTCATGGGCATGTTCCTGAAAGAGAGTCCGGCAAGGCCTTGCGCCCTGCAGTGGGGAGAGGTGGTGGTGGTGTGGGTGGTGCTCATGACCGGGCCTCCCGCTCACGCCGCGGCAGGCCGAAGCGCTCGAACAGCAAGGGCAGCAGAAGCAGGGTCAGCGCCGTAGAACTGACCAGCCCGCCCGCCACCACGATGGCCAGCGGCCGCTGGATCTCCGAGCCCGGCCCGCTGGCCAGCAGCAGCGGCACCATGCCCAGCGCGGTGATGCAGGCCGTCATCAGCACGGGCCGCAGCCGGTCGCGCACGCCGTGCCGCACCACCTGGGACAGGGGCTGGCCCGCAGCCAGCAGGTTGTTGAAGTGAGAGACCAGGACCACGCCGTTGAGCACCGCAATGCCCAGCAGCGCGATGAAGCCCACGGAGGCAGGCACCGACAGGTACTCGCCCGCAGCACTCAGCGCGGCCATGCCGCCCACCAGCGCGAACGGGATGTTGGCAATGACCAGCAGCGCCTGTCTGGGCGAGCGGAAGGTCAGCACCAGCAGCACGAAGATGGCGCTCAGCGCCAGCGGTACCACCAGCGCCAGCCGTGCGGCGGCGCGCTGCTGGTTCTCGAACTGGCCGCCCCAGACGATGCGCATGTCCTTGAGGCCGGCATCACCGGCGACGGCCGCCTGGGCATCTCGCACAAAGCTGGCCAGGTCGCGCCCTTCGACGTTGACCTGCACCACGGCGAAGCGTGCGCCGTTTTCGTGGTCCACGCGCACGGGGCCGTCGCGGGCCGCCAGCGTGGCCAGGGAGGTCAATGGCCAGTTGCTGCCGTCCGCCGCCGTCACCAGCAGCCCGGCCAGGCCTTCGGGCGACTGGCGCAGCGCCGCCCCGCCGCGCAGGATGAGCGGCGTGCGCGCCACGCCTTCGGGCACGATGCCAATGCGCTCGCCTTCCACCAGGGCGCGCAGTTGCGCCTGCAGGCCATCGCCGCTGAGCCCGGACTGGCCCAGCGCCGCGCGGTTGAGCGCCACCTGCAGGTATTGCACGCCGCTGTTGCTGGGCGCGATGACTTCGGAGGCCCCGGCCACCGCGCGCATGCGCGCGGCCACGGCCTGGGCGGCAGTGTCCAGCCGCGCCAGGTCGGGATCGAAGATCTTGATGGCCACGTCGCCGCGCGTGCCGGTCAGCATTTCGGAGACGCGCATTTCTATGGGCTGGGTGAAGCCGTAGATGAGCCCCGGAAAGCCCTGCATGACGTGGCGTATGGCCTCGGCGATGTCTTCCTTGCTGCCGCGCCACTCGTCGCGCGGACGCAGCACCAGAAAGGTATCGGTCTCGTTCAGGCCCATGGGGTCCAGGCCCAGATCGTCCGAGCCCGTGCGCGCGACGATGGAGCGGATCTCGGGCACCTGCTCCAGCAGCGCGCGCTGCACGCGCCCGTCCATGTCCAGCGAAGCGGCCAGCGAGATGGAGGGCGTCTTTTGCAGCTGCACGATCATGTCGCCCTCATCCATGGTGGGCATGAAGGTCTTGCCCACGGACAGGTAGAGCACGGCCGCCCCGGCCAGCGATGCCCCGGCAATGCCGAAGACCGCAGGCCGGTGGGCCAGGCTCCAGCGCTGCATCCGCTCAAAGCCCCGGGCCACGCGCCGCATCAGCCAGGGTTCATCGCCGCCATGCGAGCGCAGCAGCAGCGAGGCCAGCGCAGGCACCACGGTGAAGGCGATGAGTACCGAGGCCCCCAGCGCCAGCACGATGGTCAGCGCCACGGGCGCGAACAGCTTGCCCTCCAGCCCCTGCAGCGTGAGCAGCGGCAGGAACACGATGGCGATGATGGACACGCCGGCCAGCATGGGCACGGAGACCGCCGAGACCGCCTGGCGGATCAGCAGGAAGGTGGCCAGCATGGACAGCGGCAGCGTGGCCGCCACCACCAGGGCCGCACGCAGCCCGCCCAGGAACAGGTAGAGCGTGACCAGCACCAGCACGCTGGCCTCGACCAGGGCGCGCACCACGGTGCCCGCCGCGCGCGAGACCAGGTCGCCCCGGTTGTAGAAGACCTGGGTGCTCATGCCCTTGGGCAGCCGGGGAGCCAGTTCGTCCAGCCGCGCCTGCACGGCGTCCACCAGACTGCGCGCATCCACCCCGCGCAGTCCCAGCACCAGGCCCTGCACGGCTTCGCCACGCCCGTCGCGGCTGACGGCGCCGTTGCGCGTGGCTTCGCCCAGGCGCACGGTGGCCACATCGCCCACGGTGGCGGCAACGAGCCCCTCATGGGCGGGCGCCACGACAATGGCGCGCAGGTCGTCCAGCCCGCGCACGCCGCCTTCCACGCGCACCACCCAGTGCTCTTCCCCTCGGTCCAGCCGGCCTGCGCCGTCGTTGCGGTTGTTGGCCTCCAGCGCCTGGCGCAGCTGGTCCAGCGTCACGCCGCGCGCCCGCAGCCGGGCGGGGTCGGGGATCACCTCGTAGCCGCGCACCATGCCGCCCAGGGCATTCACGTCGGCCACGCCGGCCACGGTGCGCAGCGCAGGGCGAATCACCCAGTCCAGCACATGGCGGCGCTCGGCCAGAGACCATTGCTCACCGTCGATGGTGAACATGAACATCTCGCCCAGCGGCGTGGTGATGGGGGCAAGCCCGCCTTCGGCCGTGGCGGGGAGGTCGCGCTGCAGGCCGGCCAGCCGCTCGGACACTTGCTGGCGCGCCCAGTACACGTCCGTGCCTTCGCTGAAATCCACCGTCACGTCGCTGATGCCGTACTTGGACACCGAGCGCACCATGGTCTTGTGCGGCAGGCCCAGCAGTTCCTGCTCGACAGGCGTGGAGACACGCTGCTCCACCTCCTCGGGCGTCATGCCGGGCACCTTCAGGATCACCTTGACCTGGGTGGGCGAGATGTCGGGGAAGGCATCGATGGGCAGGTGCACATAGGCCCAGGCACCGGCCAGGGCCAGCGCGCAGGCGGCCATCAGCACCAGCGCGCGCTGGCGCAGCGAAAAATCGATGAGACGCGCCAGCATCACTCACCCCCGCCCAGCAGGCCCTTGAGCGCGGCAATGCCCGTCACGGCAATGCGCGCCTTGGGCGGCAGCGTGCCGCGCACCACGGCCGTGGCCTCGTCGCTGGCCTCCACGGACAGCGGCATGAAGCGCGCGCCCTGCCCGGTGGCGACAAAGACGCCGGTGCGGTTGTTCCAATGCGCCAGCGCCGCAGCGGGCACGCGCAGGCGTGCACCGCCAGAGCCACCGGCAGATCCGCCGGAAGGCCCGGCGTCCGCACCGGCCAGGGCCAGCGACGCGGTCACGCTTTCGCCCACGCGCAGGTCGCCAGCGCGTTCCAGCGCAACGCGCACCCGCATGCCGGCCGATCCATCACCGACCGGGGCCATGCCAGCCACCTTGCCCTGCGCACCGCGCGCCGCCACCTGAACGCGGTCGCCCACGCCGGGCAGCGGCACCTCGCGGCCCAGCAGCAGGTCCAGTTCCAGCGCCTTGGGGTCGGCCACGCGCAGCAGCGGCGCCGAGGCCTCCACGCGCGCGCCCGGCACCGCCAGCACCTCGGTCACCAGGCCTGCGCGGGGCGCCACCAGGTGCACCTCGTTGCCCACGAACTGCAGGCCGCTGGCGGCCAGTTCGGCGCGCCGCGCCTGGGCCATGGCCGCGGCCTCGGCGGCGCGGGCCTGGGTGGCCTGCCAGCGGCTGGCGGCGATGATGCCGTCCTCATGCAGCGCCTGGTCGCGCGCCAGGGCCTGGCGTGCCAGGCGCGACTGGGACTCGGCCTCCAGCAGCGCGCGCCGCGCCTCATACAGCTGCGGACTGGTGAACACCGCCACCGGCTGGCCGGTGCGCACCGTCTGGCCCAGGGCCACGAGCACGCGCGGCACCGCGCCTGCATAGGGGGCGGCCACCACGGCCTGGGCATCGGGCCGCAGCACGACGCGCGCGTGGGCCGAGACCTCGATGCGCTGTGCCGCCTGAATGGGTTCGAAACGCACGCCCAGCGCCTGTGCCTGTTCGGCGGACAAGGCAACGGATGTGGGCGTGGATGCAGATCCGGATGTGGGTGCGGACGGGGGATTGGACGGGCTTGCGGGTGCGGCCTGGGCCTGGGCGGCCATGCCGACGGCTGGCAGCGCAAGTGCGCCGGCCAGCAGCCATGGGGAAAACATCATTCCTGACTCCGGGAAAAAAGACGAACGCCGTCCACGCGCAGGCGGTTCGCGGCGCGCGGGCGAAGAAGGACTGAGGCGGGCCTGTGGACCAGGCCGGGGAGGTCAGGAAGCCAGGGGCGGTGCCTGGGCGGGAGAAGGCCGTATCACGCGCCCGCGCCAGCGCGGACTCAGGCGCATGGGCTGCAGCGGCAGGGCGGGCCGGGGCGCAATGCAGCGCATGCGCGCGGCACGCAGGCCCAGGGTGAGCAAGACCAGGCCGACCACGGCCAGCAAAGGCATGGGCAGCAGGTCCAGCGGCTGTATGGCGTCCTGCACATCGACCTCGAAAGGCTCGACATGGTCTTCATCCACATCGGTGAAGGAGCCGTGGACCACGAACAGGTGGAAATGCGAGTCGGCCACCCGCGACGGCGCCGCGTGGATGTGCAAGCCGGCCTGGTTCGGAGTGCCGAAATGGCTGTGCAGCAGCGGTATCAGCAGCTGCGCCACCATGATGAGCAGCAGCAAGGCGCTCCGCATGGATAGGCTCCGGATGGCATGCAACATGGCCGGGGATTGTAGTGCCGGTGCCTGCGCAATCGGTTCAATCCCGCAGTTCGGCAAGGGCACCATGCACCTGTCACACGCGTGCGCCCGCCCCCGGCCAGCCCACCGCAGCCCGCCGCCGGTTCAAGCTGGCATGACGTATTTCATTGTATTCTTTCAGATATAACGATGCCATACACGGAGCACAGGCCCGCGCTGGAGAACCGACTTGACGCAAAAATACATCCCCCATCTGCTGGCCCTGGACCGCGAGCGTGACTGGGCGCGCGCAGCGCAGGCCTGCGGCATCTCCGACAACGCGCTGGCCCAGGCCATACGCTCGGCCGAGGCGGAGTTCGGCCACGCGCTGGTGCGCGCGGGCCGGCCCTTCCAGGGGTTCACGCTGGAGGGTGAACAGGTGCTGGCCTGGGCCCGGCAGTTCGCCCAGGCGGTGGATGCACTCAAGCACTGCTTTGCCGACACGCGCAAGCGGGCGGGCCTGGCGCCCCTGCTGGCGCGGCGCTCCGTCTCGCCCAGGCGGCTGGCCATGCCGGGTCCGGACAATGGCGACATGGAGCTGATGATCGAGGCGGCGCTATGCGCTCCGGACCACGGTGCCTTGCACCCCTGGCGGGTTCTGGAGTTTCCCGCCCACCAGCGCGAGGCCTTGGCCAGCCTGTTCGAGCAGGAAAAACTGCGCCGTGACCCGCTGGCCCCGGCCGACGATATCCGCCGTGCGCGCGAGCATGCAACGCGCGCTCCGGCGCTGATCGCCTTCATCATCTCGCCCCGGCCGCGCTCGCGGGTGCCGGTGCGTGAGCAATGGCTGGCTGCGGGCGCGGCCCTGGGCAACTTCCTCAATGCCACCCACCATTTGGGCTTTGGTGCCATCGCGCTCAGTGGCGAGCGCTGTTTTGACCCGGCCCTGCATTCAGCGCTGGGTTTGCGCGAGGGCGAGCACCTGGCCGGCTTCATCAGCCTGGGCACCATCACCAGCCAGCCGTCCCCGCGTGCAACGGTGGCGCCCTCTTCCATGCGCACGGCATGGCAGGCGGAGCAGGCAGCAGCGGTCACGTCACAGGCCCTTCTCCAGCCCGACGGCAACCACGACAGCCACGGCAGCGATCTTTGAAGCCGCAGCCGGCGCGTGCAGGGTGGCGCACTGACTGCGCGGGGCGGTTAGAGTTGCGGGGCTGCTGCGCCCTCTTTTCCATCACGGAACAAGCTTTCATGATCATCCGGCCCCGCCCCCACTGGCTGCGCATGCTCTTCGTGCTGCGCGGCTCGGTGCTGCCCGACATCCTGCCCCAGCTGATGGCCGCCACCTTGTTCGCCGTGCTGGTCACGGCGCTGCACGGCCAGTTGTTCGCCTGGAAGGTGCCGCTGAACTTCGTGCCGTTCTCGCTGATCGGGCTGACGCTGGCCATCTTCCTGGGCTTTCGCAACAGCACCAGCTATGCGCGCTATTGGGAGGCGCGCACGCTGTGGGGCACCCTGCTCAACGAGACGCGCTCCCTGGTGCGCCAGGCCCGGACCTTGACCGATGCACCGCAGCACGCCCCGGCCCTGGCCATGGTGCTGGCAGCCTTCGTGCACGCGCTGCGCCACCAGTTGCGCGGCACCGATGCCGGTGCCGACATGCGCCGCCTGCTGCCCGCCGCCGACTGCGAGCGCCTGGCCACGGCGCGCTTCAAGCCTGCCGTGCTGCTGCTCATGGCCGGCGAATGGCTGCAGGCGCGCCGCCACGACGGCAGCCTGCAGCCGGTGCTGGTGCCCGCCATGGAGGCGCCCCTGTGCAAGCTGGGCGAGGCACTGGGCGGCTGCGAGCGCATTGCGGGCACGCCCATCCCCTTCACCTACGCGGTGATCATCCACCGCACCATCTACCTGTACTGCCTTCTGCTGCCCTTCGGCCTGGTGGATTCCATCGGCTTCATGACGCCGGTGATCGTGGCCTTCATCGCCTACACCTTCTTCGCGCTGGAGGCACTGGGCGCCGAGCTGGAGGAGCCCTTCGGCACGGCACCCAACGACCTGGCGCTGGACGCCATGTCGCAGATGATCGAGGCCACGCTGCGCGAGCTGACCGGCGAGGTGCTGCCTCCTGCGCCGCAGCACAAGGATGTGCTGTTCCTGACCTGACCCTGCCTGCCGGCCCGGAAAGCGCCAGCGGCACAATCTGCCCACCCGCATCACAGAAAAAGGACAAGCGCCATGACGGAGACAAGCAAGGTCAAGGGACCGGCCTCGTATTTCCCTTCCATCGAGAAGACCTACGGCCAGCCGATTGCGCACTGGATGGATCTGCTGCAACAGCAGGACACCCGCAAGCACATGGAACTGGTGGGCTGGCTCAAGGCCCAGCACCAGATGGGGCACGGCCATGCGAATGCGCTGGTGGCCGTGTTCCTGGCACAGGCCTGACCTGCAGCCAGCAACCCTCAGCCGATGGCCGTGCCGAAAGCCTGGCGCACGGCGGCACCTGCTTCGTCAAACAGGCGGCGTGATGCCGGCGCCAGCCCCAGCATGTGCATGCAGGCGTGCACCATGCCGGGCAGGCGCACGGCCTGCACCGCCACACCGGCCTGCGCCAGCCGCTGCGCATAGGCTTCGGCCTCGTCGCGCAGCGGGTCGTATTCGCAGCTGATCACTGTGGCTTGGGGCAGGCCTGCCAGGTGTTCCGCGCGCAGCGGAGAGACAAGTTCGTGCCGCCCCGGTGCCGCATCGCCCAGGTACGCGCCATAGCAGTACTCCATGGCCGCACGCGTGAGGTAGTGGCCCTCGCCGAACTGCTGGAACGACTGCGAATCCATGGCCGCGTCCAGTGCCGGGTACAGCAGCAGCTGGTGGGCGATGGCCGGTGCGCCCGCCGCTCCCCAGCCTTCTTGCTGCCGCGCCAGCAGGCAGGCGGCGGCCGCGAGGTTGCCGCCCGCGCTGTCTCCGGCCACGCCGATGCGCCTGCGATCCAGGCCCAGCGCATCGGCCTGCTCAAAGGTCCAGGCAATGGCATCGCAGAAGTCATGCAACGGCACGGGAAAGCGGTGCTCGGGCGCCAGCCGGTAGTCCACCGAGACCACGACGGCGCCTGTTGCCGCGGCCAATGCGCGGCAGGGGTTGTCGTAGACCTCCAGCGAACCCAGGCACCAGCCGCCGCCGTGGGCGAAGACCAGGGCGGGCTGGAGCGTGGGTGTGTCCGAGGCCAGCGGCCGGTAGATGCGCACGCGCAGCGGCGCACCGTCGCGCGCGGGCAGCGTGAAGTCTTCGGTGCGGGCCATGGCCTCGGCCGGGCCGTGCAGGGCGCGCAGCCCGGCGTCGGTGGCCTCGCGCAGCGCCGCCAGCGTGGGCGGGGCCACGGCCTGGGTCGCCTGCGCCAGCTCGGCGAGATAGCGCGCAATGTCAGCGTCCAGGCCCATGGTCACAGCGTCCTTTGCAGGAAGGGCAGCAGCTCGGCGATGAAGGGCTCGGCAGCCTCCTCCATGATGAAGTGGCCGCAGCCCGGCACGATCACGCCCGACAGGTCATCGGCATGGCCGCGCAGCGTGGCCAGCGGCGCATCGGCCGTGGCGTGCTCGGCGCCAATGGCCAGCACGGGCATGGCCAGCGGGCGCAGCGCACGCTCGCGGTTCTGGCGAATGGTTTCGGGAATGGCGCGGTAGTAGGCAAAGCCGCCGCGCAGGCCACCGGGCGCCGCATAGGCATCGACATAGACGTCGACGGCCACGCGGTCGCGCCGCAGCGACCAGCGGTTGAACATGAACTCCAGGTAGGCACGCTCGCGCCCCGCGATCAGGGTCTCGGGCAGGTCGGCCAGCTGGTTGAACATGAAGTGCCACAGGAAGATGTTCTGCTCTGGCGGCGCAAAGATGCTGGGCTCGGGCGCCAGGCCGGGGATCACGGCCTCGGTCAGCGCCAGGGACTGCACGGCCTGCGGCTGGTCGCTGGCCAGCGCATAGGCCACCCACATGCCCACATCGTGGCCGGCGACCTGGTAGCGCTCATGGCCCAGCGCCAGCATGGTGCGGTGCAGGGTCAGCGCGATGGAGCCCGTGTCGTAGCCGGTGTCGGGCCGGTCGGAAAAGCCCGTGCCCGGTGGATCGACGGCAATGGCCTGGAAGCCCTGCGCCGCCAGTGCCTGCATGACATGGCGCCAGGCATACCAGGTCTGGGGCCAGCCCGGGATCAGCAGCACGGGCGCGCCCTGCCCGGCCGTAATGCAGTGGATGCGGCGGCCGTCGATGCGCACGTAGTCGTGCGAGAACTCGCAGGCCTGGTCTTCCTGCTTGCGCAGGGCGTTCGATGTGAAAGCGTTCATTGTTGGATTCTTTTTGAGGTTCTTTGGCTGCGGGCGTGCTCAGGCGATGCCGAGCATGGCGTTGATCTGGCGCTGGTCCACGGGGGCGCCGGCGAAGTCGTCAAAGATCTTGTCGGTCACGCGGATGATGTGGCGGTTGATGAAGTCCACGCCTTCGCGCGCACCGTCTTCCTGGTCCTTGAGGCAGCACTCCCATTCCAGCGAGGCCCAGCCCTGGTAGTCGTACTGGGCGAACTTGGAGAAGATGGCCTTGAAGTCCACCTGCCCGTCGCCCAGCGAACGGAAGCGCCCTGCCCGCTCCAGCCACGAGGAATAGCCGCCGTAGATGCCCTGGCGCCCGCTGGGCAGGAACTCCGCATCCTTCACATGGAACATGCGGATGTGCTCGCGGAAGATGTCGATGTAGTCGAGGTAGTTGAGCTGCTGCAGCACGAAGTGGCTGGGATCGAAAAGGATCTTGCAGCGCGCGTGCTGGCCCACCAGCTCATGGAAGCGCTCGAAGCTGGTGCCGTCATGCAGGTCTTCGCTGGGGTGGATTTCGTAGCACAGGTTCACGCCCTGCTCGTCGCAGGCGTCGAGGATGGGGCGCCAGCGGCGCGCCAGCTCCTCGAAGGCGGCTTCGATCAGGCCGGCCGGGCGCTGCGGAAACGGGAACAGATAGGGCCAGGCGAACGAGCCCGAGAACGTGCCCATGTCGCTCAACCCCATGCGGCGCGATGCGACGGCCGACAGCTTGAGCTGCTCCAGCGCCCAGGCCGTGCGTGCGGCCGGATTGCCGCGCAGCGCCTCGGGCGCAAAGCTGTCGCACATGGCGTCATAGGCCGGGTGCACGGCCACGAGCTGGCCAAAGATGTGCGTGGTCAGCTCGCTGGCCACCAGGCCGTGCGAGGCCAGCATGCCGTTGACATCATCGCAATAGGTCTGGCTGCTGGCGGCCGTGGCCACGTCGAACAGGCGCTGGTCCCAGGCGGGAATCTGCAGGCCCTTGAAGCCTACGCCGGCCGCCCAGCGTGCGATGTCTTCCAGGGAATTGAACGGTGCCTTGTTGTCGGCGAACTGCGCCAGATGAAGGCTGGGGCCCTTGATGGTCTGCATGTGATTTCCTTGCGTTGAGCTATTGTTTGTTGATCGACAAAGAATAGTATCACGCCAATGCGGCTGCTTTTGCGAAGCCGATGCAAGACAGCATCACGGCGCCGCTAAGATGCCGCCCTGACTGTTGAGAAGGATGAGGAAGATGGCCGGAAGACCCAGGGAATTTGACCGAGACCAGGCGCTGGAGCGCGCCATGCTGGCGTTCTGGCAGCGCGGCTACGAGGGCACGTCCATGGCCGACCTGGTGCAGGCGCTGGGCATTGCGTCAGCGCGCATCTATGCGGCCTTCGGCAGCAAGCAGGACCTGTTCCGCGAGGCCGTGCAGCGCTACGAGGCCGGTGATGGCGGCTTTGCCGACCGCGCCATGGCCCAGGAGCCGCGCGTGCGCGACGCCCTGGCGCGCGTGCTGCGCGATGCCGTGGCCACCTATACGGACGATGCCCATCCGCTGGGCTGCATGGTGGTCACCGCCGCCACCAATTGCGCCGAGGAAAACGAGGCAGTCGCCGCCTGGCTGGCCGAACACCGCCGCCAGCGTACGCAGTCCCTGATCGACCGCCTTCAGCGCGCGCTGGATGAAGGCGAGTTGCGCGCCGGCACCGATGTGCAGGCGCTGGGGGATTTCTATGCCACGCAACTGCACGGCATCTCGGTGCAGGCCCGCGATGGCGTACCGCGCCAGCGGCTGCTGGCGGCGGTGGAGACCGCCTTGCTGCTGCTGGACACGGCGCTGGAGCCGGCAGCCAAGGCGGACTGAGCCGTCAGGCACCGAGCTTTTGCAGTTTTTGCAGCTCGGCGCGCAACTGGATCACGCTGGGCGTGACGATGGGGATGAAGGCCGATTCACGCCAGCGGCGGGCAAAGCCATCGTCCGCATCCAGGCTGTAGGCACGGCCACCGGCCGTCTGCAGCTCCAGCTGCATGGCCTGCTGCACGCAGTCGTGCAGGGCCAGGCGCAGCGCGAAAAGCCGCTCGGGCGCCTCCACGAAATCGCCGGCCTCTACCCCGGCCTTGAGCGCGGCCACCGCCTGCTCCAGATGGCTGCGGGTATCGTCCAGCGGCTGCTGCAGCACATGCCCGCCCTGCCCCATGCGCGAGGCGGCCTGCGCACAGGCCGCGCGCGCCAGCCCGATGGACAGGCCGCATTGCATGCCCAGAAAGGCCGGCCGCACACGCGGCAGGAATCCGCCGGCGCGCTCTGCCAGCAGATCGTCTTCGGTGATGGCCACGTCCTTGAGTTGCAAGGCGGCGGTGTTGGTGCCGCGCAGGGCAATCAGCTCCAGATCCGGCGAGCGCTCCAGGCCGGGGCGATCGGACGGCAAGGCCACGATCATGGGCGGCGCGCCGTCGTCACGCGCCACGGCAATGGCGGCCAGAAAGCGCGGCCCGCGCAGGTTGGTGCACCAGGGCACGCTGCCGTTGAGCAGCCAGCCGCCGCCGCCTTCCCGGGCCGTGGCGCGGATGTTGAGTGCCTCCAGCCCGCTGAGGAATTTCATGATGTTGGACAGCCCTGAGGCACCGGCCGCCTCGCCCGCCAGCAGCGCGGGCAGCCAGCGCTCGCGCAGGGCCGCATTGCCGGTGTTCGCCAGCATCTCGATCAGCACGCGCTGGCCCCAGAAGGCAAAGGCGGCGGACATGGAGTGCGTGGCCACCTGGGCAATCGCCTCGATGGCATCGCCGGCGCGTCCGCCCTGCCCGCCCAACGCGTCAGCCAAGCCGTGGCCCAGCAGCCCGGCTTCGGCCAGATAGGGCACGACGGCGGCCGTGGCCTCGCCGTTGCCGGCATCCAGCGCCTGGGCACGTGCATCCAGCCATTGGCGGTTGGCGCCGGTCAGCAGGGGGAAATCGGGTATGTGGCTTGTCATCTTGCGGGTCACCATAAAAAAAGGGACCGCTGTGGGCACAGCGGTCCCTTGCCATCCTAGCGCAGCGCACAGGCTGCGCAGATGACGCAGCGCAGGCTCAGTGCGCCGCCACCTTGCCGGGGCGTGTTTCCTCGCGCAGGGCCTTGACCTTGTCGCTCAGGCCGGGCCATGGCTGCAGGCCGTACTGGCTGCGCATGGTGTTGAGCAACGTGGCGATCTGATCGTCGCTGAGGTTGTGGCGGAAGGCGGGCATGGTGCCCAGCTGCGGGCGCGCCGGTTGCGTAATGCCGTTGAGCACCACATGGATGGCGTTGGTCGGCGAGTCGCTGTACAGGTTGGTGTTCAGCGACAGCTGGGGACGCACGCCGAAGCTGCTGCCGGCCAGCACGCCGCTGGGATCGGCGCGGTGGCAGGCCATGCAGGCGCCCTGGTACAGGCGGTAGCCCTGGGCGTCGACCGGCAGCTTGGCAACCTCGGTCTTTTCCTTCACCAGGGCCTGGGCGTCCCCTGCGCCAGCGGCGTCTGCCACAGGCTTGCGGTACGACATCAGGTAGGTGGCCATGGCGTTGATGTCCTCGGCCGACTGGTGAGACAGGCCTTCGATCACGGGCGCCATGGGGCCGGCGGCCACGCCGTGGCGCTCCGAGAAACCGGTCTGCATGTAGCGGACCAGGTCTTCTCGCGTCCAGGGCAGCGGAGCCACGGCCTTGTCGTTGAGCGCGGGCGCATCCCAGCCGTCGATGAAGGCGCCGGCCAGGTGGTAGGCACCCTTTTTCTCGGCGCCGAACTGGTTGCGCGGCGAGTGGCAGGCGGCGCAGTGGCCCAGGCCTTCCACCAGGTAGGCGCCGCGAATCCACTCGCCCGACTGGTTGGCGGGCGCGGGCTGCTCGCCCGGCTCCAGGTACAGCGCATTCCACAGGGCCAGCCCACGGCGCACGTTGAACGGGAAGTTCAGCGCGGTCTTGGGTGCCTCGTTGGAGACAGCCGGCTCGGTCATCAGGAAGGCGTACAGCGCCTTCATGTCCTCATCGGTCACGCGGGTGAACGCGGTGTACGGGAAGGCGGGGTACAGGTAGTTGCCCTCGCGGTCCACGCCATGGCGCATGGCGCGCTCGAAGGCCTCGTACGACCAGCGGCCGATGCCGGTTTCGGCATCGGGCGTGATGTTGGTCGAGTAGATGGTGCCGAAAGGGCTGGGCATGGCCAGGCCGCCTGCGTTGCGCTGGCCGCCCGGTGCCGTGTGGCAGACAGCGCAGTCGCCCATGTGCGCCAGGCGGCGCCCCTGGTCGATCTGCTGCTGGCTGAATTCCTGCACCGGGATCTGCTGCAGAGGAGCGATCTCGCTGCGGCCCGTGGCCAGCCAGAAGGCGGCGCCGGCCACGGCGGCCAGGCCGACCACGCCGAGGGTGATTTTCTTGAGTGTGTGCATGTTCCGGTCCTCCGCTCTCAGTTCTGTGCCTTGTCGGCCGGGGCTGCATCGGCAGCCTTTGCCTTGAGTGCGGCCAGCACGCGTGCCGGGGTGAACGGCACTTCGCGCAGGCGCACGCCGGTGGCGTCGAACACGGCGTTGGAGACAGCGGCGGCGCTGGGCACGGAGGCAGATTCGCCCGCGCCCATGGGGTCTTCGCCAGGGCGCTCGACCAGTTGCACGTCGATCTCGGGCAGCTCGTCAAAGCGCAGGATGGGGTAGCCGCCCCAGTCCAGCGAGGTCACGCCCTTGCTGTCGAAGGTCACGTACTCCTTGAGCACGCGGCTGGTGGACTGGATGATGTTGCCGTGCACCTGGTGGCGCACGCCGGCCGGGTTGACCATCTCGCCGCAGTCATGGGCCACGAAGACCTTGTCCACCTTGATCACGCCGGTCTCGCGGTCCACGGTCACGTCGCAGATCCAGGTGGCCCAGGCCGCGCCGTAGCCAGGGAACTTGCTGTGGTAGTAGCGGGCATAGGCAAAGCCGCGGCCCTTGACCAGGCGCTGGTCGGCCGGCGCGGGGTTGCGGTGGGCCGGGCCATCCTGCCAGCCGGCCTGCTTGTGCGCAGCGTGCGTCAGCGCCACGGCGCGCGGGTCCTTCAGGTAGCGCAGGCGGTAGGCCAGCGGGTCTTCACCGGCCAGGTAGGCGCATTCGTCGATCCAGCATTCATGGGCAAAGACGTTGGGCAGGGCCGAGACGCCGCGCATCCACGACGCACGCACGATGGGCGCCGCATCCTGCGAGACCACGCGCATCTTGGGGTACTCGTACTGCGGGATGGCCGTACGGTCGCCCATCTGCAGCACCTTGGGCTTGTTGGGCACCTTGCCCGTCAGGATCAGGGCCAGGGCCGCCGCGTCGTTGGACGGGTAGCAGGTCTTGAGCTCATAGCCCAGCACGGCATGGTTCTCGTCCAGGCCGCCGCGCACGCGGATCAGCTGGCCCGTGCCCTTGGGCTCCCAGGCGGCTTCCTGCTCGCGCATCAGCTGCACGCGCACCGGGCGGCCCACGGCCTGCGACAGCAGCACGGCGTCGGATGCCACGTCGTCCGCGCAATTGCGGCCGTAGCAGCCCGAGGCTTCCAGGCGCGTCACATTGATCTGGTCGGCCGCCATGCCGGTCAGCGTGGCGATGTCCTTGCGCACGTCGTGCGGGTTCTGCGATCCGGTCCAGACCTGGATCTGGCTGGCGGACACCTCGGCCACGGCGCAGGACGGGCCGATGGAGGCATGCAGGTGGTAGGGCCAGACGTAGTCGGCCTCGATCACCTTCTTGGCGCCCGAGAAGGCCTCGTCAATGCCCGCGTCCTCGCGCAGCATGCGGTCGGTCTTCTCGTGCTGGACCAGGGTGTCGTGCATGGCGTTCAGCGACAGGTCGGGCACGCCGGCCCAGTCCTTCCACTTCACCTCCAGCTGGCGCATGGCGGCAATGGCCTGCTCTTCGCGCTCGGCCACGATGCCCACGAAATCGCCCTGCACCACCAACTTGACGATGCCCGGCAGATGGGCGACCGACTGTTCGTTCACAGAGATCAGGCTGCTGCCCAGAGGCGCCGACGCATCGGCACCGCCATAGGGCGGGCGCACCACGCGGCCGTGCAGCATGCCGGGCACGCGCACATCGTGCACATAGGCCAGCGCGCCCAGCACCTTGGCCGGAATGTCCACGCGCTGCACGGACTTGCCGATGTAGTTGAAACCGCCGGTGCGCAGCGGCACTTCCTTGTCCAGCGCAATGTTCAGGTCCTGGCCCTGGGCCAGTTCGCCGTAGCCGATGCGCCGGCCGCCCTTGGCCACCACCGCGCCCTTGGACGTGGTCAGTGCGGACACGGGCTGCTGCAGCTTCTCGGCAGCCAGGCCCAGCAGCAGCTGGCGCACCTGCGCGGCGGCCTTGCGCATGGGGATGGCATCCACCTGGATGGTGTTGCTGGCAATGGTCGGGCCCTGGTTGGGCGTGCGGCCTGTGTGGCCCAGAACCATGGTGATGCGTTCGAACTCCACATCGAGCTCATCGGCCACCAACTGCGCCAGCGAGGTACGGATGCCCGTGCCCAGGTCCACGTGGCCGTGGTAGGCCGTGACGCTGCCGTCCGCGCCAATGGCGATGAAGCTGCTCACCCGGTCGATGGGGGGAATGGGGAAGGCGCCGGCCACGGCGGGCGCCGTACCCGTGCTTTCAGCCACCAGGCCAGCGGCCGCCACCGAGCTGACCATGACCATGCCGCCCAGCTTGAGCAGGTTGCGGCGCGTCAGTTGAAGGGGGTTGGATGCACTCATGCTGCACCTCCCTGGGCGATCAGCACGCGGGCGCGAGCAGCCGCACGCATGATTTCCACATGCGTGCCGCAGCGGCACAGGTGGCCGGACAGGGTCTGGATGACTTCCTCGTCGGTGGCCGTGGGCTTGTGGTCGAACAAGGCCACGAGGGCCATGACCATGCCGTTGGTGCAGTAGCCGCACTGGGCAGCCTGCTCGTCAATGAAAGCCTGCTGCACAGGGTGCAGTCGGTAGACAGCCTTGCCCTGTGCATCGGCTGTCGGCTTGCCGGCAGGCATGCCCGGCACGGCGGCCGGATGGGCTGCTTCCCAGTCACGCGCCACGCGGGCGTGCTCGGCCTGGGTCGCGTCCTGGGACAGGCCTTCCAGCGTCGTGACCTTCATGCCCTGGACCACGCTCACGGGAACGGAGCAGGAGCGGGCCACCTTGCCGTCGATCAGCACGGCGCATGCGCCGCATTCGCCCAGGCCGCAGCCGAACTTGGGACCGTTGAGCTGCATGTCGTTGCGCAGCACATAAAGCAGCGGCGTCTCAGGGCTCACGCCCTGGATCTCGACCTCTTGTTGGTTGAGAGTGAATTTCATCGTGTGCAAACCTTGTGGTTGACAACAGGTGCAAACCATAGGTGCGCACTGAAAAATCAGGCGACGGGCTCGCCGCGGCCAAGCCCGAAAAAGAAAGCCCACCGCCAACGGGGTGGGCTGTTTTCACGTGGTTTTTAGAGGCAACTCTGATAGATGACTGCCTGTTGTATGCAAACGATTCTATGCCTCGGACTTGCCCATCACTGCCAGCTGGCGTCCATACAAGGACCTGCACAGACCCGCAAACTCCGTGGCTTTTTGCTCACATAACTCACCATACAAATCGGAAATATCCACAAAAACACAGCGCTACCAGCCGATCCGGAAACCTGCACCAAGAACCGAAAGACGCGCACCACCACAGTGCACAAAGGGCAGAAATCCTTGCATCACAGCCCCGGCCCAGTCTTGCAGCCATGCACGGCTGGGCATAAAGACAGCAGGGCACCCTGGCAGCCGGTGCATCGGCACGGCCATCACACCAACCAAGCAAAACACTCGGCTTTTATCTGCATCAAATTCCAGTGAGAACGCTTGAAATTCCCGAGCACGCCATGCACAGCGCCCGTAAAACACGCGCCCGCCTGCAGCATCGATGAACACAAGGCGCGGACCAGCGGCCAGCCGTCAACGGGTGCCCGGCGTGATCTGGATGGTGCCAAGGCCCGAGCCCACGGCCTCACGCCGACGAGGTGCCAGCCAGTGCACCCAAAGCCCCTTGAGCCAGCCCAGCGCAAAGGCGCCTACCAAGGCCAACATGCCCCATTGCCCGGCCAACAGGGCCACATATATCCAGTAAGGCATGCATCCCAGGCCGAGAAGGCAGGCCCACCGCCGCAGGGCAACGGAACGGGACTGCGACAGCCAGACGGCAAGGACTGCGGGGAGTGCGAAGGCGATCTGATCGATGCTCATGGCCGCATCATACTGTATGAATAAACAGTTTTGTGGGCAAAAACGCGTGTCTTTTGCGAAGGATGTCGCGGGACCACCAACACCCTCATCTTTCGCTTGCAGCCCGCTCGCCACCCTCCCCCAACCCCACGCAAAAAGCCGTTGGCAAGCAGCGTACAGACTGGACTTCAAGAATTTCCAATGTGCGGTGCAGTTTGATCACGGCATCGCCTTTCACATCCCCTTCAATAAGCCCAAACTCCTTCGCAGCCGATCACTCACCCCTGTGAACCACGGCGCTTCAAACCTGAAAGCGAGGGCATACAGGATTTTGAAGGGCTCCGGAACATACAGCGCCCCATAACTGCCGGCTCTTTACATGGCCTTTACCTGGCGTTGACCGATCATTTTGAACACGGTCAGGACTGCCAATGGCAGTCATAGGAGAAAATGATCGAAAGCATGCAAACTTGTTCTTAAAAAACCGTTAATATTCGCGCTTCAATCCATGAAAGGCAAACTACCGTGAACACCACATACAAAGAACTTCTGGCACAGCGCGAGGCACTCGAGGCCCAGATCCAGACAGCACGCAAGCAAGAAGTCAGTGATGTGATCGCCAAGATTCGCGGTCTGGTTCAGGATTACGGCCTGACTGCCGACGACATCTTCACGGCACGCCGCGCCCCCTCCACCGTGGCCCCCAAGTTCCGCAATCCCGAAACCGGTGACACCTGGACCGGCCGTGGCAAGCCCCCCGCCTGGATCAAGGACAAGGATCGCGCCCAGTTCGCCATCTGAAGCCTGGATAAACGCCTCCATGAAAACAGCCTGCAGTTCTCTGCAGGCTTTTTTCATTCCTGCGGCACTTGCTGACACACCTGAATGCCCGGGCTTGGGCTTCCAAGGCCAGACGCCACGCAGGTGAAACAAGGATGCTCTATGGACATGTCCTTAAACATGCACCATGGATGGATGCCGTGGTCCAATCTTCCAGCCGGATCTGAAGCCTCCAGCGAGTGACTGGCTGCAGATGCCGGCGCCAGATGCTCGGCCACCCATGAAAAAACAGACATCCACCTTGGACAGTGCACCCACACCATACCGTTCTGAAAAGTTCTCGACTGCCGCCGAATCGATAACCACCACAGAAGAGCCCTCATCCTCCGCTTTGTCATTTTCAGGCGAGCAGGTTTTGTTCATCTCGTCATCCGATGAACTACACGCCCATCTGCTCCCGCACCTCAAAAGTTGGGGCCTGGCGACCACGGCCTGCCACCATCCCACGGCCATTCGCCAGGATCGCCTTCAGAAGTTCCAGGTTGTTGTGCTTTGCGGATCGAAAACGTCCTGGAATCCCAAGGATGAAAACCGCCTGGTGGCAGGAGCTGCAAGCATCATCGAATGCGAGGCTGATCACCCGCTGCAACCCAAGGTGATCAACGCCCGCATCATCGAAGTCTCCTGGCGTTCGCTGCAGGGCCTCTTTGATGCACTGCAACTGGCCGTTCAGCCCCGGCCTGCCAACAGCGGCCGCATTTCGTCGACCGATGACGTCGCCCATTTTCAACAGATCCCGGCCCCCATCAGAACGGCCTTTCTGGAGTCTGCACGTTCGTCGCTGGCGATCATCAAATCCAGCAAGAATCGCAAGGATGTGCAAAGAGAGCTGCACAATCTTTCCGGTTCACTGCGATTTTTTGACCTGACTGAGCTGTCAATACGCTGTGCCGGCCTGGAAAACGGCATCAACCATGATGGGCTGATGCACCATGCGCACTCGCTGCTGGCGCTGGAATTGCAGCTTGACCAGCTCCTGGAAGAAATCCGGACCTTGAACGGCAGATAAAGAACCGGTCATCATTGAGATCTCGATGAGGTCACCCATCCGCACTCAAGGGCATACTTCATCAGATCAATGTCTCGTTCAATTCCAAGCTTGTGCATGGCCTTGACTTTCTGGGTGCTGATGGTTTTCTTGCTTCTGTTCAGCTTGGCCGCGATCTCGTCGATACGCAAACCGGCCGCATAAAGCCTTACCACCTCCGATTCCTTGGGACTGAGCACCCCCGGTGATTTTCCTTCGCCGCCCATGACACCCGCATTCATTTTTTCCAGTCGCTCGGAAATGGCTGGAGAGAAGTATGTCCCTCCTGTATAGGCAGCATGAATGGCTGGAACCAGATGCAGCACCGGGTCCGCCTTGCTCACGATGCTGATGTTCGACACCTTGCCCAGTGCCTGGAGAATGGCCGAATTGTCCAGCATGGTCAGGACCACCAAACCCAGGTTCGGAAATCTTCTGGATATATAGCCAAACAGATTCAAGCCATCTCCGTATTGACCCGTAGGCATGGAGTAATCCGAAACAAGCACGTCAAAGCCACCCTCATCCAACTTTTTCACCAGATCGGTTGAATTTGAAACACTGGCTTTCAACAGGATTTCCAGCTCGGAAGACAACTCATGCCGGATGCCTGAGATGATTCCAGGATGATCATCGGCCAGCAGTACGGATATATTCAAATCTTTTCTGTGATTTGTATTGGAAAACATGATTTGGCACCATCAACGGAATAAACACAATCGTTCAGTGCAGCATCATTGCACCACGGCTCATCAGATATCTCTCAGGTTCTCCAGCAGGTCAGTCAGGGCATCATCCACTGCACGGAAGTGCCGCATATTGACAAGAGATGACAATCGGTCCATATCTTCCACTCTATCCTTCAGCCCAGCCACCGCAAATGACCCTTTCATGGCATGAATTTCACGGTGCACAGCCATCAGATCACCTTGCAGCAAATGCTTTCTCAACGCAGCCAATGAGTTTTCGGTTGCTGAAATCAATACATCACGATAAGGCAATCTGCTGCCCGGAACTTCCGCAGCTTCAGCGACACCCTTGCCAGACTTTCCTATATTTTTTCCAATGAATTCCTTGAGGTTTTTCAAGGAGGCCGGCTTGACAAGAATATCTGCGATGCCAAATTTTGCACATTTGAATTTTTCCTGCTTGCCTGCATGTGCCGTTATTGCTCCCACAGGAATTGCCGGATAATTCTGCTTGATGCGCTGAGCAAGTACATAACCGCTCATTCCGGGCATTTGCAGGTCCGTAAGAACCAGATCATAGATATTCCGCGACATCATTCGCAAAGCGGATTCCCCGCCTTCTGCAGATTCCGCCTCGAAGCCGAGGATTTTCAGCTGATCCAGAAGCAGCAGCCTATTGACCGGGTGATCATCGACGATGAGAATCCTTGCGCCATAACCTGCGCTTTCATCGTTTGCAAGCATGACATCGCCATGGTCCCAACCCAAGCAAGCAGGAACAGGCTGGGCGTGGCATGCGGGCAAGGTCAATTCGAAAATGCTGCCCTTTCCCGGCACGCTGAAGAACCGGATTTCCCCGCCCATGAGATGTGCCATACGCTGACACAGCGTCAGGCCCAGCCCCGTACCACCAAATTCCGCCGCTATATCCGAGCCTGCCTGCTTGAATGCGTCAAAGATGAAGGGGTGCTGTGAGGGATGAATGCCTATCCCGGTATCTGACACTTTGATCTTGAGCTCACCGGCCCTGTCTGATGCAAATACGTCAATCTTGCCAGCCTTGGTGAATTTCAAGGAGTTGCTGAGAAGATTGTTGAGGATTTGCTTTATTCTCTCGCCATCTCCTATATATCCCTCCCTCAGCGAATGGTCAATGATCAAGGAAAATCCTATACCTAATTCCGCAGCCAGCGGTTTGTAAATGGCAGCCACCTGCTGAATCACAGACTTGAGATCAAAGCTGGCAAATTCCACACTCATCTGACCAGACTCGATCTTCGAGAAGTCGAGAACATCATTCAGCAGCGTCAAAAGAGAATGGGATGAAGATGATATGGTGGTGAGCCTGGTTTGCTGCTCTTCTGACATGGAGCTTCTTCCCAGTATTTCCAGATTTCCCAATATTGCATTCAGTGGCGTGCGTATCTCGTGGCTCATGGCAGCAAGAAAAGAAGATTTTTCCTGGTTTGCCTCTTCTGCCGCCTTTTTGGCATCTTCCAGATTTCTTTGCACCTGCTTGTGTACAGTGATATCGGCAAATCCACACAGCAGGACATGCCTCCCCTGATATTTGGCCTTCACCATGATCACTGAAAGCTCTGCAACCGTTCCGTTGTAAGAGACCACGACTTCGCTGACTACCGGCAAATATTCAGTCTTTTTTCCACTCAGATATTTCTCACCGTAGAATCTGAGAAAATATTCAATCAACCGCTCACCAGCAGACTTATCATCCAACACCATGCTTTCTTTGTACTTGTACATCATGCTGTTTTCCAACAGCATCTTCTTTTCCTTGAAATCAAGAAGACCAAGTCCATAAGGCGCCATGGCAATGATGGTGCGGCTTAGATGTTCCGTGTCAAAAACATTTTTGGCTTTCCCATATATTGGAATAAAAACCCTATCATAAAAATATATCAAAAAACACCAGAAAAAAATGATGAATATCAATGAAAACAGCAAATATACAAGGGACTTCCCATTTAAATACACAGCATCTTTCCAGGAAAAAACCTGGAGAAGTATCATGTTCGTATTTGATATCCTCGAATAGTAATAAAAATATCCATTCCTATAGACGGCGCCATACTTGCTCAAAATATATCTACTTATCAGTCCTCCGTGAAATTTCGACGCCTCGATATCAAAAAAATCCCCTATTGCATCGCCGATCCCCTCCCCACCCAACGCAACGTTGCCTTGAGAATCAATAATAAATAAGGAGTTCCTGCCTTCACCCTGCTGCATAAGGCTCTCGATATATTGAGTCGGCATGTCGCTCACCACCGTGAGAAATGGCTTTCCATCTTGGAAAGCCGAAACAACAATCTGAAATGACATCTCCCCAGTCAGAATGCTTTTACTCGGAGGCAGCCATATGGGATGACGCAGCTGGACGGACGGAATGATGGTGCCGTTATCCTCAGGCAAAGTCGAAATCTGTTCCCTGAGTTTCAAGAGCATGTCTTTTCGCTCATGCCCGTTTGGTACCTGCGGTACAAGGACGCCTATGAACGATCTGTCCGGACTGAAGACATAGGCAGATATTGCTCTTCCATTTTGAAGAAAGCTGGAATTTGCCAAATATGCCAGCTCTCCCAACATATCTCTGTAGTGCTTGTGTACATTCTTGTTGATCTTATTCTCAAGCAATACTACAGGACTCACCCCTGCCATCACAGCATCTGCCCCGGCAAAGACGCCGGGATGAGATGTGTGCGTCTGCCCCCAAAGCAACTCTGATGCAATGATTCCTCGCATCATAATGACTTGCTTTGTTTCTATCTCTACCAGAACCCGGGTTCTCTTGCTCTGGAATACTGCTCTTCTTTCCTCCATGAAATCATTGAGCTCGAACAGGGCCGCAAGCATTGCCAAAACAATGATAAGAAGAGAGAAAACCAGGCCACCGCCAAAAAGCAGTGTCTTGTTGTATTTGGTCAGAAGGTGGAGCTCTTCCTTTTCTCCAGCCTCTTTTTTATATATTTCCATCTGGGCATCAAGATACAACCATCGATCAGGCTGTGGATCTCCTCATGTAATAAAAGAAATCTTTGCAAGAAAGCTGCGGATGGCATGTAACTTGGTCGGATCGTCTGCGGCAATGACGATGCATTTCTTTCCCTATTTCCTTACGTCAATCCAGCCCATCTCAATCCCATAGCGAATGAGATCAATGTCCTTGCGTATACCCAGCTTGTTCATGACAGCCACCTTGTGCGTGCTGACCGTCTTGATACTGCGATAGAGTTTTTTTGCTATCTCGGACACCGTCATGCCAGAGATGAAAAGAAGCAGAACCTCTTCTTCCCGTTTTGAGAGTTCTATCGATGTCCGCACCGCACCCAGCCATTCTCCTCCCAGCAGCTTGCTTGCACTGGGAGATATGAATTGACCATCCGTGTATGCAGCGTAGATGGCGGGCAGCAGACTTCCCAAGGAATCCGTTTTATGGACAATTCTGTAGATTCCTTGGTTGGTAAGAGATTTGATGATTCCAATATTCTCGATCATTGTCAGCATGACGATCTTGACACTTGGAAATCTTTTCCGAATGACATTCAGCATCACCAGACCATCACCGTAGGTTCCACCGGGCATGGAATAATCAGTTACCAGAACATCACATTCGTTTTTCTTCAGAAAGCTTATGATTTCCGTGGAGTTTTTCGCTCGACCTACAATCTCTATTTCATGCTTGTCCTCCAAAACACTTTCTATGCCTGCCAGAACTGCCGGATGGTCATCGGCAATTAGTATCCGCAAGACGAAATTTTTCATGACTCAAAAAATTAAAATAATTCGCACGAAGAACATTCCTATTCTAGGCAGCCGGCTACTAGGATTTAATTGGATTTGTCTGATTTTTCAATCCAAAAATCTAAGATTTGTCTGATTTGCAAGATTTATTGCCGAAAAATCGGGTACCAGTCCTAGGTCCCACTCCTAGAATTCAACAGACAGTTGAACCAATGGTTGAATGGATTCGGGCCAGATGCCGTCAGGCCCTGACGTGCCCGATCTGCGGGAAGGCGCCAGACTTGTGCGCGATGAGATCACTGCGGCGCTTGGCGGGCGGCTGAAGAGATGGCGGAATCCCGGCACAATCGAGGGATGCGAATCCTCCACACCATGCTGCGCGTTGGCAACTTCCAGCGCTCCATCGATTTCTACACACAGGTTCTTGGCATGCAGCTGCTGCGAACTTCCGAGAACCCTGAGTACAAATACTCCCTGGCCTTCCTGGGCTTCGAGGGCGGCAACCCGGCCCAAGCCGAGATCGAGCTGACCTACAACTGGGGCACCGAGGCCTATGAGATGGGCTCGGCCTATGGTCACATCGCCATTGGCGTACCGGACGCGTATGCCGCCTGCGAGAAGATCAAGGCGTCCGGCGGCAACGTGACGCGCGAGGCAGGCCCCGTCAAGGGCGGCACCACGGTGATTGCCTTTGTGACGGATCCGGACGGCTACAAGATCGAACTCATACAAGAAAAATCAAGGACTTACAAAGACAGCCGCCAATCAGAAGCCAATGGAGAGAATACAGATCCATTGCGCAGCGCTTAAACGACAAAAGCCCCCTCGACGCCGTGATGGCTGCCGAGGGGGCTTTTTTTCGTTTGGGTTCAGGCGACTGGGCCGGCCTGGAACACTTCGACAGGTGCCACGCGCAGCAGCTGCGAGGCCTCGGCCAAGGTGCCCGCAAGCCACTGGTCCACGTCGGCAAGTTCGATGGGGATCACACTGCGCTTGTCCTGCCGATCCGCTGGCAGCTTCGGGTCCGGCTTGTGCATGCGGCTCATCAGCGGGTGCGCATCCGCGTTGATCGTGAGCATCGTGTAGCTTTCATGGATCTGCCCCGTGGCAGGGTCGGTCCACACATTCCACAAGCCCGCCAGGCCCCACGGGTCGCCGTCGGCGCGCGCGAACCGCCACCACACATTCTTCCCTGTCTCCCAGTTGGGTTCATCGAACGTCGTCGCGGGGATGATGCAGCGCTGACTCCTGGCCCACGGGTGCTTGTAGCTGGCCTTCTGGCTCAGTTCTTCACTGCGCGCGTTGTTCGTAGGAAATTTCAAGCGCGGCTCTTTCGCAAACCAGGGAATCAGGCCCCAGGTTCCGGCGACAAGCTCTCGGCTGTAGCCCGTGTCGTCCTGGGCGCGGCGCACGAACGCGCCGGTGCCGCGCGGGAAAACATCTTCGTCCCACCAGCGCCCGGGGTTGTGCCGGCCAACGTGCCACATGCGCTCAATCTCGGTCTCGCGTGGGGACTGGTATCTATTACACATAGGGCCACCTCTTTCCAGGCCGCTCGATCGCCGCCTTGGCCGCAGCGTACTGCCGATTGAGCCAGCTCTGCATAAGCTGAAGCGCCGGATCTATGCCAGCGCGGTCAGGGCAGCACAGCCACGTCTGCGGCCACTGTCTCAGATCGCCCTCATCCCACTCTTGCCCCTGCAGCAGCATCGAGCCATCAGGACGGGCCTTCAGCATCTCCACGTGGATCATGCCTCGCGTGAGTTCATTGCCTGATCCGCCCGGATCGATGATGTCCACCCTGTCGTCGCCACATTCGTTTGTCGTCAGCAGCAGGCCGGTCACTCTGTGCACCTTGTGGAGCTTGTGGATCGGCATGTAGACGCCGCAAAAGCGGAGGCGGAGCATCGTCACCGGCCAGCCTGCGACCAAATGCCCCTCGCGCTCGCGCACGCTGCCCGGCGAACAGCCGTCGCGCTTGTACCGTCCCGGCAGGTCGGGCAACCCTGATTGATCGTGGGGCATGACATTTTCACTGTATGGATGTACAGTTATTATGCAAACCCGATCTCACGGAGGTCCAGATGATCACCCCGCAGCCATCCCCGAAATTCGCCCTGCTTCGCATGCCGGAATGGTTCGGCGTGCCTGAGATTGAGCCGCTTCCAGCACCACCAGAGGCCTACCGGATCGTGGAGGCGCAGCCTGGATGGTTTGAAGTGCGTGGGCCGGGCGGAGCCCTGGTGTACAGCGGCCTCGGGCCGGTGCAGATCCTTCCGACGCGCCATGGCTGACAGCCTGATCTGGGGTGGCCAGCCAACGGCGCCGGGCTGGTACGCCTGCGTCGTGGACTACGGACGCCTGCCCTTCCCTGCTGCCCGTCGTTGGACCGGCGCCCTCTGGGATGACGAGCGCGGCATCAGGGCCTTCGACGGGCCGCACACCACTGCCGCCGAGGCGCTGGACTGGGCTATGGAGCGCTGCCCGGAGGATTGACAGTAGCGCCGACCTGGCGCGCCGCCTCGATCATCGCGCTACCGGCATCGTAGGCGCGCTCGCAGGCGCTGCCCCGGCCTCGGGCGTCGTCAGCAATGCGCGCCAACTCTCCCGCTCGCTCGTCAGCGCGGCGCTGCAGCTCGGCGAGCAGATCGAGGGCGCCGGTGTCTGGCGCGCACTGTCCGGCAGCGGCGCGAGCCTCGGCGGCGGCACGGTGGGTGGCGATGTAATCGGCGAGGTCGCCGCGCAGCCGGCCAGCAGCAGCGCGGGCAGCATCAGCGTCAGCTGCATAACGCGCCAGATCCTGCTTGGCCTGGGTGTCGATGTTGCGCAGGTCATCACGGTGTTGCTCCTCAAGTTTTCGGTATCGCTCGGCTGCCTGCAGGGCAGCCAGGGCCGCGGCTTCTCGATCAGCCGCCAGATTGGTGCGTGCCTGCGCGGCATCGCGCTCGGCGCCAAGGCGGGCCAGGGCCTGCCAGGCCAGCAGGGCCGCCAGCAGCAAAGCCAGCAGCTGCCAGGCATGGGCTTGCAGGCGGGCCATCATGGGCTGGCCTCGCAGCTGTAGCCGGCGCGACGCTGGGCCGCACAGGCGGATTGCTCGGCGCGCTCGCGGGCCTCAGGCACGCCGCAGCGCTCCAGCACTTGCCCGGCGCTGATGTACCAGGCCGGCGCCATGTCAGCCTCGGCCGCAGCGACCTCAACCACGCGGCAGGCCTGATGGACAGAGCCCACCGAAACTATCGTGCAGCCCGAAAGTGAGGCGACGACGACAGCGACTCCAATCATTGACTTCATCATGACCCCCGTGCCAGCAGCCCGACACTGAAATGCCCGTCCCTGCCCCACTGCGCGCACAGCTCGCGCGTGGTATCGCGGCGATCAACAAGACCAGGCAGCCGCGTGGGCACGCCGTTCACGGTGCCGTAGACCCAACGCGGCATCTGCTGGCATGCCGCATCCAGCTGCCCGGCGTTGGCCAGCCGCAGGACGGTGGTATCTGGTGCGAGCGCCGAGGGCACGTTGTAGGCCATGTCTATAAAGCTGGCCTGCACCCAGAGGTTGTAGCTGTCCCAGTGCCGCAGCGCCCGACGCGCCAAGCGCTCGGCCTCGCGGTATTTGGGTCGCTCCAGGCGCTCGCAGTCCTCGGGACTGTAGTAGCGCCCCGCCACAACTTCGGGGCCTGTGACGCCCGCGCAGACGGTCAGCGGCTGCCCCTTGCCCAGGCGGTCGATGTAGGGCGTGCCGATGTGCCGGCCGCTGCTTTCGTAGTGCAGCCCAATCTCGCGGGCCAGCGCCACGGCGGGGCTGGGCCCGGCCTCCTTCGTAGCGACGTAGCCTCCAGCTGCAGTGGCAGCCAGGCCGGCAGCCGTGGCGAGCAGACGATTGCGGAGTGTCTCGTTCATCGGCCACCTCCCCCTACCATCAAGGCTTTCCAGAACGCAATCCCCGCCGTGCCCAGCATCACGATGTAGGTGATGGGCTTGGCAACCTTGCCGATCCAGTTGAGCACCCGAAACGCTCCCTTCATTGCCGCGAAGTACTCCACCATTTCCTCGGTGTTCGCCTTCACCTGTTGCGTGGCAACGGTGTTGGCCTGCAACTCTTGCTCTATGCGGGTCATGCGCTTGTCGCCCTCATCCAGCCGCGAGGTGATGGACTTCGCGGTATGGGGGGCCAGGGCGTTGCCGTAGTCGTCCTGCATTGATTTCCTCCTGTGTTGTTTCTAGATTTCGATACGCACAAAGGGGAGCTGCGGAGCATCCCCTGTGATCGCCTGCCCCTGGATGTAGACGCTGTCGCCCAGCGCGCTGCCCAGCGGATTGCGCACACGCAAATTCCCGCCGCCAGGCAAGTCCACAGTGGCCATCCCATCGCCATCGACCGCTGACACGGTGCCCGTGAGCACAGGATCGGCCGGCAGCAACTGCTGCAAACGCTTGAAAAGGTTGGTTGTGGTCATGTAGCGGTCCGCTCCACCGTGATTTGTTGCCGGACCACGGGCATTGATGCACTGAGGCGAGTGGCACGGACCAGGCCCCGCCAGGTCTGGCCCACATCGGCGACCTCGATCAACTGGCCCGGCTGGATCAATCCTGGCGCGCTCCCGCCCGTCACCAGCGGCATGGTGATGCTCTGGATCAGCTTGTTGCCCGCCCCGGCCAGAACCACTGCACCGCGCTGGCGTGCCGCAGTCTCATCGGTGATGAGTGCATCCGTCACCTGCGGCGCGAGCTGCTCACCTGCCGAGCCCGCACGCAATACATGCCCCAAGATGCCGCCGGCTTGACCGCTGACGTAGACAGCGTTGTAGGGGGCCCGGGGTTCGGGCCGCAGGTCATCAGTTGCGATGACAGCGGCTGGCATTGACACATCAGGCACGGCCGCCGGCCAATTCCAGGGCAGGACGGGAAACCGGGGGGCAACGATAAGCCGGTCCTGGGTTCGATGGCTACGGACCACAGCACCCACGGCCTCTGCCACCCGCATGACCGCAGACAACGGTGTGCCACGATGGCTCCACACACCAGCAGGCACCAACCAGTCCGGAATTGTCCAATCAAGGTCCACGCCAGTGAACTCAAGCGCCTGGATCAGAAGCTGCTGTGCAGTAGCGGGCGAATTCCCCAACCACGTTTGCTCAGGCATATAGGGACTGCCCAGCAGCGCACTGGTACTGACTCCCTGCAACGCCACCCTATGCTCACCGAATCGCCTCGTGCGTGCCAGGCTTTGCACCACGAACACAAAGTCCACCCCGTCGACAACCACGCGGATTCGCACGGGAATGCCACCGATTGGTGCTAGTTGCTCCAGCAGGTGACCCGGGCCGTTGGCGGACAGGCTCCATGCGAAGCCATCGTCATCGCTGGCGATAGAGACATCCGTCAACGCCACGGGCTCCATGTTCGGCAGCAGCACCGCCTCCATTGAATGAACTGTCATGTAGACCTTTAGAAGTGGGATTTGGTAGCGCGGAGGCTCTGGATCGGGGCCGGGCTTGCAGCACACAAAAACCAGGTGCGTGCTGCTGGACCAGGGGTCCACAAACACCAGATCTGCCGGCCCGCCGACGACAGGCACGTAGCACGGCGGCTCTATCGGCGGCTTCGGGCCGGGCGGCGTGATACCTGGGCGCGGGTTCCACGCCTCTTCGTACCGGCCCAGCACTGCGATACGCACTGCCCTGCCGTCCTGCATGTCCGTGCGGACAGCCGCACCACGGAGCACGCCCACACCGAAGGACTGCGCGACCGAATGCCGGCGCCGCAGTGCCTCCTCGAACTGCTGCTGCGACACCATGCAGACGCGCTCGGCCTCCTGCCAGGCCTGGCGGGATGCAGCGCGCGTGCGCGCGGCCTCTTCGTAGGCCTGGCGAAGCGTGCGGGCCACATACTGGCCGTCCTGCCAGGCCGCTTGCGTGGCGTGCGCCAGGCGCTGGGCCTGCTGCCACGTCTGCAGCAGCAGGGTCGATATGGCCACGGCGGCCTCGCCCCGCTCCTGCACGGCGGCCAGAACGGGCGCGGCCTGCTCGTAGACGCTGCGCAGAACAGCCCGCGCCGCTGTCGCCTCCTGCCAGGCGCTGGGCACCTGCCCCACGGTGGGCCGGGCCACGTTGATGTTGATCTGCCCGCGCGCCGCGCCACGCAGCCCGGTGATCCGGCCTTGCGCCGAGGCCAGCACCAGGGTACGCAGGGCAACAGCACCGCGCAGGCCCGTGATGCGGCCGGCGGCGCGCAGCACCACGACCTGCTCGGCGGGCTCGTCATCGGCGAAGACCAGGTCGACGGGCGAGTGCCCGTCGCCCAGGGGCGCGTTAAAGAGCAGATCCGTCTCGGTGGCCATGGCTACGTCAGGCTGGTTTCGCCGAGCTGCACCAGGCTGCCGGCGTACAGCAGCGGGCTGGTCTCGCCCTCAGGGGTCTGGCCGCCGAAAAGGCGCCAGGGGCCAGCGTGATCAGCGTCCGACACCTCGCCGCCGGCGAGCAGCGTGCCATCGGCTGCATGCCAGTCTGCCCAACGCGGGATGCCTGTGGCCATGACCATGGCGCCGGCCGCATCGCGGACGTGCAGCACCAGGGTGCCGTTGACCACCGTGGCGCTGGGCCTGGCCAGCACGACCTCGGCCTGTTGAACCCCTCGGCTGCCGAGGAAGTCGGCCGGCACCTCGAGGTAGATGCGCACGCGGGCGTTGCCAGTGCCCACGTCCGAGCGCGTGGCCGTGGCCTGCAGCTGCGCCAGTGCCATGGCGGGGCCGATCTCCCAGATGCCGGCGGTCATGGCGTGGCCCCTGGCAGCAGTCGCTGCGCCGCCACGGCCCGGAAATTGCCCGCCGCGTCCTCGGCCAGCGCGAGGAATTCCTGCCGCACATCGAGCCCATCGAACGAGTAATCGCCGGTGTCGGGGTCGCTCCACGTCTCGCGGACCAGCAGCTTGCTGCGCTGGTGCAGCAGCACCACGCGCGCCTTCGTGGGCAGATTGCTGGGCGTGGCCTTAGTCTTGGTGGTTCCGAAAATCCGGCCGGGCCCGCCGAACTGCGTGTCGACGGCCCGCACGCGCGAGACGCGGGCGGAGAACGCACTGAGCGGAGCCGACACGACCACCGAGGTACGGGCTGCGCGCGACCGAGGCCGAGCGCGTGCCGCCGACATAGCACCGTTGAGGACGGCCGACCAAGACTGATCCGCCACGTAAGGGCTGGCAATCTCCCCTGTTATCTGCCACCGGCCGGCACCATCGCGGCACATGAGCTGCGCGAACTCGATGCCATTGCCGGCGGACTGAAACTGCAGCGCATCGACAGAGACCGGCGCCGCAAAATCGGCAACGATCCGAAAGCCCCCGGGCGACACATCGACCCATGCCGCACCAGCTGCCCCCACATCGGACAAATCGCTGACCGCGCCTTCGGTGGGATCGATGGTCGCCGAGTAGGTCGGAGCGAGCACGGACACCGGGCCTCGCGCAAATTGCCGGCCCGGCCACGCTGTCGTTCCCTGGTAGCGCTGGCCCTTGGTGATGCGCAGCGCTGCGAGCCAGCCGCGCAACCAGCCCGAGCCGCCGCCGGGGTTGGCCAGCAGCGTCGCGGGGCCGGTGGACGCATAGTTGGCCGTGTGCGGCACCGACCACTGCAGCACGCCGTCCAGCAACGCATACAGCACGCCGGCGACACGCCGCCATTCGACATGCGCAAAACGCCCCAGGGGCAACGGCGCGCCGCTGGAGGCCACCGGGACCACGATGCCGTTGTTCCAGGCCTGCAGCGTGCCGAGGTCGCTGATGAAGAACGTGGAGGGAAGCGCGGAGGAGGTTGCGTTGGCGAACAACGCATAGCCGTCACCGGCTGCTGGGATCGCATCGATGCGCACGATGGCCTCCACCGAAAAGTCCCCGCTGCCGAAGGCCAGAGATGCGTGCGCTGGTGTCGTGATCGCCGTGCCTGTGACACACGCCAGCGTGGGATAGCCGTCGTAGGGATTGGCAGGGTCCACCGTCACAGCGGTGGGCGCCAGGGCCTTGCCCGTGGCGTCCACAAGCGCGCCGTCCATGGCATGGACCAGCAGGGACGTGCTGGACCACTGCGGGTCGCCCGTCAACATACGTAGCTCGGCCAGGGCAAGGCCCGGCGCGTTGTAGCCGGCGACGCCGGACAGCACCCATTGAGCAGCGTGCGGCATCAGCGGCTCCAGGGGCCTGTCGCATCGATGAACACAGTACCGCCGCCCTCGCCGCCCAGCGCGGGTGGACCCACGCGCCAAGCCATGAGCTTGCGCCCCAGGAATTCGTCCGTGCCGTCCAGCGTGGTCCCGCTGGTGAATGCGTCGCCGCAATCCTGTATGGGATGCAGCAGGCCAGGCAATGTGCCCCGCATGCCCAGGGCGAACACCTCAAGCTCGCCGGTCATCAGCCCGTTGTTGGGACTGTTGGGGTAGGAGCCCCATGCGTAGCCGCTGGTGCCGGCATAGGTTTCCGTGGCGGGGCCGTTGTGGTGGGCGCCATATCGGGCCGCCGCAATGGACTGGCCCACGCCGGTATGCGAGCGCGCGAGATACATGCCGGCGCGCGCATTACGGCTGGACCAGCCACAGCAACCATCTGGCCGCCAGGTCACGCCGACCTGGTCCGATGCATTGCCCGTGAGCAACCAGCCCCAGGCATCGCCGGACTTGAAGCTTGCAAGGTCTCCGGCATAGAAGAGCGTGTACCGATCCGCATTGCCGCGAGGGGACACGGCGAAGTAGAAACCCCTGCTGTCGGCCCAGACGCGCCAGGGGATCGGCGTGCCGTCGGCGCCATAGGCCTTGGACCAGTACACGCCGCCTGACACATGGCTGTCGAGTGGGATCGGCCCATGGCCGGTCACCGCATCGGTCATGGACTCATAGCCGCGCAGGCGCGCATTGGTCGTGCCGGCATCATCGATTCGCAGCACGCAACCGGTTGCCTCCACAGCCGAGGGCTTGACCACCAGCACATTGGCTACCGTGCCTGCGAACAGCTCCTGCCATCCGGCAGGCGCCATGCGGCTGGTGATGGTGCCTGTGGCCGCCCCGTCCGCCACGTCCGCTGCGGTATAGGTGACGCTGTTGGCCGTGGTCGCCAGGATCAGCTTGTCGCCGTTCAGTCCTGCGGGCGTCGCGCCAGCGATGCGCGCGACGGTTCCCGCCCGGAAAGGATGGGAGGCCGAATACGTGGCCTTGGCGACGCCGGCGGTGACCACCAGCGACACGACAACGCCTGCGCCGAAGCCATCGACCAGGCAGGCTTTGAGGACCGTCGCCAGCGCGCCGGCCGTGCCGGACAGCACCGGGGCGCCGGCCTGGGTGGAATCAAACGTGTAGATCATGGGCTACCTCGGGATCAGATGGTCTGGGGATTGGTGGGTGGGCGGTCGACGTCGCCGCGCGTGAGCAGCTCGAAGGCGTGGTCGGTGCCCGCCGCCTCGCTGGGCTGCACGGTGCGGATGGCCGCAAAGGGCTGCATGGCACCCACGGTGTTGATGCGCAACACGTTGCCGGCGGCCCAGCCCTGGCCCCAGCCGATGGCGCGCACAGTGAAGTACGGCGCGGCGCTGATGGGGTTGATGGGCGCGAAGTCGGTATTGATCGAGCCCGAGCCGATGTTGCCCACGTCCTGGCCGATGCACTCGAAGTTGGTCGTGTCTTTGAAGCGCAGCATCCAGCGCTGCGGGATGGCCCCGGCATTGGTCACTTGGATAGGCGCCACGGTGTCGTTGTAGCTGGCCAGGGCCTCGGCGCCGTCGACTGTGTCCTGCCAGCGGCCGGTCCAGGTGTTCTGGTCAAACAGATGGCTCACCCGGGCGCGCAGCGTGCCCGACATGAGGGCATTGCTGACGATGGAGCCCACGGGGAATTCGTGGCTCAGCGACTTGGTAAGGGTGATGGCTCCGCTGATCTGCACGTCCGACGCCCTGGCCATCTCTTCGATTCGGTGGAACACGCGCACGGGCTGCACCCAGCCCGTCGTATCCTGCACGCTGACCAGGCCGGCGTCGAGGTCCACGGTCCAGCCCTGGTGGATCAGCTTGCTGTCAGCGCCCACCAAGTACACGCGCGAGAGCCGGGTGCGACCGCAGTTGAGGGTCTGGCCGTTGGTGAGCTGGGCGGGGCCGATCTTGCCCGTGTGGCCGATCACCAGGTAGCCGCCCACCCGGTAGATAGGCACGCGGCCATCTTGCGGCAGGCGCACCGGGTCCAGGCCGATGACGGTCTCGTCCAGCGGCAAGTAGAAATAGCTGACGCTGTTGTAGCGCAGCGTGGTCGGGTCCACGGGCCAGGGGCGCCAGATCTTGTCCGGCTGCACGGCGCCCACGTCGTCGGCCGAGTACCACCACTCGGCCTTCTGCGCGGCCGTCAGCGAGGTGTCGAGGACGTAGTCACCAAACTGCAGCTCCACCACGCCGGTCTGGTAGTCGATGCGCCCGCGCAGGTGATCGCCCGTGATCAGCCCGTCGATACCGGCGATGGCCGTGATCTGGGCGCCGGTGGCATCGGACAGGTTCATGACGAAACCCGAAGGCTTGACCGGCGAAGCTGCGGTACGCATGAAGATGCTGGCCGTGGTCCAGTTCTGGCGCACGGTCCACAGGCTCTCGACGGCGAAATCGGTGGGCGAGCCGCCCACGACATAGTCCGTGATGCGCGCGACTCCACTGGAATAGTCCAGGGCGCCCGCGACGATGCCCGGGCTGATTGCAGTGCGGCCCCGCACAAGCACTCCGTCGTAGTCCTCATACACCTGGCCCATCCACCGGAATCGCACGCTGTTGGGCACGATGTAGTCGGTGGTGTAGGGGCACAAGTCCAGCGTGAGCGGCTCGGGCGTGTAGCTCATCACGTGGTGTTGCGGGGAAGCAAAGCCCTCGGCATACGTCAGTGTGACGGTGCTGGCCGCCAGGATCTCTTCGCTGACCGAGGTGTCGCTGCGCTCGCCGCCCTTGGACGACGAGCTGCTCGAACCAGGGTCGCCTCCGCCGCCGGACATCGAAGTGGACTCGAAGGTCTTGGCGTCCTCAAAATCGCTGTTGTAGCCTTCGGTCTTGCTGTCCAGCTGCACGAAGCGCACGTTGGCGAACTTGCCCGCGTAGCTGATCGTCCCATCCGGGCCGAACGAGCCATGGCCATCGTCGGTCAGCAGATGGCGCACTGTGTCCTGCGTCTTGCTGGTCTGGTAGCTGGTCCTGCTATGGCTGGAGGTCGACGTGGCTGTCGAGTTGGTATTGGTTGTCGTCGTGACGACGGCTGCGGCCATCCCGGTCATGATCCGTTACTCCCATTGGTGATGGATGAACCCCAGCGCCTGTAGGTGGTGCCCCCGATGCTGATCTGCCCTTGCGCATAGTCCCCCTCGGACCAGGTGACGCCCGTGGCATCGGGCACGGGGTAGTGGTAGCCGTCCGGCGCATATGCAGCGGTCACTTCGATGTAGACGGCCTCCTGCGTCAGCACTCGCGTGCCGCCTGGGGCCATGTACTTGGCATAGATGTCGTTGCCTGGCAGCGGCACGCGGCTGGTCGTTGCCGGCGGCGCCACGGGCGGCACCTGGGGCATGTAGCTCACCTTGCTGGTGTTGCCGGTGTTCTTGCCGGCCGCCGTCCCCGCCGATGACGCGCCCGAGCTGGCCGACAGATTGCGCACCGTGATCCAGCCGATGGACACCGACCCGGCCGCAGGTTCGGTGTCGAAGTTGACCGTGGCGAAGCCGCCCGCATCGGGGGTCACGACCACGTTCTTTTCGATGATGTTCGCGTAGTCGTATTCGATGGCGAACTGGCCGCCAGCATCGATCATGAACTTGGGGCGCAGCAGCAGCGCGCCCGAGGCATAGTTGATCTCGCCCGTGGCATCGCCCTGCAGCTGTCCATCGTTGTCGGTGGCCGTGCGCAGCACACCGGCCGACTGCCACTTGATCGACAGCGTGCCACGCTTGATGCCCCGGTGGTCCAGGCGCAGCGCATGCTCGGGCAGCCGCCAGCCCGTGGCGCCCGAACGATTCACGAACGCGCTTGCTTCGCCCCACTGGAAGATGATGCTGGAACTGTCATCAGGCAGCTCCGGCAGCGTGACCGAGATGGAGCCGTTGGTGTAGTTGACCGTGCCCACGGCGCCGCCCGTCAGCTCACCCTGCCCGTTGTCCGTGGCCGTGTACCAGATGCCCAGGATCTGGAACGACACGGCCACGGTGTTGGGCGCGGGAAAGGGCCGCAGGATGTGCACCCATGAGTAGCCCCGGTTCTCTTGGCTCACGCGGATGCGCCGCGTGTGGGGCGCAGCGGCCACCTTGATGTCGCGCGGCGCCGTGGCCAGGGTCAGCTGCCGCACGCCGGCCGGCCGCTGGTCCAGCGCAACGGACTCGGTACGCGAGCTGGGCACCAGCTGGGTGTAGATGCTGGACACGCGCAGGACGTTTTCGCCGAGGGAGACCGCAGCGCTCAGGGTCTGCGCGCCGTAGTAGGTGGCAGCATCAGCGACGGTGGTGTCGCGGATCTTCGTCTTGCCCGGGTCACGAACAAACGTCCGGTTCGGCGGGCTGCCGGCGAAGGCTGTGCGCAGGCGCGGCGTGATCTCGCAGCGGGTGACACTGGCTTGGTAGTCGACATAGCCGCCGGACACGGAATACGTAAAACTCTGCGTCTCGGTCTCGACCCGTAGCACACGCACGTACTGCAGCACCTCGTTTGCAGCCCCCTCGTTTGCCACCAGCACCAAGGTGCGGCCGATGGTGGGTGCGGGGGTGCCGGGCCGGTGGAAGATGTGGATGGCGGCCTGTCCCTGAACGTGGTTCTCGAGCAGGTAGCCGTTCCATTCCGGCGCAGGGATCAGATAGCTGGCGATGGCCGCAGCGATCTCGGTGCGCCGGTCGAAGGCCCCGCAAGGCACCAGCGTCACGCTGACGTTGGGGTCCGTGGGCATGCCCGACAGGATCACGTTAGCGTCCAGCAGCGCCTCTGTATTCGGGGTTCGCACGGCAGAGAAAAGCTGCCGGATGCTGGCGTCGCCGCCGGCACGGTCCACCTCGGTCACATCGGGGAACACGCCATTGCTGACGCCCCACTCGATCACGTTGCCCGAGGGACCGCCGCCGCCCTCGGGCACGTCGTCCATCACCTTGCTGGCGAGCAGCACGATGTCGCCGTCTTTGATAGTCATGTACTTGTCCTCATACGGTGATCAGGCGCACCGTCGCCACATAGGGGTGTGCAGCAACAGGCAACTCCGGCCGGCCGATAGGCTTTGCGGTGATAGGTTGCGAACCTGAAAATTGAACGTTCAAGGTGCGCCCGTCAGCCAGACGGAGCTCGTAGGTCTGGCCCAGGTCATCCGCCATTTCCATCAGTGCCAGCAAAGTGGCCCTGCGTATCCACCCTTGGGACTCCTCGCCCTCAAGAGTGACGGGCCTGCCGGCCACAATCGCAGCCTCGTCAACGAGCAAGGCGCCCGTGATGCTGCGTTCGCTGCTCCTGGCCACAGAGGTCCAATCGAACTCATCGACCCAGATCATTCCGGAGGGCAGCGGCAATGCGCCGAGGGTGTGGTTTGTGGTTGCCATGTTCACTGCCCCGCAAGCGCCTTGCTGCGCTCGAGTTCATCCAGCAAGCGCTCAAGCGCGGCTTCTCCGGCTGCGTCAGTGTTGACGGCACCCAGCGCCCGCCCGTTGATGTTGAGGTTGATCGTGCGAGTGGTGGAGGTCGTGCCGCCGGCTTGGCCGGATGACGCCTTGCCTGTGGCACTGGCCTGCTTGAGCTTGATCGCCTTTTCCGCCTCGGAAACGGCGAACTGCGTGAGGTCATATTGGTAGTTGCCAAGCGCTCCGCTGCTCTTGACCGAGAACGGGTTCATCTCCCCGTATTGGCGCTTCCATTCTTCGTTCCAGGCCCGAAGCTCTTCTACGGTCTCGAAAGCCGGCACCAAGTTGCTGATGGCATTTGTCTGACCTTGCGTCTTGGTGATGCTCGAATCAGCCGTGTCCTGATTCTTCTGGGCCTGCACGGCCGCCAGATGCTGGCCAGCCTGGGCCAGTTTGATTGCCGCATCCGCCGTGAAGCCGAAGTCGCTGCCCAGATCTCGCACATACCCGCTGACGCGCCTTGTGGCGTTGCCCACGCGGTCAAGGCTGTCAACCATAGAGCCAGTTGCACTGCGAGTGGCCTTGTCGGTATTGACGACCGCTTTGCCGGCATCGTCCAGTGCAATCGTGTAGCCTTTTGCCGATGCCTCCAGCTTCAGCCATGCAGGAACGATCCCGCCATTGGCAGCAATGGCACGCTCAGCCATCACCTTGAAGGCGTCGGCCATGCGCAGTGCAGACTGCGTGCCGTCCTTCTCCAGCTGGCTGAAAGCGGCCCGGCCTTGGTCGGCCAGGCGCTTGAGTTCCGTTCCAGTGGTCAGGCCCAGGTCGGCATAGGCTTGGTCGATCAGCGCAGTAGCCTCGGCGGCCAACTTCGCAGAGTCGGCCACTCCCCGTTGAGCCTTGTCGATTTCGCGCAGCTTCTCGGCCGCAGCCTGAAGGTTGCCGCTCGCCATCAGTTCGCTGTATTCGGCCCGCAGGCGCTTGACGCTCTCTGCAGCAGCAGTATCCGCAGCTGCCTTGTCCAGAGAGGCCTTTTTGGCTTCAGCGGATTTACGGCCAGTCTCTTCGATTGCAGCGGCGACTTCGCGGAAATTCAGCGATGACTGGCTTGCCGCAGCGCCGGCCTCCTTGGAAGCGCCGATCAGACCGGCAAACCCGGCTCGTGCAGTCTGCGCCGCATCGGCCGTATCCTGCAACGCTTCGGCGGCCTTGTCGCGCATCGCCTGGGCGGCATCGCTGAAACCCTCGGCTGCCAGCACCGCGTCGTCCGCCGCGAGCTTGAACGATTCGGAGAGCTTGCCGAAGGTGACCGTCGCCAGCCCCTGCCGCAGCTTGGACACGCCCGTCATGATGGAGCTGGCCACCTCGGCGAACACGCTGCCCAGGCCGTAGATAACAGTCAGGACGGCATTTGTCCCTGCCGTCATCACGCCCCAGACGGTCTGCAGCGTGTTGCCCGCATTGGTGGCGTACTCCCCGACCTTCGTGAATGCGGCATTCGTCTCGTCGGCAAAGGCCTGGAGCTTCACGCCCACGGCCTGGAAGTCGATGGTCTGCAGGAACTGACGTATGTAGTCGATGCCGTTCTTGAATGCGGTGGCGATGGATTCGCCAAACCGCGTCACCGTGCCATCGGAGACGATGCCCCTCAAGGACAGGGCCAGGTCATCGAAGGCCTGCTTGAGGACAGGCAACACGGGCGTGGCCAGCGCATTGGTGAGGGAGTCCCAGACGCTCGACAGGCCTTTGATGGAGCCGTTGAGGTTGTCGGACATGGTCTTTGCAGTCGCCGCCGCACTGCCCTCGGCCTCACGCAGCTTGCCTGTCAGATCGTCCAGCGCGCCCATGCCCTGGTTGAGCAGCGCGCGCAGTGCGGGCCCGGCCTCAAGGCCCACGGCGTTGATGGCCCGAGCTCCCTCCGGTCCCTTGGCCGCCAGCTGGTGCAGTGCCTTCTCGAAATCAGTGGTGACGATCCCGGCTGCACCCAACTCCTTGCGGAACTGGCTTGCGGGGTTGGCGAACTGGCTCAGGATGGAATTGAGGGCCGTGCCGGCGCGACTGGCATCGATGCCAGCGTCAGCGAACTTGCCGATGATGGCGACGGTGCTTTCCAGGCTGAGGCCCAGCGTGTTGGCCACGGGCGCCGCATAGCTCAGCGCCTGCGCCAGTCCTTCCACGCTGGTGTTGGTTGCGTTCGCACCCTTCGCAAGGACGTCGGCAACCCTACCTGCATCCTGGAACGAAAGGCCCATGCCCATGACGGCCTTGGTCACGAACTCGGCCGACTGGCCCAGAGCGAGGTCGCCAGCCTGGGCCAGCGACAACACAGCGGGCAGCGCAGCTATAGCGTCGTTGGCACTCAGGCCGGCCTTGGCAAGGTTCTCCAACGCCGCAGCGGCCTCGACGCTGGTGTACTTGGTGTTTGCCCCAGCGTCCTCTGCAGCCTTTCTCAGGGCCGCCATTTCCTCGGCCGTGCCGTCTGTTGCCGCCTTCACGCGGCTCATGGCCTCCTCGAAATCTGCGGCACCCTTTACCGCACCAGCAAAGGCGGTCACGCCGAAATAGCTGAGCAAAGCCGCGCCCACAGTGACGATCATGGTCTGCAGACGCCCGAACACCGCCGAGGCGTTGTCCTTGGCGTTGATGATGATCTCGATGGGCTTGAAGGCCATGGTGTGCTGGTGAGGCTGGTGGGGGTGGGGCTCGATGGTTGGCGCTGCGTCCTTGGCAAGCCGCAGGGCCAACCACCCGGCAGGCGCCGGGTGGAGGTTGAGGGTCAGGGCATGGAGATCGGCCTGCCGTCGCAGTAAACGGCCTCGGCATTGGCTGGCTTGAGCACTTCCAGGCCCATCTCCATGCTCACGGGGTCAGTGCCTTCGGCGATCAGGGCCAAATCCCCATTGGGAGAGAGGGTGACCTTGGGCAGATACCAGTCCCGGTTTCCGCCTGCAGCGTTGTTCGACACGATGCGGAGCGCGCCGGAGAGCTCAGCCTTGGCGCCCGAGGCCACCGACTCGAACCGACCGGCCACGGGCTTGTAGCCGAACATCACCTTTCCCGCCGGGATGCCGCCTGTCTCGAGCTCCAGGATCTGCACGCGGCCAGTTTCGGTATCGACGTTGAAGTGCACGCCCGCATCGAAATCGGTCTGACCGTCCTCGCTCTTGACGGTCACCTCTGTCACGTTGCGCACGCCCAGTGGATTCGCCGGGGTGGCCCCCAGTTGATACTGGCGGCCGGGCAACACCGAGCGGACTTCGCCAGCCACAGCAACCGCCGCCTGCTGCTTGATCGAGTGGGTGCCAGACAGCCACAGTGCGGCATTGCGGGGCGAGAAGTTGTCGCAGGTGACCGAGCCCGTGCGGTTGATCTGCACGACCCAGCTGCCGTCCTTTTCACGCAGGCCTGTCTGGCTGCTGAAGTGCTCGGCCTTTTCGCTGGCAACAGTGATCTTGATGTCCGGGCAGTTGCCCAGATCGATCTCGCCGGTCAAGGCTTCATTGGCATCGAAGGGGTCGAAGTAGGCCCGGCCACGCGGGATCAGGTACTGGTTGGAGGTGTGCTGGATAGGCATTGCGGGTGATCCTTGAAAATGGTTTGTCAGGTCTGGCCGGGCACCAGGGTCGTCGTGGTGAAGGAGATCTCGAAGCCGGCCAGGCCCGAATCGCTGAAGGCCGCTTCGCGGACATTGGCGAACTGCAGCTCGGTCCATTCCTGCCCGGCCACACTCCCCGGCCGCCAGTTGTGCAAGGCCCCCAAGGCGGCGCGCATGGCCGCGCCAAGTTGCCCGGCTGCGCTGTCGCTCCGGGGGACGACAAGACCCACCGTCCAAACGAATTGCAGCTGGGAAACCGTGCGCCGCTCAGCAGCGCCATTGGCACCGCTCATGCGTACATCGGCACCTGGCACCAGGGTGCGATTGGCGGCGTCGGTGCCTCCGCTGATCCGCCAGCCAGTGAAGGCCGGCAGTGCAGCCAGGCGCTGGGCTAGAACGGGTTCAAGCTCCAGCATCAGGCACCTCCCTGGGGCATCACGGCGAACGTGGCCCAGCCTCCGGCATCGGGGATGACCGGGCTGGACACGATGTAGGGTTGGCCATCCACCACCAGGCCTCTCTCGCCTTCGGCAATGCCTGGCGCGTTGGCCACGCACATGGACACGGTCAAGCGAACTGCCGAGACGGTTTCCGGCATGTAGTCCTCGTCGTCACGATCGAAGAGCACGCCAAACCTGGACCCGCCTTGCCATGTGGCAATCGCATTGGACAGACGCTGCTGCACGGCGGCGCCCAGCCTTGACTGCGCCGCAGCGAAGGGCGCGAGGTTCGGCGTGGCAGACATCATGCGGCCACCGTTCCGGGCACGCCCGTGAACTTGACGTCCACCCATTCGGCCGCCTGAGCAGCCGAAGCCCAGGCGACAGCAGCGGGCCCGGATACATCGCCTGCAGCAGTTGCGCCGACAGAGAACGCTTGGGAAGCCTTCTTGAACACGAGAGCCACGCCCTGGCCAATGGCCGCGCCGGCAACCTTGGGCACGCGAAAGACACCATCGACTGCCACAGAGCCAGTGGCTCCCGGCGCAATATTGACCAGGGCAACACCCAGGGTGCTGCCAGAGACCACGACATCTCCGCTGTTCACGATTTCCGCGCCTGTATTGACGTAGTCCATCACCCGGCCGGGTGCAATGTGGTTGTTTGCCATTTGCCGCTACTCCTTTGATAGCAATGCGCTCAGGCGCCTGCGTTGGTGGCGATACCGCGCCAGTCATGGGCACCGACGCCGTAGTCAAGGCGCACCTTGAAGCGAGTGCCGTCGGTGGTGAAGGCGGATTCCTGCTCAAGAAAAGGCGTATCCACGCCGTCGAGGAAAGCCACTTCGATGGCTGCTGCCTCGTTCGGATCGGTGAGCGCGTAGTGGCGTGTGCCTTCCAGACGAGGAGAACCCACGATGTCCCGGAAGAGGCCCAGGCTGATGTTTGGCGTCATGGCGTTTTTGGAGGTGCTCGGCTCGTACTGGGCCTGGTTCACCAGCTTTGCAAGCGCCTCCAGGCCGAGCGGGCCCAGCCACACTGCGGGCAGGAGGTTGAGAAAATCGTTCTTGCTGATGTCCTTGTGCTTGGCCATGAGCACGCGGAAGTCTTGGAACGACTGGGTAGTCGGCCCGGCCGGTGCAGTCACCACGTTGCCGTGGTCAGAGTGCAGCAGGGTTTTGCCGTCGTCCATCGTGGGGCCCATGCCGTCGTTTTCGGCCAGCAGCTTGTAGACATCCGTTTCAACGGTACGGGCGGCACTGCGGCCCATGGCTGCGGCTTGATCAGTGAGAGCACCCAGGTCATCGTTGATCACCATCTCGCGGCTGAGATTGATGATGTAGCCCTTGGTTGCCGCCGCAATGCTGGACTTTTCACCATCGGGGATGGCGATGGATTTGTACTCGCCCAGTTCATTTTTGGGCTGCAGGTTGCCCAGGGAGCCAGCGCGCAGCCGGTGATGCGCGCGGAAGTCGGACACAGAGCCGCGCTTGCAAAAGCGCTGCCAGGTCAGGGCCTGCACCGAGTAGGCCGACAGCAGCGTGCGATGGATCGCATCCGTGAGCAGGATGGGGAAATCGCTGGTCGACTGGGTGAAAGCTGCGGCGACGAGGTCGCGCTTGTCCATGCCACGGGCCGACACGCCGATGCGCTCCAGTGATGCCCGTGCCATCTCCACAAGGCTCATGCCCCGGTAGGGATTGCTCGCCTGCGCAGCCACCTGATCCTTGGTGGCATAGCCTGCACGCACCAACAGCGCAGCGACAGCCGCACCACGACGCTTGTCGGTTTCGTCTTCCACCGTGGCAAGGCCTGCCACGGGGGTAGCCTGGGAGCCGAGGTGCGCCAGAAGGCGTGCGCCGGCTGCCTCGGCGGTGATGCCATAGTCATCCTCGCAGGTCTGCTGCAGCGCAACCACCCCTGGGCGGTCGGAGAAAGCGGCGAATGCTGTGCGAATGGACTGGCGCCGCGTCTGGTCGGCGGCCAGCACAGAGGCTGCTTCAGGCGCGGTGGCTACTGCGGGTGCGGCGCTTCCGCCACCTGCAGCAGCGGCGCCGGAAGCGCCAATGGCGTTCTGTGGCGAGTGCTTGCGGTTCTTGTTCATGGGTTCCTCTTGAGGAGCGGATGGCGCGGCTGTTGCCGCAGGAGAGCCCACCGTCTGCGCCAAGGCGGACGGCAGGGAGCGATAGCGAGAAATCGGCAGGTCGCGGGATGCGCTGGCCGCAATGGGGTGGGCTTCGGTGACCTCGTCGACAAAGCCAGCGGCCTTGGCCTCGGCCGCCGTGTAGTAGTGGTCCTTGCCATCGGTGAGCAGCGCCAGGGCGCCGTCGTGGTCGTTGGTACGGGCTGCATAGCTGGTCGCCATTGCTGCAGCCCAGGTATCCAGCTGGTCTGCAAGATCGCGCAGCTCGGCCGCGTTGCCAGCGGCATAGGTCCAGGGCGCATGGATCATGAGCATGGCGTTGTCGGCCATATGGACCTTGTCGCCGCCCATGGCAATCAAGCTGGCGATGGAGAAGGCCATGCCATCCACTTCGACAGTGACGGTGGCCTTGTGACGCCGCATGGCGTTGTAGATGGCCAAGCCATCCGGCACGCTGCCGCCCACGCTGTTGATGCGCACGGTGATCGCTTCAACGTCCAGCGCCTGCAGTTCGGCCACGAAATCCCGGGCGCTGACGGTTTCATCCCACCAGCTCTCACCGATGTCGCCATAGATGAAGATTTCAGCGGCAGCCAGCGTGCCGGCTGCAGCAGCGGCCATTGCGCTCTTGCGCCGGATCGCGTACCACTTCTGGGTTGTGCTCATGTGAAACTGCCTGCATTCGTTGAGCCCAAACAGGGCGAATGCAGGCAGTTTCTTTTTCTAGGCGTCCCATTTCTTGCCGAGAAATGGGACTATTTGCAGAGTTGTGGATGTCAGGTGTCTGGCGTGACCTTGACCCCCTCCTCCTGGTCGGGATCCTCGCTGCCATCGGGAGTCAACGGTGCTGCCCGGTCATCCGCAGGATTCGAAGCCATGCGGAGTCCCCTCTCTGCGGCATCACGCCGGAACTGTTGGATCTGGTCCAACGTCTCCCGAGGATTGCCGCCCCGGCGCCGGATGACCTCAACCTCGCTGGCAAACCCTCCGCGCACCAGCTTCTCCCAGGCGTTTGCCTCCTTGAGTGGATCGATCCAGGGCATGGCCTGGCCGATCAGCAAGCACTCTGCCTCTGTCCCCGGTTCGACATCCTTGGGGATTGGCAAGACGTTGCTCAAGTGCGCAACACGTACCAGGGTTTCCCAAACCGGCAGGCTGAACTGGCCCGCAAAGTCGTCGGCCAGCACCGCATAGTGCACCCATTGCTCCACCAGCTCTTGGCGCAACGCGCTGTATGTTCCGCTGTAGTCACGACTGATGCTGCTGTAGCTGGCACCGATCCCCGCCGCATAGGCCCGCAACTGGCCGCTGCGCCAGGCTACCAGGTTGGGGTTGGGCCGATTGGTGTCGATGAGCCCGATCTCTTCGCCCACCATCAGGTCGTCAAAGATCATTCCCGGTTGCATGCGCATTTCACGCGGGATCGGCCTGCCATCTTCGTCTTTCTCGCGCTTATCTTGTTCGGTATCAAAGCCGTCCGTACCCGCATTGCGCTTCACGTATGCCGCCATGGACGCGGCGATTTTGGCGGCAATTCGCTCACTTTCCTCGTAGTCCTTGAGATCTTCGACACGATTAAGGACACTGGCGAATTCACTTATCCCGCGCCATTGGTGGAGACGATCCATGGTCGAAACATGCAGCATATTTGCCGCCGGGATGCTTTTGAGATCTGTCGGGGAGATCCACGCCCCAGCCTCACGGGGGTCTCGTCGGAAGACGTGGTAATTCACAGGCCGGCCCCAGTCATTGACCTGTATGCCTTGGCGGATCTTGCGGTTCAGGTCGCTGTACTCCAGCGGCACGAAATCCGCCTCCAGCAATTCAATGCTGAACGGCACCGATCCGGCATGCCTGAGCCCGGCGACTTCCCCTATAACCAGTTGGGAGAACATCTCGCCATCGCGTATCCAGCTGTAGGCCGACATGCGCTCGGCCTGGGCCCAATGCATGCGGCCCGTGACTTCTGGCCGCCGACACCACTGTCGCCGCAACCGCCGCAGCTGTTCGGCATATTCCGTGTGTATCGAGCCATCGCGTCGCCGCGGCTGCGGTTCGATACCGATGCCATTGGGACCGACCACATTGTTGACGAGGGTCCGCAGCGCACCCCGGGTCAGGTCGTGATTCCGCTCCAGGTAGCGGGCATGGTTGCGCAGGGCACCAGCGCTGCGCTCCACCAGGCTATTGGGCGATGGGTTGATGTTGCGGTGCTTGCGCAGCCGGGTGGGTTGAGCGGCCTCATAGTGGGCGAGCACATTGCGTGCCTGAGCACGGCGCACGCCATCCACGGGAGACCACCAGCCAACGAGTCGATCAATCAGGTTCAGGGTCATGGTGGGCTTTCATTCCCGATCAAAACTGGCGAGGCCGTAGCTCCGGCCTGCAAAGGCGGCAGTCCCAGCACCGCTTTGCTGCCGAAGCAGCCGGGCAATGTGGGCGCGCGCCTTGAGCATCTGGTCGGTGGTTTGGTAGGTGTGTGTCCGTCCCCTGTACGAGACGGTCAGCTCTCCCGTGGCGATTGCCAGGTCGAGCTGATCAAGATGTTCCTTGGTGATGGCAGTCATGTGCAGCCCCTAGATTGGTGATCGCAAGCTACAGCAATGCCTGTTTCATTTCTTGTCGAAAAATGGGACTTTCGCGCTGGACACGCCAATCCGCGCAGCCCCGGGTCGCCGGCTGATGATGCGATACAGCTGCGTGCGCTTGATGCCGTACTTGGCCATGACGGCCGCCCGGTTCGTTCCATCGAACTCCCGCCTGATTGCCTCGTTCCGCTCCTCCTTGCTTGGCGCTGGGATGTAGATGGCCGCGCCGCGACCACCGATGCGCATGCCCCCATACCGCTTGCGCATCCCTCGCACCAAAGCCTTGGCCAAGGGATAGGCCTGGGCTTCGGGCCAACCCATTTCCTCCCTCACCATCTCGACCAGGTCGTATTCCAGTTGCAAGACAGCATCTGCCGCCTGTGCATCAAGGCATTGGGGTTGTGTGTTCATAGTCGGCTACTCCAATCATCAGAGGCAAAGTGGGATTTCTGTGGCCGGCGTGGTGCAGGCCTCGGCTTGGTGGGCGCTGGCGGGCTGGCGGGTTCGGGCGAAGTGCCGTTCCGTGGGAGCGGAGCGGCGGGCACAAAGGATCCATCCGGCTGCCGCGCAAGCTGTTGCAACAGGTACTTCTCACGCGCGTCCCAATCAACCTCCCGGTGCCGGTGCAGGCGCAGCTCAGGGTGATGGGCTGCGGCATAGCTGTAGCACCAGGTGTCCAGCGGCTCGTTGCGCGCGCCCTTCTTCACCACATAGCGGTTTTTCGAGGGGTCGTAGGTCTCCGACACCAAGCCTGCGAAATAGAAGGCATCCAGCTGGTCGCTGAAGTGCGTGACGCGCTCCTCGGGCTTGCGCTCCGCATCCACGCTGAGCCGGCCGAACAGCCAGTCCTTGCAAGACACCGTACCCACCGTGTAGACCCGCACGCCCTTCTTGTCCGTCCTGCCCTTGTGGGTGACGTCCATCAGCTTGGGCTTGCTGAGCACGGGCGCGTTGTTGGCGATGGCTCCATGGATGGACATGGGCCGGCGCACCAGGGCCTGGCGGATGTAGTTCTTGACCTCGTCGGTGCGGTGGCCGCCCTGGTCCTGGGCCATGGCCTCCACGCGCAGCAGCACGCCGTCCACGCGCTGAATGGCCTTGTTGAGTGCCTCGGTCAAGGCCGCCCACACGGCGCCCTCGGCGGGGTCGCCTGGCAGCTCGAAGTAGTCCAGCGTCCAGAAGGCCATGCCGCGGCCCCAGCCGGTCAGGTGCACAGCCAGCCGGTCGTCCTGCGTGTCCACGCCCGCCGTGACGTAGAGCACACCACGGGGCGCAACGCGCAGCACGTAGGGCTCGGCCCGCTCCTGGATGACGTTGTGGCGCACCAGACGCATGGACTTGTCCTCCCAGGGCTCGGCCAGGCGGTCATTCACAAACGTCTTGAGCCGGGCCGGGTCGCCCTGCACGTCGAGCCACATCTCCACCAGGGTGGCCCAGGTCGGGCCCAGGCCAAACTGGTAGTACAGGCAGTTGATGTGGTAGCCGCGGATCTTGCTGTCGGGGTTCTCGGCGACCCAGCGGCCGGCGGCGATCATGGCCGTCTTGTGGTGCTCATCGATGCAGCAGCCGTTTTCCTCGCAGACATACCAGACCTTGGACCGATCAGGGCTCCAGTGCAGGCCCGACCATTTCAGGGGCTGCATGTGGCTGCAGTGCGGGCACGGGACGTGGTAGCGGCGCTGGTCGGACTTGAGGTACTTGGCCTCGATGCGGCTCAGGCCCCGTACCTGGGGGCTGCTGATGTACACGCGCAGGCCGGTGGCCGGGAAGGCGCTGGTGCGGCCGTCGAACATCTCGACAGGGTCGTCGCCGCCCTTCCAGTTGGCCGCGATCTCATCGAGCTCGTCGACCAACAGCTTGCGGATCGAGGAGGACTTGGCGCGCGAGGGCGAGCCGGCATGCTCCATGTACAGCTGGCCGCCCACGAAGTCCTTGAACTCGCGCGTGTTGCTGGCATCCCGGCTGGCCACGCTGCGCAGCGCCCCGCGCACCGCGTCGCATTCCTCGATCATGGGGTTCAACTTCTGGTTGACCCATTTGTTCATCGAGACTTCGCCGGGCAGCACGACCATCACCGGGCACGGGTCGTCGGTCATGGTGTGGCCCAGGATGTTGACCTCCACCTCGGTCTTGCCGAACTGGATGGGGAACATCAAGACGATTTCATGCACCCCGGACTTGGGCGATGCGCAGTCCATGGGCTCGCGCAGCGGCGGGTTGCGGCTGGTGCGCCATTGCCCGGTAATCGCGCTGCCCTTGCCCGAGAGCTTGCGCTCTGCATCCGCCCACTGGCTGACGGACCGGCGCTTGCGTGGCCCTATGGTCTTGGCCATGGCGCGCAGCGCGACGCTGGGGCAGCCGATGTTTCGTTGTGCGGCGCTGTTCAAGCGGTCCCCTCTTTCCTGCGCTTGCTGATCTCGGCGGCCAGCTTTTCGACGGCCACGGCCAGCTCGGCCCGGGCCACATCCATCTGGTCTTCCAGGATCCTCACAATCTCCTCGGCAGGCTGCCCCACCAGCATGGGGCCGACGCTGGCGGGCACGGTGTCCAGCACCGCGCCCACGCGCGCCCCCGCGTCCGCGAAGGCACCAAGGGCTTCGTCGGCATCCATGAGCTGGCCCACTTCCTTGAAGTAGGCAATCTCCTCGCGCAGCGCCGAATAGTGCTCACGCTTGGCCTTGCCGTCGTGAAACTTGAAACCGCTGCCCGTCGCACCCGGCTCAGAGACAGCGCTCTCGCTGTCGTCCTCCGGTTCTTCTGGCGCGGAGGCCAGCGCGCCCTGTCTGCCAGCGGCATGGCGGGCGGCCACAGCGGCCCGGCTGGGGTCCTTGGTTTCGTTGATCAAGCGGATGGAATCGGCCACGCGCACACGCTTGCCGTCATCGCTCATTACCAGGCGCTGCTCATTCTTGAGCTGCCAGGCGAAGCGGCCCTTGTAGCCCATGTGGCGGTTGAACTCGCCCAGGCTCATTTCTTCAGGATGCATGCGGTGCTCGCTCATACTCCGGCCGCCTCCCTTACGCGATAGCGCAGGCGCTTTTCCAGGTAGTTCTGTGCGTCGGCGCGCTTGGCGATTGCTTCGCTCTCCAGGCGCACGCTGTAGTGGGCCCGCTTCACGAACAACAGCACGGCGCGCACATCCGCGCCGCCCGTGCCGCTCGCAGCCCAGATACCCGGGGCAAGGTGGGACGTGCGGGCGTCGGCTTCGCCCAGGGCCGTGGTGCGCGCGCCGCCGCGTGCCTTGCCGTAGGCCACGAAGTAGCGCCGGCCCACAGCCTTCTTCGTGCCCTTGTGCACGCGCTTGTAGCCCTTCTCGGTCATGTTGGCCTTGAAGCCACGCCCCTCATCTGCAAAGGCCTGGAAGTACGCCAGCAGCTGCACCAGAAAGCTGCCCTTGAGGTTGCCGCGCCCATCGTCGCTACCCGGATACGGCCCGCCATACCTATCGGCTGGAATTGCAGTCTGATATCCGTTAGGAAGAATCCCGGCGCGCCGCAGAGCCACCTCACTTCGCTTGTCGCGGCGGGTGCCGCCCTCGCCCTGGGCACGCAGGATCTTCTGCGGATCAATCCCCTTGCCGCCCATGTAGTCCGGCGCGATCGAGGCCGACAGGCGCGCCGCCGTAGCCATCTTCACGCGCGGCGAGCGCAGGATGTAGTCCGTGGGCCGGTCGAACCGGGCACGCATCTCGGCCTGCATGGCGCGCCGCACCTCGAATGCCGTGTCGTTGATGGCCTTGGCGTAGGCGCCTGCCGCCTGTGCTCCGGTCATGCCGTGCAGCTGGGCCAGCAATTCGGCCTGGCCCAGCACCCGGGCCGACATTTCGACGGAGAAGCTGCTCATGCCGCGCCCCCCTCTTCCACTGCCGCGCGGCTCGCCACAAGCGCCTCCAGGCCCTGGGCCCGGAACTGTGGGCCGCCGCGCAGTGTGAACTCCAGGGAACGCAAGCCAGGGAAGATGCCGGCGGCCTGCAGCTGGTGGACCAGCCCGTGCAGCTGCGGCCAGGTCTTGACCACGTCGCGCACCAGAGCAGCGTTCTCGGCCGTGCAGCCAATCACCCTCTTTTCTTCTCTCTCCATCTCTTTTCCTTTCAAAAAGGGTTGTGCGGTATGTAGTGCGGCTAGATGTGCGTCGTGAAAATGACGTAAGTGCTTGTCGCGCTTGATGTGTGCGCTATGTGCGGTATGTGCGCCATGCTCACGCATAGGCACATGCGCGCACCTGCGCAGGTGTGCGCACACGCCTGCGCCCACACACATAAGGAGGGATGGCGCACATGCCGCACATGCCTTTGAAATCAATGACTTAATGACGCACGCGAAGCCGCACGGCATGCCGCACATGCCGCACAGATCAGGGCGAGCGAGGGTGCAGTGCTTCACAGGGCACCTCCCTTGGCGTCTTTCATCGACCGCTTGAAGACGTCGATGCGCTCGCCCAGCCACTCCGTCTCGGGGCGGCCGGGGGGCAGCTCCTGGCCACCGGGCAGATAGCAGACGCTGGCAGGGCCTACCGTCCGGTTGAAATCCAGCACGTAGCGTTTGCGCTCGATGCCGGCCTGGTGCTTGCGCTTGAGAGCGTTGGCGAACCTGGGTAGGGTCAACGCCTTCTCATTGGTGTTGCCGCACCACCACTTGTAGAGCTCGTAGATGTCCGTGGTCAGGCACGGCGTCAGCAGGCCCGGCGCGCCCTTGCCAGGGAAGCCTGGCACGTCCCCTGCCTCGAAGGCCCGCACGAACTTGCTCGGGCTGTCCAGACTCAGTGCGATCAGCTCCTGCTTGGCCTCGGTCATGGGGGGCTGCGTGGCGTTGTCGAAATCGCCCACATCCCAGCCCAACAGGAAGTCGTACAGCGCAGCGGCGCCGCCAGCATCGATCTCCGCCTTTACGGCCCGGTAGAACTCGGCATCCAGCTTGGCTGGCGTCCAGATGATGGCGTGGCGCCGGTCGTCCTCTTCGAGCACCACGGGCATGGCCTCGTTGGACAGGAACACCATGTTGACGTGGTTGGCCTCGTAGTAGGCCGCCATGTTCTTGGGATTGATGCGGATCTGGTCCCCGGTGATGAAGGCCTTGAGCTTGTTCTTGACGTGGTACAGATCAGAGCGGGCCACCACCTCGTCGGCGATCAGGAACAGCTTGCGACTGGCCCAGTCGTTGAACTTGTCCTCGATGGCGGACTGGTCGATGGTCCAGCCGTACTTGCCGAAGATGGCCATGTAGGCCTCGAAGAACATGTTCTTGCCCGTGCCCTGCGGCCCGTGCACGACGATTGCGGATTTCATCTTCGCGCCTGGGTGCTGCAGCGGGTAGGCCAGCCAGCTGATCACCCAGTTGTAGAGCACATCCGCGTTGCCGTCGCCGCTGCACATGTGCCACAGCAGCTCCAGCAGCTTCTCGCAGCTGCCAGGCTTGGGCCGGGTGGGCCAGCCGTCCCACAGATTGCAGGTGATGGACTCATCCGTGCACGCCGGGTCGAATCCCACCTGCTCGGGCCGCACGATCTGCCGGTCGGGGTGCTCGCTCCAGGTCCGATACAGGTCGCGGCTCAGGCAGATGTGGCCCATGTCGGTGAGGGTCACCAGCCGGTGCTCGTCGTGGTCGAACACTGCGCCGCCCTGGCCGTACACCAGGGCAAAACGTTCCAGCAGCTCGTCCAGGCTGTCGATGGGCCGCAGCTGCTCCAGCACCGTGCCACCCCCCTCCCCCCGGCTGGGCTGCAGGCGCTGTGCCCCGCTGCGCGTGCGCCACCCCAATTCCAGCAGGCGGGCCTCCACCTGGGCGCGCACCACATGCAGCCCTTCGGCCAGATGCAGGTCGTTGAAGTCGTTGAGCTTGGCGCCATCGTCAAGCCAGCCGGCGCGCAACGCCACCGGATCGGCAAAGGCTGGCGCCAACCACTGGCCGTCCACCTGCATGGCGGCCGTGCTGGCCATGGTCATGCCGGCATTGCCCGCGTTGTGGTCCTGGCCGCACTTCGGGCAGGTCCGGCCGTCGGGCAGCCACACCCGGGCCCGGCACTCCACATGCTTGCCCAGGCGCTGGCTCTCGGCCTCGTCCTTGGCATGGCAGCGCTGCGTGTTGTCGTCGTCGGCGCACATCAGCAGGCGCACGCCCTTGTAGCGGGCGCGCAGCGCCTCGGCCACCAGCGGCACGTTGTTGGCGTCGAAGGCCACGGCCACCGGCACGTTGGTGGCCATGTGCAGGCTGGCCGCCGTCGCATAGCCCTCGGCGACCAGCACCACCCCGCCAGGCACCGGCATGCCGATCAGGTGGAAGCGCCCCTTCTTGACCAGGCCCAGCGGCCAGTATTCCTTCTCGCGCGTGCCGGGCTTGCGATCCTTGCCGCGGATGATCTGCAGGCCGTGGATGTGGCCCATGGCGTCCAGCAGCGGGATGACCATGGCGCCGCTGGGCGAGTGGCGCACACCGTAGCCGCCCACGCCCTTGCGGGCCAGGTAGTCGCTGTCGCCCGTCGGCTGGCATTTCTTCCATGCGGCCGTGGCCCTGGCCGCTGCGCGCTCGGCCTCGGCCTTGCGCTCCGCCTCGGCGCGGCGCTTGTCTTCGGCCAGGCGCTTGCGCAGCGCCTCGGACTGCTCGCGGCTGAGCTCCGACTTGCGGATCTCGACCTTGCGGGCATTGTTCTCGGCGCCGCTCCAGACGCCGAAGCTGCCGACGATCAGATCATTGCCGTTGTCCAGCCGCATCTCATGCAGCAGATACCAGCCGGGCTTTTCCTTGCCCCGGCCCTCGACCCGGCAGCGGCGCAGGCGCCCCACTTCGAGCCGATCCACCTCCAGGCCGGCCTGGACGAGCTGGCCCAGGACGTCGTCATAGTTCGAGGACATCAGTCAGTAACTCCCAGCGCCACTGACTACCCGGCGGAAAAGGTTCGAATTACCCGCTTTGAAGCTCGCCAGGAAGGACCCGTGATCGGTTTGCTTAATTTTTAAGCAGCCGTTGCAAAAAAGCGACAAAGCCATCCACCCCCCAACTGACAGGCGCGTGTGCGCGCCTTCCTGAAAGCAAAGGGGGGCGGGGAACAGGGTGCGCGCGGCCGGGGCGGGGCGCGAGGGAGATGTGTGCATGCTGGTGCCTGCTGTTGTGCGTGCGCATGGGCTGTCACCCCCACGCGTGCGTTGGGCCGCGAGTGCGGCAAGAAAGGAGCGACCACCCTGACCACCACGAATCAGCAGGGAGATAGAGGTGCAGGCCCGAATGGCGGACAAGGCCAGGCCGTGGTGGTTGTGGCTTAGGGTGGTCGCTGGAAACATGTCAGGTCGCCCGCTTTGGAACCATGGCCGCCGTGGTGCTCACCATGTGGCACGTGGCCGCAATCACTTCCTGTGCGCGGTAGTCGATGCGGCGCTGGGCGTTGGGGCTGGGAGGCTGGTGGACCATGGCGTCGGCGATGGCGCGGGAGAAGTCGGCCACCTCGCCCTGGAAATTGGCGAATGCCTGCACAGGGTCGCCCTCTCCCTGGTCTGGCGTGGCCAGCACACAGACATAGCCCAGGGCCTTGGCCATGGCGCGCATCACGCCCACGTCGCGCGTGATGCGTTGCAGAGCAATGGACTCACGCAGGGTCAGGTGATGGCGCGTGCTGCCCGGGTTGAGCTTGTGCTGCAGCGTGTTGGGCGATATGCCCATGGCCTGGGCCAGCGCAGGCACCCCGCCCTTGAACGCCTGGGCTGCCTGCTGCGCAGCCAGGATCTCGTCCATCCCCAGCTGAGTGTCGGCCGCTGGGCCCACGCCGCCATATCCGCCAGGCAGAGAAATTGAGAAAGTCGTGGACATCAGCACTCACCCTCGAAAGGACAAGAAGCGATGAACCAGGAACGCACCACACCCGAAGCGGACACCACTCGAGACTGGATGGATGCAATGGAACTGCTGGTAGGCCAGATGGCCTTCGTGCTGGAGTGCGAGGGCCGCGGCTTCACGGTCGCCAAGCTGCGACGCTGGAGCCACCTCTGCATGCAACGCATGGAGGAAACAGGCAGCGTGCGTCCAGCAGTCGTGCAGCAGCTGCGCCGGATGGCAGATGCAGTCGCGCCATGACCGTAGGCCACACCAATGGTGATCAGCCATGGCGCACCTCACGACCTTCATCAGGCTGGGGGCGGGTCAAGCGCGCAAAGAGCTCACGGGCCACGGCCTCGGCGGAAGCAGGATCAAAGACCCGGCTCAGGCCGACAGCGCTGTACGCGCGGTCTATCGCACGCACGTCTGGAAAGATCGAATCAGACACGGCAGGCACCCTCTGCCCTGATGGGCTGCAAGGCCAACTCTGGCCAGATCAGATGCCAGTCGTCAGGACGCAAGTCTTGCAACTGCGCCTGAGGATCAACCCTGTTGAGGCTGCGGGCCAGTGCTGGACTGGCCACCCGCAGACCCTTCGAGATTTGGTACAGGTACTGCTCTTCGATCCCCAACTCCTTGGCCAGGGATCGACGCCTCTCAGGTGAGTACTGCGGAATGGTCATGTAGCGAATATAGCTTATCGCTAGACAACGAACAAGCGAATCGCATGAAACGCTAGTAGCACTTTGCTAGAAATGCATTATGGAAACAGGATCTGAGCGCAGAAAACGCAAACTGAAGATGCTGGCGGATGCCGTGCCAGGGGGGATCAAGTCCGTTGCCGATCGGGCGGGCATGAACTATCAAACCCTGACACAAGTCCTCGCAGGCACACTGCTGCCCCCTAAAAAGGACGGCTCTCAGAGCCCCCGCTCGCTGGGCGACAAGGCTGCAGAGCGCATCGAGGATGAGTGGCGCCTGCGTCGAGGGTGGTTCGACAATGACGCCCCCTTACCTCAGCATCTGGGCGGGCCTGACCAAGCTACCAACGCGATCGAGACCGAACTTACCCTCCACGAAGAAGGGGAGGACGGGGTGGAGACCCTGTCAATCGAATATTGGGATGTGCGTGGCTCCTGCGGAGGGGGCAGCAACAACTGGGAGAGCAGATTGAAGGGCCGCCTTGCGAAGGAGCGAACATGGTTCGAGCGCTATGGAGTTAGACCAAAAGATGCAATGGCGATCATGGCCGACGGAGACAGCATGGCTGACTTCATCGTGGACGGAGACATAGTCATTTTCGACCGCACAAAGACATCACCACGCAGCGGGGCCATCTTTCTCATCCAGCACCCAGATGGCTTGAAAATCAAGCAGTTACGCAGAGGAATAGATGGTTCCTGGGTGCTTGAAAGCAGGAACACCAACAAAAGTCGATTCCCTGACGAGCGCATCCCCCCTGAGAGCTCCGACCTTCTAGCGATCAAAGGAGAATTTGTCTATCGGCAAGGGGGTATATAGCGATAACCACATTCGCTAGTCAACTTATCTAGCGAATAGCTGGAGTATTTTCTAGCGTTTCGCTACAGTGCACCTCAACACGCCACAGGTCGTGTTGGGCCACTCGGCATCGACCGGGCATCAGCCCCGGTCCTTCAAAATTCACAGGGATAAGAACGCGACCTGGGCGGCAAGCCGAGGCGCACTGCACCCGTCCCGCGCCTGCAGCCTGAAAGAAAGCGCGCGAAACCTGGTCCTCCCTGGCCGAGCGCATCGCGTGGTGCGCGTTGACACTACAGGGCCTGATCGCTCGCAAGAGCGGCGCCTACCTGCATTGGCGCGGTAACTGCAGGCGGCTGTGGATGCATCGGGCTGATGCATCCCGCCTGACCAGCCCGGGAAAGCAGCGGGCAACAATTCCTATCGCACACCCCACAGGCTGGTGTGCGATTTCTCCTCTGTGCTACAACTCGATACGGATCACAGACAGAGGAGAACCCAGAGAATGCGAATGCACATGCTTGCAGCCGTAATAGCGGCATGCGCTTTTACGAGCCCTGCGTGGGCCGTTTTCAAGTGCCAGGACGCCAATGGCCGATTTTCATTTCAGGAAACGCCATGCGCTGGCGGCAGCAAAGGCGGCGAAATTGATGTCAAGCCAGCCGCAGGCCACGCAGCCAAGCCCGCTGCTGTAACAGCAGCACCGCAGCCTTCTGACAGCGCTGCAGCAGTGCCGGCAGCCAAGCCGATGAGTGAAGCAGATCGACTAAATGCCCAAGCCGCCACCATTCGCAAGCGCAACAGGCTGTCGGATCTCAAGAATCGGCATATTCCCGATGCCTACGGCGCCGTGGAGAACGCCAAGAATCAGTGTGAACTACGGATGGCCGGTCTACGAAACAACAAGCGGTTTGCCACAAACAACCTGGCGGGTGCCACGTATGAGAATTCGCTCTCCACAGAAATGCAAGCGTTGGCAACCCAGTGCGACAGCGATCAACGCCGCCTGAGCCGTGATCTGGATCGGCTACTGGCCGAGCGCAAAGACATCGAGACGAGCCTGGGTCAATAGCAGCCAGCCTCACACACTCAAAAAAAGCCCGCACGATGCGGGCTTTTTCTTTTCCCGGCCGCGCGAATCTAGGAGATGCGGAAACGTAGTGATGCGCACCTGCGGCCTTTTTTATTTCAATGCATCCACCTGACGAAAGGCACAACCATGGCCAATGCCATCCCACCGCGTCGTCCACCTCGAAAGCCAAGAGCCGAGCATCTGAGCATGCCCTACCCGGAATCTCCTGGCACACATCACCCCGCTTTCTGGCTCGCCGCCTATTTCCGGGATCTGGCGGAAACAGCAGCCTTGGATCAGCTCTGCAAACGCAGCCACGCAAAGCGCGGCCCCGGCACGGACAACGTTACTCAACTTGCTCTCTACGGAGCGCGCACCAAGCAGACAGATGAGACGAGTGCGTCTGCAGCACGAACCCGGGACGACGGGATGCTGCTCTATGCATGGTGCGGCACCACCTTCTTTGAGCAACCCACGGCCCGCCACTGAGCGGGCCGCTTCTTTTGCGCCAGGAGGCACCATGAACCCTACACCGCAGCAGCTCTGCAAGGACTGCGCTCACTACCACCGCACCAACACAGGCCGATTCGATGACCGTTGCAAAGCGCCTCACCAGGGCACGGACCCGGTCAATGGAAAGCCACTGGACAAGGCCTGCGAATTCGAGCGCGACCCATTCAAGTTTGGGAACCGCTGCGGTCCCCAGGCTCTGCACTACGTACCCCGCATCGCATCGGCAGCCTCGACCACAGCCTCCGAGAGCGCATTGACGCCCTGAAAGTGCTGGTCCGTTGCCGCGGCCTGGACCATGGCCGCGACCAGCTGCGGATTGGCCTTGGCATACCCCTCGCCATAGCGCTCATCCAGCTCGCGCGCCGCCGTGCGCATCCAGTTGATGGCCTGGTCCATCGCCTTCCCGTTCGTCATCGTCACGTCCAGCATCTGCGGCTCCTCCATTGTTGAAGGCGCCATTGTCACCGCCCTGCCGCAGTGCACTTCAGGCCGCCCATGAGGCGGCTTTTCCATATCCAACCAGGAGAGCCGCCATGACAGCCGCCCGCATCACCATGCCCAGCATCCCGCTCACAAGCAGCGCATTCGCATACCGCGACAGCCGCTGCACCGACATCGCCGCAACGATCGCCCGAGCGCAACAGCAGCGGTGCATGGTGCCCACAGTTGAAGTTGACCCTGACCAGATGCTGGTGAACCTGCCCCGCCGCCGCGTGCGCGCTGGCGCGCCGGCCATGCCTCAGTACCCCACAGGAGTTCTTCCATGCGCCCATTTCTGATCACCATCGGCGCCCTCACGCACATCGCTCTCGCACGCAGCAGCTGCGCGGCAGTGTGCGATGCCATGGAGCGCCACCCAGGCGCGCGTTCCATAAGCGCCCGAGCCCTCCAGCGCATCGCATGAGGCGCCCCCTGCTGCACGCACGAGCCCTGGCGGTGGCCTTCTGGCTGCTGTTCCTGATCAACGGCACCGGCCTTGCCGCCCTCGTTCTCTTTCCCCCTGGCCCTGTTCTCTAACCCAACCGCTCGAAAGGAGCATTTCCATGCATCAAGTTCCCCAAACTTCGGCCTCGCAAATAGACGTCAGCGAGTTCATTACCGACCTCGACGGCGGCCAGTTCGACCGCATGCTGTCCGCCGCACTGGGCAAGGTGGCGGCCGGCGTGGTTGACAACGACCGCCAGGGCGATGTCGACGTGAAATTCAAGATCACTCGCATCCCCGGCACCAGCCAGGTGACCGTGTCGCACACCCTGAAGTACACACGGCCCACGGCCGATGGCAAGGCCGCCGAGGAAGCCACGCGCAAGACGGTGATGCACGTGGGCAAGTTCGGCGTGATGACGCTCATGCCCCAGAACCAGACACAGATGTTTGCCGACGCAAAGGACGGCGCCAAGCAGCTGTCCTGACCCGCACCACCCATCCCTACTGAACGGCCCGCCACTTGCGGGCCGCTTCTTTTCAACCGTACCTGAAAGATATCAATGAACAGCACTTCCACCGCCCTGCACGCCAACGCTCACGCCCTGGGCGCGCCTGAGAAGGACATCGACCAAGCCGAGGCCGCCCTCTCCGCCGCGCTGAGCACGCACAGCGGCGCCCTGGCCCTGCCTGAGCAGTTCAAGGTCCACGACCTGGAGGCCTACCTGCCAGCCCGGCGCCGCGCCGCCGGCAAGATGGTCTCGCCGTACATCAACGACTTCGTGACATACATGGCCAGCCACCGCGATGAGGGCTGCACAGTCTTCGTGAATGCGGAGGCCATGACCGCCACGGCAGTGCTGGACCTGGGCACGCCCACCGAGCCCGGCCACTGCGCGCACACAGCCATCCTCAAGCCAGGAGCCACGGCAGCCTACGCCGCGCTGCTCGCCATCATCAACCGCCAACAGAGCCAGAAGGACATGGCCGAATGGCTCGAAGACTGGTCCCTTTTCCTGCAGGCGCAAAGCGATGGTGTGCCCCTGGAAGTACGCAAGGCGGTCTCGGCAGTCCGCGACATTTCCGTCGAGGCAATGAAGAAGGCTCAGAGCAATGTGCAGGCCCTGAGCACCGAGCAATCCGTGCTGGAGAGGGCGCGGGCCAGCAGCAGCCACACGCTGCCCACACACCTGCTCTTCACCTGCACGCCCTACCCGGACCTGCAGACGCGCACGTTCTCGCTGCGGCTGAGCGTGCTGCTGGATGACAAGCCACGGCTGATCCTGCGCCCGGCCGCTTTTGAGGAGCAGGTGGAGCAGATGGCCAACGAGTTCGCCACGCTCATCCGCACGGCAGTTGAAAACACTTCGCCGGTCCTCATCGGCACCTACACCAAGGCCTGACCTCGCGCCCTCGCCCCATGCGAGGGCCATCAGCCCAGCGCCTTGCAGCCAGGGCGCTGGCCTGATGCACCACCGGAAAGGAGCGCCATGCGCAGTCCAAAGAAAGGCCGAGAGCCCATGCGGCTCCATGACCTGGCCGAAGCCATCTTCTGCATCCAGTGCGAACAAGAAAAGCCCGCCGCTGGCTCGCGCCGTTTCCGCGCCTGCCATGTCTGCGCTGATTGTTCCGTCCGCCTGGATCGTCTACCACCCCCTGCAGCCGCACCGAGCACAGGGCAACCAGCCGAACGGAGGCAATGATGAACCACACCGGCACCGTCTTTTTGAGCCGCACACCGCCCCAGGCGACCCACGCGGCGTGCGGGGCCTTCCAGCTACAGCTACTGCTGTATGACCGCCTCGGCCCCCATCGCGTTGAGCCCTGGCGCGTCACCTGGACGGGCAACGCCGCCCAGCGCTTTTGGCATGAGAACCGGGTGCACCTGGTTCCAGGTGCCGCACTCGTTGTGGAACTGGAGCGCGCCCAGGTGCACACCCTGCATTGCAGGCCGCCCAGGAGTGAGGTGCACGCCCATATGGTCTGCGCTGCATTGGTGCCGCCACGCTCGAAGGAGGATACCCATGGCTGACCCCATCGTTGACCAATGCGGCACCTGGACAACCAGTGTCCCCAAGGCGGTCATTGAACGCGAGGCACGGGAAGCCCATGCCGCTGGCCAGACGCCGAATGAAGGCTGCCGCTACCCGTTCCACAGCCACCGCGCAATGCACTGGCTGGCCATCTACAACCTCTGCATGCCCCTCCCCAACCATGGCAAACCGAAAAACACCATCTCCTGACAGTGCATTCACCGTGGGTGGAAAGGTGCCACAAGTGCTCCGCCCAAGCGAATTGCAACAGCGAAAAGAATCGCTTGCTGCGACCACTCCCTGGCACAACCCATGGGGCCGACAAGACAACCTTTACACAGGGGCCGAGTTGAAAACAAACCCTGGCATCCCGCCAGAACGCATGGCTGCCTATCGACTGCCCTCGCGCGTCGGCGGGCGCCTCTACTACCCCGACGGAAGGGTTGAAGTTTTTCCAGATACAGAAAGGAAGCTGAAATGAGCGACTACCAGACACTGCTGGCCAAGAGGGCAGAACTCGATGCACAGATTGCAGCCGCTCGGGCTGCAGAGCGCGCCCAAGCAATCCTGCAACTCCGCGAGATCACCCTGCAGGCCCGCTCACTTGCTGATGAGCACGGCATCACGACTGATGAGCTTTTTCCCGGATCAAAAGCAAAGAAGGCCGGCAGCGTGGGCGCACCGAAGTACCGTGACCCCGCCACCGGCGCCACCTGGACCGGCAGGGGCAAGCCGCCGAACTGGATCAACGGTAAGGATCGCGCGCCGTTCCAGGTCTCGCCTGCCACTTGAAGCAGACGCAAATGCGGGGCCTGCAATAGGTCCTGCATTCACAAACCGCCAGTAAAGAAGCCAAGGACGTTCTCAGCGAACCATTCACCCCAGCCGCTGGAGTCGCCATGCTCCAAGTCCAAGTCCAAGTCCAAGTCCAAATCTTGACCCCATTTGAATATGCGATAGGCCGCTTGTACCTTGGAAAAGGCCCGGGTGCATCGGTTGGAACGACCACGCCCTCTGCGAGCAACATGCCCGCAAGAAAAAGTTAGATTGTTGTTTTTATTAGATTTTTTTGTCATTTTTATCTTTCTATTATTTTAGTTATTGTCAATACCATCAGAAACTGATGGACGAAAAAAGGCCGTCAACAACATTTGCTGACGGCCTCTTTAAGTCAATAATACAACCCTTTTCCCAGATTGCAACCCCCTCAACGCATTTATTTGCTTGACAGGCATCCGCCGCCGCCAATAAGCCACTAGGGCCACTGCGGATTCCCACCTTCCCATCTCAAAGCCTGCCCGGGTAATGCCGCCAGGCTTTTTTCGTTTCTGGAGCCCCAACCGATGAAGCGCGACAACTTCACCATGCCGCTGGCCTTCCCCGGCGAGTTGATCATTGACAATTTTGCCGGCGGCGGCGGCACGTCCACCGGGCTGGAGGCCGCGTTCGGTCGGCCCGTGGACATCGCCATCAACCATGACCCGGAAGCCTTGGCGATGCACGCGGCCAACCACCCGCACACGCTGCACCTGTGCGAATCGGTCTGGGACGTGAACCCCATTCAGGTCACCGGCAATCAGCCCGTGGCCCTGGTCTGGCTGTCGCCCGACTGCAAGCACTTCTCGAAGGCCAAGGGCGGCACGCCCGTGTCGAAGCACATCCGGGGCCTGGCCTGGGTGGGCATGCGCTGGGTGGCCATGTGCAAGCCCCGCGTGCTCATGCTCGAGAACGTGGAGGAGTTCCAGACCTGGGGCCCGATCCTTGTGGGCCCCGATGGCATGGCCCGGCCGGACCCCGCGCGCCGCGGCAAGACCTTCCAGTCGTTCGTGCGCCAGCTCAAGGCCCACGGCTACCAGGTGGACTGGCGCGAGCTGCGCGCCAGCGACCACGGCACGCCCACCATCCGCAAGCGCCTGTTCCTCGTGGCCCGCCGCGACGGCCTGCCCATCGTCTGGCCCGAGCAGACCCACGCAGAGCCCACCGACCGGCGCGTGATCGCTGGCAAGCTGGCCGCGCACCGCACGGCCGCCGAGTGCATCGACTTCGACCTGCATGCCGAGAGCGTGTTCGGCCGCAAGCGCGCCCTGGTGGACAACACCATGCGCCGCGTGGCGAAGGGCCTGTGGCGCCATGTGCTCACCAGTGCCAGCCCGTTCATCGTCGGTGCCGGCGGCCCGGTGTATTCGGGCAGGCCGGCGCCCACGGATCGCCCCATCGGCACCGTCACCACGCAGAACCACCGCGCTGTGGCCCAGCCAGTGATGGCGCCCGTCATGGCCCCGATGCGCGGCACGTCCGAGCAGCACCTGGTCGGCCATGCCGTGGATGCACCGCTGTCCACCGTGGCCGCGTCTGGCACACATCACGCGCTGGTGGGCGCCAACTTGGTCACCATCGGCTACGGCGAGCGAGAGGGCCAGCAGCCGCGCGTGCAGGACATCGAGACGCCACTGGGGACCGTGGTGGCCGGTGGCATCAAGAGCGCCGTGGTGCAGGGCCACCTGGTCATGACCAACACCACCGGCCACCCAGGCGCCGCACCGGACAGCCCACTGCGCACCGTGACAACAGGCGGCCACCATGCCCTGGTGGCAGCGCACCTGGTGGACATGGGCCACGGCGAGGGCCCGGCCGGCGGCAAGCGCTTCAGCCACGGCATCCGCAGCCTGGAGGTGCCGCTCAACACCGTGACCGCCAGCGGCGGCACCAGCGCGCTGGCTGCCGTGCACCTGACCCACCTCACGCACCACGGCGAGCGCACCGGAAACGACCCGCGCGAGCCGCTGCGCACCGTGACGGGCGCCCACCGGGGCGAGCAGGCCATGGTGGCCGCGTGCCTGGAGCAGGCCAACGGCGGGTTTTATGACGGCGACGGGCGCGCCGTGGGCGATCCGATGTCCACGGTCACATCCAGCGGCACCCAGCAGCGGCTCATCACCGCCTACCTCGTGAAGTACTACAGCGAGGGCGGCCAGGACAGCGCCTGCAGCGAGCCCATGCACACCGTGCCCACCAAGGCGCGCATGGGCCTGGTGCAGACCTGCCAGGTGCCGGCAGCAACGCTGGCGCCCGAGCATGCCGAGCGCGCCCGGCTCTGCGCCGAGCTGCTGCACAAGCACCTGCCCGAGCACTTCCCCGATCCGGCCGAGCTGGTGCTCATGTGGCACGCCGGCCAGTGGTGGGTGCTGGTGGACATCACGCTGCGCATGCTCAAGCCGCGCGAGCTGTTCCGGGCCCAAGGCTTCCCGCGCGACTACCACTTCGAGCGCGTGCCTGACCCGGCCCTGCTGTTCCGCAATGGCAAGCAAGCCAGCGACCCGCGTGACGTGCCCCTCATCGACCTGAGCACGACCGCGCAGGTCCGCATGTGCGGCAACAGCGTCTGCCCGCCGCTCGCCGAGGCCCTGGCCCGCGCCAACTTCGCGCACGAAGCCCTGATCTACGGGGTTGCTGCATGACCCCGACCCCACCCCAGGCCGCGTGCCCGCTGCTGCAGCGCGCAGGCCACGTCATCAACACCACTGCCAGCGCCTGGTGCCTGGCTCCCGTCTCTTCCTGAAAGACTCACCATGAAGATCATCAAGACCTCCGAGGCTCTCCCGAAATCTGGCCGCTACGTCCTCGCTTGGCTGGAGGGCGCGAAGATCCCAATGCGCGCCATGTGGGCAGCCCAGCACACCCTACCGCTAGGGGATGACGCCGATCCCGAATGGGGCGAATACAGCGAGGAGAAAGACGAATACTTCTGCCCCGCTGGCTGGTACGAGATGAACCAGCACGAGGAGCAGCATTGGGGCGTTAGCGGCAACGTCGTCGCGTGGTGTGAGCTGCCGCGCCTGCACGACCAGTTCGTCGCGCACATCGAGCTCGCCGGGGCAGCTCCTGCCGCTGTTGCGCCCCAGGGCGAGCGCCAGTGGATCTGCCCCACGCGCACCGTGGCCGACCTGGTGAACAACCTGCTGACGATGGACCAAGCCTTGCCGGTCTATGGTGCCCAGTACATCGAGAAGGATGGCCGCCGCTGTGCGATTGCCGTGCCGCCGACCGTGAGCCGCGAGCGTGTGCTGGACGGGCGCTGGATCGGCCAGGGCGAGGAGCTGAACGCTGCAGTGGTCTGGACCCGCGCCGAGCAGCCTGCAGCTGTGGCTGGGCCGGCCCTGGCCCTGGTGGAGCGCCAGGCACTCGAAGCCCTCTGCGCCGTGGCCGTGGCTGCGTCCCATGCCGCCGATGACAGCAGCGACGAGGGCGCAAGCTTCATTCAGGTGCAGCGCGCCGACTTCGAGAAGCTGGACGCGGCCCTGGACCTGCTGGACGAGCTGCCCGACGACCAACCCGGCTCTGCCATGCTGCCTGGCGCCAAGGGCAAATGGGCTCTGCGCCGACTGCTGGACGCAGCGCCCGCCCTGGAAGCGCCTGCAGCCCCGCCTGGATTCGATGCGTGGTGGGAGCGCGCTGGCGATGGCCGGTCCAAGCTGATGGCGAAACAGGCCTGGCATGCCGCGCTGGCAGCAGCGCCCCAGGCACCTGCTGCGCCCGCCGAGGCCCAGCGCCTCGCCCAATTCCTGAAGGACCGGCAGACCTGCCTCGGCTCCAGCCGTGCATCGGCCGGCAAATACAACCAGGAATCCTGGGATGACTACGAGCGCGCGTGGACCATGCTGCTGGGCATGGCAGCACCTGCTGCGCCTGCAGTGGATGCGTTCACCCACGCCGAGCTGCTGGAGATCAAGCGTGCGGTGGAAGAGTTCGCAGACTGCAACGAGACAGATGTGGACTATGCCCTGCTGCTGCGCGCGGCCCAGGCTGGCTACTTGGAGTGCACGCAGTTCCATGTGCTGAACCAGTCCGCACTGGACCTCGACACGGTGGCCGCAGCCCAGGCCAAGGAAGGCGGTGACCAATGAGCAAACATCCGCTGGAAATCAAAAAGCTCTACAACGACGACGAGGCCTTCCTGAAGTCGCGCGGGCACCATGAACTGGCAGCCTTCCGAGCGCAGGCAGTCCGCGACGAGTGGGTGCGAGCCAGCGACGGCGAGGACGGCGATGAAATCGGGGCGCCGGTGCATGGCTACATGCGCTGCGTGCCGCGCCGTGGCGGCTGGAGCAACTGGCACGAACCTGCGAGCGGACCAGGCCCTGGCGCGTTCCCGGTGACAACAGCTCTCTGCTACTACGCGGGTCGCGCAGCCCAGGCAGCAGCCAAGGGGGCGAGCGATGAGTAAAGCCGAACGCCTGGGGCATGCCAATGCCCTGATAGAGATCATCAGCCGGCACGGCCGCCGCTTCTTCCACAACCGCGAATCCGGCGCCATCGCGCGTCTGGAACTGGATGCCCGGGGCCGCGTCTGGCTGATCGATGAGTACCGGGGCGCGCGGGTCTATGTGGCGTACCGGGGCCGCTGGCGCGGTTTCACCCACGGGGGCACCTTGCAGAACCTTGTCGAGGCCCTGCACCACTACATCCTGCGCGGCGAGCTGCTGCACCCGGAATACATCGCGCCGAGCCGGATGGACCCCAAGAACGGCGACATCTGGGGCTACGGCGCCGAGGCCGCCGCTGCAGTGCGCGCCGAGGCCCATGCCCTGTCTCTGTTCCAGCGCCCCACTGGGCACAAGGAGAGCACATGAAAGAACGACCGATCCTGTTTTCGGCGCCGATGGTCCGAGCCCTTCTGGCGGGCACGAAAACCCAAACGCGCCGGGCCGCCAAGGTGGAAAGCACGCTGGGCATCGATTCGATCCTGGCGCCGCGCCATGCCGGCAGCCATGCCGCGACCTACCTGCTGCCCGACCAGGCTGCGGAGGCCGCCGCGTGCTGCCCCTACGGCCAGCCCGGCGACAGGCTGTGGGTGCGCGAGGCCTTCCGCTTCCCCGGAAGTTTGGGTCACCTTTCGCCATCCGTGTGCGGCGATAGGGCCCTGGACGCCGGCTATAGAACTCCGTGGGCGCCGACCCAGTTCGAAGCCGACGGCTCGCGAACCGGTGAATGGCGCGGGTTTGACACGCCACCAGAGAAGACCAAACCGGGAAAGCTGCGCCCAGGCATCCACATGCCACGCTGGGCCAGCCGCATCACGCTGCGGATCACCGGCGTGCGCGTGGAGCGCCTGCAGGACATCAGCGAGGCCGACGCACTGGCCGAAGGCGTCCCGCATAGCCTGAATCTCCCCGGCGGCAGGTTCGCGCGGGAGAACTTCGAGCACCTTTGGTGGACCATCAACGGCGATGGATCGTGGGAGTCAAACCCCTGGGTCTGGGTCGTGGAGTTCGAGCGCGCCCAGGCGCAGCAGAAAGGACCACAGCATGCCGATCCGGCCTGAAATGCGCGCCCTCTACCCTGCCAACTGGCCGGAGATCCGTGCGCGCATCCTTGCTCGGGCGGGTGATCGTTGCGAGCGCTGCAAGGCGCCGAACCGCACCCGCATCGCGCGCGGCGCAGGAACCGACGAGGGAACCTACATGCTGGACAGCGCCGATGTGTATTGCTCAGAAACGGGCGAGCACCTCGGCCAGACGCACATGTGCAACTACGAAGTGGCCAGGATGGTGGACGTGGTGCTGACCATCGCACACACCCACGACCCGAACCCTGCGAACTGCGCAGATGACAACCTTGAGGCGCTGTGCCAGCGCTGCCACAACAAGCTCGATGCCCCCATGCGAGCGGCCAATGCCCGGGCCACCCGGCGCGCGCGGCTCGCTGTGGGCGATCTGTTCGAGAAAGGACAGACCCCGTGACCACAGCACCAACACCCCTGGCCGGCGTCAGCGCGATCCAGCCGAAGGCGCCGACGGCCGGATCCGGCTGGGCCCGCGCCGATCACATCTTGGCCATGGCCCGCGAACTGGATTCCATGGGCTACCCGTGGCAGGCCTGGGCCCACCAGGCGAACGGCCTCCTGGTCATCTCGGCCGTCGAGAAGCCCGACCCCGAGCCGGGAGAGTTCGACGCGGGCCCCGAGTACCACCTGAGCATCAGCGCCATGGGCAGCCGCTGCAGCAGCGCCGACGCCATGTGGGCCCTGGGCCAGTTCGACCTGGCAGACGCCAAGGAGGACAACCATGTCCCCAGCGGACGCGTGCGCAACTTCTGGCGTCCGGTGGCCGACCGCCTCAGCGGCTTCGAATGCCCGTGCCAGGACAGCGAGCCGGCCATGCGCGAGGACAAGGGCGATTTCATCTGGAGAGGAGCACCACGATGATGGCAAGCAAGAAGCCCGAGCACTGGCGCGACAAGCGCGCGCCACACCGCGACGACGAACCGATCACCTGGCCAGCACCCGCTGGCCTTTTTCATATTTGAACGACCATGACGACCGACACCATCACCGCAGAACAGTGCGCCGAGCTGCTCGGCTGCACGGAGGACACCGTCGAGGAACTGTCGCGCAAAGGGGAGCTGCCCGGCCTGAAGTTCGGGCGTGGCTGGGTCTTCGTGCGCGCCGACCTGCTAGCCTACCTTGCCGAGCGCGGCCGGCAAGAGGCTGAGCAACGCCGAGCTGACCGCGGCGGCGGGCCTCAGTCCGCCCCCAACGTCCGCCCGATCAAGCCCCGCCGGCAGCCGCCCCCGGCCCTGCCGAAACTCTCCACAGCTTAGCGGCCATGTCTTCCGCTCGGAAGCTGGCATATCGATGTGCCATCGCGGATCCGGGCGCCCAGCCCATGATTCGATTTACTTCTTCCAGGCGGAAAATCCAGTTTCCGCTTGCGTCTCTCATCTCAAGCCACCGGCAAGTGGCTTCGTGCCTCAAATCATGCTCATGGAGATCATGAATTTCCATGTAATTGAATGCAATGCGGAACCGGAACGAAAGCCTCTTGCCGACGATCCGGTATCCGTTCGCATCTTCCTCTTCCATAAATGGGAAAAGCCATGCGCTTGGCAGCATTGCGCGCGTGCTCAGGTACTCCTGTAGTGCCGCATGCACTGAGGGAGCCATAGGAACATCCCGAAAGCTCACCTTTCCGCGCCACTGCTTTGAATTCTGGGCGCGTATAACCTTGGACTCCATGTCCACCTGAGAGCGCTTGAGCGTGGCAGCCTCTTTCAAACGCAGACCTGTACCCAGGATGAGCTTGAACAGCGTAAGCAGAGCATTGCCACCCGCAAGCTGAAGTCCACGGGTCCTATCTGGTCTTTCGTAGCCAGAAAGCACCATGATGATTTTTTCTTCTTCGCCTGGTCTCAGGCGTCTATCCCGCTGAACATTGGTCTTTGCCTCGCCGCCATCAGCTTGTGCCAATTTGGTATCGATATCGCTGTACGCCGAATAACCTTTCGGCAATAGCCGAGCCGGGTTCTGCATTACCAGTGTCGGATGGTTTCGCAAATACTCATCTATCGCACGACCGAGCGCTTGGACTCGGTGCCTTATTGACTGAGGAGTTAATTGCTTGGACACCTTCAGCCACTGTATATATCCTTGCAACCATTTATAAGAAGCATCTGTGAGCTTGATAGTGCCAACCTCCCGATTCAGGGTCGAGAGCGTAATCAATTGAGATGGGGCGGCGTATCCACTTTGCTCCCACTCGCCGAGCACGCGGGTCAAGCGGATGTTGCCGAAGCCATTGTCACCATCGAGCAGCTCCCTCGGCAGGGCCAGACCTGAGTCTTTCATCAGTTTCCACTGCTGGCTGTACTTGATGGCCTCCCCTTCGGTATCGAAGGTGAAGTACTTGCGGCCTCCAGGCAGCGACGGATGTCTCAACCCAATTTCCCATTTGCCAGATGCTTTCTGTCTCGGCTTCGCCATTTCTGCTCTCCAGTGGTTCGATCAGCTCAATCTCCGATGTGGTCGGGGTGAGTCTCGGCCGCCATTTTGTGGCGGCTGGAGCCTGTTTTCAACACATTTGAGGCGGTTGACGGTGCCGAACGTAAATGCAAGTCATTGATTCATAAGGATTTATCTTTACTTGCCGATTTTTGGGGTTCGCTACAAGATCGAACTCATACAAGAGAATTCGCGAGCCCATGCCGGGACCCAGCCTGACGGCGACGCGAAGTTCGACCCGCTGCGCAATTCCTGATCCACGCAGCCATCAAAAGAAAAGGCCCGGAGCGATTGACGCTCCGGGCCTTTTCTTTTTGGCCGTTTACAGCGGCAAGGCTGAGGCTCAGTCCACCAGGATCACTTCCACGCGGCGGGCTTCGGCGTTGCTGCCGTCAGCCTGCAGCTGCTCGGGCTTCTTCAGCTCGACCTTTTCCTCAGCCACGCCCAGAGCGGACAGGGCGGCCTGGACTGCCAGGGCGCGCTTCTTGGCCAGTTCGGCGTTGAGTTCGGCGCTGCCCGTGGCGTCGTGGTAGCCCGAGATCACGGCGCGCTTGCCGCCCTTTACACCGGCGACCACGTCGGCCAGCGCTTCATTGGCGCCCACGGCCAGCTCGGCCTTGGCCGATGCGAAGTAGAACTTGACCACGCCGTTTTCGACAACGACGCGGGCCACATCTTGCTCCAAGACCACGGGCACCATTGCTGCCACAGGGGAAGCGCCGCCTGCCATCTTCGCCGGGCCATGCGCAATGCCGCGCTGGTAGACGACTACGCCAACGACCGTGGAGACGACGAGCGCAATCAGCGCGAACAGGAAACCCAGGGCAAAACGTTGTTGGCTGTCGTCGTCGGAATGACTGAAGGACATGAAGCACTCTCCGTGAATGAGCTGTTGGATGAAAACCAGAAAGACTGCGAAAAACCGGTGGATTGTAGAGGGCCACCGTCGAGGGCCCCGCGCCACGCCCAAACCCCGCAGTGACGGCCGGCAAAAACTGTGGTGCGGCGGAGACAGAAGACCGGCCCTGCAAGGGCAAAGCACGCGCTTGTGCACCGTTTGCGCGTCCAGGCGTTAAAACGTCATTGTTCTTTCATGCTGTCGCGCCCATGTCCGCCCTGCCAGAATTTTCATTCGCCCGCCGAGAGTCACAGCCCATGCTGGACGAGGCGCTGCACCGATGGGGCGGGAGCGATGACCTCTGGATCTTTGGCTACGGCTCGCTGATCTGGCGGCCGGATTTCGATTTCTGCGAACGCCGCACGGCGCGTGTCTTTGGCTGGCACCGGGCGCTGAAGATGTGGAGCACCATCAACCGCGGCACGCCCCAGAACCCTGGCTTGGTCTTTGGCATGCTGTCCGGTGGCAGCTGCCAGGGCATGGTGTTCCGCATTCCCCGGCACCACGGCCATGACGTCATGAGAAAGCTGTGGCAGCGCGAGATGGCCAATGCCGTCTATGACCCCCGCTGGCTGCCCTGCCGCACCGGCCAGGGCACGGTGCAGGCGCTGGCGTTCACGCTGTCCCGGCAAAGCCCCAATCACACGGGCGAACTGGCGCCCGAGGACTATCGCCGCATTTTCAGCGAGGCCAAGGGCATCTACGGCAGCACGCATGACTATGCGCGCGCAACCTTCGATGAGCTCAAGCGCCTGGGCATCCGTGACCGCGCGCTCCAGCGCCTGCTCAGCTACGCGGGCCAGCCCGACGCAGGCGCGCGGCAAGGCTCCGTTTGACGCCATCGCCGCGCACGGCCGCAGAACGCTGCGCTCTCCGACATGGCCGCCGTATCGCACGCTGCATGATGGCGGCTGCGCGCCGTGCGCCCCCGTGACTTTTTCAGTTCCCATTCCAACCAGGAGATTGCCGCCATGCCTTTGAACGCTTCCCAATCCAGCCACGCCGCCACTTCGCAGCCCTCCACCCCGTCCACCGCCGTGAAGCTGTTGATGGCTGCGGGCATGGTGCTGGCCCTGGGCGCCTGTGGCAGCCAGGCCAAGCCTCCTGCCGCAGCCTCCGCATCGACCCCGGCAGCCGTCACGACAGCGCCCGCCTCCCGCAATGTGGCCATGGCCCAGCTGCAGCCCACGCAAGGCAGCAAGGTCAGCGGCAGCCTGCAGTTCACGGCACAGGCCGATGGCAGCGTGCGCGTGCAAGGCTCCATCCAGGGGCTGGCGCCGAACAGCGAGCACGGCTTTCACGTCCATGAAAAAGGCGATTGCTCCAGCCCTGACGGCCTGAGCGCGGGCGGCCACTTCAACCCGACCGGCCAGGCCCATGGACGCTTCGATTCTTCGACCCATCACACGGGCGACCTGCCCAGCCTGCGATCCGATGCCCAAGGCATGGCAAGCATCGACTTCGTGTCGCGCGGCCTTGCATTGGACCAGGGCCCCAATAGCGTGGTGGGTCGTGGCCTGATCGTGCACAAGGACCCGGACGACTACACCACGCAACCCACAGGCAATTCGGGCGCGCGCCTGGCCTGTGCGGTGATCACGCGCGGTTGACTGGGCAGGGCTCAGATCAACTTCAGGCGCGCCTGCAGCACCGACTCTGCCCGCGCCAGATCGTCCAGAGTGTCGATGTCGGTGAGCACGCCGGCATCGTCCACCTCCACCTGGACCACATTTCCGGCCTCGCGCAGTGCTTTCAGCACAGGCGCACCGCCCTTCTCGCCACTCAACGCCATGAGCGCCTCGCCGCAGGCCACCCCAAAACCTACGGGATGCCCCCATTGGCCAGCATGAAGGGGCTGCGCCGCCTGCGCTCCGCAGCGCAGCGCATCGGCCACTTTCAGCAGCGTCTGCGGGCTCACCAGCGGCAGGTCGGCAGGCAGCACCAACCAGCCCGGTGCATCTGCCGTGGCGCGCACGGCGGCGGCCAGCGAGTCACCCATGCCCGGGTAGCCTGCATCCTCCAGGTGCCAGGGCAGACCGCTGGCGCGCACGGCGGCCAGCGTGTGATCGAGCACCGTGCTGCCGCCCAGCGGTGCGGACAGCTTGTGCAGGGTGCCGCCCGAGGCACGGAAACGCTCGCCACGGCCCGAAGCAAGGATGAGCACGCAAGGGCGGTCTTTGAAGTCTGTGAGCATGCGCAACTTTAGCGCGGCAAATCAGGTGGCGGGCGCAGGCACAATGCTGGCCATGAGCAGCATTTCCACCTCGATCGCCGATCTGCGCAAAAGCTACGAGCGCGCGGAACTGAGCGAATCGGCCTCCCTGGCCGATCCGCTGCAGCAGTTTGACCAATGGCTGCAGGAAGCCCTGAGCGCCCAGGTGCCCGAGCCCAATGCCATGACGCTGGCCACCGTGGGCGGCGACCTGCGGCCCAGCACGCGCATCGTGCTCATCAAGGGCTATGACGAGCGCGGCCTGGTCTGGTACACCAACTACGACAGCCGCAAGGGCCAGCAACTGGCGGGCAATCCGTTTGCAGCGCTGCAGTTCCACTGGGTGGAGCTTGAGCGCGTGGTGCGCATCGAGGGCCGCGTGGAAAAGGTCAGCGATGCCGAAAGCGACGCCTACTTCAACAGCCGCCCGCTGGACTCGCGCATTGGCGCCTGGGCCAGTCCGCAAAGCCAGGTCATCAGCGGCCGCAGCGTACTGGTGGCCAATGCGGCAAAGTACGGCGCGCAATTCCTGCTGAACCCGCCGCGCCCGCCGCACTGGGGTGGATTCAGGCTCGTGCCCGAACGCTGGGAATTCTGGCAAGGCCGCAAGAGCCGCCTGCATGACCGCCTGTGCTACCAGCTGGAAGCTGGAACCTGGCTGCGCCAGCGCCTGGCGCCCTGATCCCCTGGATTGCTGGCGCTGCTCCTGCTGAAAGCCGTCAGCCCAGCAGACGCTGGGCCAGCCACAGCATCAGCGGCACGGTAAGCAGGGCCAGCGCCGTGGACACCGCAATGCTGGCGGACACCTCCTCCTGCATCACGCCATAGCGCTGTGTGAACAGGAACACGTTGGCCCCCACGGGCAGTGCAGCCGCCGTGAACATCACGGCCACCGGCAGGCCGCCCAGACCTAAGGCCCAGGCCAGCGCAAGCAGCAGCAGCGGATGCACCAGGCTCTTGACCAGCGCTATGCCCACTGCCTCGCGCAGGTTCTGGCCCACCTTGGTATAGGCCAGGGTCACACCCACCAGCAGCAGCGCCATGGGGCCGAGTGCCTGGCCCAAGACCTGCAGGGAGCGATCCACCACGCCAGGAAGAACCAGCCCGGTCTGTGCGAACAGCAGGCCGGCGAGTATGGGCAGCGGCACAGGATGGACGATGCCGTTGCGCACCGCCTGCAGCACCGTGCGCCACATGGGGCGCGGCGCGCTCTGGCCCGACCGCTGGTGCTCGCGGGCCTCGGCCAGCTCGAACACGATGGTGGCCGCCGTGAGCAGAATCAGTGCGTGCAGCGAAACGAGGGTGAACAGCGTCACCAGACCGCCCTCCCCGTAGACCAGCCCCACCAACGGCACGCCGATCATGACGGTGTTGCTGAACATATTGGCCAGCCCCCGCGCGGCCGAACGCGTGGAAAAACCGCCCAGGACCATGGACACCCCGAAGATCAGCGCAGTCGCCAGGAAATACAGCGCCACGGGCTGAAAGTCCAGCTCCTGCACCCGCACCGCGCCCATGGTGCGGAACAGCAGCGCCGGCGTGAGCACCAGGAAAACGAGGTTGGACAAATCCTTGATGGCAGCGGCCCGCACCCAGCCCAGGCGGGCGGCGAGAAAGCCTGCGCCAATGCAAAGAATGACGGGGATAAGGGAGGCAAAGACGGGAGAGTTCACTGAAGCGGGATCGGGAAGCTGCGCCTGCGCAGGCTGGCGGCGCGCGCAGATTATGCGCTGCAGGCCCGGCACTGCCTCATTCAGGCTTCTTCCAGGGCCTCGAAGGCCTGGGCCAGATGGTCGATGAGCAGCCGCACGGCGGGCAATTGCCCGCTCCGGGATGCGTACACCACATGGATCAGCTCGCGGCGCGGCTCCCAGCCTGGCAGGACGTTGAGGAGCTCGCCGCGCGAGAACTCGCCATCCACGAACATGCGCGGCAACTGCACCACGCCCACGCCGGCCAACGCCGCATCGCGCAGGGTCAGCATGGCGCGCGTGACCAGGCGCGGATGATGACGGATCTCGGCAAGTGCACCGTCCGGGCCGTTGAGTACCCATCGGTGCTCGTCCTGCGGCTGGCCCAGGTCCATGCTGGGCAGGCGCTCCAGGTCGGCGGGGCCCGTGGGGCGGCCATGTGCCTGCAGCAACGCGGGGCTGGCAACCAGGCACTGCACCCTTTCGGCCAACACACGCAGCATGGTCATTGTTCTTTATTCAGGACGATGAAGGCAAATTTTGCCATCTACCGCATTCATCGTTCAAATTCTAAGATTCTCCCATGTGCAAAAAGTGGCTGGCGCTAACGCTGCGGCAGCCACGATTCCCAAGGAGAAGCAAATGCTCAAGAAGATGCTCGGCGTCTACAGCGCTCCCCGTGCCCATTGGGTGGGCGACGGCTTTCCCGTGCGCTCGCTGTTCAGCTATGGCAACCATGGTGCGGCTCTGAGCCCCTTTCTGCTGCTGGACCACGCAGGCCCCGCCAGTTTCGAGCCGGCTGTCCAGCCTCGCGGCGTGGGCGTGCATCCGCACCGCGGCTTCGAGACCGTGACCATCGTCTATGAGGGCGAAGTCGAGCACCGGGACTCGACCGGTGCTGGCGGCCTGATCGGCCCTGGCGACGTGCAGTGGATGACGGCCGGCTCGGGCATCCTGCATGAGGAATTCCATTCCCATGCGTTCACCGAACGCGGCGGGCGACTGGAGATGGTGCAGCTGTGGGTAAACCTGCCCGCCAGGGACAAGTCGGTTGCGCCTGGCTACCAGACCCTGGTGGATGGACAGATCCCGTCCGTGGAACTGCCAGGCGGCTCAGGCCGGGTGCGGGTGATTGCCGGAGCCTTTGGGAACAGCCAGGGGCCGGCGCGCACCTTCACGCCCATCAATGTCTGGGACCTGCGCCTGAAAGCCGGCAGCACCACCGAGCTGCGCGCCAAGCCCGGACATACGCTGGCCCTGGTCGTGCTGCATGGCACGGTGCTGGTCAACGACGGCGAGGTTGTTCGCGAAGGCCAGTTGGTGCACTTCGATCGCGAGGCTGATCTGGTGCGCCTGGAGGCCAACAACGACGCCACCGTGCTGTGGCTGGAGGGCGAGCCCATCGAAGAGCCCGTGGTGGGCCACGGCCCGTTCGTGATGAACAGCGAGGTCGAGATCCGCGAGGCCATTGCCGACTTCAACGCTGGCCGATTCGGGCGCATGGCGGCTTGACCGCTGCGGCCCCTGTCCTGAGGACAGGGGCCGCCTTCTGCCCTCCCCTTGCTTCCCCTGGACCAGCGCTTGCGATCACCAGCGCGCAGAGCCGGCGGGTGCTTAAAAGTGCACAACACACTCTAGAGACGTGCCAAGGACTCGAATCCAAGCCGAACGGCCCTTTTTCTGGCGACTTGTTGCCACTGGTGTCCATCAGTCGATAACAAGGTTGCCGCTTGACTTCATGTAAGTTACATTGAACAGCTCCATTGGTTGACTCGTTTTGTTCTCAACGCCCATGACTTCATCACCATCTCAGGCACCCGCTGCCGGCAAGCCGCCGTCCACCGTCCCCGACGGACTGGCCCTGTTCCGGCATTGGCTGGAAACCGAGGGCGCCAAGGGCTGGGATGCCCTGGACACGGCACCCGACAGCGGCTACGAAAAGGTATGGCGTGCCTGGCTGCGCAGCCTGGGCGATGCCGGCATGTCAGCCAAAGAAGGTCCTCCCTCCCCTGCCACGCCGAAAGGGAAAGTCAAGGCGAAGGCCCGCGCCTGGCAACAGGCCACCGCCGTTGATGTCCAGAATTTCCTGCGCCCGCGCGAAGGCCAGTTGTCGGGCCACCAGCCCGGCCGCCGCATCAGCGAGGTCACGCGCAGGCGCTACTGGCGATTGCTGGAACGCATTTACGACCATGCGCTGGACCACGGCTGGGTCAGCGCCAATCCCGCCGCAGGGCTGGCGCCGCAGGAACGTCCACCTGCCGAAGACGGCCAGGGCCATTGCCTTCCCGCGCCGCTGTGGAATGCCCTGCCCCGCCACATACCGATGGCCGACGGCTTTCAGTCGGCGCGCGACCGCGCCATTTTGCTGCTGCTGTACGAACTGGCGCTGGCGCCCGAGGAGGTGCGCGGCCTGTGCTGGCGCGATGTGCAATTCGCCGGACCAGGCGATGGCCTCCCCTGTCAATTGCATATCGATGGCGCACGCGCCGCGCAGCAGCGCACGCTGGATCTGTCGGAAACGGTGGTGAAGGCGCTGCAGGACTGGAAAGGCTTCAGCGCCGGCCAGCGCGGACCGGAGGCCGTTCAACCCGATGCCACGGTCTTTTATTCGCGTGAGGGGCAGCCGCTGTCAGTGCGCGTGCTGTTCCATGTGGCGTCGCAACTGATACAGCGCGCCCATGCCGCGCAGCCTGCCTCGGCGCAGCAGGCGCCGCTGCACCGCGTCGGCCCGCAGGTGCTGCGCAACACGGCCATCGTGCAGTGGCTGCGCGCGGGCCGTGCCGAGACCGAAGTCGTGCAGTGGATAGGCGTTGACAGCGCGCGCGCCCTGCGCCATCTGCAGCATTACCTGTAGCAGACGGCGCGGGGAGCGCAGCGGACAACCCGCCTTAGAACGACACCTTGACGCCCACCGTGATATTGCGCCCCATCAGCGGCGCAGCGTTCTTGATGAACGAGGTGTGGGCGAAGGCCAGGCGGTTGGTCAGGTTGTTGCCCTTGATGAAGAAATGCCAGGGCATGCCACCCGAGGTGCGCAGCGTGTAGCTGGCAGAGACGTTGAGCATGCCGTAGCCGTCCGTCTCGGTCTCATAGGCGGTGACGCGGTTCTGGCGCAGCACCTGCACCCATTCGGCCTGGGCATCCCAGCCCTTGTAGAAGGTGTCCACGCGCAGGCCCACGCGCGCAGCGGGGATGCGCGGCAAGGCGGAGCCGTCTTCCAGCCGCGCACGCACGGCGTCACCGAACAGGGTCACGCCCCACTGGCGCGACAGCTTCTGGCGCACCTGGCCCTCCACGCCGGTGAAGCGCGCATCGGCCTGGGTGTACTGCAGCAGTTGCAGGCCATCGTGCTCATCCAGCGTGGCGCCGTAGATGTAGCCCTTGACGCGATGGTGGAAGGCATTGACGCTGAACGTGGTGTCGCCCGCCGTCTTGCGCAGGCCGATGTCCAGCGCCTGCGAGCGTTCACGCTTGAGGTCGGCATTGCCGCGCTCATAGGTGGAAGTCGCCATGTGCAGGCCGTTGGCGTACAGCTCCTCGGCCGTGGGCAGGCGGTTGCCCTGCGTCAGCGAAGCCGAGAGGCTGTAGCCCGGGGTGAACTTCCACACCGAGCCCAGCGAGAACGATGTGCCGCTGTGGCTGCGCGAGATGCCGCTTTGCTGGGCGTCCACGGTCTGGCGCTCGTGGCGCAGCGCAGCCTGCCAGCGCCAGTCCTGCCAGCGGTATTCCTCCAGCAGGTAGATGCTGTTGCGGCGGGTTTCGGTGGGCTGCACATAGGCCTCCTCACCCTCGGCACTGAATTTGCGCTGCACGGTCTGCAGGCCGATGACGCCGCGCCAGCCGGCGATGGGCTCCAGCTCTGCCTCCACGCGCAGGTCATGGGCGCGGTTCTTGAACGTGGTCGAGACCTGGCCGCCTTCGATCTCGTCATGGCGATAGTCGGTCCAGCCACCGCGCACGCGCAGCGCCGCGATGCCAGCCGTCGGATTGCGCCATTCGCCGCGCAGATCCCAGCGCTCGCTGTTGAGATCGACCACCGGCACGCTGCCATGGTCGTGATCGTGTTCGTCGCCGCCATGGTCATGTCCGTCCTCGTCGCCGTGGTCATGGCCGCCGCAGTGCAGATGGTCGCCATGGGTGTGGCAGCCCTCGAAGCTGTGGTTGTGGCCTGGCAGGCCATAGCGCGCGGTCTGGCGCGTGTAGGCCAGGCCCAGGTAGCCTTGCGTGCCGATCCAGGACAGGCCCAGGCTGCCCGTGTCCGTGCGGTTGAAGCTGCCGCCCACGCGCCCCTGGGACCGGCCGTTGGGCGCCCAGCCGCTGCCCACGCGGTAGTCGCCGGCATCGCGCGCCATGCCCTCGGCGTGGATGGCCAGCTGGCCGGCGCCGCCCGTCAGCGAGAAAGCGCCCGCCGTCTCGCCCGCGCCGGTGCTGCCGCGCAGCTGGGCCGAGCCCGTGATGCCGTTCTTGGGAATGGACGTGGGAATCTTGTCGTCCAGGATGTTGACCACGCCGCCCATGGCGCCACCGCCGCCGTAGATCAGCGCCGAGGGGCCGCGCAGCACTTCGATCTGCGTGGCCAGCATGGGCTCGCTGGCCACGGCATGGTCAGGGCTGATGGTGGAGGCATCGTGCAGCTCGGAACCATCGCTGAGGATTTGCACGCGCGGGCCGTCCATGCCGCGGATGATGGGCCGGCTTGCGCCTGCGCCGAAATGGCTGGCATGGATGCCGGGCTCGCCGTCCAGCGTCTCGCCCAGCGTGGCGGCCTGGCGCAGCGTGAGCACGTCGCCTTCCAGCACCGTGGCCGGCGTGGACATGTCGGCCGAGGTCAGGCCCAGGCCGCTGGCCTTGACCGTCACCTCATTGAGCACGGGGGCATCACTGCGCGGCACGCCCGTCTCGGCGGTAGCTGCGGCTGCGGGTCCTGCTGCGGGTACGGGGTCGGCAGGCTCTGCCGCCATGGCCAGGCCGCCCGTCGCCGGGCCCAGCACGCCTGCCAGCAGCAGTTGCTGCAGCAGCGGGCGCAGTTTCGTCCTCTCCCCCTGCGCCTTGGCGTCCTGGTGGTATTGCTTTGTTGTCACTCTCATCACTGGTCTTCCCGGCAGCGGCCGGCCACGGCCCTACGGGCGTGGAAATCCGGGCGCTGCAAAAAATGGCGTCGGAAGCGGACGGCCACGGCGCGCCCTGCAGGCGCATGCGGCCATCCGATCGGATATGCATTCAAGGAACTGCCGGACCTGGGCGCGGCGCCTTGTTGCGATCAATGCAGCAAGGCGCGGCCAAACGACTGTGCAGGGCGGGCGCATGCAGCGCCAGTCCCGGAGATTCAAGCCGCCAGGTAGACAGTGATGGGATGCGGGGGGCCCCGCGCATCGAAAAAGGCCGCCAGCATGCGGCCATCGCGCACGACGACCGGCTGGACGGGTTCGGCCTGCTCGCCCCAGAAAAGCGGCAAAGCCACGGCGGATGGCGGCCCCGCCATGCCTTCGTGCAACTGGTCCAGCAGTTGGCAATCCGCCGGGCCGTGGCCCGAGAACAGCGCATGGACCCAATCGACAGATGCATTGCAGGAAGTGGCAACCACCTCCACCGGGCCATGGAGCGTGGCTGCGGCCAGGCCGCCCGCGTGTACCACGCGGTGCATCTGGCCCAGCAACGGCGCCAGGGCAATGGACCAGACCAGCAGCCAGGCCACCAGCCAGGCCCGACCCGGCACAGCGCCGCGCAACGCAAGCCTTGAGGCCTGCGCTGGCAAGTGACGTTCCGGGCGTTGCAAGGGCATGGAGGGATCAGGGGCTGGATGGGCAGCGCAGAGTGTATGCGCCAATTTGCGGGGCAGGCTTCACCATCCCGTCACAAAGACAGGCGATTGCTCACGGCGCCACACGGCGGGCAGGACCGCACTCAATGCGCATGGCGCATGCCGCAGAACTTGCCCAGCGCAAGGCCCTTGCAATCGGCCTGCAGTTGCTTTTGGCATTGTTCGTGATCGCGGCCAGCAGCCAGGCACTGCGCGGCGGCTTCGTGGGCCTTGGCCATGGCGCGATGGCGTTCCATGTCGGCCCGGGCATGGGCATCGAGCGACGCCGAGGCGCCCTGTGCCTTGGCGTCCGGCTGGGCTTTCGCGTGGTCGTGGTCGTGGTCGTGGTCATGTGCCTGGGCTGCTGCGGCCAGGAAGACAGCGGCCAGGATCAAGGAAACGGGGCGCAACGGTGCAAGGGTCATGCGAAATCCTGAAGAGCTATGCAAGAGAAGAAAGGGGCTAAGGCGATCACCTCAGGCAGACGGGGCATTTCGGGATGGCCCTGCACTGCTGCAGTCCTGGCACAGCCCTGTCACTGCCACATCGATGGCCCGGCCCTGCAGGCCGCTGGCGGCCAGCGCCTGGCGCAGCTGCAGCAAAGCGGCCTGCAGCGGCTCGCCGCCCCCACCTCCCTCGCCGCCCAGCCGAAAAGCGCTGTGGCAATCCGCGCATTCGAAATGCGCAGCGGCATCGGCCTGCCTGGCCGCGCCCGGCACGGACCGGCTGTAGCGGGCCACGCGGGCAGCATCCACGCTGCGGCGCAACACACCGGCTGCCGCCAGGCGGTCCAGCAGCCGGTAGACGGTGACGCGGTTGACCTGCACGCCCTGGGCGTGCAGGGCCGCTTCCACATCGGCTTCGCTCAGGAGTGCGTCGGCCCGCGACTCCCACATCGCCAGCACGGCCCGCGTGGCACGCGTCGAACGCATGCCGGCAGGTATGGGCAGGGAAGTGGGGATCGGCAAGGACATGAGTGATCAAAGGTCAGGCCGCTGAACACGGCAGGGCAGCCAGGCGGCATTATCGCAACCGGGTTGCATTATGCCCGCGAATCACAACCGCTTACATCACGCGCCGCCACCCGCTCACGGCTTGACCCAGCGTGCAAAGGCGCCCCGGAACTTCTGCACCTTGGGCCCCACCACAAAGGCGCAGTAGCCCTGGTTGGGATGGTTGAGGAAGTAGTCCTGGTGATAGTCCTCTGCCGGCCAGTAGCTCGCCAGGGGCTGCACCTCGGTGACGATGGGCGCGTCGTAGGCGCCGGCCTGCGTGAGTTCGGAGATCAGCGTGCGCGCCACTTCGGCCTGTTGCTCATTCGTGGTGTAGATGCCGCTGCGGTACTGCGTGCCCACATCATTGCCCTGGCGGTTGAGCGTGGTCGGGTCGTGCGTGCCGAAGAACACGGTGAGCAGGTCGCGCAGCGGGATCACGGCTGGATCGAACTGCACGCGGATGACCTCGGAATGGCCGGTCTCGCCGGTGCAGATGTCCTCGTAGCTGGGATCGTCCAGATCGCCATTGGCGTAGCCGCTTTGCACGTCGCTCACGCCGCGCACGCGGTCGAAAACGGCTTCGGTGCACCAGAAACAGCCGCCGCCCAGATAAATGGTTTCAGTCGCCATATGCGCCTTTTCTGTGAAGAAATCGAAAAAATGACCACACGCAATGCATGCGGGCCGTCGCTCCTACAGGTTAGCCCATGCACAAGCCAGGTGACGACGAACGGTTCTGCGGTTACGATAACTAACCCATCAGTCATTAATTTTCCGTGACCGACTCCCCCGCCTCTTCACCCGCCCCCGCCGAGCCTTCCGGAAAGCGCAGCCGCCGCAAGCAGGAGCGTCCCGGCGAGTTGCTGGAAGCGGCACTCGACCTCTTCGTGGAAAAGGGCTACGCCGCCACCCGCGTCGAAGAAGTCGCCGCCCGCGCCGGGGTCTCCAAGGGCACGCTGTTCCTCTATTTCGCGAGCAAGCAGGAGCTTTTCAAGGCCGTGGTGCGCCACAGCATCGCGGGCCGCTTCGGCGAGTGGAGCGAAGAGCTCGACAACTACTGCGCACCTTCAACCGATCTGCTGCGCTACTGCTTCAAGTCCTGGTGGGAACGCATCGGCAGCACCAAGGCGTCGGGCATCACCAAGCTTATGCTCAGCGAGGCGGGCAATTTTCCCGAGCTGTCTCAGTTCTACCACCAGGAAGTGGTTCTTCCAGGCCATGAGCTGATCCGGCGCATCCTGCAGCGCGGCGTCGAGCGCGGCGAGTTCCGGCCCATGGATCTGGACCTGTCCGTGCACTGCGTGGTCGCCCCGATGATGTTTCTGATGATCTGGAAGCATTCGCTGGGCGGCTGCCTGCCCCATGGCGACTTCGATCCCGAGCAGTTTCTGGAATCCCAGATCGACTACCTGCTGCATGGCATGTGCCAGCCCCTTGCAGCCACCACACCCCCCTCCTCCCCGCCCACACCATGAAGCGTCGCACCGGCTGGCTGATCGGCCTGGCCTTATTGATCGCCATCGGCGCCAGCGTATGGCGCGCCGCATCCACCCGGCACAGCAAGCAAAGCGCCATCGCCGCGGCCACCCAGCCGCGCGAGATGCCGGTGCGTGTGGGTCCGCAGGAAGTGGTGCAGCTGCAGCCGCGCCAGCTGCAATTGACCGTGCCCGTCAGCGGCGTGGTGCAGGCCGTGCGCAGCGCCGTGGTCAAGGCCTATGTGGCCGGCGAGCTGCGCGGCCTTCAGGTGCGCGAGGGCGACAGCGTGCGCAAGGGCCAGGAACTGGCCCGCGTGGACGCCACCGAGGTCGAGGCCCGCTGGCGCCAGACCCGCCAGCAGGCCGATGCGGCCCAGGCGCAGCTGCAGCTGGCCCAGCGCCAGCACGACAACAACCAGGCCCTGGTCACCCAGGGCTTCATCTCGACCACGGCGCTGGCCACCTCCCAATCCAACCTCGACGCCGCACGCGCCAACCTGGCCGCCGCCCAGGCCGCCGCCGATGTGGCCCGCAAGAGCGTGACCGACAGCGTGCTGCGCAGTCCCATGGACGGCCAGGTTTCACAGCGCCTGGTGCAGGACGGCGAGCGCGTGGGCGTGGAAACGCGGGTGCTGGAGATCGTCGATACGTCCGACCTCGAAGTCGTGGCCCAGTTGGCGCCCGCCGATTCGGTGCGTGTGCAGGTCGGCCAGCAGGCCCTGTTGCAGGTCCAGGGCGCGGGCGACGATGTGGCCTCCGTGCCCGCGCGCGTGGTGCGAATCAACCCCAGCGCCCAGGCAGGTTCGCGCAGCGTGGCCGTCTATCTGCGTGTACAGGCTGCACCGGTCAACGCAGGCGCCGCCGTCAGATCCATCCCCATCGTGCGCCCGGGCCTGTACCTGCAGGGCAGCATTGTCACGGGGCAGACCGAACAGCTGGCCGTGCCCCTGACCGCCGTGCGCACCGACCAGCCCCAGCCCTATGTGCAGTTGCTGCAGCCTGCGGGCGAGTCCGAAGCGGACAAGACCCTGCTGCGCGTGCAGCACCGCCCGGTCACGCTGGGCAGCCAGAGCGCGCAGGATGGCGCCACCTGGATCGCCGTATCCACCGGCCTGCAGGCCGGTGACAGGGTGCTGGCCGGCAGCGTGGGCGGCCTGCGCGCGGGCACGGCCGTGCAGTTGCAACCATTGCAACAGGTGCAGCAACCCCAGGCTGCGCCAGCCCCCGGAGCCCGCTGACCATGTGGTTCACGCGCGTCAGCCTGGCCAACCCTGTGTTCGCCACCATGCTCATGCTGGCCCTCATGGTGCTGGGTGTGTTTTCCTACCAGCGACTCAAGGTGGACCAGTTCCCGAATGTGGACTTCCCCGTGGTCGTGGTCACGGTGGACTATCCGGGCGCCTCGCCCGAGATCGTGGAGTCCGAGGTCACCAAGAAGATCGAGGAAGGCGTCAACTCCATTGCCGGCATCAACGCGCTGACCTCGCGCAGCTATGAGAGCACCAGCGTCGTCATCATCGAATTCCAATTGCATGTCGATGGCCGCCGCGCTGCCGAAGACGTGCGCGAGAAGGTGGCCTCGGTGCGCCCCACCCTGCGCGACGAGGTCAAGGAGCCACGCGTGCTGCGCTTCGATCCGGCCAGCTCGCCCATCTGGTCCGTGGCCGTGCTGCCCCAGGCCGATGCCGGCGCCAAGGCGCCCGATGCCGTCGCCCTGACCAGCTGGGCCGACCAGGTCCTCAAGAAGCGGCTGGAGAACGTGCGCGGCGTGGGCGCCGTCAACCTGGTGGGCGCCACGCCGCGCGAGATCAACATCTACCTGCAGCCCGAGGCGCTGGAAGCCTATGCCATCACGCCCGACCAGATCGTGAACGCCGTGCGCAGCGAGAACCAGGACCTGCCGCTGGGGGCCATCCGCTCGCGCGAGCAGGAGCGCGTGGTGCAGATCGACGCACGCATGAAGCGCCCCCAGGACTTCGAGCGCATCATCGTCGCCCAGCGCGGCGGCGCTCCCGTGCGGCTGGGCCAGCTGGCGCGCGTGCAGGACGGCGCGGGCGAACTGGAAACCGTGGCCCTGTACAACAGCAGCCGCACCCTGCTGCTGTCCGTGCAGAAGGCCCAGGACGAGAACACCATCGAAGTCGTGGACGGCCTGAACGCCACGCTGCGCGAGATCGCCGCCGAAGTGCCGGCCGGCGTGCGGCTGGAGTCGATTGCCGACAGCGCCCGCCCCATCCGCGTGGCCGTCAACAACGTGCGCCAGACGCTGATCGAGGGCGCGGCACTGACGGTGCTCATCGTCTTCCTGTTCCTGAACTCCTGGCGCTCCACGGTGATCACGGGGCTGACGCTGCCCATTGCGCTGATCGGCACCTTTTTGTTCATGTACTGGTTCGGCTTCTCGATCAACATGATCACGCTGATGGCGCTATCGCTGTGCGTGGGCCTGCTGATCGACGACGCCATCGTGGTGCGCGAGAACATCGTGCGCCACGTGCAGATGGGCAAGGACGCGCATGCGGCCGCGCTGGACGGCACGCAGGAGATCGGCCTGGCCGTGCTGGCCACCACGCTGTCCATCGTGGCGGTGTTCCTGCCCATCGGCTTCATGGGCGGCATCATCGGCAAGTTCTTCCACGAATTCGGCATCACCATCGTGGCGGCCGTGATGATCTCCATGTTCGTGAGCTTCACGCTGGACCCCATGCTCTCCAGCGTCTGGCATGACCCGACCATCCACGCCCATGGCGACAAGCGCGGCAACAGCCTCTACGACCGCACGCTGGGCCGGGTCACGGCCTGGTTCGAGCGCGCCACCGAATCGCTGTCCCACTTCTACCAGGACGTGCTGGGCTGGGCGCTGCGCCACAAGATCACCACGCTGGCGGCGGCGCTGGCCATCTTCGTGGCCAGCATCTTCCTGGTGCCGCTGCTGGGCACGGAATTCGTGCCCAAGGCCGATTTCTCGGAAACCACGGTGAGCTTCAACACGCCCGTGGGCTCGTCCATCGAGGCCACGGAGGCCAAGGCCCGCCAGGTCGATGCCATCATCCGCGCCCTGCCCGAGGTCCGCTACACGCTGGCCACCATCAACACCGGCACGGCCCAGGGCAAGATATACGCCAGCATCTACATCCGCTTGCTGGACCGCCACCTGCGCCAGCGCAGCGGCGATGAACTCTCGGGCGTGCTGCGCGAGCAGCTGCAAAGCGTGCCCGGCATCACCGTCACCCATGTGGGCCAGCGCGAACCCGTGGGCGGGCAAAAACAGGTCGAATTCTCGCTGCAGGGCCCGGACCTGGGTGAGCTGGAGCGCCTGAACCGCGTGGTGATGGAACGCCTGCGCGGCATTCCCGGACTGGTGGACCTGGACAGCAGCCTCAAGCCCGACAAGCCCGTGATCGACATCACCGTGCGGCGCGATGCGGCCGCCGACCTGGGCCTGTCGGTAGGCTCCATGGCCGCCGCTCTGCGCACCTGGGTGGCGGGCCAGACCGTGGGCAACTGGCGCGCCAGCGACGACCAGACCTATGACGTCAAGGTGCGCCTGGCGCCCGAGTCGCGCAGCACGCCCCAGGACCTGGAGCGCCTGCCCTTCGCCCTGCCCTCCACCTCGGGCGACGGCGGCATGCGCATCGTGCGGCTGAACCAGGTGGCCACCGTCACGCCCGCCACCGGCCCCAGCCAGATCAACCGCCGCGACATGACGCGCGAGGTCGCCTTCAGCGGCAACGTCTACCTGCGCTCCAGCGGCGAGGTCTCGGCCGACATCCGCAATGCCCTGGCCGACATCGCCCTGCCGCCCGGCTACCGCACACAGTTCAGCGGCGCCACCAAGAGCATGAACGAATCGTTCGGCTATGCGGTGTCTGCCCTGGCGCTGGCCATCATCTTCATCTACATGATCCTGGCCAGCCAGTTCAAGAGCTTCCTGCAGCCGCTGGCGCTGATGACCTCGCTGCCGCTGACGCTGATCGGCGTGGTGCTGGCGCTGATGATGTTCGGCTCGGCCCTGTCCATGTTCTCCATCATCGGCGTGGTCATGCTCATGGGACTGGTCACCAAGAACGCGATCTTGCTGGTGGACTTCGCCATCCGTGCGCGCGGCCCGCACAGCGACCCGGACACCGGCCAGATCCGCGACGGCCTGCCGCGCGAGCAGGCCCTGCTGCTGGCGGCGCGCGTGCGGCTGCGCCCCATTCTGATGACCACGCTGGCCATGATCTTCGGCATGGTGCCGCTGGCCTTCGCACTCAGCGAAGGCTCCGAGCAGCGCGCGCCCATGGGCCAGTCGGTGATCGGCGGCGTGGTCACCTCGTCGCTGCTGACCCTGGTGGTCGTGCCCGTGGTCTATTGCTACCTTGACGACTTCTCCCAGTGGCTGCGGCGCCTGTGGAACGGCAACCGGCACGACGCGGCACCCGGCCAAGGCGCCGCCAGCGCGCCCACCCCGCCGCGAGACTCGTAGAATCAAAGGTTTGTCCTGACAAGTCTTTCTCCGGAGATACCCCATGAGCCTGCCCCTGAACAGCCTGCCCGAACACCACAGCGCCCAAGCGCACGCGCGCTACAACATGATCGAGCAACAGATCCGCCCCTGGAACGTGCTTGATGAAGAAGTGCTGGCGCTGCTGGGCAAGGTGCACCGCGAGAATTTCGTGCCGCCCGAGCATGCCGGCCTGGCCTTCATGGACCTGGAAATCCCCCTGGTCGCCCCGACCGAGGAAGCCGCCGCCAAGGGCTGGTGCATGCTGGCCCCGCGCATCGAGTCCCGCATGCTGCAGGACCTGAAGATCAAGCCCACCGACCGCGTGCTGGAAATCGGCGCCGGCTCGGGCTACATGGCCGCCCTGCTGGCCGCCCAGGCCAAGGAAGTCGTGACACTGGAAATCGTCCCCGAGCTGGCCGAGATGGCCCGCGAGAACCTGCTGGGCGCCGGCATCACCAATGCCGAGGTCAAGCTGGCCGATGGCGCCACGGCAGCGGCCGCTCTGGGCCAGTTCGACGCCATCGTGCTCAGCGGCTCGGTCGCCCAGGTGCCCCAGTCCCTGCTGGCCCAGCTCAACGATGGCGGCCGCCTGGCAGCCATCGTCGGCCAACTGCCCATGATGCGTTTCACGCTGGTGCAAAAGAACGGCCACCAGTTCGAAACCAGCCAGCCCTGGGACGTGGTGACCGCACGCCTGGCCAACTTCGAAGAGCCTTCGCGCTTCACGTTCTGAAATCCGCCACGGCGGCCGGGGTCCAGAGGATTTCGGCCGCTGCGGCAACTCCACTCCATTCCGCAAGGATCTTTCCGATGCTTCCCCAAGTGCCTCCCGCGCAACTCAACGATTGGCTGACCCAGCACTCCAGCGGCTCCGATGCCCTGCCCCTGGTGCTGGACGTGCGCGAGCCCTGGGAAGTGGCCCAGGCCAGCGTACGCCCCGAGGGCTTCGAGCTGCGCTGCATCCCCATGGGCGAGATTCCCTCGCGCCTGCAGGAGCTCGATCCGGATCACCCCACAGCCTGCCTGTGCCATCACGGCGCACGCAGCATGCATGTCGCTGCCTTCCTGATGAACAACGGCTTCGAGACCGTGGCCAATATCAGCGGAGGCATCGATGCCTGGTCGCGCGAGCGCGACCCAGGCGTGCCGCGCTACTGAGCGGCAACACGCAAAAGAAACCCGGGACACGGCGGTACACCAGCCGTCCCCGGTGCTTCGTGACGACTGTGTTTTGATTCGAGGACCTCTATGCCCCTGCTTCGGCCCCTTGCCCCTGTCGCTTCCGCCCTGACCCGCCCATACGCCTGGCCCCTGCGCCACATGGCCTTGCTGCTGTGCGCGGCCGGCATGGGCTCGGCCCTGGCACAGGCTCCTGCCCCAGCCGTCCTTGCGCCCGCCCCTGCGGCTCCGCAGTCTGCCCTGCCCTCTCTGACAGCCTCAGCGGCCACGGGCCAGAACCTGTCCGAACTGGTGGCCAAGGCCCGCGGCTACGACGCCCAGTGGCAGGCCCAGCAGGCCGACGCCCAGGCCGCCGCCAGCCGCGCCGAGCAGGCACGCTCGGGCCTGTTGCCCAGCGTGGGTCTGCAGGCCGGTGCCAACACCTCGCATGTGGAAGTCAGCGTGCTGCCGGGGAGCTTTCGCTCGCCCCAGCAGAACCTGCAGCTCAGCGCCCAGCAGCCGCTGTACCGCCCGGCCAACAAGATCGCCTACGACCAGGGCCAGCGCGGCGTGGACGTGGCGCGCGCCCAGTTGGACAGCGGCGAGCAGAACCTGCTGGTGCGCGTGGCCCAGGCCTACTTCGATGTCCTCGGCGCCCAGGACAGCCTGGCCGTGGTCAAGGCACAGAAGGCCGCCATTGCACAGCAGCTGGAATTTGCCAAGCGCAACTTCGAGGTCGGCACGGCCACCATCACCGACTCGCGCGAAGCCCAGGCCCGGTTCGACCTGGCCGGCGCGCAGGAAATCGCCGCCGAGAACGATCTGCGTGTCAAGCGCCTGGTGCTGGACCAGATCGTTGGCGCCGTGGGCACCGTGCCCCGCCCCCTGGCTCAGCCGCTGCAGTTGCCGGCCCTGATGCCCTCCGACGCCCAGGCCTGGGTGGACACCGCACTGCAAGGCCAGCCCCAGCTGCGCCAGGCCCGCCTGGCGCTGGACATCGCCCAGCTGGAAACGAAGAAAGCCGAGGCCGGCCACAAGCCTACCGTGGACCTGCAGGCCGGCTACGTGGTCAACCGCTATCCCAACGGCTCGGTCACACCGCAGATCGGCACCAGCTACCGCACCAATGCCGCCAGCGTGGGCGTGGTCATGAACCTGCCCCTGTTCGCCGGCTTTGCCGTGCAAAACCGCATCAAGGAAACCCTGGCGCTGGAAGACAAGGCGCGCGCACAGCTCGACGACGCCCAGCGCAACGTGGAGCAGAGCACGCGCACGGCCTTCTTCGGCGTGCAGTCGGGCCAGGCACAGGTCAAGGCGCTGGAGGCCGCGCTGGCGTCCAGCCAAAGCGCGCTGGACGCCAACAAGCTCGGCTACGAGGTCGGCGTGCGCATCAACATCGATGTGCTCAACGCACAGAGCCAGCTCTACCAGACCCAGCGCGACCTGGCCCTGGCGCGCTACCAGGTGCTGCTGGGCCAGCTCAAGCTGCGCCAGGCCGCCGGCACGCTCAGCGACGACGACCTGCGCGCCATCGATGCGCTGACGCTCCGCGCGCCAGCCCCTTGAATCCCTGAAGCGCCCGCACGGCCGGCAGTGCCCCGGGCTGATGCCCGGCCGCCGCGGGCCGCGCGCCTGGCGCCGCAGCCCTGTGCTCTGGCAAAGCCGAGGCACGCAAACCCGCCACGACCAGAATCCAGGCAGCCAGCGCGCACAGCACCGCCAGACGGCTCAGCAAGGAACAGCGGGAGAGTCTTGGCATGCGCGCCTTGCCTTCGTGGGAGTTGTCGAGCGGGCCACTGTGGCAAACCAGCCTGAAGACCTGCCCCGGCTTTCCTGAAGGGATGCTGAAGCGCCTGAGCCCCGCCTTGACCGATACTCGCGGCAGCCCTCCCGCAGGCGCCGGTCCGCGGCATGGGAGCGGCACAGGAAACACACGATGAGACTGCTGCTGGTGGAGGACGATCTGGATCTGGGCAATGGCGTGCGCATCGCATTGGGCGATCACGCCATGGACGTGGTCTGGGTGCGCCGCCTGTCCGATGCGCTGCGCACGCTGGAGCAGCAAAGCTTCGAGATGGTGCTGCTGGACCTGGGCCTGCCCGATGGCGACGGCATCAGCCTGCTCACGCGCCTGCGCCGCGAATGGCGCCGCCTGCCCGTGCTGATCCTGAGCGCACGCGACAGCCTGCACGACCGGCTGCACGGCCTGGACAGCGGCGCCGATGACTATCTGGTCAAGCCCTTTGCCCTGGCCGAATTGGTGTCGCGCGTGCGCGCCCTGGCACGCCGCAGCTATGGGCAGGGCGACGGAACGCTGCATCTGCGCGGCCTGTCGCTGCACGAGCCCACGCGCCGTGTCAGCGTTGCAGGCCAGAACGTCGAGCTGTCCCGCTGCGAATTCGACCTGCTGGCCCTGCTGCTGCGGCGCATGGACCGCGTGGTCACGCGCAGTGGCATCGAGGAGGAAGTCATCCCGGGCGGCAGCGCCAACGGCAGCAATGCCCTGGAAGTGCATGTCTCCAACCTGCGCCGCAAGATCGGGCCGGGCTTCATACGCACGGTGCGCGGCATTGGCTATGTCATCGACTCGCAGCCGATGGCACCCTTGTCCTGACCATGACATCGCACACCCTGCAGGGGCAACAGGCCAGCCCGAGATGGCGCCGCTGGCTGCGGCCCACACTGGGCCGGCGGATGCTGCTGGCCCAGATGGGCGTGCTCACCGCGATCTGGACCGCGTTGCTGGTGGCAGCCATCTACATGGCCCACTTCCACAATGAATTGCTGGTCAGCAAGCCTGTCTACGAACTTGTCATGGCTGTGGCCGAGGACCTGGCCGACCTTCCGGACCGCCAGCAGCACAGCCTGGCCGCGCTGGACACGGCCCTGCGCCATGAGTACGGCGACGGAGACGACGACATCCGCTTCACGCCCACGCTGCTGGTCTGGCAGCGCGGCCAGCTCCTGTACCGCTCGCCCACGCCGGCACCCACCCTGCGCAACCGCGTGCTGGACACGGTCGAGGACATAGATTTCGAAGGGCAGACCTGGCGCATGAGCACGCTGCGCTCGGCCTCGGGCCAGACCGAAGTCACGCTGATGCTGCCGTCCTTCAAGGAACTGCTGATCACCCTCAACACCCGCAGCTACTACCTGCTACCGCTGCTGATCAGCCTGCCCTTCCTGGCCTTTCCGGCCTGGTGGTCGGTACGCGCGGCACTGCGCCCGCTGCGCCGCGTGGGCGACGAGCTGGCCACACGCGGCCCCGACGACCTCAGCGCGCTCACCTATGCGCCGCCACACGCCGAGCTGCGGCCGCTGGTGCAGGACATCAACGCCCTGCTGGCCCGCGTGCGCTCCAGCAGCGAGCGCGAGCGCAACCTCATCGCCGATGCAGCCCACGAACTGCGCACGCCGCTGGCCGCCATGCACGTCAATGTCGAGGCCCTGCTGCGCCTTGGCAGCGAACCGCGCCAGCAGGAACTCATGGACAGCCTGCTGCGCAGCAACCAGCGCGCCAGCCGCATGGTGGCCCAGCTGCTGCAGCTCATGCGCAGCGAGACCGAAGCGCCCGGCATGGCCATGCAGCCGCTGCGCCTGGACCTGCTGCTGGAAGACCGGCTCGCCGCACTCGACGCCCTGGCCCGCCGCCGCCCGGTGGAACTGGCCCTGGAAGCCAGCGAGCCACTGAGCGTGATGGGCGAACGCGAAGGCCTGGTCTCGCTGATCGACAACCTCGTGGACAACGCCATCAAATACAGCCCCGCGCACGCCACCATCAGCGTGCGCCTGCAGCGCCAGGGCGACCAGGCCGTGCTCCAGGTGCGCGACCGTGGCCCTGGCATTGCCGAGGCCTGGCGCCAGCGTGTCTTCGACCGCTTCTTCCGCGTGCCCGACCAGAGCCAGAGCGGCAGCGGCCTGGGCCTGGCCATCGCCAGGACCGTGACCGAGCGGCACGGCGGCAGCATCGAGCTGCTCAGTGCGGAGGATGGAGGGCTGCTGGCGAGTGTGAGCCTGCCCGTGCTGCAGGACGCCGGCTGATCCGGCCTGCGGATACCGCCAGCCGAAAACCTAGTGCTCAGCGCAACGGTTGGGACTGCAACAGCCCGGCCACCGCCTGCGCCGTGGCCTGTGCGGCCCCGCGGTGCTGGTCCAGGAAGCCGCGCGCCTGGGCCACGGCATTGGCGTGGGACTGGCGGTCCCCGGCCAGGTCCACGGCCAGGCGCAGCCCGTGCTCCAGGTCGGGCGCCCGCAGCGCGGCACCGGCTTCGCAGGCCAGGTCCGAGGCTTCGCTGAAGTTGAAGGTATGCGGCCCCAGCACCACGGGGCAGTCGCAGGCCAGGGCCTCGATGAGGTTCTGGCCGCCCAGCGGCGCAAAGCTGCCGCCCATGAGCGTGGCGTCGGCCAGGCCGTAGTACAGGGCCATCTCGCCCAGCGAATCACCCAGCCAGATGTCGATGTCATCCGCCGCAGCCCCGCAGGGCGGGCCACCCACCCACTGGCTGCGGCGCGAGACATGCAGGCCGCCGCCAGCCAGCAGCGCCGCCACTTCGTCAAAGCGCTGCGGATGGCGCGGCACGACCAGCCATTGCACGGCCCGGCCTGCCGGCCCCAGCGTGCGCAGGGCGGACAGCAGCATGGCCTCCTCGCCCTCGCGGCTGCTGGCCAACAGCACCACAGGGCGGGACAGGCCGGACTTCCATTGCCGGGCGCGCTCCAGCAGCGCAGCGTCCGGACGCGCATCGAATTTCAGGTTGCCGAGCACGCCGCGCACGGGCGCACCCAGCAGGCGCAGGCGCCGGGCATCGTCCTCGGTCTGCGCCCAGGCGGCGGCCAGGGCGGCATAGGTGGGCCGCGCCAGCGGCGCCACGCGCAGCGCCTGGCCCAGCGATTTGTCGCTGAGTCGCGCATTGGCCAGCGCCAGCGGCACGCCCTCTTCGCGGCAGATGGCGACCAGGTTGGGCCACACTTCGGTCTCCATGAGCACGCCGACCGCGGGCCGGAATTGCTGCACGAAGCGGCGCACGGCCGCTGGCGTATCCCAGGGCTGCCAGACCTGCAGGTCGCCGGGCTGCAGCAGCCGGCGGCCTTCGGTGCGGCCTGTGGCCGTGCCATGGGTCAGCAGCAGGCGCATGCCGGGCAGGCGCTCGCGCAGCGCGGTCAGCAAGATGGCGGCAGCGCGCGTCTCGCCCAGCGATACGGCATGAATCCAGATCCACCGGCCATGTCCGTCCTGCCCCAGCGTGGCCGGCTGGTAGCGGCCAAAGCGCTCGGGAATGTGCTCGGCATAGACGGGCTCGGCCTCGGCGCGGCGCAGCAGCTTGCGGCGCAGCAGCGGCTGCGCCGCCCAGGTCACGGCGCTGTACAGCGCGCGCGCCCAGGACGTGGGAGAGCGTGAAGTCATCGCCTTGCGCGCAAATCAGTGCGCGGCGCCGCCAACCTGCGCGCCGGGCTTGACGCGCTCCAGCAGCGCCAGCATCTGCGCCTCGATGCGCGACAGCGCCTCCTGGGTCTGGCCCTCGAAGCGCAGCACCAGCACGGGCGTGGTGTTGCTGGCGCGGATCAGGCCGAAGCCGTCGGCCCAGTCCACGCGCAGGCCGTCAATGGTGCTGACCTGGGCCGGTGCGGCAAAGGTCTCGGCGGCCAGGGCCTGCAGTTCGGCGGCCAGGCGATGGGGCTCGCCCTCGGCGCAGGCCACATTCAGTTCAGGGGTGGAAAAGCTGGTGGGCAACGCGTTGAGCAAGGCGCTGGGGTCGGCCTCGCGGCTGACGATCTCCAGCAGACGGCAGCCCGCGTAGGTGCCGTCATCGAAGCCATACCAGCGCTCCTTGAAGAAGATGTGGCCGCTCATCTCGCCGCCCAGCGGTGCGTCCAGCTCCTTCATGCGGGCCTTGACCAGGGAGTGGCCCGTCTTGAACATCACAGGCTCGCCCCCGGCCTCGCGGATGGCGGGCGCCAGGCGCTGCGTGCATTTCACGTCGTAGACGATGCTGCCGCCCGGCACGCGCGAGAGCACGTCCTTGGCGAACAGCATCATCTGGCGGTCGGGGAAGATGTTCTGGCCGTCCTTGGTGACGATGCCCAGGCGATCGCCGTCGCCGTCGAAGGCCAGGCCCAGCTCGGCGTCCGAGGTGCGCAGCGCCTCGATCACGTCGCGCAGGTTCTCGGGCTTGCTGGGGTCAGGATGGTGGTTGGGGAATTCACCGTCCACTTCGGAGAACAGCTCGATCACCTCGCAGCCCAGGGCGCGGAAGATGCCGGGCGCCGAGGCACCGGCCACGCCGTTGCCGCAGTCCACCACGATCTTGATGGGTCGCGCCAGCTTCACGTCGCCCACGATGCGCGCCTGGTAGTCGGCCTGCACATCGGCGCGGCGCACGCTGCCGGTGCCCGTGATCGTCCAGTCGTCGCTCTCGACACGGCGGCGCAGGGCCTGGATTTCCTCGCCGTAGATGGCGCGGCCGGCCAGCACCATCTTGAAGCCGTTGTAGTCCTTGGGGTTGTGGCTGCCCGTGACCTGGATGCCCGAGCGCGCCAGTGTGCTGGCCGCGTAGTACAGCATGGGCGTGGTGGCCAGGCCGATGTCGATCACCTCGATGCCGACCTCGGTCAGGCCGGCGATCAGCGCCGCGGACAGCGAGGGTCCCGACAGGCGGCCATCGCGTCCCACGGCCACCACGGTCTCGCCGGCCGCCAGGGCCGCCATGCCGAAGGCGCGGCCCACGCCAAGCGCGACCTCCTCGTTGAGCGTGGACGGCACGATGCCGCGGATGTCATAGGCTTTGAAGATGGAAGATGCGACCTGCACGTCGAAAACGCTTTCTCGTCGGTTGAAAACAGGGCGCCGCAGCCCGGAACCTGGCCCGGCTGCGGCCCAAGCCGCAATTGTAGGCGCGGCAGGCTTGTAGGCGCGGCAGGCAGGGGCGCCGGCGCACATCACCCCGGCCGCAAGCGGTTGCGGCGCGCGCCCTGCCTCACAGCTGCTGCTGCACCTGGGCGAGCGCGGCCGGATCTTCCATGGTGCTGAGGTCGCCCGGGTCGCGCCCCTCGGCCACGGCCTGCATGGCGCGGCGCAGCAGCTTGCCGCTGCGCGTCTTGGGCAGCGCACTGACGAAGACCACGCGCGAGGGCCGGGCCACGGCGCCCAGGCGTACATCGACCAGCTTCATCACATCGGCCTGCAGCGCCGCGCGCTCGGCCTCGCCCTCCAGCGCCGTCCGGGGCACGGCAAAGGCCAGCGCCACCTGGCCCTTGAGCGTATCGGCCACGCCGACCACGGCGACTTCGGCCACCTGGGGGTGGGCGGAAATGCATTCCTCGATCTCGCGCGTGCCCAGGCGGTGGCCGGCCACGTTGATCACGTCATCCGTGCGGCCCAGGATGAAGAAGTAGCCATCCTCGTCGCGTATGCCCCAGTCGAAGGTGCTGTAGACCATGCGGCCCGGAATGCTCTTCCAGTAGGTATTGACGAAGCGCTGATCGTCACGCCAGACGGTCTGCATGCAGCCCGGCGGCAGCGGCCCCTCGATGGCCAGCACGCCCTTTTGCCCGGCGCCGAGCAGTTCCTCGCCCGTGGCCTCGTCGATCAGTTTCACGTCATAGCCATAGACGGCCTTGCCGGGACTGCCGAAGCGCGTGGTCTGCTGCTCCACGCCGTTGCACAGCGTGAGGATGGGCCAGCCGGTCTCGGTCTGCCAGTAGTTGTCGATGATGGGCTTGCCCAGGGCCTGGCTGATCCACTGCGCCGTGGGCTCGTCCAGCGGCTCGCCGGCCAGCCACAGCGCCTTGAGGCTGGAGATATCGTGGCGGTGCAGGTACTCGGCATCGTGCTTCTTGAGCACACGGATGGCCGTGGGCGCCGAGAACATGTGGGTGACCCGGTACTTCTCCACGATGCTCCACCAGATGCCCGCGTCGGGGCGTATGGGCAGGCCCTCGTAGAGCACGGTGGCCATGCCTGCGATCAGCGGCGCATAGATGATGTAGCTGTGGCCCACAACCCAGCCGATGTCGCTGGTGCAGAAAAAAGTCTGCCCTGCCTCGGCCCCGAAGATCAGCGGCATGCTGGCGGCCAGCGCCACCGTGTAGCCGCCCGTATCGCGCTGCACGCCCTTGGGGCGCCCCGTGGTGCCGCTGGTGTAGAGCGTGTAGCTGGGGTCGGTGGATTCCACCCAGGTGCAGGCGACCTGGTCGTCGGCGTGCAGCGCACGCAGGCTGGCCCAGTCGTGGTCACGGCCGGCGCGCATGGGCGCAGGCGCCAGGCCACGGTCCACGATGAGCACGGCCGCTGGCTTGTGGCTGGCCAGCTGCAGCGCCTCGTCCAGCAAGGGCTTGTAGGCCACGACGCGCCCGCCGCGCGAGCCCGCGTCGGCACTGATGATGACCTTGGGCTCGGCATCGTCGATGCGCGAGGCCAGCGCCGCCGAGGCAAAGCCGCCGAACACCACCGAATGGATGGCACCCAGCCGCGCGCAGGCCAGCATGGCAAAGGCCGCCTCGGCAATCATGGGCATGTAGATCTGGACGCGGTCGCCCTTTTGCACGCCCAGCGACTGCAGCACGGCGGCCATGCGCTGTACCTCGGCATGCAGTTCGCGGTAGGTGTAGACCTTTTCCGTGCCGGTCTCGGTGGAGATGGCGATCAGCGCGTTCTGGTCGGCGCGCTCGGCCAGGTGCCGGTCCACGGCGTTGTGGCAGAGATTGGTCTGCCCCCCGACAAACCACCGTGCAAACGGCGGATTGTCGTAGTCGCAGATCCGCTGGGGCGGCACATGCCAGTCGATGCGGCGGGCCTGCTCGGCCCAAAAAGCGTCGCGCTCCTCGATGGAGCGGCGGTGGAAATCGTCGAAACGCGGGGCCATTGTCTGTCTCCTGTCGTTGTCATGGATTGGCGGCTTCTGAATTCATAATTATTCATAATGCGCTTGCCGAAAGCTGACAACTCCGCGCTGCGCGGGCAGACAGGCCCCTTCAAACTCAGAAGCTGTAGCGCAGGCCGACCGAGATCTCGCTGGAACTCAGCTTGGCGCGCATCTGCTCATCCTGCAGGCCACGGACATTGGTGAAGTTGTTGGCGCCGCTGTGGGTCTTGCCCATGCCCACATAGCGGTAGCCCAGGTCGATGCTGACCTTTTGAATCGGCGAGTAGCTGATGCCAAAGCCCAGCGCATAGGCCAGATTGTTCTGGGAATCGCTGAAGTACTGGCGATTCGGATTGCCTTGCCAGCCGCTGGACTGCAGGTGGGCCAGGCCCAGGCCCGCCGTGCCGTACACGGAGAACTGCGCGTTCAGGGGGAAATCCTTGTACGCATTGATCATCAGGCGCTGAGAACGGATGCTGTGGTGATTGAAGCTCGTGGGAAAGCGCGTGGAGCCGCTGGTGAATTCGTTGCTCCTGGGCAGGGTGTATTCGGCTTCCAGACGCCAGTCCGACGGGAGCTGATAACCCAGGGCCAGAGAGCCGCCTGTAGCGCGGCGGCTGTCGTCGCCAGGCACGAACTGCCCCAGGCCGGGGCGGGCGCTGGAGTCCATGTCGTGAGCCTTGTAGTTGGCGGAGTTGATGCGGACGGCGCCATAGAAATGGTCGGCAGCCAAAGCGCTGCCCGAGGCGGTCAGGATCAGGGCGGTGAAGGTCAGAACGTGCTTCATACAGTCTCTCTTGGGGGAATGCCGCCACTGTAGAAAAACGCCCTGCCCGCGCCTATTCGGCCGGCTACGCACGCAGCTCCGTAGAACTACGCGGTGCAGCGACAGCCCCCTCCCAAGAAGAGACAGATCACCATGAAAAAAGGCGCTCCAAAGAGCGCCCCAAGACGGCGGACCCAGGAACCCGTGCCTTACTTGACCAGGGCAAGCAGATCCTTGAAGGCCGGATGCTCGCAGCTGCGCAGCCACTCGAAGGCCACCATCTCCGTGGTCACCAGCTCGGCACCCGCGCCGGCCAGGCGGTCGAAGGCGGCATCGCGGTTGCGCTCGGTGCGCGAGCTGCAGGCGTCGGTGACGACCCAGACATCGAACTCATCTTCCAGCAGCTCCAGCGCCGTCTGCAGCAGGCAGACATGGGCTTCACAGCCGGCAATCACCACCATGCTGCGCTCGGGCGCCTGCTGCTGGGGCTTTTGCAGGTGCTTGGGCAGGCTGCGCGCATTGCCGCCCTGGGGTCGTGCAGGAGGACGCAGCCACTCGCCCAGGCCCTCGGCCACGGCGCTGAAATGCATCTTGGACAGGGTCCGGTCGCACAGCGCGCGCAGTTCGGCGTCGTTGGCGCCCAGGCGCGAGGGGTTCTGCTCGGTGCCGAAGACCGGCACGTCCACCAGCTGCGCCAGGCGCGCCAGCTTCACGGCATTGGCCAGAACTGCCGGTCCCTCGAAGATGGCCGGCATCAGGCGCTCCTGGTAATCGACGAGTACGAGCTGGGAGTCGGTGGCTTCAAGCAGCATGGCGGATCTTTCTTGGGAATATGGGGCGGCGCGGGCCGCCCTTCTTATAGAGGACAAAAGGGAAAGCTTTCCATTGTCGCAGCTTGCGTGCGCTCCCTGCCGCGCAGCCCGGATTCCTGAGGTAACTCAAAAACCCAGGCTTTCGGGGGTCTTATCGAATTTGTCCTACGTTTTTGCGTGGTAATCTCGCGCCCCATGTCCCGATGGCTTATTGCACTCCTGTTTGTCAGCGTCACGGCACACGCGGCTCCGCCCGAAATGCGTGACGACGATATGAACCAGCTGCTGGTCAACCGCAGCCTCATCTCGCAGCTGCGCGAAGCCCGCCATCACATGGCGGAACGCACTTCTGACTTCGTCAAGGAAGCACGACAAAGCGTCGCCGAAAAGACCTCCGATCTGGTCGTGACCGCCATGGGCTTCATCGGCGTTCCCTACCGCCGCGGCGGCAACAGTGCCGAGACCGGCTTCGACTGCAGCGGCTTCGTCCGCGCCATCTACTCCGAAACCCTGGGCAAGGTCCTGCCGCGCCGCGCTGACCAGCAGGCACAGGCCACGGAAAAAATCGACAAGAACGAACTCAAGCCCGGTGATCTGGTGTTCTTCAACACCATGCGCCGCACCTTCAGCCATGTCGGCATCTATGTCGGCGACGGCAACTTCATCCATGCACCGCGCACCGGTGCACAGGTTCGCGTGGAAAGCATGCAAAGCGCGTACTGGGCTCGCCGCTTCGATGGCGCCCGCCGCGTGCAGGACGCCGACGGCCTGGGCCTTGACGCCAGCAAGGCCGCTCTGGCCCTGCAGATGCAGGCAAGCCAGCTGCAGTGATCGCAGCGTCTTGTGCGCCAATCCACAAACGCCTGCACATGCAGGCGTTTTGTTTTTCAGGGCCCTGCCCTGGCTTCGTCCCAGGTTGAGATGCTGTCCGACAGGGCCGCCCGGTGCAGGGCCCTAGAGTCGCGGCATGGAAGCTTCAGTTCGGAGAAAAGCATGATGTCCTTGATTGGTACCCTCATCGTTGGCCTGGTCGTTGGCTTGCTGGCGCGGGCACTCAAACCCGGCGATGACAGCTTTGGCTGGATCATGACCATCCTGCTCGGCGTGGCAGGATCGTTTCTTGCCAGCTACGTCGGTGTCGCGATGGGTTGGTACGAGGCCGGGCAGCCGGCCGGCTGGATCGCCTCCATCGTGGGCGCCATCGTCATCCTCTTCATCTACAGTCTGGTGCGCAGCAAGAGCGCACGCTGACCACCCTGCGCGCCAGCCGCATCCGCCGGCTGGCGCATTTTCTTGATCGACATCTGCCCCGTCCTCACTGGCACGCATGATCTTTCGCACATCGGACAAAACCCCTCCCCCTCCACCACCGCGCCACGATGTGGAGCAAGCGGCCGAGAGCGCGCGCAAGTTGCTGCACCGGCGTGCGCTGGTCGGCGCAGCAGCCAGCAGCCTGCCCATTCCGGGCCTGGACTGGCTGGTGGATGCGGCACTGCTGGCGCGGTTGCTGCCACGCATCAACCGCGAATTCGGCCTTACACCCGAACAGTTGGACAAGCTGGAACCCGGCAAGCGCGAGCAGGTGCAAAAGGCCGTGGCCATGGTGGGCTCGGTGCTGATCGGCAAGCTGATCACGCGCGACATGGTGGTGCGCCTGGCGCGCGCGGCCGGCATGCGCATGACGGCCACGCAGGCCGCCAAATACGTGCCACTGGCAGGCCAGGCTGCAGCGGCAGCGCTGGGCTATGCCACGCTGCGCTATCTGGGCGAGCGGCATATCCAGGACTGCATTCGTGTGGTCGAGCATGCAGAACTCGACATTCCCTCGCGGCTGGATCGCACGGCGCGCAAGGTCGAGCAGACAGGTCAGCAATTGGAAAAGGCCAAAAAGGCCGACAGGACCGATAAGGACGGGCGCGACGCCGAGCCCGCCCCCGAGCCTTCCAGCAAGCGCCCGCGCTTCTGGCGCCAGCCCGATCGCGGCCCCTGGGGCCGCTCCCAGTAGACGGCTATCAGCCCAGGTCCGACGCCTGGTGGCGCTCGGGCACCTGGGTGGCTTCATCTCCCCAGGTACGATTCACGCGGCGGCCGCGCAGCACGGCCGGCCTTTGGGCAATCTGCCTGGCCCAGCGCATGACATGCGTGTATTCATGGGCTGACAGGAACTCGGCCGCGCCATACACCTCATTGAGCACCAGGGCCCCATACCAGGGCCAGATGGCGATATCGGCAATGCTGTAGTTCGCACCCGCAATGAACGGATGCAGGGCCAGCTGGCGATCGAGCACATCGAGCTGGCGCTTGGTCTCCATGGTGAAGCGGTTGATGGGGTACTCGAACTTCTCGGGCGCATAGGCATAGAAATGCCCGAAACCACCGCCAAGGTAAGGCGCCGATCCCATCTGCCAGAACAGCCAGTTCAGCGTCTCGGTGCGCGCAGCGGGCTCGGCAGGCAGCAGCGCACCAAACTTCTCGGCCAGGTACAGCAAGATGGAGCCTGACTCGAACACGCGCACCGGCGGCTCGACGCTGCGGTCCACCAGCGCCGGGATCTTGGAGTTGGGATTGACCTCGACAAAGCCGCTGGAGAACTGGTCTCCTTCGCTGATGCGGATCAGCCACGCGTCGTACTCCGCGCCGGCATGGCCCAGCGCCAGCAGCTCCTCCAGCATGATGGTGACCTTCACGCCGTTGGGCGTGGCCAGCGAATACAGCTGCAGCGGCTGCTGCCCCACCGGCAATGCCTTGTCATGGGTGGGACCGGCGACCGGGCGGTTGATGTTGGCAAAGGTGCCGCCCGAAGGCGCTGGCTGCCATACGGCGGGCGGGACATAGGTGGAGCTGTCGGTCATGCAGGGTTCCTGTGGTTCGCGGGCTGGGGAGAGGTGCCCGGCTGAGGGCGATTGTCCCGTCACCGGCGCGCTCTTGCCGGCGTGCGCGGAACGCCGCCACGGCGCCCGGGGATTTGCCACAATCGCGGCATGACTGCCGCACCCACCTCCGCCCGCCAGTTCTGGCTCATGAAGAACGAGCCAGACGAATTCTCCATAGACCACGCGCTGGCCGCGCCGCAGGCCACCATCGCCTGGGACGGTGTGCGCAACTACCAGGCGCGCAACTTCATGCGAGATGCCATGCAGGTGGGCGATGGGGTGCTGTATTGGCACTCCAGTTGCGCCGAGCCCGGCATCTACGGCATCGCCCGCATTGCAGGCAACCTGCGCGTCGATGCCTCGCAGTTCGACCCGCGCAGTCCCTACTACGACCCCAAGTCCTCGCCCGACAAGCCACGCTGGCTCACGCTGGACGTGCAGGCGCTGCGCAAGACACGCACGCTGCAGATCGCCGAGCTGCGCGAGCATCCCGAGCTTGCCGGCATGCGTGTACTGCAAAAGGGCAACCGCCTGTCGATCACGCCGGTCACGCCCGAGGAATGGGCCTTCATCGAAGGCCTGCTCCAACCCGCCTGAGCTGCCGACCCGCCCCGCCCCACCGCGGGCTGCTTTCTTACAAGCAAGAAGCTTCTCTCCTGCACGCCGGACCTGGACCGGCCGCTATGCTTTTGGGCATTTGCGAACCTGGATTTCGCATGCTGGAGGGAGAATCTTCGTGCGTTGGCGAAAAGCAAAAGCAAAAACACCCCCTGGAACACCCAAGAGCGGCATGGCCGCTGCGCCCGGCCGCCTGCGTCTGGCGCTTCGCGACGCCATCGCCGCCTCCCTGGGTGCGATGCTGGCCTGGGAGCTGTCCCACTACCTGCTCGGCCACCCCAAACCCGTCTTTGCCGCCGTCACCGCCCTGGTCTGCCTGGCGCCCGGCCTGCCCAGCCATCTCAAGCAGACCTGGGGCTTGGTGCTGGGCTGCGCCATCGGCATCATCGTCGGCGAACTGGCTTGGCTGCTGCCCGACACCATTCCGCTGCTGCGGCTGAGTCTGGCCTCGCTGGTCGCCCTGTCTCTGGCCGCCATGCTCGGACAGCCGCCGGTCGTCCCGATACAGGCGGGCGTCTCCGTCGTGCTGGTGCTGAGCATGGGGCCGAGCGCCGCGGGCGAGACCCGGCTGGTTGACGTACTGGTGGGCGCCGGTGTCGGCCTGATGTTCAGCCAGGTGATCTTCACGGCCAATCCGCTGCGCGCCGTGTCGCGCTCGGCAAGCGCCTTGCTGGGCCAGCTGGCCGAGGGGCTGGAAGCCACCCTGCGCGCCACTGCCACCCACGACACGCCCGATGCCACCGTCGCGCTGGGCCAGCTCACGCGCAGCAGCGATGCGCTGAGCGCACTGCGCGCAGCCATGGTGGAGGCGCAAAGCGCCAGCCGCTGGTCCCTGCGCGGCCGCCTGGGAGGCGCGGGGCTGCAGACCATCACCGGGCGCTATGACCGCCACGCCGTGCGCCTGTATGCCAGCGCGCTGCTGCTGGGCGAAAGCCTGGTGCGCGGCATGTCGCATGACAGTGGCCTCATGCCGCGCGCCATCGTGCTGCACTGTGAATGGCTGGTCGATGCCTGCCGCCAGCTATCCGCCAACGGCAACGTGGTGGCCCTGCAGCCCGATGACGCCCTGGCCCAACTGGCCGCATCCGCACCCCAGGCACCCGCCCAGCCGGTGCCCCAGGCCTGGCTGCCCGCGCTGGACCATGCGCAGCAGATGGAAGAAGCCCTGAAGGCGTTGATAGGCTCGCGCGACGCGTGATCAGACTGCAGCGCGCCCGCGCGGCGCTGCAGCCGCGCAGTTGATGCGCCCGATCGCGCCGGCCAGCCACCAGCCGATGGCGCACATGGCCGCCGTCACCACCCAGGTCCACTGCCATCCGCCCGCGTGCACGGCCACGGCCGCCACCAGAGGCGGGCCTGCAAACTGCCCCACGCTGGACCATTGCTGCATGAAACCCACCGTGGTCGATACCGTGGACTCATCGGGGGCCAGCCGCACTGCCATGGAAAACAGCGTGCCCGGAATCAGCCCGCCCGCCGCCGAAAACAACACCACCGCCACAAAGCGCAGCCACAACGGCGCCAGCGGTTGCCCCTGCCATTGCAGATAGGCCAGCAGCGCACACGCCGCCATGCAGCCAAAGCCCAGGCGCAAGGCGCGCGTGGCGCTCCAGCCGTCTTGGAGCAAACGGCCCGAGGCCACATTGCCCACCATGTTGGCCAGCGCCACCACGGCCGTCAGAGTGCCCGACAATGCGGCGCCCAGGCCAGCCTCGGCATAGACCGAGGGGAGAAAGCCGATGACGGCCATCCACTGCCCTGAATACACGGCAAAGGCCACAGCCACGCACCAGGGTCCGGGGCTGCGCAGGGTCAACGCCAGGCGAGGACGCCAGCCACCGCCCGCCACCGACGTGCCAAGGGGCACCGGCCTGTCTGCCGGCACGCCACACCAGACGGCGACCCATGCGAGTGCCGAAATCAGCCCCAACAGCAACCACCATGCGGGCCAAGATGCCCAGGCCATCACCCACGGCCCCAGCAGCAAGCCGATGGCACTGCCCAACGGCATATAGGTACCCCACCATCCCATGCGCGCGCTCAGATCGCGTGGCGCCACGCAGCGCCGGATCAGACCCGGCCCCGGCATGGCCACCAGCAAAAAGCCCAGTCCCTCCACGGCACGCAAGGCCAGCAGCGCTGCAAACCCCGTAGCGGTGGCGCCCAGGGCGCTGGCACCCGCCATCAGCAGCAGGCCTGCCAGCATGCTGCGCCGCAGCCCCCAGCGGTCTGTACCCAGACCCACCACCAGGCCCAGCGCCATGCCGGCCACCTGCACGGTGGACAGCAGAAAGCCGGCCTGCAGCAGGGACAGGCCCAATTGCTGCTGCAGCACCGGCACAGCCGGCGGCAGCTTGCCTACATGCAGAGCCGCGCTGACGCCGGCCGCCACGATGATCCATGAGGGATGCACCCCCTGCTTCGTTGTTTTCACTGGATGCTGTCTCCCGGGGGCGTATGCCATGCGCCCTGTAGCTGATGTGTGAAGTATCGAAAGCATAGGCCAAGCGGCGCCTGCAAACAGCACTCTTCTTACCCGCCGACCCGTCTGTATGGAGGCACACTGAAGGCCTGGATCAACTCCCGAGGCCTTGCGCATGCGCTCATCACTAGATTTCAGCTCCTGGTCTTCGCTGCTGTCCACGGTAATGGGCCTGCTGCTGGTCACCTGCCTGATGATGGGCATTCGCCTGCTGTTCATGCAGACCGTGCAAAAGCGGCGCGAGCGTGAGAACCGCCAGATCAATGAACGCCTGAAGTCGCTTATCGCCGCCTACAAGACGCTGGGCGGCTCTTTCACGGGCACGCTGCATGTGAATCCCCTGCACCTGCGCGATCTGCGCAGGCCCGCCGCCGACGATGCCGATGCCGCTGCACCACCGGCTTTTGGTAGCGAGCGCCAACGGCGCATTCGCGATGCGGTCGAAGCCGCGCTGTCCGATGTCATCTTGCTCGGGACGCAGGACCAAGTGCGCATGGCCGCCCAGGCGGCCCAGGACATGGTGGCAGGCCAGCCTGTCGAGACTGCGGCACTCGTCACTTCGCTGCGCGCCTTCATCCGCGAAGCGCTGGATCTGGAGCCGATCCCCGACAGCCTGCGCGTTCCCAACCAGGGCCCCACGCGTCCGGGCGGCACGGCGGGCGGGGCGCGCAAAGGTGGCGCGGAATCCGGCGCTTCGAGCAAGGGCGGTGGTGGCGGCGGGGGTGGTGCAGGAATGGGCGCCGCAGGCATGGGCGGCCTGGGCATGGGAGCAGGCCTTGGCGCCGGCGTTCACCATGGAGACGATGGCACGCCCCCACCATGAACACCTGCCGTGCCGGGTCGAACCGCAAGCCACTGGGACGCCGGCCCGCTTGCCGGGCGAACCTGACACTCGCCAGAAACAGCCAAGCCTGCGAGGTACCAGATGGCACCTCGCAGGCCTTGCATGCCGGGCAGCAGCCGCCTGCTTGCCCGTCCTCCCCCACCAATTCCTGTCAGACCATCACCACATCACAGCCGCAGCTTGGCCGTTGCCAGCAGCAAACCAAACCCCACCAACATGCCGCCAAAGGCCCTGTCTATCCAATGCCGCACGGCCAGCAACCGTGCACGCACCCGCTGGGCCGAAAAGCACAGCGCCACGATGCAGAACCACGCCACATGGGCCAGCGAGATGAATCCGCCATATGCCAGCTGCGTGGCCAGCGGCGTGTCCTGTCCCACGATCTGCAAGAACAGGCTGACCACGAACACCGTGGTCTTGGGATTGAGCGCATTCGTCAGGAAGCCCATGCGCAGTGCCGCCATGTCGGAGAGCGCGGCCACGGGCTGGCCGGGCAAATCGCCCTCCGGGCGGCTGCGCAGCATGGTCACGCCCAGATAGATCAGATAGGCTGCACCCAGCAGCTTGACCACGTCGAACAACCAGGTGGATTGCTGCATGAGCAGTCCGACCCCGAGCAAGGTATAGCCGACATGGACCAGCACCCCCAGGCCAATGCCCAGCGCCGTGAGCAGGCCCGCGCGGCGCGAGCGCAGCAGGCTGTTGCGTGTGACCATGGCGAAATCCGCCCCTGGGCTGATGACGGCCAGCAGGGTAATGGTGACTACAGCTATCCATTCGGTCATCGGTTATCCATTCGATTCAATGCAACGCGCCGGATAGTATTGGCCTTCCATGAAAATACATAACGATGTTTTCTGACACAGTTGGTGAACTCAACTCACATACCCCGAGCAAGCGGCTGCCGTCGCTGCAGGCCTTGCGCTGCTTCGAAGCGGCCGCCCGGCGGGAGAACTTCAGCAAGGCGGCAGAAGAGTTGCACCTGACCCATGGCGCCATCAGCCGGGCCGTGCGCCTGTTGGAGGACGATCTGGGCGTGACCCTGTTTGACCGCCGCAGCCGCCGCGTCTTCCTGACCGAGGCGGGCCGCCACCTGGCCCAGGCCGTGCACGAAGGCCTGGAGCGCATGCGCCAGGCCACGCAGGAGTTGCGCTCGCGCGCGCAGCAGGCGCGCCGCTGGGTGCTGTCCTGCGAGCCAACCTTGCTCATGCGCTGGCTGATCCCGCGCTGGCCGCAGTTCCAGGAACAACACCCGGAGTTGCAGCTGCACCTGATGGCGGGCGGCGGGCCTTTCTCTTTCGCGGACGGCATCGATCTGGCCATACGACGCGATGACTTCTCTCCGCCAGCGGGCTGTCATGCCGAGACCCTGTTTGCCGAGCGCATAGGCCCGGTCTGCCGGCCCGAACGGCTGGCGCAGTGGTGCACGCGCTCCGACGAGGGGCATGCCACCGGGCTGCGCCCGGAGGCACCCTTGCTGCAAAGCCGCACCCGCCCGGGGGCCTGGTCCACATGGGCAGAGCACAGCGGCCAGCCGCCGCCGTCGGGATCCCAGCTGCAGTTCGACCATTTCTATTTCAGCCTGCAGGCCGCCGTGGCAGGCATGGGACTGGCCATCGGACCCTGGCAACTGGTGCGCGACGACGTCGCCAACGGCGTGCTGGCAGCGCCCATGGGCTTTGTCGAGGACGGTTCGCGCTACTGCCTGCTGTCCCCCGCTCCGCCCACGCCAGATGGTGTGCACGACCAATTGCTGCAGTGGCTGCGCGCCCAGGCCTGAACAGCTCTGTCCCCTTTGCCGTGCCTGTGTCTGGACCGGTGTTCGGACTGATGTCTGTGTCCTTGTCTGCATCTCCCAAAGCAGAAAGGCAGCCGAAGCTGCCTTTCTGTTCTTGCCGGGCCTGAACGCCCGGCCTTGCGCTTACTTGCGCTGCGGCGGCAGGTCCGTGCAGGAGCCGTGCGCCACCTCGGCCGCCATGCCCAGGCTTTCGCCCAGCGTGGGGTGGGGATGGATGGTCTTGCCGATGTCCACGGCGTCGGCACCCATTTCGATGGCCAGCGCAATCTCGCCGATCATGTCGCCCGCATGCGTGCCGACGATGCCGCCACCCAGGATGCGGCCATGGCCGTGCGCCTCGGGGCTGTCGTCGAACAGCAGCTTGGTGACGCCTTCGTCGCGGCCATTGGCAATGGCGCGGCCCGAAGCCGTCCAGGGGAACACACCCTTCTTGACCTTGATGCCCTGGGCCTTGGCCTGGTCCTCGGTCAGGCCCACCCACGCCACTTCCGGGTCGGTGTAGGCCACGCTGGGGATCACGCGGGCGTTGAAGGCGCTGGCAGCCAGCTCCTTGTTGCCCTGCAGTTCACCGGCGATGACTTCGGCGGCCACATGGGCCTCGTGCACAGCCTTGTGCGCCAGCATGGGCTGGCCCACCACGTCGCCGATGGCGAAGATGTGGGGCACATTGGTGCGCATCTGGATATCGACTTCGATGAAGCCGCGGTCCGTGACGGCCACGCCGGCCTTCTCGGCAGCGATCTTCTTGCCGTTGGGTGTGCGGCCCACGGCCTGCAGCACCAGGTCGTAGACCTGGGGCTCGGGCACGGTGATGCCGTCCTTGGCAGGCGCAAAGCTGACCTTGATGCCTTCGGGCGTGGCTTCGGCACCCACGGTCTTGGTGTTGACCATGATGTTGTCGAAGCGCGGCGCGTTCATCTTCTGCCAGACCTTGACCAGGTCGCGGTCGGCGCCCTGCATGAGGCCGTCCATCATCTCCACCACGTCCAGGCGTGCGCCCAGCGTGGAGTAGACGGTGCCCATTTCCAGGCCGATGATGCCGCCGCCCAGGATCAGCATGCGTTTGGGCACGCTGGCCAGGTCCAGCGCGCCGGTGGAGTCCACCACGCGCGGGTCCTTGGGCATGAAGGGCAGGTGCACGGCCTGGCTGCCGGCGGCAATGATGGCGCGCTTGAACTGCACGATCTTCTTGCTGCCGGTCTTTTCCTGGCCGTCGCCCGTGGTCTCTTCCACTTCCAGGTGGTTGGCGCCGACGAAGTTGCCGTAGCCGCGCACCACGGTGACCTTGCGCATCTTGGCCATCTGGCCCAGGCCGCCGGTCAGCTTGCCGATGACCTTGTCCTTGTGTCCGCGCAGCTGGTCGATGTTGACCTCGGGCGCGCCGAACTTGACGCCGGCCACCTCCAGGTGCTTGACCTCGTCCACCACGGCGGCCACGTGCAGCAGCGCCTTGGACGGGATGCAGCCCACGTTCAGGCAGACGCCGCCCAGGCTCTTGTAGCGCTCGACGATGACCACATTCAGGCCCAGATCGGCCGCACGGAAGGCTGCCGAGTAGCCGCCAGGACCGCCGCCGAGCACGACCACGTCGCAGTCGTAATCGGCCGCGCCACCGGCGTAGCTGGCTGCGGCCGGAGCGGGAGCCGATGCTGCGGGCGCTGCAGCGGCAGGCGCTGGAGCCGCCGCTGCAGGGGCCGGTGCTGCCGCCTGGGGTGCGGCGGCCGCCTCGCCAGCGGCCTCCAGCGTCAGGATCAGGCCGCCTTCGGCGATCTTGTCGCCGATCTTGACCTTGAGTTCCTTGACCACGCCGGCATGGCTGGAGGGGATCTCCATGGAGGCCTTGTCGGACTCCACGGTGATCAGGGACTGGTCCTTGGCGACGGTGTCACCGGGCTGGACCAGCAGTTCGATCACGCCCACTTCGGCGAAGTCGCCGATGTCGGGCACCTTGATGTCGATGATTGCCATGTGTCGGGCCTCCGTTTACAGCAGGATGCGGCGGTAGTCCGCCAGCACTTGGCCCAGGAAGGCATTGAAGCGCGCGGCCGAGGCACCGTCGATGACGCGGTGGTCATAGGACAGCGACAGCGGCAGCGTCAGGCGCGGCACGAATTGCTTGCCATCCCACACCGGCTTCATCTGGCCCTTGGACAAGCCGAGGATGGCCACTTCAGGGGCGTTGATGATGGGGGTGAAGTTCGTGCCACCGATGCCGCCCAGCGACGAGATCGAGAAGCAGCCGCCCTGCATGTCGGCAGCGCCGAGCTTGCCGTCGCGGGCCTTCTTGGCCAGCTCGCCCATTTCCTGACTGATCTGCAGGATGCCCTTCTTGTCGGCATCGCGCAGCACGGGGACCACCAGGCCGTTGGGCGTGTCGGCCGCAAAGCCAACGTGGAAGTACTGCTTGTAGACCAGGGTGTCGCCGTCCAGCGAGGCATTGAACTCGGGGAACTTCTTGAGCGCCGCAACCACCGCCTTGATCACGAAGGCCAGCATGGTCACCTTGACGCCGCTCTTCTCGTTCTCCTTGTTGGTGGAGACACGGAAGGCTTCCAGGTCGGTGATGTCGGCCTCGTCATTGTTGGTGACGTGCGGGATCATGACCCAGTTGCGCGACAGGTTGGCGCCGCTGATCTTCTTGATGCGCGACAGGTCCTTGCGCTCGACCGGGCCGAACTTGGCGAAGTCCACCTTGGGCCAGGGCAGCAGGTCCAGACCTGCGCCGCCGCCGGAGCCACCCTTGGGAGCGGTCGCGGCCTGGGCCTTGGTCTGTACGGCACCCGCCATGACGGACTTGGTGAAAGCCTGGATGTCGTCGGCCGTGATGCGGCCCTTGTTGCCCGAGCCCTTGACCTCGTCCAGCGGCACACCCAGCTCGCGGGCGAACTTGCGTACCGAGGGCGATGCATGGGGCAGCTTGCCCGTGGGCGCCACGGTGGGGTTGTGCGCAGGCGCAGCGGCGGGAGCCGATGCTGCAGCGGCAGCCACCGGAGCTGCAGCGGCCGGGGCAGCAGTTGCCGGTGCAGGGGCAGCAGTTGCCGGTGCAGGGGCTGCAGCAGCAGGTGCCGGGGCCGCAGCCTGGGCTGCAGGCGCGGCAGCGCCCTGCACGCTCATCTGGCCGACCACGTCGCCCACGTTGACCGTGTCACCGATCTTGAGCGTCAGCGCCGTGATGGTGCCGGCCGCTGGCGACGGGATTTCCATCGAGGCCTTGTCGGATTCGACGGTGAACAGCGATTGCTCGGCCGTCACGCTGTCACCAACCTTGACCAGCATCTCGATCACGGCCACGTCCTTGAAGTCGCCAATGTCGGGAATCTTGATGTCGATCTGCGTGGCGGCGCCCGAGGCCGCAGGCGCGGCAGCGGGAGCAGCGGCCGGTGCAGGCGCAGCCACCGGGGCTGGGGCTGCAGCGGCGGGGGCCGGTGCGGCGGCTGCAGGTGCCGGGGCAGCGGCTTCCGCCGACTCGACCACGGCAATGATGCTGCCCTGCTTGACCTTGTCGCCCATGTTGACGCGCAGCTCCTTGAGCACGCCAGCGTGGCTGGAGGGGATCTCCATGGAGGCCTTGTCGGACTCCACTGTGATCAGCGATTGCTCGGCCTTGATCTGATCGCCGGCCTTGACCAGCACTTCGATCACAGCAACTTCGTCGAAATCACCGATATCGGGGACTTGAATTTCTACCAATGCCATATGTGTCTCCCGTTCTTACTCAAGCGTGCAGCGGGTTGATCTTGTCGGCCTTGATGCCGTACTTGGCGATCGCTTCGGCCACGGTGGTGGCGTTGATCTTGCCTTCTTCGGCCAGCGCGCGCAGTGCGGCAACCACGATGTAGTGGCGATCCACTTCGAAGTGCTCGCGCAGCTTGCGGCGGAAGTCCGAGCGGCCGAAGCCGTCGGTGCCCAGCACCTTGTAGGTGCGGCCCTTGGGCATGTAGGGGCGGATCTGCTCGGCGTAGGCCTTCATGTAGTCGGTGGATGCGATCACCGGGCCATTGTGCGACTGCAGCTGCTGCGTGACGAAGGGCACCTTCTGGGTGTCCAGCGGATGCAGCAGGTTCCAGCGGTCGGCGTCCTGGCCGTCGCGGGTGAGCTCGTTGAAGCTCGGGCAGCTCCACACGTCGGCGGCAATGCCCCAGTCGGCCAGCAGCAGTTCCTGGGCGAAGAAGGATTCGCGCAGGATGGTGCCCGAACCCAGCAGTTGCACGCGCAGGCCGCTTTCCGGCACCTTCTGGCCGGGCTTGCACAGGTACATGCCCTTGATGATCTGCTGCTCGGTGCCGGGCGTGAGGCCGGGCATGGCGTAGTTCTCGTTGAGCAGCGTGATGTAGTAGAAGACGTTTTCCTGGTTCTGCACCATGCGGCGCAGGCCGTCCTGCATGATCACGGCGACTTCGTGGGCGAAGGTCGGGTCGTAGCTCACGCAGTTGGGAATGGTGTTGGCCAGGATGTGGCTGTGGCCGTCTTCGTGCTGCAGGCCTTCGCCGTTCAGCGTGGTGCGGCCCGAAGTGCCGCCCAGCAGGAAGCCGCGCGCCTGCATGTCGCCGGCCGCCCAGGCCAGGTCACCGATGCGCTGGAAGCCAAACATCGAGTAGTACACGTAGAACGGGATCATGATCCGGTTGCTCGTGCTGTAGCTCGTGGCTGCCGCGATCCAGCTGCTCATGCCGCCGGCTTCGTTGATGCCTTCCTGCAGGATCTGGCCGGCCTTGTCCTCGCGGTAGTACATCACCTGGTCCTTGTCGACCGGGGTGTACTGCTGTCCAGCGGGGTTGTAGATGCCGATCTGGCGGAACAGGCCTTCCATGCCGAAGGTACGGGCCTCGTCCACCAGGATGGGCACGACGCGCGGGCCGATTTCCTTGTCGCGCAGCAGCTGCGTGAGGAAGCGCACATAGGCCTGGGTGGTCGAGATCTCACGGCCTTCGGGCGTGGCTTCAAGGATGGCCTTGAAGGTATCCAGCGCAGGCGCCGTGAATTGCTCGCTAGCCTTCACGCGGCGGTGCGGCAGGTAGCCGCCCAGGGCCTTGCGGCGCTCGTGCAGGTAGCGCATTTCCGGAGTGTCGTCGGCCGGCTTGTAGAAAGGCAGGTCGGCGATCTGGCTGTCGGGAATGGGAATGTTGAAACGGTCGCGGAAGGCCTTGATGTCCTCGTCGCCCAGCTTCTTGGTCTGGTGAACGGTGTTCTTGCCTTCACCGATCTTGCCCATGCCGAAGCCCTTGACGGTCTTGACCAGCAGCACGGTGGGTTGGCCCTTGTGCGAATTGGCAGCGTGGAAGGCTGCGTAGACCTTCTGCGAATCGTGGCCGCCGCGGCGCAGGTTCCAGATCTCGTCGTCGCTCATATGCTCGACCATCTTCAGCGCGCGCGGGTCGCGGCCGAAGAAGTTCTTGCGCACGTAGGCGCCGTCATTGGCCTTGAACGACTGGTAGTCGCCGTCGTTGCACTCGGCCATGATCTTCTTGAGCACGCCGTCCTTGTCCTTGGCCAGCAGCTCGTCCCAGCCCTTGCCCCACAGCAGCTTGATGACGTTCCAGCCGGAGCCGCGGAACTCGCCTTCGAGTTCCTGGATGATCTTGCCGTTGCCGCGCACCGGGCCGTCCAGGCGCTGCAGGTTGCAGTTGATCACGAAGATCAGGTTGTCCAGCTTTTCGCGCGCGGCCAGCGAGATCGCGCCCAGCGACTCGACCTCGTCCATTTCGCCGTCGCCGCAGAACACCCAGACCTTGCGGCTTTCGGTGTCGGCAATGCCACGGGCATGCAGGTACTTGAGGAAGCGCGCCTGGTAGATGGCCATCAGCGGGCCCAGGCCCATGGACACCGTGGGGAACTGCCAGAACTCGGGCATCAGCTTGGGGTGCGGGTAGCTGGACAGGCCCTTGCCGTCCACTTCCTGGCGGAAGTTCAGCAGCTGCTCTTCGGAAATGCGGCCTTCCAGGTAGGCGCGGGCATAGATGCCGGGCGAGACGTGGCCCTGGATGTACAGGCAGTCGCCGCCGTGGTTCTCGTTTTCGGCGTGCCAGAAATGGTTGAAGCCGGCCGCGAACATGTTGGCCAGCGAAGCGAAGGAGCCGATGTGGCCGCCCAGGTCACCGCCTTCGGGCGGGTGCAGGCGGTTGGCCTTGACCACCATGGCCATGGCATTCCAGCGCATGTAGGCGCGCAGACGGCCTTCGATTTCCAGGTTGCCGGGACAGCGGGCTTCCTGCGAGGTCTCGATGGTGTTCACATAGCCGGTGTTGGCCGAGAAAGGCATGTCCACGCTGTTCTGGCGTGCGTGTTCGAGCAGGTCCTCGATCAGCTTGTGCGCGTATTCGGCGCCTTCACGGTCGATGACGGCCGACAGGGCGTCCATCCATTCGCGCGATTCTTGTTGGTCCAGGCCGGCGGGAACGCCTGCATTGCCTTGCGGGTCAGTCTGAGCTGTCATGGGAATGTCTCCTTGCAGAAGGTAGCGTCTTGGGGTCGAACCAGTGAGCGGCGCAGCGCGCCAACGCAGGCGGGTAGTTCACCACGCCTTGCGCGGCACAGACCCTGTCTGGCGAACTTGAAAATACCGATTCACTGCCTCAATGCTCGGCGAGTGTCGCATACTTTTTTCGAATTTCAAATGGTGCTTTTTGATTTCATAATTTGAAATTTTGCTGCAAACGCACATACAGTGAAGACCCCAAAGAACGTCGCCGAAGCGCCTCGGCGGCGACTCCAATACTCCTTAAAAACAGTCAGACTCTCCCCTACACTGGGCGCATGCAATCCTCCCCTTCCGAGCACGGCACGCACAGCCCTGCCCCCATGGCAGGCGTGGCCGCGCCAGTGCGCTGGTGGCGCAGCTGGTGGCGCAGTCTTTCTCCCACGCGCCAGGACCGCTTCGCGGCGCTCGCCCCCCTCGCGGCCGTACTGATGTTCATGGCGGCCATCGTGGCCTCCTTCTGGTACCTGCGCATGGAGGAGATAGACCGCGAGAAGGAAGCGCTGCACCGCGACGTGGAATATGCCCAGCAACGCGTGCGCCTGCGCCTGCTCGAGCGCCAGGAGCAACTGATGCGCATGGCGCGCGACATCGGCAACCACGACTTGGGCGAGTCCGACTTCGCCAGCCGCGCCGAAGCACTCATCAGCCAGTACCCGGAACTGCAGTCCATCACCTGGATCGATGCACAGCGGCGCATCCTGGCCAGCCAGTCCGCCCCCACCGTGAGCAGCGAGCAGCTGCGCATCCCGCGTGAAGTGCTGCGCGCCGGAGACGCGCTGGAGGCCTACCAGCTCGCGCGCGAGATGCAGCAACCCATCTACGTGCAGGGACTGGCCCACAAGGGGGAAGCCGCGCCGCTGCTGCAACTGCATGTGCCGCTGGCACAGGACGGCCGCTACATCGGCGAGCTGCTGGGCGAGTACTCCATCGACAGCCTGCTGCGCTATGGAACGCCCACCGAAATCATGGCCCGCTACGCCATGACCATGCTCGACAGCCGGGGCCAGGTGCTGGCAGGCACGCCGCTGACGCCGCGCAAGCAGACCGCCACCGAACTGCTGCGCTGGCGCACCGTTGCCAACGAGGACGAGGCCCCCGTCGCTCCCGTTGGCAACAGCCTGGTGCTGCGTGCCCAGGCCTATCGCACCTCGCTGGGCGTGGTCGGCAGCGGCCTGTTCTGGCTGGTGGGTACGCTCAGTGCGATGACGGCCTGGCTGCTGCTGGCCACCTGGCGCCACACGCGCCGCCGCCAGCGCGCCCAGGAGGCCCTGGTCGCAGAGACAAACTTCCGCCGCGCCATGGAAAACTCCGTGCTCACCGGCATGCGCGCGCTGGACCTGCAAGGCCGCATCACCTATGTGAATGCCGCCTTCTGCCAGATGACGGGCTGGAGCGAATCAGAGCTGGTCGGCCAGATGCCGCCCTACTCCTACTGGCCCGACAACGACTACGACAACCTGCACTCCAAGCTGCGCGAAGAGCTTTCGGGCAAGACCATCGTCGGGGGCTTTCAGGTGCGCGTGCAGCGCAAGAACGGCACGCAGTTCGATGCGCGCCTGTATGTCTCGCCGCTGATCGACGCCCATGGCCAGCACACGGGCTGGATGTCGTCCATGACCGACATCACCGAGCCCAACCGCATCCGCGAGCAACTGTCCGCCTCCTACGAGCGCTTCACCATCGTGCTGGAGGCGCTGGACGCCTCGGTGTCCGTCGCCCCGCTGGGCAGCGCCGAGCTGCTGTTCGCCAACAAGCTGTACCGGCAGTGGTTCGGCTCGCAGACCGACGGCCACCTGCAGCTCGTCGCCCAGGCCGGCGTGCTGCCCGTGCGCTCGCAGCCGCAAGGCATGGACGACGAGGATGGCCTCATGGGCCTGCCCACCGACTCGCTGACCAGCGCACGCAGCGAAAACGCCGAGATCTACCTGCCGGAACTGGGCAAGTGGCTGGAAGTGCGATCGCGCTACCTGAGCTGGGTGGACGGCCGCCTGGCCCAAATGGTGATCGCCACCGACATCACGCCGCGCCGCCTGGCCGAGGAGCAGGCCGATCGCCAGGCCGAGCACGCCCAGTCCGTCAGCCGCCTGATCACCATGGGCGAGATGGCCTCCAGCGTCGCCCATGAGCTCAACCAGCCGCTGACCGCCATCAGCAACTACTGCAGCGGCATGCTCACCCGGCTCGAAAAGGGCACGCTGACCGAAGAGCAGATGAAGTTCGCGCTGGAGAAAACCGCCCACCAGGCGCAGCGCGCGGGGCAGATCATTTTGCGCATACGCTCCTTCGTCAAGCGCAGCGAGCCCAACCGCACCCTGGCCCAGGTCACCGACATGGTCAGCGAGGCCGTGGAGCTGGCCGGGATCGAGCTGCGCCGCCGCAATGTGCAGCTGACCTACCACGTGGCCGAGCGCATGCCGGCCATCATGGCCGACACCATCCTCATCGAGCAGGTGCTGGTCAACCTCATGAAGAACGGCGCCGAATCCATCGAGCAGTCGGGCCGCCCCAGCCACCAGCGCAATGTGGAGCTGCGCGTGGTACCGCGCACCATCGAGGACCAGCGCGTCATCGAATTCAACGTGCAGGACACCGGCAAGGGCCTGCCGCCCGAGGTGCTGGAACGCCTCTTCGAGGCCTTCTTCACCACCAAGAGCGAAGGCATGGGCATGGGGCTGAATCTGTGCCGCAGCATTGTCGAGTCCCACCAGGGCCGGATGCGTGCCGAGAACCTCTACAATGGTTCCGAGGTTGTCGGCTGCCGGTTTTCATTCTGGCTGCCGCTGGCCCCGCCGGGCGACGCGACAACGCCGGCAGCGACCATTGAACCCACAACAAGGACGATTGCATGAGCTTGATCCCGAAAAAAGGCACTGTGTACGTAGTTGATGACGACGAAGCGGTTCGTGATTCGTTGCAATGGTTGTTGGAGGGCAAGGACTATCGTGTGCGCTGCTTCGACTCGGCCGAGACCTTCCTCTCGCGCTACGACCCACGCGAGATCGCCTGCCTCATCGTCGACATCCGCATGGGCGGCATGACGGGCCTGGAACTGCAGGACCGCCTGATTGAACGCAAGTCCCCCCTGCCCATCGTCTTCATCACCGGCCATGGCGACGTGCCCATGGCGGTGAACACCATGAAGAAGGGCGCACTGGACTTCATCCAGAAGCCGTTCAACGAAGAGGACCTGCTGAACCTGGTCGAGCGCATGCTGGACCATGCCCGCGAAGCCTTTGCCGGCCACCAGCAGGCCGCCAGCCGCGACGCGCTGCTGGCCAAGCTGACCAGCCGTGAAGCCCAGGTGCTGGAGCGCATCGTCGCCGGCCGGCTGAACAAGCAGATCGCCGACGATCTTGGCATCAGCATCAAGACGGTGGAGGCGCACCGCGCCAACATCATGGAAAAGCTCAACGCCAACACCGTGGCCGATCTGCTCAAGATCGCCCTGGGCCAGGGCCAGACCGCTGCAGCGGCCAAGGCAGCCGTCGCCGGATAAGCCCAGACACCACCGCTTTTTTCAAAGAGCTGCTAGCGCTTGATCAACAAGCCCTAGCAGCATTTTTATTGGTATTCACTGCAATGACAGCCCAACTCATCGACGGCAACGCCCTCTCCCGCCAACTGCGTGCCGAAGTCGCCCAGCGCGCCACCGCCCTGAAGGCCCGCGGCACCATGCCCGGCCTGGCCGTGGTTTTGGTCGGCGACAACCCTGCCTCCCAGGTCTATGTGCGCAACAAGGTCAAGGCCTGCGAGGACGCGGGCTTTCATTCGGTGCTGGAGAAGTACGATGCCTCGATGACCGAGGCCGAACTGCTGGCCCGCGTCGAGGCGCTGAACAACGACCCCAGCATCCACGGCATCCTGGTCCAGCTGCCGCTGCCCGCACACATCGACGACCACAAGGTCATCGAGACCATTTCGCCGCTCAAGGACGTGGACGGCTTTCACGTGGCCAGCGCGGGCGCGCTGATGGTGGGTGAAGTCGGCTTCAAGGCCTGCACTCCCTACGGCTGCATGAAGATGCTGGAATCCATCGGCATGAAGGACCTGCGCGGCAAGCACGCCGTGGTCATCGGCCGCTCCAACATCGTCGGCAAGCCCATGGCCATGATGCTGCTGGCCGCCAATGCCACCGTCACCATCTGCCACAGCGGCACGGCCGATCTCGCCGCCATGACGCGCCAGGCCGACATCGTGGTCGCCGCCGTGGGCAAGCGCAACGTGCTGACGGCCGACATGTGCAAGCCCGGTGCCGTGGTCATCGACGTGGGCATGAATCGCAACGACGAAGGCAAGCTCTGCGGCGACGTGGACTTTGACGGCGTCAAGGAAGTGGCCGGCTTCATCACGCCCGTACCCGGCGGTGTCGGCCCCATGACGATTACCATGCTGCTGGTCAACACCATGGAGGCGGCCGAGCGCGCCGCCGGCTGACCAGGAGCTGACAAGCATCGGGCGGCTCCCCGGGGAGCCGCTTGATTTCAATGCACCCGACGGCATCTGACACGCATGAGCAATCCCCTCCTCGAATCCTCCGACCTGCCCCTGTTCGATCGCATACGCCCTGCCGATGTCGGCCCGGCCATCGATATCCTGCTGACCGGGGCCGCAGAGGCCCTGGAGACCGTCACGGCACCCGACTTTCCGGCGCGCTGGGATTCGATCTCGGCCGTGCTCGATGTCGCCACCGAGAAGCTGGGAACGGCCTGGGGCGCCGTCAGCCACCTCAACAGCGTGGCCGATACGCCCGAGCTGCGCGCCGCCTACAACGAGTCCCTGCCCAAGGTCACCGAATTCTGGACGCGCCTGGGTGCCGACGAGCGCCTGTACGCCAAGTACAAGGCCATTGACCCCGCCACGCTCAATGTCGAGCAGCGTGCGGCCTGGGACCATGCCATGCGCAACTTCGTGCTCTCCGGCGCCGAGCTGCGGGGCGAGGACAAGCTGCGCTTTGCCAAGATCCAGGAACGCTCGGCCGAACTGACGCAGAAGTTCAGCGAGAACGCGCTCGACGCTACCGATGCATTCGCCTACTACGCCACAGCCGAGGAGCTGGACGGCGTGCCTCAGGATGTGCGCCAGGCAGCCCGCTCCGCCGCTGAAGCCGAAGGCAAGCAAGGCTTCAAGCTCACGCTGAAGATGCCCTGCTATCTGCCCGTAATGCAGTTCGCGGCCAGCAGTGCGCTGCGCGAGAAGCTCTACCGCGCCTATGTGACACGCGCCTCCGACCAGGCCGAGGGCGATGCCATCCGCTTCGACAACACGGCCAACATCTCGGAGATCCTGGCCCTGCGCAAGGAAGAGGCGCAGTTGCTGGGTTACCGCAATTTCGGCGAGATTTCGCTGGTTCCCAAGATGGCGCATTCACCACAGCAGGTGATCGACTTTCTGCGCGATCTCGCGCACCGGGCCCGCCCCTATGCCGAGAAGGATGTCGCCGACCTGCGCGCCTTCGCACGCGATGAGCTGGGCCTGGCCGATCCCCAGCCCTGGGACTGGGCCTATGTCTCCGAAAAGCTCAAGGAGGCGCGCTATGCCTTCAGCGAGCAGGAGGTCAAACAGTACTTCCCTGCGCCCAAGGTGCTGGCCGGCCTGTTCAAGATCGTCGAGACGCTGTTCGACGTGGCCATCCGCCGCGACGCGGCGCCGGTCTGGAATCCCGCCGTCGAGTTCTACCGCATCGAGCGCAGCACGCCGCAAGGCCCCGAGCTGGTCGGCCAGTTCTACCTGGACCAGCCGGCGCGATCGGGCAAGCGTGGCGGAGCCTGGATGGACGATGTGCGTACCCGCTGGCTGCGCCCTGACAACCACAGGCTGCAGACGCCGGTCGCTCACCTGGTCTGCAACTTTGCCACCGGCGTCGATGGAAAGCCGGCCCTGCTCACGCACGATGACGTGATCACGCTGTTCCATGAAACCGGCCACGGCCTGCACCACATGCTGACCCAGGTCAACGAGCGCGACGTCTCGGGCATCGCGGGCGTGGAATGGGATGCCGTGGAGCTGCCAAGCCAGTTCATGGAGAACTTCTGCTGGGAATGGGAAGTGCTCAAGCACATGACCGCCCACGTGGACAGCGGCGAGCCGCTGCCGCGCGCCCTGTACGACAAGATGATCGCGGCCAAGAACTTCCAGTCGGGCATGCAGACGCTGCGCCAGATCGAGTTCTCGCTGTTCGACATGCTGCTGCATACCGAGCACGATCCGAAGGCAGACATCATGCCGCTGCTGGCCCGCGTGCGCGCCGAGGTGGCCGTGCTGCCGTCGACTCCTTACAGCCGCTCGGCCCACACCTTCAGCCACATCTTTGCAGGTGGCTATGCAGCCGGCTACTACAGCTACAAGTGGGCTGAAGTCCTCTCGGCAGATGCCTATGCGGCCTTCGAGGAAACCATGCTGGCCGATGGAACCCCCAACCCCGAGACAGGCCGCCGCTACCGTGAGGCGATTCTGGAGGCCGGGGGGGCCCGCCCGGCCATGGAGTCGTTCAAGGCCTTCCGTGGCCGCGAACCCCAGCTGGATGCGCTGTTGCGCCACCAGGGCATGGCCCAGGCCTGAGAGCCCGGCCCCAGGTCTGCAGCGCCCCGACGGGGCGCTTTTTCCTGGCCCGGCCACCCCATCGGATGCGCGCAGCCACATCCTGTGGCTCCAGAAGATGGCCCAGGATGAATGGCACGCTATGCTTGCAGGCACTCCTGTGCGGGCATCCATCCGACGAGTGGTGGCCCCCGGCACGAAACCCTTCTTCCGAAACCGAGATCGTCCATGCAGTCTTCTCCCAGCCTTGGCCGCGGCGCCCTGCGCCACCTGATGCCATGCCTCGCCCTCGTCTGCCTCGCTGCCGCGCTGCCGGCCAGCGCACAACAGGTCTACCGTATCGTCGGGCCCGATGGAAAAGTCACTTTCTCGGACCGCCCGGCCCAAAGCGCCCAGCAGCAAGCAGCGCCTGCCGCCCAGGCAGTTGCAAGCGCCTCGGACAGCAACGCCGGCCTGCCCTATGCGCTGCGCCAGATTGCTGACCGCTTTCCGGTGACGCTGTACTCCTCGTCCGATTGCGCGCCCTGCGATAGCGCGCGTCAGTTGCTGCAATCCAGAGGCATTCCCTATGCCGAGCGTCTGGTGCAGACCGAGGCGGACGCGGCAGCCCTGAACAAGCTCAGCGGGCAGACCGGACTGCCGTTTGCCACCGTCGGCAAGCAATTTCTTACCGGCTTCTCCTCCAGCGAATGGACGCAGTACCTGGATGCCGCAGGCTATCCCGCAAGCTCCCAACTGCCTGCCCAGTACAAGCGGCCACCAGCGCAGCCCCTGACCACACCCAAGCCTGCCGTACCGGCTGCATCAGCGCCCGCTGCGGCACCCACCGCCCAGGAACAGGGAAATAGACGCACCCCCATCCCCGCCCCTGCACCTGGTGCACGCACCAGCGACAACCCCGCAGGCTTGAGTTTCTAGGCAGACACTGCCGCAGTCAGGAGCCCGGCCGTGGATTCCATGCTGTCCGATGTGGTCTGGACCATGGCAAGGCTTGCCACGCTTGTCGGCCTGCCCGCGCTCATCGCGTGGACCCTGGTTGCCAGGCCTTCATGGCGCGAGCCTTTCAGGCTGGGCAGCCTGGTGCTTGTGCCTTGCCTGATCACGCTGTGGTTCATGCATGACGGAGGTCTGGGCAATGGCCTCAACCGTCTGGCCTACTACATGGCGACGGCTGCGTTCCTTGCCCTCTACACGGGGCTGGCGGCCATCGCCTTGCTCATACAGCGCTACAAAAAACAGCGCGCGCAAGCTTCGTTGCGCGCGCTGTGCCTGGGTGCATTGGCCCTGCTCGCGTGGATCACAGGCGCCGTGGCGTTCGAAAGCCTCGGCTAGCCGAGGCCGGAGGGCCTTCGCTCAATAGTTGAGCGTCTGCACGCCCTCGGGCGTGCCCAGCAGGCAGACCGATGCCTTCTGGTGCGCAAACACTCCCACGGTCACCACGCCGGGCCACTGGTTGACCTCGGACTCGAAGGCCAGCGGCTCGGCAATCTTCAGGCCGCGCACATCAAGAATGTGCTGGCCGTTGTCCGTCACCAGGGGCGCGCCGTCCTTCATGCGGATCTCGGCGCGACCACCCATAGCCTTGAAGCGGTTCGCAATCTGGGCAGCCGCCATGGGAATCACCTCCACAGGTAGCGGAAAGTCTCCGAGTACCTCGACGCGCTTGGAGGCATCGGCAATGCAGACAAAGCGCTCGGCCAGCGCAGCGACGATCTTCTCGCGCGTCAGCGCGGCGCCGCCGCCCTTGACCATGTAGCCGCGACCGTCGATCTCGTCAGCGCCGTCGATGTAGACCGACAGGCTGGCGACTTCGTTGGCATCCAGCACCTTGATGCCCAGCGCCTTCAGGCGCTCGGTGCTGGCCACGGAGCTGGACACGGCGCCCGGGATCTGGTCCTTGATGGTGGCCAGTGCATCGATGAACTTGTTGACCGTGGAGCCGGTGCCAACGCCGACGATTTCGCCGGGCACCACATAGGCCAGAGCGGCTTGCCCGACCAGGGCTTTGAGTTCATCTTGGGAAAAAGAGGCAGCAGATGTCGTCATGAGGGAAAATCCAGGTAATCCTTTGATTATCCCCATGTCTCTGATCCCCTACGCCCTGACCCGTCCCTTTCTCTTCGGCATGGACCCCGAATCCGCCCACGATCTCACGATGAACCTGATGGCAAAGGGGCAGAACACGCTCCTGCAGCAGGCGTGGGCACAGCCCATGGTGAGTGACCCTGTCGAACTGGCCGGCCTCAAGTTCCCCAACCGCGTGGGCATGGCAGCGGGTCTGGACAAGAATGCACGCTGCATCGACGCGCTGGCCGCCATGGGCTTCGGCTTCGTCGAGGTGGGCACCGTGACGCCCCGCCCGCAACCGGGCAACCCCAAGCCGCGCATGTTCCGCATTCCCGAACGCAATGCGCTGATCAACCGCCTGGGCTTCAACAACGAAGGCCTGGATGCCTTCCTGAGCAACGTCAAGCGCTCGCAGGCCCGCGCCCAGGGCAAACCCATGCTGCTGGGGCTGAACATCGGCAAGAACGCCACCACTCCCATCGAAGATGCCACCAGCGACTATCTCAAGGCGCTGGACGGCGTGTACCCGCATGCCGACTACGTGACGGTGAACATCAGCTCGCCCAACACCAAGAACCTGCGCGCCCTGCAAAGCGACGAAGCGCTGGACGCCCTGCTGGGTGCGATTGCCGAGCGCCGCGAGCAGCTGGCCACGCAGCATGGCAAGCGGGTGCCGGTGTTCGTGAAGATCGCACCCGACCTGGATGAAGAGCAGGTCGGCGTCATCGCCGCCACGCTGCAGCGCCATGGCATGGATGGTGTGATCGCCACCAACACCACGATCAGCCGGGAAGCCGTCAAGGGCCTGCCCCACGCGCAGGAAACGGGCGGCCTGTCCGGTGCGCCGGTGCTGGAGGCCAGCAACCAGGTCATCCGCCAGCTGCGCTCCGCCCTGGGCAGTCGCTACCCCATCATCGGCGTGGGCGGCATTCTCAGCGGCGAAGATGCCGTCAGCAAAATCCGCGCAGGCGCCGACGTGGTCCAGATCTACAGCGGCCTGATCTACCGAGGCCCTGCCCTGGTGCCCGAGACCGCACGCGCCATAGCCCAGCTGCGTTGAGGCTCGCGCCAGACAGGTGGCTGCCTGGCGTTTCGAGCCAAGGCAGCTGAGTCAAGACACAGCCAGTGCTGGCGCACTGAACGCTGAACGCGAAAACGCCCGGCATGCCGGGCGTTTTCTTTGGGAGAGAAGCAGGCTTCTCGGCCCTCAACCCCTGCGCTGCTGCCAGCGCAGGATCAGGGGCATGACGGTGGTGCCGAATCGCAGCAGCTTGCGCGGGCCCACCATCAGTGCGGCACCGGCCGCCACGGCCACGGCCACGGGATGCAGGCGCGCAAAGGTGATGGCACGTTCCACCAGCGGTGCATCGGGCTGCACCTGGGTGGCAGAGCGGCTCAATGCCCGGGCCTGGGCCACGGCCGCAGAGCGCGCCTTGAGGCGCTCGCGTTGCTGGGCAATGCGTTGCATCACCTGCTGCTGCTCAACGGTGGATGTGACCCAGAGCTCCGCATTGAGCCCCGTGGGCGCGGGTGGCGTGACAGCGTTGCGGGACGGGGAAGCGTTGGAAGCATCGACCATGGCTACAGCCTCTTCTTCAGCGCCTGCCAGTCCTGGCTCAGCTCGTTGCGGGTAAGGATGAAGGGGCGGGCCAGGCGGCGCACGGCAGCCAGCAATTGCCACAGGGCAATGGCCCAGACCGCCAGCCAGCCACCGCCCACCAGCCAGCCCACCAGCACGCGGTGCTCGGTGTCCCAGAACTGCACGAGCAAGGCCACCGACAGCGTGAGCATGACCACGACGCTGAGTCCAGCAAGCGCAATCAGCAGCACGACCACCGTCTGCATGCTGCGCTTGTGCTCGGCCCATTCAAGCCGCGCGAGGTCCGTGCGGTCTTCTGCGGCAATGGCCAGCTCGATCACGGAAGCGCGCCAGCGCGCCACCCAGGCATCCAAACCCAGAAGGGAAATCCAATTCACAGGCATCCTTTTCTGGTCAGGCATGCCGTTGATCAGCGACGACCCAGCAGGAAGCCCAGCAAGGCGCCCATGGCAAGGGCCGCGCCTGCAACGCGCCACGGCTCATCGTGGGCGTAGCGATCGGCAGCGTAGGCGGCATCCTTGGCCTGGCGGGCCGCTTCCTGCGCCGCACGCACCGCGGACTCACGCACATTGGACATGCCATCATCGATACGCTGGCGCAGCATATGGATTTCCGGCACGGCATCCAGCTCCTTGGCAGACAGCAGACCACGCAGGTCGCCGACCAGTTTTTCAAGATCGGCTTGTGCGGTGGAGACGGTGTCAGTGATCGATTTCGTCATGATGAGCCTTTCTATTGAGGTGAAAACAAATACAGCGGGGAGCAGGCAATCATGTCGCCCGATACCTGTCACGCAACATGGGCAAGGCCCTTGTTACATGCAAGCATCTTATCCAATTGTTCCGGGGCTTCCGGGAAGCGAGAGGGCCTGAGCCTTGTCAGACAAGGCCTGCCGTGGCCGTGTGTCGTGAACCGGCAGATCCTCAGGCCAGCAATTGCGCCACGTGCGCGCCAATGGCCAGGCAGCTGGTCAATCCCGGTGACTCGATGCCCAGCAGTTGCACCACGCCCGCAACGCCGTGGGTCTGAGGCCCCTGAATCACGAAGTCTGCGGCGGCCTCGCCGGGGCCGCTGATCTTGGGGCGGATGCCGGCGTAGCCGGGCACCAGCGCGCCATCGGCCAGACCCGGCCAATACCGGCGGATCTCTGCGTAGAAGGCGTCGGCGCGCACGGGATCGACCTGCAGATCACCTGGGCTCTCGACCCACTGCACATCGGGGCCGAACTTGGCCTGGCCACCCATGTCCAGCGTGAGATGCACGCCCAGGCCCGCCGCCTCGGGCACGGGATAGATCAGGCGCGAGAACGGTGCCCGCCCGGACAGCGTGAAATAGTTGCCCTTGGCATAGAAGGCCTGCGGAACAAACTGCTGCGGAAACCCCTGCAAACGGGCCGCCAGCAATGGCGCATAAAGACCTGCCGCATTGACCAGGGTGCGGGCCATCAGTTCCGTCCCATCGGCCGTGTGCAGCCACACGCCGCCTGGACGGATGGCTGCCTCCTGCACCTCGGCACGGCAGACCACCATGCCGCCTGCGTTTTCGAGATCGCCCTGCAGGGCCAGCATCAGTGCGTGGCTGTCGATGATGCCGGTGCTGGGGGAGTGCAACGCCGCCGCACAGTGCAGCGCGGGCTCCATGGCACGTGCCTCGGCGCCTTCAAGCCAGCGCAGGTCGTGGACGCCATTGGCTTCGGCCTTGCGTGCAATGGTCTGGAGCTGTCCGCGCTGCGCCTCATCCGTTGCCACGATGAGCTTGCCGCAGCGCTGATGGGCAATGCCACGTTCACCGCAGTAGGCGTAGAGACGCTGCCGGCCTTCGACGCACAAACGGGCTTTCAACGAACCTTCGGGATAATAGATGCCGGCATGGATGACCTCGCTGTTGCGCGAGCTGGTGCCCGTGCCAATGGCTTCAGCCGCCTCCAGCACCATGACCTCCCTGCCCTGCAACGCCAGCGCCCTGGCCACCGCCAGCCCCACCACGCCCGCCCCCACCACCACGCAATCGACCTGTTCGCTCATCTTGTCTGCCCTTTCGCCGTCCAGCAGCCGATTATCAGACGGCGTCAGACACGAATGCGCCACAGATCATCTGGACACATTGGAATTTCCAGGGCCTGAAAACCATGCACCGAGCGGAAATGAAAAAGCCCTCCTGAACAGATTTCAGGAGGGCTTGATTGGTGGGTGATACATGGATCGAACATGTGACCCCTGCCGTGTGAAGGCAGTGCTCTACCGCTGAGCTAATCACCCGCGAAGCCGGCTGCAAGGCCAACTTCTTTGGAAAAAACTGGTGGGTGATACATGGATCGAACATGTGACCCCTGCCGTGTGAAGGCAGTGCTCTACCGCTGAGCTAATCACCCGCGAAGCTGGCTGCTAGGCCAACCTCTTTGGAAAAAATGGTGGGTGATACATGGATCGAACATGTGACCCCTGCCGTGTGAAGGCAGTGCTC
>NZ_BCZP01000008.1 GCF_001598795.1 Delftia acidovorans NBRC 14950 | reverse complement strand
GGACATCCGGGTCGTCTTTCTTTTGCCTCCTTTTCTTTGACGAATCAAAGAAAAGGAGGTCGGCTGCCGGGCCGAGACCCGGCCTCGAAAAAACACCCCCCGGCAGGGTCAAAAACCAGCTCACTGCAAAGAAGGCCGCGCCCTCTCAGGCACCCGAGCCCCCAACGCAGCCGGCACATAAGCCGCATCAAAACTACACCCCACCCCAAACTTGGCCTCATTCCCCACACAAGCAGCAGCAATCCCCGCCGCAGTCGGCTTCACCCCCGCCTCCACCCACTGCATCAACGCAGTCATCAACGTGGGATAGGTCGCATCGCTGATATAGCTGTGCGTCCCCTGCCGCGTAAAGGTCTGCACCAGCCGGTCCCCACTGCCGCCCTGCTGCATCACCGCACGAAACCGCGCATCCAGCTCCACGAAGGCCGTGGGGTCGCTGATCCATTTGGCCGAGAGGACCGGCACGCCAATCTTGCCCAAGGGGTCGGTGTCATCGGCGAACTTGCGGTAGGCCGCAGGGTCGGCGCGGTAGCGCAGCACGCCGGCATTGAGCGCGGCATCGTCGGCCGAGCCGGCATAGACCGCACCCTCGTTGCCGAAGGGGCTGGCGCCGCCCGTGCGCTTGGCCGAGATGTCCTGGAAGTGCATGGTTCCCCAGTTCATGTGCGACTGGATGGCGCTTTCGGGGATCTTGATGACCTTGGTGATGGTGTCGATCTTCGCCTGCTGCGCGGCCGTGCGCTGGGCGGCGGGCTTGTCCAGCGCCAGGCATTCGTTCACGCGCAGGGCCACGTCGGCCTGGCGCATCTTGGCGTCTGCGGGCAGGCCCAGGTTGAGCGCGTACTGCGGCTCATTGGGGCGCGGGTGGTTGCCGCACAGGTACTGGTAGACCACGCGCAGATCGGTGCGGAAGTCATAGGCATGGGTGCCGCCGCCCAGCACGCCGCTGGTGAGCAGCACGCCGTCGTAGGGGCGCTCGCCCACGGTCTGCTCGTTGAACATTTCCGCGCCCTTAGCCGCCACGCCCGCACCCCAGGACTGGCCGTGCAGGATGGTGCGCTGCGGCTTGGCCACATGCTGGCGGAAGATGCCGCGCAGGCGCTCGGTGTCCTCGGCGGCGGCGCGCACTTCCACGCCGCCCTGGCGATAGGTGGAGCCGGCCCAGGCGTAGCCTGCGCGCACCATGATGGACCAGCGCACCAGGTCTTCGGCCGCACGGTCGGCGGTGGGCGCGGCCAGGTCCGGGCCGCCGTGGGCGTGCAGCACGAGGGTGCCGTTCCACTGCGCGGGCTTGGCGATCAGGTAGTAGGCGCCCTTGGAGTCCTGCCCGGCCCAGCAGCTGATGCCCGCAGGAATCTCGGCAGGGCAGGCCGTGCTCTTGGGAGCGGTCTCGATGGAGGTGACCGGCCCGTGCAGCACGGCCGAGCCGCCGCCGCAGCCGGCCAGGGCGAGCGCGGCCAGCAGCGAGGCGCTGGCGGGACGCAGGGGGAAATACGCGGATGCTTGCATGTCTTGTCTCCTGTCTTGGCTTCTTGTTGGAAGTCACCTGCCGCGCCGCGGCAAGCGGTCGCATCGGTGACTGGATGGGATTCTGTAGAGGCTTGTCCAATATTTCAAAGATTTTTAGGATATCGGCTGGATACTTTTCACATATATGGAACTGCGCCATCTCCGTTACTTCCTGGCCGTGGCCGATACCGGCCACATCACGCGCGCGGCCGAGCTGCTGGGCATGCAGCAGCCGCCGCTGTCGCAGCAGATCCGCGCGCTGGAGGAGGAGCTGGGCATTGCCCTGTTCCGGCGCCACCCCAAGGGCGTGGACCTGACCGACGCGGGCCTGGAGCTGCAGGGCGAGGCCACGCGGCTGCTGGCCGACTTCACCGCCATGCGCGACCGCATGCAGGCCTTTGCGCGCGGCGAGCGCGGGCGCATCCATGTGGGCTTCACCAGCTCGGCGGCGGCCCATGCCTTCACGCCCGAGGTGCTGCGCCTGTGCCGTGGCCGCCATCCCGACATTGCGCTGGATGTGAGCGAGAACAATGCCGCCGAGATCACCGAGGCCGTGCAGGCCGGGCGCATGCACTGCGGCTTTCTGCGCGTGCCGGTGGCCCGGCCCGAAGGCCTGGTGTTCGAGACGCTGCTGCAGGAGCCCGCGCTGCTGGCCATTCCCGTGGACCATAGGCTGGCGCGCGATGCATCGCGGCCCGTGGCGCTCAGGCAGCTCGATGGCGAGCGCCTGATCCTTGTGCGGCGCACGGGCGCGCCGGGGCTGTATGCGAACCTGCTGGCGCTGTGCGCCCGGCACAAGGTACAGGTGGAGGTGGCCGCCGAGGTGGAACGCATGATGACCAATGTGAACCTGGTGGCGGCGGGCGTGGGCCTGTCCATCGTGCCGGCCTCGGTGCGCGGCGCCCATCCCGAGGCGGTGGTCTACCGCGCCTTCGAGCCCGCCGTGCGGCTGAGCGCCCCGCTCACCCTGGTGCACCGCGAGGCCGGCACGGAAACCGGCGGCGCAGGACCCGCGGCCACCTTCATCGCCCTGGCGCGCGAGCTGGCGCAGCGCCACCAGGCGCCGGGCGGCTGAGGCATGCGGGCACCGCAAGGCACCGATACCGGCCGGCGCGCCCTGCTGGCGGCGGGCGCCTGCGCGCTGGCCTGGCCCGCCCAGGCATGGGCGGCCCGGCCCGCCTGGCCGGGCGCCAGCGTGCGGATCGTGGTGGCCTACCCCGCAGGCGGTGTCAGCGACATGGTGGCCCGCGCCCTGGCCGAGCAACTGGCGCAGCAATGGGGCACGGCCGTGATCGTGGACAACCGCCCCGGCGCCAGCGGCACCGTGGCGCTGGAGCTGCTGGCGCGCAGCGCGCCCGACGGCCGCACCCTGGTCTTTGCCGCCGCCACCGCCGTGGGCCTGGCCGCAGCCTCCGTGACACCCGTGGCTGGCGTGATGCGCACGCCCATGCTGCTGGTGGGCACGCCGGCGCTGAAGGCCGCAGATTTCGAAGGCATGCTGGCCGAGGCGCGCGGCATGCCCGGCGGCATACGCTGGGCCACCACGGGCGAGGGCACGACGGGACACGCCGTGCTGCAGCGCATAGAGCAGGCCACGCGCATTCCCATCGTGCATGTGCCCTACAAGGGCGGGGGCCAGCAGCTCAACGATGCGCTGGCCGGGCATTTCGAGCTGCTGTCCACCAATGTGGCGCCGCTGCAGCTGCAGGCGCTGCGCGCGGGCCGCCTCAAGGCCCTGGCCGTGGGCGCGCCGCAGCGGCTGGCAGCCCTGCCCGATGTGCCCACGCTGGCGCAGCTGGGCCATGCGCAGGCCAACCTGGATTCGCTGTTCGGCCTGTTCGCGCCGCCGCAGATGGCGCCAGCGCTGGCCCAGCGCATCAATGCCGCGGTGGCCCAGGCGCTGCGCGCGCCGTCCATCCGCAGCCGGCTGGAGGCGGCCAGCAACCAGCCGTTCGAGGGTTCGGCCGCAGAGTTCGCGCAGCAGGTGATGCGCGAGGCCGGGCGCTGACCGCCCCCCCCGCACCACGCTCCCGCACCACGCCCGCCGGGCTCAGCGCGCGTACTTCTTCGCCCCGGCCACACAGACCACGGCGGCCATGGTGACCAGCACCATGCCCCAGCTCACCTGCTCGTGCAGCAGCAGGGCCGCCAGGCCCAGGCCCATGAAGGGCTGCAGCAGCTGGATCTGGCCCACGGCCGCAATGCCGCCCTGGGCCAGGCCCCGGTACCAGAACACGAAGCCGATGAGCATGCTGAACAGCGAGACATAGGCCAGGCCCAGCCATGCGGGCCGGCCCACATCGGCCAGCGATGCCGGCATGCTGAGCAGGGCGGCCGGCAGCATGACGGGCAGGGCCAGCACCAGCGACCAGCTGATGACCTGCCAGCCGCCCAGCGTGCGCGACAGGCGCGCGCCCTCGGCATAGCCCAGGCCGCAGACGATGATGGCGGCCAGCATCAGCAGGTCGCCGCGCAGCGAGCCCCCGGCCCCGCCCACGGCCGCATAGCCGGCCACGAAGGCCGCGCCCGCCAGCGAGAACAGCCAGAACGCCGGGCGCGGGCGCTCGCCGCCGCGCAGCACGGCAAACACCGCCGTGGACAGGGGCAGCAGGCCCACGAAGACGATGGAATGCGCCGAGGTGACGTACTGCAGCGCCAGCGCGGTCAGCAGCGGAAAGCCCACCACGCCGCCCAGCGCACTCAGCGCCAGTGAAGGCATGTCGGCACGCGCGGGCCGGGGCTGGCGCAGCGCCAGCAGCATGGCCAGGGCCAGCAATGCCGCGATGCTGGCACGCGCACAGGTCAGGAAGGTGGGGTCCAGGTCGGCGACCGCCACGCGGGTGGCCGGCAGCGATCCCGCAAAGATCGCCACGCCGATGAATCCGTTGATCCACCCGCTGCTTGTCTTGTCCATCAAAAAGCTCCTTGGTTTGCAGCAGGCAGTGGGCCATTGCACGGCCGGATCTTCCATAGACAGTCCAATACAATTCAAAAGAACTGTTATGCACACAAATCCACTACAGAAGAGAAAGCAGCCATGCGCAGCGGCACACGCATCCAGGCGGTGATGGAAGAGATCCAGTCGCGCATCGCCGCGCGCACCTACCTGCCCGGCACGCGCCTGCCCTCGGTGCGCGCGCAGGCACAAGCCATGCAGGTGTCGGTGTCCACGGTGGTGGAGGCCTATGAGCGGCTGGCGGCCGAGGGGGTGATCGCCTCGCGCCCGGGCTCGGGCTTTTATGTGGCGGGGCCGGTGGCGCCGCTGGCGCTGGGCGGTATCGGGCCGCGCGTGGACAGGGAAGTCGACCCCCTGTGGCTGGCCCGCCAGTCGCTGCAGGCAGATGCCCACGCGCTCAAGCCGGGCTGCGGCTGGCTGCCGCCTTCATGGCTGTACGAGGAAGGCGTTCGCCGCGCGCTACGCTCCCTGGCACGCTCGGGCACGCTGGAGCTGACGGAGTACGCAACGCCGCTGGGCCACCCGGCACTGCGCCGCCTGCTGGCGCGGCGCATGGCTGCCATGGGGCTGGAGACCTCGCCCGAGCAGATCCTGCTGACGGAGTCTGGCACGCACTCCATCGACCTGGTCTGCCGTTTCCTGCTGGAGCCCGGCGATACGGTGCTGATCGACGACCCCTGCTATTTCAATTTCCATGCGCTGCTCAAGGCGCACCGCGTGCAGGCCGTGAGCGTGCCCTACACGCCGCAGGGGCCCGACGTGGCCCGGTTCGCCGACGCGCTGCAGGCCCACTCGCCACGCCTGTACATCACCAATTCGGCCATCCACAACCCGACGGGCGCCACGCTGTCGCCACTGGTGGCGCACCGCATCCTGAAGCTGGCCGACAGCTCGGACCTGGTGATCGTGGAGGACGACATCTTCTGCGACCTGGAGACCCATGCGGCGCCCCGGCTGGCGGCCTTCGACGGCCTGTCGCGCGTGATCCAGATCGGCAGCTTCTCCAAGACGGTGTCGGCCTCGCTGCGCTGCGGCTTCATCGCGGCGCGGCCCGACTGGACGCAGGACCTGGCGGACCTGAAGATCGCCACCAACTTCGGCGGCGGGCGCATGGCCGCCGACATCGTGCTGCGCACGCTGACCGACAGCGGCTACCGCAGGCACATGGAGTCCGTGCGGCTGCGGCTGGCGCAGGAGATGGAACGCACGGCCGCGCGGCTGCAGGCCCTGGGCATGAAGCCCTGGCTGGTGCCGCAGGCCGGCATGTTCCTGTGGTGCCAGTTGCCCGGGGGCATGGATGCCACGGCGCTTGCACGCACCTGCCTGGAGGATGGCGTGGTGCTGGCGCCCGGCAATGCCTTCAGCCAGTCGCAGAGCGTGGGCGACTTCCTGCGCTTCAATGTGGCGCAGTGCTCGGATGCGCGGATCTTCGAGGTGCTGGCGCGGGCGCTGAAGAGCTAGGCCGTTTCAGCCTGCAGCAGGCCGCGCACCCGTGCCTGCACGCGTTCCAGGGACGGCGGCAGGTCGAACAGCACGCGGTAGACGATGGGCGCGGCCAGCGCGTCGATCAGGGTGTCCGCAGCGGGCATCGCCTCGCCACGCCGCGCTGCGCGCTCGCCGATCTGCGCCAGTTGCCCGCGCAGGATTTCCACGCAGGCGCAGGGCGTGTGCTCGTTGCCCGCTGCAGCGGCCATGTCGCGCAGCATGGTGCGTCCCAGCGGCGAGGCCGATTCCTCCAGGAACTGCTCGGCCCAGGCCAGCAGGTCGCCCTCCAGCGTGCCCGTGTCCAGCGGCGGCGCCGTGGGCCGGATGATTTCCACGGCCACATCGGCCAGCAGCTGCTGTATGTCGCCCCAGCGCCGGTAGAGGGTGGACGGCGTCACGCCCGCCTGGGCGGCGATGAGCGGAAAGCTCAATTCCTCGCGCGGCATGGTTTCCAGCAGGCCCTTGACGGTCTGGTAGACCGTGGCCTGGATGCGCGCGCTGCGTCCGCCGGGACGGGCGGGACCGCCTGTTTTGGAAAGGGATGGGACTTGCGTGCTCATGGTTATTAAAGCTAAAAATTTGCGTTAGCAGCGTACAAGCGCAGAATTCGCTAACGCAAAAACTTTGCATTAATTGTGCAGCAGGGCTCTTAACCATGTCGGTACTGCAACCATCCAACTCCACTCCCGCTGCCCGGCCCGGCCGCAGCCTGGCCGTCCTGGCCTTCGGCCTGGGCAGCTTCTTCGCGGCCTCCAGCGCGCCAACGCCGCTGTACCGGCTCTACCAGCAGGACTGGGGCTTTTCCTCCGGCATGCTGACCCTGGTCTTCGCGGTCTATGCGCTGAGCCTGCTGCTGGCCCTGCTCACCACGGGCGCGCTGTCGGACCACCTGGGCCGCAAGCCCGTGATCCTGGCGGCGCTGGTGCTGGAGATCGTCTCGCTGGCGGTGTTCGCCCGCGCGGGCGACGTGCAGGCCCTGGTGCTGGCGCGCGTGCTGCAGGGCTTTGCCACCGGCATGGCCAGTGCGGCCATGGGCGCGGCGCTGCTGGACCTGCACCGCGAGCGCGGCACGCTGGTGAGCACCATGGCGCCCATGGTCGGCATGGCGGCGGGCATTGTCGTGGCGGGCGAGTTCGCGCAGCTGTGGCGCCAGCAGCTGGGCCTGGTGTTCTGGCTCATGGCGCTGATCTTCGTGGCCGTGGCCGCCGCCATGGCCGTGATGCCCGAGACGGGCGCGCGCCGTCCCGGCGCACTGGCCGCCATGCGCCCGCGCGTGCGGATTCCGGGCCAGGCCCGGGCCGACTTCATGCGCGTGCTGCCCATGAGCATCACGGTGTGGGCGCTGGGGGGCTTTTACCTGTCGCTGGGCCCTTCGATGATCCGCTCGGTCACGGGCTCGGAGATCGCCGCCAGCTTTGCCGTGTGCATCAACACGCTGAGCGCCGCCGCCGCCATCTGGACCCTGCGCAGCCGCGCGCCGCGCGCCATGCTGCAGTTCGGCGGCAGCGGCCTGCTGGCCGGGGTGGCCCTGCTGCTGGTCGGCGCCCATCTGCAAAGCCTGCCCCTGGTGCTGGGGGCCTCGGTGGTGGCGGGCGCGGGCTTCGGCGTGGGCTTCCAGGGCGCGCTGCGCAGCGTGATCCCGCTGGCCGAGCCGCACGAGCGCGGCGCCCTGATCTCGGCCATCTACATCGCCAGCTACCTGGCGTTCAGCGTGCCGGCCATCGCGGCGGGCATGGCCGCCGCGCGCTTCGGCCTGTTGCCGGTCACCTATGCCTACGGCCTGATGCTGATGCTGTTCGCGGGCCTGGCGCTGGCGGGGACGCGCCAGCCCAGGCCGGTGGTGGTGTCCTGAGGCATTGATTGAAAAATAAAACCATAGCAATCCAGCCTTAATCCACCTGGTGATCAACGGAAAGTAACGGAGAAAATCTCAGCGACGGCGCAAAAAAAATCCAGCCGAACTTGCAGGATCGGCCGGGCTTGTTCGGCATACGGGGAGTCACACCACTTTTCCCAGCCCCATGCCCCGCACCCTCCCCCACCAGCCCCAGGACGGCCTTGCAGCCGCACGGGGCTGGCCTGCGTCCATGGGGATGGCTGGGGTGGCAGCGGTGCTGGGGGTGGCGATGCTGGTTGCCACGGCAGCGGACTGCGTCCATGCAGCGCCGTCCGCCCAGGCCGCCCAGGCCGCCCAAGCCGGCCAGCGCAGCTTTTCGATTGCGGCCGGCCCGCTCACGCATGTGATCGCGCAGTACGCCAACCAGGCTGGCGTTGCGCTGTCGTTTGATGCCGCGCAGCTGGGCCGGTTGCAGTCCGCGGGGCTGCAGGGCAGCTATGGCGTGGAAGACGGTTTTGCCAGGCTGCTGCAGGGCACGGCGCTGCAGGCCGTGCGCGAGTCCAGCGGCGTCTATACGCTGCGGCCGCTGCCAGCGGCGGCCTCGGGCACGAGCGGGCAGACGCTGGACACGGTCACGGTCCGGGCCACGGCGCCGGCCAGTGCCACGACCGAGGCATCGGACAGCTACGCGGCCAGCCTGGTCACGGGCTACAAGGGGCTTCAGTCGGTGCGCGACATCCCGCAGCCCGTGACCGTGCTCACGCGCCAGTGGCTGGACGAGCAGGCCCTGCCCGACCTGCATGCCGTGCTGCAGCACACGCCGGGCGTGACGGTGGAGTACATCGACAGCGAGCGCATCGCCTATTACTCGCGCGGCTACCAGATCGATTCGCTGCAGGTGGACGGGCTCAATGTGAACCAGGTGGCCTCGGCCTCCACCTTCATCCAGCCCGACATGGCCATGCTGGACCGCGTGGAGGTGCTGCGCGGCGCCACGGGCCTGCTGCGGGGCGCGGGCTCGCCCTCGGCCATGGTGAACATGGTGCGCAAGCGGCCCACGGCGCAATGGCAGGGCTCGGCCGCGCTGACGCTGGGTTCCTGGGACCGCCAGCGCATGGAGGCAGACCTGTCCGGCCCTCTGAACGCAGCCGGCACGCTGCGCGGCCGGCTGGTGGCGCTGGCAGACGACAAGGCATCGTTCCAGACCGCGCGCAAGGAAAAGCGCCTGGGCCTGTACGGCGTGCTGGAGGCGGACCTGGGGCCGCGCACCACGCTCACGGCCGGCCTGCAGCACACGGACCTGCAGGCCACGGGCTCCTGGGGCGGCCTGCCCGCCGCTGCCGACGGCAGCCAGCTCGGCCTGCCGCGCAGCACCTACCTGGGCACGCCCTGGAATACCTGGGACCGCCACAACCAGCAGGCCTTTGCCGAGCTGGAGCACCGGCTGGACAGCGGCTGGCAACTGAAGGCCCAGGCGGCGCACACGCGCTTTCGGTCGGACGGGTTCAAGCAGACTTCGTTTTCCAGGGCCAGCGACAGCAATCCCTACCTGTTCGACGTGAGCACCTCCATCTATGGCGGCGACGGCAGCACGCAGAACGCGCTGAGCCTGCTGGCCAGCGGCCCCTTCGAGGCCCTGGGCCGCAGGCACGAGCTGTCGCTGGGCGCCGACCTGCAGCGCATCCGCAGCACGGGGGCCACGGGCTACTGGGGCGTGAGCCCGCTGCGCAATGTGGACATCCGCGGCTGGAATCCGTACACCAGCTACCCCGAGCCGTTCTACAGCGAGGGCAACGGCAACGCCTATTCATCGCCCGTGTCCCACATCCACCAGTACGGCGGATTCGCGCGGGCCCGGCTGTCGCTGACCGACTCGCTCACCGCCATTGCCGGTGCGCGCCTGAGCTGGTGGAGCTATCTCGAACCCGGCAATGCCCAAAGCGGCTACAGCGTGCGCCGCGAGCTGACGCCATATGCGGGCCTGGTGCATGCGCTGTCGGACACGCTCGACGCCTATGCCAGCTACAGCGAGATCTTCAGCCCCCAGGACAAGAAGGCCGCCGACGGCAGCATCCTGGCGCCCGCCCGGGGCGAGGACCTGGAGGCCGGGCTCAAGGGCAGTTTCATGGACGGCCGGCTGCAGGGCAGCGTGTCGTTGTTCCGCATCCAGCGCGTGGGCAGCGCCATGCAGGACACGGCATCGGCCATGCCCTGCCTGCCGTACTACCCGACCAGCCACTGCTTCATGGCCGGCGGCAAGAGCCGCAGCCAGGGCTGGGAGCTGGAGCTGTCCGGCGAGCCCGCGCCAGGCTGGCAGGTGCTGGCCGGCTACACCTACACCCAGGCCAGGTACCTGCGCGACGCCTCCGAGGCCAACGTGGGCCAGCCGCTGCGGCCCGTGGACCCGCGCCATGCGCTGCGCCTGTTTGCCAGCCACCGCTTCAAGGGGCCCTTGCAGGGATGGACCGCAGGCGCCGGCGTGCGGCTGCAAAGCGATGCCTACGCCAGCGTGGGCGATGTCACCACCCGCCAGGGTGGCTATGCGCTTTTTGACGCGCTGCTGGCCTACCGCCTGGACGACACCTACTCGCTGCAGCTGAACGTGAGCAACCTGCTGGACAAGCGCTACTACGCCAAGTTCTCGCCCAACAGCACCTACTTCAACAACTACTACGGCGATCCGCGCAACGTCACGGTGTCGCTGCGCGCGCGCTTCTAGGGCCACGGCCGGCCTGCCCTCCTTTCCCGGTTTTTTTCCGGTCTTTCTTCACGGTTTTTCCTCCCGCTTTTTCCAACCTTTGCACATGACTGCCATGACGCACCACAGCACTCCTGCGGACTTCCGCTTCGCTCCCCACCCCCTCACGCGCCTGATCCGCCAATGCCTGGGCGCCGGCCTGGCCCTGGCCGCCGTGGGCGTGGCGGCCCAGACGGCCGAGGGCCCGGCCCTCAAGGAGGTGACGGTGAGCGACCAGGCCGAGGCCATCGGCGGACTGCAAAAGACCTATGCCGGCGGCCAGATCGCGCGCGGCGGCGACCTGGGCATTCTGGGCAAGACCGACCAGATGAACGTGCCCTTCAGCACGACCAACTACACCTCGGAGCTGATCGAGAACCAGCAGGCGCTGACCATCGCCGACGTGGTGATGAACGACGCCTCGGTGCGCACGCTGCAGGCGCGCGGCGGCTATGGCGATGACTTCCAGGTGCGGGGCTTTTCCCTGTCCATGCGCGATGTGTCGGTGAACGGCCTGTACGGCCTGTCGCCCTCCACGCGCCTGCCGCTGGAGGTGATCGAGCGCGTGGAAGTGCTCAAGGGCCCCGGCTCGCTGACCAATGGCGTGGGTCCCAGCGGCAGCATCGGCGGCAGCATCAACGTGGTGACCAAGCGCGCGGGCGACGTGCCGCTGAACCGCCTGACCGCCACCTACATGGGCAAGGCCCAGTTCGGCACCCACCTGGACGTGGGCCGCCGCTTTGGCGAAGACAACCAGTGGGGCGTGCGCGTGAACGGCGTGTGGCGCAATGGCGAAGGCAACATCGACGGCGGCCGCCAGCGCCTGGGCCTGGCATCGGTGGGCCTGGACTACGAAGGCCAGGGCCTGCGCTGGTCGCTGGACGCGCTGACCACCAGCGGCAAGACCACGGAGTTCCGCCCGCAAAGCGCCTTCCTGGCCGGCATCACCCAGGTGCCCGCCGTGCCCGAAAGCCGCACCAACTTCAACCCGGGCACGGAGCTGCTGGACAAGGCCAAGACCGTGATCTCGCGCGTGGAATACGACATCAACGCCAACACCTCCATCTACGGCGGCGTGGGCTACAGCGATGTGTCCAGTGACCAGAGCTTTCCCACGGCCGTGCAGCGCATCGACTCGCTGGGCAACTTCACCGTGCGCAACGGCTTCTACGACGAGTTCAACAAGACCACCTCGGCCGACGTGGGCCTGCGCACGCGCTTCAAGACCGGCGCCATCGGCCACACCGTGGTGGCAGCGGCCAACTACATGGACCGCGAGAGCGGCTACTTCTACCAGCTGACCACCAAAGCCGTCCCCTCCAACATCTACAACCCCTCGCCCCTGCCTGCCATCGACTTCGTGCGCGGCGCGCCCACCAAGAATGCCGAGCTGACGCAGCACAGCCTGGCGCTGGCCGACACCATGGCGCTGTTCAGCGACCGCGTGCTGGTGACCGTGGGCCTGCGCGACCAGACCATCGACCAGAAGAACGCCAGCGGCACCACGCTGTACAAGGCCAGCGCCGTGACGCCGCTGGCCGGCGTGGTGTTCAAGCCGCAGAACAATGTCTCGGTCTACGCCAACTACACGGCTGGCCTGTCGGCAGGCGGCACGGCCGGGCCCAACACGGCCAATGCCGGCCAGGTGTTCGCGCCGCAGAAGTCCAAGCAGTACGAGGTCGGCGTGAAGGTGGACTGGGGCCGCATGACCACGCAGGCCGCGCTCTACCAGATCCAGCGCCCGGGCTCCATGACCGACCCGGTGACCAATGTCTACAGCTTCGGCGGCGAGACGCGCAACCGCGGCCTGGAGCTGACCGCCTACGGCGAGATCCACAAGGGCCTGCGCCTGCTGGCCAGCGCGGCCTTCAACAACGCCAGGCTCTCGCGCACGGCAGGCGGCGTGAACCAGGGCAACGATGCCAACGGCGTGCCCGAGCGCACCTTCAACCTGGGCCTGGACTGGGATACCCCCTGGGTGGAGGGCCTGAGCCTGAACGGCCGCGTGATCCACACCTCGTCCATGTACTACGACGCGGCCAACATCCTGCGCATGCCCGGCTGGACACGCCTGGATCTGGGCGCACGCCTGCGCACCCATGTGGCCGGCAAGCCGGTGGTGCTGCGCGCCAGCCTGGAGAACGTCAGCAACAAGAGCTACTGGGTGACTGCCGCCGGCTACACAACCACGGGTGCGCCGCGCACGCTGATGCTGTCGGCACAAGTGGACTTCTAAGCCCCCGGCCACCGGAAACCGCCCCGCCCCCGGCATGGCGCCGGGGGCGCGGTGATGGCGGGGGCCCCAGGCCCCCTTCTGTCAGAGAAAAAAACACCCCATGCAAAGCCACACGATCAAGACCTGGGCCTGGTTGCACAAATGGAGCAGCCTGGTCTGCACCGTCTTCATGCTGCTGCTGTGCCTGACCGGCCTTCCGCTGATCTTCCACCACGAAATCGGCCACCTGCTGGGCACCGAGGTGGAGGCCCCGCCCATGCCCCAGGGCACGCCCCATGCCAGCCTGGACAAGGTGCTGGAGGTGGCCCGCGCCCAGCACCCGGACCGCGTGGTGCAGTTCGTCTCCAAGTCCGACGACACCGACGACCTCTGGTTCGTCACCATGACGCCCACGCCGGCGCCCACGGACGATTTCCGCTCCGTGGTGGTCGATGCGCGCACGGCCGAACTGCTGGCCCAGCCGCGCTTCGACCAGGGTTTCATGTGGGTCATGTTCAAGCTGCACGTGGACCTGTTCGCGGGGCTGCCGGGCAAGCTGTTCCTGGGCTTCATGGGGCTGCTGCTGCTGATCGCCATCGTCAGCGGCGTGGTGCTGTACGCGCCCTTCATGCGCAAGCTCGATTTCGGCACCGTGCGCCGCACGCGCCAGCCGCGCCTGAAGTGGCTGGACCTGCACAACCTGCTGGGCATCGTCACCCTGGTGTGGCTGTTCGTGGTGGGCGCCACCGGCATGATCAATACCTGGGCCGACCTGCTGATCAAGTACTGGCAGCATGACCAGCTCAGCAGCGTGCTGGCGCCCTACCAGGGCCAGGACACGGTGCCGGTGGCGGAGCGCGCCTCGCTGCAGCAATCGCTGCAGGCCGCCCAGCAGCAGGTGCCAGGCACCAAGCTGTACTTCATCGCCTTCCCCGGCACCACGTTCTCCAGCCCGCACCACCACACCTTCTTCCTGCGTGGCAACGAGCCCCTGACCTCGCGCCTGTTCCTGCCCGTGCTGGTGGACGCCAAGACCGCCCAGGTCACGGCCGCGCCCGCTCTGCCCTGGTATCTGACGGCGCTGCTGGTGTCCCAGCCGCTGCACTTCGGCGACTACGGCGGGCGGGCCATGCAGATCCTCTGGGCGCTGCTGGACATCGCCAGCATCATCGTGCTGGGCACGGGCCTGTACCTGTGGGTCAAAAAGGGCAAGAGCGTGCCGGCCCCGCAGCCCGCGCCGCGCGGCAAGGAGATCACGGCATGAGCGGCGCGCAACACCGGGGCTTTCTCGCCCTCTGGGGCTGGCCCATCGCGCTGGGCGTGCTGACGGCCATCGGCCTGGTCTCGGCCCTGTTCAGCGACGGCGGCTTTGGCGACATGCTGGCCGGCGTCTGCCTGGCCATTCCCACGGCGGCGGGAATCTGGCACGGCTGGGTGCGGCGCAGCCCGCCGCAATGACGGCGGGATGGCGCAATGGCGGGCGCGGTGTCAGCCGCGCCGGGGCCGCTGGCCCGCGCCGTCCAGCATTCCCAGCAGGGCCGCGCCCAGTTGCCGCCAGGCATCGGTGGCGCCCGCCCAGTCGCTCGCCAGGCAGGCCTGCTCCAGCGTCTGCGCCAGGCCACTGGCCTGCTCGTGCCCCAGCAGGCGCAGCACGCTTTTGAGGTTGTGCGCCAGCCGGCGCAGCGCCGCGGCGTCGCGCGCGGCCAGCAGGTTTTCGCCCCGCGCCACATCGTCGGGCAACTGCGCAAGACAGCTGGCGCGGTAGCTGTGGAACAGGGCGGCATCGCCGCCGAAGTAGCTGGAGACGGCGGCCGGGCCGCCATCCGCCGGCATATCCGCCGGCATATCCGCAGGCATATCCGCCTGCATATCCACCGGCACATCTGCACCGGCAGCTTGCACGCTGGCTGGCGCGGGCGAGCCGACCGGTTGCGCCGCCAGCACCGATTCCACGCAGTCCACCAGTTGCGCCACCGACACGGGCTTGCGCAGCACGCCCCAGACCTGCAGTTGCTCCAGCCGCAGCGCCACGTCGGCCCGCACGCCGGCGCTGAAGACCACGGCGCTGCAGCCGGCCTGCGGGGAGCTGCGCAGCCATTCGATGAGCTCGACCCCGGAGGCGCCGGGCAGCATCAGGTCGGTGATCAGCAGGGCAAAGGGCTGGCTCTGCAGCAGGCTCTGCGCCTGCTCCGCACTTGCGCAGGACACCAGGGTGAGGGGCATGCCCTCCAGCGCCAGCGTGACGAATCGCGCAATCGAGGCATCGTCCTCCACCAGCAGGACCGCAGGATGGGCCGGATTCACGCTGCCTGCCTGCCCAGCAGCTCGCCCAGCGCCTCGGGCAGCTCCTGCACGAGCTGGGGTTTGTGGATCACGCGCGCGCCGCCCAGCGCAAAGGCGTAGGCCTCGCGCTCTGCCGCATCCAGCGAGGTGACCACCAGCAGCTTGCAGCGCGCGAACTGCTCATGCGTGCGCAAGGTGGTGATGAGGGCGGCGCCGTCGATGTCGGGCAGCAGGATGTCCACCAGCAGCACGTCGGGCTGGATCTGCCCGTACAGCGCCATGCCGGTGATCCCGTCGTGCGCCACGTGCAGCTGCACGTCGGGAAAGTGGCGCTGCACCAGCAGGCGCACCAGGTTCTGGAAGTGCACGGAGTCCTCGATCAGCAGCACGCGCGGGCCCGTGCCGGCCTGCGCGGGAGCGGGCGCCGGGGCCGCCGCTGGCGCCCCGGACGTGGTGGCCGCATCACCCTGCCTGCCGCGCCAGCGCTCCACGGAGGCGCGCGTGATGCGCCGGTGCCCCCCGGGGGTCTTCCAGGCCTCCAGATCGCCGCGATCGACCATGAGCTGAACCGACCGCACCGCCATGCCCAGCAGCTTGGCCACCTCAGCGGTCGTGTAGTGCGGAATTTGGCCTGGTGGGGTGCTGTTCTCGGACATGGCAGCAATTTTGCATCAAATACGATTAAAAAAAACAATACAAATTTGATGAATTTGATATTTATGATTCAATCCAACGCAGAACCCTTCAACTGCGTTGCGAAAGGCCCGCCATGAAGAAGATACTGATCGCCGAAGACCAAGCCGACATCCGCAAGCTGTTGCGCATGACGCTGGAGTCCAGCGCATACGAAGTCATGGAGGCGCCGACCGGTGACGAAGCCTGGGCCCTGGCCCAGCGCAGCCAGCCCGATGTCGTGCTGCTGGACATGATGATGCCGGGGACGCTGGACGGCCTGGAGGTGTGCTGCCGCATCAAGACCTCCTACGACCTGCGGCACACGCGGGTGATCCTGCTGACGGCCCGGGGCAGTGCGCAGGACCGCGAGGCGGGTTTCAATGCCGGTGCCGACGAATACCTGCTCAAGCCCTTCAGCCCGAACCGGCTGCTGGAGACCCTGGCCAGTCTTTACAGGAGCGACTGATGACGATGCACACGCAGGCCGCCGCGGGCCGATGGCAGATACCGTCCGGGAACGCCGCGCGCCTGTCCGCGCTGGTGCGGGCCGTTGTGTTGCCCGTTGTACAGGCGCTGCTGCTGGCACTGGTGCCGGTCTGGGTGGCGGTGCTGGCCATGGGGCCTGGCGCAGCACGGGCCGGCGAGGTGCTGGACCGCGTGGCCAGCAGCCACACGCTGAAGGTCTGCATCTGGCCCGACTACTACGGCATCACCTACCGTGACGCACGCACGGGCAGGCTCACGGGCATCGACGCGGAGCTCTCGGCAGAGCTGGCCAAGGACCTGGGCGCGCGGCTGCAGCATGTGGACTCGTCCTTCTCGCGGCTGGTGCCCGACCTGCTGGAGTCGCGCTGCGACGTGGCCATGTTCGCCGTCGGCATCCTGCCGCAGCGCCAGCAGCAGCTGCGCTTCACCCAGCCCTACCTGAGCAGCGATATCTACGGCATCACCACCAAGAGCAACCCCGCCGTGCGCAGCTGGGCCGACATCGACCAGCCCGGCGTGCAGGTGGCCGTGCAGCGCGGCACCTTCATGGAGCCGGTCATGCGCGAGTCGCTCAGGCATGCGCACCTGGTGCTGGTGGAGCCGCCGCAAACCCGCGAAAAGGAACTCATGGCCGGGCGCGTGGACGTGTTCATGACCGACTACCCGTACAGCCGCAAGCTGCTGGACAGCTCGGACTGGATGCAGCTGATCGCGCCGCCCAAGCCCTTCCATGTGCTGCCCTACGGCTATGCGGCCAGCCCTGCCGACGCCCAGTGGCTGGCGCGCCTGAACCAGTTCGTCTCGGACATCAAGCGCGACGGCCGCCTGGCCAGGGCCGCGCGCCACAACGGCCTGACCGCCATCGTCGCGCCCTGAAACTTCCGATGGAGCACCTTCATCATGTCTGAACGAGCTGCCGCGCATCATTTTCTCGGAGCCCGGCGCAGTGCCCACATCAAGGCACTGGTGCTGACCTTTGCACTGTGCGTGCTTGCCGGACTGGTGCTCTTCGTCTGGAGCCAGCTGCATGCCGATGCGGACCAGAGCAAGTCCCAGGCCTCGCTGCTGGCCCGCGTGCTGGAGGACCAGACGGCCAAGACCTTCGAGAACACCGAAATGGCCCTGGCCAGCCTGGCGCACAACCCGGCCATTGTGGCCGCAGGCAGTGCGCGCGGCACGCGCGAGGCCGCCATGGCCCTGCTGATCGCCCAGTTGCCCTACCTGCGCAGCATGGCGCTGATCGACGACAAGGGCCTCATCCTGGCCAGCACCCAGGCCGGGGAGGCCGGCCAGCAGATCGACACGCAGGATCTGCTGCACGACAAGGCGGCCGTCCTCATCCCCGGCAAGCCCCAGCTGGGCCGGCTGGTGCCCGGCCGCAGCCTGTCGTCGCTGGCGCCACGGGCGCATCCGACGCCGCGCGGCGTGTCCTTCCTGCCGCAGTTGCTGGCCTTCCACCAGGACAACGGCATGCCCGCCGTGCTGGTAGCCCTGATCAATCCCGACGCCGTGGCCAACTTCTACCAGTCCACGCTGGAGACCCTCAGCTACGAGGCCGTGCTGCTGACCTATGACGGCCGGCCCCTGGCCAGCACCAATGCGGGCACGGGCGTGCAGGCGGCCGCCGCGCTGCAGACGCCGCTGTTCCAGGAATGGCTGCCGCACAGCGAATTCGGCTCCTACATCGGCGCGGGCATGCTGGGCCGCCACCAGATCGTGTCGTTCCGCACCGTGCGCAACTGGCCGCTGCTGCTGGTGGTGGAGGAGCCCTACGCGGCCATGGTGGCGCGCTGGCGGGACAACGCCTTTGCCTTCTTCGTGGCCGGCTTGGCCCTGCTGGCCCTGGTGCTGGGACTGAGCTGGTCGGTGCTCAAGACCCGCAGGGTCCAGAAGTCGGCACTGCAGGCCATGGAGCAGGCACAGGCGCGCCTGGCGCGCAGCGAGCATGAGATGGCCGTGCTCATGCGCAGCGTGCAGGAGCTGATCTTTCGCACCGACAGCCAGGGACTGCTGACCTTCGTGAACGCGCGCTGGGAGCAGCTGACCGGCCAGCCCAGCGCCGAGGCCGTGGGCCAGCCGCTGGAGAACATCGTGGACGGCTCGTACCTGGCGCAGATCCAGGCCCTGCTCGATCCACTGGCCCGGCTGGCACCGCGCAACTGCCAGGCCATGTTCCGCCTGCCGGGCAACCGGGAGATGCTCTGCGACATCGCCGTGGTTCCCCTGCTGCGCGACGGCCGGCTGGTGGGCTTTGCCGGCAGCGCCGTGGACGTGACCGCCCGCTGGAAGGCCCAGCAGGAACTGCAGACCCAGCTGGCCTTCCAGCATCTGCTGTTCGAGACCACGCCCCTGCCCATGCTGGTCACCGACGCGGACCAGCGCGTGGCCCTGGTCAACAAGGCCTGGGAGGACTTCTTCGGCCGGGGCCGCTACGCCGTGCTCGGCCACGAGATCAAGGGCCTGCACGCGCGCGACGATGCCCTGCTGCAGATGCGCAGCAACCAGGTCGTGATGCGCTCGGGCCAGCGCATGATGGTGGAGGCCCGGCTGCCCCATGTGGACGGCAGCTACCGCGATGTGCAGATCTCCAAGGCAGCCGTCAAGAATGCCCAGGGCCAGATCACCGGCGTGCTCAGCATCTTTGTGGACGTGAGCGAATTCCGCGCAGCCGAGCATGCCACCCGCGAAGCCCGCGACGCGGCCGAAGAGGCCTTCCGCGTGAAATCGGAATTCGTGGCCAACATGAGCCATGAGCTGCGCACCCCGCTGCAGTCCATCATGGGCTTTGCCGAGCTCGGCGGCCTGCGCTCGCGCGGCAATCCCGCCATGGCCGACATGTTCAACGACATCCACGAGGCGGGCATACGCATGCTGGCCCTGGTCAACGACCTGCTGGACGTGGCCAAGCTGGAAAGCGCCGTGGGCACCATCCACGTCGAGCGCACCGACCTCAGGAGCCTGATCCGGCCCGTGGTGCGCGAGCTGGAGCCGCAGCAGCAGCAAAAGCTGATCGACCTGCGGCTGGAGCTCGACGACACGCCGCTGATCGCCAAGGCCGACCCCGTGCGCTTCCAGCAGGTGGTGCGCAATGTGCTGGCCAATGCCATCAAGTTCTCGCCCATTGGCGGGCGCATCGACGTGCAGGGCCGCATCGATGAGCAGGGCGATATCTGCATCGCCGTCTCCGACCAGGGGCCGGGCATTCCTCCGCAGGAACTGGACAAGATCTTCCAGCCCTTCGTGCAGTCCAGCAAAACCCGCAACGGCTCGGGCGGCACCGGCCTGGGCCTGGCCATCTGCCGCAAGATCATCGACGCCATGGACGGCACCATCGCCGCCAGCAACCGCTCCGAAGGCGGGTCGCTGTTTCGCATCACCCTGCCCTGCCGCACCGGCGCCTCGGAGACGCGGCCGGCGGAGTTGCTGTAGCGGTGCCAGACAGGGCTGAGAGCGCGTGGGCATTCGGCAGCAAATGAGAAAAAGTCTCATTTAGAATGCCGCAACCCTGCTCCCTGAACCTGCCGGTCGGCACGCCCGACCTCCATTCCCGTTCGTATGACACGCCATCCGACTCCCGCAGCCTGGCTGGGCCTGGACCTGCGCTGGGCCTACGGCAGCCTGCTGCCCGCCATCTGGCGCAGCACGCGCTGCATCCACCGTGCACAGGATGTGCTGCATGACGCCTTCGTGCGCTACGCCCTCAGCGGCAGGCATGAAGGCATCGCCCAGCCGCACGCCTATCTGCGCGTGGTGGCGCGTACCGTGCTCGCGGACCAGATGGCGCATGAACGCCGCTTCGTGCCCCTGCCCGACCTGGCAGGCGAGCCGGACTCCACGGCCCCCGGCAGGCGCACGGACGCCATCGCCGTGCAGGAAGCATTCACCGCGCCTTCCGCCGAGGTGCTGGCCGATCTGCAGCAGCGCCTGGCCGCTGCGCAGCGGGTCATCGAAGGGCTTCCCCCGCGCTGCCGCGAGGTGTTCTGGCTGTGCAAGGTGGAAGGCCATTCCCAGCCCAGGATTGCCGCCACGCTGGGCATCAGCCTGAACATGGTGGAGCGCCACCTGATGCGCGCCCTGCTGGACCTGCGCGCCGCGCGCGAGCTGCTCGCGCCATGACCACGCCGCGCGAAGAGGCCGCGCGCTGGTTCATACGCATGCACCGGGATGCGGGAGCGCAGCCCGGCGCCGCCGACGCCGCCGCCTGGCGCACCTGGATGGACGCCGACCCGCGCCACGCCGCCGAATACGCCGCCTTCGAGGCGCTGTGGCAGGACTTCGACTCCACGCCCCGCACCGAGGCCCTGGCCACGGCCGTGAACACCGCCGCACGCCAGCGCCGCAACACGCGCCGCGCAGCCATCACCCGCGGCGTGCTGGGCGTTGCCGGCCTGGGCACGGCGGGCCTGCTGGCATGGCGCGGCTGGCTTGAATGGCAGGACACCACCGTGTTCGCCCTGGCCCGCGACAGTGCGATTGGCGAACGCATCGTGCTGAACCTGCCCGACGCCAGCGTGCTGACCCTGGGACCGGCCAGCCGCATCGCCACGCGCTTCACGCGCCGCCAGCGCGCCGTGGTGCTGGAGCAGGGCGAGGCCCTGTTCGACGTGGCCAGGGATGCAGACCGCCACTTCACCATCGACGCAGGCCAGGCGCGCATCACCGTGCTGGGCACGCGCTTCACCGTCAACCGCCTGCCGGGCCTGGTGCGGGTGAGCGTGGAGCATGGCACGGTGCGTTTGGCAGTGAAAGGTGCTGAAGGAGCACCGTTCTTGCTGCTGCAGGCGGGCGAAGTGGGGGAACTGCCGGACGAAAGCGCCGGTGCCGCCCCCGGTGCCGATGGCGCCCACGCCAGCCCCCTCCCCCGCCGCGTGCAGCGCGATGCGCGCGACAGCTTCTCATCCATCGAACGCGGCCTCATCGTCTTCGACAGCGCCGGGCTGGGCGAGATCGCGGCCACGCTGTCGCGCTGGCGCCGCCAGCCCGTGCGTGCGGCCGTAGCCGACGGCACGGGCGGGCCGCGCATCACGGCCGCCGTGCAGCGCGCCGATGTGGAGAGTTTCCTGGACGCGCTGCCGCGCATCGCCGCCGTGCGCGTGCAGGAGCGCGACGGCGCCACCTGGCTGGCCCCGCGCAGCACGGCGCCGGAAAAAATCCGGAAAAACTGAAAAAAAACGGCCAACACACATCAGGGATCCGGCGGGCTGCCCCGTCATACAGGCGAGCACAACCGATACCCAGGAGAACGTTCCCGCCATGCCCGCCCGCCCTCTTTCCTCCCGCCCGGCACGCGCCTGCCTGTCCCTGCTCGCCTGCGCGGCGGCACTGGCCTGCACGCCAGCCCTGGCCGCCCCTGCCGACATCGACCTGCCGGCCCAGCCGCTGTCCGACGCCATCAAGGCCCTGGCGCGCGCCACCGGCACCAGCATCGCGGCCGACAGCGCCCTGCTGGCAGGCAAGACCGCGCCCGCCGTCCAGGGCCGCCTGGAGCCGGCCGAGGCACTGCAGCGCCTGCTGGCCGGCAGCGGGCTGCAAGCCTCTGCCCAGCCCCAGGGCGGCTGGCTGCTGCGCCCCGCCCCGGCGCGCCCGCAGACCGCGCTGGACGAAGTGCGGGTGACGGCCACGGCCCTGCGCGACGGCCGCACGGAAGGCACGGGCAGCTACCGGGCGCCCTATGCCAGCGCGGCCACCAAGATCGAGCTGACGGCCCGGGAGACGCCGCAGTCCGTATCCGTGATCTCGCGCGCGCAGCTCGATGACCAGAACTTCGTGGAGCTCACCGAAGCCGCCAAGGTGGTGCCCGGCATCGTCGTGCGCCGGCAAAGCAGCACAGGCGGGCGCAGCGACATCCTCTCGCGCGGCTACCAGTCGTCCACCTACCAGTTGGACGGTCTTACCGTCAGCGGCAACCCGGCCACCCAGGAAACGCTGGACCTGGCCCTGTTCGACCGGGTCGAGGCCCTGCGCGGGCCGGCCGGGCTGTTCTCGGGCGCGGGCGAGCCCAGCGTCATGCTCAACCTGGTGCGCAAGCGCGCCCTGCCGGACTACCAGGGCCAGGGCGCCATCGGCCTGGGCTCGCGGGGGCGCAAGCGGGCCGAGGTGGATGTCACCGGCCCGCTGTCCGAAGATGGCCGCCTGCGTGGCCGGGTGGTGGCGCTGCACGAGAACTTCGGCAGCCCCGTGATGGCCATGGACGGCCACAAGCAGGCCCTGTATGGCACGGTGGAGCTGGACATCACTTCCCAGAGCACGGTCTCGGTGGGCGCCACCTGGCAGCGCGGCCGGGGCAACTACGACACCGGCCTGCCCGCCCACGCCGACGGCAGGCTGGCCCCCATTCCGCGCGACGTGGCCATTGCCGCCGACTGGGGCCGCGCCGCGCCCGAATCGCTGGCCGGCTTCATCGAGTCGGAGACGCGGCTCGACGGCGGCGGCCTGTTCAAGGTGGCCGCCCGCCGCGTGCTGCGCCAGCAGCGCGACAAGTACATCAACGGTTACTCGGCCGTCTCGGACACCGGCATCAGCCGCTTCACCCAGGCCCAGACCGTGGACCGCGACTACGCCGACACCACGGCCGACCTCTACTACAGCACGCCCTGGCAATGGGCCGGGCAGACGCACCATTTCATCGCGGGCGCGGACTACCGCAGCTCCAACATGCACCTGCGCATGCTGCGCGGCGCCATGAACACGCCGGCCGACCTGTTCCACTACGACCCCTCCACCATCCCCGAGCCCAGCTTCAAGCCCTTTGCCGACGACATCACGCGCACCAGCCTGCGCGGCGTCTACGGCCAGTTGCGCATCAAGCCCACGCAGGCCCTCACCCTGGTGGCGGGCGCGCGCAAGAGCTGGTGGAAGACAGAAACCTCGGACCGGCTGCAGAACACGCGCTCGGGCTACGAGGTCGATGGCCAGTTCACGCCCTTCGGCGCCGTGCTCTTCGATCTGAACGACAGCTGGACGCTCTACGCCAGCCAGTCGCGCATCTTCCAGCCGCAAAGCGGGCGCCTGGCCGGCGGCGGCCAGATCGCCCCGCGCGAGGGCCGGCAGGTGGAGGCCGGCATCAAGGGCAGCCTGCTGGACGGACGCCTGAGCGCCACCGCCGCCGTCTACCGCATGCAGGACACCAACCGCGCGCTGGCCGACCCTGGCGATGCCGCCTTCGTCATCCCCGCAGGCAAGGTGCGCTCCGAAGGCTTCGAGGCCGAAGTGGTCGGCTCGCTGTCGCCGCGCTGGGACGTGGCGGCCAGCTACGCCTACATGCGCTCCAAATACCTGCAGGGCACCGTCACGCAGACGGGCACCGACTTCAGCACCATGTCACCGCGCCACAGCGTGAACCTGTGGGCGCGCTACCGCGTGGCCGGCCCCGTGGCCCAGGGGCTGGAGCTGGGCGCGGGCGTGCGCGCCGTCAGCGAGTTCTACGACACCCTGGGCACCGTGCGCTGGCGCGCGGGTGGCTACGGCGTCTGGTCCGCCTATGCCGCCTACCCGCTCACCCCCAAGGTCAAGCTGGCCGTGAACATCGACAACCTCTTCGACCGCGTTTACTGGGAGCGCGTGGGCACGGCCACGCGCAGCAACTACTACGGCCTGCCGCGCAGCATCATGGTCACGCTGCGCAGCAGTTTCTGATCCAGTCGCCAGAGGGCGTGCGCAGCACAAGGCTGCCGCGCCCCCTGCCTGCCGCGCAGGCATTCAATACATCGACACCATCGAATGATTTCTCACAAATAATTCAATAGATCCACACAATGCATGGATTTACGCTTGTGTCCATCGCCGGCAGCCGCCGCCAGCCAAGACACACGCCACTGCCATGCAAGACCGTTTCCTGATCGAGCGCATCGAGGCGCGGATCCTCGACATTCCCACCATCCGTCCGCACAAGCTGTCGTTCGGCTCCATCAGCCGGCAAAGCCCGGTGATCGTGCAGCTGTGGCTGCGCAATGGCGCCACGGGCTTTGGCGAGGCCGCCACCATCGGCGGCCCGTCGTGGAACGAGGAATCGCCCGAGAGCATCCACCACGCCATCACCAACCACCTGGCGCCCAGCCTGATCGGCCAGGACGGCGCGCGCTTCGAGGCCTGCCTCTCGCGCATGGACCTGGCCTGCAAGGGCAATGCCTTTGCCAAGAGCGCCGTGGAGATCGCGCTGCTGGACGCCGTGGCCCGCAGCCTGCAGTTGCCGCTTTGGCAATTGCTGGGCGGCAAGCAGCGCGACAGCCTGCCCCTGGCCTGGACGCTGGCCAGCGGCGACATCGAGCGCGACCTGGCCGAGGCCCATCTGCGCCTGGAACAAAAACGCCACCGCATCTTCAAGATGAAGATCGGCGCGCGCACGCCCGAGGCTGATGTGGCCCATGTGAGCGAGATCGCACGCGGCCTGCAGGGACGCGCCACGCTGACCGTGGACGTGAACCAGGCCTGGGACGGCGCCACGGCGCGGCGCTTTCTGCCGCAGCTGATCGATGCCGGCGTGACCCTGATCGAGCAGCCCGTGGCCGGCTGGAACGTGCCCGCGCTGCGCGAGCTGACGGCCACGCTGCAGGGCGCCCTGGTCATGGCCGACGAGAGCGTGTGCACGCCCTACGACGCCATGCGCCTGGCGCGCGAGCAGGCCAGCCATGTGTTCTCGCTCAAGGTGGCCAAGCACGGCGGCCTGCTGCGCACGCGCAAGGTGGCGGCCATTGCCCAGGCGGCCGACATCGGCTGGTACGGCGGCACCATGCTGGAGACCTCGATCGGCTCGGCCGCCTCGGCCCATGTCTTTGCCACGCTGGGCGGGCAGCACTACAACTGCGAGCTGTTCGGCCCTCAGCTGCTGGTGGACGACATCGTCACCGAGCGCATGGCCATCCGCGACTTCGAGCTGCAACTGCCCGACGGGCCGGGCCTGGGCGTGGAGATCGACCTGCAGCAACTCGCGCGTTTCGACCGCGCGCTGGCCGACAGCCAGCCGCAGCACTTCGACATGGGGCAGGCCCGGACCGGGGCTGCGACCTGAATTCCTTTCATTCCTCCTGGAGACAAACATGCTTTATCTGGTCCGCATGGACGTGAAGATCCCCCACGACCTGCCCGCCGACGTGGCAGCCGAGATCAAGGCCCGCGAGAAGGCCTACTCCCAGCAACTGCAGCACGAAGGCCGCTGGCCCCACATCTGGCGCGTGGTGGGCGAGTACGCCAACTACAGCGTGTTCGACGTGGCCTCCAACGACGAGCTGCACGAGCTGCTGCAGGGCCTGCCGCTGTTCCCCTACATGGACATCCAGGTCACGCCGCTGGCCCGGCACCCCTCGGCCATCGCCTGAGCACAGCCCAAACCAAGACCAAATTTTTCGGAGACAACTGAAGTGAATGTGAAACGCCGTTTTCTGACCGCCGCAGCCGCAGGCCTGTGCCTGTCCGCCGTGATGCCCGCCGCGCACGCCCAGGCCCCCGAGGCCAACTGGCCCAGCAAGCCCATCCGCTGGATCGTTCCCTTCCCGCCGGGCGGCGCCATGGACGCCATCGCGCGCACCCTGGGCGAGAAGGCCGGCCGCACGCTGGGCCAGCCCTTCGTGATCGAGAACCGTCCCGGCGCCGGCGGCAACATCGGCGCCGACTTCGTGGCCAAGCAGCCCGGCGACGGCTACACGCTGATGATCACCTCCATCGGCATGGCCACCAACAAGCCGCTGTACCGCAAGCTCAGCTACGACCCGATCAAGGACTTCGCCCCCGTGGGCGTGCTGGCCGTGGTGCCCAACATCCTTGTCACCAACTCCACCCAGCCCAACGTCAAGAGCGTGGCCGACGTGGTGGCCGCCGCCAAGGCCTCGCCCGGCAAGCTGACCTATGCCTCGGCCGGCAACGGCACCTCCATCCACCTGGCAGGCGAAGTGTTCAACTCGCTGGCCGGCGTGGACATCCTGCACATCCCCTACAAGGGATCGGGCCCGGCCGTCTCCGACCTGCTGGGTGGACAGGTCAACTACATGTTCGACTCCATCACCTCGGCGCGCCCGCACATCCAGTCGGGCAAGCTGCGCGCCCTGGCCGTGACCACGGCCAAGCGCTCGTCCAGCATGCCCGACGTGCCCACCATGGAAGAGGCCGGCATCAAGGGCTACGAGGTCTCGCCCTGGTTCGCCGTCTTCATGCCAGCCAGCACGCCGCCGGCCATCGTCAAGAAGCTCAACCAGGTCTTCGTGGCAGAGATGAAGCAGCCCGACGTGCTCGAACGCTTCAAGGCCATCGGCGCCGAAGTCGTGGGCTCCACGCCCGAGGAAGCGGCAAAGCACCTGCAGGCCGAGTCCGTGCGCTGGACCAAGGTGATCACGGAGCGCAACATCAGCATGGATTGAGCCTGGACCGCCTCCGGTCGCCCGACAGGTTTTGATACGCTCGCCGGATCACACAACCAGGGGGACGGGATGGGCAAGCTCAGGAAATCACCATGCTGCGGCACACGGCCTTCTGAAGCGCACAGACGCTGAAGGAAGGCTGCCATGTTGTTGCGCATCCGCAAGGCCCTTGCGGCACGGTTCGAAGCCGTGGCCGAGATCGTGGGCCTGATCCTGTCCCTGGGCGGCGCGGCCGCAGCCAGCTTGCTGGGCAAGCTGGTGCTGGCCTTGATTCTGGGCACCATCGCCCTGGGCATTTTCTTCAGGCTGGCAGGACGCCGAAAGCGGTCCCAAGCCGGCCCATCGCAGCGCGAACCCGGCTGGCTTGCCACCATGGCAGGCCTGCTGGCGTTCATCGAGATCGGCGTGCTGGTGGAGGCAGTCGATCTGCCCGTGCGCTTTTACCAGCCAGGGTTTGCCTTGCATCACTGGCTCATCGTTGCGGCAGGCCTGCTGGCAGCATCCTGGCTCCAGTTGAAGCTGCTGCGCGCCGCGCGCAACGCCATCCGCGCCAGGCGGAGCACCTGACACGTCAACTGCGGACTGCCGCCTGCGCACCCTGCATGCGCGGGGCGGGCGCAGGCCTGCGCCCCCAGTTCATCAGCGCCGTGCCGGCCACGGCCATGCCGCCGCCCAGCACGATGCTGGCATCGATGCTCTCGCCCAACCACAGCGCCGACAGCGCCACGCCGATCACGGGCACCAGGGTGATGTAGCCCGAGGCCGCACCCGCACCCAGCGCCTTGACGCCGTCGAAGTACCAGGCATAGGCAAGCGCCGTGGCGCCGAAGGCCAGGAAGGCCAGCGCACCCCAGGCGGTTGCGTTGCCAAGCACGGCAGCCTGCAGGCCGGCCGGCCCTTCCACCACCAGACTGGCCACCAGCAGCATGGCCGCGCCCATGGTCGAGGTCACGGCCGTGGCCGACAGCGCATCGACACCCGTGAGCAGCCAGCGGCCGATCAGGGTGTAGCTCACCCAGCAGACCACGCAGCCCAGGATCAGCAGCTCGCCGGCGCCCACCGATCCCTGCAGCAGCGCCAGCGGCTGGCCATGCGAGATCACCACCACGGCGCCGCAGGCCGCCAGCGCCATGCCCAGGGCAATGGTGCGGTTGAGCCGCTCGCCGAACAGCCAGACCGCCAGCGCCAGCGTGAGCACGGGGTTGAGCGTGATCACCAGGGCCGCCTTGCCGGCCGGCACATGCTGCAGCCCCATGAGGAAGAAGGCCGCATAGCCGAACACGCCCGTGGCACCAGCGGCCGCCATGCCCAGCCAGCGTTTGGCGCTCCAGTGCCTGAGACCGGCCATGCCACCGGCCCAGTACAGCCACGGCAGCAGCACGGCGGCGGCCAGCAGGAAGCGCAGGCTGGCGGCTGCCAGCGGCGGCATGTTCTGTGCCACCACGCGGCCCGCAGGCCAGGAAGCGCCCCACAGCAGGGCCATGCCGACAAGCCGCAGGTGGGGACCGAAGAAGCGTTGAAAATTCATGGCGCGTACTATGTGCTCATATCGATTCATAGACAAATGAGCGAATGCTCATGACCTGGACACCGTGATCCTATGACCTTCACCCAGCTCGAAGTGTTCGCGGCGCTGGCCCGTGCCGGCAGTTTCTCGCGCGCGGCCGCGCTGCTGGGCATTACCCAGAGCGCCGTCAGCCATGCCCTGCGCGCGCTGGAAGGCGAGCTGCAGGTGCAGTTGGTGCGGCGCGAAGGCCCTCACTCCCCGCTGACCGACGCAGGCACGCGGCTGCTGCAGCGCGCCAACGACATCCTCCAGCAAAAGGAGGCCTTGCGGCAGGAGGCCGATGCCGAGCGCGGCATGGCGCGCGGCACGCTGCGCGTGGCCTCGTTCGGCGCCACCTCTTCGCTGCGGCTGCTGCCCCCGCTGATCACCGAATACCGGCGGCGCCAGCCCGCCGTACTGGTGCAGATCGACGAGCAAAACGACGACACCGTGGTCAAGTGGCTGCTGGAGCGGCGCGTGGAGATCGGCTTCGTCGTGCTGCCCGACGAGCGCTTCGAGACCGTACCCCTGGTGGAAGACGAACTGGTGGCGCTGCTGCCCGCATCGCACCGGCTGGCGGCCCAGCGCAGCATCCGCGCCGCCGACCTGCAGGGCGAGGCCTTTGTGCGCACCTCGGCCGGGTCGGGCGCGCACATCGACCGCTTCCTGGCCGAGGCCGGCGCCCAGCCTGCGGCCATCTACCACTTCGAGCAGATGTCCTCCATGCAGGGCTTCGTGGCCCAAGGCCACGCCATTGCCATTGCCGCACGCCTGGCCGTGCCCGAGCAGGCGCCTGAAGGCATGGTCTACCGCAGCCTCTCGCCCCGCCAGCGCCGCGTCACCGGCTTGGCCGTGCGCAGCATGGAGCGGCTGTCGCCAGCGGCCGCAGGCTTTGTGGCGCTGGCGCGGGAGATGGCGAGGAAGAAGCGCTTTGGCTAAGCCTGCGCCGCCGACGGCAAGGTCAGCGGATGCAGCATCAGCGCCTCGCGCACGATGGGCTTGAGCGCCTGCGCCTCGTCGGGGCTGGCCAGCACGCGGGCCAGTTCGGCGCGCATGCGGGGCTCCCAGAATTTGCGGATGTGTTCGGCAATGCCCTGCAGGGCCTCGTCGCGCTCGGGCATGGCCTCGAAGAACTCGCCGATGCGGTTGGCCATGCGGACCAGGTTCGCGCTGTCCATCACTTGCCTCCCGCCACGGCCATGCTGCCTGCCTGCGCGGCTTGCAACAGGCCGATCTGCTCTTCATGCATGCGCGCAAAGCCGCGCTGCCAGTCGGACGGCTGGGCGTGCTGGGGGACGGGCAGCACCTGCACGGCCGTGACCTTGTATTCGGGACAGTTGGTGGCCCAGTCCGAGCTGTCGGTGGTGATGACGTTGGCGCCGGATTCGGGAAAGTGGAAGGTGGTGTAGACCACGCCGGGCTGTATGCGCTCGGTGACGGTGGCGCGCAGCACGGTCTCGCCCGCGCGGCTGGCGATGCCGACCCAGTCGCCGTCGCGTATGCCGCGGTCCTCGGCGTCATGCGGATGGATTTCCAGCCGGTCCTCGCTGTGCCAGTGGCTGTTGTGCGTGCGCCGGGTCTGGGCGCCCACGTTGTACTGAGACAGGATGCGGCCCGTGGTCAGCAGCAGCGGAAAGCGCTGGGTGACCTTCTCGTCGGTGGCCACGTACTGGGTGATGATGAAGCGGCCCTTGCCGCGCACGAAGCGGTCCCTGTGCATGATGGAAGTGCCGGCCTCTTCGGTGCTGTCATTGCAGGGCCATTGCACGCTGCCCAGCCGGTCGATCTTGTCGTAGTTCACGCCCGCGAAGCTGGGCGTGAGCGCGGCGATCTCGGCCATGATCTCGCTCGGGTGCTTGTAGTGCATGGCGTAGCCCAGCGCATTGGCCAGCAGCTGGGTGACCTCCCAATCGGCATGGCCGGCCAGCGGCGCCATGACCTTGCGCACGCGCGAGATGCGGCGCTCGGCATTGGTGAAGGTGCCGTCCTTTTCGAGGAAGGAAGCGCCCGGCAGGAAGACATGGGCGTACTTGGCGGTTTCGTTGAGGAAGATGTCCTGCACCACCACGCATTCCATGGCCGAGAGCGCGGCCGTCACATGCTGCGTGTTGGGGTCGGACTGCACGATGTCCTCGCCCTCGCAGTACAGGCCCATGAAGCTGCCGGCCAGGGCCGCCTCGAACATGTTGGGAATGCGCAGGCCGGGCTCGGGGCTGAGTGCGACGCCCCAGGCGTCCTCGAACTCGGCGCGCACCGTGCTGTCCGAGATGTGGCGGTAGCCGGGCAGCTCGTGCGGGAAGGAGCCCATGTCGCAGGAGCCCTGCACATTGTTCTGGCCGCGCAGCGGGTTCACGCCCACGCCTTCGCGGCCCACGTTGCCCGTGGCCATGGCCAGGTTGGCGATGCCCATGACCATGGTCGAGCCCTGCGCATGCTCGGTCACGCCCAGGCCGTAGTAGATGGCCGCGTTGACGGGGCGGCCCGCTGGATGGTCCTCGGCACCCAGCGCATACAGGCGCGCGGCGCCGCGCACCAGGTCAGGCGCCACCCCGGTGACCTCGGCCATGGCCTCGGGCGAGTTCTCGGGCCGGGCCACGAATTCCTTCCACTGGGCGAAGGACTTGGCATCGCAGCGCTCGGCGATGTAGTCCTCGGCCAGCCAGCCTTCGGTGACGATGACATGGGCCAGCGAGGTGATCATGGCCACGTTGGTGCCGGGCCGCAGTTGCAGGTGGTAGTCGGCGCGGATGTGGGGCGACTTGACGAGCTCGATCTCGCGCGGGTCGATGACGATGAGCTTGGCGCCTGCACGCCGGCCGTCGCCGCGCAAGCGCTTTTTCATGCGCGAGCCGAACACCGGGTGCGCGGCCGTGGGGTTGGCGCCGATGACCATGACCACGTCCGTGTGCTCGATGGACTTGAAGGTCTGCGTGCCGGCCGAGGTGCCATAGGTCTGGCCCAGGCCATAGCCCGTGGGCGAGTGGCACACGCGCGCGCAGGTATCGACGTTGTTGTTGCCGAAGGCCGTGCGCACCAGCTTTTGCACCAGGTAGGCCTCTTCATTGGTGCAACGCGAGGAGGTGATGCCGCCAATGGAATCCTTGCCGTGCTTCGCCTGGATGCGGCGGAACTCGCGGGCCGTGTGGGCAATGGCCTCTTCCCAGCTCACTTCGCGCCAGGGGTCGGAGATCTTCGCGCGGACCATGGGCCGGGTGATGCGGTCCTTGTGCGTGGCATAGCCCCAGGCAAAGCGGCCCTTGACGCAGGCATGGCCCTCGTTGGCCTGACCATCCTTCCAGGGCACCATGCGCACGACCTGCTCGCCCTTCATCTCGGCCTTGAAGCCGCAGCCCACGCCGCAGTAGGCGCAGGTGGTGATGGCGCTGTGCCCGGCCTGGCCCAGCTCGGTCACGGTCTTTTCCTGCAGCGTGGCCGTGGGGCAGGCCTGCACGCAGGCGCCGCAGCTGACGCAGTCGCTGTCCATGAAGCTGCCGCCCTGCCCCGCCGTGACGCGCGATTCGAACCCCCGGCCCGAGATGGTCAGCGCAAAGGTGCCCTGCGTCTCCTCGCAGGCGCGCACGCAGCGGTTGCAGACGATGCACTTGCTGGGGTCGTAGCTGAAGTACGGGTTGGAGACATCGACCTCGGCGCGCGCCTGGCCCTTGAAATGGTTGGCGCCGTCGAAGCCGTAGCGCACCTCGCGCAGGCCCACGGTGCCGGCCATGTCCTGCAGTTCGCAGTCGCCGTTGGCGCTGCAGGTCAGGCAGTCCAGCGGATGGTCGGAGATGTACAGCTCCATCACGCCGCGGCGCAGCTCCTGCAGTTGCGGGCTTTGCGTGCGCACCTTCATGCCCGGCTCGGCCGGCGTGGTGCACGAGGCCGGAAAGCCCTTGCGGCCTTCAATCTGCACCAGGCACAGGCGGCAGGAGCCGAAGGGCTCCAGGCTGTCGGTGGCGCACAGCTTGGGCACGCTGACGCCGCCTTCCATGGCAGCGCGCATCAGCGATGTGCCCTCGGGAACGCAGACCTCGCGGCCGTCGATCTCCAGGGTGATCAGGCGTTCGGACGGGCTGGCGGGCGTGCCCCAGTCGGCTTGCTTCAAATGGTCGAGCATGGTGTTCTCCGTTCAGGCAGCCGCTGCGGCCGTGGTGGACTCGATGCCGAAGTCCTGGGGGTAGTGAGTCAGCGCCGAGCGCACGGGATACGGCGTCATCCCGCCCATGGCGCACATGGAGCCGTGCTGCATGGTGTCGCACAGGCTTTCCAGCAGGGCCACCTGGCCGGCGTGGCCGGCGTGGGCGGCAGGGTCGGTGCCGGTGCGCACGATGCGGTCGATGACCTCCACGCCGCGCGTGGAGCCGATGCGGCAGGGCGTGCACTTGCCGCAGGACTCGATGGCGCAGAACTCCATGGCGTAGCGCGCCAGCTGCGCCATGTCGGCCGTGTCGTCATGCACGACGATGCCGCCGTGTCCCACCACGTTGCCCTTGGCGGCATAGGCCTCGTAGTCCAGCGGCGCATCCCAGTCGGCCGGCGCCACATAGCTGCCCAGCGGGCCGCCCACCTGCACGGCCTTGATGGCGCGGCCGGTGGCCGTGCCGCCGCCGAAGTCTTCCACCAGCTCGCGCAGGCTCAGGCCGAAGGCCTTTTCCACCAGCCCTCCGCGCGCAATGTTGCCGGCCAGCTGGAACGGCAGGGTGCCGCGCGAGCGGCCCATGCCGAAGCCCTGGTAGAAAGCCGCGCCGCGCGCCAGGATCAGCGGCACCGTGGCCAGCGTGATCACGTTGTTGATCACCGTGGGCCGGCCCCACAGCCCCGCTATGGCCGGCAGCGGCGGCTTGGCGCGCACAATGCCGCGCCGGCCCTCGATGCTCTCCAGCATGGCCGTTTCCTCGCCGCAGACATAGCTGCCCGCGCCCTTGCGCACCTCCATGTGGAAGGCCCGCCCGCTGCCGGCCACGTCGCGGCCCAGCCAGCCTGCGGCCTCGGCGCGCGCAATGGCTTCGCGCAGGGTGGCGATGGCATGCGGATACTCGCTGCGCACATAGACAAGGCCCTGCGTGGCGCCCACGGCCAGGCCAGCGATGGCCATGCCTTCGATCAGCGTGTAGGGATCGCCTTCCATCAGCAGCCGATCGGCGAAGGTGCCCGAGTCGCCCTCGTCGGCGTTGCAGGCAATGTACTTTTGCGGCCCCGCTGCGGCGGCCACGGTCTTCCACTTGATGCCGGCCGGAAACGCCGCACCGCCACGGCCGCGCAGGCCCGAATCCAGCACCTCCTGCACGATGGCCGCGGGCTCCATGCGCGCCGCGCGCTCCAGCCCCTGCCAACCGCCATGGGCCGCATAGTCGGACAGGTTCAGCGGATCGATGACGCCCACGCGCGCAAAGGTCAGGCGCTCCTGGCGCGCCAGGTAGGCAATGGCCTCGGTCAGTCCATGGCACAGCGCATGGCTGCCGCCCTGCAGCATTCCGGCATCGATCAGGCCCGGCACCGCATCGGCCGTGACCGGGCCGTAGGCCACGCGGCCTTCGGGCGTCTCGACCTCCACCAGGGTCTCCAGCCACAGCAGGCCGCGCGAGCCGTTGCGCACGATCTGCACCTGAAGGCCGCGCGCCGCGCACTCGCGCTGCAGGGCGCCGGCCACGGCGTCAGCGCCCACGGCCAGCGCGGCGGCATCGCGGGGCACGTAGACGCGCACGCCGGAGCCTGCCCCTGCCCCTGTCCCTGCATGCGCAGGCTGCGCCACCGGCTCGCCGGCCTGCTCCGGCTGGCGGCATTGCGCGATGAGTGCATCCAGTCCGTTGGCCGAGACATGCGCATGGGGCTGGCCATCGAGCATCACGGCAGGCGATGACGCGCACAGGCCCAGGCAGTAGACCGGCTCCAGCGTGACGGCGCCATCGGCACTGGTTGCATGCCCATGCCCGTGCCCACTCGATCCGCAGCCCAGCGCCTGGCCTGCGTGGGTCAGCAGCGCATCCGCACCGCGCGACTGGCAGGCCTCGGCGCGGCAGACCTGCAGCACATGGCGGCCCGCTGGCGTGCTGCGGAAATGGGGGTAGTAGGAGATGACGCCATGCACCTCGGCACGCGAGAGGTTCAGCGCATCGGCAATGCGCGGCACGGCGGCTTCGGGGATATGGCCCAGCATGTCCTGCACGGCGTGCAGCAACTCGATCAGGGGGCCGGGGCGCCGGGCGTGGACGGCAATGGCGTGCTCGACGGCCTCGCGCTCATGGGCGCCGAGTGCGCTGCCGGCAACAGCGGCATTGATGACGGCAATGGGAATGATCTTCCCTTGTGTGGCTGGCATGGGTGTCCCTGCTGGCTTTCGTTGTGGGGAGCGGCGCGGTCCGGTCCGCTGGCGCTTTGTCTCTCATGCCATTTCAAGGCCTGCCGGGCAAGCCGTCAAATTCAAACGGATGATTGCGCCATTCAATCGGCAAATGAGCCGCCGGGCAGTGCTGCGCCTGCTGCCCCAGGTCTTGCGGATGCCGCAGCCAGCGCGGGTTTGCGCCACTTGGCAAATGCGCCCGGCTTGTCGCAAATCACACGGTATTTGGTATGAATTTTGATAAGCTCACGCGCACCATGAACCACCAGCCATCAGCCATGACGCCACAGGATGGCTATCATTTTTCAGACCAGATCGGCCACCTGCTGCGGCGTGTCTATCAGCGCCACACTGCACTGTTCCAGCAATACATTCCCGACTCGCAGCTCACGGCCGCGCAATTCGTGGTGCTGTGCTCCGTGCGCGACAACAGCGGCAGCTCGCTGGCCGACATCGTCAAGGCCACCGTGATCGACCAGGCCACCATCCGCGGCGTGGTGGACCGGCTCAAGCAGCGCGAACTGGTGCAGGTGGACCATGACCGCATCGACCGCCGCAAGGTCGTCATCAACCTCACCGAGGCCGGCCAGGACCTGGTGCGCGACATGGAGCCCTTCGCCAAGCAGATCACCGAAAGCACCTACGGCAGGCTCAATCCGGCCGAGCGCCTGGCGCTGGATTTTCTGCTCAAGAAGATGCTGGAAGGTGGCGAGGCGGATTGAAGAGCCCCTGTTTTCATGAGGATGGCTGCCAGGCGATCTCAAAGGGCTTGGGCCCTCGCCGTCAAAGCCCCATCAACCCAGGCAGTGCCTTTGCGCACGACCTATAGCAAAGAAAAAACAGATTCTCACGCCCATCTTCCGGATAGAGATACCCGGCGCCTGCTGCATTGATGCTCCACCCATAGACCACGCCATTGCGCCGCAGCTTCCCACTGAAGGCGCAAGGCAGAATGATCGATTCATAGTGGAAGGTGGAGAAGGAAACCTCGGTTGCCGTGGAGAAATAACGGATGACATCCTTGGGCCGCAGCGTAATTTTCTCGCAGCCCATGGTTTGCCCTTCTCCGACCGAACGATGGATCGAGCCGAGCAAAACCACTGGTTCTTCCTGGTTGGCCATCGCCTTTCGAGGAGCGACCAGCACTGAAAGGCAGAGCACAACCAGGATTGCCGTGGCGACCAGGCCATGCCTGCGATAGCTGCCATTCAATGACATGAGAACAAGGCTCCGCTGGATATATGGCGCAGCGAATTGCTTGCGCCAGGAGCAGTCATTGTGTCGCATGGACCGGTTGAGCTCACAGGAGCTTCAGTCCATGGATGTTCTCCAGCAAATCGGACAATCCGCACGCCCTGCCTTCGAAAAAGGCCTGATCCTCATTTGGGGACCCCATGAAAAAAGGCCTGCTTGCGCAGGCCTTTTTAAGTCGAAGTTCTTCCTCGGCGTCAATCCAGCGCCCGGTTGCGCGATTCCACATCCACGGCCCAGATCGACAGGGCACCGCCCACCAGCATGGCGGACAGCACGGCCAGCGCCAGGGTGAAGTGGGTGGCCATGATGGGCGCAATGATGGCCGGGGCGAACAGGCCGCCGAAGCGCGCCACGGCGCCGGCCATGCCCATGCCGCTGGCACGCAGGTCGGTGGGGTAGACCTCGGGGGTGAACGCATACAGCGCGCCCCAGGTGCCCAGCAGCGAGAAGCTCATCAGCAGGGTGGAGCCGATGACCACGAAGGGCGACGAGCCCAGGCTGTAGAACATGCAGCCGACGGCGCTGAGCAGCAAAAAGCCGATCAGCGTGGGCTTGCGGCCCCAGCGCTCCACGCCATAGGCCGACAGCGCAAAGCCGGGCAGTTGCACCAGGGCCAGCACCACCAGGAAGACCTGGCCGCGCATGAAGGCGAAGCCCTCGCTGCTGAGCTTGACAGGCAGGTAGACGAAGACACCGTAGTAGGCGATGGAGATCAGCGCCCAGGCCAGGAACAGCGAGAGGCTGCGGCGGCGCAGGTCGCCGTTGAACAGCGCGAGGATGGATTTGCGCTCCTGCTTTTCAGGCTGCAGGGCGGGGATGTCCGCGGTGGTGCCGTTGACCTTGGCCACCCGCTGCAGCACCTTGCGCGCCTCCTCGGACTTGCCGTTGCGGTTGAGGAACATGGGCGACTCGGGGATGTAGAAGCGCAGCACCACGCCGATCAGCGCCGGCAGTCCGGTCACGAAGAAGATCACGCGCCAGGCATCGTCGCCCCAGGACACGGCCACCAGCGCCAGGATGGCCAGGAAGATGGTGCCCACGGCCCAGAACGATTCCAGCAGCACCAGCCAGCGGCCGCGGCGGTCGCTGGGCAGGAACTCGGCCATCATGGTGTAGTCCACGGGCAGCGTGCCGCCCACGCCGATGCCGGTGATGAAGCGCAGCACCAGCAGCCAGGCGAACTCGGGCGCAAAGGCCGAGGCCACGCCCGCGAAGGCGTCGATCACCACGGCCATCATCAGCACCGGGCGGCGCCCGATGCGGTCGGCCAGGCGGCCGAAGACGAAGGCGCCGATCAGCATGCCGATGAAGAAGAAGGTGCCGGTCTGCAGCGCCTCGGGCACGGTCTTGCCGAAGGTCTTGGCAATGGACGGCGCGCTGAAGCCGATGGACAGCACCTGCATGGCATCGGCCAGCCAGACCAGCCCGAAGATGACGAACAGCCGATATTGGAACTTGCCGACACCCGCTGTCTGGATGCCTTTTTCCACCGAAATGTATGTAGATGACATGCAGGGACTCCTTTTCTAGCCATCGCAATTGTTGAATCTGTCTTTTCCCAGGCAAGGCCGTTCAGCTTGTGTTGCCGCCTCCTGCCGTGCCTTCCACCCTTCACACATCCGGAGCGAACCGCTCCCTCGGCGCCATCTCCATGGCCCGATGGAAAATTTCCGGATGTCGGTCTCTGCATCCGGGCGATGGGCGCATTGCGGACAGGCTGCACATCGACAGCGCCGTCCGTTGTTGCCCATCACCCGTCCCCAGCATCAGATGTCAGGACCCAGGCCCTGGAGAGATTCCAGGGCAAGGTGTCCATATCCGCGGCATCGCCCCTGCCGCCGCCCATTGCTGCCCATTGCCGCCCTCAGTGCGCATGCGCCTGTGCCTGCATGCGCAGCCGGTTAATCGTCTTCGTGTCGTCTGGCCAAGCTTTTTCCTCCGGTGCAAATCGTTCGCGCAAATATCCGAGCAGGTCCGCGATCTGCCTGTCGTCCAGGCTGTCCCCGAAGCCGGGCATGTAGCCCAGCGCATCGTCGGCCGGCGCCTGTATGCCGTTCAGGATCACCTGGACCAGGTTGTCGGGGCTGGCCGCGTGCAGGTTGGTGTTCAGGGCCAGCTGCGGCTTGACGCCGAACAATGTGGGACCGCTGCCCGCCTCATGGCAGACGGCGCAGGCGTTCTGGTAGATGCGCTCGCCATTGGCGTGGCGGACCAGCGCCCTGGCAGGTGGAGCCGCAGGCGCCGGCGCCTGCACCGCGGCAGGCGCCGGTGCTGGTGCCGGCATGGCCGGGACAGCCTGTGGGGCCTGGCCCGGCAGTTCCATCAGATAGGTGGCCATGGCGCGCACATCGGCTTCGGGCAACTGGGCCAGGCCGTGGATGACGGGCGCCATGGGGCCTGCCGCCACGCCGTGGCGAGCCGAGAAGCCGGTGCGCAGGTACTGGTACAGCTCTTCGCGGCTCCAGGGCAGCTTGCCGCCCGCCAGTTGATTGAGCGCGGGCGCCGTCCAGCCTTCGGCCTCGCCGCCGCCCAGGTAGTGGATGCCGGTCTTTTCCGCACCCAGCGCATTGCGCGGCGAGTGGCAGGCCGCGCAGTGGCCCGCGCCTTCGACCAGGTAGGCGCCCCGGTTCCATTCGGCGCTGCGCGCAGGGTCGGCCTTGAACGGCGTGGCGTCGTGGAACAGCAGGTTCCAGCCCGCCATGGCCGGGCGCAGGTTGTAGGGGAAGGCCAGCTGCGTCTCGGGCGCCTTGGCCTTCACGGAGGGCTGGGACATCAGGTAGCCGTAGAGGGCCTGCAGGTCGCCATCGCTGAGCTTGGCGAAGGCCGTGTACGGGAAGGCCGGATACAGCTGGCGCCCATCCTGGTGGATGCCGTGGCGCATGGCGCGCTCGAAGGCCGCGTAGGACCAGCGGCCGATGCCGGTTTCGTTGTCGGGCGTGATGTTGGTGGAGTAGATGGTGCCAAACGGCGTCTCCAGCCCGAAGCCGCCGGCATTGGCCGCGCCGCCCGGGGCCGTGTGGCAGACCACGCAGTCGCCCGCAGCCGCCACCAGGCGGCCGCGCTCCAGGGCCTGCGGCGAGTACAGGGAAACGTCGGGCCCGTCGGTCAGCGGCAGGGCCGGCTTCAGCGGCCAGGCCATGGCGGCCATGCCGGCAAGGCCTGCGGCGCCTGCGGCCAGCCAGCCCCAGCCACGGCCGGGCCGCGCCGCACCGGGCTTGCCGGCGCCCTCGCCCGCCAGGGCCAGGCGCAGTTGCTCTGGCTGGAAGGGCACTTCGCGCAGGCGCACGCCTGTCGCATGGTGAATGGCGTTGGCAATGGCGGCGGCGGCGGGCAGCGTGGCCACGCCATCCAGCGCCAGATCGCCCTGGCGGATGACCGCGACATCGCCGGGCGCATGCTGCGCCAGGTCGGAGCCGGGCTTGGCGATCACATCGAAAGAAGCAGCGGAAGCTGTGGACCCTGCCCAGTCGTCAAAAGCGGGGGCCGCGCCCAGCAGCCGGCGCGCGTCGGCCAGCAATTGCGGGTCCTGCTGGACGATCTCGGGCCGCGTGCTGGCGGCCTGCGCCGCTTGCAGGCTGCGGCTGTCATGGCCGGCCACGACGCGTGTCACTTCGATCTCGCCCGTTTGCGGGTGCACGGCCACCTCGGCCACCCAGGCGCTCCAGGCATGGAGGTCGGCGCCCTGCGCATCCAGGGTCTGCAGCTGGGCGGTGGCAAAGCCCCGGCCCAGCAGGCGGCCATCGGCGCCCTGGTGGGACGGTGCCTGCTGCGATGCCTGCGCACGCTCGGCCACCTCCTGCGCCAGATCGCGCACCGGGCCTTCGGGCAGGTGCTGCAGCCGCCATTGCAGCGGATCACGGCCCTGGTCCAGCGCCTGCTCATGCCAGTGGCTTTCGCGGGCAAAGACCTGGGCGGCATTCAGATCATCGACGCCGGCATGCCGCAGGCTGGCGGCCAGCCTGCGTTCATGCAATTCGCCGGCATCGAGCACGGTGGCCAGGGCCGCGGCGCGCGCTAGCTCGGGCTGGCTCAACAGGCGCGCCATGCTGGGGCGCACGGCCCAGGGCGTGTCGGACAACAGCAGGTCTGGCTGCGGCGATGCATTGCCCGGCTGAGGCTGCACCACCGTGTCGGCTTCAAGCCCTTGCGAAGGCTGCGCACCCACGCGCAGCACCAGCTCCCGGCTGTCTGCGCTGCCCGCAGCAGTCCAGGCCTCGCAGGCCACGCTGACAGGCCTGCCCACGGCCTGGGACAGCAGGGCCGCATCGGCCGCTGCGTCCATGAGATCCAGCACATGCGGGGTGCCGGCCGCCGTGGCCGGCAGGCTGAACAGCCGCAGCGCGGACTCGGGGCATTGCAGCAATGCGGCCAGTTCGCGGCCGATCATCTGCCGCACATCGGCGTCGCAGGGCGGCAGCCAGACGCTGGCATGGCCGTCCAGGCACCACACGGCTGCGCGTGCGGCACCCTCGCAAGACGCGGGCGCAGCCATGCGCCAGACATAGCGGCCGGCATCGGGCAGGTCGGCCTTGTCAGCCTTGTCAGCCTTGTCGGCTCTGTCGGCAGCACGGGGCGCGCTGGCGGCCCTGGCTTCCTGCCGGTCGTCCCAGGCAGGGGCCAGGCTGGCAGCGGCCTGCCGGGCATGGACAGGCGCCACGGCCACCACGCCCAGAAAATGCCCGCGCTGCACCGCGGCCACCACGCCGGCCATGGCCTGGGCTTCCTGCAGCCGTGCATGCAGGGGCACGCTGCCCCGGTAGCGCAGACCGTCCCAGGCCGCGACGGGCGGGCGCAGCGCCAGGCCGTGCAGCAGGTCGGAAGGCAGGGCGGGAGTGTTGCCGGCCGGGCTCATGGCTGGACCTCGCCCGCGCTGGAAGATGGAAAACCGGAGGGCGCCTGCAGCGCGGCGCGTTGCGCACGCAGCTGCACGGCGCGCAGAGCGGCCTGCATGATTTCCACATGCGTGCCGCAGCGGCACAGGTTGTGGTGCAGCTCGTTGCGCAGCTCCTGCTCGGTGGGATTGGGGTTGCGGCGCAGCAGGGCCTCCACGGTCATGATCATGCCGTTGAGGCAGTAGCCGCACTGGGCCGCCTGGCAGTCGATGAAGGCCTGCTGCGTGGGGCCGGGGCACTGGCGCGAGCCCAGGCCTTCCAGCGTGGTGACCTCGCGGCCCACGGCCGCCCGCACGGGGATCACGCAGGAACGCGCGGCCACGCCATCGATCAGCACCGTGCAGGCGCCGCATTCGCCCAGGCCGCAGCCGTACTTGGGCCCGTTCAGCTCCAGGTCATTGCGCAGCACATGCAGCAGCGCCGTCCCGGGCGCTGCCGGCACCTCGCATGCGCGTGCATTGACCTGCAGGCGGATGGGGCTGGGGGTACTGCTTGGATGGACTGGGGTTCCCATGGGACGAGGCTCTTGCAACTTGGCTGCGGTTCAGGATGTCGGCGTTCTGCGGCCGGACAGGAGGGGGGGATTCCCTCCCCTCCCCTCGTCCGGCAAGGCAGCGAGTATCAGGCCGCTGCCTTGACCTTGGGCTCGACCAGGGGCACGTTGAACACGTCGTAGCCGAAGCACCAGGACGGATCTTCGTTGGTGCGCAGCCAGGTGTTGTCGTGCGAGATGCGCTGCACCTTGCTGGCGCGCTCGGCACGGTTGGCTTCGTACAGGGCGAAGGCCAGCTCATGGTTGTGCGCGCCGACTTCCTTGAGGCAGCGCGCCAGCATGGCGCCGTCCTCGATGGCCATGGCCGCACCCTGGGCCATGTGGGGCTTCATGGGATGGCAGGCATCGCCCAGGAGCACCAGGCGGCCACGGCTCCACAGCGGCAGCGGATCACGCTCGAGCAGCGACCACTTGGTCACTTCCACGGTGGCGTCGATCAGTGCCTGCACGGTGGGATGCCAGCCCGAGAAGGCCTCGCGCATCTCTTCCTTGCTGCTTTCCAGCCAGCGGTCGTTGAGGTCCCACTTCTCGACGGGCACGCCGGTCACGTAGTACAGCTCGTCGGCCTTGCCGGTGACGAAGTAGGTCATCATGTGGCGGTCATCGCTCCACCACTTCACGCAGGCATCGAAGGGCAGCATGCCGGCCTTGACCTCGGGCGTGGGGAACACGGCGCGGTGGGCCAGGTAGCCCGCGTACTTGGGCAGTTCCGGGCCCAGGAGTTCCTCGCGGATGCGGGAGTTCACGCCATCGGCGCCGATGACGATGTCCGCCTCCTCGGTCGTGCCGTCCGCAAAGTGCATGACGACCACACTGCCGCGGTCCTCCACCTTGGTCAGGAACTTGCCGTAGGCCATCACGCTGTCGGGCAGGGCCTCGACCAGCAGCGCATGGAAGTCGCCACGGTGCACGGTCAGGTAGCTGGCGCCGTATTCCTTGACGGCGTAGTCGCCCAGCGGAATCTGGGCGAGCACGTCGCCCGTCTGCCAGTGGCGGCTGTACCAGTAGTCGGGATGCGAGCCCTGCTCGTTGAGCGCGTCCTCGATGCCGATGCGGCGCAGGATCTTCATCACATTGGGCCCGACGTGGATGCCGGCTCCCAGGCGCGAGAAGCTGGGCGCCTGCTCATAGACGCGGACATTGAAGCCTTCCTGGAGCAGCAGCTTGGCAGCTGCAGCCCCGCCGAGACCGGCGCCGACAACGGCGATTCGAGGGGATTGAGACACAGTTTTCTCCTTGCAGGAATGTTGAAAGCCAGACGGGGCAACCGTTGCTTCGGCGCGTCCTTGCAGGGTGTAGAGCAGGAAGCGTGCCAGGCAACAAAACACTTAATTCAGGTGTATGCGCTTGAATTTTTCAAATCGACGCATGCACCATAGGGCGGCAGAATAAATTGAAGTTCGCCATTTTTGGTGCAATTTCTGCACCAAATCAGTACAAACCCCGAGAAAATTCTCATTTGCAAGGCGGCACGTCTTTTGCAAGAATAAAGCGTACACACTCAGTTGATTCTGATCAGAAACCCTCGAAACTTCGCAAAGGCAAGTCCATGACCAAAACGTTCCGCATCGGCCAGATCGTCCCCAGCTCCAACACCACCATGGAGACCGAGGTGCCGGCCATGCTGCAGGCCCACTCCACGCTGCGCCCGCAGGACCGCTTCACCTTCCACTCCAGCCGCATGCGCATGAAGAAGGTCCAGAAGGAGGAGCTGGCCGCCATGGACGCCGAAAGCGACCGCTGCGCGCTGGAGCTGAGCGACGCGCGCGTGGACGTGCTGGGCTATGCCTGCCTGGTGGCCATCATGGCCATGGGCAAGGGCTACCACCGCGTCTCGCAGCAGCGCCTGACCGAGCGCACGGCCAGCAATGGCGCCACCGCCCCGGTGATCACCAGCGCCGGCGCGCTGGTGGAAGCGCTCAAGGTCATGGGCGCCAAGAAGATCGCCCTGGTGGCGCCCTACATGATTCCGCTGACCCAGCTGGTCATGGACTACGTGGCCGCCGAAGGCTTCGAGATCGTGGACTGGCGTGCGCTGGAGATCCCCGACAACCTGGACGTGGGCCGCCACGACCCCGCCAAGCTGCCCGGCATCGTGGCCGGCATGAACTACGCCGACGCCGACGTGATCGTGCTGTCGGCCTGCGTGCAGATGCCCTCGCTGCCGGCCGTGGCCCAGGTCGAGGCCCAGACCGGCAAGCCCGTGCTGACCGCCTCCATCGCCACCACCTATGCCATCCTCAAGGAACTGGGGCTGGACCCCGTGGTGCCGGGCGCGGGCGCGCTGCTGTCGGGCGCCTATCCCTACGACACCGGCACCAGCGCAGCCAAGGCCTGAGGAACACACGCATGACCAGTACCTCCAGCACCCCCAGCACATTCCGCTACGGCGGCAACGTCCATGCCAACGGCATCCGCCAGCACTACCTGCGCTACGGCGGCGCCGAGGGCGAATGCGCGCAGCGCGACGCCGTCATCCTGATCCCCGGCATCACCAGCCCGGCCGTGACTTGGGGCTTCGTGGCCGAGCACCTGGGCCGCCAGTTCGACACCTATGTGCTCGATGTGCGCGGGCGCGGCCTGTCGTCCTCCGGCCCGGGCCTGGACTACAGCCTCGATGCCCAGGCCGCCGACGTGGCCGCCTTCGCCCAGGCCCTGGGCCTGCAGCGCTGGGCGCTGGTCGGCCACTCCATGGGCGGGCGCATTGCCGTGCGCGCCGCACGCAGCCAGCCGGTGGGGCTCACGCGCCTGGTCATCGTCGATCCGCCGGTCTCCGGCCCCGGCCGCCGCGCCTACCCGGCCGCCCTGCCCTGGTATGTGGACTCCATCCGCCAGGCCACGCTGGGCATGGATGCCGAGGCCATGCGCGCCTTCTGCCCCACCTGGACCGAAGAGCAGCGCCAGCTGCGCGCCCAGTGGCTGCACACCTGCCACGAGCCGGCCATCGTGCAGAGCTTCGAGGACTTCGGCCGTGACGACATCCATGCCGACCTGCCCCGCATCCAGCACCCGCTGCTGCTGGTCACGGCCGAGCGCGGTGACGTGGTGCGCAGCGAGGACGTGGCCGAGTGGCAAGGCCTGGCACCCCAGACCGAGCATGTGCGCGTGCCCAACGCCGGCCACATGATCCCCTGGGACAACGAGGCCGGCTTCTATTCGGCCCTGGGCGAATTCCTCGGCGCGCGGGTGGACTGAATGTCCAACCGCAGCCCACTCCCATCCATCGCGACACCAAGGAGCCGACCATGTCCGTCAGCGATATCGATCTGATCCACGCCTGGAAGCAGGTGCTCACGCTGTCCCGGCTCGAAGCCGGCCAGACCGTCACCGTGCTCACGGGCGCCGACACGCACCCGCAGACGCTACGCTGCGCCATCGCCGCCTCCAGCGAAATGGGTGCGCGCGTCAACCGCCTGGACCTGCCGCCCGTCAACGCCGAAAAATCACTGAGCCGCGACTCGCTGGCCTACCTGGGCACGACGCCGCTGACCGGTAACCCCGCCGCCATCGCCGCGCTCAAGGCCAGCGACCTGGTGCTGGACCTGATGACCCTGCTGTTCTCACCCGAGCAGCACGAGATCCTGCAGACCGGCACCAAGATCCTGCTGGCCGTGGAGCCGCCCGAGGTGCTGTGCCGCCTGGTGCCCACCGAGGGCGACCGCGCGCGCGTGCAGGCCGCATCCAAGCTGATCGAGGCGGCCGAGCATATGCACATCACCTCGGCCGCGGGCACCGACCTGCGCTGCCGCCTGGGCAGCTTCCCGGCCATCTGCGAATACGGCTTCGTGGACCAGCCCGGCCGCTGGGACCACTGGCCCAGCGGCTTCGTTCTGACCTGGCCCGACGAGGGCGAGAGCAACGGCCGCGTGGTGCTGGACCGGGGCGACATCCTGCTGCCCATGAAGGACTACGTGACCGAGCCCATCGAACTCGTCATCGAAAAGGGCTACGTCACGCGCATCAGCGGCGGCCTGCAGGCCGACATCCTCAAGGAGTACATGACCTCCTACGAGGACCCCGAGGCCTACGCCGTCTCCCACATCGGCTGGGGGCTGCAGCCGCGCGCCCACTGGTCCATGCTGGCCCACTACAACAAGGAAACCCACATCGGCATGGACGCCCGCGCCTTCGAGGGCAACTTCCTGTGGTCCATGGGCCCCAACAACGAGGCCGGGGGCAGCCGCACCACGGCCTGCCACATCGACATCCCCATGCGCCACTGCTCGGTGGCGCTGGACGGCAAGCCCACGGTCATCGACGGCGTGGTGCAGGACGAGGAAGGACTGGCGCGCGCCGCCAAAAGGTCCAAGCAAGGAAAGGACATCGCATGACCACGACAACCACCGGCCAGGCCCCCGGCGCGCAGAGCGTTCCCACCGAGGGCGTGCAGGGCGACATCTCTGCCTACGCGCGCCAGGGCTTCGGCACGCCGCTGCCGCTCAAGGCCCCGTTCGGCCTGCTCATCATCGACTTCGTCAACGGCTTTGCCGACCCGGCCGTCTTCGGCGGCGGCAACATCCCCGAAGCCATCGCGCAGACGCAGCACCTGCTGGCCCATGCACGCGAGCGCGGCTGGCCCGTGGCGCACAGCCGCATCGTGTTCTCGGACGACGATGCCGACCACAACATCTTCTGCCTGAAGGTGCCCGGCATGCTGACCCTGAAGGAAGACAGCCCCAACAGCGCCATCGTGCCCCAGCTGGCCCCGGCCGCTGGCGAATACGTGGTGCGCAAGAGCACGCCCTCGGCCTTCTTCGGCACCATGCTCGCACCCTGGCTGGCACAGCGCGGCGTGCAGACCCTGCTGGTGGCCGGCTGCGTGACCAGCGGCTGCGTGCGCGCCAGCGTGGTCGATGCCATGCAGTCGGGCTTTCGCCCGCTGGTGGTGGCCGACTGCTGCGGCGACCGCGCCCTGGGCCCGCACGAGGCCAACCTGTTCGACATGGCCCAGAAGTACGCGGCCGTGATGCCGCTGAGCCAGGCCATCGCCGACACCGACGCCCTCGCCGCAGGTTGATCCCACCGCGCCAACGCGCCTATGGGGCCGGCCCTGCGCAGCCGGCCCCGGAGTGCATAACATGCACAGGGCACGCCTGAAAGCGTGCCCGCGAAGAACACCGCCCCATGAACCTGCCCCAGCCCCAAGCCCTGCACGCACAGCTGCTCACGCGCGCCGACACCCTGCTCGTGGTGCGCCAGCCCGTGGCGCCGCCGCGCCCTGCGCCCGGCCAGCCCGGCACGGCCACCGACTATGTGCAGTCCACGCCCGAGGTCTTCGTGGCCGTGCTGGCCGACGAAGCCGCGCCCCAGGGCTGGCGCGCCCTGGCCTTCAACGGCCATGTGGACCTGGGCACGGGCATACGCACGGCCCTGGCGCAGATCGTGGCGGAAGAGCTCGAAGTGCCTTTGGCGCGCCTGGACATGGTGCTGGGCCACACGGCCGCCGCGCCCAACCAGGGCCCGACCATTGCCAGCGCCAGCATCCAGATCTCGGCCGTGCCGCTGCGCCGCGCCGCCGCCCAGGCGCGCGAGCAGTTGCTGGCGCTGGCCGCGCAGCAATGGAGCGTGGCGGCAGACCGGCTCCAGGCGCGCGAAGGCCTGGTGCGCTTTGCCGATGGCAGCGATGCCCGCGAACTCGGCTATGGCGATCTGTTGCGCGGCCAGCAACTGCAGCTGACGCTGGCCCCGCCCGATCAGGAAGTGAAGCTCAAGCCCGCCAGCGAATACCGGCTGGTCGGCCGTGGCGCGGCGCGCGTGGACATCCCTGCCAAGGCCACGGGCGAACTGAGCTTTGTCCATGATGTGCGCGTGCCCGGCATGCGCCATGGCCGCGTCATCCGCCCGCCGCACCCGGGCCGCGACGGCGGCGATTTCATCGGCCGCTGCCTGGTGGCCGTGGAGCGCGACTCCGTGGCCCACCTGCCCGGCAACGTGCAGGTGGTCACCGAGGGCGACTTCGTCGGCGTGGTCGCCGACCGCGAGGAACAGGCCATTGCCGCCATGCGCGCGCTGCGCGTGCAATGGCAGGCCGTTCCGCCGGCGCCCGATCTGTCTAACTTGGCCGCAGCCATCCGCGCCAATCCTGCCCAACACCGTGCGCTGGTGGACCAGGGCACTGTGGACGATGCCTTCGCGGGCGTCGGCACGGGTGCGGCCACCGAACTGCGCCGCAGCTACGTCTGGCCCTACCAGATGCATGCCTCCATCGGCCCGTCCTGCGCCGTGGCCGATTTCAGCGGGGGCCGTCTCAAGCTCTGGGCCGGCACGCAGAACCCCCACATGCTGCGCACCGACCTGGACCGCCTGCTGCAACTGGGGGAAGACCGCATCGAGATCGTGCGCCTGGAGGCGGCCGGCTGCTACGGCCGCAACTGCGCCGACGATGTCTGCGCCGACGCCGCCCTGCTGTCCATGGCCGTGGGCGCGCCCGTGCGCGTACAGCTCACGCGCGAGCAGGAACACCAGTGGGAGCCCAAGGGCACGGCCCAGCTCATGGACGTGAGCGCGGCCATCGATGCCCAGGGAGAACTGCTGGCCTACGACTTTGCCGTGCGCTACCCCTCCAACGACGCGCCGCTGCTGGCCCTGCTGCTCACCGGCCGCATCCCGGGCGAGCCGCGCACGCTGGAGATGGGCGACCGCACTGCCGTGCCGCCCTACCGCTATGCCAGCCAGCGCATCACCTGCCATGACATGGCGCCCATCGTGCGCTCATCCTGGTTGCGCGGCGTCTCGGCCCTGCCCAATTCCTTTGCCCACGATTGCATGATCGACGAGCTGGCCCATGCGGCCGGTGCCGACCCCGTGGACTACCGTGTTCGCCACCTCGATGACCCGCGCGCCGTCGAGCTGATCGAGGCCACGGCACGCCACGCGGGCTGGCAGCAAAACCAGCCGGGAAGCCGGGGCCGCCCCGGCGCCGACGGTCTGCTGCACGGGCGCGGCGTGGCCTATGCGCGCTACATCCACAGCCGCTTTCCCGGCTTCGGCGCGGCCTGGGCCGCCTGGGTCATCGACATTGACGTGGACCCCGTCAGCGGCCGCATCACCGTGCGGCGCCTGGTCGTGGGCCAGGACACGGGAATGATGGTCAACCCCGACGGCGTGCGCCACCAGATCCACGGCAACGTCATCCAGACCCTGAGCCGCAGCCTGATGGAGAAGGTCGCCTTCAATGCGCAAGGCGTGGCCAGCCGCGAATGGGGCAGCTACCCCATCATCGGCTTCCGCGACCTGCCCCCCATCGAAGTGGTGCTGATGCCGCGCCAGGACGAGCCCCCCATGGGCGCAGGCGAATCGGCCTCGGTCCCCGGTCCGGCCGCGCTGGCCAATGCGCTGTTCGACGCCACCGGCCGGCGCTTCTACGCCGCGCCCTTCACGCCCGACGTGGTGCGCGCCGCACTGAATGCCGCGCCGAACGCCACGCCAGAGGCTGCGCTGGCAGGCCAGCGGGCACAGCCGGCCTAAACCGTCCAGGCCCTCACAGGCCCGCCAGTTTCCTGGCGTCATCCAGGTCCGGGTGGTCGAACGCCAGGGCAAACTCATCGAGCTCCTGCGCGGTCATTCCAACCTCCGCAGACAGGCCCAGCACGCGCCACTGCAACACGGCCTCGACAACCTGGCGCACGATCGCCAGCGACTGGTCGCGGCTCAGTGAAAATTGCGAGGCCTGGCCCATCAACTGCGCCATGCTGGTGATAGGGCCTGTGTCTTCGCTCAACCATGTCTTGGACTCACGGTTCTTTTCCGGCATGGGATTGATGTCGAATGCCGGGGAAAGCTGCCATTGGTTGTCCCCTACATAGAGGAACCCCAGGTTTTGCAGATGGTCATCGACATTGGTGATGAGGTGATGGAACACCAGGCGCCGCCATAGCTGCCGCGCGTCATCCACGTAGTTCGCGCTCAGCCCTTTCATCTGCGCGAGCACCTCGGTGTACGCGTGTTCATGCTGCCGACTCGCCTGCAGCAGTGTGGCGCCGGATATGTAGGGAATGCGCGTATCCCCGGGCCCACGGTCGAAACGGCGAATGACCGCCACAGGTGTGCCATGCACGGCAACCACATGGGCTTGTGCAGCATCAATGCCGGCCAAGCGTGCCAGTTTCAACGCCAGGACTTCGGCACGCGTCACATTGCGATCGTCCTGAACGCTGGGGAATTTCCCCAACGCCAAATGCCCCTTTTCATCAAGGATGCTGCACTTCGGGCGCATGCCTCCCAGCGAGGTCGCCTTGCCCCGCAGGTAGGCCAGATCCTGGGCCGACTCCCTGCCGAGCTCCACGGCCCTCGAGGATGCGAGCATTTTCTCCAGTTCCAGCATCGGAGGCGTCGCAGTCTGCCCTGCGCGTACGGACTCCAGATAGACGCCTTGCGCACTGCGCAACCTCAGGGCGCCCATCCGGCTGAAGTCATCGACGGCGCAAAGGTAGTCGAGTTCGGTCAGTGCCCCAAGAGCCGGGTCCTTCTCGCGCCGCTTGGCATGCGCACGGGCAATGACACGCCGCCCCCAGGCATCCGGCTCCGTGTCTCCCAGCGCAAGGAAGAACAAGGAGTCCTCCCGGGTCTCTGGTTTGCGCGTCTGGTAGATCGGCGTGAGCGCGAGATCGGGGGAGACGTTGAACGCATCCTTGTGACCCAGCCAGTCCTGGAAGTAGGCGAACTGGGTGAACATGCGCATGCCGTTGCGCACGAATACCAGCCTGCCCACGGCCGTGCCCGCCTTGCCCAGGCACACGTCCAGTTCCGACTTCATGTTGTGGACCATTGCAGCGGAGCGCGTCACCATGTCGCATTCGCCCTTCAGAACGCCTTGGGTGCCTTGCGGCGTTTGCTGTAGATGCGCGCAGGCAGTTGCGCATCCATCAGTGCCAATCCGACGGAGTCGGTCGGGGTGTCCAGGAGCAGGCGCAATTTCTCCAACTCACCGAAGACCTGCAGTGCACTTGCCAGATAGGAAAGCGCAATTCCGGGGTGGCCATCTTCCAGGCGGCGCACGGTGCTGACCGAAACGCCCATGCGGGATGCCAGATCGGCCTGCGACAGCCCCCGCCGCCGCCGCGCCAGTTCAATGCTCTGGCCCAGTGCCTTGATGGCCCGATCAACGGGAAGATTGGTTGCAGTTGCCATCAAAATATTCTCATACGAGTGCTTGCGGCATGCAAGCGCTCTGATATGAATGATATTACGGCCTTTGAACGATGCTTGCCTGTGCCGGAAGAAACCCAACAGACAGCACTCCCAGTCGCTGCTTCCAGCAAAGGGCGCTCAACCCGCCAGCGCCCCCGCATGCCGCAGGCACTGCGCACGCCAACCGGCGTCGTCCTGCAGTTGCAGCGCCGCCTGCAGAGCGCGCGTGGGCGCCACGCCCTGCTGGGCCATGAAGCCTATGGGGGTGACCAGTTCGGGCGAGCGCAGTGGCCGCGCCACCAGGCCCGGCATGTGGCGCACCGTGGCCACCATGGCGCCGGGCAGCACGGTGGTCATGCCATCCGTTCCTTGCGCCACGGCCATCACCAGGGTCAGCACGGAGTTGGTTTCCATGGCGGGCTGCACGGCCATGTCCACGGCGGCGAAGGCCTCGTCGATCACCGTGCGGTTGTGCATGTCGGGCGTGAGCAGGCACAGCGGCATGCCGGCCACTTCGCGCCAAGCGATGTCGGCGCCAAAGGCAAAGGGCCGGCCCTCGCCCTGCCAATCGCAGCACTCGCGGCACAGCAGGTAGTAATGCTCCTCGTACTGGGGCCAGGACTGCAGGCGCGGTCCGCGCGGCGGCATGCGCGCGCTGTAGCCCAGGGCCAGGTCCAGGGACAGGTCTTCGAGCCCGCTCTCGATCTCGGCCGAGCTCATGGACAGCACCACGGGCGTGATGCCCGGATGGTGCTCGCGCAGCAGGGCCGCAAAGCGCGTGAGCATGGGCATGGCCGTGGGCACGGCCGCCATGCGCAGCTGCCCGCGCAGCGCGCCGGCGGCGGCGCTCAGTTCCTGGCGCAGGCCTTCCTCGGCCCGCAGCATGGCCAGGGCGGTGGCCAGCACTTGATCGCCCTCGGGAGTGAAGCCCGCGAACGAGCGGCCCCGGCGCACGATGACCGTGCCGAACTCCTCTTCCAGCGCGCGCAGCGCATTGGACAGCGCCGGCTGGGTGATGTGGCATGCCAGCGCCGCGCGGCCGAAATGGCGGTGCTCGTTGAGCGCCGCCAGATACCGCATCGAGGTCAGCAGGTTCATGCCGGCAGCGCCAGAAGGGTCAGGTTCCCTGGCTCACCGTGATGGTGGGGAACTTGCTCGTGAAATCGCGTGCCTTGAGCGCCACCTTCACGGCCAGGTCGCGCGCCACCTTCTTGTAGATCTGCGCGGCCTCGCTGTCGGGCTCGGCCACCACGGTGGGCTTGCCGCTGTCGGCCTGCAGGCGGATCTGCAGCGACAGGGGCAGGGCGCCCAGGTAGTCGATGCCGTACTCGGCCGCCATCTGCTTGCCGCCCTCGGCGCCGAAGATGTGCTCCACATGGCCGCAGTTGGTGCAGACGTGGGCCGCCATGTTCTCGACCAGGCCCAGGATGGGCACGCCCACCTTCTCGAACATCTTCACGCCCTTCTTGGCGTCGATCAGCGCGATGTCCTGGGGCGTGGTGACGACCACGGCGCCCGTCATGGGCACGCGCTGGGCCAGCGTCAGCTGGATGTCGCCGGTGCCGGGCGGCATGTCCACCAGCAGGTAGTCCAGATCCTTCCAGTTGGTCTGGCGCAGCATCTGCTCCAGCGCCTGCGTGGCCATGGGGCCGCGCCAGATCATGGCCTGGTCGTTGTTGACCAGGAAGCCGATGGACATGACCTGCACGCCATGGCTTTCCATGGGCTCCATGGTCTTGCCGTCGGGGCTTTCGGGACGGCCCGAGATGCCCATCATCATGGGCTGGCTGGGGCCGTAGATGTCGGCGTCCAGGATGCCCACGCGCGCGCCCTCGGCGGCCAGCGCCAGCGCCAGGTTGGCCGTGGTCGTGCTCTTGCCCACGCCGCCCTTGCCGGACGAGATGGCGATGATGTTCTTGACACCCGGCAGCAACTGCACGCCGCGCTGCACCGCATGCGCGGCGACCTTGGACGTGATGTTGACCGAGACATTGCCCACGCCCTCGACGGTCTTGGCCGCCGCGACGAACTGGCCGCGCAGCGCCGGCACCAGGCTTTGCGCCGGATAGCCCATCTCCACGTCGAAGGCCACGTCGGCCCCCGTGACCTGCAGGTTGCGCAGGGCGCGGGTGCTCACATAGTCCTTGCCGGTGTGGGGGTCGAGCACGCTGGAGAGCGCGGCCAAGAGCGCTTGTTCTGTGACTGCCATTGCTTTGATTACTCCTAGAGCCGGATAGTCTATCCAAGGCACCATCCCCTCGCTCACGCGAGACAATGCGGGCCTTGCTGCCTTTGCGGCCCCTGTTACCGCCTTTTTCCGCGAAAGATCCGCCCCGTGAAATTCAAGATGGCCCACAACTCCCTGTTCGCGATCCTGCTGCGCTCGCGCTGGTGGATCAGCATCGCGCTGGCCGCGCTGGTGACCCTGGTGTCCACGGCGCTGCTGCCCAAGGACATCGCGCCGTTCGCCGCCATCACCGCCCTGCCCTTCTTCGGCATAGGCTGCGTTGCCGCCTGGCGCCAGCTGCGCGCGCCCAGCCCCGCCAAGGTGGAGCAGGCCCTGGAGATCGCCGCCCAGCAAAGCTGGCGCGAGTTCGCCGATCGGCTCGATCGCGCCTGGCAGGCCGAGGGCTACACCGTGACCCGCCTGTCCGACAAGGACGGCGCCGACTTCGTGCTGGAACGCGAAGGCCGCACCACCGTGGCCAGCGCCAAGCGCTGGAAGGCCGGCGTGCACGGCATGGAGCCGCTGCGCGCCCTGCTGGCCGCAGGCCAGGCGCGCGATGCGGCCACGGTCTGCTACCTGTCGCTGCAGCCGCCGGCCGAGAATGCGGCCGCCTGGGCCAAGCAGCAGGGCATCGCCCTGATCTCCGGCAAGGACCTGGGCTCCCTGCTGGCCAAGGCCTGATCCCTTCGGGGTCATCCCCTGATCTGATGACGGCCGGCGCGCGGCACACTCCAGGCATGCCCGATGCCGCGCCCTCACCCGACTCCAGCCTCCCACCCCCCAGCACCGGACTGCTGCTCAGCGGCGGCGGCGCCCGCGCCGCCTACCAGGCCGGCGTGCTGGAGGCCATTGCCGAGATACGCCGCGCCTGCGGCCAGCAGCATGGCCCCAATCCCTTTCCCATCCTGGTCGGCACCTCGGCCGGCGCCATCAACGCGGCGGCCCTGGCCTGCGGCAGCGACCATTTCGACCGGGCCGTGCGCCGCATGTCGCGCATCTGGCGCAACCTGCGGCCCGAGGACATCTACCTGTCCGACTCGCTGAGCGTGCTGCGCAGCGGCGCACGCTGGCTGACCCTGCTGTCCCTGGGCTGGGCCCTGGCGCGCTGGGGCCGCATGCGCCCGCGTTCGCTGCTGGACAACCAGCCGCTGGGCCGGCTGCTGTCGCGCGGCCTGGTTCCGCTGGAACGCCTGCCGCAATTGATCGCGGACGGCCACCTGCGCGCGCTGGCGGTGTCCGCCTCCAGCTACACCACCAGCGAGCACGTGACCTTCTGCCAGGCGCAGGACCAGCTCCAGCCCTGGGTGCGCAACCAGCGCAAGGCCGCCGCCGCCCAGATCACGCACGCGCACCTGCTGGCCTCCTCGGCCATCCCCTTCATCTTTCCGGCCACGCCGCTGCCGCTGGACGGCGCCACCGAATACTTCGGCGACGGCTCCATGCGCCAGACCGCGCCGCTGGCGCCCGCCATCCACCTGGGCGCCGAGCGCATCCTCGTCGTGGGCGCGGGCCGGCGCACCGAGCCGCCGGCCAGGCCGCCGCCAGAAGGCGCAAGCTACCCGTCGCTGGCCCACATCGCGGGCCACACGCTGTCGAGCATCTTCCTGGACGCCCTGTCCCTGGATGTGGAGCGCGCCGAGCGCATCAACCAGACGCTGGCCCTGATCCCCCCCGCCGACCGCGAACGCAGCCGGCTGCGCCCGCTGCAACTGCTGGTCATCTCGCCGTCCGAGCGCATAGACGCCATCGCCGCGCGCCACGTGGGCCAGCTGCCGCTGCCCATGCGCACCCTGCTGGGCGCCCTGGGCGTGCGCCAGGACGCCAGCGACCCGCGCGGCGCCGCCCTGGCCAGCTACCTGCTGTTCGAGCGCAGCTTCACCCGCGAACTCATGGCCCTGGGCCGGCGCGACGCGCTGGCGCGGCGCAGCGACATAGAGCAGTTCCTGGGCTGGCAACGGCCGCTGGTCGCCAACTGACGGCCTGCACGGAAAAGCCATCGCCGCCCCACAACCGCCCAGCCCTTCTAGAATGTCAGGTTCCCCCGAGAAAGCCGCCATCCATGACCGCACGCAAACTCTTCGTCACCACCGCCCTGCCGTACGCCAACGGCAACTTCCACATCGGCCACATCATGGAATACATCCAGGCCGACACCTGGGTGCGTGCGCAGCGAATGCAGGGCAACGCGGTCAACTTCGTGGGCGCCGATGACGCCCACGGCGCGCCCATCATGATTGCGGCCGAGAAGGCCGGCAAGACGCCCCAGCAGTTCGTGGCCGACATCGCCGCAGGCCGCAAGCAGTACCTGGACGGCTTCCACATCGCCTTCGACAACTGGCACAACACCGACGCGCCCGAGAACCACGTGCTGGCCCAGCAGATCTACAGGGACCTGAAGGCTGCCGGCTTCATCGAGACGCGCACCATCGAGCAGTTCTTCGACACCGAGAAGAACATGTTCCTGCCCGACCGCTTCATCAAGGGCGAATGCCCGCGCTGCCACGCCAAGGACCAGTACGGCGACAACTGCGAGGTCTGCAGCGCCGTCTACGCGCCCACCGACCTGATCAACCCCTACTCGGCGCTGTCCGGCGCCAAGCCCGTGCTCAAGAGCTCGGAGCATTTCTTCTTCAAGCTGTCGGACCCGCGCTGCGTGGAGTTCCTGACCGAGTGGACCCAGGACGGCCAGCATGTGCAGCCCGAGGTGGCCAACAAGATCAAGGAATGGTTCGGCGTACGCACCAACCCGGACGGCACGACCAGCGAAGGCCTGGGCGACTGGGACATCTCGCGCGACGCGCCCTACTTCGGCATCGAGATCCCCGATGCGCCGGGCAAGTACTTCTACGTCTGGCTGGACGCGCCCGTGGGCTACCTGGCCTCGCTCAAGAACCTGCTGGACCGCCGTGGCGAGGACTACGAGGCCTACATGGCCGACCCCACGCTGGAGCAGTACCACTTCATCGGCAAGGACATCATCACCTTCCACACGCTGTTCTGGCCCGCCATGCTCAAGTTCAGCGGCCGCAAGACGCCCACCAAGATCTGCGTGCACGGCTTCATGACCGTGAACAACGGCGAGAAGATGAGCAAGAGCCGCGGCACCGGCCTGGACCCGCTCAAGTACCTGGGCCTGCAGATGAACCCCGAGTGGCTGCGCTACTACCTGGGCGCCAAGCTCAACGGCAAGAATGAAGACATCGACTTCAACCCCGATGACTTCATGGCCCGCGTCAACTCCGACCTGATCGGCAAGTACGTGAACATCGCCTCGCGCGCGGCCGGCTTCATCGCCAAGCGCTTCGACGGCAAGCTGGGCACGGTCAGCGAAGACGGCCAGGCCCTGCTGACCCAGCTGCGCGGCCAGAGCGAGGCCGTCGTCCAGGCCTTCGAGAACCGCGACACGGCCCGCGCCGTGCGCGAAATCATGCAGCTGTGCGACCGCGTCAACGAATACGTGGATGCCAACAAGCCCTGGGAGCTGGCCAAGCAGGAAGGCATGGACGCCCGCCTGCAGGACGTGTGCACCACCTGCATCGAGGCCTTCCGCCTGCTGACCATCTACCTGAAGCCCATCCTGCCGGCCGTGGCCGAACAGGTGGAAGGCTTCCTGAACGTGGCGCCGCTGCAGTTCGCCGACGCACAGAACCTGCTGGGCGCCGGCCATGCCATCGGCCTGTACAAGCACCTGATGCAGCGCGTGGACGTCAAGCAGCTGGAGGCCCTGTTCGAGGCCCCCGAACCCGTGGTCGAGAAGGTCCTGCCCGGCGGCGAGGAGATTGCCGAAACCATCAGCATCGACGACTTCGCCAAGGTGGACCTGCGCATTGCCAAGATCGTGGAATGCAAGCCCGTGGAAGGCTCCACCAAGCTGCTGCAGCTCACGCTGGACGTGGGCGAAGGCAAGACGCGCAACGTGTTCTCCGGCATCTCCAGCATGTACCAGCCCGAGCAGCTGCAGGGCAAGCTCACCGTGATGGTGGCCAACCTGGCGCCGCGCAAGATGAAGTTCGGCATCTCCGAAGGCATGGTGCTGGCAGCCAGCCACGCCGATGAGAAAAGCAATCCCGGCATCTATGTGCTGGAGCCTTTCCCAGGCGCCACACCCGGCATGCGCATCCACTGAAGCAAGGCATCCATGTCCCGCAAGCCCTCACGGTCCCCGGCCCTGGGGGCTTTTCTTTGCCTGTGCGCCGCGGCCCTGCTGTCCGGCTGCACCGTGGTGGCCGTGACCGCCACGGCGGTCAGCGTCACGGCCTCGGCCGTGGGGCTGGCCGCGGATGCGGCCGTGGGCACGGTAAAAATCGTCGGCAAGGGAGTGGGCAAGGCCGTCGATGCGATGAGCGATGACGGGGCAGCCGCAGACGACAGCGGCATCACGGTCCGCTACCGCACGCCCGATGGGCAGCCTCTGACGCCCTGAGGCTACTGCCCGGCGTAGCGCCCGGGCCGGTGGCTCACGGCCAGGAACACGCCCATGACCACGGCCGCCAGCACCGACCAGGCCACGCGCTCGAAGGGCACGACCCACAGCGCCAGCAGCACCACGCAGCAGTCGATGGCCATCTGCACCTTGCCGGCGCGGATGCCGTAGCGGTCCTGCAGATAGAGCGAGGCAATGGTGGCGCCGCCCAGGCTGGAGCGGTGGCGCGCCAGGAACAGCAGGCCCGAGCCCATGAGCAGGCCGCCCGCAATGGCGGCAAAGGCCGGGTGCAGGTAGTCGATGTGGATGAGGCGCGGCCCCATTTCGGTGATCAGCGACAGCGCGCCCACGCAGATGAAGGTCTTGACCGTGAAGGTGCGGCCCACGCGCGTCCAGGCAAACCAGTAGAACGGGATGTTGATCGCGAAGAAGACCAGGCCGAACGGCCAGCCCGTGGCGTAGTGCAGCACGAAGGCCAGGCCCGCCGTGCTGCCCGTCAAAAGCCCCGCCTGGGCGAACATCATCATGGCGATGCCCACGAACAGGGTTCCGGTGAAGAGGGCCTGGACATCCTCGAAGAGGCCATGGCGCAGCGAAGCGGTGGCCGGGACAGGCGCAGCAGGCGCGGCAGCGGGTAGGGAAGGCGTGGACATTGTCGGGGTGATGACAGATCTATCGTCGCAAAGGCCCCGGATCGGAGCCTTCACCGTACCCATGGGGTGTCATAGGTACAAACCCGGATTCTAGAGACTGTTGCCCCGGCGCGCTGTGGCGTGCAGGGTACAGCGCATCGCAGGATGCTTGCAGGGGCCTGCTGTCAGGCGCCGCCGTGCAGTTTCTCGCGGCCGGCGCTGCGCAGCACGCGGCCGTCGGGGCCGAAGGTCACGGTGAACTCCATGTCGCGCGTGGGGGGATCGATGTAGTTCCAGTCCCAGTCGGTTTCCTGCTTGAGCTGGTAGGGCGTGATCTTGGCGGGCTTGCCCAGCATGCGGCGCACCTGCTCCTCGTCCATGCCGGGGCGGATCTTCTCGAAGTTGTGCGGCGCCAGCACCTGGCGCAGCGCGCTCATGCGGCCATCGGTGCCGATGGTGATCATGTAGTTGCGGCTGCCGGCGGGCTGGCGGTTGTACTCGAAGGTGCGCGAGCCGTCCGGCTCCGCCCAGATGCGTTCGGGCTCGCCAAAGCGGGCGCGGACGTCGGCCTCGGTGGACAGGCCTTCTTCGAGTTCCTTGATGTTTTGGGGATCGCAGCCGGGCAGCGAGAGCATGCCCATCACGGCCACGGCAACCCCCAGAAGACGGGAGACTAGGTTCATCGGCGGTGTCCCGGTAAAATCACGCGATTCAAGAGGTTATCAGACTATGTCATTCTTTCGCCGCCCCGACTATCGCTCCGACGCCACCAACTTCATCAACGACCTGAAGAAGCAAAAGCCCGAGCTGCCCAGCCAACAGCTGGCCGGCCGCTCGCTGCTGTGGGACAAGGACGTGAACCACGAAGTCTGGGAAGACCTGCGCGCCGGCCGCGTGGACCAGAAGCCCTACGTCTACCAGACGAACTCCTGATTGCCCATGCGATGAAAAATCAGCCTGTTCCCACCGTGCACCCTGCGCATGCGGCATTCGCCCAGGCAGCAAGGCATGGCCGAGGCTGAATCCGCGCTGGCGCCTGCGGGCGCCTCCGCCACATCCCCCCCTCCTGGCGACGGCACCCCGGTCGTGATCGACCAGGTGGCTTTGGCGCGCCTGTACGGCGAGCCGCTGTTCGCCCTGCCGCAGGACCTGTACATCCCGCCCGATGCGCTGGAGGTCTTCCTCGAAGCCTTCGAAGGGCCGCTGGACCTGTTGCTGTACCTGATCCGCAAGCAGAACTTCAACATCCTCGACATACCCATGCTGGACGTGACGCGCCAGTACATGCGATATGTCGACGAGATCCGCAGCCGCAACCTCGAACTGGCTGCCGAGTACCTGCTGATGGCGGCCATGCTCATCGAGATCAAGTCGCGCATGCTGCTGCCGCCCAAGAAGCAGGAAGGCGGCGAAGAGGCCGAGGACCCGCGCGCCGAGCTGGTGCGCCGGCTGCTCGAGTACGAGCAGATCAAGCTCGCTGCCCACCAGCTCGGCCAGGTGCCGCACTACGGACGCGACTTCCTCCGGGCCCAGATCCACATCGAGCAGAACCTGCAGCCACGCTTTCCCGATGTGGACGTGGCCGAGCTGCAATCGGCCTGGCGCGACATTCTCAAGCGCGCCAAGCTCGTGCAAAGCCACAAGATCACGCGCGAGGAACTCTCGGTGCGCGAGTACATGAGCCAGGTGCTCAAGGCCCTGCAGGGCCGGCGCTTCGTCGAGTTCGAGACCCTGTTCCAGCCCGAGAAAGGCTCGACCGTGCTGGTCGTGACCTTCATCGCCCTGCTGGAGCTGGCCAAGGAAACGCTGATCGAGATCACCCAGGCCGAAGCCTTTGCGCCCATCTACGTGCGCCTGGCCTATACGCCCGTCTAGCGGGCACAGGCACGCGCACACCGACAGGCCGGCTCCACCGGCCTCCATGCACCATGACTTACAGCGTCAAAGAAATCTTCTACACCCTGCAGGGCGAGGGCGGCCAGGCCGGCACGCCGGCCATCTTCTGCCGCTTTGCAGGCTGCAACCTCTGGACCGGCCGCGAGCAGGACCGCGCCAGCGCCATCTGCCAGTTCTGCGACACCGACTTCGTGGGCACCGACGGCACGCTGGGCGGCAAGTTCGCCACGGCCGACGCCCTGGCCGAACGCATCCTGTCCCAATGGCCGGCCGGCGACAGCCAGCACCGCATGGTGGTGCTGACCGGGGGAGAGCCCCTGCTGCAGGTGGACGAGCCCCTGATCGCGGCCCTGCATGCGCGCGGCTTTCGCATTTCCGTGGAAAGCAACGGCACCGTGGCCGCGCCCGAGGGCATCGACTGGCTGTGCATCAGCCCCAAGGCGGGCGCCGACTGGGTGCAGCGCAGCGGCCAGGAGCTCAAGCTGGTCTGGCCGCAACCCGGCTTCGATCTGCAGGCCATCGAGGCCGGCACCCGTTTCGACCGCTATTTCCTGCAGCCCATGGACAACGTCCTGCAGGCCGACAACACGGCCGCCTGCATAGCGCAATGCCTGCAGCGCCCGGCCTGGCGCCTGAGCCTGCAGACCCACAAGCTCACCGGCATCCGCTGATTTTTGCCATGCAGTTCACCGTACACCAGCGCTTTTTCTTCGATGCCGCCCACACGCTGGAACGCGCCATCGAGACCGAGAGCAGCCGCCGCATCCACGGCCACACCTACTATGCCGAAGTCAGCGTCACCGGCCCGCGCAATCCGGACAACGGCATGGTGATCGACCTGGGCTACCTGCGCTCGCGCCTGAAGACCCTGGGCGACGCGCTGGACCACCGCTTTCTCGACGAAATCCCCGGCCTGGGCAAGCCCACGCTGGAAAACCTGTGCCTGTTCATTGCCGATTCCCTGGCCGACCTGCAGCCCGCTCCCAGCCGCATCCGCGTATGGCGCGACAGCATCGGCGATGGCTGCGTGCTCGACCTGAACTGAAGCCAGGCCCCGCAGCGGCGCCGCTGCCGTTGAACAACTTCACGGCCTTCATGGGATTTCTCCTTCGCATATAGACTTGGTGGCTTTTTTGCCAGCCCAGGCCCCATCAAGACCGCGCAAAGCGCCCCTCGAGAGACAAACATGTTCCGCACCCTGCTCAAATCCAAGATCCACCGCGTCAAGACCACGCAATGCGAGCTGCACTATGAAGGCTCCTGCGCCATCGACGAGGACCTGCTGGACGCCGCCAACATTGTCGAGAACGAGCAGGTCCACATCTGGAACATCGACAACGGCGAACGCTTCGTCACCTATGCCATCAAGGGCCAGCGCGGCAGCGGCATGATCTCGGTCAACGGCTCGGCCGCGCGCCGTGCTGCCGTGGGTGACCTGCTGATCATTGCCTCCTTCGCCCAGGTGCATGAGACCGACGTGGCCACGCACCAGCCGCAGCTGGTCTTCGTGGACGATGCCAACCGCCAGGTCGAACTGCGCCACCACGTGCCCACGCAGCAGCTGTGAGCTGCGCTGCGGTGTGACAATCGCGCGATGACTCAATCGCTTGCCGCCCGCAGCCTTGCGGCTGTGTGGCACCCCTGCACCCAGATGAAGCGGCACGAGGCCGCGCCCCCCATCGCCATCGCGCGCGCCCAGGGGCCCTGGCTCCACGACACCGAAGGACGCCGCTACCTGGATGGCGTCAGCTCCTGGTGGGTCAACCTCTTCGGCCACAGCCATCCGCACATCCAGACCGCGCTCACCGACCAGCTCGCCCAGCTTGACCATGTGATGCTGGCCGGCTTCACGCACGCGCCCGTGGTGGAGCTGTCCGAACGGCTGGCCACGCTCACCGGCCTGGGCCATGCCTTCTACGGCAGCGACGGCGCATCGGCCACCGAGATCGCCCTCAAGATGAGCGCGCATTACTGGCGCAACCTGGGCCGCCCTGCCAAGAGCCGCTTTGCAGGCCTGGCCGGCGGCTACCACGGCGAAACCGTGGGCGCGCTGGCCGTGACCGATATTCCCATCTTCCGCGAAGCCTATGCGCCCCTGGTGCGCCTGGCCGACACCGTGCCCAGCCCCGATGCACGCGGCGCGCAAGGCGGCGAAAGCCCGGTCGATGTGGCACGGCGCGCCGCCGAAGGCCTGCGCCAGTGGCTGGAGCAGCACCACGAGACCACGGCCGCCCTCATCGTCGAGCCGCTGGTGCAGTGCGCGGCCGGCATGGCCATGCACGACCCCGAATACCTGCGCCTGGCGCGCGCCCTGTGCGACCGCTACGAGGTGCACCTGGTGGTGGACGAGATCGCCGTGGGCTTCGGCCGCACGGGCAGCATGTTCGCCCACCAGCAGGCCGGCATACGGCCGGACTTCATCTGCCTGTCCAAGGGCCTGACGGGCGGCACGCTGGCCCTGTCGGCCGTGCTGACCACCGAGACCGTCTACGCCGCCTTCTACGACGATTCCGTGGCGCGCGGCTTCCTGCACTCGCACTCGTACACCGGCAACCCGCTGGCCTGCCGTGCGGCCCTGGCCACGCTGGAGCTGTTCGAGCAGACCGATGCCATCAACGCCAACCTCGCGCTGGCGCAAAGGCTTGACGGCGCCTTCGCCCCTTTGAACCAGCACGCCCGCGTGCGCCACGCACGGCGCCAGGGAATGATCTGGGCCTGGGATGTGCAGACCTCGCTGCCCGACTTCTCGCGCCGCTACAGCGCAGCCGCACTGGAGCGCGGGCTGCTGCTGCGCCCTATCAGCAACACCCTCTACGCCATGCCGCCCTATTTGCTGGACGAAGAGGCCGTGCAGCACCTGGCGGCCAGCGCGCTGGCCGCCCTTGAAGACACCCTGGCCCAGGAGAACCATTCGTGAACGCCCACCGCACCATTGGCTGCTTTGTCACCGGCACCGACACGGGCGTGGGCAAGACCCTGGCCTCCTGCGGGCTGCTGCATGCGCTGGCCCGCCACCATGCCCGCGTGGTGGGCATGAAGGCCGTGGCCGCAGGCGCCGAGCCCGACGGCCAGGGCGGCTGGGCCAACGAGGACACGCTTGCGCTGCGCGCCGCCTCCACCCTGGCCGTGCCGCCCGAACTCGACAACCCCGTGCTGCTGCCCGATCCCATGTCGCCGCACATCGCCGCGCAGCGCGCGGGCCGCCCCATAGAGATCGCACACATCGTGGACAGCTACCGGCGCCTGGCCGAACAGGCCGACGCCGTGGTGGTGGAAGGCGCGGGCGGCTTCCTGGTGCCGCTGTCCGACCAGCTCTCGGGCGCCGACCTGGCCTGCGCGCTGGACCTGCCCGTGGTCATGGTCGTGGGCCTGCGGCTGGGCTGCCTGAACCACGCCGCCCTCACGGCCGAGGCCATCCGCGCGCGCGGCCTGCGCCTGGCCGGCTGGATTGCCAGCCGCGTGGACCCCGCCATGCTGGTGCCCGAGGAAAACATGGCCTGGCTGCGCCAGCACCTGGACCGGCAACTGCAGGCACCGCTGCTGGCCGACATCCCCTTCCAGCAGCACCCCGACCCGCGCGCCACCACCTACACCCTGCCGGAGCAATGGCAATGAGCGGCTCCTGGCTGGACGACATCCCCGCGCGCATCGCCGAGCTCGACGCAGCCCACCTGCGCCGGCGCCGCCGCGCCACGGCGCCGCTGCAGGGCGCCGCCAGCGGCGCCCACATGGAGGTGGACGGCCACCCCATGCTCGCCTTTTGCAGCAACGACTACCTGGGCCTGGCCGGCCACCCCACCCTGGTGCGCGCCGCCTGCGCGGGCGCCCAGGCCTTTGGCGTGGGCTCGGGCGGCTCGCCCCTGGTCAGCGGCCACAGCACGGCCAACGCCGCGCTGGAGGAACAGCTGGCGCACTTCGTGCAACTGCCGCGCGCGCTCTACTTCTATGCGGGCTACGCCACCAATGCCGGCATCGTGCCGGCCCTGGTGGGTGCGGGCGATGCCCTGTTCTCCGATGCGCTCAACCACGCCTGCCTGATCGACGGCGCCCGCCTGTCGCGCGCCCAGGTCCACCGCTATGCCCATGCCGACCTGGGCGACCTGGCCGCGCAACTGGCCGCCAGCACGGCCCGGCGCAAGCTGGTCATCAGCGATGCCGTGTTCAGCATGGATGGCAACGTGGCCGACATCCGCGGACTGCTGACGCTGTGCGAGCAATACGACGCACTGCTGCTGCTCGACGACGCGCATGGCTTCGGCGTGCTCGGCCCACAAGGCCGGGGCAGCCTGGCCGAGGCGGGACTGACGGGCGCAAACGCCTCGCCGCGCGTGCTCTACATGGCCACGCTGGGCAAGGCCGCTGGCGTGGCCGGTGCCTTTGTCGCGGGCAGCGACATGCTGGTCGAGTGGCTGCTGCAAAAGACGCGCAGCTACATCTTCGCCACGGCCGCGCCGCCCATGCTGGCCAGCGCGCTGCAGGCCAGCGTGGCCCTGATCGAGGCCGAGGACGAGCGCCGCGAGGCCCTGGCCGAACGCATTGCCGAGCTGCGCGCCGGCCTCACGCCGCTGCTGGCGCGCACGGGCTGGCAGCTGCTGCCCTCGCGCACCGCCGTGCAGGCCCTGGTCATAGGCTCCAACGCCACGGCCCTGGCCGTGATGGAGGGCCTGCGCGAGCGCGGCCTGTGGGTGCCCGCCATCCGCCCGCCCACCGTGCCCGAAGGCACGGCGCGGCTGCGCATTGCGCTGTCGGCCTCCCACACGCGCATCGACGTGCAGCTGCTGCTGACGGCGCTGGACGAGGTCTCGCGCCTGGCCCCACCCATCCCCTGAATCCCTCTTCACCACCGGAACGGAGACATCCATGCCCCATCTCTACGTCGAATACACCGACAACCTCGCCGGCCTGCCCGGCCAGCAACTGCTGACCGAACTCAATGCCTTCGTCTGCAGCCACCCCAGCATCCTGGACGAGGCCGACGTCAAGGCCCGCCTGCTGCCGGTCAGCCAGTTCGAGATCGGCTCCGCTCCTGCCAACCGCGGCTTCGTCCATGTGCAGCTGCGCCTGCTGGCGGGCCGTACCGACACGGCCAAGAAGGAGCTGTCCGAAGGCATTGCCGCGGTGCTGCGCCGCCTCACGCCCCAGCCGGCCGGCATGATGGTCCAGCTCAGCGTGGAAATCGCCGACATGGACAAGCCCAGCTACTACAAGGGTCGCCTGTAAGGCAGGCGCCGGGCCTTGTCCGCCGTGAGCACCCGCGCACGCTGCGCGCAATGCCTGCGCCCTGAGCGCACCTGCCTGTGCCCCCTGGTGCAGCCGGTGCCGCATGCGGTGCAGCTGCTGGTGCTCCAGCATCCCGAGGAAGAACTGCAGGCCAAGGGCACGGGCCGGCTGCTGCACCTGTGCCTGCCCGCCAGCCGCCTGGCGGTGGGCGAGGCCTTCGAGCCAGCGCAGTTGCAGGCACTGCTGCACGCGCCCTGGCAGGACGGCGACGCCCCGCGGCAGGCCGTACTGCTCTATCCGGAAACGCCGCACGGCGATCAGTTGGGCCTGGCCAGGCAAGCGCCCTGGCCGCAGCCCGCGCCATGCCCCGAGGACCTGCGCCTGGTGGTGCTGGACGCCACCTGGCGCAAGAGCCGCAAGATGCTCTACCTCAACCCCGGCCTGCAGGCCCTGCCGCGCCTGGCACTGCAGGGCGACCTGCCCGCCTCGCGCTACGGCACCCTGCGCAAGGCCCATGCGCCGGGCCAGCTGTCCACGCTGGAGGCAGCGGCCTGCGCGCTGCAACGGCTGGCGCCTGCCGGCCCGTCGCTGCAGCCGCTGCGCGATGCGTTCGAGGGGCTGCTGGCCCTGCATGCCCTGCACAGGTCCGAATGAAAAAACGCCTCGGGGAACGAGGCGTTTTTCCATGGCGGCAGGCCCTGCTTCAGTTTTCCGGCGTGATCTTGGCGAACTTGACCAGTTCGGCGTACTTGCCCATGTCGGTACGGATGATCTGGGACAGGTTTTCGTCGCCCGTGGGGGCAATGATGCCCGCCCCTTCCAGGCGCGCGCGCATCGCCGGATCGGCCAGGCCCGCCTTCAAGGCCTTCTGCAGACTGGCCACCACCTCGGCAGGCAGGTCCTTGGGTCCCGCCAGCCCGAACCAGCCGCTCAGCGCATAGCCCTTGAGCGCTGCGTTCTCGCCCAGTGCGGGCACGTCCTTCATCATGGCGATGCGGTGGGCCGTGGTCACGCCCAGGGCCTTGATCTTGCCGCTCTGGATGAACGGAGCCGCCACCGAGGGAGAGACGATGGCGAAATCCAGGTTGCCGCCGGCCAGGTCGCTGGTCATCGCGGCCGATCCCTTGTAGGGCACATGGACGATGTCCACCCCGGCAATCTTCTTGATCAGCTCGCCCGAGAAATGCGGCGTGGACCCGATGCCCGGGCTGCCGTAGCTGTACTTGCCGGGATGGGCCTTGGCCAGGGCGATGAACTCGTCGATGGTCCTGGCCGGCATCTTGGTGCCGGCCACCCACAGGTTGGGCAGCACGCCGGTCAGCGCGATGCCGGTCAGGTCCGTGGCCGGGTCGTACTTCTGCGCGGCGTTGACGAACTTCGTGCCCGCCAATTCGTTGCTGGAGCCTGCAAGCAGGGTATAGCCGTCGGCCTTGGCACCGACCACGCGCTGCGCGGCCACCACGCCGGCGGCGCCGGGCACGTTGTCGACCACGACGGTCGCATTGAGGTGCTTGGCCAGGATGTCACCCACCACGCGCCCCACCAGGTCGACCGAGCCGCCTGCCGCGTAGCCGACGACGACGCGAATGGGCTTGTTGGGATAGGTGGTCTGGGCGCACAGCGGGCCCGCCGCCAGGACAGCCGCGGCGCTGATCAGCGCGCGGCGGGAAATACGGAATTCATGCATGGATCGATCTCAGGGGAGACAGGCATCAGCCAACAATCAAAATGATATTGCTCAACAATATTCACCGATTGTCTGACATTGCCATCCGCAATCCATCCCTGAAAACCATGAGTTCAACCCACGGCCCTAGGGCCTGTTCAGCGCAGAACCGCCGGCAGCCAGCCGCGCAGGCTGTTGACGAAGGCCCAGCCCTGCACGCGTGGCAGGTCGTCAAGCCGCACCGGGTGCTCCACCACGCGGCCCTCGTCCAGCGCCACCGCGCGGCCCACGCCGGGCAGCAGGCCGCTGGACAGCGGCGGAGTCACCCAGCGGCCCGCCAGCAGCACGGCGATGTTGCCGCGCGTGCCCTCGGTGATCTCGCCGTCCTCGTTGTGGAGCACGGTGTCGAACACCGAGGCATCGGTGGGCTGCAGACTGTCGTAGTGCGCGCGGCGCGAGGTCTTGAAGCGCACCCAGTCGCCATGCGCCACCGCATTGGCGATGGGCCGGTCGGCCAGCGCCAGCCGAACAGGCGTGGCGGAAGGCGGCAGCGGCGCCGCCTGGGTCTGTATCCGCCCCGTGGCATCCAGCGCCAGGCGCACGCGCCAGTGGCCGCTGGCGTGCGCCTGGCGCAGCTGCTGCAATGCCTGCTCCAGCACGGCATCCGTGCAGGGCCGGCCGAAATGCCGCGCCGCGTCCTGCATGCGCGTCACATGGCGCTGCAGATGGATGAAACCGCCATCCCGCAGGGCCAGTGTTTCCAGAATGTCGAAATCGAAGTCCGTATCCGCCATGGCTGCACGCCCTTTCACACCTTGTCCAGAAAAGCCCTCTTGTGGCGCCATTCCTGCCATTCGGCAGGCGCCTCGGCGCCCGAGGTGATGCCGCTGCCGATGCCGCAGCGCAGTTCCGTGCCACGCGCCACCACCGTGCGTATGGGCACATTGAAGGTGGCGTGCACGCGCCCCGCGGCGATGCCGGGCCGCACCACGCCCACGGCGCCGCAGTAAACGCCGCGCGGACCCGATTCCAGTTCGTGGATGAGCCGCATGGCCTGGCGCTTGGGCGCGCCCGTGATGGAGCCGCAGGGAAACAGTGCCGCAAACACGTCCGCCAGGCCCGTACCGGGCCGCGTGCGCGCCTGCACGTCGGACGTCATCTGCCACACGGTGGGCAGGGGTTCGGCATGGAACAGGCGCGGCACCTGGACGCTGAAAGGCTCGGCAATGCGCGAGACATCGTTGCGCAGCAGGTCCACGATCATCACGTTCTCGGCCCGCTCCTTGGGCGAGGACCGCATGGCCTGGACATTCGCCTCGTCCTGTGCAGGCGTGGCGCCACGGGGCGCCGTGCCCTTCATGGGGCGCGTGAGGATGCGCTCGCCATCCCAGTCGAAGAACAGCTCGGGCGAGACGGACAGCACCTGCTCGTCGCCGCTGTCCATGCAGGCCACGTAGCCGCCGGGCTGGGCGCGGCGCAGCGCGGCGAACAGCGATGGAATGTCGCCCAGCAGCCGGCCCATGAACTGGGCCGTGTAGTTGATCTGATAGCAGTCACCGGCCGCAATCGCCTCGTGGATGCGCGCAATGGCGGCATCGAAATCGGCACGCTCCAGGCCGGGCTGCCATTGCACCTGAGATTGCACCTGAGGGCCGGTATCGACTGCGTCCGCGTCTTCAGGCCAGGGCCGGGGGCCGTCGAAGACGGCAAACCAGGCCAGCGGCTCGCCTGGCGGCGTGGCATGCAAGGCGCCCGCGTAGGCCGCGTCAAACGCCGCCGCCGCCTCGTAGCGCACCCAGCCCAGGCACCACAGGCCGGCCTGGGCGGCCTGCTGCACGGCGTCAAGCACACCGCGCACCTGCTCGGGCGCATGGGCTGCCAGGCTGCGCAGCGGCGGCCCGAAGCCATGGCGCAGCCGGGCGGCCGAACCGTCATGGGGGTTGGGAAAATCGATCAGAAACTTCACAAAACGGCCGTCAACGCATGCTGTACTTGCATCAGCAGCTTCGCTATCGATAGCAGCCACTGACACGGGGCCGCCCAGTGTAGAGCGAGGGAAACAAAAAAGCGCCCCGAAGGGCGCCAAACCAAGCATCCCGAAAGGACGCTTTCCACCAACAGGCCCGGCACCATGCCGGACCCATATCCATTCACATCACTTCTGCGTGACGGTGTGTTGGCCTTCCAGGCGGGCCACGGCCTCACGGTAGGCGGGGCCGCTGCGCAGTTGCTGGTAGCGGGCCAGGCCGCGCTGGTATTCGGCCGAGTTGTAGCTGATGTCGCGGTCTGCCGAAGGCGAGGGCAGGTAGGTCATGCCCGCCTGGTGCCACATTTCGAGGTCGGCCAGCACTTCGGCGCGGCTCAGGCCTGCGGTGGCGGAGGACGAGGGGGAAACGGCTTCTTGGGCCATTGCAGTGCCGGCGAGGCCCAGGGTCAGGGCGGCCAGTGCAGCGGAGAGGGTACGCATGTCAGATCCTTTCAAAAGGCCGCTCGGCATTCATTTCCTCACGGCATGGACGTACTATGCGGCGCTGCAGCATTCTTCGTCTGTGCGTTTTCTCACGTGTTTTCGCATCCGGGCTGGCCAACGTGCCGCCTTTTCCCCCGTGTTCCCCTCGACAGAAGGCCAATTCACGCGTTCTAGAAACAGTGTTTTTCGCGGCTTGAAACAGCCGCGGCAGACAAGGCTCAGCGCGCTTCCTCGAGCAGCACGCGCAGGCCTTCGACATGGCAGATGCGCAGGTTGCGGCCTTCGCGCCGCAGCAGGCCCAGGCGCACCAGGCGCGACATCTCGCGCGCCACTTCCTCGCGGCTGGAGCCCAGCATCAGGGCCAGGTCGGTCTGCCGGGGTGCGGGCGCCAGCAGGGCCTGCCCCTGGTCAATGCCCGCGCGCTCGGCACGTTCCAGCAACTGGGTATGCAGGCGGCTGCGCACCGACAGCGTTCCCAGATCCACCATGCGGCGCGCCAGCGCCACGGCCAGGTCGCTGAGCCGGCCGATGAAGGCGCGCAGGACCTGGGGCTCGTTCATGAGCAGGGCTTCCACATCCTCATGGGCCAGCGAGGCAATCAGGCTGGGCACGCCTGCCTCGACCACCAGGGGCATGGCCGTGCAGCCCGCCTGCTGCTGCGGCAGACCGCCGAAGAACACGCCCTGGGCGATCTCGCCCAGCGTGAGCCCGCGCCCGTTGGGGGCATAGCTGCTGACGCGCAAGCCGCCCTGCACGAGCATGTAGAGACGCTGATCGGTGTACGCGCCCTCCAGCGTCTGGTGCAGCGCCAGATGCTGCCAGCGGCACTGCGCCGCCAGTTCGGCCAGTCGCTCGTCGGTCAGGCTTTGCAGCACATGGACCTGGCGCAGGCCCTGCCAGGCCACGGCGGGAAGAAGCGGAGATGTCTGTAAGGAACCGGACATGGTGCAACACCGTTGAAGCGCATCCGCAGGGCCTGTACGGGCCCTGTCGTCCGTCGCGGGAAGTACAGCATAGCGGGATCGCATAGACTCGTCGCGCGCCGGGAATCGCACTGTCCGGCTCCCCGGATGGCCGCACCGCGCAGCACAGAAAAAAGGGAGGGCTTCATGGAATCGAGCATCGAATCGGCACGACTACCCGCGCGCCCGCAGGCCACCGTGGCGGCCTGGGCGCAATCCGTGGAACAGGCGATCGCCAGCCAGCAATGGCATGGCGCGTGGCGTGCACTCATAGACGCCGCCCTGCCGGCCGAAACCGCCGTGCAGCAGAGCCTGCTGACTGCGCTGGATGCCTGGGATGGCCTTGCGGCCGATTCCGGCGCAGAGCCACGCCGCGCGCTGGTGCAGCAGGCCTTCGATGCCCTGCATGCCGCCCATGCCCCGGGCCAGGCGCTGCAGGCCGACTCCGCACCTCCCCGCGCGCACCGTGCGCACCGCGCGTACCGTGTACAGGGACGGCAACTGGTCAAGCGCTACCGGCGCGGCGGCTTTGCGCTGGGGCCGGTGGATGTGGCCGTGGAGCCCGGCACCATCCTGGGACTGGTGGGCGAGAACGGCAACGGCAAGACCACGTTGCTGCGCCTGCTGGCCGCCGATCTGGCGCCCGACGCGGGGCAGCTGGACTGGGGCGTTCCCGCCGCCGATGCCTACCTGCTGCGTACCCAGCTCGCCTATATCCCCCAGCGCCCGGCCGTCTGGGGCGGGCGCCTGATGGACCATCTGCAATTCGCCGCGCGCAGCCATGGCGCCGTGGGCCCACGCAACATCTGCCTGGTACAGCTGGTCATCGCGCAGCTGGGGCTGCGCGCCTTCCGGGGCCACCAGTGGAAACAGCTGTCCTCGGGCTACAAGATGCGCTTCGAGCTGGCGCGCGCCCTGCTGTGCCGGCCGCGCGTGCTGCTGCTGGACGAGCCGCTGGCCAATCTGGACATCAACGCCCAGCAGACCCTGCTGACCGATCTGCAGTCGCTGGCGCGCTCGCCCTGGCAACCCATGGCCCTGGTGCTGAGTTCACAGCAGCTGTACGAGGTGGAAAAGGTGGCCGACCAGGTGCTGTTCCTGGAGCAAGGCCAGCCGCGCAGCGTTCAGCAGAGCTTTGCCGCCATGCAAGGCTGCGCCATCGAGTTCGAGACCGGCTGGGCCATGGCGCAACTGAAACCCTGGCTGGACCGGCTGCCATCCCATACGCACCAGCTCAGCGGCCAGACCCACATCGTGAGCTTTCACGTGCCCTTCACGGCAGCGCAGTTCCTGGCGCAGGCCGTGCAGGCACAGATGCCCGTGCGCTATTTCCGCGACATCACCGCATCCACCCGCCGCCTGTTCGTGAGGGACTGAGCCATGCCACGTTTTTCCGATATGACGAACCGCTGGGACCAATGGGTGCTGATGCGCTGCCCCCTGCTGTGGCAGCTGCGCCTGCACTGGTATCTGCCGCTGGCGCTGCTGTGGTGCGTGCTGGTGCTGGGTATCTGGATGCAGTGGATGGCCGAGCCGGCGCGCTGGATGGGCTCCCTGCCCGGCGTTGCGTCCACGGCACAGCAAACGCCCGAGCAATTGGCACTGGACATCGGCTCCGTCGTGGCCTGGATCGTGGCGATCGGCCTGGCGCTGTGGTGGTTGCTGCGCGTGCGCATCCACAACCGCTGGCGCGAACACGCCCCCGTGGGCCGCTGGGGCCTGTGCTGGGAGTACCTGTGGGGGGCCTTGTTCCTATCGCTATTGTTCGCGCCTGCGATCGCCTTTTCGCCCATCTATGAAATGCGGATTCAGCGCCAATGGTCGGACACGGATGTCAGTGCACAGATCCAGACTGTCGAGCAAGTCGCAGCCCTGGAGGCGCTTGTCGCGCCACGCCAGGCGGCCATGCTCGTGGAATGGATACGTGTGCTGCGCGAGGAAGAGGTCGATCCGGCGAAGTACCCGAGCATCCAGGCCCTGGTCTGGTTGATGCGCGGAGACCAGGCCGCGATTGCCGCGACACTCGAGCGCTACGGCCAGCCATTGCAGGCCAGAGGCTATGTGCGCCAGTCTGCCAGCTCCGCCCAGGACCAGGCGGAGCACCTGCTGGCCAGCTACCGCAGCGCGCTGCAATCCCCCCTGGCCCAGGAATGGCGCGCCTACCTGGCAGCGAACCCGCAACCAGAGACTGGCGAGAAGGTATCCAGAGCGCAGAACTCCAACTGCAAACCAGCCCTGGGTCGCAGCAGGCCTTTGGATCTGGAGCTGGATCCGCGCAAATGCTTCGGTACCTATCTGGCCCAGAGCAACCGTGAGTGGCTCATGCTGCTGGAGATGTTCGACAGCCGGTGGAGCCTGCCGCAGCATGTGCAATGGCAGCACCCGCGCTACGGCCTGGCCCTGCCGGCCTACCAGGAAAGCCATCTGCGGCGCGCTGACAGGTCCCGCGACGACGAATGGCCAAGGATGTCCCAGTTGCTGGCGGCAGTCAGCGCTGGCTTCTTCCTCGCCTTGGCCCTGGTGCTGGTGCGCCTGATGCCCGCCATGCAGCTGGTGGCCTGGGGCGCATGCCTGCTCCTGACCTTGCTTGGCAGCGTGCTGGCCGGGATGCTGGGAATCACCAACCTCTATGTGCTGGGGCTGTTTCCAGCCGCGCTGATATCGGTCGCTTGGCTGCGCATCCGTGTGCTCAAGCGCCCCTGGGCCGGCGCGGTGCTGCTGGCCCTGGGCATGTCGCTGGCCCTGATATGGCTCGCCGCCGCCTGGTCTGAGTGGTCCAGACTGCTGTTGCCACGCCCTACCGGCAGCGCAGGCCCTTGGACGGATACCCAGCACTGGCTGGACCTGCTGATGGGCGCGCCTGCCGTGGCAGCCAGCACGGCCATGCTCGTGGCCCTGCTGTCTCCGCTGTGGCGCCGGTGGCGTGGCCTGCCCGAAAGGTGACGGAACAGCAAAGGACAGCTCAGGGACAGGTGCCCCCGGCGCGCATCGCATAGACTCGCGGCAATTCCATCCCCCTCCGAGCGCCCCATGACCCAAGCACCCGTCACCGCCGGCACGCCCTACGGCACCATCCCTCCGGCCTCGCCGCTGCCCCAGCGCCGCCCCGTGAGCCTTCCGCGCCTGGCGCAGATGCGCGAGGCCGGCGAGAAGATCACCATGGTCACCGCCTACGACGCCACCTTCGCGGCCGTGGCCGATGCGGCCGGCGTGGAGTGCATCCTGGTCGGCGATTCGCTGGGCATGGTCTGCCAGGGCCTGCACAGCACCGTGGGCGTGTCGCTGCAGGACATGTGCTACCACACGGCCAGCGTGGCGCGCGGCCTGCACCGCGTGCAGGGCACGGCCTGGCTGATCGCCGACATGCCCTATGGCAGCTATGCCGAAAGCCGCGAGCAGGCCATGCGCAGCGCCTGCGAGCTGATGCAGGCCGGCGCCCATATGGTCAAGCTCGAAGGCGGCGGCTGGACCGCGCCCACCGTGCAGTTCCTGGTCGAGCGCGGCGTGCCCGTCTGCGCCCACCTGGGCCTGACGCCGCAGACCGTGCATGCGCTGGGCGGCTACCGCGTCCAGGGCAAGAGCGACGAGGGCGCGGCCACGCTGCGCCGCCATGCGCTGGAGCTGCAGGATGCAGGCGCCTCCATGCTGGTGCTGGAGATGGTTCCGGCACAGCTGTCGCGCGAGCTCACGGCCGAGCTGCCGCACTGCCACACCATCGGCATCGGCGCGGGCAGCGGCACGGCCGGCCAGGTCCTGGTGCTGCACGACATGCTGGGCGTGAACCTGGGCAAGATGGCCCGCTTCGTGCACAACTTCATGGCCGATGCGGGCAGCGTCAAGGGTGCCTTCGAGGCCTATGTGCATGCCGTGAAGAACGGCAGCTTCCCCGACGACAGCAAGCACGCCTGGTAGTCCGGCAGGCTGCACGATCCGTTTTTCCGCTTCCCGCTTCCCCGTTTTCCCGTTCCCCGGTTTTCCCATGCAAATCGTCCACTCCATCGCCGACCTGCGCGCCATCCTGTCGAGCAAGGGCCGCCCCGCCTTCGTGCCCACCATGGGCAATCTGCACGACGGCCACCTGTCCCTGGTGCGCGCGGCGCGCCAGCACGGCGACATTGCCGTGGCCAGCATCTTCGTGAACCGCCTGCAGTTCCTGCCGCACGAGGATTTCGACAGCTATCCGCGCACCTGGGAGGCCGACTGCGCCAAGCTGGAGGCCGAAGGCTGCGACCTGCTGTTCGCCCCGCGCGAAGCCGATCTCTACCCCGAGCCGCAGACCTTCAAGATCCAGCCCGATGCGCAGCTGGCCGACATCCTCGAAGGCCATTTCCGCCCCGGCTTCTTCACGGGCGTGTGCACCGTGGTGATGAAGCTGTTCTCGGCCGTATTCTTCGCCAGCGGCGGCGGAACGGCCGTGTTCGGCAAAAAGGACTACCAGCAGTTGATGGTGATCCGCCGCATGGTCGAGCAGTTCGCCCTGCCCGTGAACATCGTGGCCGGCGACACGGCGCGCGCCGACGACGGCCTGGCGCTGAGTTCGCGCAACGGCTACCTGAGCGACGACGAGCGGCAGCAGGCCATGGCGCTGTCGCTGGCGCTCAAGCAACTGGCCGATGCCGCGCGTGCGGGCCAGGCGCCGCTGGCCGAACTGGAAGCCTGGGCCATGCAATCCCTGGCCGCCCAGGGCTGGGAGCCCGACTACCTGACCGTGCGCCTGCGCCGTGACCTGCAGCCCCCCGCCGAGGGCGCGCAACTGGCCGGTGCACCACTGGTGGCCCTGGGCGCCGCGCGCCTGGGCAAGACGCGCCTGATCGACAACCTGGAGTTCTGATCCAGCGCAAAACCCTGGCGGCCATGGCGGTCCAAGCTGGATGCCATGGCCAAGAAATTCCCCATCCACCCCGCCCATCCCGAGCGCACCTGCTGGGGCTGTGACCGCTACTGCGCCCGCGACGAGCTGGCCTGCGGCAACGGATCGGACCGCACACAGCACCCGGTGGAGATCTTTGGCGACGACTGGATGGAGTGGGGTCCGGGCCCGTGCCTGGCCCCCGAGCCCGCCGCCGAACCCCGGCCTCAGTCCACCAGATAGCGCTCCACCAGCAGGCTCCAGTACGCGGCACCGGTCAGCAGGTTGTCGTCGTTGAAGTCGTAGCGCGGGTGGTGCACGGGGTGGCAGTGCTCGCTGAACAGGCCATTGCCCAGGCGCAGGTAGCAGCCCGGCCGGCGCTCCAGCATGAAGGCGAAATCCTCGCCCGGCGTGATCGGGCCGAAGTCCGGGTCCACGCGCTGCGGCCCCACCAACTCGCGCGCGACCTCCACGGCGAAATCGACCTCGCGCCCGGTGTTCACCAGCACCGGATAGCCCTGCTGGTGCTCGATCTGCACGCTGGCGCCATAGCTTTGCGCCTGCCCCTGGGCAATGGCCTCGATGCGCTCGCGCAGCTGTACCCTCACGCCGGGATCGAAGCAGCGCACGCTCAGCTCGATGCGCGCCTCGTCGGGAATGACGCCATAGAAGCCCCCCGATTGCAGCGAGCACACGGACAGCACCGCCGTCTGCATGGGATCGACATTGCGCGAGACGATGCTTTGCAGCGCCATCACGATGCTGGCCGAGACCACCGACGGGTCCACCGTGAGATGGGGGCGCGCCACATGCCCGCCCTTGCCGATGACGCGGATGGCGATCTTGTCCGTCGCCGGCTGAAAGGCACCCTTGCGCATCATGAAGTGCCCCAGCTCCGCGCCCGGATGGTTGTGCATGCCGAACACGGCATCGCAGGGGAAGCGCTCGAACAGGCCGTCGGCGATCATGCGCTCGGCCCCGCTGTCATGGCCGCGCTCCTCGGCCGGCTGGAAGTACAGGTGCAGCGTGCCCGAGAAATTGCGCGTCCTGGCCAGGTACCGGGCAGCGCCCAGCAGCATGGCGGTGTGGCCATCGTGGCCGCAGGCGTGCATCTTGCCCTCGATGCGGCTGGCATAGGGCAGGCCGGTCTTTTCCTGCATGGACAGGGCGTCCATGTCGGCGCGCAGGCCGATTCGGCGGCCGCCCGTGCCCGCGCTCAGCGTGCCGACCACGCCCGTGGTACCCACGCCGGTGGCCACCTCGAAGCCCCATTCGGCCAGCTTTTCGGCGACCAGCGCCGCCGTGCTGCGCTCCTCGAATGCGATCTCGGGATGGCTGTGGATGCGGTGGCGGATGGCCCGGATCTCGGGCATGTCCCCGGCCAGCTCGGCCAGTTTCTGGTGTCTTGCGGTCTGGTTCATGTTTGGGCTCACTCGGGGCGCAGGTCCAGCTGTCTGACGGCATCGTTCCATTTGCGGTGCTCGGCCGCCAGGAAGGCCTGGAAATCGGCCGGCGTTCCCGGCATGACTTCGTTGCCGGTGGCCGCCAGCGTGGTCTGGATGTCCGGCTGTGCCAGCACTTTTTGCAGGGCTGCGTTGAGTTTGTGGATGACGGCCTCGGGCGTTCCCTGGGGCGCGACCAGTCCGTACCAGGAAGTGACGTCGAAGCCCGGGTAGCCTGATTCGGCGATCGTCGGGATCTGGGGCAGGTTCTTGAGCCGCGTGGCCCCCGAGACGGCCAGGCCGCGCATCTTGCCGGCCTGGATCATGGGGCCCGAGGACGAGGCGATGTCGAAGGCCACATCCACATCCCCGGCCAGGATGCCCGTGAGCATGGGGGCCGTGCCCTTGTACGGCACATGGGTCATGCGCATGCCTGCGCGGGCACTGAGCATCTCCATGGCGATCTGCGGGCTCACGCCGGCGCCCGTGGACCCGTAGTTGACCCCGCCGGGTCGGGACTTGGCCTGCGCCACGAGCTGGCGGACATCGCGCAGCGGCGAGTCCTGCCGAACGACCAGGATGTTGGGCACCTTGACCAGGCCGCCCACGGGGGCGAAGTCCCTGGCCAGATTGGCCTTCATCGAGGGGTACAGCAAGCCCGGGCTGTAGACCAGCGAGGTCCCGCCGAACAGCAGCGTATGGCCATCGGCAGGCGCCTTGGCGACGAACTGCGCCGCGATGTTGGTGCCGGCCCCCGGCTTGTTCACCACGATGACGGCCTGGCCCAGCTCGCGGCCCAGCCCGTCGCCGACCAGGCGGGCCGTGGTGTCGGCCGAGCCGCCCGGCGTGAAGCCGACGATGATCTGTATGGGCTGCATGGGAAAGCGCGGCTCCTGCGCGCCTGCGGCGGTGGCCAGCGCGCAGCCCAGGGCCGGCAGGATGAGGCGGGGGTGTATCACGATCATGTTTCCTCGTATGGCTCTTGAATGGCGTCTTTCCGGACCGGGTCGCCCTGTGCCTGACTGGCCGCGTGAAATTGAAATTCAGTGTAGGTTTCGGGTCTTGATTCAACAAATCGATATGAATGATGTCTCGCATCGATCATTTCAATCTGCGCTCCTTCGACCTGAACCTGCTGCTGGCTTTCGACGCGCTGATGCAGGAGCGCAGCGTGACGCGCGCCGCCGCCTGCCTGCGCATCAAGCAACCGGCCATGAGCCATGCGCTGTCCACGCTGCGCCTGCTGATGGACGATGAACTGTTCGTGCGCGTGGGCTACCACATGGAGCCCACGCTGATGGCCCGCGAACTGCACGCCCCGGTGCGCGAGCTGCTGGAGGCCTCGCAGAGGCTGCTGCTGTCGCGCCGCAGCTTCGATCCGGCCACCGATGAACACACCTTCCGCATCGGCATCTCCATCCAGTCCGAATCGCTGCTGGTCTCCGAGCTGTTTGCCGACCTGGCCGTGTCCGCACCGCGCGTGAGGCTGCTGCTCAGCCCCACCAGCCGCGAGCGGGCCTTCGACGCGCTGGATGCCGAGCAGATCGACCTGGCCATTGGCTACCTGCCCGGCGGCAGCGGCTGGCACCGCCGGCAGATACTGTTCGACCTGGGTGTGGTCTGCTGCTACCACCCGGCCCTGCTGCCGTTTGCCGCGCCGCTGAGCATGGCGCAGTACCAGGCTGGCCGCCACGCCATGATCTCGGCCAAGGACAGCCTGTACGGCTACCTGGAAGATGCGCTGGAGGCGGCCGGAGTGGCCATCAACCCGGTGCTCGCGGCATCCAACTTCCTCACGCTGTTCGCCACCGTGGCACGCGCACCGTTGCTGACCACGGTGCCGGCCATCGTGGCACGCCACTATGCGCCGCTGTTCGGCCTGGCCATCAGCCCGCTTCCGTTTGCCTTTCCGTCCTTCCCCGTGGAGCTGGTCTGGCATGCGCGCAGCCATGAGGACAGCGCCCACCGGTGGCTGCGCCAGCGCCTGGAGCGCAGCGCCCAGGCCATCGTTCCTGCCGACATGGTGCGCACCCCTTCGGCCTAGGCACTGACGCCTTCAGCCGACCGCGGCCACCTCGGCGGCGAGCGCGTCCACCAGCCACTGCACCTCGGCCACGGCCGGCCGGTGCAGCGGCAGCAGCGCATGGACCTGGAAGGGAATGGAAAACGCCAGCGGCCGCACCACCAGCTGCGGCCCGGCGCAGGCACGCGCCGTCAGCGGATTGACGATGGCCACGCCCAGACCGTGCTGGACCATGGCGCAGACCGCCACGGCGCTGTGGGTCTCCAGGTGCAGCTGGCGCTGCACGCCGGCCTGCTCGAACACGGCATCGATCTGCTGGCGATAGGGATCGTCACGCGCCAGGCTGACAAAGCTTTCCCCGGCAAAGTCAGCCACCTCCAGCACCGGCCTTGCGGCCAGCGCATGGCCTGCGGGCAGCACGGCCACCTCGTCCATGGCGGGCAGCGCAAGGGCACGCGTGCCCGGAGGCGCCTCGGCCAGCTCGGCCAGGCCCAGGTCGTAGCGCTGGGCGGCCATCCACTCCTGCAGCAGCGGCGCCTCCTGCGTGGCCACGCTGACGGCCACGGGGCCGTGCTCTGCGTGCAGGCGCGCCAGCGCTGCGGGCAGCAGCGCATGGCTGAGGGCAGGCAGGCACAGCACGTTGATGCGCGCCTGGTGCGGCCGCCCCAGAGCCAGCGCATGCTCCACCACCCGGTCCAGCCCCTGCCAGCTGCGCTGCACCTCGGCCCACAGCGAGAGGGCGCGTGCCGTGGGCCGCAGCCGGCCCTGGGCACGCTCGAACAGCGCATAGCCCAGCAGGCTCTCCATCCGCGCCAATTCGCGGCTGACGGTGGGCTGGGAGCTGAACAGCATCTGCGCCGCCGCCGTGGCGCTGCCGCTGAGCATGAGCGCGCGAAACACCTCCAGGTGGCGGTGGGAGATGCGGGGTTCGGGAGACGTGTGCGGCAGCTCGGGGTCTTGCATGGCCAAAGCATATCCAAATCAAATAGACACCATAAGAACAAGCATTGGACTGAATGACTCCCATCCGCCATCATGCGCGGCAGTTCCCCTGAAAGAGACACCATGTCCAATCCCTTCTCGCCCGCCCAGCTCTGGGCCCTGGCCGACCAGCACGGCACGCCGCTGTGGGTCTATGACGCCGCCACCATCCGCACACGCATCGCCCAGCTCAAGGCCTTCGACACCATCCGCTTTGCACAGAAGGCCTGCTCCAACATCCACATCCTGCGGCTGATGCGCGAGCAGGGCGTGAAGGTGGACGCCGTCTCGCGCGGCGAAATCCTGCGCGCGCTGGCCGCCGGCTACGCGGCCGGCCATGGGGACGACCTGCACAGCGACATCGTGTTCACCGCCGACGTGATGGACGAGGCCACGCTGGCCTGCGTGGCCGAGCACAAGGTGCCCGTGAACGCCGGCTCCATCGACATGCTGCACCAGCTGGCCCAGGCCTCGCCCGGCCATCCCGTGTGGCTGCGCATCAACCCCGGTTTTGGCCACGGCCACAGCAACAAGACCAACACGGGCGGCGAGCACAGCAAGCACGGCATCTGGCACAGCGACCTGCTGGCGGCGCTGCAGGCCATCCGCGACGGCGGCCTGAAGCTGGCCGGCCTGCACATGCACATCGGCTCGGGCGTGGACTACGGCCATCTGCAGCAGGTCTGCGGCGCCATGGTCGAGCTGGTGCGCGCCACCCGCCAGGCAGGCCATGACCTGCAGGCCATCTCGGCCGGCGGCGGCCTGTCCATTCCCTACCGCGATGGCGACGCCACCATCGACACCGCCCACTACCACGGCCTGTGGGATGCGGCACGCAAGGACGCCGAGGCCATCGTGGGCCATGCGCTGGGCCTGGAGATCGAACCCGGCCGCTTCCTGGTGGCCGAGTCGGGCGTGCTGCTGGGCCAGGTGCGCGCCACCAAGAACGCGGGCAGCAACCATTTCGTGCTGGTCGATACGGGCTTCAACGAGCTGATGCGCCCCTCCATGTACGGCAGCTGGCACGGCATGGAAGTGCTGCGCCGCGACGGCCAGGCCATGCCCCTGCGCGCTGCCGTGGTCGCCGGCCCGCTGTGCGAATCGGGCGACGTTTTCACCCAGGGCGACGGCGGCGTGGTGCTGCCGCGCGCGCTGGCCGGCGCCTCGGTGGGCGACCTGCTGGTCATCCATGACACGGGCGCCTATGGCAGCTCCATGTCCAGCAACTACAACACGCGCCCGCTGGCCGCCGAAGTGCTGGTCGATGGCGACAGCGCCCGCCTCATCCGCCGCCGCCAGACGGTGGAGGAACTGCTGGGCCTGGAGCTGGGCCTGTAACTGGGCCTGTAGCGCGCCAGGCGCCAGGATTTCTGACGCAAAAAAGCCCCGGGGCCTTCCAGCCCCGGGGCTTTTTCATCGCCGGGCCGCCCCAAGATGAAGCCCCCTCGGGGGGCAGTGGACCTTGCGCAGCAAGGGGAGCGTGTGGGCCATTTTTCATGGACACCGAAGAATCACTCGCCGCGCGGATCGCGCGCCATCAGGTGCTGCACGGCTTCGGCCGCCTGCAGCCGGCCGTCCAGCAGCTCGACCACGGTTTCGGTGATCGGCATCTCCACATTCAACAGCCGCGCGCGCGCCAGCACGGTGCGTGCGCTGTACACGCCCTCGGCCACATGGCCCAGCGAGGCCACGGCCTGCTCCAGCGTGCGGCCCTGGGCCAGCAGCAGGCCCACCTTGCGGTTGCGCGACAGGTCGCCCGTGGCCGTCAGCACCAGATCGCCCAGGCCCGACAGGCCCATGAAGGTCTCGGTGCGTGCGCCCAGGGCCAGGCCCAGTCGCGTCATCTCGGCCAGGCCGCGCGTGATCAGTGCGGCGCGGGCGTTCAGGCCCAGTTGCAGGCCGTCGCACAGGCCGGTGGCAATGGCCAGCACGTTCTTCACGGCGCCGCCCACTTCCACGCCCACGATGTCGGCATTGGCATAGACGCGCATGGCACCGCCGTGGAAGGCGGCCACCAGGGCGTCATTGACCTGGGCATGGCGGCTGGCCGCCACCAGGGCCGTGGGCTGGTGGCGTGCCACCTCGGCCGCGAAGCTGGGGCCGCTGAGCACGCCGCACAGCAGATCGGGCGCCACCTCGGCGCAGACCTCGTGCGCCATCAGTCCATGGGCGGCGGCCGAAGCGCCTGCGGGCACGGCCTCGAAGCCCTTGCACAGCCAGGCCACGGGTGCGGGCACATGCTGCAGCCGGCCCAGCCATTCGCGCAGGGCAGCCATGGGCGTGCCGATCACGATCAGGTCGGCGGCCGCCAGATGGCCGTCGATCTCGCCATGCACCACCTGCAGCGCGGCAGGCAGTGCCACGCCCGGCAGGTAGCGTGCGTTCTCGCCGCTGCCGTGCATGGCCTGCGCCTGGGCGGCGTCGCGCGCCCAAAGGGTCACGACACGCCCGTCACCGCGCGAGGCCGCGCTCATCGCCAGCGCCGTGCCCCAGGCGCCTGCGCCAATCACCACTATGTTCATATCTGCTCGACGTTGAAGAAGCGACGTTGATGAAAAAAAGAGGCCCTCGGGCCTCTTTTCTTGTACCACAGCGATGCGACGCGCCTGGGCGCAAATCACATCGTCCGGGAATGGACCGGCTTACTGCGGCAGCGAGTTGCCGTCCGCCTGGGCGGCTGCCTGCTGCTGCTCGTACATGGCCTGGAAGTTGATCTCGGCCAGGTGCACGGGCGGGAAGCCGGCGCGGGTGACCACGTCAGCCACGTTGCCGCGCAGGTAGGGATAGATGATCTGGGGGCAGGCAATGCCGATCACGCCACCCATCTGGTCTTCGGGCACATTGCGGATCTCGAAGATGCCGGCCTGCTTGGCCTCGACCAGGAAAACGGTCTTGTCCTGGATCTTGGTCTGCACGGTGGCGGTCACGGCCACTTCGTAGATGCCTTCGGCCACGGGAGTCGCCTCGACGCCAAGCTGGATGTCCACGCTGGGCTGCTCCTGCTCCAGCAGGATGGCGGGCGAATTGGGCTGCTCCAGCGACAGGTCCTTGAGGTAGACGCGCTGGATCTGGAAGACGGGAGTGTCCTGTTCGGCCATGGAATCAGTCTTTCTGGGCAAAAAACCCTGGTGCGGTGACCAGGGCATCAAAAAAATCACCAACAAAATGCCCGCTGCCAAGAGCTTGCGCAGCGGGCACCTGGGCCAGCATTATGCAGTGCCCGTGTTTCAGCTTTGCAGCAGAGGCACCAGACCGCCGTCGGCGTCCAGCGCCATCAGGTCGTCGCAGCCGCCCACATGGTGGTCGCCGATGAAGATCTGGGGCACCGTGCGGCGGCCCGTGCTCTGCATCATCACGTCGCGCGCGGCCGGATCGGTGTCGATGCGGATCTCTTCGATCTGCTCCACGCCCTTGGACTTGAGGATCTGCTTGGCCCGGATGCAATAGGGGCAGACAGCGGTGGTGTACATCTTCACGGCTTGCATGTGCGTCTTTCTTCGAGTTTGCGGCGTGCCGCCGGCTGGCGCCCGGGGCGCGGAGCAGCGGCTTCCATCGCCGTCAGATGGGGGCGTCTCAGGCCTTTTCAACCGGCATGCCGGCATCGCGCCAGGCCTTCAGGCCACCGGCCAGGGCCTGGGCCTTTTCGTAGCCCAGCTTCTTCGCAATGCCTTCGGCACGGGAGGCGCGGTTGCCCTTGGTGCAGATCAGCACCAGCGGCAGCGCCTTGTTCTTCACGGTGGTGGGCAGCTTTTCCTCGAACTGGCTCAGCGGCACATTCTTGGCGCCGTTGGCATGGGCGGCCGCGTACTCTTCGGGCTCGCAGACATCGATGACCACGGCCTTTTGGCGGTTGATCAGTTGCACGGCCTGCGCCGCCGTCAGCGAGCCGCCGCCTGCGCCGCGCACCAGGGGCAGCAGCAGCATCACGCCGGAAGCCAGCGCGATCAGGATCAAATACCAGTTATCGATGATGAATTTCACGTCATTCCTTGGGTTGGCAAACCTGTCAATTCTAGAATGCTGGCTTTTGCCCCCGCGACAGCCCAGCTTTGTCGCATCGAGAGACTTAGAAAGCCGCCATGTACAAGCTCGTGCTGATCCGCCACGGTGAATCCACCTGGAACCTCGAAAACCGCTTCACCGGCTGGACCGATGTGGACCTGACCGCCACCGGCGTCGAGCAGGCCAAGAACGCCGGCCGCCTGCTCAAGGCCGAAGGCTATGACTTCGACCTGGCCTACACCAGCGTGCTCAAGCGCGCCACGCGCACGCTGTGGCACACGCTGGACGAAATGGACCGCACCTGGCTGCCAGTGCAGCACAGCTGGCGCCTGAACGAGCGCCACTACGGCGGCCTGCAGGGCCTGAACAAGGCGGACATGGCCAAGCAATACGGCGACGCCCAGGTGCTGGTGTGGCGCCGCAGCTACGACACGCCCCCGCCGGCCCTGGAGCCGCAAGACCCGCGCAGCGAGCGCAGCGACGTGCGCTATGCCCAGCTGGACCCCAGCCAGGTGCCGCTGACCGAATGCCTGAAGGACACGGTAGCCCGCGTTCTGCCGTTCTGGAACGAGTCCATCGCGCCCGCCATCCTGTCCGGCAAGCGCGTCGTGGTCGCGGCCCACGGCAACTCCATCCGCGCGCTGATCAAGTACCTGGACGGCATCTCGGATGACGCCATCGTCGGCGTCAACGTGCCCAATGGCATTCCGCTGGTCTATGAGCTGGATGCCGATCTCAAGCCCATTCGCCACTATTACCTGGGCGATGCAGAAGCTGCCGCCAAGGCTGCAGCCGCCGTGGCCGCACAGGGCAAGGCCTGAGCCGGGCCCGCTTGAGGTGAGCGCCTGCTGCGGAAATTGCGCTTGCTGCGCCGTTTTTAGGGAACCACGCGGGCGCTTGCCTTTCCAAGCGGGTGTATATTGACGCGGTTAAAGGGGTGATATGGGCCAGAAAATCAAAATTGCCGGCTGGGTTTCCGTAGGCGTAATCGCCGGAGCACTGACCACGGTTTCCTTGCAGACCGTGGCCCGCGGTGCCATGACCCCGCTGCCGCTGGAGGAAATCCAGCAGCTGTCCGCCGTCTTCGGCCTGATCAAGACCGACTATGTCGAGTCGGTCGATGACAAGAAGCTGATCACCGATGCCATCTCCGGCATGGTGTCCAGCCTCGATCCGCATTCGCAGTACTTCGACAAGAAGTCCTACAAGGAATTCCGCGAGGGCACCTCGGGCCGCTTCGTCGGCGTGGGCATCGAGATCACGCAGGAAGACGGCCTGATCAAGGTCGTCTCGCCCATCGAAGGCTCCCCCGCCTTCCGCGCCGGCCTCAAGACGGGCGACCTGATCACCAAGATCGACGACACGGCCGTCAAGGGCCTGTCGCTCAACGACGCCGTCAAGCGCATGCGCGGCGAGCCCAACACCAAGGTGCAGCTGACCATCCTGCGCAAGGATGAAAGCCGCAGCTTCCCCGTGACCATCACGCGCGAAGAAATCAAGACGCAGTCCGTCAAGGGCAAGGTGATCGAGCCCGGCTACGGCTGGATCCGCCTGAGCCAGTTCCAGGAACGCACGGTGGACGACTTCGTGCGCAAGGTCGAGGAACTGTACAAGCAGGACCCCAACATGAAGGGCCTGGTTCTGGACCTGCGCAACGACCCGGGCGGCCTGCTGGACGCTGCCGTCGCCATCTCGGCAGCCTTCCTGCCGCCGGATGTGACCGTGGTCTCCACCAACGGCCAACTGGCCGAGAGCAAGGAAACCTACAAGGCATCGCCCAGCTTCTATGCCCGCCGCGGCATGGGTGACCCGCTGCAGCGCCTGCCCGCCTCGCTCAAGAAGCTGCCGCTGGTGGTGCTGGTCAACGAAGGCTCGGCCTCGGCCAGCGAGATCGTGGCCGGCGCACTGCAGGACCACAAGCGCGCCATCATCATGGGCAGCCAGACCTTCGGCAAGGGCTCCGTGCAGACCGTGCGCCCCCTGGGCCCCGATACGGGCCTGAAGCTGACCACGGCGCGCTACTACACGCCCAGCGGCAAGTCCATCCAGGCCAAGGGCATCGTGCCCGACGTGATGGTGGATGAGACGCCCGAAGGTGACCTGTTCGCCGCCCTGCGCATGCGCGAGGCCGACCTGGAAAAGCACCTGTCCAGCGGACAGGGTGCCGAGGTCAAGGACGAGGTGCGCGAGAAGGCCCGCGAGGAAGCCCGCAAGCGCCTGGAAGAGGAAGCCAAGAAGCCGCCGGCCGAACGCCGCCTGCCCGAGTTCGGCACCGAAAAGGACTTCCAGCTGCAGCAGGCGCTCAACCGCCTCAAGGGCCAGCCCGTCATGGTCAGCAAGACCCTGACCGAGCGCGAGCCCGAGAAGAAGGAAAACTGACAGCGCGGCGCGGACCGGGTCCGCGCCTGCACCAAGCCGGGCCTTGCGCCCGGCTTTTTCACGTCTGGAGACGCGAATGAACGACGATCAACTGCTGCGCTACTCGCGCCACATCCTTCTCGACGAAATCGGCATCGAAGGCCAGGAGCGCATCCTGGCGGCGCATGTGCTCATCATCGGCGCAGGCGGCCTGGGCGCGCCCGCCGCGCTGTACCTGGGCTCGGCCGGCATAGGCCGCATCACCCTGGTGGACGACGATGCGGTGGACATGACCAACCTGCAGCGCCAGATCGCGCACACCACGGATCGCGTGGGCCAGCCCAAGGTGGAATCCATACGCACGGCCGTGCACGCCATCAACCCCGGCATCCGCATCGACTGCCGCCAGCAGCGCGCCGACGACGCGCTGCTCGACGAGCTCGTGCCCCAGGCCAGCCTGGTGCTGGACTGCACGGACAACTACCGCACGCGCCACATGATCAACGCGGCCTGTGTGCGGCACAAGGTGCCCCTGGTGGCGGGGGCGGCCATCCGGCTGGACGGCCAGCTCATGGTCATAGACCCGCGCGACGAGAACTGCGCCTGCTATGCCTGCGTGTTCCCGCCCGATGCGCAGTTCGAGGAAGTGCAGTGCTCGACCATGGGCGTCTTCGCGCCCGTGGTGGGCGTCATGGGCACGCTGCAGGCGGCGGAAGCCCTCAAGCTGATCGCGGGATTTGGCACGCCTGCAACAAACCGCCTGACCATGTTCGACAGCCGCAGCCTGGATTGGAGTAGCATGCAAACCACTCGTGTACCGGAATGTCCCGTTTGCGGTAACAAGGCGTAGGAATCGGCTGACCCCCACGCCGATCCCTCACTGGCACAATCGCCCGCTGTCGCGCAGGACAATGAAGGCCGGGCTCCACCGGACTCCGATTGCCATCCGCGTCCCTATTGGATACAGCCGTGAAATTGCGCACCTATCTTGTTGAAGACAACCCTACGATCCGCGAGAACCTGATCGCCACGCTCGAAGAACTGGCCGATGTCGAGGCCGTGGGCATCGCCGAGACGGAGAGCGCGGGGACGGACTGGCTTCAGCAGAACCCCGACGCATGGGATCTCGCCATCGTCGACCTGTTCCTGCGCCAGGGCAGCGGCCTGGGTGTGCTCACCGCCTGCCGCGAGCGCCAGCCGCACCAGAAGATCGTGGTGCTCAGCAACTACGCCACACCCGACATCCGCAGCCGCTGCGCCCAACTCGGTGTGGATGCCGTCTTCGACAAGTCCAATGAAATCGACGCACTCATGGACTATTGCATGAATATCGATGCGGCGTCACTCAACCAACTCAAAACAGCCTGAACCCAAAGCACTGCATTTGATTTTTCATCAAAGAAAAAGGCTGCACGACTTGATAATCGTGCAGCCCGTATTTTCTATTGACTGAAAATCAATCGATCAGTCTGTTCTTCAGTGCGTAATACGTCAGATCGCTGTTGGACGACAATCCCATTTTCTCCATGAGTCGCGTGCGATAGGTGCTGACCGTCTTTACGCTCAGCGAAAGCGACTTTGCAATATCACCTGCGGTTTCGCCACGCGCGAGCTTGAGGAAGACCTGGAACTCACGCTCGGACAGCTGTTCATGCGCTGGCGCGTCATCCTTGCGGTTGAGCTGCTGGGCCAGCAGGTCGGCCACGGCGGGCGTCAGGTAGCGGCGGCCCAGGGCCACGGTGCGGATCGCTTCGGCAATCTCCTGGGGATCGCATTCCTTGTTCAGGTAGCCGCTGGCGCCCTGGCGGATCAGGTTGATCGCGTAGTGCTCCTCGGGATAGCCGCTCAGGATCAGGATGCCCATGTCCGGCGCCTTGGCGCGCAGCATGGCCAGCGCGTCGATACCGCTTTGGCCCGGCATGGACAGGTCCATCAACAGCACGTCGATCTCGTGGGCACGCACCAGATCGATGGCCTCACCGACTACACGCAGGTCCACGTGTTCCGAGAGAAACTGACGCAGGCCCGAGCGCACAATTGCATGGTCGTCCACAATGCCAATTCTGATCATGAATACCTCTTTTTCGGGGGACCAGCGGGATCGCTGGTCGTGCAAACAATATATGGTAACGGCCGGCGCAGGAACTGCCCCGGCAGCCGATAACACGAATTATGCAGAATATCGGCGAAGATCTTGTAGGTGAGAGGATGCTTATGCGTTGGATAAATTTCCGAAGAATTGCGATCAGCCTGGCATTCGCCATCGTCGCGGCCGTGCTGCTGGTGAGCATTAACGAGGCCAGCTACAAGCGCTCCACCAAGGCGCTGGAGGCCATGACCCAGACCCAGAACACCCGCTCGGAGATCAGCCAGCTGCTGCGGCTGATGCTGGATGCGGAGACCGGCCTGCGCGGCTACCTGCTCACGGGCGAGGAGCGCTACCTGGAGCCCTACAGCAAGGCGATCACGGCCATCAACTACAACATGGACGAGCTGCGCCAGATCTTCATCTACGACCCGCAGGAGCTGGCGATCTTCACCCCGCTGGCGCGCCAGGTCGAACGCAAGATGAGCGAGATGGAACTCAGCCTGCGCCTGTACCGCCAGGGCAACGAGGAGGCCTGGCGCTTCGTCATGTTCACCGACGTGGGCATGGAGAACATGGACGCCATCCGCGACTACACGGGCAAGCTGCTGTCAGGCATAGACCAGCGCTCGGCCAAGAACCTGCAGGACATCGAGCACACGCTGTCGCTGTCGCGCATAGGCATCGCCACGGTCACGGCCCTGGGCGTGCTGGGCTTTTTCATGTACCTGCGCCAGGCGCACGCGCTGCAGCAGGCCCACCAGCGCGAGCAGGAGATCCAGCGCGACGAGCGCAACCGCCTCGAAGCCCTGGTGCGCGAGCGCACGGCCACGCTGACGGAACTGGCCAACCACTTGCAGCAGGTGCGCGAGGACGAGCGCGGACACCTGGCGCGCGAACTGCACGACGAGCTGGGCTCGCTGCTGACGGCCGCCAAGCTCGACGTGGCGCGCCTCAAATCCAAGATCGACCTCAGCGCGCCGGACGTGGGCGAACGCGTCAGCCATCTGGTGGAGACGCTCAACAGCGGCATCGCCCTCAAGCGCCGCATCATCGAGGACCTGCGCCCCTCCTCCCTGTCCAACCTGGGCCTGACGACGGCGCTGGAAATCCTGGCGCGCGAGTTCGGTGAGCGCAGCGGCATCGAAGTCACGGCCAACCTGGAGCAGGTGGAACTGCCGGAATCCACCCAGCTCACGGTCTACCGCATCGTCCAGGAGTCGCTGACCAACATCGGCAAATATGCCAAGGCCAGCCATGTCCTGGTCTCCGTGCACAACTATCCGACCTATGTGACGGTACAGATCCAGGACGACGGCGAAGGCTTCGAGACCTCGGCCATGCGCCCCAACTCCCATGGGCTGGCCGGCATGCGCCACCGCGTGGAGGCCGCAGGCGGCCGCCTGACCGTCTCGTCCGAACTGGGCAAGGGCACGGCGATCTCCGCCGTCATCCCGCTGGCGCCGATCTCCACGGACAAAAGCGCCGGTACGGTCGCCACCGCCTGAAGCGGCAGCACCCGCCATGCAAAAGCCCTGCGCGCCCACGCGCCAGGGGCTTTTTTCATCGCCGGGCCGCCCCAAGATGAAAAGCAGCCCCCTCGGGGGGCAGCGGACCTTGCGCAGCAAGGGTAGCGTGGGGGCCATTTTCCATGCGCGCCCCCGAATGGCTGCAGCCAGCGGCGGCTGCAGGCCCTGTGCAGCCGGAGCATTCCTACACTGCCCCCCCGCCTAACCCTGACGCCATGCCACGCCGGCCACCGTCAGATACACCTTTGGCGGCTCAGTACAGTCGAACCCATGCAAACAGCACTTGGCCAATCCGCCCCGTGCCGTTTCTTGGAAACGAACAACCCAAGGAGTTTTACATGCTGCACTACGCCATCGTGTTCTTCGTCATCGCCCTGGTAGCCGCCATCTTCGGTTTTGGTGGTATTGCGGCAGGTGCTGTAGGCATCGCCAAGATCCTGTTCTATATTTTCGTGATCATGGCTGTCGTCACCTTTGTGATGAGCCTGATCAAGAAGTAGCGGCGGCGCCGCCTTCAGCCCCCTGCCAGCCCAAGCCCGCTTACCGCGGGCAGCCAGCCCGGCAGCCCGACCGCCTTTCGCATTCATGCCAGTTTTGAGGAGATAGAACCAATGAGCCAAGCCGAGAAAGCCGTGAACAAAGCCGCCGATACCGCCAAGGACGTTGCCCAGGATGTCGCGGATGCCGCCAAGGAAGCCGTCAACACCACGCGCCGCACTGCAGCGAATGCACTGGACAAGGCCGAGGAAGGTGTCCAGTCCATCGAGCGTGAACTGAACCCAGTCATCGATGACCTCGCAGCACGTGCCCAGGAACTGGCCACGCGCGGCATAAACTTCTGCGCCGACAGCTCCGACCGCGCCCGCCGCCAGCTGCAATCGGCCACCGAGGCCACCACGCGCTACGTCATCGAGCAGCCGGGCCGCTCCATCCTGCTGGCCGCGGCCACGGGCGCAGCCCTTGCCACCGCGTTCTTCATGAGCTCACGCTCGCGCAAGTGAGCGGTCGCCCAGTTCCCTGAGTCTCCCGAGTACCGTTAGTCCAGTTACCCTAGTTTTCTTACCCAAGAAAGAATTGATCATGCAAAAGTACACCCGTGCCATCGCTTTCGCTCTCGTCGCCGGCGCCACCGTGCTCGGCACCACCGCCTGCTCCGTCGCCCGCGACCAGCAGACCGTGGGTTCGTATGTGGATGACGCCGGCATCACCACTGCGGTGAAGGCCAAGATGGCAGAGGACAAGAGCGTCTCGGCCACCTCCATCAGCGTCGAGACCCTGAACGGCACGGTGCAGCTGTCGGGCTTTGCCAAGTCCGAATCGGAAAAGGCCCGCGCCGCCGAGATCGCCCGCACCACCAAGAACGTGCGTGAAGTGCGCAACAGCATCGTGGTTCGCCCCTGATGCAGGCCCCTGCGGGGGCTGATCCAAGTACAAGGCCGGAGACTTCCGGCCTTTTTTCATCCAGGGCCCCAACTGCCGCACGGTCCGCCGCAAGGATTGCCGACCATTGCAGCCGACGGCAGGTACGACCCCTTTCCACCGTGCGCCGGACATACGGCGTAAAGTGACCGACATGCGAGTCTTCAACTGCGATGCCTGTGGCCACCCGGTCTTCTTCGACAGCGTTCAATGCGTGCACTGCGGCGCCACCCTGGCCTTCCTGCCCGAGCGACTGCATGTGGCCTGCCTGCGCCCGGTTTCCGGCACGCGGGACAGCGTGCTGTGGGAGAGCCTGTCCTCGCTGACGAGCGGCAAGCCACCAGGCCGGCTCTACAAGATGTGCAGCCACCGGGGTCCCGTGGGACAGTGCAACTTCGCCCTGCCCGCAGACGATCCCCATGCGCTGTGCGAGTCCTGTCGCCAGACACGCTGGCTGCCCGATCTGTCAGACCCGTCCAATGCGCTGCGCTGGACCCGGATCGAGGCCGCCAAGCGCCAGCTGTTCTACACGCTGGCCCACCTGGGCCTGGGTCCGCGGCCTGGAGAGGATGGGCCGCGCTTCGAGCTGCTGGCCGACCTGCCGGGGCAGGCGCCCGTGATGACCGGCCATGCCAACGGCACCATCACGCTGAATGTGGTGGAGGCAGATGATGCCGAGCGTGCCCGGCGCCGCCAGGCCCTGCATGAGCCCTACCGGACGCTGGTGGGCCATCTGCGCCATGAGTCCGGCCACTTCTTCTGGGACAGGCTGGTGGTGGGCGCGGGCCGTATCGAGGAATTCCGCCGCCTGTTCGGCGACGAGCGCCAGGACTATGGCCAAGCCCTGCAGAACTACTATGCGCGCGACCCGATGGATGAGCAGTGGCGCGACAACTTCGTCAGCGCCTATGCAACCTCCCACCCGTGGGAAGACTGGGCCGAAAGCTGGGCCCATTACCTGCACATGGTGGATCTGCTGGAGACTGCGGCCAGCTATGGCACCTGCATCACCATGCCTGGAGGCTCAGGGACAAGTACAGGCTCGGGCACGCAGCCCGCGCTGTGCGTGCAGGACCCTTTCGCGGTCCATGCACGGCCGGACTTCGGCACCATGCTGGACCAGTGGGTGCCGCTGACGCTGCTGACCAACAGCCTCAACCGCAGCCTGGGCCATGGCGATGCCTATCCGTTCGCCCTTTCGGCCGGGGCCAGGCGCAAGCTGGAATTCGTGCACGCCGCCGTGAATGCGAGCGCCACGCGGCAGGCTGCCTTCTAAGAAGGAACTTTGAGAGGGCCCTGGCTCTTGCCGGTCCTCAGGACAGCCAGGCGGTCAGGGCATCAGGGCGCGGGATCAAGGCGTGCGATCGGGTTGTGCGATCAGGTGGTGCGATCACGACCCACGATTGGCCTGCACCTTCTGCAGAAGGCGGGTGCGCACACTGGGAGAGACGAACTTGTCGATCTCGCCATCCAGCGTGGCGATCTCGCGCACGAAGGTGCTGCTGATGAACTGGTAGCGGTCGCTGGGCGTGAGGAAGACGGTCTCCACCTCGGGCATCAGCGTGCGGTTCATGCCGGCGAGCTGGAACTCGTAGTCGAAGTCGGTGACCGCACGCAGGCCGCGCACCATGGCCTTGCCGCCGCGCTCGACCACGAAGTCGCGCAGCAGGCCATGAAAGCTCTCGACCTGGACATGGGGATAGATGGACACGGCCTCGCGCACCATCTCCATGCGCTCCTCAAGATTGAACATGGTCTTCTTGTGGTGGCCTGCCGCCACGGCGACGATGACGTGGCTGAACAGCTGGGTCGCGCGGCGCACCACGTCTTCATGACCCAGCGTGATCGGATCGAAGGTTCCGGGGTAGACGGCAATCACGTCGTGGCTCATGGCGTTCACTTTCCTTGGCTGCGCGTGCCCTGGTCCGGCACGGATGGCGCATTATGCATTGCGCTGCAGCATGGCCGGTCGGCTGTGCGACAGCCGCGCTCCTGCCAGGGAACGCGGCCGCCGCAGCGCCCTTTACTCGTCCTGCGGTGCCTTGCGCAGCAGGTGGGCGTGAACGGCGCCCGCCTTCAGATGGCGGAACAGCTGCAGGCCACCGGCCTCGGCCAATTGCTCCTCGGTCCAGGCCTGGGGCGCCTCCAGATAGACATAGCCCGTGGCGGACACCGCCTGCGCGGCGGCCTTGAGCGCAGGCTCGAACAGATCGGCATGGTCGAAGGGCGGATCGATCAGCACCAGGTCCAGCGTGCCCGGCGCCACCTGGCGCAGGCAGCCGATGCCATCGCCGCGCAGCACGCGCACGGACTGGGCATCCAGGCGCTCGCGCAGGCGCTGCAACTGCTGGACCAGGGTGGCGTCCTGCTCGTTCATCAGCACATTGGTCGCGCCACGCGATGCGGCCTCGAAGCCCAGCGCGCCCGTGCCCGCGAAGGCATCCAGGCAATGCCAGCCCGTCAGGTCCTGGCCCAGCCAGTTGAACAGGGTCTCGCGCACGCGATCCGGCGTGGGCCGCAGGCCCGGGTGCTGCGCCACGGGCAGCCGCGTGCGGCGCCATTGGCCGCCGATGATGCGGACCTCGCCCGCGCCCACCGGCGCCGGCCGTCCGGCTTTCGCCTTGGCGGCAGCAGGCGCTGCGGCAGCTGCCTTGGGTGCTGCGGCCTCGGCCGTGGCCTTTTCCAGCCAGCGCTTGCCGGCAGGGGTATGAATTTTGATGCTGTTGCGGCTCATTGTTTGCCTCCCACGACGACGGTCACCATGCGCTCGGGCTGCAGCATGCGCTGCATGGCCTCGCGCACATCACGCACGGTGAGCGCCTGCACGCGCTCGGTCCAGTGCTCCAGGTAGTCCAGCGGCAAGCCGTTCCAGGCGATGTTGGACACATTGCCCAGCAGCTTGCGGTTGCTGTCGATGCGCAGCGCAAAGCCGCCGATCAGGTTGTCCTTGGCGGCCTTGAGCTCCTTCTCGGTCGGGCCTTCGGCCACGAAGCGGCGCAGCGTGTCCTGCGACACCTTCAGGGCCTCGGCTGCCTGGTCAGGACGCGTCTGCAGGGCGATCGTGAAGGCGCCTGCGTCCAGGCCCGGCGAGAAATCGCTGTAGACGCTGTAGCTCAGGCCGCGCTTTTCGCGCACTTCCTCGGTCAGCCGCGAGGTGAAGCCGCCGCCGCCCAGGATGTGGTTGCCCACCAGCACGGCCATGAAGTCCGGGCTGTTGCGTGCAATGCCGGGCTGGGCGATCAGCACCTGCGCCTGGGCCGAGGCGAAGGGGATTTTCTCGTTGACCGGCGCCTTGAGCGCCTGCACCTTGGGCACGTCGGGCAGGGGCGCGCAGGCACTGGCGTCCTGGCCCTGCGCCGCCTGCAGCGGAGCCAGCAGTTGCTGCACCAGCTGGTCGGCCTGTTCACGGCTGACCGCACCGACGATGCTGACCTTGGCGCGGCAGGCCGCGATCAGGCGGCGGTGGAAGGACTGCATGTCGGACAGGTCGATGTGCGCGAGGCTCTCGCCCGTGGCGCGCGCGCCGTAGGGATGGGTGCCGAACACGCCCTGGCTCAGGGCCTTGCCGGCCACCGTGCCGGGGCGCGTGTCCGATTCCTTGATGGCCGCGGTCCAGCGCTCGCGCTCGCGCAGCCACACGTCCTGCGGCCAGCTGGGGTTGGCGATCTGGCGCGCCGCCAGCGCCACGGCGCGCTGCAGCAGCGCAGGCTCGGTCAGGGAGCGCAGCCCGTAGCTGAAGCTGTCGCGGCCCGCCTGGGCGCCAAAGCTGGCACCCAGATCGGCCCAGGCCTGGCCCAGGCCGTTCTCGTCCAGCGCAGGCGCATCGCCCTGGGCGGTCACGCCCTTGGAGGCCATCAGCGCCACGGCGCTGGCCAGGCCGACCTGGTTGGCGGGATCGCGCCGGCTGCCGGCATCGAAGTCCATCTGCACATCGACCATGGGAATGCCCGGGCTGTCCACCAGCCAGACCTGCGCCCCGCTGGGCTGGGTCCAGTGCTGGATGGGCAGCAGGGCCCATGCGGACGTGGCACCAAAGCCCATGCCCACGCCTGCCAGCACCGTGCTGGCCACCATTTTTTTCATGTTCTTCATCTTCACTCCAGCGTGCTTCGGGGGCATCAATGCAGGGGTCCGCCGATGCCGGCACCCGCATCGGGGCGACGGGGCTTGCCGCCTTCGGGCAGCGGTTGCGGCACCAGGGTGCCCACCGTGAGCTGGTCATCGCCAAAGTACTTGGCAGCCACACGCTTGACGTCATCGGGCGTGATGGTGCGCAGCTGGGTCAGCAGCTGGTCTTCCGCATCCAGCGGCATGCCCTGTATCCAGTAATTGCCCAGGCTCTGGGCCTGGCCCATGACCGAATCGCGCTCGTAGACATTGGAGGCCATCCACTGCGTCTTCACGCGCTCCAGCTCGGCAGGCTCCACACCATCCTTGGCGACCTTGGCCACTTCGGCGCGCAACGCCGCCTCGACCTCGGCGGCAGTCTTGCCCGTGGCGGGCACGCCCGTCAGCATGAACAGGCCGGGGCCACGGCCCATGAGGGACATGGAGCTGCCCGCGCCGTCGGCCACGCGGCCTTCGCCCTGCACCAGGGCGCGCTCCAGGCGGGCGCCGTCATAGCCGTCCAGCACGGCCGACAGAACCAGCAGCGCCAGCGCATCCCGGTCGTCGGCCTGCAGGTCGCTGACGCGCGTCAGCGAGGGCGCGCGGAAGGCCAGGGCCACCAGGGCCTGCTCGGCCGGCTGCTTGACCTCGATGCGGCGGATGCCGATCTGCGCGGGCTCGGTGCGCGGCTTGCGCACCGGCAGGGCGCGTGCGGGAATGCTGCCGTAGTACTTCTCGGCCCAGGCGCGGACCTTGGCCACGTCCACGTCGCCGGCAATGACGATGGTGGCATTGCCGGGCACATACCAGCGGCCGTGGAAGTCGCGCACGTCGCCGGGCGTCAGCGCGTCCAGGTCGCTCATCCAGCCGATCACGGGGCGGTGGTAGGGCGAGGCCACGAAGGTCGCCGCCATCAACTGCTCCATGAGCACGGCACGCGGCTGGTCTTCGGTGCGCATGCGGCGCTCTTCCTTGATGACCTCGATCTCTTTCTTGAACTCGCTGTCGGGCCAGTGGTTGTTGGCGAAGCGGTCGGATTCGAGCTTCATCACGTCTTCCAGGCGGCTGGACGGAATCTGCTGGTAGTAGCCCGTGTAGTCGCGGCTGGTGAAGGCGTTTTCCTGCCCGCCCAGCGCGGCCACGCGGCGCGAGAACTCGCCGGGAGCCACCTTGCGCGAGCCCTTGAACATCATGTGTTCGAGCGCGTGGGCCACGCCCGAGGTGCCATCGACCTCGTCCACTGAGCCCACGCGCACCCAGACCATGTGCACGGCCGTGGGCGCGCGCCGGTCGGGCTGCACGATGAGCTGCATGCCGTTCTTCAAGGTGAATTGCTGTGCCGAAGTGGCGGTGCGCGTGCCGCCGGCGGCCTGGCTGGCCACCGTCTGCAGCAGCGACGAAGGGATGGAAGATGATGCATCCGGGGCTGCCAAAGCAGCCCCGGTGCCCATGCAGGCCATTAAGCCCAGGAGGGTGAGTGCATGTTTCATAGAATGCTGTGATTCTAAGAACCTGCCGATGTTCAGTTTTTTCAAGAAAAAGCCCACCCCCTCCGCCGCCGAGATTTCCCCGACGGACAGCAGCGCCGCGCCTGAAAAGGCCGGCATTCCCGCAACCCCACCGCAGGACAGCCCCCCTGCCCTGCCACCGGCCGCACCAGCAGCCCCGGCCGCCGACACCGGCAGTGCTTGGTGGCGCAAGCCCTTTGGCGGCAGCAAGGGCGATGCCGCGCCGCCCGAGACCCCGCCTGCCCCAGCTGCAGCACCCGCGTCCACCATCGCGCCTGCGGACTTCATTGCCGCGCCCGAGCCCACGGCCAAGCCCGAGGCCGAAGGTGCCAGCCGCCAGAACTGGATGCAGCGCCTCAAGACCGGCCTGCGCAAGACCGGCAGCAGCATTGCCACGGTCTTCACGGGCACGCAGATCAACGATGCGCTGTACGAGGAATTGGAAGACGCCCTGCTGATGGCCGACACCGGCGTCAAGGCCACCGAGCACCTGCTCGCCGACCTGCGCCGCCGCGTCAAGGAGGCCAAGGCCACCGACCCCGCCGCCGTCAAGGCGCTGCTGGCAGATGCCCTGGCCGACCTGCTGCGCCCGCTGGAAAAGCCGCTGGTCATCGGTGAGCACCAGCCCACCGTGATCATGGTGGCTGGCGTCAACGGCGCGGGCAAGACCACCTCCATCGGCAAGCTGACCCGTCACCTGGCCGATGAAGGCCAGAGCGTGCTGCTGGCCGCCGCCGACACCTTCCGCGCCGCCGCGCGCGAGCAGCTTGGCGTCTGGGCCAACCGCAACACGGTGGAGATCGTCAGCCAGGAAGGGGGCGATCCTGCGGCGGTGAGCTTTGATGCCGTCACCGCCGGCCGCGCGCGCAAGAAGGATGTGGTGCTGGTGGACACGGCAGGCCGCCTGCCCACCCAGCTGCACCTGATGGAAGAGCTGCGCAAGATCCGCCGCGTGGTCAGCAAGGCCGACGCCACGGCGCCCCATGAGGTGCTGCTGGTCATCGACGGCAACACCGGCCAGAACGCGCTGGCCCAGGTGCGCGCCTTCGACGATGCGCTGCAGCTCACGGGCCTGATCGTCACCAAGCTCGACGGCACGGCCAAAGGCGGCGTGCTGGCCGCCATTGCCCAGGAACGGCCGATCCCCGTGTACTTCATCGGCGTGGGCGAAAAGGTCGAGGACCTGGAAACCTTCAACGCCCGGGAATTCGCGCAGGCGCTGCTGTCCTGAGGCCACCCGGCACACCACCACCCGAAGGAGCGCGCTGCGCTCCTTTTTTCATGGGCATGCGAGCGCAGCGAAGGCCCAGGCATGCAGGCAAGGGTTTTCCCTTGATTCGAATCAAGCCGCAGGTTTTATGCTTTGCATTGATTTATAAGAAGAACGTTGTTTTACACAAGAAACAATCGATAGCCCTCAGGCATTTCTTTTGCTTGTACCTGCCTTGCCTTGTTCCCCGGAGTTCCCCATGAAAGCCCCCACCTTGCTCGGCGCTGCCGCCCTGCTGGCCGCAGCCGCATGCCAGAGCGCCCTGGCCCAGGATGCCGCCGCGCAGCAGCAGCTGGCCGCCAAGCCTTTCACCATCGTCGCGCCCTTTCCGCCCGGCGGCCCCGTCGATGCGCTGGCCCGCCTGCTGTCCACGGGGTTGGCCGAGCGCTACAAGCAGACCTCAGTGGTGGAGAACAAGCCCGGGGCCAACGGCAATATCGGCATCGACATGGTCAAGCGTGCCGCGCCGGACGGCCATACGCTGCTGGTCGTGCCCCAGGGCAACCTGACCATCAATCCCACGCTGCTGGCCAGGCCCGGCTACAGCGTGGAGGCGGACTTCGCGCCCGTGGCCTCGCTGGCCAAGGCGGCCAATGTGATCGCCGTGCACCCTGGCGTGCCCGCCAAAACGGTGCAGGAGCTGGTGGCCCTGTCCAAGACCAAGCCGGCCACCATCAGCTATGCCTCGCCCGGCGTGGGCTCCAGCCTGCATCTGGCCGGTGAGCTGTTCAAGCAGCAGACCGGCGCCGACATCCTGCACGTGGCCTACAAGGGCACGGCGCCCGGCCTCAACGATGTGCTGGGCGGCACGGTGCCAATGATCGTGGGCAATGTGCCCGCGCTGCTGCCGCATGTGCAGTCGGGCAAGCTGCGTGCGCTGGCCGTGACCGACCCGGCGCGCAGCAAGTACCTGCCTGATGTGCCCACGCTGGCCCAGGCGGGCGTGCCGGGCATTGCCATCTCGTCCTGGTACGGCGTGATGGCGCCAAAGAAGACGCCGCCGGCCGTGCTCAGGCAGCTGGAAAAGGATATTCAGGAGATCTTCAACACGCCGGCCGTGGTCAGGCAGCTGGACCTGCAGGGGATCGAGCCGTGGGTGGTCACGGGCAGCGCCTTCGGCGAGCTGATCCGCAAGGAGACAGCGACCTGGGTGCCCGTGATCAAGGCCGCCAACGTCACGCCGCAGTGATGCGGGGCGCGGCGGCCATGTCTGCAGTGCCCGCCACGTCCCGGGTCGAGACCTGGGAGCGCAGCCACTGCGCATAGTCGGCCATGCAGCGCTCGGTGCGCATGGTGATCTGCGGCACGCTGTAGCTGTGCCCGGCGCGCAGCAGCCGGGCCAGGCGCTCCAGCACGTCGGGCAGGGTCTTGCAGACCAGCCGCCACTCGGGCGTGGCGTGCATCTCGCCCTCCCACACGTAGTGCGAGGTGATGGGCTCCACCTGCACGCAGGCCGCGGCCTGCTGCTGCACCAAGCTGCGCGCCAGATGGGCGGCCTCCTCGGCGCTGGGGACGGTGGTGGCCACCACGCACAGCGTGGACCAGGGCGAGGCGGGGTTCTTGGCGGAAGTCATGGAGGCGTAGTCTACGGTTGCGCGCTGCAGGCCGGTACTGGCCTTTGCGGCGTCAGGCCATCAGCCCCTTTTGCCGCGCCTGCAGCCGTGCCAGGCCCAGCAGCGCATCCGTGAAGGGCGTGTCCACGCCGCACAGCTGGCCCATTTCGCGCACCGCGCCCACCAGGGCGTCGAGTTCCACAGGCTTGCCCGCTTCCACGTCCTGCAGCATGGAGGTCTTGAAGGCGCCCAGCTTGAGCGTGACCGCATGGCGGTCTTCGGGCGATTCGTTGATGGGCAGGCCGATGCGCGCGCCGATCTCCTTGGCCTCCAGCATCACGCGCGTGATCAGGCCGCGCACCAGGTCGTCGCCCAGGATGCGGTCCGAGGTGGCGCCCGTCAGCGCGCTGACGGGGTTGACGGTCATGTTGCCCCAGAGCTTGTACCAGGCGTCGCGCTGGATGTTGTCGGAGACCTTGGCCTCGATGCCGCCACGCTGCAGCAGTTGGGCCAGCGCCGCCAGGCGCGGCGTGGGCGGCTGGCCGGGCCCTGTGGCCAGGGGCTCGCCCAGGATCAGGCTGTTGCCGAAGTGCCGGCGTACCACGCCGGGCGCATCGTTGGAGCAGCTGGCATGGACCACCGAGCCCAGCACCTGGCCCAGCGGGATGGCTTGCGCAATGCGGCCTTCAGGGTCCACGGCTTTCAGCTGCCTGCCGCGCACGCTGGCATCGACACCGCCGTGCAGGAACCACCAGGGCACGCCGTTCATGGCCGTGAGCACCACGGTCTGCGGGCCGATCAGCGGGGCGATGCGCTCGGCGACATCGGGCATGCCCGGCGCCTTGACGGAGATGATGACCAGGTCCTGCACGCCCAGGGCGGCCGGGTCCTGTTCGGCATGCAGCGCGAAGTGCTCGCGCTGCTCGCCGTGCACCAGGGTCAGGCCCTGGGTGCGCAGGGCCTGCAGTGCGGCGCCACGCGCCACGGCGCTGAGCTGGCAGCCGGCGCGGGCCAGGGCCGCGCCCATCCAGCCGCCGATGGCACCGGCGCCGAAGATGCAGGCCTTGTCGAATGAAATGCTTGTCTGTTCCATGGTCATGCGCGGGAAGCCCCGGGTTCAAAGATCGAGATAGCTGCTGTCGCGCCGGTTCACGCGGCGCACCAGGTGGTCGAACACATCGCGGGCACCGCCGTGGCTGTCGTTGAAGGTCAGCGAGTCCTCGTTGCAGCGCCGGGCCATGGCGTCGGAGACCATGCGCGGCGCACCCATGGACAGGGTGGCCATCTGCACGTCGCAGGCACGCTGCAGCGTCCACAGCACCACGAAGGCCTGGGGCAGATCGCTGCCCCAGCTGAGCAGACCATGGTTGCGCAGGATCACGGCCTTGCGGTTGCCGATGCTGGCCAGCAGGCGCGGCCCTTCGTCGGCATGGATGGTGATGCCCTCGAAGTCATGGTAGGCCACCATGCCGTGCAGCTGGGCGCTGTAGAAGTTGCTTTGCGACAGGCCCTGCTCCAGGCAGGCCACTCCCATGCCCGAGGTGGTGTGCGTGTGCATCACGCAGTGCGCGCCCGGCAGTCCGTCGTGGATGGCCGCATGTACCACGAAGCCGGCCGGATTCACCGGATGCCGCGAGCCGTCCAGCACCTCGCCGCGCACGTTGATGCGCACCAGGTTGCTGGCCGTGACCTCTTCGTAGTGCAGGCCGAAGGGGTTGATCAGGAACTGCTTTTCACCGCCCGTCACGCTGTCGGGCAGGCGCACCGTGATGTGGTTGTAGATCAGTTCGTCCCAGCCCAGCATGGTGAAGACGCGGTAGCAGGCGGCCAGTTCGATGCGGGCGGCCCGCTCATCAGGGTGCATGGAGCAATTCATGGTGTGGCTCGTGGGATGGGTTCTGAGGTGGGTCTTGAGGTGGGTTGTGCAGTGGCTTGTGGGGAAATCAGGCATCCAGCCCCTGGTCCAGCCCCTGGTCCAGCGCCTGGGAGGCACGGCCCAGCTTGTCCAGGATGCGGTCCAGCATGGCGCGCTCATCGGCCGTCAGGGCATTGAGCAGGGCCGCCTGGTAGGGGCGTGCGCGGGACAGCACCTCGTCGAAGAGCGCCTGCCCTGCCTCGCTCAGCTGCAGCAGGTGGCGCCGCGCGTGCTGCGGATCGGCGCGGCGCAGCACCCAGCCCCGGTCGATCAGCGGCTGCAGCGCGCGGCTGATCTGGGCCTTGTCCATCAGGCTCAGGCGCGACAGCGCGCTGGCATGCAGCTCGCCGTGGCGCTGGATCTGGCCCATGAGCCGCCACTCGGTCAGTCCCACGGGCGATGCCGGCGCGATGTAGTGGCGCGTCACCTGGGTCTGCAGTGCATTGGACAGCGCGCCCAGGCGGAAGGTGATGAAGTCCTCCAGTGCCAGCGTCTGGCTGCAGACCTGCGTGTCCGGTGCAGGGCCGGTGGCGGCATCGGCGGCAGGGATCGTGGATGTGCGTGGGCGGGGCATTGGGCGGAGGGAACCGGGCGGCGACGGCGATTGCGATGGCCGCATGATCCACCAATGTTGACATATCAACATTGGTGGCAACCCTGAGAGCCCTGGCGGCCTGCAGGCCGCCAGCGGGCGCAGGGTGAAACCCATGCGCCCGCGCCGCGCTCAGCGCTTGAGCAGTTCGTTGGAAGGCAGTGTCTCGTCCAGCAGCTTGCGGGCCGTCTCCACGCCCGCCACGGGCAGCAGCGCCGGGTCCAGCAGGCCCACCTGCACCAGCACGCTGGCCTGGTCCCAGTAGATGTGCTCGTGGTAGAGCTTGTCGCCCCGGAACTTGACCACGGCCAGCAGCGGGATCTCCACGCGCCGTCCCGTGGGCCGCACGCCGGGCAGCATCCACGGGATCTCGGTGGTGTGCGTGAAGCAGAACAGCATCTCGTCCACCACCTGCGAGGCCCCCACGGTGCGTGAAATCGGCGTCAGCGACGTGTCGGGCGGATTGCTGTTGACGAAGTGGTTCGTATAGAAGGCGTGCAGGTTGCTGAAGCCTACGCCGCCGGTCATGGTGGGGATGTGGTTCACATAGGGCTCGGCCACCATGGTGGCCATGGTGTCGTCCACGTTGCGCGTGGCGAACTCGTACTCGCAGTGCTTGTCCCACAGCGCGGCCAGGTCGAAGTGCGGGCCAATGGCGGACTTGAGCGTGGCAATGCTGCGCTCGTGCGCCATCAGGGCCGAGGCGCGGTGGAAATGGTCGCCGCCCTTGCGCGCGAAGGCATGGTCCACGCCCGGATAGACATGCACGGCCACGCCGGGACGCCCGCCCAGCGCCTGGACGATGCGCTGGCGCGCCTCGGGCGGGCAGAAGGCGTCGAGCTCGGCCACATGCAGGGTGAGCGGGCAGCGGATGCGCTCGGCCTCGTCCAGCGCCGCCTCGATGCCCACGCCGTAGTAGCCGACCGCCGCATCGGCATCGGTGCGGCAGGCGGCCAGGTAGGCCAGCTTGCCGCCCAGGCAAAAGCCCAGGACGCCGGCCTTGCCGTCCGTGACCTCGGGGCGCTGTCGCAGGGCGTTCAGGCAGGCCTGGACGTCCTGCACGCCCAGGGCCTCGTCGAATCCCTTGTAGAAGCCGAAGGCGCGCTCCCAGTCCGCCGGCGTGTAGCCCAGCTCCACATCGGGCTGCTGGCGCCAGAACAGGTCGGGCACCAGCACCACATAGCCTTCTTCGGCGTAGTAGTCGGCCACCTCGCGCATGGTGGCGTTGACGCCGAAGATCTCCTGCGCCAGCACCAGGCCGGGGCCGCTGCCCGAGGCCGGCACGGCCAGGTAGGCGTTGAAGCTGCCGCTGCCGTCCAGCGCGTTGATGCGCACATGGCGGCTGGCCGGGGATTCTTTCTGCTGCATGGGGGGTGTCTCCGTTTCAAAGGGTGGGGAAAGCTGCGGTGCCGCTTTTTTCATGACCCGTCATACGCATTCGGGGTGCCGCACCGTCACCTGATAGTAGCCCGCGTGAAAGGCCAGGGGCTCGCCGTCGAAGCGTTCGCAGCGCTCGACCTGGCCGATGAAGATGAGGTGGTCGCCGCCATCGTATTGCCGGACGTTGCGGCAGACGAAGCGGGCCAGCACGCCATCGATCAGGGGCACGCCGGCCGGGCCTTCCGCGCAGTCCAGGCCACCGAACTTGTCTTGCTGCGGCGTGGAAAAGCGCCGCGACAGAAGGTGCTGGCCCGCAGCCAGCACGTGGATGGCGAAATGGCTGGCGCCCTGGAAATCGCAGACGCTGGGCGCCTGGCGCGCCAGGCTCCACAGCACCAGCGGCGGGTCCAGCGAGACCGAGGAGAACGAGTTGGCCGTCATGCCCACGCGCCGCCCGTCCGGCGCGCGCGTGGTGATGACGGTCACGCCCGTGGTGAACTGGCCGAAGGCCTTGCGCAGCTCGCGCGGATCGAAGGAGCAGGCCGTGGCGGCGGCCGGGGTGTCGCATGTGCTCATGGCGGCCTCTGTGGCTAGGCGGGGACGGCTGCCATGGCGGCGATGGCCGCGCAGCTGTCGATGTAGTGGTCCGCCTCGCCCGCGTCCGCGAACCAGGGGAAGAAGGTGCGCGGGTCATCGAAGCCGTTGGCAAAGGCGCTGGCCAGCGGTGCCAGCGTGCCCGCGCTGGCCAGCAGCTTGAGCACATGGGGTGGCGGTGGCGCCAGCAGCATGTTGGTCCACTGCGTGACCCATTGCGCATAGCCGAACCAGTAGCGGTCGAAGGTCTGCTGCATCCAGGCGGCGTCGAATGCGCCATTGCCGTCTCTATTGCCGTCGCCATGGCCGCGCGCCAGGATGCTGCGCAGATAGGTGTCGGCGCACTTGGCCGCGTTGTTGGAGCCCTGGCCCGTGATGGGGTCGTTGAGCACCACCACGTCGCCCATGCCCAGCACCTTGCGCCCGGAAGGCAGGGTGGCCACGGGCTTGCGCACCGTGGGGGCGAAGCGGCCCGCGAGGATGCCGTTGTCATCGGTCAGCGCAATGTCGCGGCAGCGCTCGGCCTCCCAGGGGACGAAGGTGTCGAGGATCCAGCGGCTGCGCTCCAGGTGCTGCTCCGGTGTCTTCACATCGCCCCAGCAGTCCATGGGGCCGCCGGGCACGCCCTCGAACACCATGATCTCGCAGGGGCCCGTGGTCGTCAGCGCCGGGAACACGAAATACTCGCCCACGCCCGGCAGCAGGTTGAAGGAGACGGCGGAGAACGGCTCGCGCGGCTTCATGCCCGTCACATAGGTCAGCGCCAGCGCGCGCTGGGGCTGGTCGAAGCGCGAGCGGTGGGCATCGCGCTCGAACAGCCTCGATATCTCGCCCTTGCCGCTGGCGACCAGGGTCAGGTCATGGCTGCGCGTGCATTCCTCCAGTTCGGCGATGCCCGCGTCCTTGAGCACGAGCTCGCCGCCCTGGCGGCGGAAGTCGTCCATCCATGCGGGGATCTTCAGGCGCTGGTCCACGGACTGCGCGCCCGCGTTCAGACGCGCCGCCCAGCCGATGGCCTTGTCGGCCGCTTTCTCGCCGTGCTGCGCCGGATGCGGCACGCACAGGCCGATGCCCTCGACCACCGGGCATTCACGCGACCAGTGGTCCAGGCCCAGGCCGCGCTCTATCTGCAGCGCGCTGTCGAACATGCACTGGCTGGACATGACCCGGCCCTGGGCGATGTCCTGCGCCGTGCGGTTGCTCAGTATCGTGACCTGATGGCCCGCGGCCAGCAGGCCCAGGCCCAGTTGCAGGCCCGACTGGCCGGCTCCGACGATGGCGATTTTCTTCATGGCTGTCTCCTTGCGGCTCCGTGTCCGTACTGCGTACTAGTCCATCAATTGGGGGATGGCGGCCACGGCCCGCTCGGGCCCCATGGCGCCGTAGCCGCCGTCCACCGCGTAGTCAGCCCCCGTCACGAAGCTGGCATGGTCCGAGCACAGGAACAGCACCACCTGCGCCACCTCGTGCGGATCGCCCACGCGGCCCAGCAGGTGAAAGGGCGCGGCCACGCGGTCGGTCTTGGCGCGGTCGCCGCCACTGAGCCGGTCCATCACCGCCGACCAGGTCCAGCCCGGGCAGACGCTGTTGACGCGGATGCCATCGGCCGCCAGGTCCATGGCCATGCTGCGCGTGAGCTGCTTCATGGCCGCCTTGCTGGCCGGGTAGAGCCAGCGCCCGGTCTGCGCGGCCTCGGAGGAGATGCTGGTGAAGTTCACCACGGCCCCGCCACCGGCGGCCACCATGTGCGGGTGCACGGCCTGCAGCATGGCCACGGCGCTGGCCACGTTCACGTTGAACGAGGCCAGCCAGTCCGCGCGCGGCGACTGCAGGCCCTCATCCACATAGGAGCAGGCCAGGTTGACCAGGATGTGCACGCCGCCGTGCCGGCTGCATGCCTGCTGAACGCAGGCGGCGACCTGCGCGTCGTCGGTGATGTCGGTGCGCACGAAAAGCGCGCCCTCGCCCAGCGCATCGGCCAGCACCTGGCCGTTGTCGGCATCGATGTCGGCAATGACCACCTTCACGCCGGCCGCGTGCAGCGCACGCACCACGCCGGCGCCTATCAGTGTGGAGCCGCCGGTGACGATGGCGCTTTTGCCTTCGAGTCCCTTGAACATGACGCTTGTTCTCCCGTGTGGATGCCAGGCCGGGCTGGCCTGTGCAGCACACGTTACGGGGGGCCGGGCCGCGCAGGCATCCGGCAAGCGCAGGCGCTGTCCCTGGCGCGCAGAAATTGGCTCCCGGGGAATGGTCCGAATTGTGGGAGCGGGTGGTTTTTGCTACGTTCTGCCCAGCCTATGGAACACGCCATGCACACACCGCTGCCGCTGCAGCGCTACCGGCTTTTCGAGAGCCACGACATGGACGAGGCCCGCGAAAGCGTGGCGCGCGTCTTCTGTCCGCATGGCCTGGGCATGCTGCGCCCGCGCGCCGAGCTGGACGCCTGCCACCACAGCGCGCCGCTTTCCCGCAACGTCAGCCTGAACTATGTGCAGTACGGTCCCGGCGTGCACATCGAGCCCGGCTACCTGCGGGATTTCTTCCTGCTGCAGATTCCCCTGCGCGGCAGTGCCGAGATCCGCTGCGGCGCGCAGCAGGTGGATGCCACGCCGCGCCTGGCCTCCCTGCCCTCGCCGACCGAGCCGCTGTCCATGCGCTGGGCCGACGACAGCCCGCACCTGATCGTGCGCATGGCCCGCCCGGCCCTGGTGGCGCGGCTGGAGGCGCTGCTGCAGGCGCCCGCAGGCCGGCCGCTCGTGTTCGATCTGGGCGTGCCGCTGGACCAGCCGGCGCTGGCACCGCTGGTGCATTTCATCGACTGCCTGCGGCACACGCTGGATGCGGGCAACGCCCTGCAGGCCACGCAGGCACTGGCCCAGCATGCGGAGGAATACCTGCTGACCAGCCTGCTGATGTCGGCCACGCACAGCCACAGCCGCGCACTGGCCGGGGACAGCCGGCGCAGCCTGCTGCCGCGCGGCGTGCGCAAGGCCCAGGAGTACATGCAGGCCCATGCCGACCAGCCCCTGTCGCTGGCCGATGTCTGCCGCGAGGCCGGCTGCAGCGCGCGCACGCTGCAGGCCGCCTTCCGCCAGCACGCGGGCATGGGGCCCATGGATTTCCTGCGCCAGCTGCGGCTGGACCGCGTGCGCGCCGAACTCCAGGCAGCCAAGGGCCCGGGCGTCGCAGCCGGAACCGGCGTGCGCGACGTGGCGCAGAAATACGGCTTCCTGCACCTGGGCCACTTCGCGGCCCAGTACCGCAGCCGCTTCGGCGAGCTCCCGTCCGAGACGGCGAGCCGCCGCGTGCAGGCCTGAAGACCTGCCCTTGCCGGTTCAGCCCCGGCCCACGAAGGGCATCTTGGTGGCCATCACCGTGTGGAACAGCACGTTGGCCTCCAGCGGCAGGCTGGCCATGTAGAGCACGGACTGGCCCACCACATCCGCGTCGATCAGCGGCTCCACCGCGATCTCGCCATTGGCCTGGGGCACGCCCTTGGCCATGCGCGATGCCAGCTCGGTCATGGCATTGCCGATGTCGATCTGGCCCACGGCGATGTCGTAGGCACGGCCGTCCAGCGCAGCGGTCTTGGTCAGGCCCATGACGGCATGCTTGGTGGCCGTGTAGGCGCTGGAATTGGGGCGCGGCGCATGCGCGGAGATGGAGCCGTTGTTGATGATGCGGCCGCCGCGCGGCGACTGGTCGCGCATGGTGCGGAACGCCTGCTGCAGGCAATAGAACATGCCGTTGAGATTGACATCGACCACCTCGCGCCACTGCTCGGGCGTCCAGTCCAGGAAGGAGCCGGGCGGATTGCCCCGGCCCGCGTTGTTGAACAGCAGGTCCACGCGACCGAAGCGCTGCACCGTGCGCGCGAACAGCTGCTCCACGGCAGCCGGGTCGCTGACATCGGTGGCAATGCCCAGCATGCGCTCGCCTGCGCCGTACTTTGCCTGGGCCTCGGCGCAGGTCTCATCCAGCGGCGCCTGGCGGCGGCCCGCCACCACCACCTGGTAGCCCGCGCCCGCCAGGGCCAGCGCCACGGCCTTGCCCACGCCGGTTCCTCCGCCCGTGACCACGGCCGTCTTTGCGTTCTTCATCTCCATTGCTTGTCCATCCTGTAGTGCATGTATTGCAGCCGCCGCCCGCGCACCGGTGGCGGGCGGCGCCGCTGCATTGTCGGCGACGCGCCGGGCCTGCGGACTGTGCCGCAGGCGACACCATCGCCACACTGCGGACGAAGCTCAGGCAAAGCGCCAGGCAATGGAGCCCAGCGGCCCGTAGTCCACATGGAAGCTGTCACCGGCCTGGGCCGTGACGGGCCGCGTGAACGAGCCGGCCAGCACCACCTGGCCTGCGTCCAGCTGCTCATCCCATTGCGCGAGCCGGTTGGCCAGCCAGGCCACGCCCGTGGCCGGATGGTTGAGCACGGCGGCCGCCACGCCGGACTCCTCGATCACGCCGTTGCGCTGCAGCAGCGCCGACACCCAGCGCAGATCCACCGCGTCTGGGCGCACGGGCCGCCCGCCCATGACGATGCCGGCATTGGCCGCGTTGTCGGCGATGGTGTCGCGCACCGTGCGCATGGCCTGGGTATCGCGGTCCTTTTGCTCGATGCGGGCGTCGATGATTTCCACGGCGGGCACCACCCAGTCGGTGGCGGCCAGCACATCGCACAGGGTGACGCCCGGCCCCTTGAGCGTGCGGCCCAGCACGAAGGCCAGCTCCACCTCCACGCGCGGAGCGATGAAGCGCGCAAAGGGAATGTCGCCGCCGGGCTCGAAGAACATGTCGTCCAGCAGGGTGCCGTAGTCGGGCTCGGTGATCTGCACGGCCTGCTGCATGGCACGCGAAGTCAGGCCGATCTTGTGGCCCCTGACCGTGCGGCCCTCGGCGCGCTTGAGCCGCATCCAGGCGCGCGAGATGGCGTAGCCGTCCTGCACCGTCATGTCGGGATGGCGGCGGGAAAAGTGCCGGACCTGCACCCGGCTTTTTTCGCTGGCGTGCAGCTCGGCCGCCAGGCTGTCTATGGTGTGTTGCGCAAGCATGGGCGGCCCTTCAGCGCGCGGCGGCGCCATCGTCGGCCCAGGCCAGGTAGCCGTCGGACACGCCCTGGCGCTGCATGGCATCCCACTGCGCCACCGAAGGCGTGGGCATCTGGAAGGCATCGCCCACGCGGCCATACCAGCCGGGGTTCTGCAGCCGCGCGATCAGCTCCATGGGCGCGGGGTCGAAGTACATAAGCTCGCCATCGACCACGGCCGCGTCCATGACATGGGCGGCCAGCACATCGGCCAGCACCAGGCTGCGCACGCCGTCGATATCGATGATCTGGCGCACGCGGCACTCGAAGGACGCAGGGCTGTCCACGATGCGCGGCGCCTTCACCCGCCGTGCATCGCCCAGGACCAGGCCGGCCTGGGCCGACTCGTCCACCTGCGCGCCGAACTCTATGGCCGTCACCGCCATGCGGCGCGCCAGCGGCTCGGACACCAGGTTCACCACGAACTCGCCCGTGGCCGCGATGTTGCGCGCCGTGTCCTTGAGCACGCCCTGGCGCGAGCCGATGCACACGCACAGCAGCGGCGGATCGCCCGACATGGCGTTGAAGAAGGAAAACGGCGCGACGTTGACCGTGCCGTCCCCGTCCACCGAGCTGATCCAGGCGATGGGACGGGGCAGAACCAGGGAGTGCAGGATGTTGCTGCGCTGCTCGCTGTTGAGCGATTGCATTTCAAAGTACATGGGATTCCGGAGGGAAAGGGAAAAAGGGAGGGCGTCGCGTCACTCGTTGCCGGCGCGCGCCGCGTCCTGCTCGGCCTGGGCGATGCCCGGGGCGCGCGCATTGGACTGGTGCAGTTCCACCAGGTTGCCGGCCGGGTCGCGCAGGAACAGCTGCTTGAGGCTGGGCGATGCCACGTTGTCCAGCGTGAAGTAATCGACGCCGCGCGCCAGCAGCTCCTGCTCGGCGCCGAGGATGTCGTCCACGGCCAGCGCGATGTGGTTGGACACGGGGTCCTTGCCCGGGCCCTGCGCATAGCGCGACGGCCCCTCGCTGCCCAGGATGTGCAACTGGCTGCCGTTGGGCAGGTTGATCCAGGAGCCGTAGATGCCGGGGATCTTCCAGCGCGCGGCGTCCTGGGGCAGGTTCAGCACTTCGCGGTAGAAGTCGAGCATGGCGTCGGCCTGGGCGTGGTTGACGCCGAATCCGACATGGTGGAGTTCCAGAACTTTGATGGGCATGGGATGTCCTTGCAGATTTGTGTGCCGCCAAATAATACGCTTAACGTACTATACACAAAGCGTAATATATGAAAGCCGTAAAATCAACCGCCCTTTCTTCTCCCGGCTTCAACCCGCCTTCACCCGCTTCCATCCACTCCCATGAGTCCGCGCAAGACCGCTGTCGCACCGGCCCCCGATTCCACCCCCCTCGCCAACGCCCCCGACGCGCTGCGCCCGCACCTGGCCCTGATGGCCGAGACCGCGCAGCCCGGCACCGACACGCCGGCCGCCGGCCTGGGCCTGCTGCTGCTGTGGCTGGCCGACGATGTGGAGCAGCGCGCCAACGCATCGCTGCAGGCGTTCGGCCTGTCCGAGAGCAAGCTCGACGTGCTCATGATCTTCGGCCTGGCCGAGCGCGGGCTGCTGGGCGACACGGTGGTCACGCCCTCCTATATCGCCAGCTACGTCGGCGTGACGCGCTCGTCGGTGACGGGCCTGCTGGACTGGCTGGAAAAGCGCTCGCTGCTGGCGCGCAGCCTCAGCCAGGAAGACCGCCGCAGCTTCGACCTGGCGCTCACCGACCAGGGCCGCGAGGTGCTGGCCCGCGCGCTGCCGGCCTTCTGGCGCATGTGCGAATCGCTGGTCGACTACCTGGACGAGGGCGAGCGTGCCAGCCTGCAGTCCATCCTCTTCAAGGCCTGGACGAGGATGAAGGCGCAACAGGGCGCTTGAGCCTGGGAGCGCGGCAGGCCGCCCTGGCTGCCGCAAGCCTGCGCAGCCGGCACGGTGCCATATTTCGCGCGGGCATAAGCTCAATCTTGCTTGTGCAAAATTTCCTTTGCGATCAATGCCTTGCGCCGCGCATGGCTCGCTATAAGGAAATGTGAATTCCGTCGTGGTGCGCGCCGGGGCCGGGTGTTGCAATGCCTTCAGAGGCCATGCCGGCAGGCGCCATGTGGGCGCCGGCGCCGGGCCTGGCCGAGCTGGAGGAACCACGCCTTGCCCACGCGCAGAAACACATTGCTCTGGTCGCTTGCCGCCACGCTGGCGCTGCCCGGCCTTGCGGCGGCCGCCGCGCTGAAGATAGGCGTCACGCCCGGTTCGCTGGCCGACTCCGTGGAGGTCGCCGCCAAGGAGGCGCGCGCCCAGGGGCTGGACGTGCAGGTCATCGAGTTCACCGACTGGACCACGCCCAACACGGCGCTGGCGGCCGGCGACATCGACCTCAACTACTTCCAGCACCAGGCCTTCCTGGACAACGCCATCCGCGAGCGCGGCTATGCCTTCACCAGCGTGGCCACGGGCCTGCTGCCCAACATCGGCCTGTACTCGCTCAAGACCCAGCGCTTTGCCGACCTGAAGGAGGGAGCGCGCGTCGGCGTGGCCAATGACCCCGTCAACCAGGGGCGCGGCCTGCTGCTGCTGGAGAAGGCCGGCCTGATCCAGCTGCGCGAAGGCAAGGGCCCGCGCGCGGGGCTGGACGACATCGTGTCCAACCCGCGCAAGCTGCGCTTTGTCGAGATCGAAGGGCCGCAGCTGGTGCGCGCGCTGGACGATGTGGACCTGGCCCAGGGCTACCCGGCCCACTTCGTCAACGCCGGGCGGCCGCAGGTGGCCGGCAATGCGCTGCTGTATTCGGGCATTGACGACCTGTACTACGCCATCCGCTTCGTCTCGCGCCAGGACAACGCCCGGGACCCGCGCATTGCGCAGTTCGTGCGCATCTACCAGACCTCGGGCGCCGTGCAGGCGCAGATCCACAAGTCATTCGCCGCCAACGACAGGCTGTACAGCCTGCCGTGGCGCAAGCCGTGACGCGGCCCCTTCCTGCCTTTTCGAACCCTTTTTTTCCGGAGATCCCGATGAAGCTTTCCCGTGCCCTGATCGCCCCGCTGGCCGCCCTGGCCCTGTTCTCCGTCCACGCTGCCGACAAGCTGCGCATCGGCGTGGTGCCCGGCGCCTACGCCGACTCGGTGGCCGTGGCCGCCAGGGAGGCCAAGGCCCAGGGCATCGATGTGCAGGTGGTGGAGTTCACCGACTGGACCACGCCCAACGTGGCCGTGGACTCGGGCGACCTGGACATCAACTACTTCCAGCACCAGCCCTTCCTGGACAACGCCATCCAGAAGAACGGCTACAAGCTGGCCAGCGCGGGCACGGGCATCCTGGCCAACGTGGGCCTGTACTCGCTCAAGCACAAGGCCATCGCCCAGGTGCCGCAGGGCGGCAAGGTGGGCATTGCCAACGACCCCGTGAACCAGGGGCGCGGCCTGCTCTTGCTGCAGAAGGTGGGGCTGATCAAGCTCAAGCCCGGCGTGGGCTACCTGGGCAGCCTGGACGACATCGTCGAGAACCCCAAGAAGCTCAGCTTCGTCGAGGTCGAGGGGCCGCAGCTGGTGCGCATCACAGGCGACGTGGACCTCGCCCAGGGCTACCCGCACTTCATCGTGGCGGCCAAGGCCTTCGATCCGTCCAGCGGGCTCGCATATTCGGGCATCGAGGACGCGCGCTTTTCCATCCAGTTCGTGGTCAAGGCCAACCGCACGCAGGACCCCGTGGTGCAGAAGTTCATCCGCATCTACCAGAACTCCGATGCGGTGAAGGCCGAGGCCCAGCGCGCCTTCTCCAACGACAAGCGTCTGTACAACCTGGCCTGGGTCAAGCCCTGAGCGGCAGGGGAGGACTTCAGCCATGTCAACCAGCATTGCAGCCAGGCAGCCCCTGGCAGACAGGCCGGCCCACGAGGCAGACAGGCCGGCCCATGACGCGGGCAGGCGCTCATCGGCAGCGGCCGGCACCACGCGGGAATCCATCCGCGGACCCGGCGCCGTGGCCTTCAGCGGCGTGGCCAAGACCTACCAGTCTTCGGCCGGGCCCGTACAGGCGCTGGACGCGATCAGCCTGGAGATCGCGCCGGGCAGCATCTTCGGCATCATCGGGCGCAGCGGCGCGGGCAAGTCCAGCCTGCTGCGCACCATCAACCGGCTGGAGCAGCCCAGCAGCGGCCAGGTGCGGGTCGACGGCGTGGACATCGGCACGCTGGACGAATCGCAGCTGGTGCAGCTGCGCCGGCGCATCGGCATGATCTTCCAGCACTTCAACCTGCTGTCGGCCAAGACGGTGTACGACAACGTGGCCCTGCCCCTGCAGGTGGCGGGCCTGCCGCGCGCACGCATCAATGCGCGGGTGAATGAGCTGCTGGCCCTGGTGGGCCTGCAGGAGAAGGCTGGCACCTATCCGAGCCGGCTGTCTGGCGGGCAAAAGCAGCGCGTGGGCATTGCCCGCGCCCTGGCCACCGACCCCGAGATCCTGCTGTGCGACGAGGCCACCTCGGCCCTGGACCCCGAGACCACGCAGTCCATCCTGGAGCTGCTGCGCACCATCAACCGCAAGCTGGGCATCACCATCATCCTGATCACGCACGAGATGAGCGTGATCCGCGAGATCGCCGACCGCGTGCTGGTGCTGGAGCAGGGCCGCATCGCCGAGCTGGGCGAGGTCTGGAAGGTCTTCGGCAACCCGCAGCACCCGGCCACGCGCGCCCTGCTGGCACCGCTGCAGCACGGCCTGCCCGACGACCTGCGCCAGCGCCTGCTGAGCACCGCGCCCGCAGGCCGCCACGAACGCATCCTGCAGCTGACCTACCGCGGCGAGGACGGGCTGGAGCCCGACTTCCCGAGCATCGCCCAGGCCCTGGGCGGCCGGGTGCGCCTGCTGCATGGCGGCGTGGACCGCATCCAGGGCCATGCCCAGGGGCAGCTGCTGATCGCGCTGGGCGGCGGCACGGCCGCGCATGACTGGCACACATTGACGCAGGGCCCGGCGGCCATTGCGCATGACATCAAGGATCTCGGATATGTCGTTGAATCTGTCCATTCCCATTGAGCGCTATGGCAACGCGCTGGCCGACACGCTGATGATGGTCGGCGTCTCGGGCGGCATCGCGCTGGCGGCGGGCATTCCGCTGGCGGTGCTGCTCATCGTCACCGCGCCCGGCGGCTTCCTGGCCTCGCCGCGCACGCACCGCGCGCTGGGCAGCGTGATCAACGGCTTCCGTGCCACGCCCTTCATCGTGCTGCTGGTGGCGCTGATCCCGTTCACGCGGCTGGTGACGGGCACGACCATCGGCGTGTGGGCGGCCATCGTGCCGCTGGCCATCAGCGCCACGCCGTTCTTTGCGCGCATCGTCGAGGTCAGCCTGCGCGAGGTCGATCCCGGCCTCATCGAAGCCGCCCAGGCCATGGGCTGCCGCAAGTGGGACATCGTGCGCCACGTCTACCTGCCCGAGGCCCTGCCCGGCATCGTGGGCGGCTTCACCATCACCCTGGTGGCGCTGATCAGCTCCTCGGCCATGGCCGGCGCCGTGGGCGCGGGCGGCCTGGGCGACCTGGCCATCCGCTACGGCTACCAGCGCTTCGACACCCAGGTGATGCTGCTGGTGATTGCCGTGCTGATCGCGCTGGTCACCGTGGTCCAGGTGCTGGGCGACCGCTACGTGCGCCGGCTGCGCAGCCGCTGACGCTGAAAACAGGCACCACGCCTTTCCCTCCGGGGCCGCCGCCTGGCGGCCCTCTCCCCACCGACTCAGCAACGAGGCACGGAATGACCACACCGGATGCCCTGGGCGCAGCCTTGCCCGGCAACACACACCACACCCCGGGCGGGGCGCTGCGGCGCCTGCCCCTGCCGCCCTCCACCCCGCACCGCATCACCAGCGAGGCCGAGGCCCTGCAGGCCGCCCAGGCCCTGGCCGATGAATGGCGCGCGGACGCAGCCGCCCGCGACCATGAGCGGCGCCTGCCCTGGCAGGAAATCGAGCGCCACACGGCCAGCGGGCTGGGCGCCATCACCGTGCCCCGCGCCTACGGCGGCCTGGGCGCCTCGTACGAGACGCTGGCCCAGGTCTTCGTCACGCTGTGCGCGGCCGACCCTTCGCTGGGCCAGATTCCGCAGAACCATTTCGCCGTGCTGCAGAACCTGCGGGACATGGGCAGCGAGCCCCAGAAGCGCCGCTGGTTCGCCGACGTGCTGGCCGGCCACCGCCTGGGCAATGCCGGGCCGGAACGCAAGGGGCGCGCGGCCCATGTGCTGGAGGCCACGGCGCGCCTGTCGCGCGATGCCGCGGGCGGCCTGCGCGTCAGCGGCACGCGCTTTTACTCCACGGGCTCGGCCTTCGCGCACTGGGTGCCGTTTCGCGCCCAGGACGAGGAAGGCCGCATCGTGCAGGTCTGGGTGCGGCGCGATGCGCCAGGCGTGACCGTGTTCGACGACTGGGACTCCTTCGGCCAGCGCACCACGGCCAGCGGCAGCGTGCAGCTGGACCAGGTGCAGGTACAGCCCGAGGACGTGGTGCCTGCCTGGCAGTTCGAGGCCACGCCCTCGCTGTCCGGCCCGGTGTCGCAGCTGATCCAGGCCTCCATCGACGCGGGCATTGCCCAGGGCGCGCTGCGCGACGCGGTGGACTTCGTGCGCGACAAGAGCCGGCCCTGGATGGACTCGGGCGTGGCGCGCGCCAGCGACGATCCCCACCTCATCCACGAGGTCGGCCAGCTGCAGATCGAGGTGGATGCGGCCCATGCCGTGCTGCTGGAGGCCGCGCGCACGCTGGATGCGCTGGCTGCAGCGGCTGGTGGCGCGGTGGACGAGCAGGCCAGCGCCCAGGCCTCGGTGGCCGTGGCCGAGGCCAAGATCCTCACCACCGAGGCCGCGCTGCAGGCCGGCGAGCACCTGTTCGCGCTGGCCGGCTCCTCGGCCAGCCGCGCTGCCCACCGCCTGGACCGCCACTGGCGCAACGCCCGCGTGCACACGCTGCACGACCCCGTGCGCTGGAAATACCACCTGCTGGGCAACTACCTGCTCAACGGCGCCCTGCCGCGCCGCCACCAGTGGAACTGACCGCCATGACACAGACATCGACCCAAGAGCTGCAGGCCCTGGCCTCCACACCGGGCAGCCAGCCCGCTCCCGCAGCGCCTCCAGCCCGGCCCGCCCACATCATCGGCAGCGAGGCCGAGGCGCTGGAGGCGGCCCGCAGTTTTGCCGCCCTCATCGCCCCCGGCGCCCTGGCGCGCGACCGCGACCGCCTGCTGCCCTGGCAGGAGGTGGAGCAGTTCAGCCAGAGCGGCCTGTGGGGCATCACCATTCCCCGGGAGTACGGCGGCGCGGGCGTGTCCACGGCCACGCTGACGCGGGCCATTACCCTGATTGCGGCGGCCGATGGCAACTTCGGCCACATTCCGCAGAACCACTACTACTCGCTGGAAGTGCTGCGCGTGGGCGGATCGCCCGCGCAAAAGGCCTTCTTCTATGACCGTGTGCTGCGCGGCGAACGCCTGGGCAATGCGCTGGCCGAGATCGGCCACCGCGACTTCCAGCGCCGCACCCGGCTGCTGCGCGAGAGCGGCGGCTGGTTCGTGCAGGGGCGCAAGTTCTATTGCACGGGCGCCCTGTTCGCGCACTGGATTCCCACCCTGGTCAGCGCGCAGGAAGAGGCGCCGGGGCAAGGCGAGCGCATGTTCCTGGTCTTCATCCCGCGCGATGCGGCCGGCGTCACCATCACCGACGACTGGGACGGCTTCGGCCAGCGCGTGACGGGCAGCGGCTCCGTGCAGTTCGATCGCGTGCGCGTGGAGCCCGAATGGGTGGTGCCCTTCACCAGTTCCTTCGAGCGGCCCACCACCATCGGCCCCTTCGCCCAGATCATCCATGCCGCCCTGGACGCGGGCATTGGCCACGGCGCGCTGCAGGCCGCCCTGCCCTTCATCCGCGAGCATGCGCGGCCCTGGGTGGATGCGGGCGTGGCCAGCGCCACGCAGGACCCGCTGCTGCTGCAGCAACTGGGCAATGTCCACGTGCGCCTGCGCGCCGCCGATGCCCTGGTGGCCCGCGCGGCCCTGGCCGTGGACGCCGCCCAGCGTGCGCCCACGGACGACAGCGTGGCCGCCGCCTCGGTGGCCGTGGCCCAGGCCAAGGCGCTGAGCACCAGCGCCAGCCTGCTGGCGGGCAGCAAGCTGTTCGAGCTGGCGGGCACGGCCTCCACCCTGGCGGGACAGGGCCTGGACCGCTTCTGGCGCAACGCGCGCACCCACACCCTGCACGACCCCGTGCGCTGGAAATACCACGCCGTGGGCAACTACGTGCTCAATGGCATACGCCCGCCGCGCCATGGCGCGCTCTGACCTTTATCAACGACACAGGAATGCAATGATGACAACGACCTTCCCCACACTCTGGCCCCGGCTGGCCGCCTTCCTGGGCGCTGCCCTGCTCGCGGGCAGCGCCCTGGCCGCGCCCCTGAAGATCGGCGTGGTGCCGGGCATCTTCGCGGACTCGGTGGAAGCCGCCGCCAAGGAGGCCAAGAAGCAGGGCCTGGACGTGCAGGTGGTGGAATTCACCGACTGGGCCACGCCCAACGTGGCGCTGGACGCGGGCGACATCGACCTCAACTACTACCAGAACAGCAACTACCTGGCCAATGCAGCGCGCAGCAAGGGCTTCAAGTTCACCAGCGTGCAGGCGGGCATCCTGTCCTACCTGGGCCTGTACTCCACGCGCCACAAATCCCTGGCCGACCTGCCCACGGGCGCCAAGGTGGCCATTGCCAGCGACCCCGTCAACGTGGGCCGCGGCCTGCGCCTGCTGCAGCACGCGGGCCTGATCACGCTGCGCCCCGACACCGGGCTGCTGGGCACCCAGGCGGACATCGTCTCCAACCCCAGGAAGCTGCAGTTCGTGGAGATCGAGGGCCCGCAGCTGGCACGCACCACGCCCGACGTGGACCTGGCCCAGGGATTTCCGTACTTCATCATCGCCTCCAAGGCCTTCGATGCCAGCAAGGGCCTGGCCTACACCAGCTACGAGGACGACTCCTGGGCCATCCAGTTCGTGGCCCGCAGCGACCGCGCGGCCGACCCGCGCATCGCCCGCTTCCTGGACATCTACAAAAACTCCGACGTGGTGCGCAAGACCATCCACGCCTTCTACCTGAACGACCAGAAGCTCTACCGCCTGGCCTGGTTGAAGAACTGACGCAACGGACTGCAGGACCCGCCCCATGACGCAAGCCAAGCGCCACATCCACGTCAACGCCTTCAACATGAACTGCGTGGGCCACATACACCACGGCCTGTGGACCCATCCGCGCGACCGCTCCACCGAGTACGGCACGCTGGCCTACTGGACCCACATCGCCAGGGTGCTGGAGGAAGGCCTGTTCGACGGCATCTTCATCGCCGACGTGGTCGGCTACTACGACGTCTACCAGGGCGGCGTGGACCTGACCCTGCGCGAAGGCATACAGCTGCCCGTCAACAACCCCTGGCTGCTGGTCTCGGCCATGGCGGCGGTGACGCGGCACATCGGTTTCGGCCTCACGGCCACCGTGGGCGCGCACCAGCCCTATACCTTTGCGCGCGACGTGACCACGCTGGACCAGCTGACCAATGGCCGCATCGGCTGGAACATCGTCACCGGCTATGTGGACAGCGGCGCGCGCGGACTGGGCCAGAACGGCCTGGCCGAGCACGACAGCCGCTACGACCGGGCCGACGACTTCCTGGAGCTTTCCTACAAGCTCTGGGAAGGCAGCTGGGAAGAGGGCGCCGTGATCGCCGACAAGGCGCGGCGCATCCACGCCCTGCCCGGCAAGGTACACCCGGTGGTGCACGAGGGGCCGTTCTACCGCGCCAACGCCATCCACATGAGCGCGCCTTCGCCCCAGCGCACGCCCGTGCTGTTCCAGGCCGGCACCTCGCCGCGCGGGCTGCGCTTTGCGGGCCGGCATGCCGAGGGCATCTTCATCGGCGCGCGCACGCCCGAGGCCGCACGCGAGGCCTCGCGCCAGCTGCGCCAGGCCGCCGTGGACGCGGGCCGGCGCCCCGAGGACATCAAGATCTACGCCGGCGTGGCCGTGGTGCCCGGCCGCACCGAGGCCGAGGCGCGCGAGAAATACGCCGACTACCTGGCCCACGCCAGCGCGGAAAGCGGGCTGGCCCACTTTGCCGCCAGCACCGGCGTGGACTTTGCGCAGTACGGGCTGGACGACCCCATCTCCTTCGGCAACACCAATGCCATCCAGTCGGCGGCCCAGGCCGCGCAGAAGCAGGGCTGGACCACGCGGCGCAAGCTGCTGGAGCAGTTCACGCTGGGCAGCCGCTACGCCACCATCGTGGGTGACCCGTCCCAGGTGGCCGACGAGCTGGAGCGCTGGATCGACGTGGGCGAGATCGACGGCTTCAACCTGACCCGCATCGTCGCGCCCGAGACCTGGGAAGACTTCGCCCGCCTGGTCGTGCCCGAGCTGCAGAACCGGGGCCGCTACCGCACCAGCTACGGCGAGGACGCCACGCTGCGCCAGCGCCTGTTCGGCCAGGGCGACCGCCTGCCCGCCAGCCACGCCGCCGCGCGCTGGCGGCGTTGAAGGCCTTCGCCACCCTCCCGCCACCGGCCCGTGGCCCGGCCCTGCCTTGCAGGCAGGCCGGGTTGGCGGGCCTTTGAATTTGCAAAGCCATGACCACCACCCTCCCCTGCGCCACCGAGCCTGCGGCCTACGCGGCGCCCGGCCCAACCACAGACGGCCCGGCCGATCCCGACGCGCCCTCGCTGCCATCCCTGCAGGCGCGTTTTCGCCCCGTGTTCGACCGCATCGCCCAGGGTGCGGCCGAGCGCGAACGCACGCGCAGCCTGGCCCATGAACCCATCGCCTGGCTGCGTGACAGCGGCTTCACTGCGCTGCGCGTGCCGCGCCGCCTTGGCGGGGCCGGCGCCAGCGTGGAGCAGCTGTTCGCGCTGTGGACCGAACTGGCCGAGGCCGACTCCAACGTCGCCCAGATCCTGCGCCCGCACTTCGGCTTTCTGGACCGCGTGCTCATCGACCGCGATGCCGCCACCCAGGCCCGCTGGCTGCCGCTGGCCGCGCGCGGCGCCGTGTTCGGCAATGCCACCACCGAGGTAGGCACGGGCACCCTGGGCACGCTGCAGACCACCCTGGTGCCCGATGCGCAGCCCGGCTGGTGGCAGCTGGACGGGCGCAAGTTCTACAGCACGGGCACGCTGTATGCCGACTGGGTGACCGTGGTGGCGCGCGCGGTGGAGCCGGGCAAGGAAGACCAGACCGTGCACGCCGTCGTGCCCACCTCGGAGGCCGGCGTGCAGCGCTTCGATGACTGGCGCGGCTTTGGCCAGCGCCTGACCGGCTCGGGCACCACCGTGCTCAGCCAGGTGCGCGTGCCCGACGACGCCGTGATCCGCTTCCCGCGCGCCCAGCCCACGCCCCTGGTGGCCTATTTCCAGCTGGCCCACCTGGCCACCCTGGCCGGCATTGCCCGGGCCTTGCAGCGCGATGCCATCGCCTATGTGCAGGCGCGCCGCCGCGTGTTCAGCCACGGCAGCGCCACCCTGCCCAAGGACGATCCGCTGGTGCAGCACATCGTCGGCCAGCTGGCCGGCACGGCCTACATCGCAGGCCTGGCCGTGGCCGACGTGGCCGCCGAACTGGGCCGCATCGCGCGCGAGCGCGAGGCCGGGCGCGAGGTGCCGCTGCAGCAACTGCATGCCCTGGAGCTGCGCACGGCCCAGGCCCAGGTGGCCGTGGTCGATCCCGTGCTGCAGGCGGCCGCGCGGCTGTTCGAGGTGGGCGGCTCCAGCGCCCTGTCCGAAGACCTGGCACTGGACCGCCACTGGCGTAATGCGCGCACCCTGGCCTCGCACAACCCCGTGCTGTACAAGGCCCGCTCGGCGGGCGACATCCTGCTCAACGGCGCCGACCCCATCTACTACTGGCACGTGGGCGTGGCGGGCGTGGCGGCAGTGGCGGGCTGAAGGCCCTTGCGCGGCCGCGCTGCGCAGGGAAGGGCGCAGCGGCCGTGCGCATATCGCCAGAACGCATTAGCACATGCCATGCGCCACAAAATTCCTTTCAGAAACAAGCACTTGCCAAGGCACCCAAACCGATAAGCAAATGCGTTAAGTTTCTTTCGCCATACCGGCGTTCGGCCCTGTAATGAAGGCATCCATCCCACCTCATCCGGGCTGGCAGTCTTCGCAAACCGCATGCCGCGCTGCCTCCTGGAACCCACGCCAAGGAGTTTCCATGAGCCGATCGCTGAAGACTGTCATCGTCAATGGCAGCCTGAGCCGCCCCTCCCGCACCCGTGTCCTGCTGGACGCCCTGCATGCCCGCCTGGGCCAGGAGCTGCCGCTGCAGGCACAGGTCATCGACCTGCTGGACCTGCAGCCCCACCTGGGCGCGGCCCTGTCCAAGAACGACCTGCCGCCGGCCACGCTGCAGGCCATCGAAGCCATCGAGCAGGCCGACTTCCTCATCGTCGGCGCGCCGGTCTTTCGCGCCAGCCTGCCGGGCCTGCTCAAGCACCTGTTCGACCTCATCGACCTGGACGCGCTGCAGGGCACGCCCGTGCTGCTGGCCGCCACCGGCGGCAGCCCGCGCCACGCCCTCATCCTGGACCACCAGCTGCGCCCGCTGTTCGGCTTTTTCTCGGCCCTCACCCTGCCCATTGGCGTGTACTCCACGCCCGAGGACATCCAGGACGGCCAGGTGCACAGCGAATCGCTGCGCCAGCGCATCGAGCTGACCGTGCAGCTGTCGGCCCCGGTGCTGCGCGGTGCGCTGCAGCAGCTGGTGCAGGCCCAAATCCAGGCCGAGGCACAGCCGCCTGTTCCCGAAGCCGCCGACCTGGCCCTGGCCGGGCAGCCCGCGTGAGCCAGGCACAGGCCGTCCCTGCGGACCCGATAGCCACTGCGCAGGATCTGGCGCAGCGCCTTGCCGCCACGGCGGCCCGGCGCGATGCCGCAGGCGGCACGCCCAAAGCCGAGCGCGATGCGCTGCGCGCCAGCGGCCTGCTGGCGCTGAGCATTCCGCGCGAGCTGGGCGGCCTGGGCGCGGACTGGGTGCAGACGCTGGAGACGGTGCGCATCCTGGCCACGGCAGACGGCTCGCTGGCCCATGTCTACGGCTTCCAGCACCTGCACCTGGCCACCGTGCAACTGTTCGGCCAGCCCGCCCAGTGGCGGCCCTGGCTGCTGCAGACGGCACGCCACCGCTGGTTCTGGGGCAATACGCTGAATCCGCTGGACCGCCGCACCACGGCCACGCGCCAGCCCGGCCACTGGGAGTTCTCGGGCAAGAAAAGCTTTACCTCGGGCGCGCTGGACTCGCAGATGCTGGTGGCCTCGGCCATCGATGCCGACAGCGGGCAGCTGCTGATCGGCGTGGTGCCCACGGAGCGCACGGGCATCACCTTGCTGCGCGACTGGGACAACATGGGCCAGCGCCAGACCGACAGCGGCTCGGCCCTGTTCGAGCGCGTGCGCGTGGAGGCGGCCGAGCTGCTGCTGGACCCCGGCCCGCTGTCCACGCCGCATGCCGCGCTGCGCCCGCTGCTGGCCCAGCTCATCCTGGCCCATCTGTTCCTGGGCATTGCCCAGGGCGCGCTGGAGCAGGCGCGCGGCTACACGCTGAACGAGGCGCGGCCCTGGTTCAAGTCCCCTGCCGATGCGGCCGGCGCAGACCCCCACATCCAGGCGCTGTATGGCGAGCTGTGGGCCGCGCTGGAAGGCGCGCGCCTGCTGACCCTGCAGGCCGCGCAGCGCTTTGACGCCGCCTGGCGCCGTGGCCCGGCGCTGACCGCCCACGAGCGCGGCGAAGTCGCCGTGGCCGTGACGGCCGCCAAGATTGCCACCACGCGCTCGGGGCTGGACCTGTCCAGCCGCATCTTCGAGGCCACGGGCGCGCGCGCCACGCACGCGGCGCTGCGCTTTGACCGCTTCTGGCGCAACCTGCGCACGCAGACGCTGCACGACCCGCTGCACTACAAGCTGCAGGAGCTGGGCGACTGGGTGCTCAACGGCACCCATCCGCAGCCCAGCTTCTACTCGTGACGCCGCGCCATGAACACCCGTCTGCCCACCTGGCCGCCCGGCAAGTCCTCGGCAACACCTGCGCCCGTACCTGCGCCCGTACCTGCAACCGTGCCTGCGCCCGCAGCCTCTGCCGCGCACGATGACGGCGCCGCGCCCGCGCCGTGGATACTGCAAGACCCGGCCTCGCAGGCCCTGCTCAAGACCATGGGACAGGTGGCCGCCAGCGAGGCCGGCGTCCTCATCCTGGGCGACAGCGGCGCCGACAAGGAAATGGTGGCCCGCCACATCCACCGCCTGAGCCCGCGCCGCCACGGCCCCTTTGTCGCCGTCAACTGCGGCGCGCTGTCCGAGGCCCTGATCAACGCCGAGCTCTTCGGCCACGAAAGCGGTGCGCTGACGGGTGCCTTCGGCAACCTGCCCGGCCGCTTCGAGGACGCCCACGGCGGCACCCTGCTGCTGGACGAGATCGACGACCTGCCCCTGCACATCCAGAGCAAGCTGGTGCGCGTGCTGCAGGACAAGGCGGTCACCCGCATCGGCGCCAGCCAGCGCACGCCGGCCAACGTGCGCGTGCTCGCGGCCAGCAGCGCGCCGCTGCACACCAAGGTGGCGGCGCGGCGCTTTCGCGAAGACCTGTACTACCTGCTCGATGTCGTCACCCTCACCGTGCTGCCGCTGCGCCAGCGCCCGGCCGACATCCTGCCGCTGGCGCGCCACTTCATCGCGAGCTACTGCCAGCGCATGCGCTACGCGCCCATGGCACTCAGCCAGGACGCGCAGCGCAAGCTGCTGGAGCACGACTGGCCCGGCAACAGCCGCGAGCTGGAGAACGTCATCCACCGCAGCCTGCTGCTGACCCAGGGCATGCACATCGGCGCGGGCGACCTGCACATCGCCAGCAGCCAGGGCGAGCCCGATCCCGTCCCCACACGCGAGGCCGAACACGGCGCCCAGGCCGCCGCCGCCGAACTGGCCCTGGGCGAAGCGCTGGACAGCCTGTGCGACGTGCATGCCGAAGGCCTGGAGCAGCACGTGCTGGGCGCCCTGCTGCTCAAGGCCTGGCAGCGCAACCGCGGCAACCAGGTGCAGACCGCGCGCCAGCTGGGCATCAGCCGCAGCGTGGTGCGCGCGCGGCTGCAGCGCCTGGGCCAGGTGCCGGGCGAGGCCGCGCCACCGTCCTTTCCATCGTCCCCGGAGATCCCATGAGCCAAGACCCCCACCCATCGCCAGACATCTTCTGGTTCCTGCCCACCTCGGGCGACACGCGCTACCTCGGCACCTCCGACTTCGGCCGCGCACCCACCAACGCCTACATGCGCCAGATCGCCGTCACGGCCGAGGAGCTGGGCTACGACGGCCTGCTGATCCCCACCGGCAGCTCCTGCCTGGACCCCTGGGTGGTCGCCTCCAGCCTGGTGCCCGTCACGCAGCGCATCAAGCTGCTGGTGGCCCTGCGCACCTCGCTGGGCGCGCCCGTCTCCAGCGCGCGCCAGGCCGCCACGCTGGACCAGGCCCTGGGCGGGCGCCTGCTGCTCAACGTGGTGCCAGGGGGCGATGCCACCGAGCTGGAGGCCGACGGCATCTTCCTGGCCCACGACGAACGCTATGCCTACGCCGATGAATTCCTGACCATCTGGCGCCGCCTGCTGGCCGGCGAGGCCGTGGACTTCGACGGCAAATACTTCAAGGTCAAGCAGGGCCGCAACTTCTTTCCCCCGGTGCAAAAGCCACATCCGCCACTGTACTTCGGCGGCTCCTCGGACGCCGCCCACGACCTGGCCGCGCGCCAGGTGGACGCCTACCTCACCTGGGGCGAGCCCCCCGCCGCCGTGGCCGAAAAGTTCGCCGACATCCGCCGCCGCGCCGCGCAGCAGGGCCGCCAGGTCCGCCTGGGCGTGCGGCTGCACGTCATCGTGCGCGAGACCAACGAGGAGGCCTGGGCCGATGCCGAGCGCCTGATCAGCAAGCTCACCGACGAGGACATCGCCCGCGCCCAGGCCGGCTATGCGCGCATGGACTCCGTGGGCCAGTCGCGCATGGCCGCGCTGCACGGCGGGCGGCGCGACCGGCTGGAGGTGGCGCCCAACCTCTGGGCAGGCGTGGGCCTGGTGCGCGGCGGCGCGGGCACGGCCCTGGTCGGCGACGCGGCCACCGTGGCCGAGCGCCTGCGCGAATACGCCGCGCTGGGTGCGGACAGCTTCGTGCTTTCGGGCTACCCGCACCTGGAGGAATCCATCCGCTTTGCCGAGCTGGTCTTCCCCCTGCTCGGCAAGCAGGCCGTCACCACCAGCGACCAGGCCCAGACCGGCGGCGCCTTCGACATCCGCAGCATCCAGCGCAGCCAATCCGCATCGTGAGCCACCCGGGGCCCCGCCCCCCGGACAGACCGGAGTCTGTGCACGCAACGCGATCAACGCCACAATCCGCCCGTCCCCCACGATGAGAGCGTGACGTTGCCATGAGCCTGAGAATCGATGACGAAATAACCTTCCGCAGACTGGAGGTGCTGCTCGCCTTCCTGGAGACAGGCAATCTCGCCAAGACGGCGGAACGGCTGGAGACCAGCTCGGTCAGCGTGCACCGCGCACTGCACGCGCTGGAGGCCGGCATGCGCTGCGCCCTGTTCCGGCACGAGGGGCGCAACCTCAAGCCCACCGAGGCCGCGCAGACCCTGGCCGATGTCGCCAGGGAAGTGCTGGCCACCATGTCCGAGGGCATACGCGCCACGCGCGAGGTGGCAGGCTACTCGGCGGACCGCATCCGCATCGGCTCGCTGTACTCCCTGACCAACCGCACCGTGCCGGCGCTGGTGATGGCGCTGAAGCTGCGCCGCCCCGATCTGCAGACCGAACTGGTGCTGGGCTCGAACGCCGGCCTGCTGGAGCGGCTGCGCAACGGAACGCTGGACGCGGCGCTGATGGCCATGCCGGACAACGCCGCCGACATGCAGACGCAGCTGCTGTTCGAGGACGACATTTTCTTTGCCGCGCCCGTGGGCTCGCCCTATGCGCATCTGGCCGAGGTCGATCTGGGCGCCATGGCGCGCGAGAACTTCGTGAGCCTGGGCGAAGGCTTTGCGACCTATGGCGGCTTCATGGAGTCCTTCCGGGTGGCCGGCTTCACGCCCAACGTGGTGATGAAGACGGATGACATCTTCTCGCTGATGAACCTGGTCAGCGGCGGCGTCGGCTACACGCTGCTGCCCGGGCGGGTGCGCGGCGTGATGCCGCAGAAGGTGCAGCTGATACCGCTGCAGGCCAGGTACCTGATGCGCCAGACCATCGTGCTGACCTTTTTGCGCTCCCGCGAACGCGACCCCAACCTGCTGGCCCTGCTCAGCGTGTGCCGCCTCGCGAACGGGCAGCTCGGCTGACCCGGCATGCCGGGGGCGACAGCCCCGCTTCGCCGGGTTAACCCTTCATTGTTTCTCTCTGCGTAATTGTTGGCGCTCGCGCTTTATTGATGCGCTCCGGGCCGCCGCGTACCGTGCATACCAGCATGCACACGTATTGCAGGCGCATAAAAAACCGGAGACATCGCATGAATTCCCATTGGATATCGATTGGCGCGTTGATAGGCATGTTCGTCCTGGCGACGGCACTGCCCATCAACATGGGCCTGCTGGCCTTTGTCGGGGCCTTCCTGGTCGGCACCCTGGTGGCCGGCATGGGGACCAAGGCCATCATTGGCGGTTTCCCCGCCGACCTGTTTCTGACGCTGGCGGGCATCACCTACCTGTTCGCGCTGGCGCAGAACAACGGAACCATCGACTGGCTGGTCCGCATGGCGGTGCGCGCCGTGCGCGGGCGCATTGCCGCCATACCGTGGATCATGTTCTTCATTGCGGCCCTGCTGACGGCGGTGGGCGCCGTCAGCCCTGCGGCCGTGGCCATCATCGCGCCCATTGCCCTGGGCTTTGCCGCCAAGTACGGCATCAATCCGCTGATGATGGGTCTGCTGGTGATCCATGGCGCGCAGGGCGGCGGCTTCTCGCCCATCAGCATCTACGGCGGCATCACCAACAAGATCGTGGCCAAGGCGGGCCTGCCGCTCAACGAGATGGCGACCATGCTGGCCAGCATGGGGGTCAACCTGGCCGTGGCCGTGCTGCTGTTCTTCCTGATGGGCGGCGCCCGGCTGATGCGCATGAAGGCCGATGCCGATGGCAGCGTGCCCGCCACGCCGCGCGTCTCGCATGCCCAGGGCGGCGCCCAGGTGTATGGCGACGCCGAAGGCGAGGCCCTGTCCGAGGAGCGCAACACGGCTGCACGCTCCAGCGACTCGCTGATGCGCGCCGCCCCTGAACAGGACGCCGCACCGCAATCGCGCAGCTACCAGGTGGCCACCGTGGTCGGCCTGCTGGCGCTCGCGGTCCTCACCCTGTTCTTCAAGCAGGACATCGGCTTTGTCTCCATCACCATCGGCCTGGTGCTGACGCTGATGGCGCCCAACCTGCAAAAGCGCGCGCTGGGCCAGGTGTCCTGGCCCGAGATCATGCTCATCGTGGGTGTCAGCACCTATGTGGGCGTGATGGACAAGATGGGCACCATCGACTTCGTAGGCCACAGCGTGGCGCAGCTGACCTCGCCCCTGGTGGCGGCCTTGCTGCTGTGCTTCGTGGGCGCCGTGGTGTCGGCCTTCGCCTCCTCGACGGCGGTGCTGGGCTCGCTGATTCCGCTGGCCGTTCCCTTCCTGCAGGGCGGCTCCGATGTGAGCGCCGTCGGCTTCATCGCGGCCATGGCCGTGTCCTCGACCATCGTGGATGTCAGCCCCTTCTCGACCAACGGCGCCCTCGTCCTGGCCAATGCCAAGGGCGTGGACCGCGACCGCTTCTTCCGCCAGCTGATGGTCTACGGCGGCCTTGTCACCCTGGTGGCGCCGCTGCTCGTGTGGCTGCTGTTCGTGGTCCTCTAGCCAGGCACTTCGACGGGACGCCCGCCCCCTGCCCCCTCCATGTCACGCCAACCCCTGATACCCCATGACTGACCCCTCCTGGAACCTCAAAGCCGGGGAGCGCGCCGCCAGGCTGGCGCGCGCCCAGGCAGCCCTCGGGCCGCGCCTGGCCGGCAAGCGCGTCGATGCCGGCGCCATCACCGAGCTGCTGCACGCCGTGCTGGCGCCCGGCGACCGCGTCTGCCTCGAAGGCAACAACCAGAAGCAGGCCGACTTCCTGGCCCGCGCCCTGGTCCAGCTCGATCCGCAGCAGGTGCACGACCTGCACATGGTGCAGTCGGTGCTGGCGCTGCCGGAGCACCTGGATGTGTTTGAAAACGGCATCGCGCGGCGGCTGGACTTCAGCTTCTCCGGCCCGCAAGGGGCGCGGCTGGCCAAGCTGGTCTCGGCCCGGCAGCTGGAGATCGGGGCCATCCACACCTACCTGGAGCTGTTCGCGCGCTACTTCGTGGACCTGACGCCCAAGGTGGCCCTGGTGGCGGCCCACGCGGCCGATGCCCAGGGCAACCTGTACACCGGCCCCAACACCGAGGACACGCCGGCCATCGTCGAGGCCACGGCCTTTTCGGGCGGCATCGTCATCGCCCAGGTCAACGAGATGGTGGATGGCACCACCACGGCGCTGCCGCGCGTGGACATTCCCTCGGACTGGGTGCATTTCGTCGTGCAGGCGCCCCGGCCCAACGTCATCGAGCCGCTGTTCACGCGCGACCCGGCCCAGATCAGCGAAATCCAGGTGCTGATGGCCATGATGGCCATCAAGGGCATCTACGCCGAGTACGAGGTCCAGCGCCTGAACCATGGCATCGGCTTCGACACGGCAGCCATCGAGCTGCTGCTGCCGACCTACGGCGAATCGCTGGGGCTGAAGGGCCGCATTGCGCGGCACTGGGCGCTGAACCCGCATCCGGCGCTGATACCGGCCATCGAGGCCGGCTGGGTGGAGTCCATCCATTCGTTCGGCTCCGAGCTGGGCATGGAGGACTACATCCGGGCGCGCTCGGACGTGTTCTTCACCGGCGCCGACGGCAGCCTGCGCAGCAACCGCGCCTTCTGCCAGGCGGCGGGCCACTATGCCTGCGACCTGTTCATCGGCTCGACGCTGCAGATCGACCTGGACGGCAACAGCTCCACCGCGACGCTGGGGCGCATTGCCGGCTTCGGCGGCGCCCCCAACATGGGTGCGGACGCGCGCGGCCGGCGCCATGCCAGCGCCGCCTGGCTCAAGGCCGGGCGCGAGGCGCGGGCGGGCCGCAGCGGCGCGGCAGGCACGCCACGCGGGCAAAAGCTGGTGGTGCAGATGGTGGAGACCTTCCGCGAGCACATGCAGCCCGCCTTCGTGGAGCGGCTCGATGCCTGGACGCTGCAGGAGCAGGCCGGCATGGACCTGCCGCCCATCATGATCTACGGCGAGGACGTGACCCACATCCTGACGGAGGAAGGCATTGCCAACCTGCTGCTGTGCCGCAGCGACGAAGAGCGCGAGCAGGCCATCCGCGGCGTGGCCGGCTACACGGCCGTGGGCCTGGCGCGCGACCGTCGCATGGTGGAGAACCTGCGTGACCGCGGGGTGATCCGCCGTCCGCAGGATCTGGGCATCGACCCGCGCCAGGCCACGCGCAATCTGCTGGCCGCGCGCAGCATGCGCGATCTGGCCCAGGCCTCGGGCGGGCTGTATCAGCCTCCCCGCCGATTCAGGAACTGGTAGGAGAGACGACATGAGCGAGATACCCGCAGGGCTGGAGTCCCTGAGCTATTGCTTCGCAGGCGGCCGGCCGGCCGGCGCCTTTGCCCCCGTCCTGGTCGGCGTGGTCGGCTCGGGCAATCTGGAGGTGATGCTGGAGAGCACGGGCGGCGATGGCTGCGAAGTGCAGGTGCAGACCTCGGCACACGGCTTCGGCGCCATCTGGCAGGCCGTGGTGGAGGATTTTCGCGAGCGCCACCCTGTGGGCGGCGTGCGCGTGTCCATCAACGACATGGGGGCCACGCCGGCCGTGGTCAGCCTGCGGCTGGACCAGGCCCTGGCCGAACTGCAGGGAGGCCAGCCATGATCAGCTACGCGGAATGCACGGCGCGCGAGCGCCTGGCGAAGCTGCTGGATGCCGGCAGCTTCCATGAATGGCTGCCGCCCTCCGAGCGGCTGACCAGCCCGCATCTGGCACAGCTGGGCGTGCCCAGCGCCTTTGACGACGGCGTGGCCATCGGCCGGGGCCTGCTGGGCCGGCGCACGGTGTTTGTGGCCGCGCAGGAGGGCGAATTCATGGGCGGGGGCGTGGGCGAGGTGCATGGCGCCAAGCTCGTGGGCCTGCTGCGCCGCGCCCTACTGGAGCGGCCCGCGGCCGTGCTGCTGCTGGCCGAGTCGGGCGGCGTTCGGCTGCATGAGGCCAATGCCGGGCTGATCGCGGTGTCGGAGGTCATGCGCGCCCTGCTGGACGTGCGCGCCTCTGGCATCCCTGTGGTGGTCCTCATCGGCGGGGCCAACGGCTGCTTCGGCGGCATGGGCATCGTGGCGCGCTGCGCCGACCAGGTGGTGATGAGCGACATCGGCCGCCTGGCCATGTCGGGACCGGAGGTGATCGAGGCCTCGCACGGCGTCGATGAATTCGATGCGCGCGACCGCGCCCTGGTCTGGCGCACCACGGGCGGCAAGCACCGCTGGCTGTGCGGCGACTGCGATGCGCTGGTGGCCGACGATGTCGAGGCCTTCCGCGTCGCCGCCATCGCCGCGCTGGACCACTCCCGTCCGGTGAGTCTTGAAGGGCTGCTGCAGGAGCATGCGCTGCTGCGCGCGCGGCTGGACACCCTGGACGCCCTCAAGGCGGGCAGCGCCATCGGCCCTCAGGACGAGGCCATGCGCCTGTGGCAGGCACTGGGCGTGCCCGACGCCTGGCGCGTGCCCGACCTGGACGCCGCCGCCGTGCGTGCCTTGCGCACGACGCCCGCCACTGGCATTTCACAGGAGTAGCCGCCATGCAATGGAACACACTTGCCGAGCACCTGTTCGGCCCGGGCCACCAGATTCACGCCAACGGCGATTTCCTCGAAGGCCACGCCGTGTTCGATGGCCAGACCCTCGCCATCGTCGGCACCACGGGCCACGCGCCCATCGGCGTGCGGCTGGCCCTGGCCCAGGCCCGGGTGGTGCTGGAGACGGTCGGCGCGCACCCTGGCCGCCCCATCTTGCTGCTGATCGACACGCAGGGCCAGCAACTGCGCCGCCATGACGAGCTGCTGGGCATCAACCGTGCCATGGCCCACCTGGGCACCTGCATCGACCTGGCACGGCGCCGGGGCCACCGCGTCATCGGCCTGGTCTATGACCAGGCGCTGTCGGGCGGCTTCATCACCTCGGGCCTGATCGCCGATGCCTGCTACGCCCTGCCCGAGGCCGAGATCCGCGTGATGCGCATCCCCGCCATGTCGCGCATCACCAAGCTGCCCGAGTCCCTGCTCAATGCCCTGTCCGAGTCCAACCCGGTGTTCGCCCCCGGCGTGGGCAACTACGTGGCCATGGGCGGCGTGCGCGGCCTGTGGCAAGGCGATCTGCAGGCGGCGCTGCGCGACGCCCTGGCCCACAGCCCGCGCGAGGACATGCGCGCACTGGACGGCGCCGAGCGCGGCGGCCGCAAGCTGGCCGCCGAGGTGGTGCAGCGCGTCCTGGCCGCTGGATGAAGGCAGGCCGCAGCATGCTGGACACCCTGCACCGCCACCAGCTGGTGGACCTGGGCCCGCAGGCCTGGGCGGACCTGCTGGAACGCCCCTGGGATGCGCAGGCGCGCGAGATCCTCACGCACTGGCGCGACCATGCACTGCCGCTGGTGGTCGCGCGGCAGTCGGCCGAGCATGCCGCCGCCGGCCTGATGGCGCTGGGCCTGCCTGCGCCCGGGCGCTGGCAGCGGCGGCGCATGGGCTTCGATGTGGCGCGCGGCGCGGCCATCGGCACCCGCGAATTTCCCTCGCTGGACGAGCTGATGGCCTCGCCCCTGGCGGTGTCCGGCGCCCTGCGCCAGGCGCTGGACTCCTTGCAGCAGCGATTGCACACGGCCTGCGCGACGGGCTTTGTCTTCGGCAGCCACGGGTGGCAGTGCATCACGGGTCTGCCCTATCTGCGGCCCGGCTCGGACATCGACCTCTGGGTGCCGGTCGATGGCGCCGAACAGGGCGATCGGCTGGCCAGCCTGCTGCAGGCCATGCCGCAGGAAGGCCCGCGCGTGGATGCCGAGCTGGTGTTTCCCGGCGGCTGGGCCGTGGCCTGGCGCGAATGGGCCGCCTGGCGTGCAGGCAAGGTGCGATCGGTCCTGGTCAAGGGCCTGCACGGGGTGGCACTGCGTGAAGACCATGAATGGTGTGCGCCGGCTGCGGCGCCTGGAGTTCCTGCATGAAACCTGCCCTTCTCCACCCGGCCCGGGCCTTGCCATCGACCGGGCATATCGGCCGCGCGGCCACGCTGGCCCTCTACGACGAGCTGTCGCTGACGCCCAAGCCCGGCCTGGTGACCCTGGTGGACCGCGGCAGCCATGACGACATGGATGCCCACAGCTTCATGCGCAGCCTGTTCGCGCTGCGCAGCTACTTCCCCAAAATGGCCCAGGCAGGCAGCCAGGGCGCATCGTTTCCCGTGCTGGAGCGCCTGGGCATCGAGGCGGAGCAGCGCATGCTGGCCGCCACCGGCGGCATCAACACCCACCGTGGCGCCGTCTTCATGCTGGGCCTGCTGTGCGCGGCCGGCGGCGCGGTGCTGGCCGAGCAGGCCTGCATTCCCGGCGCCGCATGGCTGCGCGAGGCCCTGTGCCGCCACTGGGGCGATGCGCTGCAGCAGCGCAGCCTGCGGACCTCCGCCCTGCCCGGCGGCATCGCCGCGCGCCGCCACGGCCTGCGGGGCGCATCGCAGGAGGCGGCCCTGGGTTTCCCCGTTTTGTTCGAGACCGCCGTGCCGGCGCTGGCCAGAGCGCATGCCAGCGGGCTGCCCGCTCCCTTGGCGCGGCTGGAGGCCCTGTTCCACATCATGGCGGTGCTGGACGACTGCAACCTCGCCCACCGCGCGGGCATGCAGGGGCTGCGCCAAGGCCAGGATGCCGCGCGGCGCTTTCTCCAGGCGGGCGGCTGCGCGCATCCCGACGGCCTGTCCAGGGCGCAGGCCATTTGCGACGATTTCGTGGCGCGCCGCCTTTCACCGGGCGGCGCGGCCGATACCCTGGCGGCGGCCTGCTGGGTGCTGCGTGTCTGCGAGCGGCCATGAGCTTTGCACTGCTGTTTTCGGGCCAGGGTACGCAGCATCCCGCCATGCTCCCCTGGCTGGCGGACGATGCATGGACACAGGCAGTCTGCGAACAGCTGCAGGTTTCGCACTGGCGCGACAGGTTGGCGGATGCGCCGTGGGCCGAGTCCAACGCCGTGGCCCAGCCGCTGCTGGCGGGCCTGGCCATGGCCGCGTGGATGCAGCTGTCCCCGCAACTGCCCGCGCCTTCGGCCGTGGCGGGCTACAGCGTGGGGGAACTGCCCGCATTCGGTGCCGCGGGCGCGCTGGATGCCTGCGACATCGTTGCCCTGGCCGCGCGCCGCGCGGCGGCCATGGACCGCTGCGCGCAGCAGATGCCCGGCGGCGGGCTGCTGGCCGTCAGCGGCCTGCCGCCCGCGCGCATGGCCGCCCTGCTGGAGACGACCGGGCTGGCCGTGGCCATACGCAACGGGCCAGAGAACCTCATCCTGGGCGGCCCCCACGCGGCACTGGAGCAGGCGCAGGCGCTGGCGGCCCGCCAGGGCGCGCATGCCACCCGGCTGCGCGTGCAGGTGGCGTCCCACACCCCGTGGATGCGCCAGGCCGCCCAGGCCTTCGCACAGGACCTGGGCCAGGTGGCCGTGCACGCGCCCGCCGTGGCGCTTTTCAGCAACACGGCCCGGCGGGTGCGTGACGCCGCAGGCGCCCGTGCAGCCCTGTCCGAGCAGATAGCGGGCACGGTGCACTGGGACGACTGCATGGACAGCATTGCCGCACGCCAGGTGCGGTGCGTTCTGGAGATCGGCCCCGGCCAGGCGCTGGCACGCCTGTGGAACCAGCGCCATCCGGACATTCCGGCCCGCTCCTGCGACGACTTCCGCAGCGTGGCGGCCATTGCCGGCTGGATAGGCCGGCACTGCGGGGACTGACGCCCCGGGGCCTTGCGCCTGAGCCTTTGCGCCGAAGCCTTTGCGCCGGAGTTTTTTTGCGCCGGCTTCGTGACCCCCTTGATTTCTAGACCCAGGAGACAACCACCATGAGCCAAGACCTTGCACCGTCCTATCCCCCATCTGCAGAGCTGGCCCGCAATGCGCGCGTGAGCGGGCGCGCCGCCTATGACCGGCTCGTCGCGGAGGCGGACGCCGATCCCCAGGCGTTCTGGGGCCGGCTCGCGCGCGAGTTCGTCGCGTGGAAGCGCCCGTTCACGCGCGTGCTCGATGAAAGCCGCGCCCCGTTCTACGAATGGTTCAACGACGGCACGCTCAACGCCAGCTGGAACTGCCTGGAGCGCAACATCCAGCGGGGGCTGGGCGAGCGCACGGCCCTCATCTTCGAAGCCGATGACGGCGCGGTGACGCAGGTGACCTATGCGCAGCTTCTTGTCCGGGTCAATCGCCTGGCCAACGCCCTGCGCAGCCTGGGTGTCGGCAAGGGCGACCGCGTCGTCATCTACATGGCCATGTCGATTGACGGCGTGGCCGCCATGCAGGCCTGTGCACGCATAGGTGCCATTCACTGCGTGGTGTTCGGCGGCTTCTCCGCCACGGCGCTGCGCGACCGCATCGCGGACACGGGGGCCTGCGCCGTCATCACGGCAGACCAGCAAGTGCGGGGAGGACGGCAATTGCCCCTCAAGAGCATCGTGGACGAGGCCCTGGCCCAGCCCGGCTGCGAGCAGGTCCGCCACGTGCTGGTGGCACGGCGCACGGGCGGCGCCATCGCCATGCACCAGCCCCGGGACCTGTGGCTTGAAGAAATCACCGCAGCCCAGAGCGATGTCTGCGAACCGGAATGGGTGCAGGCCGAGCATCCGCTGTTCCTGCTCTACACCTCGGGCTCCACCGGAACCCCCAAGGGCGTCCAGCACGCCACGGGAGGCTATCTGCTGCACGCCGCCGTGACCTGCGCCTGGACCTTCGACCTGCAGCCCTGCGATGTCTTCTGGTGTACGGCGGACATCGGATGGGTGACCGGCCATACCTATATCGCCTACGGCCCGCTGGCGCTGGGCGCCACGCAGGTGGTGTTCGAGGGCGTGCCCACCTACCCGGACGCGGGACGCTTCTGGAAAATGATCGAGGCCCATGGGGTGACGGTCTTCTACACGGCGCCCACGGCCATTCGCTCGCTGATCAAGGCCGCCGACGCCGATGCGCAGGTGCATCCCGCGCGCTACGACCTGGGCAGCCTGCGCATCCTGGGGTCCGTGGGCGAGCCGATCAATCCCGCCGCCTGGCACTGGTACCACGAGCAGGTGGGCGGGGGCCGCTGCCCCATCGTCGATACGTTCTGGCAGACGGAGACGGGCGGGCACATGATCACGCCGCTGCCCGGAGCCACGGACCTCGTGCCCGGCTCCTGCACACTGGCCTTCCCGGGCATTGCCGCCGCCGTGGTGGACGAGGCCGGCAACGAGCTGCCCTGGGGCGACAGCGGCATCCTGGTGATCAAGCGCCCCTGGCCCTCCATGATCAGGAACATCTGGGGCCATCCCGAGCGGTTTGTCGCCAGCTACTTTCCCGAAGAATTCAAGGGCCGCTACTACCTGGCGGGAGACGGCGCGGTCCGCGATGCGCGCACCGGCTACTTCACCATCACCGGCCGCATCGACGATGTGCTCAACGTCAGCGGCCACCGCATGGGCACGATGGAGATCGAGTCCGCCCTGGTGGCCATGACCGACCTGGTGGCGGAGGCCGCCGTCGTGGGGCGGCCCGATGACACGACGGGAGAGGCCATATGCGCCTTCGTCGTCCTCAAGCGTTCGCGGCCCAGCGGCGCCGAGGCGGCCGACATCGCCAGGCTGCTGCGGGAGTGGGTGGCCAAGGAGATCGGGCCGATCGCCAAGCCCAGGGACATCCGGTTCGGCGACAACCTGCCCAAGACCCGCAGCGGCAAGATCATGCGGCGATTGCTGCGCAGCATTGCACGCGGCGAGCCCATCGTGCAGGACACCTCCACCCTGGAGAACCCGGCGATCCTGGAGCAGCTGTCACAGGCCTGCTGAAGGCCAGGCCGCGAGGCCTGCAAGGCAGCCCGCCCGTTCAAGCTCCCAGATGTTGGAAAGCAGCTGCCGGGCACGTCCCTCGCCGGCGACGGGCGCGGCAAGCTCGATGAACTTGTCCTCCAGCTCTCCATCCGACAGAGGCAGCTCGGGATCGCCCTTGCGGTCCGGCTGGAACCAGCCATGGCAGCGGCCATCCCTGGTGACGATTTCCACGCGTGCCGATCTCTTGCCAGGGAAGGCCCGGTCGATTTGCGGGTCCACGGCCACCTGGACACGCCCAAGCATTGCGCGAACGGCGGGATCGGCCAGGCGCTCCGGGCTGTACGCCGAAAGCCGCACGCTGCCATGGACCAGGGCCGTGGCCACCACGAAACGAAGACTGAAGCGGGCTTCGTTTTCCGTCGCAGGATCGGTGTAGCAGGCAATATCCAGGGCCGGGCCATAGGTGGCCACGGCCACGCTGCAGATGTCGTCCGCCCGCAGGGCATGCTGGCTGCGCAAGGCCAGCGCGGCGTCGATGGCGGCGAACGTATGACCGCAGCCGACGTGGTTCTTGAAGGTGAGCCGGGTAATGTGGAAGTCCCTGCCCAGGGTCGCACCGATGTCTGACCAGTCGGGTCCGTCGCTGACTGCGCGGCCCAGGCCCAGTTCTCCATCCAGCACGTCCAGCGATCCCGTCACCCCCTGGTGCGCAAGCTGCGCGGCCAGCAGGCCGGCCTCCGCTGCGCGCCCGGCATGCAGGGGCTTGGACATCGAATCCATGCGAAATGCCTGCTGCAACCCGGCAGAGAAGGTGGCCGCCGTGGCCAGTGCATGGGCGAATTGCCCTGCATCCAGCCGCAGCGCATACCCTGCGGCTGCCGCTGCCCCGAAGACGCCCACGGTGCCGGTGTTGTGCCAGAAGCGGTAGTGGGCCCGGCCCAGGGTCACGCCGATGCGGGTGGAGACCTCATAGCCCAGCACCACGGCACGCAGGAAGTCCAGGCCACTGGCCCCTGCCTGCTGGCTTGCCGCCAGCGCCGCCGCAATGGTTGCGGCCCCGGGGTGGTACATGGCATCGCGGAAGCTGTCGTCCACCTCGGCGGCATGGGCCGCCGAACCGTTGAGCAGTGCCGCCGCCCGCGCCGTGGCCATGCGGCCGTTTCCAAGCCGGCAGGAGCCGCGGTCCAGGTCCTCGGCAAGCACCTGCTCCAACTGTGCAAGAGGGGCCGCGCCCAGCCCCGGGAACAAAGCGGCATACCAGTCGATCACGGCACGCTTGGCATGGTGGATGACGGCTTCGGGAAGCTCGGTACGGTGGTATTGAGCGGCAAACTCCCCCAACACTTCGGTCGCATGCATGTGCGGTCTCCTTGGACTGGCCCTCAATGAGGCCGTCTTTTTTTGGAAGAAATGTGCAGTACCTGGCGCCCTCAGGCCAGAACCAGCACACCATCGGCAGCGCACACGCCCTGGCCCTGCGGCAGCACGAACACCGGGTTGATCTCCGCTTCGATCACGCGGTCGCCCAGCCGGGCGGCCATTGCAGAGAACGCGACGATGGCATGGGCCAGCGCATCGACATCGGCCCTGGGCCGGCCGCGAAAGCCGTCCAGCAGCGGCCAGGTCTTGAGCTCCCTGGCCATCTCCAGTGCGTCAGACAGGCTCAGCACCCCCAGCTGTGAGCCGTCGTCCGGCAGCAACCGCAGCGTGGTGTCCTGGAACAGCTCGGCCGTCACGCCTCCCATGCCCAGCATCACGGCGGTGCCCAGCGCATCCTTGTGCAGGCCAAGAATCAGCTCGGTGCCACCAGCCACCATCTGCTGCACCAGGAACCGGTCCGGGCGCACGCACGCCCTGGCCTGCACCTCGGCCACCATCGCGCCCATCCGGGCACCTATGGTTTGCGCAGTCAGGCCGACGGCGACACCGCCCACATCGCTCTTGTGCGTGATCTGGGACGAAAGGATCTTGAGCACCACCCGGCCGCCCAGTTCGCGCGCGGCGGCTTCGGCCTCTTCGGCGGTGCGCACCACACGCTCGGCCGCGCACGGCACGCCGAAACGGCGGAAAACGGCCTTGGCCTGCGCTTCATCGAGGCAGCCAACGGGCAGGTCCTGGTCATGCAGGGAGCCTTTTCCTACGACCAGCTCGGAAGGCGCACCCTGGAAGCCGTTGACGCGCAGCATGCCCGCCAGCGCGGCCGTGCAGCTTTCCGCCGCAGCGAAGGCCGGCACGCCGCGTTGCGTGAGCAGCGCGCCGATTTCCGGCGCATGCGGGCTGACGTAGGCCAGCACCGGCTTGTCGGAGTGGGGCAGGCAGTCCTGGATGGCACCGGCCAGCAGCTCGGGCATGGCCAGGCTGGAGGAGCCGACGATGATCACCAGCGCGTCGTAGCTGGGGCTTGCCAGCAAGGCATTGATGGCGCCGCGCAGCAGGTCGGGACGCAGGCCCGCCAGGGTCACGTCGATGGGGTTGCGGTCCAGCACGGCCTCGCTGCCGGTCTGCAGCGCGCGCAGTGCGTCGGCCGTCGCCTGGTCAGGGGCCGGCGTGTCGAATCCGGCCACGCCCAGATCGTCCGACACCAGGGTGCCCGCACCGCCGGTGGACGTCAGGATGGCGATGCGCCTGCCGCGCAGCCTGCGGCCCGTGGCCAGCGCAGCGGGCACGTCCAGCAGGTCGGCAAAGCTTTGCGCACGGATCACGCCGACCTGCCGGAACAGCGCGTCGTACATGCGATCCGCACCGGCCATGGCCCCCGTGTGCGATACGGCAGCCTTGGCGCCAGCCTCGGAGCGGCCGATCTTGAAGGCCACCACGGGCTTGCCGGCACGCGCGGCCTTCAGGCAGGCGGCACGGAACCTGGCGGGATGGCGCACCGTCTCCACATACAGCGCGATCACCTTGGTGGCCGGGTCATCGGCCAGGTGGTCGATGAAATCGGCCAGTTCCAGATCGACTTCGTTGCTGGTGGAGATGAGCTTGGACAGGCCGATGCCACGCGCGGCGGCGCGCGACAGCAGCGAGCCCAGGATGCCGCCGCTTTGCGAGACGACACCGATGCCTCCGACGGGGAACTCGTCCATCTCCAGCGCGCCCGAGGGCGACAGCACGATCCGGTCGGTCAGGTTGACCAGCCCGATGGTGTTGGGCCCCAGCAGGCGCATGCTGCCGGCCGCCTCGACCAATTGCCGCTGGCGCAGTGCGCCCTCCTCGCCCGTTTCCGTATAGCCGCTGGCCAGCACGATGGCTGCCGCGCAGCCCAGCGCCGACAGCTCCCTGACGGCCTGGTGCGCACGCTCGGCGCCCAGCAGCACGACGGCCACATCAGGCACTTCAGGCAACGAGGCCACATCGGGATAGCAGGCCAGATCGCCGATGCGCTCCACGCGCGGATTGACGGGAAGAATGCGGCCGGCAAACCCGTGCTTTTGCAGGTAGGCCACCGGACGGCCCGTGGTCTTTTTCAGGTCGGCAGAGGCGCCTATGACGGCGACGCTGCGCGGCGACAGCAGCTTGGCAATGGCTTCGCTCATGGCATCACTCCTTGCCGGCTGTCTTGGCCAGGAAGGCCTCCACCGATGCGCGGTGTTCACTGCTGGTGTAGCAGATGCCCTGGGCCTGGCTGCCCTGGGCGAAGACATCGTGCGAAGACAGCTCGAAGCTCTGGTTCAGGATGGTCTTGGTCAATGCCAGCGCGGTGGAAGAAGCCGAGGACAGCTCGCGCGCCCAGGCCTGGGCCTCTGCCACCAAGGTCTCGGCACTGGCCTGGCGGTCCACGATGCCCAGGGCCAGGGCTTCCGGCAGCTTGACCTGGCGCCCCGTGAAGATCAGCTCCTTGGCCTTGGCCAGGCCCACACGGCGCGGCAGGAAGTACATGCCGCCGCCGTCCGGGATGATGCCGCGCAGCACATAGCTCCACGCGAAGCTGGCCCATTCGCTGGCGATCACGAAGTCGCAGGCCAGCGCCGTGTCCGCCCCCAGGCCCGACGCTGCGCCGTTGACGGCGGCGATCACGGGCTTGGGCATGGTATGCAGCAGGGCCTGGACATGGTGCACGCGCTGCTGGCGCTGCCAGCCGTTGAAGCCCACCTCGCCCGCGGGAGCATTCATGCGCCTTTGCATTCCGGCAATGTCACCGCCTGCGCAAAATCCCTTGCCCGCGCCTGTCAGCACCAGGGCCTTGATGGCCTTGTCTGCCGCCACGCGCTCCAGGGCATCAATGAACTCGGTGCGCATGTCGTCACTCATGGCGTTGCGCTTGTCGGGGCGGTTCAGGGTCACGGTCGCCACCGCATCGGCGACATTCAGTTGGATCAGTTCGTAGTTCATGGCGTGCTTTGAAAGCGATCGCAGCCAGTGCGATCAATCGGGATGGATGTTGTTTTGCTTGACGATCTGCGCCCAGCGCTTTTCCTCGGCCTGCACATAGGTGTCCAGTTCCGCGGCAGGTCCTGCATTGACCATCAGGCCCTCGTGCTCCAGCTTGCGAACGAACTCCGGCGAGCGGGCCGCCTTGCGGGCCGCGGCGTTCAGGCGATCGATCACGGCGGCAGGTGTGGCTGCCGGCGCGTACAGGCCGTACCAGCTCTCGACGCGGTAGCCCGGGACGGTGACGGCGATGGGTGGCACGTTCTTGAAGGCCGCTGACGGCTCGGCCGTGGTGACACCCAGTACGCGCAGCTTGCCGTTGTCGATGAAGGTGGATACCGCCGCCGCCGTGGCGAACATCATGTCCACCTGCCCGCCCATGAGATCGGTGAGCGCCGGGCCTGCGCCGCGGTAGGGCACATGGGTGAGCCTGACCTTGGCAAGGTTGGCAAACAGCTCACCCGCCAGATGCGCCGAAGTCCCGGCGCCCTGCGAGGCATAGGTCAGCTTGTCGGGACTGGCCTTGGCGGCGGCCATCACGTCCGCCACCGTCTTGTACGGGCTGGCGGCGGGCACCACCAGCACGTTGGGGCCGCGGCCGATCAGGATCACCGGAGCAAAGGCCTTGTTGCTCCCGTACGGCAGCTTGGCCTGCAACGCCGGATTGACGGCGTGCGCGAACGAAGCCACGACCACGGAGTAACCGTCCGGCGCACTCTTGGCAACGTTGTCGGTGCCGATGATCGTGCCGGCACCGGGCTTGTTGTCCACGATGACGGGCTGGCCCAGGTCCTTGGCCATCTCGGCCCCCAGCGTGCGGGCGATCAGGTCCGTTCCACCGCCTGGCGCAAAGGGCACGACGAGGCGCACGGGCTTTTCCGGGAAGGCTGCAGATGCTGCGCTGCAGACAGTCGCGAGCACGGCAATGAACGCAATGGCCCTTGCACAACGGCGGGCGGCGAAACTGGGCATGGTGTGTCTCCTGGTTCTATGGACAGAGGTCCGGTCACTGCGCCAGCGTTGCGATGACGCTGGCGACTGGCTTGTGAAAGCTTAGGGAAACGCACCGCACTTGTGACCCCCCATATTCCAACCAGTGAAATTCCAAAGCGGGCGCGCCAGAGCCTGCGGCTGCATTTCCCTTGCATTCGGTGGAATACTTGGCTTCCATCAGGCGCCCGTACCCGGGCAGGAAGAACACAGCTTTCGACACCGGGGCAAGCGCGGTCCCCCACCAGCGGCAGCAGCATGACGAACAGGCGATCCCCCATCCTCCATGACAAGCCGGGACAGTCCCCGAGCAACCGCTCCCTGGAAAGAGGCGTCGAAATACTCCGTGCGTTCAGGCCCGGCTCGGAACTGCTGGGCAACAGCGACCTGGCGGAACGCACCGGCCTGTCCAAGGCCACGGTCACCCGGCTGACGCAGACCCTGGTCGGCTGCGGCATGCTGCAGGCCGACCACCCAAGCCGGGCCTTTCGCCTGGCCCCGGCGGTCCTGAGCCTGGCGCACGCCATGCGCACGGGCTCGACGGTGCTGTCGATTGCGGCGCCCCTGATGCGCACCCTCGCCGAGACACGCAGGATCAACGTGGGCCTGGCATGTCCCGACCGGGACGAGATGGTCTACCTGGAATCCATACGCTACAACCGCCGGATCGTGCTCAGGCATGTGGTCTCGGGGCAGCGCGTTCCCATGGAGCTGACGTCGCTGGGGCGCGCCTACCTGGCGGCGGCGCCATCGGCCAGGCGCAAGGCCTTGCTCGACAGCTTCAGGCTCAAGAGGGGCGCCCAATGGCCTGCGCTGGAGCAGCAGATCCAGGCGGCGATCAAGTCCGTGAAAAGCCAAGGCTTCTGCGCCGCATCGTGGCAGCCGGAAGTGGTTGCGCTGGCCACGCCGCTGGTGACACCCGATGCCATCTATGTCCTGAACTGCAGCGTCTCCACCACGGAGCCTTTGCCGGCCATCGTGCAGGAGCTGCACCCGGCCTTGCTGCAACTGGGCCGGCAGATTGAAAGCCTGCTGGAAAAACTGTAATGCTCTCCCAGCAATATGCGCCCACCGCTGGCAAGCAGGGTTTCCAAAAATCGCTCAGACTAGGCACAAACGACTTTTGGCACTCCAAAAATGAGTGCAACCGTCTGAAAAACCCACGGAACTTTGGCTTTAGCACTCGGTCATAACGAGTGCTAATATGAAGGAATGGAAGAAAGGAACTCTGCAATGACAAACGCCTCCGGCTCCATTGCGACCACCTTGGCACCCGCTAACCCCTGGGCCCTGGTGCCGCCTCTGGGCAATCTGGATGCCTACATTTCCGCGGTCAACCGCCTGCCCATGCTCACCCTTGAGGAAGAGCAGGACTACGCCCGCAAGCTCAAAGAACACAGCGATCTGGACGCCGCAGGGCGTCTGGTGATGTCCCACCTGCGCCTGGTGGTGTCCATCTCGCGCCAGTACCTGGGCTACGGCCTGCCGCACGGCGACCTGATCCAGGAAGGCAACGTGGGCCTGATGAAGGCCGTCAAGCGCTTCGACCCCGATCAGAACGTGCGCCTGGTGAGCTACGCCATGCACTGGATCAAGGCCGAGATCCACGAGTACATCCTGAAGAACTGGCGCATGGTCAAGGTCGCCACGACCAAGGCCCAGCGCAAGCTGTTCTTCAACCTGCGTTCCATGAAGCAGGGCCTGAAGTCCGACGCCGCCATGGCCGAGGACGGCGCCATGCTGCGTGACACGCTGACCTCGGGCGAGATCGACGCCGTGGCAGAGAAGCTCAACGTCAAGCGCGAAGACGTCATGGAGATGGAAACGCGCCTGGCAGGTGGCGACGTGCTGCTGGACCCCTCGCCCAGCGACGATGGCGAGCAGGCCTTCGGCCCCATCGCCTACCTGGCCGATGGCGCACACGAACCCACGGCCATGATCGAGTCGCGCCAGCGCGACCACCTGGCCACCGACGGCATTGCCATGGCGCTGGATTCGCTGGACGACCGCAGCCGCCGCATCGTCGAGGAGCGCTGGCTCAAGGTCAACGACGACGGCTCGGGCGGCATGACGCTGCATGAGCTGGCCGCCGTGTATGGCGTGAGCGCCGAGCGCATCCGCCAGATCGAGGTGGCTGCCATGAAGAAGATGAAGAAGGCCCTGGCCGAGTTCGCCTGACAGCCTGACGACCTGGGCTGACAGGCCGCTTCACGACAAACCCGGATAATCTCCGGGTTTTTTATTGTCCGCAGCCTTTGCGGCCCCCACGTACCCCATGCCCGCCAGCGCCATCTCGCCACTACGCCGCCTCTTCGCCAATGCCTTGGCCACCGCCCTGGCCTCGGCCCTGCTGCCTTGCGCTGCCGTGGCGGGCGACAACTGGCCCAGCAAGCCGCTGCACCTGATCGTCGGCTTTCCCGCAGGATCTTCCCCGGACCTCACGGCGCGCGCACTGGCCGAGCCGCTGGAAAAGCGTCTGGGCCAGCCCGTCATCGTCGAGAACAAGGTGGGCGCAGGCGGCAACATCGCAGGCGAGCAGGTGGCCCGTGCGCGCGACGGCCATACCTTCAGCGTGATGATCAACGGCAACCTGACGATTGCCCGCCTGCTCAACCCCGCCGTGCGCTACGACCCTGTGAAGGACCTGCAGCCCGTCAGCCTGATCGGCGTGGCGCCCCTGGTGCTGGTGGCTCCGGCTGGCGCGCCCGAAGGCCGGGCCTTCCTGGAGGCCGCTGCCCAGGCCGGCAGCCGCTGGAGCTACGGTTCCCCAGGCGTGGGCACGGTGGGCCACCTGGGCATGGAGCTGCTCAAGAGCCGCTCCGCGCTCAGGCCCGAACACATTCCCTACCCCGGCTATCCGCAGGTGTTCAACGCCATCCAGGGCGGCGACCTGCAGCTGTCCATGCTGCCGCCCGCACTGGCCATGGCCCAGGTGCAGGCCGGCAAGCTGCGCGGCGTGGCCGTGACGTCGGCCGCGCGCAGCCCGCTGGCGCCGGGACTGCCCAGCCTCAAGGAGCTGGGCGTGGGGGATTTCGATCTGGAGATCTGGAACGCCGTGGCCGCGCCCAAGGCCATGCCCGCCGCCCATGTGCAGAAGCTGGCCGAAGCGGTCAGCGAGATCGTGCGCTCGCCCGAGATGCGTGCACGCCTGGCCGCCCAGGGCTGGCAGGCTGTCGGCAGCTCACCCGAGGGCCTGGCCCTGCGCATACGCCAGGACGTGACGGCACTGGGCCGCATCATCCGCGAACAGGGAATCCACGCGCAATGACGTGCTCGATCACACTGCCATGACCGCTGCCCAAGCCTTCACCGAACTCAACGCCTGGCAGGTCATGGCCTGGGGCCTGCTCTTCTTCGGCGTGCTGTACACGACCGGCGGCTGGGGCATGACGGCGCTTACGCGCTGGCTGCAGCGGCGCGGCGTGGGCCGCGTGCTGGACACGCGCCCGCTCAAGCCCGATCAGTTGCGCCGCGAATGGCGCCAGTCGCTGCATTCGGTGCTGATCTTCGGCATCGGCATGATCGTGCCCTGGGGCCTTCTGCAATTGGGGTGGGCGCGGCTGGAGCCCGATGCAGGCCCCTGGCGCATTGCCATCGAAATCGCGGTGCTGCTGATCTGGAACGATGTGCATTTCTGGATCAACCACCGCCTGCTGCATACGCGGCTGCTGGGGCGCTTTCATGGTGACCACCACCGCTCCATCGTCACCACGCCGTGGTCCACCTACAGCTTTCATCCCATCGAAGCGCTGATGCTGGGCAACGTCATCCTGCTGCCCATGGTGGTGCATGACTTCAGTTTCTGGTCGCTGGCCTCGGTGCCGGTACTCAGCCTGCTGCTGAACGTCATAGGCCACTCCAACTATGACTTCTTTCCCGGGGTGTCCGACACGCATGCGCTGGCCGCCAGCCGGCGCCACCATCTGCACCATGCCCGGCCCAATGGCAACTACGGCTTTGCGCTGGCCTTCATGGACCGGCTGATGCGAACGCGCGTAGCACTGCCCGCCACGGCCCGGCCCAGGACGGAATGAGCCGACCACCTGCTCGCCACGCCCAGCCATGGCTGCCCCGGCTGCGCCACTGGCGCGACCTGCAGTCGCTGGCCTATCTGGTGGCGCTGCCGCTGATCGTGTGGTGGCAGTGGCAGCACGGCTGGAACCTGTGGCTCTACGGGATCGAGCTGTTCCTCACGCTGGGCGTGGGCGTCATCCACCACAACCACACGCATTTGCGCATGTGGCGCGGGCGCTGGGCCAACCGCTTCACCGACTACTGGCTGACCCTGCTGCAGGGCCACCCGACCTTTGTGTTCTGGCCCGCCCATGTGGCCAACCACCACCGCTTCCGCCACGGCCCGCGCGACATGGCACGCACCTACCGCTTCGGCGGCGACCACAACCATCTGCCGGGCTACCTGCTCCACCCGCTGCAGGCCGGCTGGGTGCTGTACCCGCTGTTCCTGCGCTGGCTGGGCCAGCTGCGGCGGCATTGGCCCGGTGCCTTTCGCTACTGCATGGGCCAGTACCTGCTGTGGCTGGGCAGCTGGGCACTGCTGCTGTCGCTGGATTGGCAAAAGGCCTTGCTGCTGGTGATCGTTCCCCAGTTGCATGGCCTGCACTGGCTGCTGGCCACCAACTACCTGCAGCACGCCCATGCCGATGGCCGGCCGCTGACGCGCGGCCAGCGGATGGACAGCGCCACGCCACTGAACTACGCACGCAATTTCGAGGGCTGGGTCAATCCGCTGCTGTTCAACATCGGCCTGCACACGGCCCACCACGAGCGGCCCCAGGCCCACTGGTCCGAGCTCACGCGCCTGCACAGCGAACACTATCGCCAGCGCGTGACACCTGCGCTCAACGAAGGCGGACTGCTACCCTACATGGCCCGCGTCTTCGTGCTCGGCACGGTCTGGCCGCCGGCGCGCACGCGTGCGCAAATGCCTCCCGGAACATACGACTGATACGACCCTGAACCCATGCCCGTCGCCTATTCCAACGTCTATCTGCATGCCGCAGGCATGTTCCTGCCCGGTGAACCCGTGGACAACGCAGGCATGGATGCCTACGTGGCGCCGCTCAACCGCCTGTCCGAGCGCCTCAAGCGCCGCATCCTGGCCGAGAACGGCATTGTCCAGCGCCACTACGCCATAGACGCCGAAGGCCGCACCGTCCACAGCAACACGGCCATGGCCGCCCAGGCCATCCATGACTGCCTGGCACAGGCCGGGCGTGCGCTGGGCGATGTCGGCTTCCTGGCCAGCGGCTCGTCGGGCGGCGATGCGCTCATGCCCGGCTTTGCCAACATGATCCAGGGCGAGATGGCCGCGCCGCCCATGGAGACCCTGTCCGTGCACGGCGTCTGCGCCGCCAGCGTGGGCGCGCTGCAGGCAGCGGCCCAGGCCGTGGACCGCGCGCCCGACTTGCTGGCCCTGGCCGTGGCCAGCGAAATGCCCTCGCGCCTGTTCAAGCGCTCGCGCTTCGCGGCCCAGGGATACAACACGGATTTCGACGCCCACTTCCTGCGCTGGATGCTGTCCGATGGCGCAGGCGCCGTGCTGCTGGGCGGCCCGCAGGCCCTGCCCCAGGCGCCCGGCCTGCGCCTGAAGCTGCGCTGGACGCACCTGCGCAGCTTTGCGGGCGACTACCCGGTCTGCATGCAGCTGGGCCTGACGCCCGACCGCGCCACCAGCCACCTGGACTTTGCCGCCTGGGGCGATGCCGAGGCCGCAGGCGCGCTGTCGCTGCGCCAGGACATCCGCCTGCTGCCGCACCTGTTCGATGTCTGCATCCACGAATACGCCCACCTGGCCCACACGGGCTGGGTGCCCGGGCGCGGCATCGACCATTTCCTGTGCCACTACTCGTCCGAGCGCTTCATCCCCGTGGTCGATGAGCTGCTGGGCAAGGCCCAGCTCGGCATCCCGCGCGAGCGCTGGTGGAGCAACCTGGCCTGGCGCGGCAACACGGGCGCGGCCTCCATCTTCGTGATGCTGTCCGAGTTCCTGCGCACGGAATCGGCACGCCTGAAGCACGGCGATACCGTGCTGTGCTTCATTCCCGAATCGGGCCGCTTCACGGCCGGCTACATGCTGCTGGAAGTGGAGGATGCGGCCCAGGCTCCCGCCGCCACCCTGGCCAAGGCCACAGCACGCAGTGCCACCGCCGAAGCTCCCGCTGCCCCGGACCTGCTGCCCGATGTCTCCACCATCGCCCCGCCCCACGACCCGAACCAGGCCCCGGCCACGCTGGCGCCGCTGCTGACCGAACTGGCCAGCCTCTGGCAGGACTACCGCTCGCGCGTGTGGCGCACGCCGCTGCTGCAGCGCATACGCACAGGCAGGCTGCAGACCGCCGACTACGTGCGCTGGATGAGCCACTGGGTTCCCCAAGTGCGCGAGGGCAGCCTGTGGATGCGCGAGGGCGCGGCCTCGCTGACCGGCGAGCACGCGGCGCTGGCCGCGCTGATCGACGTGCATGCGGGCGAGGAGCAGAACGACTTCCGCATCCTGCACGAGGACTACCTCAAGGCCGGCGGCACCGAGACCGACCTCACCCGCCTGCGCCGCAACCCCGGCGGCGAGGCGCTCAACGCCTACCTGCACGGCCTGGCCGCCACGCCCAATCCGATCGGCCTGCTGGGCGCCATCTACATCATCGAAGGCACGGGCCAGCGCATCGTGCCCAGCCTGCTGCCGCTGCTGCGCGCCAGCCTGCCGCTGCCGCCCGATGCCTTCCGCTTCCTGGAATACCACGGAGCCAACGACGAACACCACCTGGAGCGCTGGCTCATGGCCGTGCAGATGGTGATGGCGCTGGACGGCACAGACGGCAGCGGGGGCACGGCGGCGCAGGCCATCGTGCGCACCGCGCGCCACACGGCGGCGCTGTACCTGATGCAGTTCGAGCATGTCCTGCCCGAGGAGCACTGATGCAACCACCAGACTTTATCGAACCGCCCCACGACGAGCGCGACCCCAGCCCCTGGCGCGCGCTGTACCTGGACCAGAGCACGCCGCTGCCCGACGACGTCAAGGCCGCCTGGCTGCGTGACTGCAGCAGCGGCTCGCGCCAGTACCTGCTGCCCTTCCTGCGGCCGCTGGCACGCACCAGCATCGTGCTCATCCAGATCCTCAAGGTGCTGCTGCCGCGCAACTGGGCGCACTCCAGGCTGCTGCACCGGTTGCTGGCCTTCAGCATGAACCGCTTCGTCTCGCCCGAGGCCAACTGGCTCATCCTGCGCCATTTCCACCTGGGCTCGCAGATCCTGGCCTTTGTCGCGGCCAACGCGCCCACGCCCGTGTCCACCACACCGCTGGAGCCGGACAGCATCGACGACATCAAGGACGACCTGTTCCTCAGGCACGACCTGAACCTGTTCAACTTCGTCATCCGCCTGAACAACGCGCTGCGCGCCGCAGGCCAGGAACTGCAGCCCGTGGCCGAGCCCGACTTCGCCATGCTGCGCAACCCGCCCCTGCGCCTTGAGGACATGCCGCGCGGGCGCCTGAACCTGCTGGACCTGCAAAGCGCCATCGAGGTCTACACGCCCGTCTACCAGCTGCTGCTGACCGACAACGACTTCTGGCGCGCCAGCAACTCGCTGCAGCTGGACGAGACCGTGGCCATCTATGCGGCCAAGATCCTCGCCTCGCCCGAGCATCTGGTCATGCTCAACAACAAGCACCCGCTGGTGCCCCTGTCCACCCTGCGCGCCGGCCACCGCCTGGTGCTGCACGGCCTGTCCACCGAAATGCTGCACTGCCTGCTGATGAAGGTCGCCAGCGGCGACATCCCGCTGCCCGCACGCGAACTGGCACGCATGCGCGAGGCTGCCCGCGCGCACGGCAGTGGCAGCAGTGGCAGCAGTGACAGCAGCGGCAGCGCCAACAACGCCGACAGCACCGCAGCCGTCTGACCCAGGTCAAGAAACAGCGGCAGATGGCCGCCATCCCGCGCGAAACGCGTTACATCGCGTTGCATTCAACGGCATAGCCCGCTAGCCTGCACGGCTTCTCCCGGGGCGCGCCGCCCGGGTCCACTGCCGGTGCCCTGGGTGGCTGTCTGCCCGCCCAGGCAGCGGCGCATCCTAGCCTGCGTGCCCCATGCCATCGTCGTCCTCCACGCCTTCAGCGGTTCGCTGCAGCGAATGCATGCGTTCGTCCCATTGCCTGCTGGGCCAATTGCCCGAGCCCGCATTCCAGCAATGGCTGCCGCATATCCGCGAACGCGGCCTGGCCAAGGGCCAGAAGCTCCAGGCACAGGGCAGCGTCGCCCATGAATTCCAGGTGATCAAGATCGGCTTCGTCCTGGCCATCCGCCGTGGCGGCGACGGCGTGCAGCGGCCCGTGGCGCTGTTCGGCAACGGCCATGCGCTGGGCAGCCCGGGCTGGCTGCAGCAGCCCTCGGCCATGCACTTCGAGGCACTGGGCCCGGGGCGCATCTGCTGCGTGGACATCGCCACCATCACGCGCCGCGGCCTGGTCGATGCCGCCTTCGTGCGCGCGCTGGCCACCAGCTACACCTGCAACAACGCCCTGCTGGCGGAATGGGCCCACATCGTCCGCATCCCCGGCGTGCTGCGCCAGCTGGCCGCCACCCTGATGCAACTGGCCGCGCTGCAGTCAAGCCTGCTCGTGCGCCTGCCCAGCCAGGGCGCACTGGCCGCCCTGCTGGCCACCACGCGCGAAACCATCGCGCGCAGCCTTGTGCGCCTGGTGCAGCTCGGCGCGCTGGAGCGGCCAGATCGATGGCATTGCGTGCTGCAGCCTGCGGTGTTGTTGAGGATCAGTGGGGCGGGTGTGCAGGATGGAGGCGGCGAAGGGCAGACGGCCAGCAAAAAAGACTAGTCTTTTCCAACGTTCTTATGGCCTCCCAACGCCTGCTCCAACCGCTCGATACGGTGAAGAAGTTCTCCGTACCTGGTCTCTGTCTGCGCCTCGAACTCAAGCACCATCCGGCGAAACAGCTGCTCTGGCGCCAGTCCGGTTCTGGCAAGGATTTCCCCCCATCGCCTTGCCGTATCCGCGGTGGCTCGCAAGACCAGATTTGACGCAGGCTCGCCCCCACTGGGCGCTTTTTCATTCTCCGGCGACTCTGTTCCGCTGAGCAACCACTCCAGATCCACAGCGAGCGCGGCAGCCAGGCGCTTGGCAACGTCCGGGCGCGGCTTGGCCCTCCTGGTCTCGTAACGGCTGATCTGTGTGGCGGCAATATCGCTGGCCACGGCCAGTTCGACCTGGGTCAGGTGCAGACGGCTTCGAGCGTCTGCCAGACGGTTCGCGAAATCGGGATTTCCCATGAAGGATTGAAAAAGGCTATCAAAGACTAGTCTTTTGATGTACTATGCATTCACACTCGACAGCAGTCACTGTGCGAGCCCGCTTGCAAGATCCGTATTGCTCAAACACACGGATCTGCTGATTCGCGCCCTTTCAGAAGGAACGAAACCATGTCGGATGATGGCATATCGGCGCCTGCCCGCCAGGCGTGTGCAAGCCCGCCCCCGCAGCCTGTGTTCAACGCCGAGGACCTGGCGTCCGATGCGCTATGCCATATGGAAGCGGCGCTGGCCGTGCTGGAAGTGCACGCGCAGCAGTGCCAGTACCCGGACGTGCATGGCGCGCGCGATTTGCTGCGCAGCTACTACGACACGGCCTATGGCCACATGAACAACGAGCCCCTGCCAGACATGGAGGCTGTGGTACTGCCCAGAATGTCTTCGGACCTGGACCGTGCCGTGGGAATCCTCCAGCGCGTGAACGGCGACGACAGGGATGACCTCATGCTGCACGCCGTCAATCATCTGTTGCGCGCTGCGCGCAGGCATCTCCAAAGGCAGGCCTGAACCAGGTTCTGTTCACACCCTAAGCCACCCCCGCCTGCTGCGCCAGCAGCGTCGCCACGGGCCTGTGGATCAGCGCAGGAATCTGCTCTGCCGGCATGGCGCGGGCGAAGAGCCAGCCCTGGTAGGCGTCGCAGTCCAGGATGCGCAGCAGGCGCAGTTGCTCGGCCGTTTCCACACCTTCGGCGACCACCTGCAGGCCCAGGGTTCGGGCCAGCGCGATCACGGCCTTGACGATCTTGGCGTCGGCCGGGCTGTCGAGCATGGGGCCGATGAAGGTGCGGTCTATCTTCACGCGCGAGACGGGCAGATCGCGCAGGTGGGCCAGCGAGGAGTAGCCGGTGCCGAAATCGTCCAGCACCACGCAGACGCCGGCCGCCAGCAGGCTGCCCAGCAGCTCGCGCGCCTGCAGAGGGTCGGTCATGGCGGCGGACTCGGTGACTTCCAGTTCCAGCAGGTGCGGCGGCACGCCATGCCGGGCCAGGCTGGCCATGAGGCGCTGCTGCAGGTCGGCCTGGCGCAGTTGCTGGGCCGAGAGGTTGACCGCCACGCGCAGCGGCATGCCTGCGCGCAGCCAGTCGCCGGCCTGGCGGCAGGCAGCATCGATCACCCATTCCCCCAGCGCCAGGATCAGCCCCGTGGATTCGGCCACGGGCACGAAGCGTTCGGGCGAGACCCAGCCCATCTGCTCGTCGTTCCAGCGCAGCAGGGCTTCCACGCCCTGGACCTGGCCGCCCAGCACCTGCACCTGGGGCTGGAAGTGCAGGCTCAGCAGGCCCCGGTCCAGGGCACGCTTGAGGCGTTCGTGCAGCAGCACTTTCTCGGCCATGGCCTCGCCCATGGCGCAGGCATAGCGCGCATAGGAGGAGCGGCTGCGCTGCTTGGCGTCGTACATGGCCATGTCGGCATAGCGCATGAGGGTGGCCGCATCGCCCGCGTCCTGGGGATAGAAGGCTGCGCCCACGCTGGCACCGAAGTTCAGCGCGTAGTGGCCTATGGTGCAGGGCCGGCACAGCTCGTGCAGCAGCGCGTCGATGCGCTGGCGCAGATCGGGCTCGTTGCAGGGCTGCAGCAGGGCGGTGAACTCGTCACCGCCCATGCGCGCCAGCGTGGCCGAGCCGCCCAGCGCGACCTGCAGGCGGCGCGCCACCTCCTTGAGGACCTGGTCGCCCACGTCGTGGCCATAACCGTCGTTGATGGCCTTGAAGTTGTCGAGGTCGAGCAGCAGCAGCGCAAAGGACGCGGGGCCGGCGCCCGATTCAGCCTGCGCCTGCGCTTGCGAGATCGCCTGTTCCACCTGCAGCCCGAACTGCCAGCGGTTGAGCAGGCCGGTCAGCGTGTCGTGGGTGGCGTGGTAGTGCATGCAGGCTTCCATCTGGCGCAGCTGCGACAGGTCGCGCACAAAGGCCACGGCCACGCCACTGCCGTGCGGCGAGTGGCCCAGGGCGATGTCCACCGACAGGCGCTTGCCGTCCTTGCGCAGCAGCCACAGGTCCCGCCCCTGGCCCATGGGCCGGCGCGCGGGCTGGGCGAAGTAGGACTGCAGTTGCGGCCCGTGGGCCGCCTGCGCCTCGGCCGGCAGCAGCATCTGCAGCGAGTGGCCCAGCAATTCGGCGGCGCCATAGCCGCTCATGGCCTGCATGGCGGGATTGGCCAGCAGGATGCGGCCGCTGCGGTCCACAAGCAAGATACCGTCGGGCGCGGCCTCCATGGCCACGCGCTTGAGGTCTTCGTCCAGCGCCTCGCCCGGTGCGGCGGGATCACAGGCAACCATGCTCCAGCCCGCCGCCATCATGCGGACGCCCCGTTGCCGTGAAAGACCGATGCCGCCGCCTCCAGCGCCTGCGCCTGTCCGGCCAGCAGCTGTGCGTGCCCGATGGTGTTGCGCGCCAGGGCAGCATTGTGCTGGGTCATCTGTTCGAGCTGCTGCACGGCGGCCTGCACCTGCTGCACGCCGCCGGCCTGGGCTTGGCTGGCGGCCTGCATGCCTTCGGCCAGCACCAGTTGCTCGCGCATATCGGCCTGCACGGCCAGCATGGCCTCGCCCACTTCACGCGCCATGGCGCAGCTTTGCGCCACCTGCTGCTGCGATGCCTCGATCAACGCCTTGATCTGGCGCGCGGCGTGGGCGCTGCGCTGGGACAGGCCGCGCACCTCGTCGGCCACCACGGCAAAGCCCTTGCCGTGTTCCCCCGCGCGTGCCGCCTCCACGGCGGCGTTGAGCGCCAGCAGGTTGGTCTGGAAGGCGATGCCGTCGATGAGCGAGCTGATCTGCCCCACCTGGTCGCTGGTCTGGGCCACGCCGCGCATGCCCTGGTCCAGCTGCACGACCATGCGGCTGCTCCGCCCCGCCATGTCCACGCCGTGCCGCGCGCGGGCGGCGGCCTCGCCGGCCTGGGCGCTGCTGCGCTCGATGGCGCTGGCCAGGGCCTGCATGGCCTGGGCCGACTGCTCCAGGCTTGCGGCCGCGGCCTCGGTGCGGTCGCTCAGTTCGGTACTGCCCTGCTGCACGGCCAGCGCGCAGCGGCGCACCTGGTCGCTCTTGCCCTGGATGTCGCCGACCAGGGAGACCAGGTTGAGCCCGGTCTGCCGCACGGCGCTGCCGATGGCACCGATCTCGTCCGTGCGCTGCAGGAACCGTGCATCGGTCTGCTGCCCGCTGGCCACGGCCTGGGCCTGACCGCGCAGCGCCGCCAGGGGCATGAGCAGCCGGCTGCGCAGCCACTGCCCGGCCGCCACGCAGGCCAGGCTCCAGATCAGCCAGGCCGGCCAGACCTGCGCCAGCGGCACGGCCGATGCCTGCAGCGCGGGTGACCACAGCCCGGCCGACCCCAGCAGCCACAGGCCGGCCACCACGGCCTGCACGCGCCAGGCCAGTGGCCGAAAGCGCCACCACCGCTGCAGTGCGCCCACGGCGCCACGCCCCACGGGAAAGCCCCGGTGCAGGCCAAGCGAGCGCACGCCGGCATTGATCTGTTCATAGAGCGCCGCATGCTGCTGTACCTCGCGCGGCTCGGGCCGGGTGCGCACGGACAGGTAGCCGACCACGGCGCCCGCATGGCGTATGGGACTGGCGTTGGCGCGCACCCAGTAGTGGTCGCCGTTCTTGCGCCGGTTCTTGACCAGGGCGCTCCAGGGAAGCCCGCGCTGGATGGTGGACCACATGTCGGCAAAGGCGGCGGCCGGCATGTCGGGATGGCGCACGATGCTGTGGGCCTTGCCGTAGAGCTCGGCGGCCTCGAAGCCGCTGACGCGGATGAAGGCATCGTTGGCATAGACGATGCGCCCCTTCAGGTCGGTGACGGAAAGAAGCGTCTCTCCTTCGCTCAGAGGGTACTCACGCTGGGTGACGTACACGTTTCGCCGCATGGATCAGGTCTCTCGGAGATGGGCGGGGCGTCGGCATGACACCCCCAGGCGGGGCCCACTCTAAGCAGTCCTGAGGCGATGCACATCAGGGATGGTGTGCTGCAGCGCACCTAAACGCAGTCAATGTGACGGGGGTCACATTGGCTGCGGCGCGCGCAGGATCAGGAACGCTTTTCCTGCAGCAGGGCCTTGACGTCGGCGCCCAGCACCTGCGGGCCGCCGCCGTATCGCTCATACACGCGCAGGCGGCCGGCCGTGTCATAGACATAGCTGCCGGCCGAATGGTCCAGCGTGTAGGTGCCTTCGGTCTTGCCGGGCACTTTCTTGTAGAAGAGCTTGAAGTCCTTGGCCACGGCCGCCGTCTCGTCCGGTGTGCCGTGCAGGCCGACGAAGCCGGGGTCGAAATTGCCCAGGTAGGCCTTGAGCACCTCGGGCGTGTCGCGCTCGGGGTCCAGGGTGACGAAGACGCCCTGCAGCCTGTCGCCATCGGCGCCCAGTTGCTGCTTTACCTCGACCAGCTCCTGCAGGGTGGTGGGGCAGACATCGGGGCATTGCGTGTAGCCGAAGAAGACCACAACGACCTTGCCCGCGAAGTCCTTGATGCTGCGCTGCTTGCCGTCCACATCGCGCAGGGGAATGTCCTTGGCGTACTCGGCGCCCGTGACATCGACACCCTGGAAACTGGTCTTTGCCTCGCGCGAGCATCCGCTCAGCGCCAGGGCGCCCCATGCCATGGCGGTCAAGCCCAGAACGCGCAGCGCTGTCCGTTTGTTCATGCTTCCTCAACAAGGTAGTTGCCGCAGGCTGCGTGGCCGCAAAGGCTGCGCGCCGGCCCGGGCTGGAAAGGGAAAAGGCGAAAGCGTCCGCTGAAGGCGCTTTCGCACAGCCGCAAACCATAACCCATAACCGCAAGACCCCGGCGCTGCGGGGCCTGCCTGCCGGCCTACCAGGGCCTGCCAGGACCTACTGGCCAGCCTTACTCGCCGTCGCCCGGGCGCCCTGCCGTGTCCCAGGAAGCCGATGCACGCAGCAGCCGGTCCAGGTCGCGCTTGGCCTTGCCGGCATCGGCCATGCCAAGGCCCGCGGGCATGCGCATCATCCAGTGGCCCTGCGGGTCCACCACGTACAGGTGGTCCTGCAGCGCATGGCCGGGCGTCGGCTGCAGCCAGCCGCGCAGCACGGCCTCGGGCACGCGCAGCACCGTGGCCTGGGCCAGCGCGGGGCGCAGGTGCGCGGGCACGGGTGCGTCGTCGGAGATGAGCCAGACCCGGTCCAGCCGGTCCTTTTCGCGGCCCAGGGTTTCGCGCAGCTGGCGCTGCAGATAGAGATGGCTCTCGCAGGCGCTGCCGCAGGCACCGCCCGCCACGCTGAGAAGCAGCCACTGGCCCTTGAGCGACTGCAGCGGCAGCGGCGCGCCGTCCAGCGTGGTGGCCGTGGCCGAAGGCAGGGCCGGCTGGGCCGCGATCAGCTCGCCAAAGCTGCGCTGCTGGCCAGGCCGCAGCACGTAGTAGGTGAAATAGGAGGCCACCACGGGCGCGGCGCAGACCGCGAACACGGCCAGCATCTTCCAGCGGCCGCTGCGCGTGCGTTGCGCGCCGGCAAGGGCCGGCTGCAAGGGTGGCAGGCCATGGACAGTCATCTCCAGGGGAGTCTCAGGAGCGGGCATGGCGCGGACGGACAAAGCGTCGGACGATTTGGAACCAGACATACAAAAGCGTGATCAGGGCCGCAAGTCCAAACCATTGGAACGCATAGCCATGGTGTTTCTCGACACCGGCCGTCACAACGGGCCAGTCGCGCCGCAGGCCTTCGCTGGCTTCGCCAGTCTGCAGCAGGCTCCATTCGCGCAGCGGCAGCCCGGAGGCCACGGCCCATTCGGCAATGTCCACATTCTGTCGGATGCGCGACTTTTGCCCATCAGGGTCTGCCCCTGCACGACCGAATTCGTAGAGCCGGGACGGCGCGGCCTCCATGCGCCCCTCAACGGTCACCAGGCCTTCGGGCGTCTGCACCTCGGGCAAGGCCGTGCGGTCCAGGAAGTTGCGCGGCACCCAGCCGCGCTGCACGGCAATCACCACATCCTCATGCGGCGCGGCCAGCCGCAGCGGCGTGAGCACAAAGAAGCCCGGCTGGCCCTGCATCTGGCGGTTGTCCAGGTACAGCGACTGCCCGGCAATCCAGTGGCCCTGCAGTCGCACGGGCCGGTGCAGCCAGGGCGCCGCCTCGGTGTTCAGGGCAGCACCGGGTTGCATGGGCGCCAGCTGCGCGTTGTCCAACGGCGGCAGGCCCTGCTGGCGCTGCACGGCATCGAACAATTGCTGCTTGTAGGCCGCCCGCTGCAGTTGCCAGCGGCCCAGGGACAGTGTGATGGCCACGCCGATCAGCGCGGCCAAGGTGATCAGTACAAACCGCCAGCGGTCTGGCATTCTGGAAACACGCACCGGATAATCCACCCATGAAATTCGTGATCGTTCTCGCCCTGCTGGCCATTGTCGCCAGTCTGGGCAGCGCCTTGTTCTTCATGATGCGCCGCAATCCCGAAGACCAGGAGGGTCCGGGCGACGACAGGCGCCGCAGCCGCGCCATGTTCCGCGCACTGGCGCTGCGCGTGGGCCTGTCCATCGCGCTGTTCCTGTGCGTGCTGCTGGCGGCCAAGCTGGGCTACATCCATCCCACCGGCTGGACCGCCGGGCAATAGACAAGCCCCCTGCCCCCGCAAACAAAAAGAAGCGCCCAGGCGCTTCTTTTTGCATGGGGCGGGCAGGCCCTCACATCCAGTACACGAGGACGTAGAGGAACAGCCAGACCACGTCCACGAAGTGCCAGTACCATGCCGCGCCCTCGAAGCCGAAATGCCGCTCGGACGTGAAGTGCCCCGCATGCAGGCGCATGGTGATGAAGAACAGCATCAGCATGCCCACAAAGACGTGGAAGCCGTGGAATCCCGTGAGAAGGAAGAAGGTCGAGCCGAACACGCCCGAGGACAGCTTGAGGTTCAACTCGGTGTACAGGTGGTAGTACTCGTAGCCCTGCACGCACAGGAAGACGAAGCCCAGGACCACCGTCATCCACATGAAGGCGATGGTGCGGGCGCGGTGGCCGGCCTGCAGCGCATGGTGGGCGATGGTCAGCGTCACGCCCGAGGTCAGCAACAGCGCCGTGTTGATGGTGGGCAGCCAGAACGGGCCCACGGTCTGGAAGGGCTCGACGCTGTTGGCCGGCGAGGCCGTGGCGCCCGCTGCCATGCTGGGCCAGACGGCTTTGAAGTCGGGCCACAGCAAGGCGTTGTCCAGGCTGCCCAGCGCGGGCACCGAATGCGAGCGCGCCCACCACAGGGCGGTGAAGAAGGCGCCGAAGAACATCACCTCGGAGAAGATGAACCAGCTCATGCTCCAGCGGAAGGACAGGTCGATCTTGCGCCCGTACTTGCCCGACTCGCTTTCATGCGCGGCTTCCCGGAACCAGAAAAAGAGCACGGCCAGCCACCAGACCAGGCCAAGGCCCAGGCTGTACATGCCCCATTCATGCCCATTGATCCAGTTGCCCGCGCCCAGGATCACGAAGAACAGCCCCGCCGCCGCCATGACGGGGTGGCTGGACTCGGCCGGCACGTAGTAGTAAGGCGTTTTGCCGTGGGTGGTTGCACTCATTGCTCAGCTCCTGAAATTCTTGGTTCTCGGTTTCCCGTCTATCACTCTCTGTCCCCGATGGCCGCGCCGCTCAGACCACGAGCTTGACCAGCGCGATCAATCCCAGCACCAGCACGAAGATGGCCGCCAGCCCCACTGCAATCACATGCAGCGGCGTGATGCGCTCCCCGTCCTGCTGGTACTCGCTTCCCCTGCGCACGCCGAAGAGCGACCAGGCCACGGCGCGCACCGTGCGCCACACGCTGGGCGGGCGGCGCGGCTCCCGTGGCTGCGGCGCATTCATGAGGCGGGCTCCTGCTTCGGCCCTGCCGCCACCGGCGCCCCGCCCGTGGGTGCGGCCGGCGTCCTGCCGCCCACCTCGAAGAAGGTATAGGACAGCGTGATCGTGGTCACATCCTTGGAGATGCGCGGATCGATCACGAAGGCCACCGGCCACTCGCGCTTTTCCCCTGGCTCCAGCGTGTACTGCGAAAAGCAAAAGCACTCCAGCTTGTTGAAATGCGCGGCCGCCTGGCGTGGCGCATAGCTCGGTATCGCCTGGGCCGCCATGCGGCGGTCCTGCACATTCTGGAATTCGTACATGACCGTGGCCAGCTCGCCCGGATGGACCTGGATGGAGCGCTGCGCCGGCTTGAAGTCCCAGGGCCCGCGCGCATTGGCGTCGAACTCCACGGTGATGGTGCGGCTCTTGTCCACCTGCGAGTTGGCGGGCAGCTTCACATCGCGCCCGGCCGTGCCGTTGCCCGGCACCTGGCGCTCGGACAACGACAGGATGTTGATGCCCGTGAGCTCGCAGATGTGCTTGTAGATGGGAATCAGCACGTAGCCGAAGGCAAACATGCCCAGCGCCACCACGGCCAGCTTGCCCACCATCTTCGCGTTTTCACTGCGCACGCTCACGGACGTCCCTCCTGTTGCCTGCCCTCAATGGAGCACGGTGATCTTGATCACGAAGCCGGCCAGAAAGACCAGCGCCACCGATACCAGGATCAGCGCCAGCCGCAGGTTGGCTTTTCGTTGCTGTGCGTCCATGTGCATCTCCCTTGGGGCTTGCATCAACCGATGATGCGGGTGGCGGTGGCATCGAGCTTGGGCGGCGTCTCGAAGGTATGGAACGGCGCCGGCGAAGGCACTTCCCACTCCAGGCCCTCGGCGGCCTCCCAGGGCTTTTGCGGCGCCTTCTCGCCCTTGCCGCGCATGGCGGGCACGACGACGAAGAGGAAGAAATACACCTGCATCAGGCCAAAGCCCAGCGCGCCCAGCGAGGCCACCATGTTGAAGTCGGCGAACTGCATGGGGTAGTCGGCATAGCGGCGCGGCATGCCGGCCAGGCCCAGGAAGTGCATGGGGAAGAAGGTGACGTTGAAGAAGATCAGCGAGCCCCAGAAGTGGATCTGGCCGCGCGTCTCCGAATACATCACGCCGGTCCACTTGGGGGCCCAGTAGTAGTAGGCCGCGAACATGGAGAACAGCGATCCGGCCACCAGCACGTAGTGAAAGTGGGCCACCACGTAGTAGGTGTCCTGCAGCTGGATGTCGATGGGCGCCATCGACAGGATCAGGCCCGTGAAGCCGCCCATGGTGAACACGAAGATGAAGCCCACCGAGAACAGCATGGGCGTCTCGAAGGTCATGGAGCCGCGCCACATGGTGGCCACCCAGTTGAAGATCTTCACGGCCGTGGGCACCGAGATCAGCATGGTGGCGTACATGAAGAACAGCTGGCCCGTGACGGGCATGCCGGTCGTGAACATGTGGTGCGCCCACACGATGAAGGACAGGATGGCGATGGACGAGGTCGCATACACCATGGAGGCATAGCCGAACAGCTTCTTGCGGCTGAAGGCCGGCACGATCTGGCTGATGATGCCGAAGGCCGGCAAGATCATGATGTAGACCTCGGGGTGGCCGAAGAACCAGAAGATGTGCTGGTACATCACCGGGTCGCCGCCGCCTGCGGGGTTGAAGAAGCTGGTGCCGAAATGGCGGTCCGTCAGCGTCATGGTGATGGCGCCGGCCAGCACGGGCATGACGGCGATCAGCAGGTAGGCCGTGATCAGCCAGGTCCAGGCGAACATGGGCATCTTCATCAGCGTCATGCCGGGCGCGCGCATGTTGAGCACGGTGACGATGATGTTGATGGCGCCCATGATGGAGCTGGCGCCCATGATGTGCATGGCCAGGATGGAGGTGTCCATGGACGGGCCCATCTGCAGCGTCAGCGGCGCATACAGCGTCCAGCCTGCGGCGGGGGCACCACCGGGCATGAAGAACGAGCCCACCAGCATCAGGCCGGCCGGGATCAGCAGCCAGAAGCTGAAGTTGTTCATGCGCGCGAAGGCCATGTCGGAGGCGCCGATCTGCAGCGGCAGCATCCAGTTCGCAAAGCCCACGAAGGCCGGCATGATGGCGCCGAACACCATGATCAGGCCGTGCATGGTGGTCAGCTGGTTGAACAGCTCGGGGTTGACGATCTGCAGCCCGGGCTGGAACAGCTCGGCGCGGATCAGCAGCGCCAGCACCCCGCCCACCATCAGCATGGTGAACGAGAACAGCAGGTACAGCGTGCCGATGTCCTTGTGGTTGGTGGCGAACATCCAGCGCCGCCAGCCCGTGGGCGTGGCGTGGTGGTGATGGTCGTCATGCCCGTGTCCATGCTCGTGCTCATGCGCATGTTCGTGGCCCTCGCCCGCAGGGCTGTGGATGGGGGGAAGTACGGCGCTCATGCTGTTATCTCCAATCGCTCATCTGTCTTGCGGGCTCACTGGCCGGGGAACTTGCCGGTGCGGGCGGCCACGAACTCGGCCGGCTGCACCAGCTGGCCGGTCTTGTTGGACCAGTGGTTCTTGGCAAAGGTGACCACGGCGGCCAGCTCGGTATCGCTCAGCTGCTTCCAGGCGGGCATGGCGCCGTTGGCACGGCCTTCCAGCACCACATGCATCATCTCGGCCGTGGGACCCAGGACCACGGGGCTGCCGTCCAGCGCCTTGATGGGACCGGCGCCCTTGCCGTTGGCCTGGTGGCAGGCCGCGCAGTTGGCCGCATAGACCTTCTCGCCGCGAGCGATCAGGTCTTGCAGGGACCAGACCTTGCTGGGATCGTCCTTCTTGGCGGCGGCGATCTTCTTTTGCTCGTCCACCCAGGCCTTGTAGCCGTCGCTCGACAGCACCTTCACGTGGATGGGCATGTAGGCATGCTCCTTGCCGCACAGCTCGGCACACTGGCCGTAGTAGTCGCCGGTCTTTTCTGCACGGAACCAGGTGTCGCGCACAAAGCCCGGGATCGCATCCTGCTTGATGCCGAAGGACGGCACCATGAAGGAGTGGATCACGTCATTGGCCGTGGTGATGATGCGCACCTTGCGGTCCACGGGCACGACCAGCGGGTTGTCCACCTTGAGCAGGTAGTCGTTGGGTGCCTTGGAGACATCGCCGCTGTCGGACAGCGCGCGGTGGCTGCTGTCCAGCGTGGAGATGAAGCTCAGGCCCTCGCCTTCGCCGTTGATGTAGTCGTAGCCCCATTTCCACTGGTAGCCCGTGGCCTTGATGGTGACATCGGCGTTGGTGGTGTCCTTCTGCGCCACCAGCACCTTGGTGGCCGGTAGCGCCATGAGCACGACGATGATGAAGGGCACGATGGTCCAGACCACCTCGACCGTGGCCGATTCGTGGAAGTTCGCCGCCTTGGCGCCGCGCGATTTGCGGTGCTTCCAGATCGAATAGAACATCACGGCGAACACGCCGATGAAGATCACCGTGCAGATGATCAGCATCATCCAGTGCAGGTAATGCTGCTCATGCGCGATGCGCGTGACCGCCGGATGAAGGTTGAGCTGATTGACGGCCGGGCCGCCTGGCAGATCTGTCGTCGCATGCGCAAGGGAGCCTCCCCCTGCCACACTCATCAAGCCCCAGAGAACCAGCTTGGTGGAAATGCTTTTCATAGTTTTCACTTACATCTAAGCCTCGGGTTATCCACTCGCTCCGCTGCGCCGGCGTGGGGGCCGCGCAGCCAGACCGTTCAACGCCTGCCCAAAGGGCAACTCCCGGCCTCAACTGTCCGAGCATGCATGAAAGCGCCGCAGATGTGCCTGCGCGCAATCACCAATAGCGTGCCAGCCGGCATCAACGGCAGCTCGGACGTGGGACCAGGATTCGGGCGTACAGCCATCCCCGCCTGCGCCTGCAGGCGCATGAATTCGGAGGACAGCAGCAAGGTGGACGGAAGAATGCGCGCACGCCGGCCATTCAGGGCATGTGTGCCATGGGGGCCGGGAGCGGATTGGAAAAGGGGGCGCATGCGGCCCGGCATGCGGCACAGAAGAGGGGACAGCAGGGACAGAAAGACCAGTGCCCGCTCCCAGAGGAACAGGCACTGCTGCAGCCGGTGATGATCAAACTCGTGGGCGGGCCGCTCCTGGATGGGTCGGCCCGTTCTCGTTCCCGTGGCAAAACGAAACACCAAATCGTCTCCCCTTTCGGCCTGCGGACCGCTGGTCTTTTCCCGGCCCGGGAAAGCGAGCCCAGGGAAAAGCTGTTGTCTCTGTCAGCTCGGGAAAAGTGTAGACGTTTTTGTTTTCGATCAATGACCGGAAAGCGACATTGGGGCTATCGCAAACCCGTGTTGCGCGGCTGGCGCAGCATGCTGCGCATGTCCTCCAGCGATACGGCGCTGCTGGACTCCAGGCGCACGCGCGGCTGCGGCTTGTAGGCGTGGCCGTAGACGATCTCGAAGGTCAGCGCCAGCTGCCCGTCGGGGCCGGCCAGGCGCTCGCGCAGGGCATCGTGCAGGCGCTGCTGCCAGCGGCGGCCGCGCAGGGCGGCAAAGCGCTGCGGATGGAAGTTGCGGCCCAGCTCGCGCAGCTCCTGCAGCAGCCGCTCGGGCGTGGCAAAGGTCAGCGTGATGTGCTCCATGTCCATCACCGGCTCGCTGAAGCCTGCGTGCACCAGCATGTCGCCCCAGTCATGCATGTCGGTGAAGGCCTGGCCGGCGGGCGGCCAGCCGAGCTGGGCGTAGATGGCGTGCAGCTCGCGCAGCGTATCGGGCCCCAGGCAGGAGAACATCACATAGCCGTCCACGGACAGCGCCTGGTGCCAGCGCGTGATCAGCGCCTGCGGGTCGGCCTGCTGGTGCAGGGCCATGTTGGCCCACAGCATGTCCACGCCGGCAGGTTCGGGCTCGCCGAAGCGCGTGGCGCCCCCGGTCCAGCGCGCGGGCTGCCACCAGCGCGCGCCCAGCTGCTCGCGGGCGGCGGCCTCATGCAGCGGCGAGGCTTCATAGACCAGGCATTCGGACTGCGCATAGCGCTGGCGCAGCAGCGCATGGGCCTGCAGGCCGCCGCGCACGGGCTGCCAGTGGCACCAGCGCTGGGGCGGCTTGACGATCCAGTCCAGCCGCTCCTGCATGCGGCGCGCCACCTCCTCATGCAGCCACGGCGAGGCCGCAGGCGCGGCCTGCTGCCAGCGCAATGCGGCGGCCGGATCGATGGTGGGGGGCAATTCGTGGGACATGGCTGGGCGGGGAATCCGGGCTCCTCGAAAGACAGGCGCCCGGCCCCGGAGCAAAGGGGTGGCGGACGCGGCGCGAGTATATTGACTCCATGCCCAACCTGCCTGCGTCATGGCTTTCGCACTGGCATGCCGGCCTGCCCAGCCAGTGCGCCGTCTGCCGCCGCTGGCCGGCGCAGCGCCTGTGCCAGGACTGCCGCTTGCGCTGGGTCAGGCCGCTGGCGCGCTGCGGGCTTTGTGCCATGCCGCTGCCAGCGGGGCACGGCGCCAGCGGCGGCCAGCAGGTCTGCGGCGCCTGCCTGGTCAAGCCCCCGCCACTGACGCACTGCCTTGCCGCGCTGGACTACGCCTATCCCTGGCACACGGTGATCGGCGACTTCAAATTCCGGGGAGACACCGGCCTGGCACGCAGCCTGGCCGCCCTGCTGCTGGAGCAGCACGGGGCGCGCGAGCAACTGGAGCAATGCGATCTGCTGCTGCCCATGCCCCTGTCTGCCCAGCGCCTGCGCGAACGCGGCTTTCACCAGGCCCTGGTGCTGGCCCGTGCGCTGTCCGGCCCATCCACCCGCGGCAAGCTGCGGCACCAGGCCGTGCAGCGCGCCCACACGGCACAGGCCCAGCATGACCTGCCGCGCGCCCTGCGCCTGCGCCAGCTGCGCGGGGTCTTCGCGGTGCCGCCGGCGCAACTGCCCCATGTGCGCGGCCGCAAGATCCTGCTGATCGACGATGTAATGACCACGGGCGCCAGCCTGCATGCGCTGGCCACCTGCCTGCGGCGTGCAGGCGCGGCCGAGGTCAGCGCCCTGGTGCTGGCGCGCACGCCCTGATCGTGGGGATTCGGGGCCCGGGGGCATAGGCCGCCGCGAGACAATACGGGCCATGTTCCATATCGTTCTCGTCGCGCCGGAGATCCCGCCCAATACCGGCAATGTGATCCGTCTGGCCGCCAACACCGGCTGCAGCCTGCACCTGATCGAGCCGCTGGGCTTTTCCATGGAAGACCGCCTGATGCGCCGCGCCGGCCTCGACTACCACGAGTACGCGCCCGTGCGCCGCCATGCCGACTGGCAGGCCTTCCTGCAGGACTGCCAGCCGGACCGCCAGCGCATGTTCGCCATGACCACGCACAGCAGCAGTCCCGCCCACGCCATCGGTTTCCAGCCTGGCGACTGGCTGGTGTTCGGCTCCGAAAGCAAGGGCCTGCCCGCCGAGGTGCGCGAGCAGTTCCCGCCGCAGCAGCGCCTGCGCCTGCCCATGCTGCCGCAGCAGCGCAGCCTGAACCTGTCCAATGCCGTGGCCGTGACCGTGTTCGAAGCCTGGCGCCAGCAGCAATTCATGGGCGCTGCCCTGGCCGAGGGAGCAGCCGGCGCGGCCTGAGCGATCGGCCGGACCGGGCGAAAAGTTCCCGGCCGATTGTTTCAACAGCTGAAAAAGCGCATTGCCAATCCAAGGGTTTTTCCCGATTCCAAGCCGTCCTACATTTGAGTCATGGGCTCTACGTTACCAAGCGATTTCCGCAAAGAACGCCCTGTCCCAGAAACAAAACAAAGGACTTGAATCATGAAGAACACCCGCCGTTTTGCCGTCCTGGCCGCCCTCTCCATCTCCGCCATCGCCGCCCAGGCTGCCGGCTTCGACTACGCCGACAACAGCAGCTACCCGCCCGAAGTGAAGACCCAGAGCACGCTGACACGTGCCCAGGTCATGGCCGACCTCAAGGCCGCCCAGGCCAATGGCACCATGCCCTCCGTCGCCGAAGGCTACCTGCCCATCCAGAACACTGCCACCGCCACCGTGAGCCGCGATGAAGTGCGCCGCGAAGCCGCCGCAGCCGAGCGTTCGGGCCAGCTGAACTTCGGCGCCTGAGCCTCAGCCCCCCGCAACCGCTGCCACCACGCAGCCAGCCCGCAGGTGCCCCCTGCGGGCTTTTTTCATCGCCGGGCCGCCCCAAGATGAAAAGCGCCCCCTTGGGGGGCAGCGGACCTTGCGTAGCAAGGGTAGCGTGGGGGTCAGTTTTGATTCAGGCCTTGGCGCCGTAGTTGCGGGCCACGGACTCGGCCACGCAGGCGGGCTTGTCGGCGCCTTCGCGCTCCACGGTCACCAGCCAGGTCATCTGCAGGCCACCGGGCTCGATGGGCTCGGCGGCCTGCAGCGTCAGGCGCGCACGCAGGCGGCTGCCCACGGGCACGGGAGAGGTGAAGCGCACGCGGTTGAGGCCGTAGTTCACGCCCATTTGCGCGCCTTCGATGTGAAAGCAGTTCTGGAAAAACTGGGGGATCAGCGACAGCGTCAGAAAGCCGTGCGCAATCGGCGCGCCGAAGGGGCCCTTGGACGCGCGCTCGGGGTCCACATGGATCCATTGCTGGTCGCCCGTGGCATCGGCGAACAGCTGCACCTGCTGCTGGGTGATGGTGATCCAGTCGCTGACGGCGACTTCCTGCCCCACGCAGGCACGCACTTCGGAATAGGAATGGAAGGTTTTCATGCCCCAAATGGTAGGGGCCGGTGCCGCGCGCTCCATGTCGGGCGCGCGACAGGCTAGGGTTAGCCCAGGGAGGGGCTCAGCGCGAGGCGCGCTGCACGAAGAACAGCCCCGTGCCCACGGCCATCAGCAGCGCGCCGAAGACCCGGTTCTGGCTGCGCACCGCACGCGCGCTGCGCATGAAGCCGCGCAGCGCGCTGGCGCTGGCCGCATAGCCGTGCATGACCATGGTGTCCACGGCCAGCATGGTGGCGGCCAGGATCAGCAACTGCAGCCACAGCGGGCGGCTGGTGGTCATGAACTGGGGCAGCACGGCCACCATGAAGATGATGCCCTTGGGATTGGTGGCATTGGTCAGGAAGCCCGTGAGCACGCGGCGGCGCACGCTGAGCTCGGGCATGGATTCCTGCGTGGCCAGGGGCGCGGCACCCGAGCGCCATTGGCTGATGCCCAGGTAGATCAGATAGCAGGCGCCGACGATCTTCACGGCGTTGAATGCCCATTCGGAGGCCAGCAGCAGCGAGCCCACGCCCGCACCGGCGATCAGCAAGATGGTCAGCAGCCCCAGCTGCAGCCCGAAGATGGTGGCGCTGCTCTTGCGCACGCCATACGACAGGCCATGACTCATGGACAGCACGGCGCCCGAGCCCGGGGAGACCGCAATGATCCAGCAGGCCACAAAGTAAGCGATCCAAGTGTGCCAATCCATGCCAAACACCTTAAAAATACGGAGCAGGCCGGCATCTTAAAACTGTGCAGACGATGTGGCGCACTGCCGCAGCAAAGCCGGATGGGGCGATGAAGCATTCGGTGGCATTTTTCATCGCCGGGCCGCCCCAAGATGAAAACGGCCCCCTCGGGGGGCGCCCGGCCAGGGGCAGCGGACCTTGCGCAGCAAGGGGAGCGTGGGGGGCATTTTTAACCCTGTCAGAAAGCTGACCCAGCTGTGAGAGTGACACAATCAATCACCCCAGGGTAAACACCAAATCCAAGATCCCAAGCTCCCATGGAACACAGCGCCCCCATCTGGCTGACCTACGGCTTTCTCTATCTCACCGCCGCCGTGCTGGCCGTGCCCATTGCGCGTGCCCTGGGCCTGGGCGCCATCATTGGCTACCTGGGTGCCGGCATTGCCATGGGCCCCTGGGGACTGTCGCTTGTCAGCAATGTGGATGACATTCTTCATTTCGCCGAGTTCGGCGTGGTGCTGATGCTCTTCGTGATCGGGCTGGAGCTGCAGCCCAGCCGCCTGTGGGAGCTGCGCCGGCCCATCCTGGGATGGGGGCTGGCGCAGATGCTGGCCTGCACGGGCGTGCTGTTCCTGGCGGCCTGGGCCTTCGGCTTTTCCTGGCGCGTGAGCCTGATCGCGGGCATGGGCCTGGCCCTGTCGTCCACGGCCATCTGCCTGCAGGTCATGGCCGAGCGCAACCTCATGCGCACGCCCAGCGGCCAGGCCAGCTTCTCCATCCTGCTGTTCCAGGACGTGGCCGCCATTCCCATCCTGGCGCTGATCCCCATCCTGGGCGCGGTCAAGGCTGCCAATGCCACGCACACCGACAGCCACCTGTGGCTGCAGGTGCTCAAGACCGTAGGCACCATCGCCGCCGTGGTGGTGGGCGGCCGCCTGCTGCTGCGCCCCCTGCTGCGCTGGATAGCGCGCAGCCGCACGCCCGAGATCTTCACGGCCACCTCGCTGCTGCTGGTGGTGGGCATTGCCATGCTGATGGTGCAGGTGGGCCTGTCCATGGCGCTGGGAGCCTTCCTGGCCGGCGTGCTGCTGGCCGACAGCGAGTACCGCAGCGAGCTGGAGACCAACATCGAGCCCTTCAAGGGCCTGCTGCTGGGCCTGTTCTTCATGGCCGTGGGCATGAGCATCGACTTCGGCGTGCTGCTGCGCGCGCCCTGGGCCATGGCGGCCATGGTGCTGGGCTTTCTGGCGCTCAAGGGCGCCGTGCTCTACACCCTGGCCCGCGTGCTGAAGCTGCCCTGGCGCGAGCGCCCGGTGTTCACCCTGCTGCTGGCCCAGGGCGGGGAGTTCGCCTTCGTGGTGTTCCAGACGGCGGCGCAGTACAAGGTGTTCCACCACAGCATCTCGTCCATGCTGGTGGCCGCCGTGGCCCTGTCCATGCTGATCGGCCCGCTGGTGCTGGTGCTGATGGACAAGCTGCTGCTCAAGCGCTTTGCCGACATGAAGGATTGCCAGGTCGACGGCGCGGGCCAGACTGCCAGGCCCCATGAAATATCGGAGCCGCAGGACGCGCAAATCATCATTGCGGGCTTTGGCCGCTACGGCCAGATCGTGGCACGCGTGCTGCTGACCCAGGGCGTGCCGGCCACCATCCTCGACCACAGCGTGGAGATGCTGGAAGTGGCCCACACCTTCGGCTACCGCGTGTTCTTCGGCGATGCCACGCGCATGGACCTGCTGCGCATTGCCGGCGCGGACAAGGCGCGGGTGCTGGTCATCGCGGTGGACTCTTCCGAGCAATCGCTGAAGATCGCCGCCCGCGTTCGCAAGCGCTTTCCGCATCTGGAGATCGTGGCCCGCGCGCGCGATATGGCCCACTGGTACCAGTTGCGCGACCTGGGCGTGCACCATGTCGAGCGGGAAGTCTTCGAGTCCAGCCTGGTCTCGGCGCGCACCGTGCTGGAACTCGCAGGCCACAGCCCTGCCGAGGCCCAGCGCACCACCACGCGCTTTCGGGAGCACAACCTGGAGCTGATCGAGCGCATGTACCCCCACCACAAGGACCAGGCCCAGCTCATTGCCGTGGCCAAACAGGGCCGCCAGCAACTGGTCGAGCAGATGGCCAAGGAACGGCAGGAGGCCCAGGCGCAGCAGGAGAAGGACCAGGCGCCGCCCGGCCCCTGAAAACCGGGCCTCAGGCCGCGCCCAGCGTCCGCACCATGTGGTCCACGAACTGCGCCAGCTTGGGCAGCTGGCGGCGGTCCGGCAGATAGACCAGGTGCACCGGTCGCGGCAGTGGCACGCAGTCCTGCAGCACGGGCACCAGCCGGCCCGCGGCCAAGTCGGCGGCCAGCAGCACCTCAGGCTGCAGGATCAGGCCCAGGCCGCGCAGCGCCGCATGGCGCAGCCCGTCGCCGCTGTTGCAGCGCAGGCGGGCGTCTTCGGGCCACTGCACCGAACCCGAGCCGTCGCCGCGCAGAATCCATTCCGATCGGCGCTGCCAGACCGCGTAGCTCAGGCAGTCATGGCGCGCCAGATCGTCCACGCCACGCGGATGCCCGCGCCGCCGCAGGTACGAGGGCGCCGCCGCAATCACCATGCGATAGGGCTGCAGCGGCCGCGCCACCAGGCCTTCGCCGCCCACGGGGCCGATGCGCACGGCCACGTCGATGTTCTCGCCCACCAGGTCGGCCATGCTGTCGCTCAGTTGCAGGTCCACGCGCACCAGCGGATTGGCCAGCTGGTAGTCGGCCACCAGCGGCGCGATCACATGGTTGCCCAGCGTGGTCGGCGCGCTGATGCGCAACAGGCCCTGGGGTGCGCTGCGGCTGCGCTCCACGGCAGACTCGGCCCAGCGCAACTGCTCGAAGACCTGGCGGCTGTCCTCGTAGAAGCTGCGGCCCACCTCGGTCAGGCTGTGGCGCCGCGTGGTGCGCTGCAGCAGGCGTGCGCCCAGGTGGGCTTCCAGTTGCTGCACATGCTTGCCCACCATCACGGCCGAGATGTCCAGGCGCCGCGCGGCCTGGGCAAAGCTGCCGTCCTCGACCACGGCCATGAAGACCTCCATATTGCGCAGCTTGTCCATGGATTGCTAACCAATGCTTAGTAGTACAAAAAGACTTCGCTACTTTATGGCATAGGCAATTTGCAAAACACTGGAGGCCTGTTCACTCCTTCCGAAAGAAAACCGCATGAAGATCCTGCTCATCGGTGCCACCGGCACCATTGGCCGCGCTGTCCACGCCTTGCTGGCCCCGCGCCATGACATCGTCACCGTGGGCCGCAACAGCGGCGACCTGCGCGCCGACTTCACGCAGCCCGAGACGCTGCAGAAAATGTTCGAAGCCGCCGGCCAGGTGGACGCCATCGTCAGCACGGCCGGCAAGCTGCATTTCGGCCCGCTGTCCGAGATGACGGCCGAGCAGTTCAACTCCGGCCTGCAGGACAAGCTGCTGGGCCAGGTGCGGCTAGCCCTGCTGGGCCAGCGCTGGCTGCGCGACGGCGGCTCCATCACGCTGACCAGCGGCGTCGCCGCCACCGAGCCCATCCGCCACGGCGCCAATGCATCGACGGTGAATGCCGCCCTCCACGGCTTCGTCACCGGCGCTGCGGTCGAACTGCAGCGCGGCCTGCGAATCAATGCCGTGAGCCCCACCCTGCTGACCGAATCGGCCCAGGCCTATGGATCTGTTTTCCCCGGCTTCGAGACCGTGCCCGCCGCCCGCGTGGCCCTGGCCTACCAGCGCAGCGTGGAAGGCGCCCAGACCGGCAGGGTCTTCGAGGTGCTCTGACCTCTTCTTGCGGCGGGCTCTCGGCAAAGTCCTTGCGTGCCCGCCCAAAAGGGCTGCGTGCTACGCTGCGCGCCACCATGTTCAACCCCACCCAAGCCGATGTGCGGCGCTTTTTCTGCGGCGTGCGCACCAAGATGCTGAACGGCGCGCCGATGGAGGCCATAGAGACGCTGGCCAGCCTCTGGATTGCCGAGCATCCCGAGTATTTCGATGACCTCGCCGACGTGGACGCCGCCCTGCTGCGCGACTACGACGCCACGCCCGGCGTGACCAATCCTTTCCTGCACCTGTCCATGCACCTGTCCATCAGCGAGCAGTGCAGCATCGACCAGCCGCGCGGCATACGCCAGGCCGTGGAGCTGCTCAGCCGCCGCCTGGACTCGCTGCACGACGCCCACCACGCCACCATGGAATGCCTGGGGCAGATGCTCTGGGAAAGCCAGCGCTCGGGCCGCCCCCCGGATGGAGAGGCCTACATTGCCGCCGTGCAGCGCCGCGCCACCAGCGACGGCGCCAAGGCCACGGGCGGCGCATAGTTCCGGCCGTTCAGCGCCTCAAGACAAAGCCCGAAACAAAGCTCGAAACAAAGCCCGAAAAAAGCCCGCAATTGCGGGCTTTTGCTTTGGAGGAAAGGCGCGACCTACTGCGATTTCTGGCCGAGGCGGAAATGGGGCTGGGGCAGGGTCTGCAGCTCGCCATCGAGGCTGCCGATGTAGTTGGCCAGCGCCTTGAGTTCGCTGTTGGTGAACTGCTTGGCAATGCCGGCCATCACGCCGTTGCTGCGGCCGATGTGGGGGTTGCCTTCGGTCTTGTAGGACTTGAGGGCAGAGTACAGATAGTCCGCATACTGGCCCGCCACCTTCGGGTAGCTGGGGTCGATGGGCTTGGAAAAACCCTGGCCGTGGCAGGAGACGCAGGCCCCTTTTTGCAGCAGCGCGGCAACCTGGGTGCTGGGCTCGCGGACCTTGGCGTCGGCGGCCTTGGCCACGCCATGCTCGGCGTAGTAGGCGGCCACGTCGGCCATGTCCTGCTCGGTCAGCGGATCGGCGATGCCGCGCATGGTGGGGTGCTTGCGCTCGCCCTTCTGGTAGGCCTGCAGCGCGGCCACGATGTAGGGTGCGCCCTGTCCTGAAATCTTGGGGACCTTGTACACCTCGGGGAAGCTGGCCTGGTAGCCCTGGATGCCATGGCAGCCAATGCACATGGCGATCTTCCCCTCCCCTGCCTTTGCGTCACCTTTGCTTTGCTGGGCCTGTGCCACAGGGGTCACAGATGCGACAGTCAGCGCCAATACCGTGGTCAAAGTTTTTATCATTTTGCGCGCACAATCCTTCAAGAGTTCTGACGGATGCCTACTGCTGAGCGGGTAGCGCGAACGATTATGGCAGTCACCGTCAAGCGTCCCCATCAATACTTACGCTGATACCGCCCATGAAATTTCAAGGTTCCGAGAACTACGTCGCCACCCAGGATTTGATGCTCGCGGTGAATGCCGCAGCCACCTTGCAGCGCCCGCTGCTGGTCAAGGGAGAGCCCGGCACGGGCAAGACCATGCTGGCCGAGGAAGTGGCCGCAGCGCTGGACATGCCGCTGCTGCAGTGGCACATCAAGTCCACCACCAAGGCCCAGCAGGGGCTGTACGAATACGACGCCGTCAGCCGCCTGCGCGACTCGCAGCTGTCCGACATCGACGGCGGCGAGCGCGTCAAGGACATCCACAACTACATCATCAAAGGCGTGCTGTGGCAGGCCTTCACGGCAGACCGGCCCGTGGCCCTACTGATCGACGAGATCGACAAGGCCGACATTGAATTCCCGAACGATCTGCTGCGCGAGATCGACCGCATGGAGTTCTACTGCTACGAGACGCGCGAGATGATCCGCGCCAAGCACCGGCCGCTGGTGTTCATCACCTCCAACAACGAAAAGGAGCTGCCCGACGCCTTCCTGCGCCGCTGCTTCTTCCACTACATCAAGTTCCCCGACGCCGACACCATGCGCCAGATCGTGGCCGTGCACTTCCCCAAGCTGCAGGGCGAGCTGCTGACCGCCGCGATGAAGGTGTTCTACGACGTGCGCAACCTGCCCGGCCTCAAGAAGAAGCCCTCCACCAGCGAGCTGATCGACTGGCTCAAGCTGCTGGTGGCCGAGGACATTCCCGTGGAGTCTCTGCAGACCGCCGAGGGCAAGGTCGCCGTGCCGCCGCTGGTGGGCGCCCTGCTCAAGAACGAGCAGGATGTGAGCCTGTTCGAGAAGCTGGTCTTCATGAACCAGCGCAACCGCTGAGGCCTGCGCCCATGCCCCATCCCGAACACACCAACGACACGGGCGTGCCGGCCCTCACCGGCCAGGTGACGACCATTCCCGTGGCCGGCGCGGTGGCGCACCAGGGCTTTGTGCGACCCGTGGTCATGCGCTTCAACGGCGTGCGGCTGGAGCCCCTGGCCCTCGCCCATGAAGCCGGGCTGCGCGAGGCCGTGCAGGACGGCCAGCTGTGGCGCATCCGCGTGACGTCCGCGCCGGAGCCCGGTGATGTGCGTGCCTATATCGAAGCCGCGCTGGAGCAGCGCAGCCAGGGCAAGCGCTTCGCCTTTGCCGTGCTGGACGACGACAGCGGCAAGGTGCTGGGCACCAGCAGCTACCACGACATCCTGCCCGAGGTGCGCCGCGTGGAGATCGGCTACACCTGGTACGCGCGCAGCGTGCAGCGCACCCATGTCAACACCTCGGCCAAGCTCATGCTCATGGGCCATGCGTTCGACACGCTGTCCTGCCATGTGGTGGGCTGGCGCACGGACTGCTTCAACTTCGCCAGCCAGCGCGCCATCGAGCGCCTGGGCGCCAGGAAGGACGGCGTGATCCGCGGCCACGCGCTGCGCCGCGACGGCACCATCCGCGACACCGTGATGTACAGCCTGCGCAGCGGCGAATGGCCCGAGTCGCGCGCCCAGCTGCTGGACCAGTTGCAGCGCCATTCGGACGGCAGCACCGCCGTGGCGCGCACATGAGGGCGCGTACGCCGGGCCTTCGGGAGATGCCATGCTGATCGACTTCTTCTACACCATGCGCGCGGCCAAGCTGCCCGTCTCGGTCAAGGAGTTCCTGACCCTGCTGGAGGCACTGCAGGCTGGCGTGGTCGGCCCCAAGAGCGACGACGCCTGGAGCCTGGACGACTTCTACCACCTGGGCCGCACCGTGCTGGTCAAGGACGAGAAGCACTACGACAAGTACGACCGCGCCTTTGCCGCCTACTTCAAGGGCGTGGAGATGGTGGCCGACCTCACGCGCGAAATTCCCCAGGACTGGCTGAAGAAGCTGCTGGAGCGCGAGCTCTCGCCCGAGGAAAAGGCCGCCATCGAGGCCATGGGCTGGGACGAGCTGATGGAGACGCTCAAGAAGCGGCTCGAAGAGCAAAAGGAGCGGCACGAAGGCGGCAACAAGTGGATAGGCACGGGCGGCACCAGCCCCTTCGGCCACGGCGGCTACAACCCGGCCGGCGTGCGCATCGGCGGGCCGGGCCGCAACAAGAGCGCCGTCAAGGTCTGGGAGCAGCGCGCCTACCGCGACTACGACGACACGCAGGAACTGGGCACGCGCAATATCAAGGTCGCGCTGCGCCGGCTGCGTAAGTTCGCGCGCGAAGGCGGCGAGCTGGAGCTGGACCTGCCCGACACCATCCGCAGCACGGCCGCCAACGCGGGCTACCTGGACATCAAGATGATCCCGGAGCGCCACAACAACGTGAAGGTGCTGCTGCTCATGGACGTGGGCGGCACCATGGACGAGCATGTGCAGCGCGTGGAAGAGCTGTTCTCCGCCGTCAAGAGCGAGTTCAAGCACCTGGAGTTCTACTACTTCCACAACTGCGTCTACGACTTCATGTGGAAGAACAACCGCCGCCGCTTCGCCGAGAAGTTTCCGACCTGGGACATCATCCGCAAGTACAACAAGGACTACAAGCTGATCTTCGTGGGCGACGCCACCATGAGCCCCTACGAGATCCTGCAGCCCGGCGGCAGCGTGGAGTACATGAACGAGGAGCCCGGCGCCGAATGGCTGCAGCGCCTGACGCATGCCTTCCCGCGCTTTGCCTGGATCAACCCCGAGCCGCCCGGCGTCTGGCAGTACCGCCAGAGCATCAGCATCATCCAGCAGCTCACGGGCAACCGCATGTACCCTTTGACACTCAAAGGTCTGGAAGACGCCATGCGCCTGCTGTCAAAATAGGCCGATGCCCAAGCTCCCCCCCGCGACAGCGCCGGCCCGAGGGCCGGCGTTTTTGTTTCTGTTGAGTGCAGCCCTGATGCTCGGTGGCTGCAGCCTCCTGCCGTCCAAGAATGATGACAAGGACACGGACCCGTCGCTGATTGCAGCGACCGGCGACCCGGCCTTCTCGCTCGTCGTCGATGCGCCCAAGGAAGTGCGCGAGCTGCTGGAAAAGCACCTCGAACTGCGCCGCTACCGCTACCAGAGCGATCTGCAGCGGCGCGAACTCACGCGGCTGCTGGGCGCCACCGACGCCAACGTGCGCGACCTGATCGGCACGCTGGGCTACTTCAGCCCCACGGTCACGGTGGAGATCAAGGAAACGCCCGAATCCGAAGAGGCCCCGCTGCAGGTCACCGTCAAGGTGGACCCGGGCGAGCCCGCCACCATTGCGCGCAGCCAGGTACGCTTTGCGGGCGTCAATGCCGATGATCCCGACGGCGCCTCCCAGCGCGCCACCATCGAAGAGGACTGGCCGCTGCAGCCCGGCCAGCGCTTCAGCCAGGCCAACTGGAGCCAGGCCAAGAGCCAGGGCCTGCGCACGCTGCAGTCGCGCCGCTACCCGCTGGCGCGCATCGACTCCAGCCTGGCCGACATCGACGCCGACACGCATGAGGCCGATGTCAGCGTGGCCTATGCGCCCGGCCCGGCCTACACCTTCGGCCCGCTGCGCATCGAAGGCGCCCAGCGCTACGACCCCGTGGGCACGGCCCGCATCGCACGCCTGCCCGAGGGCGAGGAATACGACCAGACCGCCCTGGTCGATGCCCAGCTGCGCCTGGCCAGCAGCGGCTACTACGACTCCGTCTTCCTCACGCTGGCCAACGTGCCCCAGCAGGGAGAAAGCGCCGCCGAGGATGAGGAGGCCATCAAGCGCAAGGGCGCCCAGGTCACCACGCCCGTCATCGCCCAGGTGCGCGAGGCCCAGATGCAGAAATGGGTCTTCGGCGTGGGCATGAGCACCGACACCGGCCCGCGCCTGAGCGTGGACCACATCCACAACCGCCTGCCCTGGCTGGGCTGGCGTGCCGTCACGCGCATGCGCTTCGACCGCAAGAACCCGCTGATCTCCACGCAGTGGACCGCCCTGCCCGATGAAACCCTGTGGCGCTGGTTCACCACGGCCAAGGCCGAGCGCGCGCCCTCGGGCGACTTCGATGTCAACAGCCTGCAGCTGCGCGCCGGCCGCACCAAGTCCGAAGACCACATCGACCGCAACTACTACCTGCAGTACGACTACGCCAAGACCCAGGGCGAGGGCGCGCCCCCGTCCAGCTCGTCGGTCACGGCCAACTACGGCTGGACCGGGCGCTACTTCGACAGCACGCTGGCGCCCTCCTCGGGCTTCGGCTTTGCCTGGGAAGTCGGCGCGGGCACCACGCTCACGCCCCAGCGCACGCCGTTCGGCCGCGTCTCGGGCCGCTGGCTCAGCCTGATTCCCATCGGCGAGGTCGATCCCGAGACCAAGCGCCGCAGCCGCCTGGCGCTGCGCGCCTCCGGCGGCGCCGTGCTGGCCCGCAAGGATGTCGACCTGCCCGTCACCCAGCTGTTCATCACGGGCGGCGACAACACCGTGCGCGGCTACGGCTACCAGAGCATCGGTGCACGCACCGACAGCGGCAAGGTCATCGGCGGGCGCTACATGGCCGTGGGCAGCATCGAGTGGCAGCGGCCCATCGTCATCAAGGGCAACACGCAGGACTGGGAGCACGCCGTCTTCCTGGACGCTGGCACCGTGGGCGATGCGCCCGACTCCATGTACATGCGCGTGGGCGTGGGCACCGGCCTGCGCTGGCGCAGCCCCGTGGGCCCCGTGCAGGCCGACATCGCCTGGGGCGCCCAGGAAAAACAGCTGCGCCTGCACCTGCGCCTGGGCTTCAACTTCTGACCATGGTGGATTCCCGCTTGAATACCCCTGCCTCCTCCGCCGCGCCAGATCAAAGCCCCCAGGCGTCCCCTCCCCAGCCGGCGCCCCCGCCCGTGCCCCAGCGCCGCCGCTGGCTGCGCGCCCTGCTCTGGTTCTGCCTGGTCCTGGTCCTGCTGCTGGCCGCCCTGCTGGGCTCCGCCTGGTGGTGGGCCGGCCGTGCCGATTCGCTGGCCTACACCCTGCAGCGCGTGGCCGGCTGGCTGCCCGCAGGCCAGAGCCTGCAGGCCAAGGAAGTCACCGGCACCGTGCGCCAGGGCGGGCGCATCGGCTGGCTGCAATGGCAAAGCCCCACTATGAAGGTCGAGCTGCGCGACGCCACCATTGGCTGGCAATTGCGCCCCCTGCTGTCGCGCACCGTGCGCCTGGGCGAAGTGCGCATCGCCGAGCTGAACATTGCCAGCACGCCCGACCCCGAGGACAAGAAACCCGTCGAGCCGCTGCAGCAGATCGTGCTGCCCGTGAAGATCGACGTGCCCTTCCATGTGGAACGCATCGTCTGGCAAGGCCCGCCCCAGGCCGAGGTACTGGGCCTGCAAGGCCACTACGTCTATGACGGCAGCGAGCACCAGCTGGACGTGCGCGACCTGCAATGGGCCGATGGCAACTACCAGGCCAGGCTGCGCCTGCAGGCCCGTGCGCCCATGGCCATCCAGGCCCAGCTGCAGGGCGACCTGCAGGCGCCTGCCCTGGCTTCGGACGACGAGGCCTCCACGGCCAAGGCCCCCAAACCTGCACCGCTGGCCGTGCAGGCCAAGGCACAGATCGACGGCACCCTGGCCACCGCCGCTGCGCAACTGGGCATCAAGCTCCAGGTTGATGCCAAGCCCGGGACGGTGTCCGAGGAAGCATCTACCCCTCCCGCTGTACAGAAATCCGCCAAGGCCGATGGCAAGAACGGCAAGGCCAGGGAGCGCAAGGAAGCCGCCCCCGTGTCCGAACCCATGCATGCGGACATCGAGGCCAGCATCCGGCCCTGGCAGCCCCAGCCGCTGCAGACCGCGCGTGCCCAGCTCAGCCAGATCGACATCGCCGCCTTCTGGCCCCAGGGACCGCGCACCCGCATCAGCGGCGAATTGCAGGCCGGGCCGGATGGCAAGGCAGCTGATACAGCCCAGGCACCAGCCACGGAACAGGCATCGGACCAGGCACCAGGCTCGGCCATCGCCACCACCGCCTGGCAGCTGACGACACGCCTGAACAATGCCATGCCCGGTCCCTGGGACCGCCAGCGCCTGCCGCTGGACCAGATCGAGGCCGCGGTGCGCTATGACGGCCAACAGTGGCTGCTGGAGCAGGCGCAGATCGCCATAGGCTCGGGCAGCATCGACGCCCAGGGCCGATTCGAGCCCGCCACCAAGGTCTTCGAAGGCCAGGCCAAGGTCCAGCGCCTGGATCCCGCCGCGCTCTACAGCATCCTGGAAGCCGCACCGCTGCAGGGCGAGCTGCGCGCCAGCACCACGGCAGAGCAGCAGGTGGACTTCAGCGTGGACATCCAGGCCGCAGCTGCGCCCGCAGGCGGCAAGCGCCAGCCCCTGCGCATCGAGAAACTCGCCACCAAGGGCCGCTGGGCCCAGCCCGTGCTCTCGCTGGAGAACCTGCAGCTTGATGCGCTGCAGGCCTCGGTGCGCAGCCGCAGCCTGCAGTTCGACACCGAACAGCAAAAACTGCAGACCGTGCTGAAGGCCGAGCTGCCCGGCGCCGAGCTCTCGCTGGACGGCCACATCAGCCCCGCCGCAGGCCAGGGCAGCAGCCAGCTCAAGCTGTCGTCACTCACCGCCCTCACGCAATGGCTGCGCAAGCTGCCCGGCATGAAGGACCCGCTGGCCGGCGCCCTGATCGAAGGCCAGGCCCAGCTGGACGCCAGCTGGCGCGGCGGATGGGGCGCACTGCAAAAGCGCATGAAGGCTGCCGTGGGCGACCCGCTGCCCGCCAGCGGCCTGCAACTGCAGGCCGACCTGCAGGCCGCCAAGCTGCGCTACCTGCCCGCCAACACGCCGCCCGAGCAGGCGCTGGAGCTGCCCGAACTGCACCTGGCCCTCAAGGGCTCGCCCGAGCAGGCCAGCCTGACCCTCACCGGCCAGGCGAAGCGCGGCACGCAGACCGCGCAGATCGACACGGCCCTGCAGGCAGGCCTTGCCACGGCGCGCGGTGCGGCGCCCCTGGACTGGCAGGCCAGCATCGACAAACTGCAGGCCCGGTTGAATCCGGGCCAGGACCTGCCCGGCCCGTGGCAGGTGCAACTGGCGGGCAAACAGCCCGTGCAGATCGCCCAGCGCACCACGGGCCGTACCGTGCTGTCCACCACCTTCACGGCATCGGCCGGCAGCCTGCAGGTCACGCCGCCCACGCTGGCCCAGCGCCGCGCCAATGCCGAGGCGCCGCAGCCCGTGCTGCTGGCCTGGGACGACACCCGCGCCACCCAGGGCGGCGACGGCCGCTGGGCCCTGCGCAGCACCGGCCGCGCCCAGGCCCTGCCGCTGGCCTGGGTTGATGCCCTGTCCATGGCCGAGGAGCCCCCGCTGGCCGCCATGGGCCTGAGCGGCGACCTGAGCTTCAACGCCCGCTGGGACCTGGACACCACCGGTCCCGCGCTCAAGGCCGAACTGCTGGTCGAGCGTGCCGCCGGCGACCTGCGCCTGGCCGTGGAAGACGGCTCGGGCACCACCGTCATCCACACCACCGGCCCGCGCTCCAGCAAGCCCGGTGAGGTGCGCACCCGTACCGTGCGCGGCGCCGGCATGCGCGCCCACATCAAGCAGGCCCGCCTGAGCGTGCGCGCCCAAGGCGACGACGTGCAGGCCAAGCTCGATTGGGACAGCGAACGCGCCGGCACCCTGACCGCCCAGCTGGGCACGCGCCTGGCCCAGCAAAACGGCACCTGGACCTGGCCCGAGAAGGCCCCGCTGTCCGGCCAGATCGACGCCCGCATGCCCGACATCGGCATCTGGGCGCTGTTCGCCCCGCCCGGCTGGCGCGTCACCGGCTCGCTGCAGGCCAAGGCCGAGATCAGCGGTGACCGCCAGAACCCGCAGTGGCAGGGCAATCTCTCGGCCGACGGCCTGAGCATCCTGTCCGCGCTGGACGGCATCGACCTGCAAAACGGCGTGCTGCGCGCCCGCCTGCAAGGCAACCGGCTGGACCTGACCGAACTGCGCATGCAGGGCGGGCGCGGCAGCAATGCGCGCATCCTGGGCTACAGCGGCAACCTCACCACGGCACCGCGCGAAGGCGGCGAACTCACGGGCTCGGGCTTCGTGCGCTGGGACCCGCCCAATGCCGATGGCAGCAACTCCGGCCTGAGCATGGACCTGCGCGCCCAGGCCACCCGGTTGCAGGTGCTGGTGCGCGCAGACCGCCAGGTCAGCATCTCCGGCGGCCTGCAGGCCAAGCTGGAGCAAGGGCAGTTCACGCTGCGCGGCGACCTCACCACCGACCGCGCCACCATCATCCTGCCCGAGGAATCCGCCCCCTCGCTGGACTCCGACGTGGTCGTGCACTCGGCCGCCTCGCGCAAGGCCGAGCAGGAAGCGGCGCGCAAGCAGCAGCAGGCCGACCGCAAGGCCCAGGCCCGCGCGGAAACCATCAAGCTGCCCGACATCCTCGTCAAGCTCGACCTGGGCCGCGACTTCGCGCTGCAGGGCTACGGCATCACCACCCGCCTGGAAGGTGCGCTGGAAGTTCAAGGCCCCACCGTGGCGGGCGGCCCGCCGCGCATCACCGGCGAGATCCGCACCGTGCAGGGCCGCTACCGCGCCTGGGGCCAGTCGCTGGACGTGGAGACCGGCCTCATCCGCTTCAACGGCCCCTACGCCAACCCCTCGCTGGACATCCTGGCGCTGCGCCCCAACATCGCCGTGCGCGCAGGCGTGCAGGTGCAGGGCACGGCCAATGCCCCGCGCGTGCGCCTGTACTCCGACCCCGAAATGCCCGATGCCGAAAAGCTCTCCTGGGTGGTCATGGGCCGCGACCCCGCCACGGGCGGCGCCGAAAGCGCCCTGCTCCAGCAGGCCGCGCTGTCCCTGCTCAGCGGCGGGCGCAACAACAGCGGCAAGATCGCCAGCAACCTGGGCCTGGACGAAATCGGCTTCAAGGGACCGGGCGGCGAAGGCTCCACCGGCGCCGCCCTCACCCTGGGCAAGCGCCTGTCCAGCGATCTCTACGTCACCTACGAGCAAAGCCTCTCGGGCGCCATGGGCACGCTGTACATCTTCTACGACCTCTCGCGCCGCCTCACCCTGCGCGGCCAGACCGGGGAAACCAGCGCGCTGGACCTGATCTACACCGTGCGCAAGGACTGACGCCCCAGCGCCCCGCATGCCGCCCTCCCGGCGGTACGCGGGGCGGGTCCGGCGTGGGTTTACAATCGCCGTTTGCTCCTCTCCGTAGTTCAATGGATAGAACGGGCGCCTCCTAAGCGCCAGATACAGGTTCGATTCCTGTCGGAGGGACCAACCGGACGTCGTGAAGACGCTCAGGACATCACAAACCCGCATGCTCACCGGCATGCGGGTTTTTTGTTGCCCGGCGGGGTCCAAGCCTGCCGTCTTCTGCAGTTTCTCAGTCCATCCTTGACGATTCCATGCAAGAAAACGGAAATCCAGTCTCCATTGCAAAAGCACAAATCCAGTCAATTAGACCAACACACGTCATTGGTCAATACCTGAAATCAGTCAATTCCCAACCATTGCGGCATCCGCAATGGAAAACGCACTCTCAATATCAAGAAACCCCACTCAGGCAAACCCAATAAAAAGAAACAATATCTTGCAAAACCCAATCCGCCTTCATACACTCCAGTCTCCAACTTTCATGGAGGAGAACGCAATGACTGGAATTCGTCGTGATGTCAATCAAGGTGGAACTGTCTGGAATGAAACTCTGATCTGGTATTCCAAGGCCGTGGGGCATCTTTACTCTCTCCCCATTACGGACAGGACCAGCTGGAGATATCTTGCCGCCATTCATGGCATCAACAAGAGTGGCTGGATCAGTGCCGGCGTGCTTTCGGCAAAGGACCCTTTGCCGCCCACCTCCGAAACCGAGGAGATGTGGGACCAATGCCAGCATGGCACCTGGTACTTTCTTCCCTGGCATCGCGGCTATCTCGCCGCATTCGAAGCCATTGTGGCGAAGACCGTCAAGGAGCTTGGCGGCCCTGCGGACTGGGCGCTTCCCTATTGGAACTACCTGAATTCCAGCAATCAGGCCGCACGCAACATACCCCAGGCTTTCCTGGAAGAGAAATTGCCGGATGGTTCTCCCAATTTCCTGGCCAAGGCCAGGCGCAATGGGTCAAAGCGCCTGGGACCAACGCCTGACATTCCCCGTGATATCACGCTGGGTTGCCAGGACTACCACCGCTTCACCAGCGCTCCCGGCACCTTGGAATACGGCGGAGGCATCACCGCCTTTTCCCATGACGGCAGCGACACTGGCGCCATTGAATCCAATCCGCACAATCTGGTTCACATCATGGTCGGCGGACTGCAGGAGCCCTATGGATTCATGTCAGACCCCGACTATGCCGCTCTGGACCCGATTTTCTGGGTGCACCATTGCAATGTGGACCGGCTTTGGGCCGCCTGGCTGACCCAGCCCGGCAATATCCAGGACAACAGCGCCGCCTGGAGCAACGGCCCTGCCGGCCGCGGCTTCGTCATGCCGGACACCGACGGAAAGCTGGCCTCCTATGATCCGGGTGAAACCCTGCCGGGCGGTGCGCTGGCCCCTGACTATGACAATCTGACCAGCGGCACGGGCGCCACCATGCTCACCGCCAGCACGGCAGGCCTCACACCGCAGGAGATCGACATGCCCGCAGAATTCTCGACGGTCCCGCCACCCGCGCCGCGTGTACTGGGCTCCAATGCGGAACGGGTCATCGTGGGCCGCACGCCGCAGCTGACCACCGTATCGATCGCGGACCCCGGTGCAGCAAAGGTCGAGTTGCTGCAGGCAGGCGCCGCGCTGCCGCGGCCACAGCGCTACTTTCTTCACCTGGAAGGCATTCGCGGCAATGCGCCCAGCGGCGTGCTGACGGTATCCATCGGCTCGCCCGGAGCGGCGGCACGGCATGCCGACACCGTGGCGCTGTTCGGATTGGCCAAAGCCTCGGCCAGCGATGGACCGCATGGAGGCAACGGACTGGGTGCCACCATCGACATCACCGATGCCACGCAGGCCATCCTGGACGCAGGCGGCAGTCTGGACCAGTTGAACGTGGCCATCGAACAGCCCGAAGCCGATCCCGGGCGTGAAATCACCGTGGACCGCGTGAGCGTGGTCGCACAGGACGCCACCCGCTAAGGCCCGCGTATGGACGCGCTGCTGAGAGACCTGCGGACCGCTCCCGCGCCAGCACTGATGGCCGTGTCGGGGGCAGGCTTCATCAGCCTGGCCATCAGCCCGCCTGCCACGCCCGGCCTGTCGCTGTGCGGCTCGCTGTCCTCGGTCACGCTGGCCGACCTGTCGCCGCTGGTGCTGGACGGGCACACGCTCGGCATCCTCGGTGTGGCATGGCTGGCCATGGTTCTGGCCATGATGCCGCTGCTGGCACTGCGGCAGGTGCGCCACGCCATGCGATCGAGCGTGGCCCGCCGGCGCCTGCTGGCGGCGGGCCTGCTGCTTGCGGGCTATGCGCTGGTGTGGATGGCGGCCGGGCTGGTCATGGTGCCGCTTGCCGCCCTCTTGCACGCAGCAGCGCATCCCGCGCTCATTCTTGCCTGCATTGCCGTGGCGGTCCTGTGGAGTTCATCGCCCGCAGGAACGCGCGCCCACAATGCCTGCCACAGGCTGTACCCCGTGGCCGCCAGCGGCCCGACGGCCAACCGGGACAGCCTGCAGCACGGACTGCGAACCGGCGTGGCATGCGCCACGGCATGCTGGCCGTGGATGCTGGCGCCCTTCGCCTTTCCCGCGGCCTGGCACCTGCCGGCCATGGCTGTTGCAGCGGTTTTGCTCTTTGTGGAGCGCACCGGCCCATCGCTGCGGCCTGCCTGGCGCCTGCCCTATGTGTTGCGGCGCCTTCTGCACGGCAAGCCGCGCACGTCGCTGGGCCGGGCGACAAGACACTGAACCTTGTGGAGGGTGAGCCTCACCCCCGCCCGGCCAGCTCCGCCACCCCTCGCACCAGCGCACGCCCAGCGTCCGTCGCCTTGCCGTAATGCGCCAGCAGTGCCTGCACATCGGCGTCGGGCGCATGGGAGCGCAGGGACAGCAGCACGTAGCCGATATCGACGCCGGCAAGGTGCAGTTGCTGCAGCGCCATGGCGTCGGGGACGAGGGCGCCGGACTCGAATTGCTGCAGGACCTGTTTGGCTTGGCCAGCCTTGCGGGCGAGTTCGGCTTCGCTGAGGTTCAGGCGCTGGCGCTCCTGTTGCAGGCGGGCGGCGAGGGTGGGTTCAGGGCGCTCATGCTGGATGGCGTTCGGGTCAAACAAACGTTGACCTGTCAGCAGGTAGGCGACGTCCACTCCCTGCTCGGCGACCGCCATGAGGTAACCCGCATCTGGCTTTCTGACGCCCTTCTCATAGTTGAGCTGAGACATCTTTGACACTCCCGCGATAGCGCCAAACGCCTCCTGACTGAGGCCGAGCCTATTCCTTTCCTCCGTCAGGCGCGCAGAGAAGTCAAACATTTTTTATATAAACTATTGACGATCAAATTTTTGTTTGATAATCTATGGAGCGTTGTCACTACAAGCGCCAAATACTACCTGACCACTCAGGCGGCTCCTTTGCTGCGCCCTGTACGTTGCTCGAAGGAGGTCCATGAAGCACGCTGCCGCAAAACCATCGCGCAAGAAGCTCGCCAAGGCGGACCGCGCGCTGTTCCTGCAGGCCGCTGAAGCACTCAAGCAGGCCGCGATGACCGACGAGAAGCACCGGCACAGCGGGGAATCCGACCGCCTGCTGCGCATTGCCAGCGATGTGGCACGCCACGCGGCGCAGCCCGGCTCGACGTGCGATCTGCAGAACACGGCGTTTGATGTGGCCGCCTGCATCAATTCGGCGCGGCTGGTGCCCGGCGATGCGGAGTCCGGCCCACGCACTCGCCTGCTGGCAGAAGCGGCCCAGGCGCTGGCGCAGATATCAGAGACGCCGGTGGACGGGATCGTGTTTCCGCGCACCACGCTGTATGAATTGCAAGCCAGGCTGGACACCGGCGCAACGCCATCGCAGTGGCGCGAACTGGCCCGCGAGGCCAACTACGAGGTCCAGCAGTTGGCGCAGGTGCTGATGCAAATGGGCGACCACCAGAACACGGAGAGCCATATCGTGGCGCACGGCATGGCGGCACGCATCTCGCAGTTGTCGGAGATCGTTTACGTGGCAGCCGCCCTGCATGGCGAGCACCGTGATGAATGGGGCTCGCAGACCCTTCGTGACGTGCGCGATGTCTTTGAAGGCGGCATGGGCCGCCTGGGATGAGCGGGGCGCAGCTCAGCTCTGGACGACGACGTTCTCCAGCCTCAACACGGCTTCGCGCACCTCGCCCAGGCGCGTGTCCTGCGCTTCAGGCGCATCGTCAGGGCCAGACACCGAGTGACTGGCAACCAGCGCGACTCGTTCAATGGAGCAGGCCGGGAGACGTTGTTCGTGGCTATCGACGCCCACGCGCGCATCGCCCGCACCGCCATACATCCCGACGAGAAGAAGCACGAAACCATCGCGTTCCTGCACAGCACGGTGGCGCACTAGGCGCAACTGGGAGTGCTCCTCAAACGATTGCTAATTGACAACGGCGCAGCTTTCTGGTCCAAGGATTTTCCTGCGGCCTGTATAGCCTTGGGTGCGCCGCACAAGTTCACCAAGCCGTATCGGCCGTAACCAATGGCAAGGCCGAGCGGTTCATCCAATCGGCGCTGCGCGAGTGGGCCTATGGGTGGACGTATCAGAACTCAGCCGAGCGAGCCAATGCCCTGGCGAGCTGTCAGCACTACTACCACAGGCACAGGTCGCACAGCGGTATCGTTCACATCGCTTCGATGTCCAGGTTCAAATTTGCAAATAACCTCTTGACGGTTTGCAACTAGATAGTGGATGATTTTTTCAAACTATCTTTGCTTAATACTGAGGTGGATAACAGCAGCAATCATTAGCAATATCATGCTGCCACGCAGGATAGCTATCTGGATCCCTGAGACAGCACATAATTGCGCCACAACAAGTTCCATTAACTGATTGGCAGCGGATATCACAACAGCCATAAGTTCCTGATGCAGTCTGAGACTTCAGGAGCTTAGGACTTTCCAAGCTCAAATCGCAAATTTTTCTAGGCATATTTTTCAAATATTCCTCTTCTTCACGGATATCGGCGATGGTCACCTCGACCTGCATCTCGTCAGATGAATCATCCAATTTGAAAAAGGCAGGAACTGATTTTTCAACAACCGCAAAAACATCACGCCTGGACAACCAGGCTTCAGCGCTCTCCACACCCGAATATAAAGTCGCAGATATGCTGTAATTTTTAAGACCATTCACTTGAATAGTTCTTATTACATATTCTATGGCGACAATCATTCCTCCTTGACTGGATGTGAGCTTTATCGATTCTCCCAAACCTACGACGGCACTTCTTTTCACCACCTCACCTTTGAAATTGGTGGATATTTTCACCTGCACGACCTCTTCATTTGCAAGGACGGCACCGGGAAAAATCGCAATCAATAATGTAAAGAAAAAAGCAAGCAAACCTTTCATAATATCCTCCAAGAAATATTAACAATCACGGAAATATTGCCTATCAGCCCACAGAAATAAAAGAAAATTCTTATTTAAATGAACTGCAAGCATGAGCCCATCAGCCTTCAAGAGGGAAAATGGGCCAAGCAATCTGACCCTGAAAATCCGGATTAAAAAAGTTGAGAGCCAGAGAATCAAATTCACCAAAATCCAAATCCCAGGATAGGCGGCTTTTTTCTGGCATGACTATCCGCAGAGAGCGGAACGGCGCAGCTGGAGTCAGCGCATGGCTACTGATGGTTTTGAGGGGCGAACCCCAATGTGTTATGCGCAAATTCTATAGATCAATTAAATCCATGTAAATAAGCTATCGTAAGTTTAAGAGTTTTCCTAGCCTTCCGACCGATGCTGCCTTGCCATGTGCAGTACACGTCAACTGTCAAAGCTCATGGCGTGGGACAGTCGGCGAAGCTGGCTTGGACAACCGGAGTCACAAGGGGACAGACTGCCTACTGAGCCATAGACCCGGGCACTCGGCTACCATCAGTGCCCCAATCACTGATGCAGTCTCCCGAAAGGCCCTCATGCTGCTTTACGCCGATTCGCAATTCGCCTCTCCCTATGCCATGTCCGTGTTCGTTGCGCTGAAGGTCAAGGGGATTGACTTCGAGCTGCGCACGCTGGACCTTTCGGCGGGACAGAACATCGGGGCGGACTATGTGGCTGCATCGCTCACTGCGCGCGTTCCCACGCTGGTGGATGGCGACTTCAGCCTGTCGGAGTCGTCGGCGATTTCCGAGTATCTGCAAGAGCGCTTTGGCGGCGCCCCGCTCTACCCCCAGGATGCGCAGGCGCGCGCCCGTGTGCGCCAGGTCCAGGCCTGGCTGCGCAGCGATCTGATGGCACTGCGCTCGGAGCGCAGCACCGAAGTGGTGTTCTACCGCCCCACGCCCACGCCGCTGTCGGATGCGGGCCAGGCCGCGGCGCGCAAGCTGTTCTCGGTGGCCGGTGCCTTCATCCGCGCGGAAGATGACCACATTGCCGGCCCATGGTCGATTGCCGATGTGGACCTGGCGCTGATGCTCAACCGCCTGGTGCTCAACGGCGATGCCGTGCCCGCGCCGCTGGCCGCCTATGCGCGCCGGCAGTGGCAGCACCCCGCCGTCCAGCAGTGGCTGGCCCTGCCCCGCCCGCCCCTGGCAGGCTGATCCGAACGGATACGCCAGGCCATGGACAGCCTTTTCTACATGGGCGTGCGGATCACGCCCGCATCACTTCCCAGCGATGCCTCGCCAGGCGCCTGGCTGCCGCGCGCCACCTTGCTGGAGGTGGCCAGCGGCAAGGCCCTGGAGGCCATCACCGATGACCAGCCCTGCGATACGCAGCCAGAGGCCGATGCCCGCGCGCTGCGGCTGGGCAAGCGCCATGTGATGAAGGTGCTGCATCAAGGCTGAGGGACCGGGGTGCAGGCGGCCTGCCCGCGCCCCTCAATCCATCTTCACGGCCACCAGCCGCCATCCCATCAGGCCTTCTCGCCGGAAGATGAAGCCGCCCGGCTCGCCGCGCGGGTGCACGAAGACCTTGGACCAACCCTGGTACTCCACTGAGTAGTCCTTGCGCGGCGGCCCGCCCTGGGTGTCCACGCCCACGCCTGCGGCGGCCACGTCCGTGGGTTTGCCGGGCTTGCCTTTTTCCAGCATGAGCATGACGCCGTCGGGCGAGACCAGCGCCTCGGTGAACTGGCTGACCAGGCCCTGGGCCAGTTGCTGGCCAAAGCCGGCCAGGGGGTTGGAGGCGCTGTCGCCCGAGCCGCCCATCTGGGATTGCAGCCTGGCCATCATCTGGCCCTTGATGCTTTCGCGCAGCGCGGGAAAGTCCACGTAGCCGGACAGGGCCTGGGCATCGCGGCGCTCCACGGCCTTGCCGATCTGGTGCAGGGCGATGTAGGGCGATGCGTAGAGCAGTCCGGCCGCAGCCACGCAGAGGGCGGCCAGCGCGCGGGCAAGGGTTTTGGGTTTCATGGATCTCTTTCGTGAAGGCAGGCCAGGGGCCTCGCGCAAGCGCGGATGAACGCGCATGCACAGCGCATAAAGGCGGATTCTAGGCGGGCCGTTCGGCGCCGCAGCCACTGCCAGGGCCGTTGCCGCCTGTATTTTTCATAGCGAAACAATAGCGAAGCAATGCGCAGAGAACCCCTATCAGGCCAAGGCCAATGCCTGAAAAACTGGTATTGCCTGGCCCATTCGATTCATACTATAGTTTGTAACAAATAGTTTACAAACCAATACAACATGGATCGCCATTGGCCACGCTGGCCATCAGCAAGCCAGCATCGCCGTTTCCGGATGCCTGTGAGCATTTGTGCAGACCGGGCATTTCCCGTTAATGAAATCTCATTTTCATTACCGATTCCGTTGTGAGAGATGCGAGTCATCACGGGGCGGCCTGACAACGCAAGTACCCACCAACCATCCGCAATGCATGCAAAGGACGCAGTATGAATAATTTCAAGTTATCGACTCGCCTAACCGCCTTGATTGGTTTTCTCTCACTGCTCATGATCGTGATCGGCGCTTTTGGGCTATATGGAATCAGCGAGTCCAACCGCCGATTCAAGGTGGTCTATGAAGAGCGCCTGGTCGCACTGGGCGATCTGCTGGAAGTGCAGCGCCTGCTACTGCGCAACCGCAATGCGGTCTCGGGCGCCATTGCCGTGCACCTGCCCGAGTACACGCAGCAAAAGCAGCAGGAGATACAGACCAACATCAACGACGTGAACAAGTTCTGGACCTCGTTCCGCCAGACCCGGATGACGGAGCAAGAGGCGCAGCTGGCCGACCGCTTCGAGGCCGTGCGCGCGCTGTTCCTGCAGGGCTTTCTGAAGCCGGCCCAGCAGGCGCTGCAGTCCGGGGACCTGGCGCTGGCCCGGCAACTGCTGATCGACAAGGACGAGGCGCTGTACGCGCCGCTGCGTGATGTGATCGTGCAGCTGACCGCCCTGCAGACCCGCATCGCCAAGGAGGAGTACGAGGCCGCGCAGTCGCTGTACCAGATGATCTTTGCCGTGGCCGTGGGCTCCATCATCGCGGGCGTGCTGCTCGGGGTGCTGCTGGGCTGGTCCATCATCCGCAACATGGCGCGGTCGCTGCGCCTGGCCATCCATACGGCCGATGCCGTGGCGGCGGGCGACCTGACACGGCACATCGATGTGCGCGGCAAGGACGAGGTGTCCATGCTGCTGCGCGCGCTGCAGACCATGCAGGAGGGGCTGCGCGGCGTGGTACGCCAGGTGCACCAGGGATCGGTCAGCGTGGCAGCGGCCAGCGGGCAGATCGCGCAGGCCAACCAGGACCTGTCCTCGCGCACCGAAAGCCAGGCCAGCGCCCTGCAGCAGACGGCCGCCTCCATGGAGCAGCTCAGCTCCACCGTGCGCCAGAACGCCGACAACGCGCAGATGGCCAACCAGCTGGCGCTGGGTGCCTCCACCGTGGCCGAGCAGGGCGGCGAGGTCGTTCGGCAGGTGGTGGACACCATGCGCGGCATCAGTGATTCCAGCCGGCAGATCGCCGACATCATCAATGTGATCGACGGCATTGCCTTCCAGACCAATATCCTCGCGCTGAACGCGGCCGTGGAAGCCGCGCGTGCGGGCGAACAGGGCCGGGGCTTTGCGGTGGTGGCCACCGAGGTGCGCGGCCTGGCCAGCCGCAGTGCCGAGGCCGCCAAGCAGATCAAGCAACTGATCACCGACAGCGCCAGCCGCGTGCACAACGGCAGCGCGCTGGCCGACCAGGCCGGCACGACCATGGCCGAGGTGGTGGACGCCATACGCCGCGTAACGGATCTGATGGGCGAGATCAGCGCCGCCAGTTCCGAGCAAAGCTCGGGCGTGGCGCAGATCGGCCAGGCGGTCACGCAGATGGACCAGGCCACCCAGCAGAACTCGGCACTGGTGGAGGAGATGGCCGCCGCCGCCTCCAGCCTGCGCGGCCAGGCCGGCGACCTGGTGCGCACGGTGGGCGCCTTCAAGCTGGAGGCGGCAAGCGGCCATCAGCATGCCGCCGTGGAGCTGCAGCGCAGGCAGCCCATGCTGGCAGCAGGTTGAGACGGAAAGAAAAAAGAGCGCGCGCGAGAAGCAGCGAGACAGGCCGGAGCAAGGCAGCAACAGGTCTTGGCCGCCGGGCCAGGCCTGCGGCTGGCTCAATGCAGCGCGTTGCCCCTGGCTTCGCGGCTGCGCGCCATCTTGACGCGGTACATGGCCGCATCGGCCTTTTGCAGCGCGTCGTCGGCGTCAATGGAGTCCGGCCGCAGGCAGACCACGCCCACGCTGGCGCCGCCGTAGTCCAGCGTCTTGCCATCGGGCAGATCGACCTGGAAGGCCGAGGCATCCGACAGGCGCTGCTGCAGTTCACGCGCCACGGCATCGGCCTCGCTGCCGAACAAGGGCCCCACGCCGATGAAGACGAACTCGTCCCCGCCAAAGCGAGCCAGCATGTCGGCGCTGCGCAGGTGGGCGGACAGGCGTTCGCCCATGGCACGCAGCAGCGCGTCGCCGGCCTCGTGGCCGTACTCGTCGTTGACGTTCTTGAAGCGGTCCAGGTCGATGAAGCCCACCACCACGCATTCCTGGCTGCGGGCGCAGCGTGCAATGAGCCGGCCCAGCTCGTCGGTGAGGCAGCGCCGGTTGGGCAGGCCGGTCAGCGGGTCCAGCAAGGCCAGCGCCGCCAGCTCCCGGTTGGTCCGGTTCAGGCTGGCGATGAGCTGCTCGCGCTCCACGCGCTCGGCAATCAGGTTGGCGAACAGGCGCAGCATGCCTTCGGCCTCGCTGCTCAGGGCCTGCGAGGATTTGCTGGCCGCGCACAGCGTGCCATAGAGCTGGCCATCCGAAAAACGCACGGGCGCGCTGGCGTAGGTGCGTATGCCCAGTTCACGCGCGGCCTCGGAGTCTCCCCAGCAGTCGCCCACATCGGGCGTGTACATGCGGCCCTCGTCCAGGGCGCGCTTGCACAGCGTGTCGCCCCAAGGAACGACCAGGCCCTCGGGAATCTGCATCTCGCTCGCGTTACGTGCGTAGAGCACGCGCTGCTGGCCCTGTTCTTCGTTGATGGTGGTGAGATAGGTGGACTCCAGATGCGTGCTCTCTTCGAGCATTTGCAGCAGGGGCCGCGTCAACTCTTCCAACGAATGCGCCTGGGTCACGGACTGGGACAGGCGCTGGACAAGGGACTCCATGAAATACCTCTCGAAATAACTACGGATGCAGACTGCCCGCGCGCCTGATGAGGGAATGGGAAGGCAGGCGGGCCGGCACCAATTTGGGGATTGTGACCCGGCCGGACGCAAGCGGGAAGCATTCCCGCCGCGCGCTACATGCTGATACGTCTGCGCGCCACGGCCGCTGTCAGCGGCCCGACACGGGCGGCCACATCACCTGCACGCGCAGGCCGCCCAGCGTGGGCGAGCGGTCCAGCAGCAGGCGAGCACCGTGGCGCTCGGCAATGGTCTGCACAATGGCCAGGCCCAGGCCGCTGCCCTGCGCCTGCTGGCCCGCAGAAGCCGCTGAAGGTCCACGCACAAAGCGCCGCAGCACCAGTTCGCGCTCGCTTTCGGCAATGCCGGGGCCCGAGTCCTCGACCACCAGCGCGCGGCCCTGGGCATCGCTGCGCCAGCCGACATCGACGCGGCCGCCTTGCGGAACGTACTTGACGGCGTTGTCCAGCAGGTTGCGCACCAGCATCTGCAAGGACTGTGCGTCGCCCGCCACGGCAAAGGACTGCCGCAGTTGCGGGGACTCGCTCAGGCCCATGTCCAGGCCGTGCTGCTGGGCGGCCACGGCCTGGTCTGCCAGGGCCTGCTCCACCACTTCGCGCAGGTCCACGTCGGCAGGTGCGGCCGCGGCAGCGTCGTGCTGCCCCTGCATGCCTTGCACGCCTTGTGCCGTGCCTTGTACCGTGCCTTGGGCTTCCTGCCGCGCCAATGTCAACAATTGTTCGACGAGCCGTGTGGCCCGGTCTATGCCGGCCGAAAGACGCTGCACGGCCTCGTCATGCGCGGCCGCATCGGGCGCGCGCTGCAAGGCCACCAGTTGCAGCTTGAGCGCGGCCAGCGGAGAGCGCAGCTCGTGCGCGGCGTCGGCCACGAAGTGCTGCTGCGCCTCGAAGGCCTGGCCCACGCGCTGCAGCAGCGCGTTGAGCTCGGCCACCAGGGGCCGCACCTCGTCGGGCAGGCCCTCGGCAGGCACGGGGGCCAGGTCCTGCGGGCGGCGCGTGGCCAGCTCGCGGCGCACGCGCTGCACGGGCGCCAGCGAACTGCGCACCACCCACCACACGGCCAGCGCCAGCACGGGCGCCAGCAAGGCGATGGGCAGCAGGCTTTGCCAGGCGGCATCGCGCGCCAGGGTGCGGCGCACGCGCATGTCCTGCGCCACCTGGATCACCTGCGAGCGCGTCTGCAGCGAGAACACGCGGTATACGGTGCCGCGCGCGGGCACATCGGCAAAGCCCAGCACGGCCATCTGCGGCAGCGCGGCGCCCAGGGCGGATTCAAAAATGCGCAGGCCTTCGTTGGTCCAGACCTGGACGATGAATTCGTGGTTCTCGTCCTCCGGCGGCGTGCCCTGGGGCCTGCCGCGCGCATCCACCGGCAGGCCGGCGCGCAGCGCAAAGGCGGTCTGCTGCATCTGGTAGTCGAACAGGGTGTCGGTCTGCAGCAGCGCATTGCGGTAGGCCAGCAGGCCCTGCAGCAGCGCCGTGAGCACGATGGCCGCGCCCAGGAACAGGAGCAGCCGCGTGCCCAGTGCACCGGGCAGGCGGCTGCGCGCCCGGGCGATAAGGGAGGAAACAAGGGAGGAAGCCGGCGCCTTCATGGCTTGGGCACCATGTAGCCCACACCGCGCACATTGAGGATCAGCCCCGCGCCCAGCTTCTTGCGCAGGCCGTGGATGTAGACCTCGATGGCATTGCTGCTGACCTCGTCGCCCCAGCCGTAGAGCTTGTCCTCGATCTGCTGGCGCGACAGCGTGCTGCCCGGGCGTGCCAGCAGCGTCTCCAGCACCGCCCATTCGCGGCCCGAGAGCACCACGTCGCGCCCATCGACGCTGGCCTCGCGCGTGGCGGGATTGAGCCGCACGCCCTCGCGCTCGTACAGCGGGTCGGACCCGCCAGAGGCACGCCGCGCCAACGCGCGCAGGCGCGCGAGCAGCTCGTCCAGGTCATAGGGTTTGACCACGTAGTCATCGGCCCCCGCATCCAGCCCGGCAATGCGGTCGCGCACGGCATCGCGCGCCGTGGCCACCAGCACCGGCGTGCGGTCGCGGCGCCCGCGCAGGCGGCGCAGCACCTGCAGGCCATCCTGCCCCGGCAGGCCCAGGTCCAGCAGCACCATGTCATAGCCATGGCCGCCACCCGGGCCGGGGCACAGGGCCGCATCGGCCTGCAGGCCGTCACGGACCCAGTCCACCGCATGGCCCTCGCCGCGCAGCAGGGTCTGCACGGCCTCGCCGATCATGGCGTCATCTTCAACAAGCAGTAAGCGCATGGTTGAAGAATAGCTCCCTGGAAGGCTGGCTCAGTTGGCGACTCAGGGGGTGAGCGGCGGCTACACCGCCGCTTCAATCTTAGGCATGGCCATCCGGGCCTTGGTCAGCGCCATGCCCAGGTTGGCCGTGCGCCGGCAAACGAAGACGGCCACGTAGTCGGGCATGAGCTTGCCGCGCAGGAAGACGTGGATGAGGTTGTCGCTGTTGACGATGAGCTCCTGGAAGTAGTGGTGGCCGTCGTCCTTGAGGCCGCGCGACTTCTTGAACAGGCTCTCGATCATCGAGACATTGGGGCCGTTGAACAGGTCGGCCGTGGCGGCGGCCACCAGGTCGATGACTTCGCGCGGATGCGAGTCCACCGTGCGGATGGCCAGCAGCATGCCGGAGGCGGCATCCACGTAGCCGATGGCCAGGCACTCGGGCACGGACCCGGCCACCTCGCTCAAAACGTTATCCAGGCTCATTGCAGCTTTCCTTTTTTTGTGAATGGATGTGATCGGTCAGCCCATCTTCAGCAGCAGTGCCACTTCGTACGCGTAGAGCAGGTCCTCCTGGGCCTGGGACTGCACGTACTGGGCGTCGATGAGGCGCACGCGGCGCAGCGCCTCGTCGGCGGTGAGGCCCTCGCGCACCAGCCATGCGGCCAGCACCGTGCCCGTGCGGCCCAGGCCGGCCAGGCAGTGCACGGCCAGCACCTCGCCCGCGCGCAGCATGGCCGACATGCGCGCCAGCAGCATCTGGATCTGGGCCACCGTGGGTGATTCGTGGTCGCGCACCGGCAGGTGCAGGTTGCGCAGGCCGTGCTGCTGCAGCGGCTCTTGTGGCAGGTCGTTTTCGGTCAGCGTGATCAGCACGGTGACGCCGCAGCCGCGCAGGGCCTTCAGGTCAAAGTCCATGGACTGCACCACGCCGGGCTGCGGCGCACCGGCCAGCCGGCCCGGCACCAGCCAGGCAAAACCGTTGGGGCCGCGGCTGGCGGGCACGGCCTGCGGGTCGGCGGCCAGCGGCTGCCAGTCCACCAGCACGGCGGGATTGACGGCGCGCGGCCGGGCAGCGGCAGCGGCAGTGGGTGTCGGTGCGGGTGCGGGTACCGGCGCAGGCATGGATGCAGGCACGGGCACGGGCACAGGCTCAGGTGCAGGCATGGGCTCGGACGCAGGCTCGGCGGCCACTGCATCCGACAGAAACTCGGAGATCGCGGCCACGGCCGCTGCAGGCAGCGGAGGAGGCAGGGGCACGCCCTCCTCCAGGTCTTCGGCCCGCGCATCGGGAGAGGCCACGGCACAGCTGCCGGTGCGCAAGAACTGCTGGCCCGCCAGCGACAGCGGTGCACGCAGAAAGGCTTCCATGGATTGCGCCTCGGCGATGCGGCCGCCGGCCAGCAGCAGCATGTCCTGCGCCACGGCCTGTGCGTGCTGCTGGTGGTGCGTGCTCATCAGCACGGCGGTGCGCTGACCCACCTGGCGCAGCAGTTCCAGCAGCACGAAGGCCTCGTAGCCCTCCAGCTCGGCCGTGGGCTCGTCCACCATCAGCAGCGCCGGCTCGGCCAGCGCCTCGCGCAGGATGGCCACGGCCCGCTGCTGCACGGCAGACAGCTCCAGCGCGGGCTGGTCCAGCATCAATCCCAGCTCGGGGAAGCCAAAGGCCTGCACCTGGGAGCGGCACCAGTCGCGCAGCTCATGCGGCACCAGCTTGAGACGGGGGCGCGCCAGCTCCACGATGGCATCGAAGGTGCTGGCCATCATCAGCCTGGCCTGCTGCTGCACCAGGCGCGGCGCCTGCATGCCGCTGCTCCATGGCTGGCCCGCGTAGCGCGTGCTGCCCCAGCGGCGAAAACGCGGATTGGCGGCATTGAGATCGGCCAGCGTGCGCAGCAGGGTGGATTTGCCCGATCCCGAAGGCCCCAGCAGAACGGTGACGCCCCGGGCGGGCAGTGCGAAGTCCACCTCAGCCAGGATGACGCGCGCACCGAACGATGCGCCCAAACCCGCCACCTGCAAGCTGTAGTCCTGATTCAAAGCCGTGCCTTTCCTGTGATGCGTTGCGCCCCCAGGGGCCGTATTCCGTGAATCAAGACGGTCAGCGCACGCCTCGATGGGCCGGCAGTCTAAGCGGTTTCCCTTACATCAATCCGTCACAAAAAGAAACATTACTAACGCAAACGGGCGTTATTTCACACGATACAACCATCACATTGGCATACCGATCCTTGGACCGCTGGCATTTTTCTCTGGGTTTTCCCAAAGCGATAGCCCCGGCGCATTCACGCCGGGGCCGTGCGATCAATCAAGTGTGTGGATGCTTCTGGTCCCTTACCTCCTTTCACTTACCCGAGACGTACGGGGACAAAGATCCTGTTGCCATCGCGCCAGATCAGCACGGCCACGGTCTTGCCGGCCTTGGCCATGGCGGCACGCACGGCCTCGATATCACCGGCAGGCGTGCCATTGATGGACAGCAGCACATCGCCCTGCGTGATGCCGGCCTCGGCCGCCGGGCCTGCGGCGTCGGCCACAACCAGGCCGTCCTTCACGCCGATCTGCTGCTTTTCCTCGGGCTGCAGCGGGCGCAGGGCCAGGCCCAGCTTGCCCTTGCCGGCGTCGGGCTTGTCCTTGGCCACCTTGGCGGCCTTGTCGCTGGCATCGCCCAGCACGGCGCTGAGCGTGCGGGCCTCGCCGTTGCGCCATATCTCCAGCGTGACCTTCTGGCCCGGCAGCGCCTGGCCCACAAAGGCCGGCAGATCGCCCGATCCCACGATGGGCTGGCCATCGATCTTGCGCACCACGTCGCCGGGCTCCAGGCCCGCCTTGGCGGCGGGGCCGCTCTTGTCCACGCTGGACACCAGGGCGCCTTCGGGACGGTCGAGCTTGAAGGAATCGGCAAAGGCCTGGTTCACCTCCTGCACGGCCACGCCCAGCCGCGCATGCTGCACCTTGCCCGTGGCCACGATCTGCTGCTGCACGCGCGTGGCCACCTCGATGGGAATGGCGAAGGACACGCCCTGGTAGCCGCCCGAGCGCGAGTAGATCTGGCTGTTGATGCCCACCACCTCGCCGCGCGCATTGAACAGCGGGCCGCCCGAGTTGCCGGGGTTGATGGCCACGTCGGTCTGCAGGAAGGGCACGAAGGAGTCGTCAGGCAGGGTGCGGCCCTTGGCGCTGACCACACCGGCCGTCACGCTGCTCTCGAAGCCGAAGGGCGAGCCGATGGCCAGCACCCAGTCGCCCACGCGCAGGTCGGCCGTCTTGCCCAGCGATACGGTGGGCAGGTTCTTCGCCTCGATGCGCAGCACGGCCACGTCGGTCTTGGGATCGGCGCCCAGCACCTTGGCGCTGAACTCGCGCCGGTCGGTGAGCTTGACAGTGACTTCCTTGGCGCCGCGCACCACGTGGGCGTTGGTCAGGATCAGGCCGTCGCTGGAGACGATGAAGCCCGAGCCTTCGCCGCGCGTGGGCACATCGCGCTGGGGCTGGCCCTGGCCCATGCCCGGCATGCCGGGCACGCCGAAGCGGCGGAAGAATTCAAAGAACGGATCGTTGGGGTCCATGCCCTGCAGGCCCTGACCTTGGCCCTGGCCTTGCCGTGCAGCGGCCTCGTCGCCATCCTCGCCCATGGCACGCGAGCTGCCGACCACGCTGATGTTGACCACGGCCGCGCCGTTGCGCGCCGTGATGTCGGCAAAGTTGGGCGCCGCCACGGCGGCGGCGGGGGAAGCTGGAGAAGCGGTAGAAGCAGGCTGTGCTGCAGGCGCAAACAGCGACGTGGCGGCACGCGCATCGCCATGCACCACACCAACCAGACCGGCGCCCGTGGCGCCCAGGGCGCCGATGGCACCTGCGGCCACCAGGGCCAGCACCAGACGGCGGGGAGTGGACAGAATCTTGTTCATCGCAGACCTTTCCTCAAAAGCAGCGTTCCTTGCTGCGTTGGGGAGAAGTCTGAAGGGGCAGACTTAGGCGAGGCTTAGAACCCTCGCCGTGCATCTCAGATCAGCGCCAGCACCTTCTCCGGCGGACGGCACAGCGCCGCGCCCTTGGGCGTGACGACGATGGGGCGGTTGAGCAGCACGGGGTGCTCGGCCACGGCGGCGATGAGCTGCGCATCGCTGACGGATGCATCGCCCAGGCCCAGCTCGGTGTAGACGGCTTCCTTGCTGCGCAGCAGCTCGCGCACGGGCACGCCCAGCCGCCGGACCAGGGCCTGCAGTTGCTCAGCGTCCAGGGGCTGGGCGATGTAGTCGACGATGGTCGGCTCCACGCCGTTGTCGCGCAGCAGGGCCAGCGCGCCGCGCGAGTTGCTGCAGCGGTTGTTGTGGTAGATGGTGATGTCGGTGCGGGGTGCGGTGGTGTTCATGGGCCGCAGTGTAGGCCCATGAAAATGCGCATCAGGCCACGGCTTCCTCGGGATGGGCATCGACCTCGCGGCCGGGCAGCAGCAGGTTCAGCCCCACCGCGACCAGGGCGCCGACGGTTATGCCCGAGCCGAAGACTTCGCGCACGAAGGCAGGCATGCGGGACAGCAGGTCCGGGCGCACCGTGACCGCCAGGCCGCAGCCCAGCGAGACCGCGATGATCAGGCTGGCGCGCCGCGAGTGCTCGGCGCCGCTGAGCATGCGGATGCCGGCAGAAATGATCATGGCAAACATCATCAGCCCCGCGCCGCCGAGCACGGGCTGCGGAATCGTCACCACCAGTGCGCCCAGCACGGGAAAGAGTCCGGCCAGCAGCAGCATGACGCCCGTCAGCATGACCACGTGGCGGCTGGCCACGCCGGTCAGCGAGACTACGCCCACGTTCTGGGCGAAGGTGGACAGCGGAGGGCTGGACATCACGGCGGCGAAGGCCGAGCCCACGCCATCGCACAGCATGCCGCTGGACAGGCGCTTGCCGTCGATGCGCGTCTGCGTGGCCGCGCCCAGGGCCATGAAGGTGCCCGTGGTCTCGACGATGGTCACCAGAAAGGCGATGGACATGGCGACGATGCCGGCCACCGGGAACGTCATGCCGAAGGTCAGCGGTTGCGGGATGGCGAAGACCGCGGCCTCGCTCACCTGGGTGAAGTCGATAAGGCCCAGCGCCAGGCACAGCACATAGCCGCAGGCGATGCCCAGCACCACGGCCGAGGCAGAGACGATGCCCCTGCCCCACTGCACGAAGCCGATCACCAGCACCAGCACGAAGCCGGCGATGGCCAGGTGGCCGATCGCGCCGTAGTCGCTGCGGCCCATGCCGCCCGCAGCCCAGTCCACGGCGACGGGGGTCAGCGACAGGCCGATCATGGTCACGACCACGCTGGTCACGGTGTGCGGAAAGAAGCGGCGGATCACGGGCATGAAGTAGCTGCCCACGATCATCACCAGCGACCCTACCAGCGAGGAGCCCAGGATGCCGGCCACGCCATGCTCCAGCCCCACGCTGATGCCCGCGCCCACGAAGGCGAAGCTTGTGCCCATGACGCAGGGCAGCCGTATGCCCACGGGCCCCACCCCCCTGCACTGGACGATGGTGACCACGCCCGAGCCCAGCAGCGCTGCATTCACCAGCGCCACGATCTGGTCGGCCGGCAGCTTGAGCGCCCCGCCGAAGACCAGGGGCACGGCGATGATGCCGCCCAGCGCCGCCAGCAGGTGCTGCAGCGACAGAAGCACCGTGGTGATGAGCATTGGCGGACGGTCTTCCACCTTGTAAAGCAGTTGTTCCATTGTCTTGTCTCCTTGTGTCCTGGCCGTCGGCCTCTTCAGAGGCGCTTGTATGTATGTCGGGGCAGTGGTGCCGGAAAAGGGTGGGGGTCCTGAAAGTGCTGTCCGGGTCTTCGAGCCTCCTGGAGATGCTTCGGGGAAATGGCGCAGGGCGGCAGGTCGGCACCCGCGATGGCCTGGGTGCCGGCCTGCCGCGCTGCAGGGATATGTCAGTGGCCCGCTGCGCGCTCGAACAGCGTGCGGGCCAGTTCGCGGTGGCGTGTCAGCACGCGCGGCAGGTCGGCCGTGAGCAGGTGGCCGTCGCGGACCACGACGCGGCCGTTGATGACGCTGGTGGACACGTCGGTGGGCGTGCAGAACACCAGCGCGGCCACGGGGTCATGGCCTGCGCCCGCGTAACCCACGCCCGACATGTCGAAGGCCACGAAGTCGGCCGACATGCCCGGCGCCAGCGCGCCGATGTCGTCGCGCCCCAGCACGCGCGCGCCGCCCAGCGTGGCGATCTCCAGCGCCTCGCGCGCGCCCATGGCGGCAGGGCCGTGGCCCACGCGCTGCAGCAGCAGGGCCTGACGCGCCTCGCCCAGCATGTGGGCGCCGTCGTTGGAGGCGCTGCCGTCCACGCCCAGGCCCACCGGCACGCCCGCATCGCGCATGGTGCGCACGGGTGCGATGCCCGAGGCCAGGCGCATGTTGGAGCACGGGCAATGCGCCACGCCCGTGCCCGTGCGCGCGAACAGCGCAATGCCCTCGGCATCGAGCTTGACGCAGTGGGCATGCCAGACATCGGGGCCGACCCAGCCCAGGCTTTCTGCGTACTGCGCGGGAGTGAGGCCGAATTTCTCGCGCGAGAAGGCGACGTCGTTGTCGTTCTCGGCCAGGTGGGTGTGCAGCGACACGCCGTGCGCACGCGCCAGCACGGCGGACTCGCGCATCAGCTCGCGCGTCACCGAGAACGGCGAGCACGGCGCCAGCACCACGCGCAGCATGGAGTGGCGTGCGCTGTCGTGGTACTGCTGGATCAGGCGCAGGCTGTCGCGCAGGATGGCTTCCTCCTCCTCCACCACCGCGTCAGGCGGCAGGCCGCCCTTGCTGCGGCCCAGGCTCATGGAGCCGCGCGCCGCATGAAAGCGCATGCCCATCTGCTGCGCCGCGGCGATGGAGTCATCCAGCCGAGCGCCATTCGGATACAGGTACAGGTGGTCGCTGGTGGTGGTGCAGCCCGACAGCATCAGCTCGGCCATGGCGGTCTGGGTGGAGACGTGGATCATCTCCGGCGTGAGGTGCGACCACAGCATGTACAGGTTGGTCAGCCACGAGAACAGCTCCGCATCCTGCGCGGCCGGCACGGCGCGCGTGAGGCTCTGGTACATGTGGTGGTGCGTGTTGACCAGGCCCGGCATGACCACGCGGCCGCGCATGTCCAGCACCTGGGCAGTGCCGTCGTCCACCATGCGGCGGTACTGCGGCGGCAGATCGGCCGTGGTGCCCACCCATTGCACGGCCGGGCCGTCGGCCACCAGGGCGCCGTCGCGGATCTCGCGGCGCTGCGCATCCATGGTGACGAGTACATCGGCGTTCAGTGCGATCAAGGTCATGGCGTTCTCTTCTTCGAAATGGAAAAGCCGCCAGTCTAGGAAGGACAAGCCATTGCCGATAGCGCTGAATTCCGCCCGATGTGTCCACAAAAAGTGGACAGTGCCGAAGACTTACCGCCCCCCGGCAAACAGCCTTGCCAGCGCCTGGCCGATGGACTGGGCCATCAGCTCCCCCGCCGCGCTCAACTGCCCCCTGGCCCGGCCGGTCAGCACCAGCGTCTGCCGCCGCAGATGCGCATCGCGCAAAGGCACGAAGACCAGGGCATTGCGGCTGCGCTCTTCCATCACGTCCAGCGGGTTGAGCAGGGCAATGCCCTCGCCCAGCATGACCAGGCGCTGGATCAGCGCCATGGAGGTGGACTCGGCCACGGGCGTGACCTCGATGGCGTTGCGCGCAAAGGCTTCGTCCAGCAGGCTGCGGATGGACAGCGGCGGCGCGGGCAGGATGAGCGGATGGCCTATGCACTCGCTAAGCAGCACCGACGATTGGCGCGCCAGCGCATGCCGCGGCGGCACGATGGCGCCGATCTGCCATTCGCTGGTGGCCAGCGCGCGCAGCGCGGGGCGTTCGGACAGGTCGTAGGCCAGGCCCAGGTCGGCGTCGCCGCCTTCCACGGCGGCCGCGATGTCGCTCAGGGGCAGGTCGATGATGCGCACCACGATGCCCGGGTGGCGCTGGCGGAATTCATGCACCAGCGAGGGCAGCAGCGAGCCGGCCAGCCCCGTGGTCGCGGCCACGGTGATCTCGCCGCTGCGCGCGCCCTGCAGTTCGGCAATGCGCTCGCGCAGCGCAGCATGCTCGCGCAGCGTGGCGCGCACATGGGCCAGCACCATCTCGCCCGTCGGGGTGAGGCGCAGGCGCTTGTGGATGCGCTCGAACAGGGGCGTGCCCAGCTCGGCCTCCAGGTCGAGGATCTGGCGGTTGACGGCCGTGGGGGCCACGTGCAGATGTTCGGCCGCCTTGCGGATGGAACCGCGGCGGACCACTTCGTCGAGATAGCGCAGGACTCTGGCGTGCATGGCGCGAGCGTAGCCGGCTTTGCCAGGCCGCGCTTTGCAGCACCCGGCAGCGCAGGCTCAGCGGGCAGTGCCCGGGCGCTCGGCGCGCAGCGTGCGGCTGAGCATGATCACGGGGATCAGGCCCACCAGCACCAGGGCCAGCGACGGCAGGGCGGCCTCGCCCAGGCGTTCGTCGCGCGCGAGCTGGTAGGCCACGACGGCCAGGGTGTCGCTGTTGAAGGGGCGCAGCACCATGGTGGCGGGCAGCTCCTTCATCACATCGACGAAGACCAGCAGCGCCGCCGCCGCCGTGGAGCGCCTGAGCAGCGGCCAGTGCACGCGCGACAGCATGCCCCAGGCGCCCGTGCCCAGCATGCGGGCCGAGTCGTCCAGGCTGGGCGCGATGCGCGCATAGCCGCTTTGCATGGACTGCAGGGCCACGGCGCAAAAGCGCACCAGGTAGGCCCAGACAATGCCCACGGCGGTGGCCGTGACCAGGCCGGCAACGCCCCATTCGGGCCGCACCTGCTGCACCCAGCCCACGGGCAGCAGCAGGCCGACGACGACGACGGCGCCCGGCACCGCATAGCCCAGGCTGGCCAGTTGCACCACGCCGCGCGTGACGGCCGACTCCTTGTGGCGGCGCACGGCAAATGCCAGGGCCACGGCGATGATCACGGCCAGCACCGAGGTGATGGTGCCCAGGCGCACGCTGTTGAGCGCCCAATCGAGGAAGCGGTCCCAGGGCAGCACCGACCAGTCGGCCGCCAGCGGGCGCAGCATGAAGAACACGGGCGCCACAAAGCCCATGAGCACGGGCAGCAGGCACACCAGCCAGGCCAGCGCGCAGCGCCAGCCGCGCAGGCGCAGCGGCTGCGCCTCGGCCGAGCTGGCGCGGCCCGTGCTGCCGGTGACGAAGCGCATGCGCCGCTGGGCGCGCAGCTCCAGCTGCAGCAGCAGCACCACCAGCACCAGCAAAAAGGTCGCCAGCTGCGCGGCGGCAATGCGGTTGTCCATGGACAGCCAGGCCTTGTAGATGCCCGTGGTGAAGGTCTGTATGCCGAAGTAGCTGACCACGCCGAAGTCGGCCAGCGTCTCCATCACCACCAGGGCCACGCCAGCGGCCACGGCCGGGCGCGCCAGCGGCAGCGCCACCGACCAGATGCGCCGCGACAGCGGCGCGCCCATCAGGCGCGCGGCCTCCATCAGGTGCGCGGCGCGCTCGCCCAGCGCGGTGCGCGCCAGCAGGTAGACATACGGGTAGAGCGAGAAGATGAAGACCCAGACCGCGCCGCCCAGGCTGCGCACCTCGGGCAGGAGCCGGCCTTCCAGGCCATAGGTGTCGCGCAGCCAGGTCTGCAGCGGGCCGCTGAACTGCAGGAAGTCGGTATAGGCATAGGCCGTGACATAGGCCGGCATGGCCAGCGGCAGCAGCAGCAGCCATTCGAGCTGGCGCCGGCCCCGGAAGTCGAACAGCGTCACGGCCGCCGCCGTGCCCGTGCCCACGATGGCCGCGCCCAACGCCACCAGCAGGCCCAGCCAGACCGTGGTCCACAGGTAGCCGGGCAGCACGGTGGCCGCCATCTCGCGCAGGATGGAGCCGGCCAGGGCATCGCCCTGCCCCACGGGCAGCCAGGAGCCGAGCACGGCCAGCACGGGCAGCATCAGCACCAGGGCCAGCAGGAGCAGGGGAAGGGAGCGGAGTACGGACGACAGACGGCGCAAAGCGGAGGTCTCGGCTAGAGGATGAGGGGGAGGATCTGGCTGCCGGGCTATGGAACGGGCCGGGATCCGCGGCTGCCACCGGCCTGTGGGCCGATGTGCCGCCGAGACCGGACGTGCCTGCAGGCTGCTGGAGTCGGCGGGCTCCGGGCATGCCCCTGGCCCGCCAATGCAAATGCGAATTCTATTCATTTGCGCGGTTCTACAATCGCCGCATGTTTTTGACCGTCTCCCAACTCGAGGTGCGCTACCCGGGCCGCGACAGGCCTGCCGTGCAGGGCGTCACGCTGAATCTGGCCGCTGGCGACATCGGCGTGCTCATCGGCCCCTCGGGCTGCGGCAAGACCACGCTGCTGCGTGCCGTGGCGGGCCTGGAGCCCGTGAGCGGCGGCGAGATCCGCATCGACGGCCAGCTCGTGGGCAGCGCGGATTTCTCGCTCCCTCCCGAGCAGCGGCGCATCGGCATGGTGTTCCAGGACTATGCGCTGTTCCCCCATCTGAACGTGGGCCGCAACGTGGCCTTCGGCATCCACCATCTGCCCAAGGCGCGCCAGGCCGAGCGCGTGGCCGAGGTGCTGGAGCTGGTGGGCCTGGCCGGCAGTGCAGGGAGGTTTCCGCATGAGCTGTCGGGCGGCCAGCAGCAGCGCGTGGCGCTGGCCCGCGCGCTGGCGCCCAGCCCGCAGCTGATGCTGCTGGACGAGCCCTTCTCCAACCTCGACGTGGACCTGCGCGAGCGCCTGGCGCATGAGGTGCGCGGCATCCTCAAGGCTGCAGGCGCCACGGCCCTGTTCGTCACGCACGACCAGCTGGAGGCCTTTGCCATCGGCGACATGATCGGCGTGGTCTACCAGGGGCAGCTGCAGCAGTGGGATGACGCCTATTCGCTGTACCACCGCCCTGCCACGCGCTTCGTGGCGGACTTCATCGGCCACGGCGTCTTCGTGCCGGCCACGCTGGCGCCTTCCGGGGCCGGTGGCGTGGTGGCGCGCACGGCGCTGGGCGATCTGGTCGATCCGGCCACCTGCCCGCTGCCTGCGCAGTTTCCGGGCGGCGAATGCGATGTACTGCTGCGCGCCGACGATGTGGTGCACGACGATGCCTCGCCCGTGCAGGCACGCATCCTGCGCAAGGCGTTTCGCGGCTCGGAGTTCCTCTACACGCTGGAGCTGGCCAGCGGCCACAGCGTGATGGCCCATGTGCCCAGCCACCACGACCATGCCGTGGGCGAGTGGGTGGGAATCCGGCTCGACATGAATCACGTGGTCGCCTTCCCGCGAGAAACACAGGGCGCCCCGCAGTCCGCTGCAGCCTGAACCAGCGGCGTCCGCCGCGCCGTCCGGGCTTTGTCATTCGACGGTCACGGGTGGAACCCAGAATCAGTCACATCTTGTGACAATTCAAGGCCACCCCATGTTTGCTCTGGACCCCTCCTCCACGCAGCACCCTGCAGCGGATCAGCTACCTGACCCTGCACCCGTTCCCGCGCTGGCCCCGGCGCCCGCCGCGCCGCGCCTTGTGGCCCGTGCAGGCCAGCTCAGCCAGCCCACGGCACCGATCCCCCCCGAGGCCAGCAACGAGGATGTGCACCGGCTGTTCAGCGAGCAGCCCATGCTCGAAACCCTGGCCGTGGTGGCCGATGACCGGCCGCTGGGCCTGATCAACCGCCAGCGCTTCATGGAGCAGTACGCGCGGCCCTTTGCGCGCGACGTGTTCGGCCGCCGCAGCTGCCTGGTATTCACCGACACCGCGCCCATGGTGGTGGCGGCCGGCCTGCCCATCGACCAGCTGGTGCAGCAGGCGCTGGCCAGCGGCAGCCGCGTGCTCAAGGACGGCTTCATCACCGTGGAGGAAGGCCGCTACGCAGGCATAGGCACGGGCCACGCGCTGATGGCCGCCATGTCCGACATCGAGGCCGACAAGACGCGCCAGCTCATGGCCAGCATCGACTACGCCAGCCTGATCCAGCGCTCGCACCTGCTCGAATCCGACCGCGTGCTCGCCAGCCAGCTGGCCGACCACGGCCTGCTGTGGGAGCCGCGCGACGTGGTGGGCGGCGATGCGTACTTCTTCCGCGCCACACCGCAGGGCCTGCTGGGCTGCATGTTCGACTGCACGGGCCACGGCGTGCCGGGCGCCTTCATGACGCTGATTGCACTGTCCTTTCTCGAACAGGCCGTGGCGCCTGCAGGTATCGGCACCGGCACCGGCGCCGCCATCGACCCCGGCGCCCTGCTGGGCCAGATGAACCGCTACATCAAGCGCGTGCTGCAGCAGCGCAGCCGCGACGTCCAGCCCGCCTGGGGCGCACCGGCAGCGCCCGCCGATGGCCTGCCCGCCGAAAAAGCCTCCAGCGACGGCCTGGACGCCGCGCTGTTCCTGCAGTCGCCCTGCGGCACGCAACTGCGCTTTGCCTCGGCCCGGCTGGACCTGCTGGTGGCGCCGCCCGGCGTGCAGGAGGCGGCCCAGGTGCAGATCCATGCCGGCGACAAGCTGGGCATAGGCTATGCGACCACGCCCGACGACGCGGCCTGGAGCACGCAGGAGCTGGAGGTCGCGCCCGGCTCGCTGCTGATGGTGGCCACCGATGGCGTCATCGACCAATTGGGCGGCCCGCGCCAGATCGCCCACGGCAGAAAGCGCCTGGCGCGCTTCCTGCACGAGCAGCACGACCGCCCCGCCGCCCAGGCCTGCGCCGAATTCCGGCAGGCCTTTGCCCAGTGGCAGGGCACGCAGCGCCGGCGCGACGATGTCTCGCTGCTGGTGTGGCGCAACCAGGCCCTGCAGCCATGAGCCCGTCCGAATTCGCGCACCTGCGCGCCCAGGCCGAGCACAACGGCCTGCTGCTGTACTACGCGGGCACCTTCAACCCCAATGTGATCCAGGCGGCGGCCGACACGCTCAAGTGCCGGCTGGCCAGCGAGGACGGATCGAGCAGCGCCAAACGCAAGCTGTTTTCCACCTTCATCGAAATGGCGCAGAACGTGCTGCACTACGCGGCGCCGCTGCCTGCCTCTGACGCCGGAGCCAGCCAGGCACTCGGCGAACCCGTGGCACAGGGCGCCATCGGCGTGGGCCGCATCGATGCACCGGCCGGCGCCCCGGACGCGGGGGCCGATCAGGCGCAGGCGCGCTTCTGGATTGCCTGCAGCAACGCCGTGCGCCGCGAACATGTGCCGCGCCTGGCCGCCAAGCTGGATGCCGTGCGCGCCATGAGCCACCCCGAAATCAAGGCCGCCTACAAGGCCCAGCTGCACAACACCGACCACAGCGCCAGCGATGACATCAGCCGCGGCGCGGGCCTGGGCTGGCTGACCATTGCGCGCGACGCCTCGGCACCGCTGCAGTACCACATCGCCACGGGAGAGGACGCCGCAGATACCGCGCCCCATGCCGTGTTCCACGTCAAGGCGCTGATCTGAGCGCCGGGACCCCTTCCCGAATCCGAATGACGCCGCCATGCAAGCACTGAAATCCGAACGCACTTCCGTCACGCCCGAAGTGGTCTTCTCGCCGGCCGAGCAGCTTTTGCGCATCGAAGGCGAGTGCTATCCAGAAAACCCGCTGCCCTTCTTCACCCCCCTGCTGGCCATGCTGGGCCAGTACTTAGAGGCCAGCCAGCCCGCACGCTTCGTGGCCGAGGTGAAGCTGCAGTACATCAACAGCGCATCGACCATGGGGCTGCGCTCGCTGTTCGAGCTGCTCGACCATGCAGGCAGCAAGGGCACGGACATCCGCGTGCTCTGGGCCTTCGACGAGGAAGACGACGCCATCGAGGAACTGGGTGCCGACCTGGTGGAGGACTTCGCCAACCTGGTGCTGGAGCGACAGCCCTACAGCAACTGAGGGGCCGGCCTTTCAGGCCAGCGGCTTGCCCATGAGCACCGTGGTCAGGCCGCAGTCCCATTCCTCGTCGGGATAGGTGTCCAGCGTGGCGTAGCCCTGCGCCGTGTAAAAGCCCAGGGCCTGGGTGTTGAAGCTGTCGGTCTCCAGGCGCACCTGGGCGTGGCCGGCGGCGCGCAAAGCCTGCTCGGCATGGGCCAGCAGCGCACGGCCCACGCCGCGCCCCTGCCAGGCCGGCAGCACATGCAGGGCGCCGATGAAGTCATCCACCCAGTCCACGAAGCCGGCGACCACGCCATCGCACTCGGCCACCCGGAAAAGGTGGCCGCGCGACTGCACGTACTGCGCGGTCTTGCCGGAGGCGCAGAACTGCGCATGCTTGTCCGCCGTCAGCTGGGGCTTCCAGGTGCTGTCGTAGGTGGCCCAGAGAACGGCGTTCAGGGCGGGAAGGTCATCAGGCCGCGAGGGCCGGAGCGTGAGAGTGTCAGTCATGTCGCTGGCAGCGTTCAGGCCTGGCGCAGCCGGTCCACCTCGGCATGCAGGTCCTGCGACCAGACGCGGCGGTCGCGGCCTTCGGCCGTCTGCGGCTGGCCATAGTGGACGACGGCCACCAGGTCGTCGGCGCACAGCGTGCGCCAGATGGAGCCCAGCAGGGTTTCATCGCCCTCGTAGCTGGGCGCGTGGCTGATCTGGCCGGTGGCGCCGTCGATGAAGCGCAGGCCCACGGGCAGCACGGGCGCATCGATCTGCACGGCCGCCTGCAGCAGGTTGGCATGAAAGGGCAGCAGCTTGCGGCCGTCGCCCGTCGTGCCTTCGGGGAAGATGGCCAGGATCTCGCGGCGCTGCAGGGATTCCTCCATGCTCTGCACCATGCGCCGGGCATCGCGGCGCGAGGTGCGCTCGATGTACAGCGTGCCCGCCGCCGTGGCCAGCGTGCCGATCAGCGGCCAGCCCTTGACGTCGGACTTGGAGATGAAGCGGCAGTGCCGCGCCGCATGCAGCACGGGAATGTCGAGCCAGGAAATATGGTTGCTGACCATGAGCATGGGGCCCTGGCGCGGCGGCTCGCCCTGGATCTCCAGGCGCACGCCCGCATGGGCCAGCAACTGCAGGGCCCAGGCCTGCACATGGGCGTGCTGGCGCGCCTCGGGCAGCTGCGGAAAGCGCAGGGCCACGATCCACAGCCCCTTGCACACATGGCCGAACAGGCGCGCTGCGCGCAGCGTGGCGCGCCCTCCCCTGCGCAGACGGCTCATGTTCAGCGGCGTTCGAATGCCACGCGGCCATCGACCAGCGTGCAGCGCACGCGGGCCGGCAGCTCGTAGCCGCCGAAGGGCGTGCTCTTGCCCTGGCTGGCCAGTTCCTGGGGCTTCACGGTCCAGGCCGCCTGCGGATCGACGATGCACAGGTCGGCCACGCCGCCCTCGGCCAGACGGCCCAGTTGCTCCTGCAGCTCGCCCAGCGCCGATCCCAGCACCTGCACGGGCGATGCCGTGATGGCGGCCAGTGCGCGGTTCAGGGGCACACCGCTTTCCTGCGACCACTTGACGGCCAGCGACAGCAGCAGCTCCACGCCCGTGGCGCCGGGCTCGGCCTCGGCAAAGGGCAGGACCTTGGCGTCTTCATCGACGGGCGTGTGGTCGGAGACCAGGGCGTCGATGGTGCCATCGGCCAGCGCGGCAGACAGCGCATCGCGGTCGCGCTGCTGGCGCAGCGGCGGCGTGACGCGCGCGCTGCTGTCGAAGTAGCCGATATCGGTATCGGTCAGGTGCAGCGAGTTGATGGACACGTCGGCCGTGACCTGCAGGCCTTCGGCCTTGGCACGGCGCACCAGTTCCACGCCTGCGGCGCTGGACAGGCGGCACAGGTGCACGCGCGCCTGGGTGCCGCGCATCAGCTCGAAGATGGTGTGCAGGGCAATCGTCTCGGCCGCCACGGGCACGCCGGACAGGCCCATGCGCGTGGCCAGCGGGCCGCTGGCGGCCACGCCCTTGCCCAGGTACAGCTCCTGCGGGCGCAGCCACACGGTGTAGCCGTAGGTGGCCGCATACGCCAGCGCGCGCTGCAGGGTCTGGGTGCTGGTCATGGGCACTTCGGCCTGGCTGAAGCCGATGCAGCCGGACTCGGTCAGCTCGGCCATCTCGGTCAGCACTTCGCCCTTGAGACCCAGCGTCAGCGCGCCCAGTGGGAACAGGCGCGACTGGTGCAGCTTCTCGGCGCGGAACTTGAGCATCTCCACCAGGCCCTGCTCGTCGAGAACGGGGTCGGTGTCGGGCGGGCAGACCAGGCTGGTCACGCCACCGGCCACCGATGCAGCCATCTCAGACTGCAGCATGCCTTCGTGCTCGTGGCCGGGCTCGCGCAGGCGCACGGCCAGATCGACCAGGCCCGGCAGCACCCAGCAGCCGGCGGCATCGATCTCGCGTTCTGCGGCAAATCCCTCGGGCGCCTTGCCGATGGCCAGCACCTTGCCGCCATCGATGGCCACGTCGGCCTGCTGGTCCAGGCCCCGTGCCGGGTCCATCACTCGGCCGTTGCGGATGAGTATCTTCATGGTTTGCTACCCCGTAGACCGCAGGCGGCGCATGGGCTGCGGCCTGCGGCGATCAAAAACATTTGCATTCACAAAAAGCGCCTGGACTCAGTCCAGGACACCGGGCATGGAAAAAGCATGGCCCATCTCAGGGACGCCGAGCAAAGGCCGCCCTGCAGCGAGGGCGTCGTCCCCCTCCCGCGTAGCGAGAGAGGGGGAAGCGACGCAGTCGCTCAGGGGGTGCTTCATTTCAAGCCTCGTTGCCGGCCACTATCGACATGACGGCCATGCGCACGGCGATGCCGAACGAGACCTGCGACAGGATCACGGCCTGCGGGCCATCGACCACTTCGGAGTCGATCTCCACGCCGCGGTTGATGGGGCCCGGGTGCATGACGATGGCGTCCGGCTTGGCCAGGCGCAGCTTCTCGGCCGTGAGGCCGAAGCTCTTGAAGTATTCCTGGCTGGACGGCAGCAGGGCGCCGCTCATGCGCTCGTTCTGCAGGCGCAGCATGATGATCACGTCGCAGTCCCGGATGCCCTCTTCCAGCGTGTGGAAGACGCGCACGCCCATCTGCGCCAGGTCCGGCGGCACCAAGGTGCGCGGGCCGACGACGCGCACTTCGGCCGCGCCCAGCGTGGTCAGCGCATGGATGTCGGAGCGCGCCACGCGCGAGTGCAGCACATCGCCCACGATGGCCACGCGCAGGTTGGCGAAGTCCTTCTTGTAGTGGCGGATGGTGTACATGTCCAGCAGCCCCTGCGTGGGGTGGGCGTGGCGGCCGTCGCCGGCATTGACCACGTGGACATGGGGCGCCACATGCTGGGCGATGAGGTAGGGCGCACCCGACTCGCTGTGGCGCACGACGAAGATGTCGGCGGCCATGGCCGAGAGGTTGGCGATGGTGTCCAGCAGCGATTCGCCCTTGCTGGCCGAGCTGCGCGCGATGTCCAGGTTGAACACGTCGGCCGACAGGCGCTTGGCCGCGATCTCGAACGTGGTGCGCGTGCGCGTGCTGTTCTCGAAGAACAGGTTGAACACGCTCTTGCCGCGCAGCAGCGGCACCTTCTTGACCTCGCGGTCATTGACGCTGACGAAGTTGGCCGCCGTGTCCAGGATGTGGGTGAGGATGTCCTTGGACAGTCCTTCGGTGGACAGCAGGTGGATCAGTTCGCCGTTCTTGTTGAGCTGGGGATTGCGCTTGTACAGCACGGTCAGGCCTCTTGGATGCGGAATTGGAAGACGCCGGCGTCATCGCGCGCCAGCGACAGCAGGCGGTCGGCCGGCAGCGCGATGCGCGCGGCGGCAAAGTCGGCCTGGAAGGGCAACTCGCGCCCGCCCCGGTCCACCAGCACCGCCAGGCGCACGCAGGCCGGGCGGCCGTAGTCATAGAGTTCGTTGAGCACGGCGCGCACGGTGCGGCCGGTGTAGAGCACGTCGTCCAGCACCAGGATGTCGGCGCCGTTGACGTCAAAGTCGATCTGCGTCTGGGCGCTGGTGGCCATGCCGCGCTGCGCGAAGTCGTCGCGGTGCAGGGCCGAGGACAGCACGCTGGGGTTGCCGGGCAGGTTCAGGTCCTTGTGCAGCCGCTCCACCAGCCAGGCGCCGCCCGAGGTGATGCCGGCCAGGCGGGTTTCAGGCCCCATGAGGCTGCGCACGCCGCGCAGCAGTTCGCGGTACAGGGCCTCGGCGTCCAGCACCAGGCTGCCGGCTCCCGCAATGGATTCACTCATGGAAGACTCCTCAAAAACTGTTCAAGAATGATGCAGGCCGAGGCCGCATCGGCATCCCTTGCGCCACCGGCCAGGGCCTCGGTGGTGCTGTAGCGCTCGTCCACCTCATAGACAGGCAGGCCGAAGCGGCTCTTGAGCTGGCGGCCGAATTTCTTCGCCCGCGCCGTGTTCTCGTGCGCATTGCCGTCGGGGTGGTAGGGAACGCCGATGACCAGCGCATCGGGCTGCCACTCCTTGATGCGCTCGCCGGCCTGGGCCAGGCGGGCCTCGCCAGCCTCGGCGCGGATGGTGGGCAGCGGGTTGGCCGAGCGCAGCATGCGCGTGCCCACGGCACAGCCCGTGCGCTTGGCCCCGAAATCGAAGGCCACGAAACTCTGGAAATGGGAGGGAACGGTGGGCGGCACGGCCGTGCCGGCTGCCGCTGCTGCCTGGGACTCGGGAGCGGGCAGGCTCATGCACGCCCCGCTTCGGGCGAGATCATCCAGCGCTGCAGGCCCAGCAGGCCCAGGGCGCGGTCATAGCGGTCGTCGACCGGGGTGTCGAAGATGACGTTGGCGTCGGCACCCACCGTGAGCCAGGCGTTTTCGGCCAGCTCCGACTCCAGCTGTCCCTCGCCCCAGGACGCGTAGCCCAGGGTGACCAGCAGGCGCTTGGGGCCTGCGCCGTCGGACAGGGCTTCGAGCACGTCCTTGGAGGTGGTCATCTCCAAGCCGCCGGGAATGGTCATGGTCGAGGCGTAGGCGGACTCGTCGTCGGGCGCGCCTTCGATGACCATGGGGTCGTGCAGCACAAAGCCGCGATCGGTCTGCACGGGTCCGCCGTTGAAGACACGGTTGCCGCGAAGGTCCTCGCGGCCCAGGGCCAGATCCACCTTTTCCAGCAAGCCTTCCAGCGTAAGCTGCGAGGGCTTGTTGATAATCAGACCGAGCGCACCGCGCTCGCTGTGTTCGCACAGGTAGATCACACTGCGCGAGAACGCTTCGTCTTCCAGGCCAGGCATGGCAATCAGGAAGTGGTGCGTCAGATTGATAGGCGCAGTTTCAGCAGACATAACCACGGATTTTACCGGCGATCCATGCCACCTTCTTACCCTGTGGGCTTGGTCTGGCTGCGGCGCGACCTGCGCCTGGCCGACCACGCCGCCCTCTACCACGCGCTGCGCCAGTGCAGGCAGGTGCATTGCGTGTTCATCTTCGACGACGACATCCTCGCCCCCCTGCCCCGTGCAGACCGGCGCGTGGAGTTCATCTGCCAGAGCCTGAGCGGGCTGGACGATGCGCTGCGCGAGGCCTCGGGCCGCGCCGACACCGGCCTCATCGTGCGCCGTGGCCGGCCCGCTGAGCAGATCCCGGACCTGGCCCGGCAGCTCGGCGCCCAGGCCGTGTTCTGCAACTGGGACGACGAGCCCGACGCCCTGGCCCGCGACGCCCGCGTGCGCCAGGCCCTGGCCGCCGAGGGCGTGGCCCTGCACAGTTTCAAGGACCACATGGTCTTTGCGCGCGACGAGGTGCTGACCCAGGCCGGCGCGCCGTTCTCGGTGTTCACCCCGTACAAGAACGCCTGGCTGCGCCAGATCACACCCTTCTTCCTGTCCGCCTATCCCAGCGAGCGCGACCTGCCCGAGCGCCTGGCCCCGCGCCCCGAAGGCGAACGCCGCCCCGTGCCCACCGCAGCCGACCTGGGCTTTGAGGCCGGCACGCTGGACGGCCTGCGCCTGCCCACGGGCTGCGCCGGCGCCGAGGAACTGCTGGCCGACTTTCTGCCGCGCCTGCCGCGCTACAAGCAGGCGCGAGACTTTCCCGCCGTCAAGGGCCCCAGCTACCTGAGCGTGCACCTGCGCTTCGGCACGGTCTCCATCCGCCGCCTGGCAAGGCTGGCCTGGGAGCAGACGCAGAGCCAGCCCCATGATGCCGAGGGCGCCGCCACCTGGCTGTCCGAGCTGATCTGGCGCGACTTCTATTTCCAGATCCTGGCCCACCATCCGCACGTGGTGCACGCCAGCTTCAAGCCCGCCTACGACGCCATCGTGTGGGATACCGGCCCCGAGGCCGATGCGCTGTATGCCGCCTGGTGCGAGGGCCGCACCGGCTATCCGCTGGTCGATGCCGCCATGCGCCAGCTCAACACCACGGGCTATATGCACAACCGGCTGCGCATGGTGGCGGCCAGCTTTCTGGTCAAGGATCTGGGCATAGACTGGCGCCGGGGCGAGGCCTGGTTTGCGCGCCAGCTCAACGACTTCGACCTGGCGGCCAACAACGGCGGCTGGCAGTGGGCGGCCTCCACGGGCTGCGATGCCCAGCCCTGGTTCCGCATCTTCAACCCCATCACGCAAAGCCAGAAGTTCGATGCCGATGCGCGCTTCATCGAGCGCTACGTGCCCGAACTGGCCCGCCTGCCCGCCGCGCTGCGCCACGCGCCCTGGCAGGCCCGGCCGCTGGAGCTGGCCGAGGCCGGCGTGGTGCTGGGCACGGACTACCCCCATCCCGTGGTGGACCACGCAGCCGCGCGCGAGCGCACGCTGGCCCGCTACGGCGTGGTCAAGCAGGCCAGCTGAAAAACCTGCTGGAATAAAAAAAGAGCAGCGGATGCTGCTCTTTTTTGTTCAGGCCACCAGCCTTCAGGCCCCTTCGCCCAGGGGCTCGTTGTCCACCTGCTGCGCCTGCAGCGACTGCGGCGCCAGCGGGCCGCCGCTGATGCTGCCGCCCTGCAGGGAGTAGTGCTGGATCAGGCCCAGCAGTTCCTCGTCCGAGTAGGGCTTGCCCAGGTAGTGGTTGGCTCCCAGCTGGCGCGCCATCTCGCGGTGCTTCTGGGCGATGCGCGAGGTGATCATGACCACGGGCAGGTCGCGCAGGGCCTCGTCGGCGCGGATGTTGCGCAGCAGGTCGAAGCCGTCCATGCGCGGCATCTCGATGTCGGACAGCACCAGGGTGGGGCGCTCCTCGGCCAGGCGTTCCATGGCCTGCAGGCCGTCGGCCGCCAGGGCCACGCGGTAGCCTTCGCGCTGCAGCAGGCGCTGGGTGACGCGGCGCACGGTGATGGAGTCGTCCACCACCAGCACCAGCGGCACCGAGGCCGGCCCTGCGCTGGCCAGCACGGCTTCGCCGTCGCCCTGGCCTGCGGCGCGCTCGGCCTCTTCGGTCCGGGCGCGCACCTCGTCGCCATAGACGTTGGCCAGCGCCACGGGGTTGTAGATCTGCACCACGGCGCCCGAGGCCAGCACCGACATGCCGGTCAGGCCGGGCAGGCGGGCCAGCTGGGGGCCGAGGTTCTTGATCACCACTTCCTGGTTGCCCAGCACTTCGTCCACGTGCAGCGCGATGCGCTGCGCCGCGCTGCGCAGGATGACCACGGGCCGGGTGCGGCCCACGGTTTCCTCGCTGCGCAGCGAGGACTGCCACAGCGCGCCGGCCCAGTAGAAAGGCAGGGTCTCGCTGCCGTCTTCGAAGCTGTGGCTGGCATAGGCCTGCTGCAGCAGCTCCAGCGGCGCGCGGCGCACGATTTCCACCAGGCTGGCGGGCACGCCGACCAGCAACTGGCCCGCGCGCAGCATGACCACCTGGGTGACGGCGGTCGTCAGCGGCAGCACGAGGCGGAAGGCACTGCCCCGGCCCGCCTCGCTGTGGGTTTCGATGCGGCCGCCCAGCGCGTTGACTTCGGAGCGCACCACGTCCATGCCGATGCCGCGCCCGGCCACGCCGGTCACCTCGGTGGCCGTGGTGAAGCCGGGCTCGAAGATCAGGCGGCCGGCGTCCTGCTCCGTCAGCGTCTGGTCCTCGGGCCACAGGCCCTGGGCCACGGCCTTGTCGCGGATGCGCTGCAGGTTCAGGCCGGCGCCATCGTCCTCCACCGACAGCGCCACGTCGTTGCGCTCCTGGCTCAGGATGATTTCAATGGTGCCCATGGCGGGCTTGCCTGCGGCGGCACGCTGCTCGGGCGACTCGATGCCGTGGGCCACGCAGTTGCGCAGCAAGTGCTCGAAGGCCGGCATCATGCGGTCCAGCATGCCCCGGTCCATTTCAATGGTGCCACCCAGGATGTTCAGCCGCACCTGCTTGCCCATCTCCTTGGAGGTCTGGCGGACCACGGCGTACAGGCGCTCGGCCAGGGAGTCGAACTCCACCATGCGCGTGCGCAGCAGGTCGCGCTGCAACTCGCGGGCCTGGCGGCCCTGGGCGACCAGGTCGTCCTCGGCGCCGGCCATGTCGCGCTGCAGGTTGCGCTGCACGGTGGCCACGTCGTTGACCGACTCGGCCATCATGCGGGTGAGTTCCTGCACGCGCGTGAAGCGGTCGAACTCCAGCGGGTCGAAGCCCACGGCCGAGTCCTTGGACAGGGCCAGGCGCGACTGCATCTGGCTCTCGGCCTGGACCTCGATGTCGCGCAGCTGCATGCGCAGGCGCTCCAGGTTGCCGGCCAGCTCGTCCAGCGAGCCACGGGCCTGGGCCAGGCGCGCATCGACACGCGAGCGCGCAATCAGCACCTCGCCAGCCTGGCTGATCAGGCGGTCCAGCAGCTGGGCGCGCACGCGCACCGTCTGCTGGGCACCGGCGCGCAGCGGCGCAGTGACAGGCGCTGGCACAGGGGCCGCGGCCGCCGGTGATCCAGCCGCTGCCGATGCGTCGGAGGCCGCAGCCGCTGCGGGCTCGTCGTGGGAGATTTCATCGCCCAGGTCCAGCGGCGCTTCCTGCGCCTGCTCACCGGCCACGCGCAGCACGTCGAAGCCGGCCTGCAGCGCGTCGAAGCTGCCCAGCAAGGGCTCGATCTGCTCGGCGGTCGGAGATTCGCCATCGACCCGCTCCACGGCAGATTCAAGGCGGTGGGCCATCTCGCCCAGGCGCATGGCGCCCGCCAGCCGGGCACTGCCCTTGAGCGTGTGCAGGGCGCGCAGGGTTTCGTGGCGCGCCTCGTCCAGCGAGGGCCGGCCATGCCAGCGGCGCAGCGCGGCGCCCAGGCGGGGCAGCAGCTCGATGGCCTCTTCCTCGAAGATGGGGAACAGGTCGGGATCGACCTCGTCCAGCGCATCGATGTCATCGTCCAGGTCGCTGCCCACGGCCACGGCATGGGCGATGGCCTCGTCGATGCGGCGCTGCAGCTCGGCTTCGTGGCGCGCATCGTTGACCAGGGGGCGCATGGAGTAGGCCAGGGGCGCCACCGACGGTGTCTGCGCCTGGGCACCGGCGTCGAGCACGGCGTCCGTGCCATGGCTGGCTTCCTGAGGCTCCAGTTGGTCCAGTTGGTCCAGCTGCTCCAGCGCGTCCAGGCGGCTGTCCGGCGCGTCTGCGGCCTCGATGTCCAGCGCCAGCAGCGCCTGCAGGGCTTCTTCCACGCCCGGCTGGGGCGTCTTGAGGAAACCGGCGGCGAACTGGTGCAGCAGGCGCTGCACTTCGTCGGAGGCCGCCACGCAGGCGGCAACCTGGTCGGGCGTGCCACAGCGCTGCGGCTGCAGATGGGTCAGCGTATGTTCCAGCAGGCGCGCCAGATCCGACAAGGCCTTGAAGCCCACGGTGGCCGAGCTTCCGGCCAGCGAATGCGCAAAGGCGACGGCGTCGTCGGGCACGGGCTCGCCGGGCTCGGTCGCCCATTGCTGCAGCGTCAGGTCCAGGCGGCGCGACCATTCGTCGGCCTCGTTGAGGTAGACGTTGTACAGCGGCGCACTGATGCGCAGGCCATCCACGACCTTGAAGCCATCGGCGTCGATGCCGGACAGATCCTCGTCGCCGGACTCTTCGGCCTGCGGGGTTTCTGCCTCGGGCACCTCGAGCGCCTTGACCGACTCGACTGCGTCGGATGCTTCAACCGCTTCAACCGCTTCTGGCGCTTCAACCGCCTCAACCGTTTCTGGCACCGCGATCATCTCGATCGCTTCGGCGGGTGCCGCTGCCGGTGTCAGGCCCAGATCCAGGTCCAGCCCCTCGAAAGGCGCCAGGGGCACGGCGGCTTGCGGTGCTTCAGTTTCAGTTTCAGTTCCAGCTTCGGCCTCGATGGCTTCGGCTTCGATGGCGACGGCCTCGGGCAACGCGGGCGGGTCGCCCGCGACGACGGCCAGGGCCTCCTGCTCGCTGTCGCGCATGGCAGCTTCGAAGGCCGCAAAGTCCAGTTCCTCGACGGCGTCGGTGGCCAGTTCGGCAGGCGCCTCGGCGGCTTGCGGCGTCAGTGTCTCCAGCGATTCCTGAGGCGCGGCGGCCGAAGGCTGGGGGTCCGGTTCCAGCAGGTCGAAGTCCAGCGCAAAGTCCAGCTCGCCAGAGGTCTGGACGGGCTGGACGGGCTGGGCGGGCGTGGCCTGCTCGGGCACATCCAGGTGTTCTGCCTGCGGCTCCTGGGCCACGGGCGCGAATTCCTCGATTGCGGCGGGTGCGGGTGCGGGCTCGAGTTCGGGTTCGGGCTGTGCGAGGGGCTCGGCACGCGGTGTGCGCGGCACCAGGGCCACGTCGGCGCGCAGGCCTTCCAGGCGCATGGCATCGGCCGCAGCGCGGAAAGGCGTGGCCTGCCAGGCGTCGGCCTGGTGGCGCTCTATGGCCGAAGCCCAGGCGCCAAAGGCGCGCAGCGCATCGCTGGCCAGCTCCTGCATGGGCTGGGGCATGGCCTTTTGCTCGGCCAGCCAGGCGTTGAGCATCTGCTCCATGGCCCAGCCGGCTTCGCCGAATTCATCCAGGCCCACCATGCGCGAACTGCCCTTGAGCGTATGGAAGGCGCGGCGCAGCGTGGTCTGCTCGCTGAGGTTGCCCGGCTCATCGGCCAGGGCGCGCAGGGCCTGCAGGCCGTTGTCCACCACCTCGCGGGCCTCTTCCAGGAAGATGCCCAGCAGTTCGTCGTCCGAGTCTTCTTCCGAGACCGACAGGCCGGCCGGCGGGGGCACGGGCTCGGACACGGATGCAGAGACGGATTCAGAGACGGTTTCAGGCGCAGATTCGGCTGCGGGCTCTGGCTCGGCCAGGGACTGGTCCAGCTGGAAGACCGGCTCGGCCGGCGCTTCGAGGGCCTTGGCGAATTGCGCCAGTTCCGCGGCATCGGCCAGCGCGTCCTGCTCGGCGGCCGCGGGCTGCGCCAGCGGCTCGGTCGCGATGTCCACGGGAGCCGGGGGCGGCGGGGGCGGCGTGGTGGGCGCGGCAAATTGCGGCTCGGCGATGGCGTCCTGCGGCACGGGCAGCGGCTGGGCCACGGCAACGGCTTCGCGCTGCGGCGGCACGGCGGCGGTGTCCAGGGCGGGCAGTTGCTCGGGCGCCTTGCCCGCATCATCGGCCCGGTGGCCGCGACGGCCCATGAGGATGCGCAGGCCGCCTTCGGCCTCGTCATAGACGAAGAGCTTGCGCGCCATGCTGCGCTGGTAGCTCAGCATGTCGATCAGAAAGCCCATGGCGCCCAGGCTGTTGCCCAGTTTCTCGAACACCTGGGGACGTTCTGCGTCGTCGATCTCACCCAGCACCAGCCGTTCCACGGTCTCGCGCATGCGCTGCATGGCCTGCGTGGCCTGGTCCAGGCCCAGCACGGACAGCACGCCGCGCATCTGCGCCATCTGGCCCGAGACGGGTGCCAGCACGGTGGCATCGGCAGGATTGCGGAAATACTGGTCCAGGTGCCGCTCGGCCTCGGCCAGCGTGGCACGCAGCTCGCCCACGACCGAACCCATGGTCTGGTGGTCGCTGGCCTGGCGGTACAGCTCCTCCATCCAGGGCTCCAGCGGACGCGCGGGCGCGCCCTGCAGGGATTCCTCCAGGCGCTGGACCAGGTTGGCGGACTGCTCGGCCAGTTCCTCGTCGCCCATGTCCATGGTGGCAAAGGCCGCCTGCAGGTAGAGCACGGAGGTGGCCACTTCCATGGCCAGTTCGGCCGGTGGCGGCTCGCCGATGCGGGCCACGGTTTCGGCCACCTTGATCAGCATGCGCGCCAGGCCATGGCTGGCCGGGTGCAGCTTGACCAGGGATTCAGCCACCTGGGCGAACTGGTCCACCACGGTCTTGGTGCGGGCACGGTCGCCGCCGGCAAGGGCGGACCAGGTATCGGCTGCCGTGGTGATGCGCTTGCGCGCCTGCACCAGCACCGCCGGGTCGTAGCGGCCAAAGCGTGTCTGCTGGTAGTCCACCTGGGGCTGGGCCTGCATGCCGTAGGCCTGGCGCACCGCCTGCAGGGCGGCGCCAGCCTGCTCGGCAGGGCGGGCCTGGGCGCAGAAGAACAGCAGGTCCTGCAGCAGCCGCGCAGGCGGCGTGCGGTCGCCCTTGGCCATGGCCGCGTACTGCATGAGCACGCGCGAGGCCATGCGCTTGACGTACAGGTCGACCACGATCATCCCGCGCGACTGCGCGTCGAAGAAGCCGGCCGCCACCTTCCAGAAGCTGCGCGCGGTGACATCCTCGGTCTGGCCCACGGCAAAGCGCAGGCACAGGTCGCGCATCTGGGCGGCGGCCTCGCGGTCGTCGCTCTTGACCATGCGCAGCACCACGCCGTCGAGCAGGGCCCGGGCATCGGGGCCGTAGGCCAGCGGCTCGGGCTGGCGCGCCCACTCGGGCTCGCGCGCGCGGCGCTCGGCAGGCCACAGGTCGGCCGGATGCACCTTGTCGTTGCCGGCCAGCGCCTGGGTGTCACGGTATTGGGGAAACAGGGCCACGGCCGAGACGGTCTTGCCGGCCAGCACGGTTTCCAGGTATTCGATGAGCGCGAAGCTGGCACGCTCCAGCGTGGCGGCGGCCTGGTCGGTGCACAGCTCGGGGCGCTGCACAAAGCGCTGCACGGCGCTTTCCATGCCGCGCAGCACCAGGGCCGGAGAGCCCAGCCCCACCATTTCGAGGGCGCCGCAGGCCTGGTGCAGTTGCTGGCGGGCGATGCGCAGGGCCGAGGTGTCAAGCTCCTCAAGGTCCGAGGCGCGTGCCGCATCGGCATCGCGCACGAAACGGGCCACCGCCTTGCTCGCCCCTTCCAGCGACTTGCGCAGCTCATCGAGCACCCAGGCCAGCGGGCCCAGGTCCTGTTCGGTGTGCGCGGCCTGCGCCGCGCCCGTTTGCGATTCGTCAACCACTGACATGGACAGTTCCCCAAGCCCCTAGGGCCTGTGCATAGCTATGTTGGACCGGGTCAGGCAATCTTGAAACGCGCCACCGACTGGCGCAGTTCCTCGGCCATGTGCGAGAGTTCGCGCACCTGCTGTGCCGTGGTGCGCGTGCCTTCGCCCGTCTGCTCGGTCACCGCGAAAATGTGCTGAATGTTCTCGGCCACGTCGTTGGCCAGAACGGCTTCGCGCGAGGTGGACGAGGAGATCAGCTCGATCAGCTCGGCCAGATGGCGCGACACGGAGTCGATCTCGGTCAGCGCGGTGCCGGCGGAGTCGGACAGGCGGGCCCCCTCGACCACACCCTGGGTGGAGCGCTCCATGGCGGCCACGGCATCCTGGGTGTCGGTCTGAATCGCCTTCACCAGCGCCGCGATCTGGCGCGTCGCGTCGGCCGAGCGTTCGGCCAGGCGCTGCACTTCTTCGGCCACCACCGAGAAGCCGCGACCGGCTTCACCGGCCGATGCGGCCTGAATGGCGGCGTTCAGCGCCAGCACGTTGGTCTGCTCGGTAATGTCGGAAATCAGCTCGGTGATTTCGCCGATCTCCTGCGAGGATTCGCCCAGCCGCTTGATGCGCTTGGAGGTTTCCTGGATCTGGTCGCGGATGGAGTTCATGCCGCCGATGGCGTTCTGCACGGCCTTCAGGCCCAGGTCGGCAGCTTCCAGCGACTGGCGCGCCACCTGGGCAGATTCCTGCGCCTGGGTGGAGACCTCGTTGATGCGGCCGGCCATGTCCAGCACGGAGCGGCCGGTTTCGCGGATCTCGCGCAGCTGTTCGGTCGATGCGGCCAGCAGCTCGGTGGAGTTGGCATCCACCTCGGCCGTGGTCTGCGCCACGCGCGTTGCCGTGTTCTGCACGCTGCCCACCAGGGCGCGCAACTCTTCCACCGTGTAGTTCACCGAGTCGGCGATGGCGCCGGTGATGTCCTCGGTCACGGTCGCTTCCTGCGTCAGATCGCCCTCGGCCACCGACTGCAACTCGTTCATCAAACGCAAAATGGCGGCCTGGTTGGCGTCGTTGATGCGCTTGGCTTCATGCTCCTGCACGCGCGACTCTTCCTGGCGGCGTTCGGCAGCTTCCTGGCGCAGGCGGCTGTCGAGCAGCTGCACGCGGGACAGGCCCACACCGCACAGCAGCACCAGCACGGTGGCCAGGGCCAGCAGGCCCATGGGCAGCGAGCCGATGCCGGCGCCGCTTTGCAGCTTGGTCTGCAGGTCTTCCAGCTGGCGGCGCAGCGGTTCGCTGTCGGCGTTGATGGCGGTCTGTGCCTCGCGGGCGGAGACCAGGCCCTGCAGGTTGCCCAGAATGGCGCTGGCCTCGGTGCGGGTCTCTTCGTAGAGCTTGATCAGTGCCTCGATCTGCTCGCGGGTCTGGGCGTCGCGCGTGGGGGGCAGGCGCAGTTCGCTGCTGCCGCCCAGCAGGCTTTCGGAGATTTCCTTGAACGAGTTCAAGTCCTTGCCCAACAGGAACACGGCCTCGGGGCTCACGCCTTCGGCGGTCTGGAATTCGTTGGCCGACTTGCCGATACGCTGGGTCAACATCACCAGCTGGCCTGCGGCCGAGATCTCGGCGGGGCTGGCGCCCTGCTGCAGCTTGAGCGAGGAGATGGTTTCGGCGATCTCCAGCAGGTCCGAGGACTGGCGGTTGATGGTGCGCAGCGCGTCGCCGACCTGGGTCAGGATCTGCTTTTGCTCCATCACCACCTTGGCGCTTTGCTCGGCGCGTTCCATCAGCGGCATGATCTGGCCCAGCTCGTCGGCATAGGCGCCGCCCAGCGGGCGCACGCCCATGGAGTCATCGCCCGCGGTGATGGCGCGCACGTTGCGCGCCAGCACGCCCGCACTGTCTTGCACGTCCGCAAACGAAGGTGCCGCGCCGGTCAGCGCCTGCGACACCGACTTGGCAAGGCGCTGCGACTGCATCAGGGCCTGGCCGGTGGCGGCCAGCTGCTGCGCCGAGCCGTCCGCCTGGCGCAGAGCCCATGCCGCCGCCAGCACCAGGGCCAGCACGGAAACGCCCAGCAGCGTGGACAGCGTGCGCTGGTGGCGCGCGGCAGGCGCGCGGCCCAGCAGCGGCAGGACCACCGTTTCCTGGTCCAGGACTGCGCCGGCGTCGCCCGGCATGGCGTCGGGCGCGCCCTGCACGGTCATGGACGCATCGAGTGCGTACATATCCTGGGAGACGGTGTCTCCGAGCATGCTGTTGTCCGCGCCCGAGCCGGAGTCGGCCGGCTTGCGTTGGAAGCGATTTGCAAGACGTTGCAAGAATGACATGGGACGACCTTCAGAAACTCAGGCGCGAATGCTCAGAAACTCGGAGGTTTGGGACAGGCGCTGCAATTGCAGCTCCTGCCAGCGGTGGCCCGCTTCATCGATATGCACGGGGCCGAAAAAGGCGGGGGATTGCTCGGGCGCGGGCTCGGTGCGCACAAAGGCGTCGGCGCTGCGCAGGCCCTGCAGGCGGTCCACCAGCAGGGAGGCGTTCACCTCCAGCGCGGCATTGAAGGCCAGCAGGCTGGACTCGGCCAGCGCCGGTTCGCTGCGCGCCACGCCATGGCCCAGCAGGCTGGCCAGGTCGATCACCCCGGCCAGGGTGCCGCGCAGGTTGGCAATGCCCAGGAACCAGGGCTTTGTATAGGGCACGGGCTGTACGCCGGCCCAGGGAAAGATCTCGCCGGACTGGCCCAGCGGCATCAGGTAGTTGCGCCCGCCGGCCTGGACGGCCAGCCAGGCCGCCACCTTGACGCCTTCGCTGCGTGCGGCCTGGAGACGGCCGGCCAGACGGGATTGCAGATCGCGCAGTGCTTCACGGTTCGCCATGGCCAGCGCACCGCGTCAGTTCAGCGCCGCGATCTTGGCCTGCAGCTCGCCTGCATCCACCGGCTTGGTGATGTAGTCACGCGCGCCCTGGCGCATGCCCCAGACCCGGTCGGTTTCCTGGTTCTTGCTGGTGCACATGATGATGGGCAGGTCTGCGTACAGCGGGTCGCGCGTGATGGCGCGCGTGAGCTGAAAGCCGTTCTGGCCGGGCATGACCACGTCCATCAGGATCAGGTCGGGCCGGTCTTCGGCCAGGCTGCGCAGGGCTTCCTCGCCGTTCTCGGCCGTACGTACCTGCAGTCCCTGCTTTTGCAGCATGTCGGACAGAAACATCAGTTCGGTCTTGGAATCGTCCACGACCAGGACTTTGCGGATGGGCATCAAAGTGCTCCTATGGTTTGCTTGCCGAACTGCTCCACGGCCTGCAGCAGCTGGTCTTTGGTGAAGGGTTTCGTGAGGTAGTCCTGGCAGCCCACCATGCGCCCGCGCGCCTTGTCGAATACGCCGTCCTTGGACGAGAGCATGACCACGGGCGTATCGGAGAAGCGCGCGTTGCGCTTGATGATGGCGCAGGTCTGGTAGCCGTCCAGCTTGGGCATGAGGATGTCGCAGAAGATCAGCTGGGGCTGATAGTCGTTGACTTTGGACAGTGCGTCGAAGCCGTCGTCGGCCAGGAGCACTTCGTGCCCGCCCTGTTTGAGGAAGATTTCTGCGCTGCGGCGGATGGTATTGCTGTCATCCACCACGAGTACGCGCAAGGGTGCGCCCGATGTCGTCACTGAGAAACCTCCCGGAAATGTATGAGTCGGCGCGGGTGGTCCCGCGCTCAGATTTCGACCATCTCAAAGTCTTCTTTACGTGCACCGCATTCGGGACAGGTCCAATTCATGGGCACGTCATCCCAACGCGTCTGGGGTGCGATGCCATGCTCGGGGCAGCCTTGCGCCTCGTCATAGATCCACCCGCAGATCAAGCACATCCAAGTTTTAGGGTCGGTCACAGCTTAAAGGGCCTTCACATAGAATGCAACGATTGTATCTAGTCATAACCACCCGCCACGGCCTTCGCTGGCGGGGCGCAAACTGGGCTGAGCCATGGCATTGAACCCCTCCAACTCCCCCAGTCCCGACACCGAATTGGTGGACGAAACCGCTCCCGTATGCGTGCTGGTCTTCAACGCCAGCGACCCCAGCGGAGCAGGTGGCCTGTCGGCCGACATCGCCACCATCGCCTCGGTCGGCGGTCATCCGCTGCCCGTGGTCACGGGTGCCTACGCACGCGATTCGGCCAAGATCTTCGAGCATTTTCCCTTTGACGACGAGGCCGTTGCCGAGCAGGCGCGCGCCGTGCTGGAGGACATTCCCGTGTCCGCCATCAAGGTCGGCTTCGTGGGCAGCCCGGGCAACCTGGCGGCGATCGCCGAGATAGCTTCCGACTATCCCGACATCCCCATCGTCTGCTACATGCCGGACCTGTCGTGGTGGGAGGAAGACCCGCTCGACCAGTACATGGACGCCCTCAAGGAGCTTGTGCTGCCGCAAACCTCGGTGTTGGTTGGAAGCCACAGTACGCTGTGCCGCTGGCTGCTGCCCGACTGGAGCAACAGCCGCAGCCCCACGGCGCGCGACATCGCCATGGCGGCCGAGGCCCTGGAAGTGCCCTACGTGCTGGTCACCGGCATCCCCCTGCCCGACCAGTTCGTGGACAACGTGCTGGCCACGGCGCAGTCCGTGCTGGGCAACAGCAAGTACGAGATGTTCGACGCCACGTTCACCGGCTCGGGCGACACCCTGTCGGCCGCGCTGGCGGCCCTGGTGGCCAGCGGCAACGACCTGGGGCTGGCCACGCAGGAGGCGCTGGAGTACCTGGACCGCAGCCTGGACAGCGGCTTTCGCCCCGGCATGGGCCACTTCATCCCGGACCGCATGTTCTGGGCCCAGCCTGAGCCCGAGGACGAAGACGCCGAGGCCGCCGAGCCGCTCACCGAGCTTGACGCCGACACCCAAGCCATCGAAGGCTTCGTGATGCCGCCCCATGACACCAAGCATTGAGGCAGGCCACCCCCTGAGCGGCTGCGCCCTTGCTTGGCGCCTCTGGCTTGTACCCCGCACATGGCAGACTCCTGCACTATGACCACTGACCTGAATATTCCCCTGTTCGAACGCGCCAAGGCCGTGATCCCCGGCGGCGTGAATTCACCCGTGCGCGCCTTCAACGCCGTGGGCGGCACGCCGCGCTTCGTGCGCCGTGCGCAGGGCGCGCATTTCTGGGACGAGAACGCCCAGCAGTTCACCGACTACATCGGCTCCTGGGGTCCGATGATCCTGGGCCACGGCCACCCCGAGGTGATGGCCGCCGTGCAGGCCGCCGCGCTGGAAGGCTTCTCCTTCGGCGCCCCCACGGAGCGCGAGGTCGTGCTGGCCGAGAAGATCCTCTCGCTCATGCCCTCCATGGACATGGTGCGCATGGTCAGCTCGGGCACCGAGGCCGGCATGAGCGCGCTGCGCCTGGCGCGCGGCTTCACGGGCCGCAACAAGATCATCAAGTTCAACGGCTGCTACCACGGCCATGCCGACGCGCTGCTGGTCAAGGCCGGCTCGGGCCTGGCGACCTTTGGCGCCTCCTCCTCGGCCGGCGTGCCGCAGGACGTGGTCAAGGACACCGTGGTGCTGGAATACAACGACGTGGGCCAGCTCGAGGAGGCCTTCGCCCAGTTCGGCGACCAGATCGCCTGCGTGATCATGGAGCCCATTGCCGGCAACATGAACTTCGTGCGCGCCAGCGTGCCCTTCACGCGCCGCATCCGCGAACTCACGCGCGAGCATGGCGCGCTGATGGTCTACGACGAGGTGATGACCGGCTTTCGCGTGGCCCTGGGCAGCGCCCAGAGCCTGTACGCCCAGCAGATCGAAGGCTTTGCGCCCGACATCACCGTGCTGGGCAAGGTCATCGGCGGCGGCATGCCCATGGCGGCCTTCGGCGCGCGCCGCGAGATCATGGAAAAGCTCTCGCCCCTGGGCCCGGTCTACCAGGCCGGCACCCTGTCGGGCAACCCCATTGCCACGGCCTGCGGCCTCAAGACGCTGGAGCTGATCAGCGAGCCGGGATTCCACGACGCCCTGCACGCGAAGACCGGCCGCCTGATGGCCGGCTTCAAGGCCGAAGCCGACGCCGCTGGCGTGCCCTTCAGCGTGGACCACCAGGGCGGCCTGTTCGGCTTCTACCTGCTGCCCGAACTGCCCAGCACCTGGACCGAGGTCATGAAGACCGATGGCGCACGCTTCAACCGCTTCTTCCACGGCATGCTGGAGCGCGGCCACTACTTTGCGCCCGCCCTGTACGAGGCTGGCTTCGTGAGCGCCGCGCACACGGACGCGGACATCGACAAAACCATCGAAGCCGCGCGCGAAGTGTTCAAGACGCTCTGATATCCGCAGATATCTTCCCTTGCACGCCAACGCCACCAACGCCGTGATCCGGCGCTGGCGTGCAGGTCACATCACTCGTCGTCGCCCTGGTCCACGAACTCCACCAGCTCCGGCAGCATCTCCAGCTGCTGGATGGCGTCCTTGAGCCGCAGGCCAAAGCGTGATTCCGGCCGTCCGAAAGCGCCCTGCGCCAGCCGCAGCGCCGCCGTTGCCTTGATCCACTCCACCTCGAAGGCATAGCGGTCCGCATGCTGCTGGACACTCATGCGCTTGATGTGCTCCAGCGCCAGTTCCACGGCGCAGTCCACATCGATTTCACTGTCGTCCCTGTCGGGATCGTCGACCATCAGATCGATCAACTGCTGCAGCGTGCTCTGCACCAGCCCCAGCGAGGCGTGCATGGCCTGCTGCCAGGTGGGCAGAAGGGGTGGTTGGGGAGAGGTCGCCTGTGCGGCGGTGAGAGGGTGCATGTCTTGGTTCCCATATGAATCAAGAGAGCCACTCGTCACCCTACGACAGGCAACGGGTGGACGGGATGTTCGTAACACGGATACGGCCGTGCGACCATCCTTGCGGGTAGGCCCATCCCGTCCAAAACCGTTGGAGACAGGCGCGCACTAACGCATCTGCCCCAGGTATCTGGACATGACAAGACCCCCTTCAAGGTGGGGGCCGCACCTCCGTATCCGTGGTGTTACGACACACCAAGCCTTTCGGCCTGCGACAAGTGTAATGGCTGGGTATTGCAAACAAGGCCGAGCGCAGCGACGGCCCGCCCCCACTCCCCGTATGTCAGCGCCTGCGTCGGGCCGCCTGCGGGGTTGCAGTCCTGCCGAAGGACAGGACTGCCTCGTCATCTGACTCGCCGTGATTGTTTGAACGTAGCGCGCAGCGCGAAGTGAGTTCTGCGGCGAACCCCGCAGGCGGCCCGACGCAGGTTGCCCGCAGCGAAGCGGAGGGTCGCGGACATTCGGGTCGCCTTCTTTGGCCACCTTTCTTGGCGATCAAGAAAGGTGGTCGGCCGCCGGGCCGAGACCCGGCCTCGAAAAACAACCACCCGGCAGGGTCAAAAACCAGACCTCAGCTCAAGCACCAAGCAGAAACGCACCCCGCGCCCGCTCCACCTCATCCCTCACCACACACCCCAAAGCATGGTCATTGACCAACCCCATGGCCTGCATGAACGAGTAGACAGTCGTAGGCCCCACGAACTTCCAACCGAGCTTCTTCAGCTCCTTGGACAGCGCCCGAGATTCGGCCGTCTCGGACACGGGCCCGCCACCGGTCACGGGTGCAGGCGCATGGCGCCAGAAGAAGGCCGACAGCGAGCCTTGCGCCTCCACCATCTCCAGCGCCCGCTGCGCGTTGTTGATCACGGCCTCGATCTTGCCGCGATGCCGCACGATGCCCGCATCGCCCAGCAGCCGCAGCACGTCGTCTTCGGTGAAGCGCGCAACCTGGTGGAAATCGAAGCCCGCAAAGGCCGCGCGGAAGTTCTCGCGCTTGTTGAGGATGGTCAGCCAGCTCAGGCCGGACTGGAAGCCTTCGAGGCTGAGCTTCTCGAACAGGCGCCGGTCGTCGGTGACGGGAAAGCCCCATTCACGGTCGTGGTAGGCCAGGTAGTTGTCCGTGGCGGCGCACCAGTGGCAGCGCGGCCGGCCGTCAGGGGCGGTGAACAGGCGGGACATGGTCAGGACTTCCCGGGTTCGGGAGAGGGGAGGGACAGCAGCCAGGCCGCCATCTGCAGGGATTGCGCCGTATCGAGGTGCGGGTGGCGCGGCATGATGGCGCGGCCCCATTCGCCGGCCCCGCCCTCGCGGATCTTGCGCGCCAGGTAGTCGGCGGCATCTTCGCGGGCCCGGTAGCGCTCGGCGATCTGCTGGAAGGACGGGCCCACGTAGTTGCGCACCAAGCCATGGCAGCGCAGGCAGTCATTGCCTTCCACCAGGGCCTTGCCGGCGGCCAGCTGCGCGTCGGCTGTCACGGCAGCGGCGGCCGGCGCCGCATTGGCCGCCGCCGTGGTGACCCCGACAGCCGGCCCGCGCATGATGCGCCAGCCGATGTTGAAGACACCCAGCGCCACCAGCAGCATGAAGACCACGAGCGCCCAGCCCAGCCAGCGGGGCCGGTGGGGGGCGTCGTCGCCCTCGTCGTCTGCGTCAGGAGGCAGTTGGCCGGCCATCAGTGGCGGAAGTGGCGCACGCCGGTGAAGACCATGGCGACGCCGCGCTCGTTGGCGGCGTCAATGACTTCCTGGTCGCGCATGGAGCCGCCGGGCTGGGCCACGCAGGTGGCGCCTGCGTCAACGACCACGTCCAGGCCGTCGCGGAAGGGGAAGAAGGCATCGCTGGCCACGACCGTGCCCTGCAGGCTCAGCTTGGCGGCCTCGGCCTTGATGGAGGCGATGCGTGCCGAGTCCAGGCGGCTCATCTGGCCTGCGCCCACGCCCATGGTCATGCCGTTCTTGCAGAACACGATGGCATTGCTCTTGACGTACTTGGCGACCTTCCAGGCGAACAGCAGGTCCTGCAGTTCTTCGGGCGTAGGCTGCTTGACGGTGACGACCTTGAGGTCGGCCAGGGCCAGTTCATGGTTGTCGGCGGTCTGCAGCAGCAGGCCCGAGCCGACGCGCTTGGCGTCCATGGCGTTGCGGCCCTGGTCCCAGGCGCGCTCTCCACCGGCCGGCAGGGCGATCTTCATCAGGCGCACATTGACCTTGGGCTTGAAGATTTCCAGCGCCTCGGCCGTGAAGTCGGGGGCCATCAGCACCTCGACGAACTGCTTGACCACGGCCTCGGCCGCCGCCTTGTCCACCGTGCGGTTGAAGGCGATGATGCCGCCGAAGGCGCTGGTGGGGTCGGTCTGGAAGGCCTTGGCATAGGCTTCGTGCGCGTCCTTGCCCACGGCCACGCCGCAGGGGTTGGCGTGCTTGACGATCACGCAGGCCGGCTGCTCGAAGCTCTTGACGCATTCCCAGGCGGCGTCGGCATCGGCGATGTTGTTGTACGACAGCTCCTTGCCCTGCAGTTGCTCGCCCGTGACCAGGGAGCCGGGAGCCGGATACAGGTCGCGGTACAGGGCGGCCTGCTGGTGGCTGTTTTCGCCGTAGCGCAGGTCCTGCACCTTGGTGAAGTGGCCATTGCTCTGGCCGGGGAAGGGGCTGCGCTCGGGCACGTAGGTTTCGGAGAGCTTCTCGTCCTCGAACTTCACGCTGGACAGGTAGTCGCTGATGGCGCCGTCGTACTGGGCGATGCGGTTGAAGGCGGCCACGGACAGCGCAAAGCGCAGCTTGTCGGACAGCTTTCCATTGGCCTTGAGTTCACCCAGCACGGCCTCGTACTGGCCGGCGTCGGTGATCACGCCCACGTCGGCCCAGTTCTTGGCGGCAGAGCGCACCATGGCCGGGCCGCCGATGTCGATGTTCTCGATGGCGTCGGCCAGCGTGCAGCCGGCCTTGGCCACGGTGGCCTCGAAGGGGTAGAGGTTCACCACCAGCAGGTCGATGGTGTCGATGCCGTGCTCCTTGAGGGCCGCCATGTGGGCGGGCAGCTCGCGGCGCGCCAGCAGGCCGCCGTGGACCTTGGGGTGCAGGGTCTTGACGCGGCCGTCCAGCATTTCGGGGAACTGGGTGACTTCGGCCACCTCGGTCACGGGCAGGCCGGCCTCGGCCAGCAGCTTGGCGGTGCCGCCGGTGGACAGCAGCTTGATGCCCAGGGCGTGCAGGCCTTGGGCGAATTCGACGATACCGGTCTTGTCAGAGACGGAGAGCAGGGCGTTCATGGGCGTCAGTGCAGGGAGTTTGAAGAAATGGAGATTCGTGCCGCTCAGAGCATGTCGTGCTCGAGCAGCTTCTTGCGCAGCGTGTTGCGGTTCAGGCCCAGCCAGTCGGCAGCACGCGACTGGTTGTTGTCGGCCTGGGTCATCACCACTTCCAGCAGCGGCTTTTCGACCAGGTGGATCAGCATGTCGTACATGCCGTTGGGCTTTTCGCCGTCGAGATCGCGGAAATACCCCTCCAGGCTTTCACGCACGCATTGTTCGATGTTCTGGTTGCTCATACTGTCATTCCTGCGGGCTCTCCGAATTCGGCGCTTGTGGCGCCGGCATCGATGGCGGCCGGTATCCGGTCCATCTGTGCGCCCAGGGCGTCCAGATAGTCGGCCACGGCCTGCCATTGCACCGCGCAGTCCTCGATGGTGTTGATGTGTTGTCTGAATGCTTCACCGCCCGGCAGGCTGCGCATGTACCAGGCGATGTGCTTGCGCGCGCTGCGCACGCCGGTGCCCTCGCCGTACAGGCTGTAGTGGTCCTGCAGGTGGTCCAGCAGCAGCCGGCGCAGCTCGGCCACCAGCGGCGGGGCCATGTGCTCGCCCGTGGCCATGAAGTGCGCGATCTCGCGGAAGATCCACGGCCGGCCCTGGGCCGCGCGGCCGATCATCACGGCATCGGCGCCCGTGTAGGCGAGCACGTCGCGCGCCTTCTCGGGGCTGGTGATGTCGCCATTGGCCACCACGGGCACGCGCACCGCCGCCTTGACGGCAGCGATGGTGTCGTACTCGGCAAAGCCCTTGTAACCCTGCTCGCGCGTGCGGCCGTGCACGGTGAGCATCTGTATGCCCACATCCTCGAAGCGGCGGGCCAGCACCACGGCGTTCCTGTGCGCGTCGCACCAGCCGGTGCGCATCTTCAGCGTGACGGGCACGCCGTGCGGGGCGCAGGCCTCTACAACAGCCTGGGCAATCTCCACGGCCAGGGCCTCGTTCTGCATCAGGGCCGAGCCGGCCCATTTGTTGCAGACCTTCTTGGCCGGGCAGCCCATGTTGATGTCGATGATCTGGGCGCCGCGGTCCAGGTTGTAGCGCGCGGCCTCGGCCATCATCTCGGCGTCCGTGCCCGCGATCTGCACCGCGATGGGGCCGGGCTCGCCTTCATGGTTGGCGCGGCGCGAGGTCTTGAGGCTGTTCCACAGGTCTTTGCGCGATGTCACCATCTCGCTGACCGCGTAGCCCGCGCCCAGGGCCTTGCACAGCTGGCGGAACGGCCGATCCGTCACCCCGGCCATGGGGGCGACGAACAGGCGATTGGCCAGGGCATGGGGGCCTATGGACAGGGGTGGGGAGGACATCGGAAAAGCCGGAGAAAATGCGCGCGCCGAGCACAAAACGGGCGGCAACAAAGGACCAAGATTGTACCTGCCCAAATTTTCAGCAGGGCTAAAACCGGGCCGTCAAGACGGCCAAGCAGCGAAAACAAGACACCGCGCAGTTTTCATGGTGTGGGCACGAAGGTGCGCACCTGGCCCGGAACGGCTTGCAGCCCGTAGGCACCGAGCCGGCCCTGCCACCAGCGGCGGTTGAATTGCACGTCGGGAGAGACCTGGTCGTCGGGCATGGGTCGCAGGCCGACCTTCTGCAGCCCGGCTTTCGGCTGCCCGGCTGCCTGCAGCCCAGCTGTCTGCGGCCTAGCCTCCAGTCCCAGGTCCAGCGCCTCGCCGTCAGCCAGCGGGCCGCGCACCACGGCCATGGCCTTGCGCCCGTCGGTCACCCAGGCGTCCAGCACCAGGGCCGGGCCGGGCTCGGACCCGGCCAGGCTCACGCAGCCTTGCAGACGCGGCTCCAGGCCCAGCGGCTCCAGCTCGCGCTGCAGTTGCTCCAGCCTGTCGCCCACGGCCGGGTCCGGCAGGGTGCAGCCCTTGGCCTGCAGCGCCTTGCTCCAGGCGGAGGGCGGTGCAGCCTCCTGGGTGGGCGACGCCTGGGCAGCGGCCTGAGCCACCACGGTGGTGTCCTTGCCTGGCGGTGGCTGCAACGCAGCGCAGCCGGCCAGGCCGGCTGCTGCCATTCCCAATGCCGCCCATCCCGCCCATCCTGCAATCCGCCCTGTCTGCATGACGCCCCCTGTTCTTTGTGGTTCTGGAACAGGCCTCACGATAGCTTCAGGCCGACAAGGCGTCAGCCAGCGCAGACCTACACTTGGCAGCACCTATGGAATTCTGGATCCATCAATTGCTGGGCTGGCTGGCGCTGCCGCAGTTCGGCCTCAGCACCGTGTTCATCGTGGCCCTGATTTCGGCCACGCTGCTGCCGCTGGGCTCCGAGCCTGCGGTGGTCGGCCTGCTGCAGCTCAACCCCGATCTGTTCTGGCAAACGGTCTTCGTGGCCACGGCCGGCAATACGCTGGGCGGCGCCATCAGCTGGTGGATGGGCCTGGGTGCGCACAAGGCCTGGCGCGCGGCCCGCGAGCGGCGGCGCGCCGGACTGCCCGAGGATCTGCGGGCCAAGCCGCCCCGCGCCCTGTCCCGCCACGAGCGCCGCGCCCGCGTGTGGCTGCGCCGCCTGGGCGCCAAGGCCTGCCTGCTGAGCTGGCTGCCCGTGGTGGGCGATCCGCTGTGCGCCGTGGCCGGCTGGCTGCGCCTGCCGTTCTGGCCCTGCGTGTTCTACATGGCCATCGGCAAGTTCCTGCGCTATGTGGTGATGACGGTGGTGCTGCTGCAGTTGCTGCCGGCCTCCTGGGCCAGCTGAGGCCGAAGCCCTCCCACCGAAGCCCTCCCCTTTTTGCGATCTACGCCTGCGGCTCACGCGCCCAGGGCGCCAGCGCGAAGTGCGCGGCCAGGAAATCGATCAGCGCCTGCACGCGCGCCGGCCGGGCACGCCCCGGTGGCGTGACGATGTGCAGGGCGATGGAGGGCACCTGCCAGTCATCCATGCAGGTCTGCAGCGCACCCGATTGCAAATCTTCCCAGGCCAGGAACTCGGGCTGCAGGGCCAGGCCCAGCCCGGCGCGCAGGGCCGGCGCCAGGCCCTCGGCATTGTTCACGCGCATGGCCGTGGGAACGACCTGGGCGAACTCGCCGCGGCGCGCATGCACGAAGCGCCAGGCCTCGCCCAGGCGGCTGTGCACATAGCGCAGCGCGCGGTGCTGCGCCAGCTCGCGCGGATGGGTGGGGCGGCCGTGGCGCTCGAAGTATTCGGGTGATCCCACCAGCAGCAGGCGCACCGTGCACAGGCGCCGCGCCAGCAGGCTGGAGTCGGGCAGCGAGGAGATGCGCAGCGCGATGTCGAAGCCCTGGGCCACGACGTCGATCAGCTCGTCGCTGAAGTGCAGGTCCAGCGTGACTTCCGGGTGCTCGGCCATGAAGGCTGGCACGGCCGGCGCCAGGTGCGAGATGCCGAACGACATGGGCGCCGCAATGCGGATGGGGCCGCGCAGGCTTTTGGACTGCTCGCTGATCTCGGCCTCCACGGCCTCGCCCTCGGCCAGGATGCGCGCGGCACGCTCCAGCGAGGCCTGGCCGCTGGCCGTCAGCGACATGCGCCGCGAGGTGCGGTGGAACAGGCTGGTCTTGAGCCGCGTCTCCAGCCGCGTGATGGCCTTGGAGATGGTGGGCTGGGAGACGCCCAGGTCGGCGGCGGCCTTGGCGAAGGAGCCCGTCTCGGCCACCTTGGCGAAGACGGCCCAGGCTTCGAGGTCAGGAAGTCTTGGCATGAAAGTTTTGGAATAGATGTCTTTGCATATTTTCTATTCTCTTCTTGATCGGCAAAACATAAAGTTCATCCATCGCAACACACAACGCAGCAGGAGAACACCATGATCGAACGCCGTCCCTTCCAAGCCCTTGGCGGTGCCAACCACGGCTGGCTCGATGCCAAGCATCACTTTTCCTTCGCCGGCTACCACGATCCGGCCCGCATGGGCTGGGGCGCGCTGCGGGTGTGGAACGACGACACCATCGCCGCCGGCACGGGCTTCCCGCCCCATGCCCACGCCAACATGGAAATCATCACCTATGTCCGTGAAGGCGCCATCACCCACCAGGACAGCCTGGGCAACAAGGGCCGCACCGAAGCGGGAGATGTGCAGGTGATGAGCGCGGGCACCGGCATCCGCCACTCGGAATACAACCAGGAAAAGGACACGACGCGGATCTTCCAGATCTGGATCATGCCCGACGAGCGCGGCCAGCAGCCCCCGTCCTGGGGTGCCAAGCCCTTCCCCAAGGGCGAGCGCTCGGGCAGCTTCGTGGCCCTGGCCAGCGGCCTGCCCGGTGACGAGGACGCCCTGCCCATCCGCACCGCCGCCCGGGTGCTGGGCGCCACGCTGAAGGCCGGCGAGAGCACGGAGTACCGCATCGGCCGCGACCGCCTGGGCTACCTGGTGCCGGCCAGCGGCTCGGTGCAGATCGACGGCGTGACGCTGCAGGAGCGCGACGGCGCCGCCATCAGCGATGTGGACAGCTTCCGTGTGACGGCCCTGGCCGACACCGAGCTGGTGCTCGTCGACACGGCGCGCTGAAGCGCCCTGCCCGCCTCTTCCCAAGAAAACATTTCCCGTACCCCGTCCAACCCCTCACAGGAGATCACCATGACCGACCGCAAGTACCTCGAAGTCCTGACGCCCGCCAACAGCCAGATCATCTTCATCGACCAGCAGCCCCAGATGGCCTTCGGCGTGCAGTCCATCGACCGCCAGGTGCTCAAGAACAATGTGGTGGGCCTGGCCAAGGCGGCCAAGGCCTTCGGCATTCCCGCCACCATCACCACGGTGGAGACGGGCAGCTTCTCCGGCCACACCTATCCCGAACTGCTGGCGGTGTTCCCCGAGCACCAACTGCTGGAGCGCAGCTCCATGAATTCCTGGGACGACCAGAACGTGCGGGACGCACTGGCCAGGAACGCCGCCCAGGGCCGCAAGAAGATCGTGGTCTCCGGCCTGTGGACCGAGGTGTGCAACACCACCTTCGCCCTGTCGGCCCTGCATGACACGGACTACGAGATCTACATGGTGGCCGACGCCTCGGGCGGCACGTCGCTGGACGCGCACAACTACGCCATGGACCGCATGGTGCAGGCCGGCGTGGTGCCCGTGACCTGGCAGCAGGTGCTGCTGGAATGGCAGCGCGACTGGGCCCGCCGCGAGACCTACGACGCGGTGATGGACATCGTGCGCGAGCATTCCGGCGCCTACGGCATGGGCGTGGACTATGCCTACACCATGGTGCACAAGGCGGCCGAGCGCGTGCAGCATGGCGAGACCGTGGGCCCGAACCCCGCCAAGGTCTGAGCACCAGCGCCGCCGCCGGCCCCGTCCACGGAGTGACACCATGAAGCTCTACGCACTTTCCCTTGGGGCCGGCCTGCTGGTCGGTGTGGTCTACAGCCTGCTGCAGGTGCGCTCGCCCGCACCGCCGCTGGTGGCCCTGGTCGGCCTGCTGGGCATCCTGGCCGGCGAGCAGATCGTGCCCGTGGGCCGGCATCTGCTGCAGGGCATGGACCTGCGCAGTGCCTGCAGCAAGACGCAGGCCACCGAGCATGTGCTGGGCCAGCTGCCCGGCCGCAAGAACGCCGATGCCGATGCCGATCGGCACCACGGCTGACCCCTCCCCCTCTCTCCAAGAAAACTGCACCATGACCACGCGCAGAAAAGTCCTGGGCTCCGCTGCCACCCTTGCCATGGGTGGACTGCTGGGTTGCACCACCAACGCTCGCCAAGGAGCCTCCATGTCCGATTCCACGCCCGAAGTCATCTTCCACAACGGCCGCTTCACCACGCTGAACAAGGCCAAGCCCACCGCCACCGCCGTGGCCGTGAAGGACGGCCGGTTCATCGCCGTGGGCTCGGACGCCGAGGTGCTGGCCCTGGCCGGCAGCGGCACGCGCCGCATCGATCTGCAGCGCCGCAGCGTGCTGCCCGGCCTGTTCGACAACCACACGCACGTGATCCGTGGCGGCCTGAACTTCAACCTGGAGCTGCGCTGGGACGGCGTGCGATCGCTGGCCGACGCGCTGGACATGCTCAAGCGCCAGGTGGCCATCACGCCTGCGCCGCAGTGGGTGCGCGTGGTCGGCGGTTTCACCGAGCACCAGTTCGTGGAAAAGCGCCTGCCCACCATCGACGAGATCAACGCCATCGCGCCCGATACGCCGGTCTTCCTGCTGCACCTGTATGACCGCGCCCTGCTCAACGCCGCCGCCCTGCGCGCCGTGGGCTACACCCGCGACACGCCCCAGCCCGCAGGCGGCGAGATCACGCGCGATGCCAACGGCAACCCCACGGGCCTGCTGCTGGCCAAGCCCAACGCCACCATCCTCTACAGCACGCTGGCCAAGGGCCCCAAGCTGCCGCTGGACTACCAGGTCAATTCCACGCGCCACTTCATGCGCGAACTCAACCGCCTGGGCGTGACCGGCGTCATCGATGCGGGCGGGGGCTTTCAGAACTACCCCGACGACTACGACGTGATCCAGAAGCTCAGCGACGCCAACCAGATCACCGTGCGCCTGGCCTACAACCTGTTCACGCAAAAGCCCAAGGAGGAGAAGGCCGACTTCCTCAACTGGACGCAAAGCGTGAAGTACAAGCAGGGCAACGACTATTTCCGCCACAACGGCGCGGGCGAGATGCTGGTGTACTCGGCCGCCGACTTCGAGGACTTCCGCCAGCCGCGCCCCGACATGCCGCCCAGCATGGAAGGCGACCTGGAGGAAGTGGTGCGCGTGCTGGTGCAGAACCAATGGCCGTGGCGCCTGCATGCCACCTATGACGAGACCATCTCGCGCGCGCTCGATGTGTTCGAGAAGGTGCACCGCGACACGCCCATCGACGGCCTGAACTGGTTCTTCGACCATGCCGAGACCATTTCGGACAAGTCCATCGACCGCATTGCGGCGCTGGGCGGCGGCGTGGCCGTGCAGCACCGCATGGCCTACCAGGGCGAGTATTTCACCGAACGCTACGGCGCACGCGCCACCGAGGCCACGCCGCCCGTCAAGAAGATCCTGGAGCGCGGCGTGAAGACCTCGGCCGGCACGGACGCCACGCGCGTGGCCTCCTACAACCCCTGGGTGTCGCTGTCGTGGATGGTGACGGGCAAGACCGTGGGCGGCCTGCAGATGTACCCCCAGCGCAACCTGCTGGACCGCGAGACCGCGCTGCGCATGTGGACCGAGAACGTGGCCTGGTTCTCCAACGAGGAAGGCCTGCGCGGCCGCATCCAGGTGGGCCAGCTGGCCGACATGATCGTGCCCAGCAAGGACTATTTCGCCGTGCCCGAGGACGAGATCTCCTTTCTCACCTCCGACCTCACCGTGGTGGGCGGCCGCGTGGTCTATGGCGCAGGCCCCTTCCAGCAGCATGACGACAACCCGCTGCCGCCGGCCATGCCCGACTGGTCCCCCGTGCGGCGCTTTGGCGGCTACGGTGCCTGGGGCGAGCCCGAGGGCGCGGGCAGGAACTCGCTCAACCCCGCGCGCTACCGCAGCCTGGCGGCGGCCTGCGGCTGCGGCACCAGCTGCGGCATGCACGGCCACAGCCATGCCAACGCCTGGGCATCGAACGTGCCGACCTCGGACCCCCGAAGCTTCTTCGGCGCGCTGGGCTGCTCCTGCTGGATGGCCTGAGGAGCACACGCATGACACCCGCCATGACCCAAGCCAGTACTTTCTCCGGCCGCCTTGCGGCCACCGCACGCCCGGTGTTCGGCAGCCAGGCCGTGCGCCTGGTGGCCTACCTGGGCCTGTGCGCCGCCTATCTGCAGGGCGGCCTGGTCAAGCTCACCGACTTTCCCGGTGCGCTGGGCGAGATGGCCCACTTCGGCCTGTCGCCGGCACCGCTGTTCGCGGTCCTGGTGATCGCGCTGGAGCTGGGCGCCTCGGCCATGATCATCACCGGCCGGCTGCGCTGGCTGGGCGCCCTGGCGCTGGCCGCGTTCACGCTGCTGGCCACCTTCGTCGCGCTGCGCTTCTGGGAGCTTCCTGCAGGGCAGGAGCGCTTCATGGCGGCCAATTCCTTCTTCGAGCATCTGGGCCTGGTCGGCGGCTTTCTGTTCGTCGCCTGGCATGACCTGGGAGAGCGCCATGACCGCTGATTCGTCCCGGCCCGCAGCCACTGCCTCCGGCAGCTTCGCGCCGCTGCGCCAGCCCGTGTTCGCGGTGCTGTGGGCGGCCACGGTGCTGGGCAATATCGGCAGCTTCATGCGCGATGTGGCCAGCTCCTGGATGGTGACCGAGCTGTCGGCCAGCCCGGCCGCCGTGGCCCTGATCCAGACGGCGGCCACGCTGCCCATCTTCCTGCTGGCGATTCCGGCCGGCGTGCTGTCCGACATCCTGGACCGCCGGCGTTTCCTGATCGGCATCCAGATCCTGCTGGCCGCCGTCAGCGCCAGCCTGCTGCTGCTGGCACGCACCAACACGCTGACGGTGGAGTACCTGGTGGCGCTGACCTTCGTGGGCGGCATAGGCGCGGCGCTGATGGGGCCGACCTGGCAATCCATCGTGCCCGAGCTGGTGCCGCGCAGCGACCTCAAGAACGCGGTGGCGCTGAACTCGCTGGGCATCAACATCGCACGCGCCCTGGGCCCTGCGGCCGGCGGCCTGCTGCTGGCCAGCTTCGGCGCGGCGGCGGCCTACGGTGCAGACGTGGCCAGCTATGTGTTCGTGATCGCCGCGCTGGTCTGGTGGAAGCGCCCCAAGGCCGAGGCCTCGGCCCTGAACGAGCAGTTCTTCGGCGCCTTCCGCGCAGGCCTGCGCTATGCCCGCTCCAGCCGCGAGCTGCATGTGGTGCTGCTGCGCGCCGCCGTGTTCTTCCTCTTCGCCAGCTCGGTGTGGGCCCTGCTGCCGCTGGTGGCGCGGCGCATGCTGGGCGGCTCGGCAGGCTTTTACGGCGTGATGCTGGGCGCCGTGGGCGCAGGCGCCATCCTGGGTGCGCTGGTGCTGCCGCGCCTGCGCAAAAGGCTGGATGCCGATGGCCTGGTGCTGCTGTCCTCCGTGCTCAGCGCCGCCGTGATGGCCGCGCTGTCCACCGCGCCGCCGCAATGGGCCGCCGTGCTGCTGATGCTGGTGCTGGGCCTGGGCTGGATCATTGCGCTGACCACGCTCAACGGCGTGGCCCAGGCGGTGCTGCCCAACTGGGTACGCGGCCGCGGGCTGGCCATCTACCTGATGGTGTTCAACGGCGCCATGGCGGGCGGCAGCCTGGCCTGGGGGCTGTTCGCGCAGGGCGTGGGCATTCCCACGGCGCTGCTGATCGGCGCGGCGGGCCTGGTGGCGATCTCGCTGGTGTTCCACCGCATCAAGCTGCCCACGGGCGAGGCGGACCTGCAGGCCTCCAACCACTGGCCCGAGCCGCTGCTGGCCGAACCCGTGGCCCATGACCGTGGCCCGGTGATGATCCAGGTGGAGTACCAGGTGCGCCGCGACGACCTGCCAGCCTTCATCGAGGCCATGCAGCATGTCGCACGCGAACGCCGCCGCGACGGCGCCTATGCCTGGGGCATCGCCGAGCACACGGGCGAGCCGGGCCGGGTGATCGAGTGGTTCCTGGTGGAGTCCTGGGCCGAGCATCTGCGCCAGCACCAGCGCGTGTCCAAGGCCGATGCCGATCTGCAGGCCCAGGCGCTGCGCTTTCATATCGGCCCCGGGCGGCCCGTGGTCCACCACTTCCTGGCGCTGGATGCCGCCAGTGCCGCCAGTGCCGCGAGCGGGCCTGCGCAGGCACCGGCGCACGGCCACGCCCACTGAAGCGTTGCGGCAGGCCTGCCCCTGGCATGCGCCCGGCCTGCCAGGACACCTCAGCGGATATCCAGCCGCTCCAGCGCACGCACCAGGTCGGCCAGCGTGCGCACCTGCATCTTGCGCATGGCCTGGCCACGCCGCACCTTCACCGTGATTTCGCTCACGCCCAGGTCCGCCGCGATCTGCTTGTTCAGCAGGCCGCGCACCACGCCCACGACCACTTCCTGCTCGCCCGGCGACAGCGATTGCCAGCAGGCGCGCAGCGCCTGTTCGCCGGCCTCCAGCGCGCGGCGCTGGCGGTCCAGGGCAATGCCCTGCTGGATGGCGTCCAGCAGGTCCTGGTCGCGGAAGGGCTTGGTCAGGAACTCGATGGCGCCGGTCTTCATGGCCTCCACGCTCATGGGAATGTCGCCATGGCCGGTGATGAAGATGGTGGGCAGCTTCAGGCCCATCTCCAGCATCTGGCGCCGGAAGTCCATGCCGCTTTGGCCCGGCATGCGGATGTCCAGCACCAGGCATGCAGGCCCCGCGGGCGGCTGCCGCTGCCAGTGACCCAGAAACTCGCGCGTGGCGCCGAAGGCACGCACGCACAGCCCTACCGAGGCCAGCAGGTCCTCGATGGCGGCACGCACCGAGGCGTCGTCATCGACGATGTAGACAAGTGCCTCGGCTTCGGCCGTGGAGGGTTCAGCCATGGCGCAATCCCGTGGAAGACCTGTCGCCCGTGGCCGGGGCGCAGGCAATGGTGATGTGAAAGACCGTGCCGCCGCGCATGTCCTCGCGGTCCGTGGCCCAGATGCGGCCGCCGTTGGCCTCGGCCATATGGCGGCAGATGTTCAGGCCCAGGCCCATGCCGTCGGGCTTGGTGGTCCAGAAGGCATCGAACAGGTGGGTGCGGGCCAGGGGCGACAGGCCTTCGCCCGCATCGGCCACGGTCAGCACCAGTTGCTGGCCCAGGCCCTGGGTGGTGACGGTGATGCGCCGCTGCGCGGCCGGCGTGCCCTGCATGGCATCCATGGCGTTGAGCAGCAGGTTGGCCAGCACCTGCTGGATGTGCACGCGGTCGGCCCAGGCCGGCTGCAGCGCGGGCGCCAGTTGCAGGTCCAGGGCCACGCCGCGCCGGTCCAGCTCGGCGTCCGACAGGCGCGCCATCTCGCGCACGGCGTCGTTGAGGTCGAAGGACTGGCGGCTGGGCGCCTCGCCGCGCGCCATGCTGCGGATGCGGGCAATGACATCGCTGGCGCGCTGCGCATCGCCCAGGATGCGCTCCAGCGCCTGGCCGGCCTTGGCCAGATTGGGCGGCTCCTGGGCCAGCCAGCGCTGGCAGGCATTGCCGCTGGTGACGATGGCCGCCAGCGGCTGGTTGACCTCATGGGCGATGGAGGCCGTCAACTGCCCCAGGCTGGTGGTCTGGGTGATGCGCATCAGCTGGGTGCGCGCCTCATGGGCCGCGTTCTGGGCCGCCACCATCTTCAGGCCCAGATAGGCCGTGATGGCAATGGCCAGGATGCTGATCACCATGTTGATCAGTCCGGTGCGATAGGCACCGGCAGGCGTGAGCGCAAAGCTGGCCAGGGTCAGCACGATGCACAGCGCCGTGAGGCCGATGACCACGCGCGGGCTGAACCAGCGCACCGCCACCAGGATGATGGCGGTATGGAACACGGCGGCCGCCACGGCGTAGTCGGTCAGCGTGTCCAGCGCGAAGATCGCGGCCATGGCGACGCCCATGGCCGCCAGGATCAGGGCCCGGGGCCAATGGGGAAAGCGGCGCAGAGCGGTGGTCATGGCGTGCAGGGCTGCGATGAGGGCGTGTCGATTGTGTCGCAAGATGCCCTGCCCTCCCGCGATCAGAGGGCGGGGCGCCGGCCCACGCTCAGTTGGAGCTCCACCGTGGCCTTGGCCAGCTCGGTCTCTGCCTCCAGCGATCCCAGGTAGGCCTCGTCGGCCGAGCGCTGGGCGGACAGCAGCTCCAGCAGCGAAGCCTCGCCATGCCGGTAGGACAGGCGTATGCCCTCGAGCACGCGCTGTGCATCGCGCAGCACGCCGTCGCGGTAGCGCTGCACGTTCTCGCGCGCGGCGGTCAGGCGAAAGCGCGCGCCGCGCACATCGGCCTCTGCCCGGTTCTGGGCCTGCTGCAGGGCCAGCATGGCCTGGGTCACGGCCACCTCGGCCTGCACCAGATCGCCCCGGTCCAGGCGCGACAGCGGCAGCGGCACGCTGACCGAGACCGACAGCGTGCGCGAGCGCCCGCCGCCATCGAAGGGATTGCCCTGGGCATCGGTGCCGGCCGCCGTGGACGGCACGGCGGCCATGCCCACGGCCAGCGTGGGATTGACCCAGCGGTTGGCCCGGGCCAGGCCCGCGTTGTCGCGCGCATGCTCGAGCGCCGCCTGGGCGATGCGCACCTCGGCGCGCGACTGCAGCGCCTGGGCGACCAGGGCATCGGCATCCTCCAGCCCCGAGTCTTCGGCCAATTCCATGAAGCCGCATTGCAGCGTGTCGCTGGCAAAGACTTCGGACAGGCGGCGCCCCAGCGGGACGGACAGCGCCAGCCGCGCGGTCTGCGCCTCGGCGCGCGCCTGCACCACCTCGGCCTGGAAGCGGTCGCGCTCCACGCGCGACTGCAGCCATTCCACGCCGCCGATGTCGCCGGCCTTGCGCCGCAGCTCGTTGGCCTGCACCACATCGCCCAGCGCCTTCAGCGTCTGCTGCTTGCGCTCCAGCGCCAGCGAGTCGCGGCAGGCCTGGGTGTAGTCCTGGGCGGCATCGGAGAACAGCTGGCTGCGCACGCCTTCAAGGCCGGCCTCGGACAGGCGCACCTGGCTGCGTGCGGACTGGATGCGCGCGGCGCGCTTGCCGCCCGTCTCCAGCTCCATGCTGATCTCGTAGTTGCGCGTGGTGGGCCGGGGCTGGCCGGTGCGCACTTGCTCGCGCGAGGCGCCCAGCGTGAGGTTGGGGTCGGGGCGTATGCCGGCGATGCCGATGCCGGCACGCGCGGATTCCACGCCCTGCTCCTCCGAGCGCAGCAGCGGGCTGTGCTGCTCCACGGCGTTGAGGTAGTCGGAAAAGCGCAGGCCGGCAGGTGCCGCCGTTGCAGCTGCAGTTGCTGTTGCTGTTGCTGTTGCTGTTGCTGTTGCTGTTGCTGTTGCTGTTGCTGTTGCTGTTGCTGTTGCAGTTGCTGTGGCTGCAACGGCGGACGGCGCCGTCTGCGCCTGGGCTGCGGCGCCAAGGCACAGCAGCAGGGCCAGGGCCTGCCTGGGGAAGAAAGGGGTCGTTTGCATGGCGACTCGCATCAATGGGGTTGGCTCGTTGCGGTGCGATGCCCACCCTCGTCCTCGGCGGCATCCAGATCGCCGCTCTCACAGCGTTCAGCGGCGCGGCGCTGGCGGCGCTCGGCCGCGCGGGCGGCACGGGCCTCGATCACGTAGTAGAGGTTGGGCAGCAGCAGCAGGGTCAGCAAGGTGGCGCTGAACAGGCCGCAGACCACGACCGTGGCCAGGGGCCGCTGCACGTCGCTGCCCAGGCCCGTGGCCAGCATGGCCGGCGTGAGGCCGAAGGCGGCGACGGTGGCCGTCATCAGCACGGGGCGCATGCGACTGGAGGCGCCTTCGAGCACGGCTTCGCGCAGGCCCAGGCCGTCCTCGCGGCGCAGGCGGTTGATCTGCGAGACCATGAGCACGCCCGAGAGCACGGCCACGCCGAACAGCGCGATGAAGCCCACGGCGCTGGAGACGTTGAGCGTCATGCCGCGCAGGTGCAGGCCCGCAAAGCCGCCGATCATGGCCAACGGCACCACGCCCAGCACCAGCAGCGGCTGGCGCATGTTGCCGAACTCGCCGAACAGCAGCACCAGCATGATGCCCAGCGTCAGCGGCAGGATCATGAGCAGCCGCGCCTCGGCACGCTGCAGGTTCTCGAACTGGCCGCCCCACTCGATGTGCAGCTTCTGGCGGTCGTAGTCCAGGTGCTGGTCGATGGCGGTGTGCGCATCCTTGAGGAAGCCCGCCAGGTCGCGGCCGCGCACATTGAGCTTGACGAGGATGTGGCGCTCCCCGCCCTCGCGCACGATGACGCTCTGGCCCACGGTGGTGGTGATGCGCGCCACGTCGGCCAGCGGCACCTGGGCGCCATTGGCGGCCGACAGGCGCAGCGCGCCGATGGCCTCGGGGCTGCTGCGCGTGTCGGGCGTGAAGCGCACGGCCATGTCGTAGCTGCGCTCGCCCACGTACAGCTGGCCGATGGAGGCCCCGCCCACGCCGGTGGAGATGAGCTGCGCCACGTCGGAGGCATTGATGCCGTAGCGCGCGGCAGCGGCGCGGTCCAGCGCAATGCGCAGGTTGGGCAGCGGCGGCTCCACGTCCACGGCCACGTCGGCCGCGCCGGGCACTTTCTCCAGCACGGCCACCAGGGCATCGGCCACGCGCCGGTCTTCGGCCAGGTCCTGGCCGAAGACCTTCACCGTGAGGTCGCTGTGCGCGCCGGACAGCTTGTCCTGCACGCCGTCGATCATGGGCTGCATGAAGCCCACGGAATAACCGGGCAGCTGGTCGAAGCGCGCGGCCATCTTCGCGATCAGCTGCTGCTTGGTCAGGCCCGACTTCCATTCGCCATAGGGATGCAGGCCCACGCTGGCCTCGATGTGCGAAGGCGTCCAGTAGTCGGTGCCGTCATCGTTGCGCCCGGTCTGGGTGACGATGTAGGAGACCTCGGGGAACTCCAGTGCGGCGCTGCGCAGCGCGTCGGCCATGTCGCGCGCCTTGTCCAGCGTGATGCCGGGCGGCATCTGCACCTGCAGCCAGATGGAGCCTTCGTCCAGGTACGGCAGGAAGTCGCGGCCCATGGTGCCGGCCAGCACGCCCAGCGCCAGCAGCGATGCCGCCACGGCCCCCGCCAGCCAGCGCACGCGGCCCACGGCCACGCCCAGGAAGCGGTCATAGCCCACGCCCAGCCGATGCAGCACGGGGTTGTGGAAGATCCTGCGCGGCCTGCGGAAGGCCAGCCAGGCCAGGGCCGGCGTGAGCAGCAGGGCCACGGCCAGCGCCCCGACCAGGGCCGCGCCCACGGCGCTGGCCATGGGCGAGAACAGCTTGTACTCGATGCGCTCGAAGGCGAACAGCGGCAGGTAGGCGGCCGCGATCACGCACATGCCGAAGAAGATGGGCCGCGCCACCTGCAGCGTGGCCGTGATGGCGTCCCTGGGCGTGAGCGGCCGGTTCTGGTCGGCCTCGCGGCGCCGCAGGATGTTCTCGACCACGACCACGGCCCCATCCACCAGGATGCCGAAGTCGATGGCGCCCAGCGACAGCAGGTTGGCCGGAATCTTCGCGTGGTGCATGAAGATGAAGGCCAGCAGCAGCGCCATGGGAATGGTCAGCGCCACGATCAGCGCCGCGCGCGGGCTGCCCAGGAAGACCAGCAGCACCAGGGTGACGACGATCAGGCCTTCGGCCAGGGTCTTGCCCACGGTGTGGGTGGTGCGCTCGATCAGCGTGGTGCGGTCCAGGTAGGGCACGACCTTCACGTCGGGCGGCAGCAGCTTGCCGTTGAGCTCCTCCACGGCGGCGTGGATGCCCTCCAGCGCCTGCGAGGGGTTGGAGCCTTTGAGCAGCAGCACGATGCCCTGCAGGGTGTCGGAGTTGCCGTCCTTGCCCAGGATGCCGCGCCGCTCCACGTTGCCGTAGGTCAGCCGCCCCAGGTCCTTGACCAGCACGGGCGTGCCGCTGTCCGTGGTCTTGACGACCACGTTGCCCATGTCGTCCAGCGAGCCCAGCAGGCCCACGCCGCGCACCACATAGGAGACATCGCCCCGGTCGATGACGCTGCCGCCGCCGCTGGCGTTGTTGGCATTGATGGCCTCGATCACCTGGGACAGCGCCAGCCCGTACTGCAGCAGCCGCGCCGGGTCCAGCTCCAGCATGAACTGCGTGGTCAGGCCGCCGAAGTTGGTCACGTCCACCACGGACTGGGCCTTCTTCAGGCGCGGGATCACCACCCACTGCTGCAGCTCGGACAGCTCGCGCAGGCTGCGCACGGGGCTTTCCAGCGTGTAGCGGTAGACCTCGCCCGTGGGCGAGCTGTAGGGGTCCAGCCCGGCGCGGGCACCATAGGGCAGCGTGACCTCGTCGATGCGCTCCTTCAGGCGCTGGCGCGCCCAGTAGCCGTCCACGCCGTCCTCGAAGACCACGGTGATCAGCGACAGCGCGAACAGGCTGCGCGAGCGCAGCACGTGCATGCCGGGCGTGGCCAGCAGGGCACGCTCCAGCGGGATGGTGATCTGCTGCTCTATCTCCTCGGCCGCCAGGCCTGGCACCTGGGTGACGATCTGCGAGGTCACGTCGGCAATGTCGGGATAGGCCTCCAGCGGCAGCTGCTTCCAGCTGAACACGCCATACAGGGCCGCGAAGCAAAAGACCAGCCAGACCACGCCGCGGCGCGAAAAGCCGATGTTGACGATGCGCTCGATCATTGCAGCAGCACTCCCCCGTTGACCACCACGCGCTCGCCGGCCGCCAGGCCCGAGAGGATCTCGGCCTGGCCGTCCTGCTGCGCGCCGACCTGCACGTCGCGCGGCTCGAAGCGCCAGCCGCCCTTGTCCACGAACACGCGCGTGCTGACCTGGCCCTGCAGCAGGGCCGCGGCCGGCACCATCACGGCCTGGCGCGCCGGGGCGTCGAAGCCCACGCGCGCAAACATGCCGGGGCGCAGCCGCCCTTCGGGGTTGTCCACGGCCACGCGCACCTTGACGCTGCGCGTGGCGGTGTCCACCAGCTCGCCCACGTACTGCACGCGGCCCTGCAGCTGCAGGTCGGGATAGGCGGCCAGCGCGATGTGGGCCTGCTGGCCCACGTCCACATGGGCCAGGTCGCGCTCGCTGACGCTGGCGCTGAGCCAGACCTTGCGCAGGTCGGCCACGGTCATGACGGAGGCATTCACATCGTTCCAGTAGCCGCCCTGCGAGCCCGCCATCTCGACCACGCGGCCGCTGATGGGCGACTTGACCACGTAGCTGCCGCGCGAGCCTTCCTGCACGGCCGCACCCAGCTGGGACAGGTGGTCGGAGGCGGCGCGCGCATCGGCACCTGCTGCGGCCAGCGACTGCTGCGCGGCCTCGTAGTCCTTGCGCGCGGCGATCTCGGCATCGAACAGCAGCTTCTGGCGGTCGAACTCCTGGCGCGCGTGCAGCAGCGCGGCCTGGGACTTGGCGTGCTCGGCACGCACGCTGGAGATCTCGGAGGAGTCCATGGTGATCAGCGCATCGCCGGCCTTCACCGCATCGCCCAGCTGGTGGTGCAGGCGCACCAGGCGGCCTGCCACGGGCGGCGTGATGCGGACCAGCTTTTCAGGCTCGGCCTCGATGGTGGCGGGGGCCGACAGGCGGGTCTGCAGCGGCTGCAGCGCGATCTCGGCCACCTGCAGGCGCTCGCGCAGCGGCGAGCCTTCGGGCACCACGATGAGGTTGCCTTCGCGGCGCACGGGAGCCGGCTGCGGAGCGGTGGTGGCTGCATGCGCGGCTGCCGTGGGCTCGGCCGGGCCGTTGCAGGCGGCCATGGCCACGCTGATCAGCAGCCCGCCCACAGGCCATGCAGCCGCCAGCAAGGGATGGCGCTGGTGCAGGCCATGTGGTCGGTCATGGGGTCGGCCATGTGGTTGGCCATGGGGTCGGCCTGGTCGTTCAGAAGCGAGAAAGCGGGTCATCCTGAGGTCTCCGGGCGCCACGGACCCGCGCAGACCTCTCGCCCCTTCAGGCGATCACAGGCCTCCGCCCGGGTCCGGGCAGATCAAGAAATGGAAGAAGGGAAAGACGGGAAGGGGCGGCGCGGCAGCGCCTGGCAGGATCGGGATCGGGATCGGGATCGGGATCGGGGTCCATGGGGTACTCCTTTGCGTGTGGGTGGCGCAGTCCCCGTGCAGGCCGGGAGCCCTGTTTGCTGCAGTGCAATATGTGCCCGGAATTATCTAAGGCGAAAGTGCCTGCGGCCAGCCTTTGTTGGGAAGGCTGGCCTGTTCATTGGTGGATGCGGGATATACCTTCGTATAGAAGATGGCCGGCACAAGGCCCATCGGCCCGGCCCGGACCGGAAAGAAAAAAGCCGCCAGCGCGGAGCGGGCGGCTTGCGGGCGATGGCCTGCGGGAAAGCTCAGTCCACTTTCAGGCCGATGGCTTTCACCAGTTCGCCAAAGCGCTCGCGCTCGGTGGCGTGGTGGTCGATGAAGGCCTTGCGGCTCAGGGGCGCGGGCGTGGCGCCCAGGGTGAGGATGACGTCGTTGACGTTCTTTTGCTCCAGCGCCTTGGCCACGGCAGTGCGAACGGCCTCGATCACGGACTCGGGCGTGCCCGTGGGCGCGTAGATGCCGAACAGCGTGTCCGCATCAAAGCCCGGCAGGCCGCTTTCGGCCAGCGTGGGCACGTTGGGGTACTGCGGCGAGCGGTGCGGGCTGCCGATGGCCAGCAGGCGCAGCTTGCCGGCCTCCACCTGCTTGAGGCCCGGACCCGGGTCGAACCAGAACTGCAACTGCCCGCTGAGCACGTCGCTGAGCGCCGGGCCCGCGCCCTTGTAGGGGGCGTGCACGGCATCGACACCGGCCATGCGCTTGAACATCTCGCCGGCCAAATGGGGCGAGCTGCCCTGGCCCGGCGAGCCGTAGGACAGCTTGCCGGGGTTGGCCTTCAGGTGCTTGATGAAGTCGGCCACGTTGGTGGCGGGCACGGCGGGATTGGTCTCCAGGAACACATGCACGCGCGCCACGGCAGCCACGGGCGTCAAATCCTTTTCGGGATTGAAGGCCAGCTTGCTGTAGATCATCGGGTTGATGGTGATGGCCCCGCCCGAGCTCAGCAGCAGCGTGTAGCCATCCTTGGGCGCGCGCACGGTTTCGCTGATGCCGATGTTGCCGCCCGCACCGGGCTTGTTGTCCACCACCACCGACTGGCCCAGCACCTGGGACATGGTGGGCGTGATGGCGCGCGCCAGCACATCGGCCGCGCCGCCGGGCGCGAAGTTCACCACCAGGCGCACGGGACGCTCGGGCCATTTGTCGCCGGCCTTCTGTGCCAGCGCGGGCGCCGAGGCAGCAGCGCCCAGCAGGGCCAGCAGGCCCAGGCGGCGCCAGCGGCTGAAGGGGGTTGTCTTGTGCATGAGCTATGTCTCCTTGGGTTATGAGTTCTTGAAAACGGTGAGGGCGCCTGAAGCAGCAGCGGCGCAGCGGCGCAACGGTCAATCCAGCCGTATGCCCGCCGACTCGATGACCTGGCCCCAGCGCCGGCTTTCGCTGCGCCAGTAGTCACGCATCTGCGCAGGCGTGCCGGGCAGCGGCTCCAGCGACAGCGCCTCGAAACGCGCCAGCACGGCAGGCGAGCGCAGCGCCTGCTGCAGCGCCACGGACCAGGCCTGTACGGTGGCGTCGTCCGTGCCTGCGGGTGCGACCAGGCCCTGCCAGGCATGGGCCTCGAAATCCTTCACGCCCTGCTCGGCCAGCGTGGGCACGCCCGGGTGGCTCTTGAGCCGCTCGGCGCTGGCCACGCCGATGACGCGCAGCTTGCCGGCCGCAATGTGCTGGGCCGCCGCTGCGCTGTCGGCCAGCATGAAGGGGATCTGGCCGCCGATCACATCGATCAGGGCCGGCCCCGCGCCGCGATAGGGCACATGGGACATCTTCACGCCCATGCGCTGCGACAGCAGTTCGGTGGCCAGGTGGTGGGGCGTGCCCAGCCCCGGGCTGCCGTAGCTGACGGGGCCTGGCTGGGCCTTCACCCACTGCGTGAACTCCTGCAGGTTGTGCACCGGCAGCTGGTTGCCGACCACAAGGAACAGCGGAAAGCGCGCCAGCAGGCCGATGGGCACGAAGTCCTTCTCGGCGTTGTAGGCCAGCTTGCGAAACAGGTGGGGATTGGCCGCCAGCGTGGCGAAGTCGGCCGTGAAGACCAGGCTGCCCAGTTCGCGCGTGCGCGCCGCGTATTCGGCGGCGATGTTGGTGCCGGCCCCGGGCTTGTTCATGACGACCACGGTGCGACCCAGGGCCTTGCCAAAGGACTCGCCCACGGTGCGCGCCACGGCGTCCGAGCCGCCGCCTGCGGCAAAGCCCACCACCCATTCGACGGGCTTGCCGGTCTGGGCGTGTGCCGTGCCCATGCCCAGCAGGGGCGGGGCGCCTATGGCCAGTACGGCCTTGAGTGCTTGTCTGCGCAGCATCTTGTCTCCTTCTTGTAGTGGCTCGTTTTGCCATAAGCGCGTTCAGCGCGGTGCGACGGCGCCCGCGTTCTCCGACAGGCTGACCAGTGCGTGCAGCGTGCGCGTCACGGGCACGGCAATGCCCAGGCGGTCGGCCACATGCAGCACGGCGCCATGGATGGCGCCCGTCTCGGTGGCACGGCCGGCCAGCAGGTCCTGCAGCATCGAGGGCTGGTGGCCCCGGTGGTGGTCCAGCGCATCGCGCACGGCGCCGCCCACGCGCTCGGCGCTGGCAGCGACGCCATGGGCATGGGCGACGGACAGCACCTCGTCCAGCACGCGCTGCAGCAGGGCCTCGCCCTGCGGATTGGCCAGTCCGTCCACGGTCTGGCGCGTCACGGCGCACACGCCGTTGAAGGCGGCATTGAAGGCCAGCTTTTCCCAGATGGCTTCCTGCACCTGCGGGTCGATGCGGCAATGCATGCCTGCGCGGTTGAGTTCATCCGCCAGTTGGTCGAAGACCGCGCTGCGCTGGCCATTGCAAGGCATGAAGCGGATACCGCCCTGCCCCATGGAGCTGACCTCGCCCGGCGACATCACGCGCGCAGGCCAGGTTGTCACGCCCACGGCGATGCGTTCGAGCGGCACCATTTCACGCAACACATCGGCATGCCCTATGCCGTTTTGCAGGCTCAGGAAATGCGTGTCCGGCCCGATGAGGTGGGCAATGCCCTGCAGTGCAGCGCGCGTGTGGGCCGACTTGGTGAAGACCAGCCACAGCGCGGGCCCGGCCGTGAGCTGCTCGGCCCGCGCCGCATGCACGCGGGCCTGCAGCAGCCCCTCATCGGTGTGGCAGCGCGCGCCATCGCGGTTCAGGGCCTGCAGCAGTTCGTCGTTCACATCGACCAGGGTCACGTCCAGGCCGATGCGGGCCAGCCGCGCCCCGAACAGGGTGCCCATGGCGCCTGCGCCGAGGATGCCTATGCTTCTTGTGTTTTCCATTGCCGTGTCTCCTGCAGGGGGCTTCGCCTCAGGCGACCTCGACCTCGACCACGATGGGCTTGGGATGGGCCAGCGCGCGGGCCAGCACATCGGCCAGCTCGGCCGCGTTCTCCACATGCACGCCGTCGCAGCCCTGGCCACGCGCCAGCGCCACGAAGTCGATGTCGGGCAGTTCCGTGCCCTCGACCTTCTCGCCCTCGCGGTAGCCGAAGACATGGGCGAAGTCCTGCAGCGCCGCATAGCGGCGGTTCTTGAGGATCACGAAGCTGATGGGCAGGCGCAGCTGGGCTGCACTCCAGAGGGCCTGGATGGCGTACATGGCCGAGCCGTCGCCGATGACGGCGACCACCTTGGCCTCGGGCTTTGCCAGCGCCACGCCCACGGCGGCCGGCATGCTGTGGCCCAGGCCGCCGCTGCACATGGTGTAGAAGGTGCCCGAGTGGAAGATGGGCAGGTAGGTCTGGATGGTGGAGCGCGAGCTGGGCGCCTCTTCCACCACGATGCTGTGGCGGTCGCGCACCTGGGCCAGCGTGTGCATGGCAAAGGCCACCGACATGCGCTCGCCTGCGGCGGGCGCGGCCGGCACGGGCGCTGCGGGCCGGGGTGCGGGCGCCTGGCGCGGTGCGGGTGCGGGGCGCTGCAGCAGCTCCTCCACGCCCATGCGCACATTGCCCACGGCGGCCGTGCCCACAGGGGCCCAGGCGGCAATGGCCGGATCCTCGATCAGTTGGTAGAGCGCCGTGCCTTCGGGGATGTGCGGGCCCTCGCCTTCCACGTGGTAGGTGAAGGCGGCCGCGCCCACGGCGAAGACCACGTCATGGCCGGACAGCAGCTGCACGATGCGCTCGCGCATGGCGGGCAGGAAGCCGGCGAACAGGGGATGGTCCTCGGGGAAGCTGCAGCGCCCGCTCATGGGGGCCACGAAGACGCGGGCCTGGTGGCGCTCGGCCAGCGCGACCACGGCATCCCAGCCCTGGGCCCGGTCCACGGCCGCGCCCACGACCAGGGCCGGGGCACGCGCGGCGTCCAGCGCCTGGCCGATGAGGTCCAGCGTGCGCGGATCGGGCCGCGTCTCGAAGCCCACATGGCGCAGCCTGACGGGCTCGGCCGGCTTGTCCCAGTCATCGGCGGGAATGGAGACCAGCACGGGGCCGCGCGGCTCCTGCATGGCGATGTAGTAGGCGCGCGCCAGCGCCTGGGGCACGTCTTCGGCGCGCGCGGGCTCGCAGCTCCACTTCACATAGGGCTTGGGCAGCTCGGCGGCCTGGTTGGAGTGCAGGAAGGGGTCGAACTGCAGCAGCGAGCGCGCCTGCTGGCCCGCCGTGATCACCAGGGGCGTGCGGTTCTTGAAGGCCGTGAAGATGTTGGCCATGGCATGGCCCACGCCCGCAGCCGAATGCAGGTTCACGAAGCTGGCATTGCGCGTGGCCTGGGCATGGCCGTCGGCCATGCCCACGACCACGGTTTCCTGCAGGCCCAGCACATAGGAGAAGTCTTCGGGGTAGTCGCGGAACAGCGGCAGCTCGGTCGAGCCCGGGTTGCCGAAGATGCGCGTCATGCCCAGCTCGCGCAGCATGGCGATCACGGCATGGCGCACGGTGTAGGTCGCGGTGGAGGGGGAAGTCTGGGCGGGCTGGCTGCGGGGGGTGGTGGGTGCTTGCAAGATGGGGGCTCCTGGGGAATGGGCCGGCCGCCCGGTGCGTGCCGCGCGGTGGCCATGGAAATCGGCGCCCATGGTGCAGGCGCTTATGATTTCCAGCAATTGAATAAACTATCTAAGAGATATTCACCAAATGGATATCAAGAACCTGGACCTCAACCTGCTGCGCGTCTTCGACGCCGTGTACCGCCACTGCAGCGTCAGCCGCGCGGCCGAGGAGCTGGGCATGTCCCAGCCCGCCGCCAGCCAGGCCGTGACGCGGCTGCGCCTGCTGCTGGGCAATCCGCTGTTCGAGCGCGCGCATGCGGGCGTGCGCCCCACGCCGCGTGCCGAGCGCCTGGCGTTGGCCGTGCGCCAGGCGCTGGAGGTGCTGGAAGTCGCCATGTCCGAGGCCCAGAGCTTCGAGCCACTGCAAGCGCGCCAGCGCTTTCGCATCCACCTGAGCGACATCGGCGAGGCGCGCTTTCTGCCGCCGCTGATGCAGGCGCTGCACCAGCGCGCCCCGCATGTGCAGCTGGAGACCCTGCCCATGCCGCTGGACGGCATTGCCGATGCGCTGGACCGGGGCATGCTGGACATCGCCATCGGCTTTCTGCCGGGTGGCACGCGGACCCGGCAGACCGTGCTGCTGTCCGACCATTACGGCGTGCTGCTGCGCAGCGGCCACCCCGCACTGGCGCACGTGCCCGAAGACGCGCCACTGGCGCTGGCCACGCTGCGCCAGCTGGATTTCGCGGCAGTGCGCTCGCATTCGGAGACGCTGCGCATCCTGCAGGCGCTGCGGCTCGACGAGCGCATCCGCCTGTCGGCCGCACACTTCATGGCCGTGCCCTCCATCGTGGGCAAGACCGACCTGGCGGTGATCATGCCGGCCGAGATCGCGGCCGGCTTTGTCGAGCGCGGCGGCTATGCGGTGCGCGACGCCGACCTGCCCGATCACCGCTTCGACGTGTCGCTGCACTGGAGTTGGCGCTTCGAGCAGGAACCGGCCAAGCGCTGGCTGCGCGAACTGGTCTGCGAGCTGTTCCAGCAGCCCCGGCACCGCGAGGCCGCCGCGCCCTGAAGGGCCGGCCGTCACGGCCATGACTTGCGGGCCTGCCGACTCAGTTTCGTCTAAGAAACCGGCGCCAGACTGGTCCCTGCGCCGACAAGGGCACGCGGCCGGCCCCGCCGAAGATGGACACTGGCCTGTTTCATCCACTCTCCAGGAAAGACTCACCATGCAACTCAAGGACAAGGTCGCCTTCATCACCGGCTCGGCCAGCGGCATCGGCAAGGAGATCGCCACGCTGTTCGCCAGCGAAGGCGCGCGCATCGTCATTGCCGACCTCAACAAGGAGGCAGCCGACGCCACGGCGGCCGAGCTGCGCGCCACAGGAGCGCAGGCCATGGGCGTGGCCGTGGACGTGACCGACGAGGCCCAGGTCAACGCCTCGGTCGAGGAGGCCGCCCGGGCCTTCGGCGGCATCGACATCCTGGTCAGCAATGCCGGGATACAGATCGTGCATCCGGTGGAGGAATTCAGCTTCGCCGACTGGAAGAAGATGCTGGCCATCCACCTGGACGGGGCCTTCCTCACCACGCGCGCCTGCCTCAAGCACATGTATGCGCAGGGCCGGGGCGGCAGCGTGATCTACATGGGATCGGTGCACTCCAAGGAGGCCTCGCTGCTCAAGGCGCCCTATGTCACGGCCAAGCACGGCCTGATCGGGCTGGCCAAGACCGTGGCCAAGGAAGGCGCCAAGCACGGCGTGCGCGCCAATGTGATCTGCCCGGGCTTCGTGCGCACGCCGCTGGTGGACAAGCAGATTCCCGAGCAGGCCCGCACGCTGGGCATCAGCGAGGACGAAGTCATCAAGAACGTGATGCTCAAGGAAACCGTGGACGGCGAGTTCACCACCACCGAGGACGTGGCCCGCGTGGCCCTGCTGTTCGCGGGCTTTCCCAGCAATGCGCTGACCGGCCAGTCGCTGGTGGTCAGCCACGGCTGGTTCATGCAGTAAGTCGCCAATCGGCCCTTCTCTGGCCCTCAATCGGCCTTCAGGCCCAGCGCACGCGTCACGGCGGCATAGCGGTCGATGTCGGCCGCTATCAGCGCCTGGAATTGGCCCGGTGTCTGCCGCGCCAGGGTGTAGCCCTGGTCGCGCAAGCCAGCGCTGACGGCGGGATCGGCCAGCGCCTGTTCCAGCGTGTCATGCAATGCCTGCACCGTGGCCCGGGGCGTGGCGGCAGGTGCCAGCAGGCCATGCCACTGCTCCACCGCAAAGCCCGGCAGGCCGCGCTCGGCCACCGTGGGAACGCCGGCCAGCTGCGGCAGTCGCTGCGGCGCCGTGACGGCCAGGGCGCGCACTCGGCCTGCAGCGATCATGGCCGAGGCACTGCTGGCCGTGACCATGCCCGCCGCCACCTGGCCTGCCGCCACGGCCGTGATGGCCGGGCCGCAGCCCTTGTAGGGCACATGCTGCACAAAGCGCTTCGCATCGCGGGCCAGCATCTCGCCGGCCAGGTGCTGGGGCGTGCCATTGCCGCAGGAGGCGAACAGCAGCGGCCGTTCCTGGCGCGCCTGGGCCAGCGCATCCTCCAGCGTCTGCAGCGCGCTGTCCGCAGGCACGACCAGCACCGAGGCGATGGAACCTGCGTTGAACACTGCCGTGAAGTCCTTGCGCGGGTCGAAATCCAGGCGTTCGTAGACACCGGGGTTGATGGCAAACGAGCTGTTGGCCATCAGCAAGGTGCTGCCGTCCGCTGCGGCCTGAGCCACGGCATGGGCGCCGATGTTGCCGCTGGCGCCGGGCCGGTTCTCCACCACCACGGGCTGGCCCAGGCGCTGCTGCAACTGCTCGCCCAGGCGCCGCGCCAGCAGGTCCGTGCCGCCGCCCGGCGGAAACGTCACGACGATGGTGATGGGCCGCTCCAGGCGCGTGCCGGCCTTGCCCGGCGCCGCCAGCCAAAGCCCCGATGCGCCCGCCAGCAGCGCGCAGGCCGCCAGCGTCCAGAGTCTCCGTCGCTTCAAGGTACGCCCTTCAAAAAACATGGCAACTGCTCCACTGGGCTAGGTGCAAAAAACCGGCGCAGCCCAACTCAGGGACACCGAGCAAGGGCCTAAGCCGGCCGCGCCGCCCCGCAGCCAGGGTGTCGTTCCCCTCCCGCGCAGCGAGAGAGGGCGCCGTGCACACGGGGGAAGCCGCGCAGCGGCTCAGGGGGTGCCTCATTTCAGGTGTCGAGGCCAATGTCGAGAACCCGAGCGCTGTGCGTGATCCAGCCCACGGCGATCTGGTCCACGCCGGTCTCGGCCACGGCGCGCGCCGTCTCGGGCGTGATGCGGCCCGAGGCTTCGGTCACCGCGCGCCCGCGCGCCATGGAGACGGCCGTGCGCAGCGTGTCCAGGTCCATGTTGTCCAGCAGCACCACTTCCACGCCCAGGGACAGCGCCACCTCCAACTGCTCCAGCGTGTCCACCTCCAGCTGGATCTGCACCATGTGGCCCACGCCCGCGCGCGCCCGGGCCAGGGCTTCGGCCACGCCGCCGGCCAGCGCGATGTGGTTGTCCTTGATCAGCACGGCATCGTCCAGGCCGAAGCGGTGGTTGCTGCCGCCGCCCACGCGCACCGCGTACTTCTGCAGCGCGCGCAGGCCTGGCATGGTCTTGCGCGTGCAGGTCACGCGTGCGCCCGTGTCGGCGATGGCCCGCGCGATCGATGCCGTGGCCGTGGCCACGCCGCTCAGGTGGCACAGGTAGTTGAGCGCCACGCGCTCGGCGGTGAGGATGGCGCGCGCGCTGCCTTGGATGCGCGCGATCTCCTGGCCGGGCGCCAGTTCGCTGCCATCGCGCAGCACCGGCTCGAAACGCGACTGCGCATCCAGCGCACGGAACGCCAGCCGCGCCATGTCCAGCCCGGCCAGCACGCCCTCCTGGCGCGCCACCAGGCGCAGTTCGGCCTGTGCGTCGGCAGGAACAATGGCATCCGTGGTCAGGTCACCCGCGCGGCCCAGGTCTTCCAGCAGGGCCGAGCGCACCAGCGGCTCCAGCATCAGGTCGGGCAGCGGCGGTACCGGCAGGCGGGCACTGAGGGCATTGGCAATATTAATGCTCATTTTGAGTATATGTAGGTCAAAAAAATGTGGCGCGCGGCCTTGCGGGCTTGAGCGAGGAACTTATGCTAGATACGAGCATAAGTGCTGTCAAGCCATTGTCACAATCGGGCAAGTGCCGTGCGGCTCAGGGGGAACCGTCGATGCCCTTGGCCAGGGGCAGCTTGCTGCCCGAGATGGCCCGCTCCAGCAGCACATCGCTGCGAAAGCGGAACAGCTTGGCCGGCCGGCCCGCCGAGCCCACCGTGAGCTGGCCGGTTTCCTCGACCAGATCCTGCTGCTCGATCAGGCGGCGGAAGTTCTGCTTGTGCAGCCCGCGCCCGGCCAGGGCCTCCACCGTCTGCTGCAGCTGCAGCAGCGTGAACTCGGGCGGCATCAGCTCGAACACCACGGGCCGGTACTTGATCTTGGCCCGCAGCCGCGCCATGCCCGTGGCCAGGATGCGGCGGTGGTCGTGGTGCATGGCCTCGCCGGGCAGCATGGCGGCCGCGCCATGGACGCGGTGGGCCGCCTCCTGCACCAGTCCGGCCTCGTACAGCAGTTCGTAGCGCTGCAGCACCATGTCCTCGTTCCAGGGCCCGCCGTCCAGGCCGAAGGCAATGTCCGCGCGCTGGCGCCGCAGCGCACGCTGGGCGCCGCGCGCCTCGGCCATCCAGGCATGCAGGCGCGGAGCGATGTGCGAGCGCAGCAGGGCCGGCTCGCCGCTGCGCCAGTCTTCCCAGGGAAAGTAGCGGTACCAGTCCTGCCAGACGGCCTGCCCCGCGCTGCGGTCCGCGGATTCGCGCGTCAGCCCCAGGTAGCTGACCGAGATCACGCGCGCCCCGCTGGCATCGGTGCGATCGCCATCGGCAAAGGTGTAGAGCTGCTCCATGTAGCCCAGCGGGTGATGGGTCTGCTCCTCCACCCAGGCGCGCAGGCCGGCCTGCAGCGAACGGTGCCCCACCTCGAACGGCCCCGCCGGCAGCAACTGTCCGTCCGCCGTGGTCAGCACGCGCGGTGTGCCCTGGGTCACCGCCGCCAGCACGGCAACGAGTTCGGCATGGATGGGAGAGGCTGCGGGACTGGTGGGGTGGGGCACGAAGGTGAGGGAGGTCGGTTGGCGGGATGGGTGATTATGGTGGGTTGCAGGGGCAGCTTCGAGCCCGGCACACCAGACCGCCACGGGCCATCAGACGGTCAAATTCAACCTGTTGAGCATTGGCGTGTTTTTCTATCGCATGACTATCCGCGGCGTTCGAGCGCTCGCAGGTGCTTTTCCAGCAGTTCGGCGGTGTGCTCATTCATGCCCGCCTCCCAGCTCGCGCTCGATCTGTTCGATGCTGGGCAGGCTGCTTTGCAGGGTTTTCGGCAAGGCACGGGTGAGCTCGAAACCGGAAACGCCGATGGGTTTGTCCACGCCACGCAGCGCATATTCGGCCAGCACGTGATTGGGTTTCTGGCACAGGATCAAACCGATGGTGGGTTGGTCGGTTGCGTGTCGCAACCTGTCGTCCACAACGTTGCAGTAGAAGTTCATCTTGCCCGCGTATTCAGGCTTGAAATCGCCCCGCTTGAGGTCGATGACCACGTAGCAACGCAGCTTGAGGTGGTAGAACAGCAGGTCTATGTAGAAATCGTCTCCGCCAAGGTCCAGGTGATATTGGCGCCCCACAAAGGCGAAGCCCTGGCCCAGCTCCAGGAGAAATTTTTCCAGATGGGTGATCAGACCGGTTTCCAACTCACGCTCATGGAAACCTGATTCCAGCGTCAGGAAGTCGAACAGGTAAGGGTCCTTGAGCGTTTGCTGTACCAGGTCGGAATCCGGCGGAGGCAGGCGCAAGGCGAAGTTGCTGGCAGCTCTGCCTTGTCGCAGGTGCGCGGCTGTTTCGATCTGCATCAGCAGGACACTTCGGCTCCAACCGTTTTCGATGGCTGCGCACATGTACCAATGGCGTGCGCCCGGCTCCTTGACCTTGGCGATCAGCTCGGCATGGTGGCCCCACGGCAGGGACAGCAGAACATCAGCAGCAAACACCTGTGCGCCATCTGCCGCCACCCCCGGTGTCTGGCGGCTTTGTGCCACAGCCTGTGGCACTTTTTCGCTGGGGGCAAGTTGTGCCACGGCCTGTGGCACTTTCTCTGTGCTCCCGGCTGTGGCAGCCAGAGAGGGATACTCGCGATAAAAAGCCAGCATGCGCTTGATGTTGCGCTCGGAAAAACCTTTTTCCTCCGGCAGTTCGTTGTGCAGATCCTTGGCCAGCCGAGGGATGACTGCGGCACCCCAGCCTTCCCGTTTCTGGCGCTGGTCGATCAGTGCCCCGATATCCCAATACAGGCGGATCAATTCGGCATTGACCGCCAGCATGGCCCGCGTCTGGGCATGGCGGACACGCTGCTTGATATCGGCCAGCAGTGCCGGGTAGTCGGCGGGCAGGTGGGTGCTCATACTGCACCCCCGCTATTGGCCCTGAGTGCGTCCGGAGGGAATTCTTCGCGCACCTCGGTCCGGGCGTCACATCCAGACTTTTCCATAGCCTGCGTGATGAGCTTGGTACAGATATCGCGTTCGCCAAGCGCCTGCTTATCCATAGGACGTGATTCCTTTCTTGCTGGCGTTACCTTGCTCGGGCCTGTCTTTTCACCCTGTCGGGTGACGACGGGTCATCTTACGGCGCTCGCTCCGAAACAGCCTGGGCCTCTGCAGAGCGATCCGGCACGATCGGAAGCTCAATGGCCAGGCTCCCCACGGGACATCTGCTCTGCACTCCCGCAGAAGAGTTCGGCACGGATGGAGGGGCGGCGGAACTGGAGAGTGGAGGCGGTCGGTTGGCGGGATGGATGACTATGGTGGGTTGAAGGCGCCGGTCTGCCCCCGGTCAGGCGTGCGCGTTCACACTGCCGCCGATGTACTGGTCCACCATGGCCTTGGCCTGTCCCAGGCTGCAGCCATGCTCGCTCTGGCAGGCCCTGATGGCCGCCATCTTCTGCAGGGGATCGGCGGCGAGGGTGCGCCAGTCGATCTTTGCGGACTCTGGCGCAGGGCCATGCCGCGCGTCTCCCTCCTCCACCGAACGCACCTCCCAGCGCGCCACGACGGGAAAGGAAAGGTCCACGGCAGGCAGCCGGTCCAGTTCGGCCGCCAGTTCATCTTGTGAAATCAATGAAGCCACCTGGCGAACACGCGCCCGGGGCCCGTCGCGCCAAGGCCTGATCTCCAAGGGACGCCGACAGAAATCCTGCAGATAGTCGCCCAACTCCTGCTTCATGAAGCGCGTGGTCTGTGCGACATCGGCCCGCAACAGTTGCAAAGCCTCCGACTGCGAGAACTCATCCAGCTGATCGCTCAGGTCCGCAAAGGCCTGCAGAAATCCCGCGCAGACAAAGTCATCGAAGCAGGCGTGCGAAACACTGCTGGCCTCGTCATCGTGCAACACCAGCGCCACGCCCACGCCATGCATGTCCAGCGGCGTCAGGCACCAGGCATCGCCGGCGCCCGACTGGGCGAATGGCAGAAAGCTCCGGCCGTTCTGTGCGCCAGGATGAAGCCAGCCCTCGATGATTTCCCGGCTGGCTTCGGCATCTATCCATTCGAAGTCCTGCCAACTCATGAACAAGGGTGGGTCCTGCAGGCAGCGCTGGCGCCAGGTGGCAGCCCAATCCGGACCGTAGACGGTCTTTCCCGATGCCAGGAGGTCGCTCAACAGCGGCGGCAGCGCAATGCCGGTTTGGGTGGAGAGGTCGGCGTAGGTGGTCATTGGATTCATCCCACGTCCATATGCAGCCGATGCCGGCCGCAATGCACGCACTGGAAAAGGCAGCCGGAAATCATGCCGTCCGTGGACATGCGCTCCAGCATCCACTGCGCATCGTTCCTGTAGCTGCCTTCGATGTCGGGCAGGACTTCAGCAAGGAAAGGCTCGACGGCCTGCCTGTCGGCGTGACCCAGGAAGACACAGGGTGCGTTGCAGTGCGTGAGCCACACAGGCTGCTGCCAGGCCCTGTAGCCGGGCGTGCGCTGCGCGATCTCCAGCAGCAGCTCCCTGGCGATGGTGGGCTCGGGGTCGGCCGGATCAGGCGACACGCCTTCGATATCGGTATATCCCACAAATTCGCCGTCGTATGTCTCGCAAGCCTGCCCGCTGGCAATGCACCAGGGACACAGGTAGTCGGGGCTTTGCTGGCTGTCGAAAGGGCCTTCGTACTTGAGGCTTCGGTTTTGTCCGCAGCAGGAGCACACACCCTCATCCTGCTCGAAGACGGCTTCGTAGGCGCCGGGATGGAATCTGAAATGCGGGCGGTCCATTTCAAGGTCTCTCTTTCCCCAAGGGAAAGGCGCCATTGTCCATGGCGGCTCAGCGCGTGGAAATGAAACGTTCCTGGCAAGAAAAAACCGCGCAAAGCGCGGTTTTTCCGAGAAGCGCGGGAGCTGCTTTAGCAGCCCCGCTGCAGCATGTGCCGCCTCAGACGTTGAACAGGAAGTTCATCACGTCGCCATCCTTGACGACATATTCCTTGCCTTCGGCGCGCATCTTGCCCGCGTCCTTGGCGCCTTGCTCGCCCTTGAAGGCGATGAAGTCGTCAAAGGCGATGGTCTGGGCACGGATGAAGCCGCGCTCGAAGTCGCCGTGGATGACGCCTGCGGCCTGGGGGGCGGTGTCGCCGACCTTGATGGTCCAGGCGCGCACTTCCTTGACGCCGGCCGTGAAGTAGGTCTGCAGGCCCAGCAGGCCGAAGCCGGCGCGGATCAGGCGGTTCAGGCCGGGTTCTTCCAGGCCCAGTTCCTGCAGGAACATGTCGCGGTCCTCGTCGCTCATCTCGGCCATTTCGGCCTCGATCTTGGCGCAGATGGCCACGACGGGAGCGCCTTGTGCCTCGGCATAGGCCTTGAGGCTGTCGAGCAGCGGGTTGTTCTCGAAGCCGTCTTCGCTGACGTTGCCCACGAACATGGCGGGCTTGGCGGTGATCAGGCAGAACTGCTTGAGCAGGGGCGCGTCTTCCTTGGAGACGGGCACCGTGCGTGCGGGCTTGCCCTGGTCCAGGGCAGCCTGGATGGGGGTCAGCAGCGCCACCACCTTGGCGGCTTCCTTGTCGTTGCCCGACTTGGCGGCCTTGCTGTAGCGGTTCAGCGCCTTCTCGACGGTGGCCAGGTCGGCCAGGCACAGCTCGGTCTGGATGACCTCGATGTCGGCGATGGGGTCCACCTTGTTGGCCACGTGGATGACGTTCGGGTCTTCGAAGCAGCGCACCACGTTGACGATGGCGTCGGTCTCGCGGATGTGGGCCAGGAACTGGTTGCCCAGGCCTTCACCCTTGGAGGCGCCGGCCACCAGGCCCGCAATGTCCACGAATTCGACGATGGCCGGGACGATGCGCTCGGGCGTGATGATGTCGGCCAGCTTCTGCAGGCGCGGATCGGGCACTTCCACCACGCCGGTGTTCGGCTCGATGGTGCAGAAGGGATAGTTTTCGGCGGCGATGCCGGCCTTCGTCAGCGCGTTGAAGAGAGTGGACTTGCCCACATTGGGCAGGCCCACGATGCCGCATTTGAGGCTCATGGCAGGGCTTTCTACAGGGATTCTGGGGACAAACCCCGTATTTTAGTCAACCGGGCATTTCCTGTCGTTTCAGGCGAACTGCCAGTCGCCGGCCACGGACTGGCCAACGACCAGTTCAGCCCCGTCGTGCAGGCCTTCCAGCACGGCATTCATGCCGAAGGTGATGGCGCCATCGACACGGTCGTCCTGGCGGTAGGTACGGATGGCATCACCCACGGCGGTGCCCTGCACGGCCGTGACAGGGTCGATGTCGGGAATGGGGCAGCGTGTGCAGGGCTTGGCCATGCGCAGCCGCAGGCCCCGGGCATCGAGCACATCCAGCCCGTCGACCCGGTCCTCGTCATGGGCCTCCAGGCCTTCGATCACGATGTTGGGGCGAAAGCGCCGTGCGTCCACCGCGGCGTGGCCGGCTGCCTGCAGGCGCTGGTTGAGTTCTTCGATGGCGGCCTGGCTCAGTACCAGCAGCGGATAGCCGTCCGCGAAGTGCACAGGTGCGGCCTCGCCCCCGGTCCAGCGCTCGCTGGTGCGGCGCGGCGCGGCCGGGTCGAAGCGCACCAGGGAGCAGTCCGTGCCAAGGGCCTGCGTCAGCCAGTGGGCGGCCTCGGGGCCCATGTCCCAGGCCTGCACCCAGTCCGACCAGACGCGCGCCCGGCGCTCCGGCCCCGTGGCCTGCAGCGCGATGCGCAGCGGCGGCTGCTGGGGAAAGTGCAGCACCAGGTGCCCGGCCTCCAGCTCGGGGCGTATCCAGGCCATGCGCGGATGGTCGCGCTGGGTCAGGAATTCGCCTTGCGCATCGACCACCATCCAGTGGCGGTCCCAGGCCAGGCCGGTGGCGCCGACGCCGCTGCTTTGCAGCGCGATGCCCGCGCAGGATTTGACGGGATATACCCACAACTGGGCAATGCGGCCCTGCACGTCTCTTTCTTGGTCAAACATCGGATAGCTCTTTTTGGGAAATCTGGAGTGTGTATGCCATCCATGGTGCGAATGGCGCCATGCGATGGGCGGCAATATGCCAGATGGCGACGCAGGCTGCGGCAGATCACGCCAAAGCCGGAGTTTGCGCCAGTTGGAATCCCCGGCATGGCCCGGACTCCTACAATGCCGGCCATGGCGCAAACCTTTGATGTATGTATACGCGGGGCCGGCATTGCAGGCCGGACCCTGGCTCTCCTGCTGGCCCGGGAACGGCTGCGCGTGGCCCTGGTGGTGGCCGCGCCGACCGGCAACGCGCCCGATGTGCGCGCCTACGCGCTCAATGCCAGCGCACGCGGCCTGCTGGACAGCCTGCGCTGCTGGCCCGATGACCAGCACGCCACGCCCGTGACGCAAATGGAGGTCTTTGGCGACCTTGACGGCCATGTGCTGTTCGACGCAGCCAGCCAGGATGTCGAGGCCCTGACCTGGATCGTTGATGTGCCCGCGCTGGAGCAGCGCCTGGCCGAGGCCGTGCGCTACCAGCCCATGGTCGAGGTGGTGGACCAGCCTGTGGCGGCGCCGCTGACGGCCATCTGCGAGGGCCGCGCCAGCCGCACGCGCAGCGAGTTCGGCGTGGACTTCGCCGTCACGCCCTATGCACAGCACGCCATCGCCACCCGGCTGCACTGCGAGCTGCCGCACGGACAGGTGGCGCGACAGTGGTTCACGCCCGAAGGCATCCTGGCCCTGCTGCCGCTGGACGGCCCGCAAGGCCACAGCGTGGCCGTGGTCTGGTCCATCGCCCGCGAGCTGGCCGACGGCTGGCTGGCCGCCGACACGCAGGATTTCACCGCGCGGCTGGAAGCCATCAGCCAGGGCGCGCTGGGGCGGCTGGAGCTGAGCGCACCGCGCATGGCCTGGCCGCTGCAGCAGGCCGTGGCCGACCACTGGTGCGGCTCCATGCCCGACGGCGATGCACGCTCGGCCCGCAGCTGGGTGCTGGTGGGCGATGCCGCCCACAACGTGCATCCGCTGGCAGGCCAGGGCCTGAACCTGGGCCTGGGCGATGTGCAGGCGCTGGCACGCGTGCTGCAGGAGCGCGGCTACTGGCGCAGCACCGGCGATCTGCGCCTGCTGCGCCGCTATGAACGCGAGCGCAAGGCCGCGCTGGCGCCCATGGGCCTGGCCATGGACGGGCTGCAGCAGCTGTTCAGCCGCTCCGAGGTGCCGGTGCAGATGCTGCGCAACTGGGGCATGAAGGGCTTCGAGCGCTTCGGCCCGCTCAAGGACTGGATGGCGCGCCAGGCCATGGGCCTGGACCCGCGCAGCGGCGCCTGAGCCTGGAGCCAAGCCGATCCCGTGCCGTTGAACCCTTTGCCGTTTTGCGACTCGTACCCCTGCTCCGTGGCGCCCCGCGCCGCGCAATCCCCCTCAACCACGGCGCGGCCGGCCTGAACGCGGCCCCGCCCACCCACCGCATTGCCATGAAACTCTTCGCCTGCCTGCTGACGGCCGCCAGCCTGACCTGGAGCCTCGGCGTCCACGCCCAGGACGCCAACCTGCGCAAGACGCTGACCGAGCGCATTCCCCAGCTGGAAAAGATCGACGAAATCCGCCCCACACCCATGTCCGGCCTGTTCGAAGTGCGCATCGGCACGGACCTGTTCTACACGGACGCCAAGGGCAACTACCTGATCCAGGGCGAGCTGATCGACACCAAGGCGCGCCGCAATCTCACCGAAGACCGCATGAACCAGCTGACGGCGGTGGACTTCAAGCAGTTGCCGCTCAAGGACGCCGTGACCATCGTCCACGGCAAGGGCGAGCGCAAGATGGCCGTGTTCGAAGATCCCAACTGCGGCTACTGCAAGCGTTTCGAGCGCGACCTGCAGACCGTGGACAACGTCACCATCTACCTGTTCCTGTACCCCATCCTGAGCCCCGACTCGGCCGAGAAGTCGCGCAACATCTGGTGCGCCAAGGACCAGGCCGGTGCATGGGCTGACCACATGCTGCGCGACAAGGTGCCGGCCGCCGCCCAGTGCGACACCTCGGCCGTGCAGCGCAACCTGGCCTTTGGGCGCAAGTACAAGATCACGGGCACGCCCACCGTCATCTTCACCAACAACACCCGAGTGCCTGGCGCCATCAGCGCCCAGGAAGTCGAGAAGAACCTGGCGGCAGCCGCAGCCGCGCGCTGACCGCCACCGGGCGGGCCCGGCGCCATGGATGCCGGGCCCGCCCACCTGATCCCCCTCGGCCGGAGCTTCCCGGCTCCAGCCCGCCGCAGCGGGCCCGGGCAGCCTCCAGGCCACACCTGCAGGAGCCCGAATGACCTCTCCCCTCGCCGCCACCGCCACTGCCGCAGCGGACATCCACTACCGCGTGCAGGCCCTTGATGTGGATGCGCACCTGTTCAGCGTGCAACTGCACATCGCCCGCCCGGCCGCTGGCCAGACCCTGTCGCTGCCGGTCTGGATTCCCGGCAGCTATCTGGTGCGGGAATTCTCCAAGAACCTCCAGGGCCTGTCTGCCGAGCAGGACGGCCGCCCCGTCACGCTGGCCCAGCAGGGCAAGAACCTCTGGCAGGCCGACTGCGACGCCAACACGCCCCTGGTGCTCCACTACCAGTTCTGCGCCTATGACAGTTCCGTGCGCACGGCCTGGCTGGACCGCCGCCGCGGCTTTTTCAACGGCACCAGCCTGTGCCTGCGCGTGCACGGCCAGGAAGATACGCCGCATACGCTGCAACTGCTTGCGTCGGACGCCACGGCATCGTGGCAGGTGGCGACCGGCCTGGACGCCGTGGACACCGATGCGCGCGGCTGGGGCCTGTACCGCGCCGCCCACTACGACGAATTGGTGGACTGCCCCGTGGAGATGGGCAGCTTCTGGCGTGGCGACTTCGTGGCCGCGGGCGTGCCGCACAGCTTCATCGTCGCGGGCGCCGCGCCCAGCTTCGACGGCGCGCGCCTGATTGCCGATGCACGCAAGATCTGCGAGACCGTGCTGGCCTTCTGGCACGGTACGGGCGAGCAGGCCACGCCCGCGCCCATGCAGCGCTACGTGTTCATGCTCAACGTGGTCGATGACGGCTATGGGGGCCTGGAGCACCGCAACTCCACGGCCCTGATCTGCGGCCGGCGCGACCTGCCGCGCGTGGGCGAGCGCAAGGCCGCCGAGGGCTACACCACCTTGCTGGGCCTGATCAGCCACGAGTACTTCCACACCTGGAACGTCAAGCGCCTGCGCCCGGCCGAATTCGCACGCTACGACTACGGGCAGGAGAACTACACCGAGCTGCTGTGGTTCTTCGAAGGCTTCACCAGCTACTACGACGACCTGCTGCTGCGCCGCGCCGGCCTGATCGACAACGCCCAGTACCTCAAGCTCATCACGCGCACCATCAACCAGGTGCTGCAGACGCCGGGCCGACACCTGCAGTCCGTGGCCCAGGCCAGCTATGACGCCTGGGTCAAGTACTACCGCCAGGACGAGAACACGCCCAACCAGACCGTCAGCTACTACACCAAGGGCTGCCTGGTCGCACTGGCCCTGGACCTGCAACTGCGCCGCGAAGGCCGCAGCACGCTGGACGACGTGATGCGCGTGCTGTGGCAGCGCTGCCAGGGCGGACCCATGCGCGAGGCCGACGTGCTGGCCGTGCTGCAGAACCTGGGCGGGCGCAGCTTCGCGCCCGAGATCACGCAATGGGTGCACGGCACCGACGACCTGCCGCTGGCCGAGCTGCTGGCCGCGCACGGCGTGCAGGCCAAGGCCGAACCGGCGCAGACTGCCCAGCGCCTGGGCCTGCGCGTGCAGGAAAGCCAGGGCATCACCATCAAGACCGTGCTGCGCGGCAGCCTGGCCGAGCGCGCAGGCTTCATGGCGGGCGACGAATGGCTGGCCATCGAGCTGCCCACCGGCGCCGAGGATTCACAGCCCGCGCGCTGGCGCATCACCCGGCTGGACGACGTGGCGCTTTATGCAGGCACGGCCCTGGACATCGTCGCCTGGGTGGCCCGCGACCGGCAGATCCTGGCCTTGACCCTGCCCTGGGGCTCGGGCCTGCTGTCCGAGGCCGCCGCCATGGTGGAGAAAACGGACAACGGCGATGCAAAAGCTGCCACATCCGGCACCCTGGCGGCGCCCGCCCCCAGCAATCTCGGACTGGAAATCACGGACGAGGAGACCGCTGGACGCTGGCTGGCCGGGCACACGGGCAGCGCGCAGGCGCCTGCCACGCCCTGAGCGGCGCATGCCGCCCCGCGCCGCCGGCCGGTTATTCTTGAGGATCACGACGACAACCCCAGCAGGAGACTCCCTTGGCCTACGAAATGATTGAAGTTCGCGTCGAAGCCGACAAGGTCGGCATCATCACGCTCAACCGCCCCAAGCAGCTCAACGCGCTCAATGACCAGCTCATGGACGAGCTGGGCCAGGCCCTGCAGGCCTTCGATGCCGATGAGGCCATCGGCTGCATGATCATCACCGGCAGCGAGAAAGCCTTTGCGGCTGGCGCCGACATCGGCGCCATGGCCAAGTACAGCTTTGCCGACGCCTACAAGGGCGACTACATCACGCGCAACTGGGAAGCCATCCGCTCCATCCGCAAGCCCGTGATCGCCGCCGTCAGCGGCTTTGCCCTCGGCGGCGGCTGCGAGCTGGCCATGATGTGCGACTTCATCATCGCCGCCGACAACGCGAAGTTCGGCCAGCCGGAAATCAAGCTGGGCGTGATCCCCGGCGCCGGCGGCACGCAGCGCCTGCCGCGCGCCGTGGGCAAGTCCAAGGCCATGGACATGGCCCTCACGGCCCGCATGATGGACGCCACCGAGGCCGAGCGCGCCGGCCTGGTCAGCCGTGTCGTGCCCTTCGACAAGCTCATGGACGAGGCGCTGGGCGCCGCCATCATCATCAGCGGCTTCTCGCAGATCGCCGTCATGGCGGCCAAGGAATCGGTGAACCGCGCCTTCGAGGGCTCGCTGGCCGACGGCGTCATGTTCGAGCGCCGCCTGTTCCACGCGCTGTTCGCCACCCAGGACCAGAAGGAAGGCATGGACGCCTTCGTCAACAAGCGTCCCGCCAACTTCAAGCATCTCTGAGCGGGCTGAAAGTCGCGCTACAATGCGCGTCTTCCGGCAAGGCGCAGCAAGCCTCTCGCAAAGAAATTTCGAGAAATTTGCACAACTTGCCGGATGGGCCGAAAATTCTGCATATAATTTAGGTCTTACGGCGCTTTAGCTCAGTCGGTTAGAGCGATGGAATCATAATCCACAGGTCCGCGGTTCGAATCCGTGAAGCGCCACCAAACAAAGAAAAGGGTCTACGTGCAAACGTAGACCCTTTTTTCTTGCCCCATCGCATGCGTCCGCGCCGGACAACTGCGACGACACGCCCTCTTGCCCCCGGTCGGCAGCGCATCCCGGGATGCCTGCCGCCAGCCAGCAACGCGGGATGAACAACATTTCTTTCGGCACTTGCACCAGCCCAGCCAGGCCCCACGCAACTGCGTGGCTCGGCGGTCGCTGCAAGCACAACCTGTGCTGCGCTGCACTCTCCCCAAAAATCAGAAAAATCCTAGAAATATGGATTCACTGTGATTTCCAACGGAAAAACATGCCAGGCACTCGTATTTTTCGAGCAACACGAAAAATCCATCGGACTATTCCCAGAAATCAGAAAATATTACTAAGACCATTCCTAGTCACAAAATTTACTGCCTTTGTGCGGCACGCATTAATTTGATCTAATCTCAATGCAGTCTTTTGCTGCTTTTTCAAGGAGTATTTCAATGGCAGAAATCGGCACACTCGCCAAAACAGGTGAAAATTGTCCAGAAAGTGGCACCTGGGAGTCCCAGGACAAACCTTCGACCACAGCACCCATTGCAAAGGGCAACACCATGCCACCGCACAATGGTCATGCTGTCACATGGAAGTTGATCCAAAAGACCTGAGGCCATCTGGCATGCTGCCATGGCAGTAGTCATGGCAGCGACGATCAGGAAATTGATTCAATGGACTTGAATCAATTTCATAGGGATTCAGTACCGGGAGCTGAGCCCACATTCATTGAATATCAACCAGGAGTTGATTTCAACAGGATCGGCATCTGAAAATCAGGATGAAGCATGGAATCCGTGAATTCTTGCGAGATATCCAGGCATAGTCAAATTCAAGCGGCCGTCATGTGACGCCCGCTTGAATATCAAATATGAGATTGCACCAAACTGCGTCAATGACGCATGAGCGCAATCCAGTGATTATCCAACGCCATTCCAGGCACCGGCACCGTGCGCAGCACCTGGCCGCGCTGGCGCAATTGGGCCTGGCGTGCGCCGCCCATCCACAGCGCGGGCTCGGCAGGCAGGGGCCGGCCCTTGGCATCCAGCGAGACACTTGCGTTGGCCACGCAGTACACGCCCGGCATGGCATCGCCGCGCAGCCAGCGGCCGCTGGCCTGGCCGCTGTCGGGCACCTGCCACCAGGTGACGGTGTTCACGCGCGGGCAGCTGACGGCGAAGAGCTGGCCGTCGCAGCCTATGTCGCCGCCATAGCCGGCCAGGGGCTCGCGCCCTTCGGGCAGGGGCACGGCATGCAAACGGTGGCCATCGAACAGGGCCAGCACGGGCGCGGCGGCGCGCGCTTCGGTGTCGCGGTGCTCGGCCTGCAGCGCAATGCCCAGCCAGCGGCGTGCTGGCGCGTGGGCGACCTGCGGGCCCCAGGCCAGGTGGCGCAGGCTCAGGCGGTTGTCGTCCAGCTTCCACAGGCCGGCGCGGGCGCCGCCTTCGGCCGGCAACAGCCGCGCGATGGAGGAGTCCATGTGGTCCAGCTGCAGCTTGCGCCGGCCGGTTTCGGACTGCGTGGGAATGCCGCCGTTGGCGACCATGAGCGTGCCGTCGGCGTCCAGCAGCAACTGGTGCGGGTCCATGCCGCCCGTGCGCCATTCGGCGATCTTCTCCAAGGTGATGGCATCGCGCACGCCGATCAGGCCCTGGGCATCTTCCAGGTCGGTCTCGGTGGTGTAGAGATGGCGGCCATCGGCGCTTTCGATGACATGGCCGTTGAAGAAGCGGTCGGGCTCGATCCACTGCCACTGCGCATCGTCGGCGGCCTGTCCCGGCTTCAGGCGTACCAGCCAGTCACCGGGGCGGCGGCTGGCGAAGACCACGGAGCCGTCGCGCAGCGCGGCCATGCCATGGGCGCGCGTGGGCACATCCAGGGCCTGCAGCACCTGCAGCGGCCTGTCCACCTGCGCACTGGCCTGCACGATGCCGACACGCATCTGCTCGCCCTGCATCCAGGCCGCAGCCAGCGACCGTGCCGGCCCGGACGGCCTGGCCGCATGGGAGGTTGCCAGCGGCATGGCAGCCAGCAGCCCCATGCCCTGCAGCCAGCGGCGGCGATTCAGCGCCTGCTCAATCCCCGTCGGCATCCGAGAACCCGATGTTGACTTCCAGCGCAGGCGCCACCTCGCCTTCCATGAGGCGCTTGAGGCGCGACAGCGGCTTGGTCGCGGCATCGACGGCCTTGGCGCTCGGCTCGGTCAGGGCGCGCATGCCGGCATCGGCCTCGTTGACTGCCTTGAGCCAGCGATCGGCCAGCGGGTTGAGGCCACGGCCGCGCAGGTAGGACTCGATGGGCACGATGTCCACGCCGGGCTGGGGCACCTTGCGGTCCACGCTCACGGCCAGCGTGCGCAGGCCCTGCCAGTGCGCGCGCCAGATCTCCAGGGTGCTGCCGCTGGCGAGATGCTCCCAGGCGGGCGGTTTGCTGCCCGCACTGCCCGCACTACGCAAAGGCTTTTCCATGTCCGCCCAGCGCAGGCGCTCCAGGCCGCCCACCCACTGGTTGATGAACTCGGCCATGGCTTCGGTGGTGGCATCGCCGTCCTCGGACCAATCCTGGGCCGCGAGCTTCGCAAAGCCGTTGCTGAGGATGCCCATCTCGGCGCCGATTTCCTCGGACACCAGGGTGGCATAGGCGCAGGCCGGCGTCTGCGGCTCCACGGGCTGGGTCCACAGCAGGTTCTCGAGCGCCGGGTATCCCTTGGCGGGTGCGCCGATGCGCTCCATGGCAGCCAGATCGGCGGGGGCCGACTGTATGGCCTTCTTGAGCAGGGCCGGGCGCATGGGGCGGAAGTCCACCAGACGCGCCGAGCGGCGCTCCACCAGCGGCCCCAGGGCCACGGCCGAGAGGCTGCTCCACTGCCGCGACGATTGCACATAGGCCTGGCGCGCCGTCTGCAGCGTGGCGGCAGCCGATCCCGCAGGTGCCGCGCAGTGCGCGCGCAGCGCCTGGCTCAGCGCCTGGGCGGATGCCTGCGCGGCCTTGGCCTGGGGCGAGAACCATTGACCGTACAGCCCCTGCACGGCGTGGGCCGTGTTGTAGAAGGGAATGGCCATGTTGGCATCCACTTCCTGGGCATGGACCGGGGCGGCGGCCAGCAGCGCCAGCGCGGCGGCACAAAGGATTTGGCGAGGGGTCATGCGCATGTCTTGCATCAGAGGGACTCCACAAATTTGACCAGGGCTTCACGGTCTTCGGCGCTGAACTGGCGAACCTGTTCGCGCGCGGCTTCGGCCTCGCCGCCGTGCCAGAGGATGGCTTCGAGCACGCCGCGCGCACGGCCGTCGTGCAGCAGGCGCTGGTGGTTGTTGACATCGGGCAGCAGGCCTATGCCCCACAGCGGCGGCGTGCGCCACTGGCGGCCTGAGGCCTTGAAGTCGGGCCGGCCATCGGCCAGCGCATCGCCCATGTCGTGCAGCAGCAGGTCGGTGTAGGGCGCAATGGTCTGGCCCGACAACCCCTTGCTGCTGAGTGCCGGCGACAGCGCGGGAAACAGCTCCCCGCCGGTCTTGTACGAGGGCCGGTGGCACTGCGCACACTGTGCCTGGTGGAACAGTGCCTCGCCACGGCGCACGGCCGGGTCGCTGGCGTTGCGCCGTGCAGGCGGCGCCAGCGTGGCCTGGTAGAAGATCACGTCGTCCAGCACGCGGTCCTCGATCTCCACGCCCTCGGCGCCGTTGCCGTTGGGCGCTGCCAGGCAGTCCTTTTGTGCGGGCGTGCAGGTCTGGTGCGGGAAGCGCTTCGATGTGATGCCGATATCGCCCAGGAAGGCCGAAGCCGTCTGGTGGGCAATGGAGGCCACGTTGGCCTTCCAGCCGAAGCGGCCCAGCATCATGCGTTCGCCGTAGGCATCCCAGACATAGTTGGGCTGGCCCTTGATGGGGCCGCCCAGGGCCGCCTGGGCGGCAGCGTTGGCCAGGATCTCGGACTCCGGGATGTGCTCCAGCAGGCCCAGGCCGATGACCTGGGGCGCAATGCGCGGGCTGGTCATCAGGTTTGCGGCCAGGGGGCCGTAGTTGAGCGCAGCCAGCTCGTAGACCGGCTTTTCCAGCGTGTAGGCCGTGCCGTCGGCAAAGCGGCCATGCACCTGTTCATAGCGGATGCGCAGCTGGCCCTCGCCCTTGACGCCAAGCACGCCCTCGGTATTGAACTGGTCGCCATAGACCGGGTCCGGCACCGGGCTGCCGTGCGGGCCTTCGCCCGGAATGGACAGCCGCATGAGCAGGCCCGCGAAGGGCTGGGGCTTGAGCGGGTTGTGGAAGTCGGGCGGCTGGGCGCGGCCGTCCTGCACATGGCAGCCGCCGCAGGAGCGCGCCAGGAAGTGCGGGCCCAGGCCATCGCGCGCCGTGGTGGAGGCCGGGGCCTGCACCCAGTTGCGCTTGAAGAAGGAGTTGCCGATGACAAAGCGCGTGCGCTCTGCATCCTCCAGGTTGGCGGCAGGCAGCGAGAAGGCGTTGCGGCCCGTGGCGTGGACCGTGGTCTGGCCGCCCGGGGGCAGGGGCTCGCCGGGCGCCGCGAACAAAAGAGCTGGATCGGGAGCTGGATCGGGAGCAGGCTGCGGTGCTGGCGCGCGCGCTGGAGCGGCAGCCACCGTGTCCTGCTGTTGGGCCGAGCAGCCCATCAGGACCAGGGAGGCAGCGACCAGCAGCGAGGGGGAGAGATTCATGGGTGGGGACGTCCCTGGAAAAGCCAGGGCCGCCGAACCCTTTCGGGGGCGGCGGCCTTGGCACATGGGCGCAGGAATGGATGGACGCTGGCGGGGATGTTCTTTTAGTTGGCCTTGGGGTCCACCAGGTTGAGCTGGGTGATGCCGACGGCATTGGCAGCCTCCACCAGGTCCTTGCTCTGCTGGACCAGGCTGTCGATGGTGGCCTGGATCTTGGCGCGCGAGGCCGAGTCGCGTGCGCCCTGTATGGCCTGGTCGAACGGCGCGGGAATGGCCTGGGCCGCCTGCACCGACTGCATGATCTGGCGCGTGGTCCTGTCGGCCAGCGCGCTGTCCTTGGAGGCCACCCAGTCCTTGATGCCAGGGCCTTTCAGCTCGCTGCCATCCAGGCGCTTGTAGCTGCCCTGCCAGACGTTGAGGATGCCCTGGGCATTGGTCACCGCATCGCGGTGCGTGTTGTCCGAGAAGCAGGAGTGCTCGTCTTCCTGGTCGCGGCTGGCCAGGGCCACTTCCAGGCGCTCGCCGGCCAGCTCGCCGCGCGACAGCGAACCCAGGCCCACGAAGATGCGGCGCAGCGCATCGTCGGGCTTTTTCTCGAACTGGGCGCGGAAGTTCTTGGGCGAGCCGGGCTTCCACTGGTCGGCCACGGATTGCAGGTCCTCGATCAGCAGCGCGGTCACCACCTTCAGGTACTCGCGGCGGCGGTCGGCATTGGACTTCTTGCCATCGACAAAGTCGGTGTACGGACGCGCGCCCGGCCCCTTGTCGTTCAGGTCCTGGCCCCAGAGCATGAACTCGATGGCGTGCCAGCCGGTGGAAACGTTCTCCTCGCCGTCATGCTCGTTGAGCTCGGCCAGGCGCTTCTTGGTGATGGCTTCCTTGCGGTTGTTGATGATGCCGGCGTTGGGATTGCCTTCCACATAGTCCACATAGGACTCGTCCATGGGCCAGGCGTTGATCTGGCCTTCGGGTCCTTCATCGTTGTCGATGGGACCGGCGTAGAAGCGGAAGGCCTCGGTCTGGCCGTAGTACTCCCGGGCATCCAGCCAGGCCTTGCGTGCCTGGTTCAGGCCCTGCTCGCTGGGCGCCGCCACAAAGGCCGCAATGGCTTTCTGCATGGTCTTGGCGGAGCTGATGGAGTCCGAGTAATTGGCGTGCACCAGGGTGCCGTAATGCTTGACCACCTCCGCAACGGAGAGGCTCTTCTTCACGGGCTGTTGAACGGTGCCGGCGGCTGCGGCCTGGCTCATCGGGGCGGCCGCGCCCAGGGCCAGGGCGGCTGCAATCAGGATGGGATGCATGGCAGAAAGGATCGGAGGTTGGAGAACTCGGAATGCCAAACTGTAATGAGAATTGTTTTTATTGGCAAAACCTGCGAGATATCGCCGCACTGCACCGCAAGGTCATAGACGGACCCGGGCAGATATGGGGCGCGCCAGCGGCGCAATGGCCGCAGCGGGCGCCAGCCTAGCACGAGCACCCTTGGCGCCCCGGCCAAAGACCCAGCGCCCTGGCATAAGCCCCGCAGCTTGCCTTGGCTGGCGACTTGCCTTACCATTGCGCCCGCTCGCATGGGCCGCCCTCTCCTCGCAGGGCCTGCCCACGGCCTCCAAGCCCTGATCGCCCGGCCGATTTCAGGGCTTTCGCTTTTTGCAGAAGCGGTCTTTTGGCGCTGCACCTTGCGCTCTGTCTTTGCGCGCAGCCCCTGCCATGCTCCGGCATGCCGGCCGCCCAGCTTGTTTTCCCACCAGGATTTCCCGTGCCCATCGCCACTCCAGGATGCCGCACACGCGCAGCGTGCCCGCACGCCGGCCCAGCCGGCGGCGCAGGCGTTTTGCGTGGTGCCGCACCCCAGCGAGAGCGCGCGCCGTCCTGGCTTTCAAGGATTTTCACGTGACCACCACTTCCTCCGGGGCGCTCGCAGCCAATGCTGCCGGCGCCAGCACAGACACGCATGTCGGCACACATGCCACCCAGGTCAATGGCTACAGCTGGAAGGCCCTGGCCGGCTCGGCCGTGGGCTATGCCATGGACGGCTTCGACCTGCTGATCCTGGGCTTCATGCTGTCGGCCATTTCGGCCGACCTGCACCTCACGCCGGGCCAGGCCGGTTCGCTGGTGACCTGGACGCTGATCGGTGCCGTGTTCGGCGGCATCTTCTTCGGCCTGCTCAGCGACCGCTACGGGCGCATCCGCGTGCTGACCTGGACCATCATGCTGTTCGCAGTCTTCACAGGCCTGTGCGCCTTCGCCCAGGGCTACTGGGACCTGCTGGCCTACCGCACGATTGCGGGCATCGGCCTGGGCGGTGAGTTCGGCATCGGCATGGCACTGGCCGCCGAGGCCTGGCCCGCACGCCACCGCGCCCGCGTCTCGTCCTACGTGGCCCTGGGCTGGCAAATGGGCGTGCTGGGTGCGGCGCTGCTGACGCCGCTGCTGCTGCCCCTCATCGGCTGGCGCGGCATGTTCCTGGTGGGCGTGATCCCGGCCGTGGTGGCATGGGTGATCCGCAACAAGCTGCACGAGCCCGAAGTCTTCGTGAAACGCCAGCAGTCCGCCACGCCCTCGGCCCGCGTGCCGGTGCTGCAAAGCCTGAAGCTGCTGGTGAAGGACCGCGCCACGACCAAGGTCAGCCTGGGCGTGATCGTGCTGACCTCGGTCCAGAACTTTGGCTACTACGGCATCATGATCTGGATGCCCAGCTTCCTGTCCAAGCAACTGGGCTTCAGCCTGACCAAGTCCTCGATATGGACTGCCGTGACCGTGGTGGGAATGATGGTCGGCATCTGGGTCTTCGGCCAGTTGGCCGACCGCATCGGCCGCAAGCCCAGCTTCCTGATCTTCCAGCTGGGCTCGGTCATCATGGTCGTGCTCTATTCGCAGCTGTCCGATCCCACGGCCATGCTCTGGGCAGGCGCCCTCATGGGCCTGTTCGTCAACGGCATGATGGGCGGCTACGGCGCCGTGATGAGCGAGGCCTACCCCACCGAGGCCCGTGCCACCGCGCAGAACGTGCTGTTCAACATCGGCCGCGCCGTGGGCGGACTGGGCCCGGTGGTGATCGGTGCGCTGGCCATGAGCTATTCGTTCCAGGTGGCGATCGCCCTGCTGGCGGCCATCTATGTGCTGGACATGCTGGCCACGGCCTTCCTGATCCCTGAACTCAAGGGGCGCGAGCTGTCCTGAGCGGCTCAGATTCTCCGGCTCAGAACGATGCCCCACAACGCAAAGAGCTGCCGATGGCAGCTCTTTTTTGTCCGGCAACCGGCGTGCCCAGGTTCAGCCGCCTTCGCTGCACTCCAGGTTTTCGATGCGATCTGCCGCCTCGCGGATGCCTTCCTGGAACATCTGGTCTCCCAGCATCACGGAGACCTGGCCCTCAAAGCCGCGCAGCTTGACCAGCGCTGCCTCGTAGCCGCCGCTGCCCATGCGCTTGAGCCCGCACAGCGCATAGAGCTTGGCCACGGGAGATCGGCGCGGATCGTCGATCACCGACAGCAGGACGGCATTGGCCTCGGGCCGCCTGAGCATGGCCTCCAGGTGCCGCTCCGCAGGCGAGATCTCGCCCGCGAACCCGACCAGCCCCAGGTTGAACTGCGAGGCGTCCAGCGGCGCCGGATCCAGCGGACGGGCCATGGCCGGGGTGGACAGGAACAGGCAGATCAGGGCGGCGGACAGGGTGGTCTTCATGGCAGGGGCAAGGCCGTGGATGGCCTGGTGAGGCAGTCGAAAAGGATCTTCGATGCAAAGCGTGGCGGCAGGTTCCCCCATCACCGCCTTCACCGCCTTCACCGCCTTCATCCGCCAAACAGCCAGCCTGCGGCCAGCGTGCCGGCATAAAACAGCAGCAGGGTCACAGGCACCAGATGCCAGCCCCAGACCCGGAACCACCAGTGATTGAACCAAGTCACCAGCGCACCGATGACGGCGCAGATGGCCAGCGCATCCAGCCGCTGCCGAAAACTTTCAGCAACACCTTCGGACGCGAAGAAGATGAACGCCGCGATGAAGGAACACAGCAAGGCGGTGTAGACCGCCACTTTCTCTTGCCTGCGCAATTTCAGGATGCTCATGGAGGGCCAGGGAGGTTTCGATGATTCGGTCGCCAGAAAAGCCCGCGCCGCCAGAGCGCGCAGGTTTCACAGCGGCGCAATTCTTCGTATACCGCCCTGAATGCGCCATCAGACCCGTCCGAATCTGCAGCCACTGCTGCGCATGCGCAACGCGCTGCTGCTCCTTCAACACTCCATCCGCTCAATCAGCCACGGCCAGCACCACGGCGGACTCCGGCACCGTCAGCCAGACCTTGCGCCCTGCGCGCAAGGTCCAGGACTCGCCCTCTGCCGGCTCGGCCGCGTAACCCACGCCGCTACCGCCCCAGGGCAGTTGTGCCACCACTTCACGCGGCCCCACCCTGTCGGCCCGGGCCACGCGCTGCACCTGGGCGGGCCAGGCATTGGCCTGGGCATGCACATCGGAGCGTGGCGCCGAAGGCAGCACCTGCACGGCTGCGGCCTTGCACAGCGCCATCAGGGGCAGGCCCGGCGCCAGGCCCAGCAACTGGGCGCTTTCTTCGGTGATGCGTGCGGCAATGCCTGATGCATCCCCGCCGCCGTCGGGCAGCAGCCAGACGCGGACCTGGGCGCCCTGCGCCTGCAGGGCACCAACCCGGCAAGGCCACAGATTGCGCATGCTGGTGCGCAGGCCCAGGCCGTGATTCACCGCAGCAGTTGCGCCTGACGGCTGGCCAAAGCGCTGCAGCACCTGCGCGCGCGCCTGCTCCAGCGCATCGGCCATGGCCAGCAGGGACTGCCCGGCCTCGGTGATGCGCGCGCCACCACCGCCGGCGCCGCCCACCGAGCGCTCCACCAGGGCACGGCCCGCCAGATTGGTCAGCACATCCAGCGCCTGCCAGGCCGCCTTGTAGCTGACACCCGCCTCGCGCGCGGCCTGGGAAATCGAATGCCCTGCCGCGATATGCCGCAGGATGGCGATGCGCCGGTCGGCCAGGTCATGGCCCAGCGCGGGCACCAGGTCTGAGGGAGAAGCGGGGGTTGCGGCAGTCATGCGCAGCATCATGCCCGCCAAGCGTTATTTCCCGCCAAGCAAAACGCCTGCACCCTGCATGCGCATTTTCAGGTCGTTACACTGCGCTATTCACCAACGGAATAGCGAGAGACCCATGAACGTGAACCAGCCCCTGCGTGCCACCGCCTTCGCCGCCCTTGCCCTGTTCGGCTGGGCCGCCGCGCAGGCCGCCGAAGTGTCGGTGGCCGTCGCCGCCAACTTCACGGCGCCCATGCAGAAGATCGCCGCCGAGTTCGAGAAGGACACCGGCCACAAGGCCCTGCTGTCCTTCGGCGCCACGGGCAAGTTCTATGCGCAGATCGTCAACGGCGCGCCCTTCCAGATCCTGCTGGCCGCCGACGACACCACGCCCGAGAAGATCGCCAAGGAAGGCCGTGGCCTGCCCGATTCGCGCTTCACCTACGCCATCGGCCAGCTGGTGCTGTGGAGCCCCAAGGCCGGCTATGTGGACGACAAGGGCGAAGTCCTCAAGACCGGCGACTACAAGCACATCGCCGTGGCCAATCCCAAGCTGGCGCCCTACGGCACGGCAGCCATGGAAGTGCTGAACAAGCTGGGCATCACGGCCCAGGTGCAGCCGCGCATCGTCATGGGCGAGAACATTGCCCAGACCTACCAGTTCGCGGCCACGGGCAATGCCCAGTTGGGCTTCGTGGCCCTGTCGCAGGTGATGGAAAACGGCAAGCTGCGCGAAGGCTCGGCCTGGCAGGTGCCCGGCTCCATGCACGAGCCCATCCGCCAGGACGCCATCGTGCTCAACAACGGCAAGGACAACGAAGCCGCCGCCGAGCTGATGAAGTACCTGCGCGCCGACAAGGCCCGTGCCATCATCCGCTCCTACGGCTATAGCTTCTGACACCTGTTGAGGCGCGCTTGCGCGCCTTGCCTCTCTCCTGGGGAGGGGTCGGCCGGCACGGGCCCGTGCTGAGCGTCGCTGAGCCGGGCCGCGCCGGTTTCGTGCGTTGAGTGAGATCCAACAGCGCTGCGAACCACTGAATTCTTCCCGCATGATTCTTACCGCCGACGACTACGCCGCCATACGGCTGACGCTGAAACTTGCCAGCGTGACCACGGTGCTGCTGCTGACGCTGTGCACGCCGCTGGCCTGGTGGCTGGCGCATACGCGCTCGCGCTGGCGCGGCCCGATTGGCGCCGTGGTGGCGCTGCCCCTGGTGCTTCCGCCCACGGTGATCGGTTTTTACCTGCTGGTGACCATGGGTCCCAACGGCCCCGTGGGGCAGCTGACGCAGGCGCTGGGGCTGAGCACCCTGCCCTTCACTTTTCCGGGCCTGGTCATCGGTTCGCTGGTCTATTCCCTGCCGTTCACGGTGCAGCCGCTGCAGCGCGCCTTCGAATCCCTGGGCACGCGGCCCATGGAGGCTGCGGCCAGCCTGGGCGCGGGGCCGCTGGACCGCTTCTTCACCGTGGCGCTGCCGCTGGCGCGGCCGGGCTTCATCACGGCGGCCGTGCTGACCTTTGCGCACACCGTGGGCGAGTTCGGCGTGGTGCTGATGCTGGGCGGCAATATTCCCGGCGTGACGCGCGTGGTCTCGGTACAGATCTACGACCATGTGGAGGCCATGGAGTACGCCCACGCCCACTGGCTGGCAGGCGGCATGGTGGTGTTCTCCTTCCTGGTTCTTCTGGCCCTGCACCTGTTGCAGCCGCGTGAGGAGCGCCGCGCATGATGACCGCCTCCTCTCCCTCCCTGATGTCCGACGCCGCGCACTCCCATCCCTCCTCGGAAATCATCGCAAACCTGGCGCTGGAGCGTGCCGACTTCCGCCTTGATGTGCAGCTGCAGTTGCCCGGGCGCGGCGTCACCGCCCTGTTCGGCCCCTCGGGCTGCGGCAAGACCACCTGCCTGCGCGCCCTGGCAGGACTGGAGCGCGCGCGCGGCCGCGTCGCCGTCAACGGCGAGGTCTGGCAGGACGATGCGGCCAGCCAATGGCTGCCCACGCACCGCCGTGCGCTGGGCTATGTGTTCCAGGAGGCCAGCCTGTTCCCGCACCTGACCGTGCGGCGCAACATCGACTACGGCATGCGGCGCACGCCGGCCGCGCGGCGCAAGGTATCCCAGGACCAGGCCGTGTCCCTGCTGGGCATAAGCCACCTGATGGACCGCATGCCCTCCACCCTGTCGGGCGGCGAGCGCCAGCGCGTGGCCATTGCGCGGGCGCTGGCCACCAGCCCGCGGGTGCTGCTGATGGACGAGCCCCTGGCCGCGCTGGACGCCCAGCGCAAGGCCGAGGTCCTGCCCTACCTGGACCAGCTGCGCCGCGAACTCGACATTCCCGTCCTCTACGTCAGCCACTCCATCGACGAGGTCGCTCGCCTGGCCCAGCACCTGGTGCTGCTCAAGGCAGGCGGCCTGGTCGCCGCCGGCGCCACCAGCGAGCTGCTGGCACGGCTGGACCTGCCCCTGAGCATGGGCGACACGGCAGCGGCCATGGTCAGCGCACAGGTCCAGCAGCACGATCCCGATGCACACCTGAGCACGCTGTCCTTCGATGGCGGGCGTCTGCGCCTTGTCATGGCCTCCCCGCGCCCCGTCGGCGAAACCGTGCAGTTGCGCGTGCAGGCACGCGATGTGAGCCTGAGCCTGCAGCACCCGCAAGACAGCAGCATCCTCAACATCCTCCCGGCCACCGTGCAGGAGCTGCGCGAGGACGGCCCGGGCCAGGTCATGGTCTCGCTGCAGCTGGGCCCGTCCCGCCTGCTGGCACGCATCACCCTGCATTCCGCCCGGCAGCTGGGCATTGCGCCGGGCATGCATGTCTTCGCCCAGATCAAGGGCATGGCATTGCTGGACTGAGCACGCGCGGCGGCGCCGATATCATGCGGAAGCCGCCTGCGCGGCCCACGCCATGAACGCCACCACCGAACACGCCCCCGCACCCGTCCCCGCCCCAGACGCAGGCCCCGGCGCAGCAGATGCTGCATGCGCCGCCCCGCCTGCCATTGCCGCGCTGCGCACGCATGCGGTGGCGCGCCACCGGCTCGGTGAAGGCGGCGCCGTCAGCATCCAGGCCGAGCCGCAGGTGCTGGCCAGCGAAGTCCCCATCGCCCTGGTGTTCAATGGCATCTCCCATGCCGTGATGATGGGCACGCCCTCGGACCTGGAAGACTTTGCGCTGGGCTTTGCGCTCACCGAAGGCATTCTGGACAGCGCTGCCGACTGCTACGGCATCGAGGTGCGCACCGTGGCTGCACAGGCCGCAGGCCTGCCGGCCGGCATGGACGGCATCGAGGTGCAGCTGGACGTGGCCTCGCGCTGCTTCGCCCGCCTCAAGGACCGGCGCCGCAGCATGAGCGGGCGCACGGGCTGCGGTGTCTGCGGCGTGGACAGCTTCGCGGCGCTGGACCTGTCCTTCGACTCCCTGCCCGCGCATGACTGGATCGCCCGTGTCGATGCCACCACGGTGTGCGCAGCCATCGCGGCACTGCCGCCGCTGCAGTTGCTCAACGCCGAAGCCGGCGCCGTGCATGCCGCAGGCTGGGCAGGGCTGGACGGGCAACTGACGGATGTGCTCGAAGACGTGGGCCGCCACAACGCGCTGGACAAGCTGGTCGGCCGCCTCTCCCGCACAGGCCGCCTGGGCGAGGCCGGCTTTGTCGTGCTCTCCAGCCGCGGCAGCCATGAGCTGGTGCGCAAATGCGCCAAGGTCGGCATCGCCGCCCTGGCCACCATCTCCGCACCCACGGCCATGGGCGTGCAGATGGCCGAACTGATCGGCCTGCGCTTCTGGGGCCTGTGCCGCCCGCCCAAGGCGGTGCTGTATGCGCCGGGCCGCACCTGACCCAATGCCCGAGTGCCGCGCCTGCGCGGCGGCAAGTTCGTAGAATCGCGGGTTCAGCCCCTGGATGTACACCATGAACCGCTGCAAGCCCCATTTCTCTCCCGCCCGCCGCCTGTGTGCCGGCGCCCTGCTCGCCGGCCTGGCCTGCGCCAGCCTGGGCGTGGCCGCGCAGGGCCTGCCGTCCAACGAGACGCGCAATTTCCCGCCGCAGGCCCAGTTCGGCGAGCTGGTCGTGACCCAGTTCCCCGAGGTGGAGATCGACGGCAAGACCATTCGCACCAGTCCGGGCTTTCGCCTGTTCAGCCCTGAACGCACGCTGGTGCAGGCCATCAATTACCGGGGCAGCAAGCTCGTGGTGGGCTATGTGATCGAGCCGCAGACGCAGTGGCTGCACCAGGCCTGGATCCTGACCAAGGCCGAGGCCGACAAGCACTACAAGCCCAAGTCGATGCTGCAGCGCATCTTCAACTGAGCACCGCGCACACCACAGCAAGCGCACAGCACGTACACGGCTGACGCGGCCCGCGCCTCGCAGGCCGCAGCGGCCCGGCCATGGGGCACGCCGCCCCCTGGCCGAGCCACCTTCATTTTTTGCAGACCGCCGCTTGCAGTGCGGCGGCTGCCTGACGGAACCCCACCATGTCCAAGAAAGTCTTTATCAAAACCTTCGGCTGCCAGATGAACGAGTACGACTCGGACAAGATGGCCGATGTGCTGGGCGCAGCCCAGGGCTACGAGTCCACCGACGATCCCGAGCAGGCCGACCTCATCCTGTTCAACACCTGCTCGGTGCGCGAGAAGGCGCAGGAGAAGGTGTTCAGCGACCTGGGCCGCTACAAGCACCTGAAGGAACGCGGCGTGCTCATCGGCGTGGGTGGCTGCGTGGCCAGCCAGGAGGGCGAGGAAATCATCAAGCGCGCACCCTATGTGGACGTGGTCTTCGGCCCGCAGACCCTGCACCGCCTGCCCGAGCTGCTCAATGCACGCGCCGCCAAGCACAAGCCCCAGGTCGATATCAGCTTTCCCGAGATCGAGAAATTCGACCACCTGCCGCCCGCGCGCGTGGAAGGCTCCTCGGCCTTCGTCTCCATCATGGAAGGCTGCTCCAAGTACTGCAGCTACTGCGTCGTGCCCTATACGCGCGGCGAGGAAGTCAGCCGCCCGTTCGAGGACGTGCTGATCGAGGTCGCCGGCCTGGCCGATCAGGGCGTGAAGGAAGTCACGCTGCTGGGCCAGAACGTGAACGCCTACCTGGGCAAGATGGGAGACACGGCCGAGATCGCCGACTTTGCCCTGCTGCTGGAATACGTGTCCGAGATCCCCGGCATCGAGCGCATCCGCTACACCACCAGCCACCCCAACGAGTTCACGCCGCGCCTGATCGAGGCCTACGCTCGGCTGCCCAAGCTGGTCAGCCACCTGCACCTGCCCGTGCAGCACGGCAGCGACAAGATCCTCATGGCCATGAAGCGTGGCTACACGGCCATGGAATACAAGAGCACCATCCGCAAGCTGCGCGCCATCCGGCCCGAGATGGCCATGAGCAGCGACTTCATCGTGGGCTTCCCCGGCGAGACCGAGGAAGACTTCCAGAAGATGATGAAGCTCATCCACGACGTGCGCTTCGACAACAGCTTCAGCTTCATCTTCAGCCCCCGCCCCGGCACGCCGGCCGCCAACCTGCACGACGACACGCCGCACGAGGTCAAGCTGCGCCGCCTGCAGGAGCTGCAGGCCGTGATCAACAACAACATCAAGGACATCAGCGACGAGCGCGTGGGCACGGTGCAGCGCCTGCTGGTGGAAGGCCTGTCCAAGCGCGACGGCAGCGAACTCATGGGCCGCACCGAGTGCAACCGCGTGGTCAACTTCCCGGGCAACGAACGCCTGATCGGCCAGATGATCGATGTGAAGATCACCGAGGCCCGCACCTTCACGCTGCGCGGCGAAGTCGTGGTGCGCCACTGAGCCCAACCCGGCCCCGGCGGCCCAGCGACCTCCTGCGTAACCAAAGCCCGGCAATGCCGGGCTTTTTTGCGTGTAACAGGACGTGAAAACAGCCCGACCACTCTGGCATGGTGCCGGCCGGCCCGCTAGCATCGCGGGGTCGCCGCCCTGAGGTCCGTCGGCCTGCATGGCTTTTCCAGCTTCGCTTGCTTGCTATCGATTCCATGAACACCTCCCAGCCCGCCACCGCCCAGGCCGTCCTTGAGGGCGAAGCCCTGCATGCCTTCATGGACCAAGCGCACGACCTGCTGCAGCAGGAGGCTGATGCCAGCCCCATCGCCCCGGCCGAACGCCAGGCGGCCGTCATGGAGCTGCTCTCGCAGCAGCGTTTCGCCCCGGCCACGGTGGGCGAGCTGGAGCGTCTGCACGATCTCTGGCTGGACCTGGAACGGCCCGAAACCGCCAACGCACTGCTGCGCGAACACCGCGCTGCCACGCTGCAACCCTTGCAGGGCGACAACCACCTGCTGGCCACGGCCAGCCTGGCGCTCAGCGACATCCAGAGCCGGCTGCGCTTTGACCGTGAAGGCGGCGTGGCCCTGCTCGCGCCCGCTGCCGATCTCATGGGCCGGCTGCCGCACACCAGCGAGCCCTACCGCTACTGGAACGGCTGGCACTACCTGGCCCGCGAAGCCCAGGCCTGGGAGCTGGCCGAGCAAGGCGTGGACCTGCAGCGCAGCCACGAACGCAGCGACCCGGATGGCGAGGCCTCCCCCGCGCGCCGCGATGCGCGTGCCTGCCTGCGCAAGGCCGAGCTGGCCCGTCTGCGCGGCGATGTGCCCGCCACCGTGCGCCAGGTGCAGGCCGCCACGGCGCTGCTGACCCAGGCCGATGCAGAGCAGAACGTGGACTTCGACGACTGGCTGCACCTTGCGCGCGAGGTCCTGCCGCTGGCCCCGCAAAGCGTTCCGGCCGTGCTCATGGCGGCGGAGCAGCACCTGGCCCGCACCGAAAGCCCCGCCGCATCGCAGGCGGTACGCACGCACCGCAAGGTCCATGCGGCCCGGCTGCAGGCCATGGCCTGCCATGCCATGGGCCAGCCCGAGGCCGCGCTGCAGCTGGCTGCGCTGGGCCGCTTCGGCCTGGTGGATGACTCCGACGATGCCTTCAGCGGCCTGGTGCTGCAGTGGCTGGAAGAGGCGGGCCGCCTGGCCGATGCGGCGGACCTGGCGCTGGAAAGCGTGCTGCACAGCCGCCCCGGATCGGCCCGTCAGGGCTATGAACTGGCCTTGCGCAGAGTGGACAGCGACACCGCCCATGCACCGGCCTGGGCGCTGATCCTGGCCTGGGCGGGACTGGATTCCGACATGCAGGAGATCCTGGAAGACAGCCCGGCTGCTCCGCGCAGCGCCGACGACTACCTGGCCCTGGCGCGCACCCAGGCGCCCGGCCACCCTCTGCTGGACCTGATCGACGGCTGGCGCCTGGCCAAGGACCGCCAATGGGAGCAGGCCCTGCCTCTGCTGGAGCGCGGCGTGACCGACCAGCCCCGGCACGCCAACTCCGAGCTGCTGCCCATGCTCTGGGCCGCGCGCTTCGCCGTGCTGCCCGCCGCGCAGGCGCTGCAGCGCCCCTTTGCGCAGGGCCATGGCGCCCACTGGTGCTATGCAGCGGGCGTGACCCTGGACGACGAGGACGACCTGGCCTCCCTCATGGGCGAAGGCCGGCAGGTGCCGGGCGACGAGGTGCGCGAGCCGCTGGTGCAGCGTTACTACGAAGAGGGCCTGGCCCGCTTCGAAGCCTTCTGGGCCACCGGCCAGGGCCGGTACAAGGACGCGCACCTGCACGTCTACTCCATGCTCTGCAACAACCTGGCCATCAAATACCGCTCGCAGCAGCGCTATGACGAGGCGGCGGCCCTGCACCACAAGGGCCTGTCCAGCAGCCCCTTTGCCGAACACCATGACGGCCTGCTGTGGTGCGCCATCCGCCGTGACGACCGCCCCGGCATCGTCACGGCGGCCGAGCAGCTGTGGCACTTCACCCAGGACTACGGCTACAGCCGCCACTGCCCCACGGACTACTTCCCCAGCGCGGCGCTGGCGCTCTACCAGCTGGGCCGCGCAGGCGAAATCGGCATCTGGCTGGAGCGCCTGGACCAGTGGTTCGAGGAACTGGACGAGGACGACCAGCGCGAACAGCGGCGCGACTACCTGGCCTCACTGATGTCCCTGCTCGACTTCTTCTCCGAAAACCATGGCGAACTGGTGCGCCCGCGCCTGGACGCCCTGCTGCCCGAAGTGCGCGCCCTGGGCGAGTGCTACACCCTGCGCCGCCTGGCCTGCGCCATGGAAAGCTGCGGCCCCATCGACCAGGCCGTGGCCCTGCACCGCGAGGCCATCGCCAAGCTCACGCCCGACGACGGCGAGGCCGAGCACAGGATGGCAAAGGACGGCCTCAAGCGCTGCCTCAAGCTGCGCTCGGACAGCAAGCCCTGGTGGAAGCTGTGGTGAACCCGGGCGCCGGTGCCAACGCCGCCAGTGCCTATCGGCCGCGCGACGTGGTCAATGCGCCGGCCATCAAGCAGCGCATCCGCGAGCGCAGCGCCGCACGCGGCGACAGCGAGGAGATCGCCGCCTGGCTGGCCAACCACTTCTACCGCCATGTGATCGGCAACCTCGAAGCCGATCCGCCTGCCGTGCAGCCCGTGTCCACGCAGGCCGAGCTGCTGCGCCTGCACCGGCGCGCCGAGCCTGCCGCCTGGGCGCTGGAGCGCCTGCGCGAACATGCGGCCCGCCAGCCGCTGTCACCGGACAGGCCTGCGGCCGACGGCAGCGCGCCGCTGTGGTGGGTGGAGCCCGACAGCGCACCCCTGCTGGCGCTGGAGAGCCGGCTGCTGGAGTTCCTGTCCACCCGGCGCGGCACCGCGCTGGAGGGCAAGCTGCAGCGCATCAACTGCCCGCAGGCGCTGGCGCGCTGGACGCTGGAGCACCTGGCCTTCGCCCGGAGAAGCGACAGCGGCTGGGCCGAGCACCGGCCCGGCGCCGTCCGCCCGCTGCTGCGTGGCCAGCTGGGTGTCTTCGTCGAATTCGATGCCCAAAGCCGGGACCTGCGCGCCGAAATGGCCTATGAAAGCCAGATGATGCGCCACTGCCTGGGCCAGTTCAGCGAGCGCGGCGCACTGCGCGGCGGCTATGGCGAGCACTACGCCGAAGCCTGTGAGCAGGGCCGGCTGCGGCTGTTCAGCTACCGCACGGGCACGGCCCAGCCGCGCATCACCGTCAGCGCCCAGGTGCGGGACGACGGGCGGCTGCGCATCGACCAGATCAAGGGCAAGCAGAACCGCCCGCCGATTGCGCGCTACCTGGCCGATGTGCTGGCCCTGCTCAATCACCTCGATACCGATGGCGAGGCGCCAGCGGACGCCCTGGCCATGGGCATCGTGCGCCGACCGGCACAGCTGCTGGCCACGGGCAGCGCGGCTGCCTGGTGCGCGGCCAGCGAGCTGCACACCGAGGCCGAGCAGCTGTGGCTGCTGCAGTCCCACCCGGCGCTGCTGGTGCAGTTGGACATCCGGTCGCCCCTGATGCAATGGCTGGTCGCGGCACGCCGCGACACCGTGCCCGTGCCCGCCTTCGAGCGCATGCCGCGCAGCGCGGCCCTGCAGCAGTCGCTGGAGCTGGCGCGGCGCCGGGCGGGATCGCCGGGATCGCCGGGAACACCGGGCAGGACAGGAAATCCGCGATGAACGCCTTCACCCTTGTTGTGCTGTCTGCACTGCTCTGGTGGGCAGTGCGCGCCGGCCTGCGGCGCATGCGTGCGTCGCGCCAACGCGGCGACTTCAGCAGCTACCGCAGCGGTGACGCGGCACTGGACTGGGCCCTGGCCCTGGCCCATCCCATGGCCTTTCACGCCATCCAGGGCGGCTTTGCGGACCGGCAGCTCAACGGCGCCGACTCCGCCCTGACCACCCAGCTGCGCCCCATGGTGCTGCACCACCTGGGCCTGCGCACCGACCTGGACGATGCCCAGATCGCACGCCAGTTGCCCGATGGCCTGCGCCAGCGCTGGTTCACGCTGGACCTGCAGCGCCTGCAGGCCGGTGACGATCCCCATGCCGCCATGGCCTTTGCCTGCGCGCGCGTGGCCTTCCATGTGCGCTGCGCCTGGCTGCTGGGCTGGGTGGACGAGGCCCTGCACCAGCAGATCCTGCACCTGAACGCATGCCGCGCGCGGGATTGCTTTGACAGCTGGCAGGCCTTCGGCCAGGCCTACGCACGCGGCCGCAGCCAGTGGCTGGCCCGTGGCCGCGCCGACGTGCTGGGGCGCAGCGTGACGCCCGAGCAAGTGCAGCAGTGGGTGGCCGATCCGCGCCACCCCTGGCATGCCATGCCCTGGCAGCAGCAGGCCGTCCGGTGACTGCCGCCAGGCGGGTGCGCCGCCTGTGCTGCCTACCCTGCCCGGTGCTCAGCCTTCGCCATGCACCTTGGCGAAGGTGAGGATCACCTCCCGCACCACCTGGCGCTGAGGCGCGGGCAGCTTCAGAAAGGCATCGAAGGTTTCGCGTTCGAGATAGCCCACGCCCGGCTCCTGGCATTCGAGCGGCGACGGCAGGGACGGCGGGGACCGGTGGGCCGACTCGCCATAGCGCAACACATCGGGCTCGACCTCGAGCAAACCCGCCAGCAGCACCAGCTTGTCCTGCTCGGGAACGGCCTCGCCGTTCAGCCAGCGCGAGACCGCCTGGAACGAGATCGGCCGCCCCCAGTAACTGGAATTGAACAGCTTCAGAAGCACGCTGGGCCGGGGCTCCAGTCCCGCAGCCTCGATGGCCTGGCGCAGGCGCAGTGCGAATTCGAGCTTGTTACGCATTCCGACACCCTGGATTTCCCTGGAATCTTGATTGACTCATCGATTGAAGACCCGGCTCAAACCCGTCGCCCGGCCAGCGTTCAGGCGAAGATGCTGCGCGCCTCGGTGAAGCGCTTGGCGAAATAGATGTTGTCCATGCGCACGCGCTGCACCGTGCCGCCGCTGGACGGTGCATGCACGAACTGGCCGTTGCCCACAAAGATGCCCATGTGCGAATAGCGCGAGCCCAGGGTATTGAAGAACACGAAGTCGCCGCGCTGCAGGCTGCGGCTGCCCACGGGATTGCTGAACTGCGCCCACTGCGCCGTGGTGCGCGGCAGGCGGTTTTCGGTGATGCCGCCCACGGCCCACTGGATCAGGCCGCTGCAGTCGAAACCGCCTTCGGGCGAATTGCCGCCGTAGGTATAGGGCGTGTTGACCACAAGCATGGTGCGCGCCAGCAGCGCCTCGCGCAATTCGCCGTCCAGATTGAGCGCCTGCGGCGAAGGCACCGGCGCCGGGCCCGAGCCTTTGCGTGGTGCGGACGAGCAGCCAGCCAGCAGCACGGCGGCCGCCAGCAGACCCCAGTCACGGCGCGAGAGCCGCGCCCCGGTCACCGGAGACACTGCAAGGGAAGTCGAAACACCAGCCTTCATGGCGCTGCATGTTCTCACAAAGCCCTCGCGGCCAAAAGAAAAGCCGCAGGCTGCGCTGCGGCTTGGCGGGAAAGAGCGCGCGGCCCGGCGGCTCAGGCGGTGCCCATCAGAACGGGAGCTTGGGCATGCCGCCGCCACCGCCCATCATTCCCTTCATGGCCTTCATGCCGCCCATGCGTTTCATCATCTTCATGAGGCCGCCGCCCTTCATCTTCTTCATCATCTCCTGCATCTGCTCGAACTCCTTGAGCAGGCGGTTGACTTCCTGGACCTGCACGCCCGCGCCATCGGCAATGCGCTTCTTGCGCGTGGCCTTGATGATCTCGGGCTTCTTGCGCTCCTTGGCGGTCATGGAGCAGATGATGCCTTCCTTGCGGCGGATCTCGCGCTCGGCCTTGTCCATGTCCACCTGGCCGGCCTTGGCCGTGAGCTGGGCCGGCAGCTTGTCCATGAGGTTGGACAGGCCGCCCATCTGCTTCATCTGCTGGATCTGGGCCAGGAAGTCGTTGAGGTCGAAGCCGTCGCCGCTCTTGACCTTCTCGGCCAGCTTCTGCGCGGCCTCCATGTCCACGCCCTTGGTGACCTGCTCGACCAGGGCCACGATGTCGCCCATGCCCAGCACGCGCTGCGCGTGGCGGTCGGCGTCGAACACCTCCAGGCCGTCGATCTTCTCGGACACGCCGGCGAACTTGATGGGGGCGCCCGTGATCTGCCGCACCGACAGCGCCGCGCCACCGCGCGAGTCGCCGTCGAGCTTGGTCAGCACGATGCCGGTCAGGGGCAGCGCTTCCTTGAAGGCCTTGGCCGTGTTGATCGCATCCTGGCCCTGCATGGCATCGACGACGAACAGGGTCTCGACCGGCTTGAGCGTGGCGTGCAGATCCTTGATCTCGGCCATCAGCAGCTCGTCGATGGCCAGGCGGCCGGCCGTATCGACCAGCAGCACGTCAAAGAAGTGGCGCTTGGCGTAGTCCAGCGCGGCCACGGCGATGTCGTGCGGCTTCTGGTCGGGCGTAGAAGGGAACCACTCGGCACCGGCCTGGGCGGTCACGGTCTTGAGCTGCTCGATGGCGGCGGGGCGGTACACGTCGCCCGACACGGTGAGCACCTTCTTCTTGCGCCGCTCGATCAGGTGCTTGGCCAGCTTGGCCGTGGTCGTGGTCTTGCCGGCGCCCTGCAGGCCGGCCATCAGGATGACGGCCGGCGGCTGGGCGTTGAGGTTGATGTCGGCCACGCCCTCGCCCATGGTGGCGGCGAGTTCCTTGTTGACGATGGACACCAGCAGCTGGCCCGGCTGCAGCGAGCCCAGCACCTCCTGGCCCAGCGCCTTTTCCTTGACGCGCGCAACGAAGTCGCGCACCACGGGCAGGGCCACGTCGGCCTCGAGCAGGGCCATGCGCACTTCGCGCAGCATGTCCTGCACGTTGGATTCGGTGATGCGGGCCTGGCCGCGCATCTCCTTGACGAGTCGCGAAAGTTTGTCGGTCAGAGCGGAGGCCATAAGCGGGGAGGAACTGGAGTCGTCGGAAAGGAAAAGGTGTGCTGCAGCGAGCCAGCCGGGGCCAGGTGGCCAAGTGGGGCCGGGTCGCGGCACGGACCCTGCAGATCCCGATGATTCTACCCGCTGCCCCTGCCGGGGTAAGTACCGGCCTTCCGTGCCCCACGGCAGGCACCGGCCAGCAGTAACATGCGCAATGTTTCCATAGTTTATGGCTATCACATTCCGCAATGCTGGCTTGCTACCGCCTGGGAGTCTTCATGCCTGATACGCCGTATCGCCAGTTCCTGGACCGTGTGCCCGACGGTTTTCTTCTGTTTGACGAGCAGGGCGGCCTGCTCGATGCCAATGCCCAGGCCTGCGCCAGCCTGGGCCATCACAAGGCCGCCATGCTGGGGCTGGGCATCATGGACGTGTGGCTGGACCTGGATGGACGGCCGCGTGATTTCTGGCGGGACATGGTCGTGGACAGCCAGGCCCGTCTGCGAGGCCGGCTGACCCGCCGCGATGGCACCAGCTTGCCCGCCGAGATCCATGTCCATTGCCTGTCACTGTCGGGCAGGCGGCTTTTCTTCACTACCTGGCACGACCTCAGCGAGCGCACCGGCCAGGACGAGCCGATCGGCCAGCCCAATGCGCAGCTTGAGCCGCACCTGCAAAACCGCACCTGGCCGTGGCAGGACTCGACGCGCCTGCTGGAGACCGTGATGCGCGAGACGCCCGACCTGGTCTTCGCCAAGGACCGGCAGGGCCGCTACACCTTCGCCAACCCCGCCACAGCGCGCTTTGCCGGGCGCGCGCCCGAAGACATCGTGGGCAAGACCGACCAGGAGCTTTTCTCCGACAGCAGCTTCACCGACGGCGACCACCGGGTGCTGGACAGCGATGCGCCCGTGGTGATGGACGATCATCTGCTGGTCGACGGGCAGCGCCGCATCTTCCAGTCCACCAAGATTCCCTATCGCGATGCCGAGGGCCGGACCGTGGGCGTGCTGGGCATTGCGCGCGACATCACCCTCATGCGCCAGACCGAGTCCCAACTGCAAAAAAGCTACGACGTGCTGCGCCAGGCTGAACAGCTGGCGCGCCTGGGCAGCTGGACATGGGAACTGGACACCGGGCACTTTCAGGCCTCGGAGATGATGTATGTGATGAACGGCCTGGACTCCCAGGGTCCGCCACTGACGCGCCATGCCCTGCGCGCGATGCTCGGGCCGCAGGATCTTGCCCGGCTCGCCGCTGCCGTGGATCTGTGCATCAGCACCGGCCAGTCCTACAGCATCGATGTGGTCCAGCGCTGCCCGGATGGCCGGCAGTTCGCTGCCCGCCTCATGGGCCGGGCCCTGCGCGACGAGCAAGGCCGCATCGTCGCGCTCAGCGGCACGCTGCAGGACCTGTCCGAACGCGAGGACGCACGCATGCGCCTCGAAGCCCTGGCCGACAACCTGCCCAGCGGCGCCATCTACCGCCTGGAAGGCGGCTTGACGCAACTGCGGCTCAGCTACATCAGCGCCGGCATAGAGAACCTGATCGGCGTGCCGGCCCACGCCATCATGGCCGATCGGCAGGTCTACCTGAATGCCATCCATCCCGAGGACCTGCCGCTCTACCAGGGGATGATGCAACGCTCGATCGATACGCTGCGGGTCTTCGATTGCCGCTTTCGCGTGCTCAAGCCCGACGGAGAGATCCGCTGGCTGCGCTGCCGCTCGGCCCCCCGGCGCTGTCAGGAGGGCATGGTCTGGGACGGCATCATGCTGGACATCACCCGCGAGCGCGAGGCCGAGCAGGCGCTGCATCAGGCCAAGGAAGCCGCCGAAGCGGCAGAACGCGCCAAATCGGATTTCCTGGCCATCATGAGCCACGAAATCCGCACACCCATGAATACCGTCATCGGCATGACGCGCCTGGTGCAGCAGACCGCGCTGACATCGCGCCAGCGCGGCTACCTGGAGAAGGTGGAGCGCTCGGCCAGCGCCCTGCTGGCCGTGATCAACGACATCCTCGATTTCTCCAAGATAGAGGCGGGCATGCTGGCGCTGGAGGAGGTGGACTTCGCCCTTGACGATGTGCTGGAGACCGTGACGGCCTCCACGGCGCTGCGCGCAGAGGAAAAGGGGTTGGAAGTGGTCTATGCGCTGGACCCGCAGCTGCCGCCCCGTTTGCGCGGCGACCCAATGCGCCTGGGCCAGGTGCTGACCAACCTGGTCGGCAACGCCATCAAGTTCACCGAGCATGGCGAGGTGGTGATCTCCCTGTATCTGGAGCCGCCGGCGGTGGACGCGCCTGCGGATGCCGATGCGGACACCACGGCAGCGCCCCTGCACCACCTGTGCGTGAGCGTGCGCGACACCGGCATAGGCCTGGATGCATCGCGGGCCGAGCGGCTGTTCCAGCCCTTCACCCAGGCCGACATCCAGACCACGCGCCGCCACGGCGGCACCGGTCTGGGCCTGGCCATCTGCCACAGGCTGGTGCAGCTCATGGGCGGCGAGATCGGCGTGTGCAGCCAGCCCGGCCAGGGCAGCGACTTCCGCTTCACGGCCAAGGTCCGGCTTGCCACGGATGCGCTGCTGGACGGCCACGACAACCTGGGCAGCACGGGCGTTCTCATCGTAGATGACAACGCCAGCGCGCGCGAGGCGCTGGCCGCCATGGTGCGCAAACTGGGCATGCGCTGCGATACGGCGGCGGACGGCATGCAGGCGCTGCGCATGCTTCAAGAGGCCGCACGCCAGGAATCTCCCTATGGCCTGGCCCTGCTGGACTGGCGCATGCCCGGCATGGACGGACTGGAGTTGGCACGCCGCATGCGCGAGCGACAGGACCTGGTCAAGACCCCGGCTGCGCTCATGGTCACGGCCTTCGGGCGCGACGAAGTGCAGCTGCGTGCCGCGCAGTTTGGCCTGCGGGGCCTGCTGATCAAGCCCCTGACCGCATCGGCACTGAGGTCCTCCATCCGGGAGGCGCTGCGGGACCCCGAATCGACCCAGCCTGAAGACCCGGCGGCCGGCCCGTCGCCACAGCAGCGCTACCCGGGCCTGCCTGGGCGCAGGGTGCTGGTGGTGGATGACAACGTGCTCAACCGCGAGGTGGCCACCGAGCTGCTGGAGCAGGCAGGCATATCGGTACAGACTGCGCAAGACGGTCTGCAGGCGCTGCAGCTGCTCGACAGCCAGCCTTTCGATGCCGTGCTCATGGACGTGCACATGCCCGGCATGGACGGCCTCAGTGCCACGCGCGCCCTGCGCACGCGCAGCGCGCTGCGGCATCTTCCGGTGATCGCGCTGACTGCACAGGCCTATGTCGAGGAGCGCGCCCGGATCGAGGCCGCAGGCATGAATGCCCATCTGACCAAACCCGTTGACGATGTGCTGCTGTACGAGACGCTGCAGCGCTGCCTGCGCGCAGCCCCCCCGCCAACGGCAGCGCCTGCGCCGGCCCCGCCCTTCCAGCCCACGCCGCCAACCCCTGCCCCGGCCTGGGATCCTGTGCAGCTGCGGCAATGCCTTGCCAGCCAATCGCCGCGCATGCTGCACGCGATCGAAGGCTTTGCCCAGGACTTTGCCGATGCGCCGCAACAGCTGCGCCGCGCCGTGCGCAGCGGCAACTGGGCAACCGTGGCGTCGTTGGCGCATACCTTCAAGGGCAGCCTGGGCTACCTGGGCGCGAACCTGCTGGAGCAATGGTCGGCCATGGCCGAGACCGGCGCGCATGCCTGCATGTCAGGCGACGGCAATGGCGGGAATGCCCGGCCCAGCGGTGATCTGCCATCCCTGGTCCAGGCGCTGGCCGATGGACTGCAGGGCCTGCTGGCGGAAATCGCCGTGCGGTCCAGGCAGGCGGCCTTGCCACCCCTGGCCACGGTGTCCAGCGCTGCGCCCTCGCAGCAGCCGCAGCGGCAGCCGATGACCGCAGAGGAAGTCTCATCCACGCTGGCTCGGCTGCGGCTGCAGATTGCCGACAGCGACTATGCCGCCGTGGCCGAACTGGAACGGCTGCGGCCCCTGGTCAGCGGGCGCCATGCGTCCGTGCTGCAGCGCATCCAGCGCTGCACCGAGTCCCTGGAAACCGAGGCTGCGCTGCAGGCGCTCGATCAGCTGGCGCGGAGCATGGCCGCGAACCGGATGGCCCTACAGGGAGCTGCAGATGCTTGACGCCCTGACCGGGTCGGAGCTGCCCACGGTCCTCATCGTGGACGACGAGCGGCTGAACCGCAGCATGCTGGCCGAGCTGCTGAGCCCCCACTACCGAGTGCTGCTGGCCAAGGATGGCCCTGGCGCCCTGGTGATCGCCCACCGCGAAGCCCACCGCCTGCAGCTGATCCTTCTGGACCTGGCCATGCCCGGCATGAACGGCTACGAGGTGCTGGGTGCGCTGCGCGCGCAGGAGCGCACCGCCCATATCGCCGTCATCTTCATCACCGGACAGAGCAATGCCGAGGCCGAGGAATACGGCCTGCGCCTGGGCGCGGCCGACTATGTCTCCAAGCCCATACGCCCCGCCGTGGTCGAGGTGCGCGTGCGCAACCAGATACGGCTGGCCCTGCAGCGCCAGGCCCTGGAGCGCCTGGCCATGGTGGACGGGCTGACCGGCCTGGCCAACCGGCGCCACTTCGACGACGTGCTGGAGCGCGCCTACCGCCGCAGCCTGCGCACGGGCGAGCCCGTGGGCCTGGCTCTCATTGATATAGACCACTTCAAGCAATACAACGACTGCTATGGCCATCTGCAGGGGGACGAGGCGCTCAAGGCCGTGGCTGCCACGCTGCAGCGCCATGCGCGCCGGCCCTACGACCTGGCAGCGCGCTTTGGCGGCGAGGAATTCGCGCTCATCCTCCCCGGCGAAAGCGATGCGCCGGCCATGGCCGAGCATTTCCGCCAGGAAGTGCTGCGCCTGTCCATCGCCCACGCCGCCTCTCCCACGGCGCCGCAGCTCACCGTCAGTTGCGGCGTACTCACCGTGCGGCAGCCGTCTGCCGCGCCTTTGGAAACCTGGCTGCAGAAGGCGGACGGCCTGCTCTACCAGGCCAAGGCCCAGGGGCGCAATCGCATCGAGGCAGCCGTGGAGCCCTGAAAATGCGCGCCGAACCACGGCATGGCACCCGGATTCTGAGCCTGCACAACCGGCGGCGGGAAAGCCACAGCTATCATTGAAAGATGCTCTCCGTCCCCCTGATTTCCGCCAACGTATCGCCCCTGGGCTGGATGCTGGCGCTTGCCGCAGCCGTGGCCTATGCCGTGCCAGCCGCCGGCGCCCGACGCATCAGCCAGGCCGGCGCCCGCATTGCCCTGCGCCTGGCCTGGGTGCTCCACGCCCTGGCCCTGGCCTGGGGACTGCTCGGGGAGCAGCCTCATTTCGGCTTTGCACCGGCCCTGTCCATGACGGCCTGGCTGGTGCTCACCGTCTATGGCGTCGAGCAGCAGCTGTTCCCCAAGATGCGCGCGCAGCTGGCGCTGTCAGCGCTGGGCACGGCCGCCGTGCTCATGGCCGCGCTGTTTCCGGGAACGCCCCTGCATGTCAACGCCTCGCCCTGGCTGCCGCTGCACCTGGCACTGGGCATTGCCTCCTACGGACTGTTCGCGGCCGCCGTGGTCCACGCCTCGCTGATGACACGCGCCGAGCAGCACATGCGGCTGGGCGGCGGTGGCCATGACAGCGGCCTGCCGCTTCTCACACTGGAGCGCCTGACCTTCCGCTTCGTGTCCGCAGGCTTTGTGCTGCTCACGGCCACGCTGGCCGCAGGCTGGCTGTTCGGCGAGCAGCTCTATGGCAAGGCCTGGGTCTGGAACCACAAGTCTGTGTTCTCGCTGCTGTCGTGGCTGACCTTTGCCGTGCTGCTGATCGGCCGTGCGCGCTTTGGCTGGCGTGGCCGCAGCGCCGTGCGCATGCTCTATGCAGGCGCCCTGCTGCTGCTGCTGGCCTATGCGGGATCGCGCTTCGTCATGGAAGTGCTGCTGGAGCGCACCACATGAAGTACCTGCTGGTCCTGATCGTCATCATCATTGCCGTCGGCGTCTGGCGCAGCCAGCGCCGTGCCGAGGCCCGCGAGCGGCGCCAGGCCGCTGCGCCGCGCAACCCGGCCAACCCGGCCAATGCGCCGCTGGCGGCTCCACAGGACATGGTCGAGTGCGCGCACTGCGGCCTGCACCTGCCGCGCAGCGAGGCCATCGAGGCGGCCGGCCGCAGCTACTGCAGCGCAGAGCACCGCACCCTGGCGCAACGGCGCTGAGCATGCAGGACGCGGCCCCCCCCCAGCCACCCACCATCGACGAGGCCGCGGCGCAGTCGCCGCACGACGCCAACGCCCCCTTTGTCCGGCTATGGCAGGGCTTCCTGACCGGCCGCGTGCTCATCGCCACTGCGCTTTTGCTGCTGCAGCTGGCGCTGCTCAGCGTGCAGCCCGGCGGCAATTCCCTGGTCTGGCTGGTCTGCCTGGGCTACCTGGGGCTGACGCTGCTGCTGCGGCTGACGGCACGCGCGCAGCCGCCCTCGCCCCGCGCCGGCGTGCACTGGCTGCCCGTGATCGGCGTGGACATCGCAGTCATCTGCCTGCTGCAGATGCTGCAGACCGGGCCGCTGAACTACTCGGCCCTGCTGGCCATTCCCATCCTGATCTCGGCCGTGCTGGGCAATCTGACGCTGGCCCTGGCCACCACGGCCAGCGTCACGCTGCTGACCCTGGGCTGGGTGGCATGGCAGGACGTGGCAGGCCGCATAGAAAGCACCCAGGCCTACTACCAGGCCAGCTTTGCCTGCGCAGGCTATTTCGCGGTGGCCTATCTGACGCACGAACTGGCACGCCGCGTGCGGCGCGAGCGCCACCTGGCCCAGCACAGCAGCCGCAAGGCCCAGACGCAGGAACAGGTCAATGCCCTGGTGATCCGCCACCTGGGCGAAGGCGTGCTGGTGGTCGATCCCCAGTTCCGCGTGCAGCAGGCCAACCCGGCCGCGCTGCACCTGCTGGGGCTGGCCGACGCGCATGCCCTGCCCTTCGCCCTCAAGGAGCATTCCGGCTGGCAGCGGCTGCAGGACGCCGTGGCCCAGAGCTTTGCCCAGAACCTGCCCATCTCGGCCGCCATCCATCTGCAGTCCATCGGCCAGGAAGGCATGACGGGCCTGCACCTGCGCACCTGGCTGACCGAGGTCGCCACCCCATCCGAGGCCGCCGACGCGGCCGAGCCCGCACTGCTGCAGCAGCTGTGCGTGGTCTTTTTGCATGATCTGCGCGAGATGGAGGCGCGGCTGCGCACGGAAAAGCTGGCCTCCATGGGCCGCATGTCGGCCGCCGTGGCCCACGAGATCCGCAATCCGCTGGCCGCCATCACCCAGGCCAATGCCCTGCTGGCCGAGGATCTGGCGCAGGACCCGGCCCAGCAGCAGCTGTGCCGCATCGTGGGCCAGAATGCCGAGCGCCTGGCACGCATCGTCGAGGACGTACTCAACATCGCCCGGGCCCAGCAGCACATTGGCGAGGCGCATGCCGGCCTGCTGGCCCTGGACCAGCATGTGGCCCAGGTTTGCCAGGAATGGCAGGCCCAGGGCCAGCCCGCGCACAGCATCCAGCTCCTGCTGGACGCCAGGGACAAGACCGTGGTGTTCGATGGCGAGCATCTGCGCCGCATCCTGGTGAACCTGCTGGACAACGCCCGGCGCTACCGCAGCAACGCCCACGAGCCACACACGCTGCAGGTGCTGACCGGCGCGCCGGCCGGCGGCCAGATCTGGCTACAGGTCTGGAGCGACGGCGCCGCGCTGGAGCCCACGGTGCAACGCCATCTGTTCGAGCCCTTCTTCTCTTCGGAAAGCCGCTCCAGCGGCCTGGGCCTGTATATCTGCCGCGAGCTGTGCCAGCGCTACGATGCCAGCATCAGCTACCAGCGGCTGTCGCGGCCCACGCCGCACGGCCCTGTCGAGGGCAATGCCTTCAGCATCGTGTTCCGTGCCGGCCCGGCCTCGGCCCTGCCGGCCTCCCTGTTTGATCAGATTGTGGTGTGATGCCTTTGAACTCCCTGCCCGCTACCGCATCGATCCTTGTCGTGGACGACGAGCCGGATCTGCGCACCCTCTATGAACTGACCCTTCTGCGTGAAGGCTACCGCGTGGAAACCGCCGCCAGCGTGGGCGAGGCGCGCGAGCAGCTGCAGACCCAGCGCTTCGACGTGGTCATCACCGACATGCGCCTGCCCGACGGCATGGGCATGGAGCTGCTGCAGGACCTGCGCAGCCAGCAGCGGCGCGAGCGCTGCGTGGTCATGACGGCCTACGGCTCCGCCGAGAACGCCGTCGAGGCCCTGCGCTCAGGCGCCTTCGACTACCTGACCAAGCCCGTGGACCTCAAGCAGTTCCGCCTGGTCGTGGCCTCGGCCGCCCAGGGCGTGGGCGGTGTGCCGGCCCCGGGCGTGATGCCGGCGCGCAGCCCTTCGGCCTCTCCCGCCGCCAGCCCGGTGCTCAACGGCAGCGGCGCACTGGACGCCATGGTCGGCGAGTCACCCGCCATGCAGGCCGTCAAGCAGCGCATTGCCAAGGTGGCCCGCGGCATGGCGCCGGTGCTGGTGCATGGCGAGTCGGGCACTGGCAAGGAGCTGGTGGCCCGCGCGCTGCATGCCTGCAGCCAGCGTGCCCATGGCCCCATGGTGGCCGTGAACTGCGGCGCCATTCCCGAAAACCTGCTGGAGGCCGAGTTCTTCGGCGCGCGCAAGGGCTCCTATACCGGCGCCACCCAGGACCGCGACGGCTACTTCCAGGCTGCGCGCGGCGGCACCTTGTTTCTGGACGAGATCGGCGACCTGCCCCTGGCCATGCAGGCCAAGCTGCTGCGCGCCATCCAGGAGCGCCGCGTGCGCCCCCTGGGCTCCGCACAGGAGGAAGCGGCCGATGTACGCATCGTCAGCGCCACCCACCGCGACCTGGCTGCCGATGTGCAGCAGGGGCGCTTCCGGCAGGACCTGTACTACCGCCTCAATGTCATTGAGGTACTGCTGCCCCCGCTGCGCGAACGCCGCGAAGACCTGCCTGCCCTGTGCCGCGCCCTGCTGGCACGGCTGTCGCAGGAATCCGGCCTGCCCATGCCCGAGATCGACGAGCGTTCAGTGCAGCAGATCGCCCGCCTGCCCCTGCCCGGCAATGTGCGTGAACTGGAGAACCTGCTGCACCGCGCCATCACGCTGGGCGAGGACGGACCGCTGCGCATAGATCCCGAGATGCAGCTGCCCTGCGGCACGCCACCAGCCCCGCCCGCACCGCCTGCATCCGCCTCGCCCTCTCCTCCGCTCTCGCCTTCGCGCCCCCTGCCGCAAGGCAGCCCGCTATCGCCAGAGCCAGCCGATGCCGACCTGCCCCGCGACCTGCAGGCCTGGCTGGACGAGCGCGAGCGCAGCATCCTGGTGCAGGCGCTGCAGGAAAACGGCTTCAACCGCACGGCCACCGCCGCGCGCCTGGGCCTGAGCCTGCGCCAGATCCGCTACCGCATCGACCGGCTGAACATCGCCCTGCCCGGCGATGCCAGCGCGGATACGGACGGAGGCGGCCATGGCGAGTCCTGATCCACAGGCGCAAGCCACCCAGGCCCCGGCCTGGACCTGGCAAGGCGGCTGGCTGCAGCAGGCCCGCCACCTGCCCTCGCCCAACTTTGGCGAGCGCCCGGCCCAGGCACTGGTCGATCTGGTCGTCGTGCACTCCATCAGCCTGCCCCCCGGCGAGTACGGCACGGGTGCAGTCCAGCAACTGTTCACCAACCAGCTCGACTGGGACGCCCATCCTTACTACCAGGGGATACGCGGCCTGGAGGTGTCGGCGCATTTCTTCATCACGCGCCAGGGCGAGGTCTGGCAGTTTGTGGACTGCGATGCGCGCGCCTGGCATGCAGGCGCTTCCTGCTGGCGGGGCCGTGACCGCTGCAACGACGACTCCATCGGCATAGAACTCGAAGGCCTGGAGGGCCTGCGGTTCGAGCCGGCCCAGTACGCGGCGCTCGATGCCCTGTGCAACGCCATCGCGGCCCGCTACCCCGTGGCCCATCTCGCAGGTCATGAGCACATCGCGCCGGGCCGCAAATGCGATCCGGGCGCTGGCTTCGACTGGCACCGGCTGCGCGGGCTGCTGGCCCATCACCCTGCCACGGCGAACTGGCAGCTGCCGCCGGGCGCGGGCCAGCCCTCCACGTAAGCGCACACCCTCATCGCAGGCACCGCCAGATCTTGCGCAAAACCCCGCTTGTCCACAGGCAGAGGACAAAGGGTCTGTCAATCCAGAAAGCAACCGATGTGGCGCGCCAGGCGCACACACCGGCTGCCTGATCATTTTTTACAAATTCACGCATGTGTCGCAGCCCCACTGTCCATGGGGCTTTCAGCGGTCCGACCGGCGCAGGGCCAAGGCTGCAGCGGCTTGCGGCGGACCATCGCCCGCAAGCCACCGCGCAGCGGGCCTTTGCTGCTATTGGCTTGTAGGTTGCGCACCCGTTTGGCGCAGCGCAAACAGCGGTTTTCCGGCTGTGAGTACCCCGTGTACATGAGACGGCGATACACTACAGGTAGTGCCCAGAAGCACGCTGGACACCATATCTAGTGTTCACAAGCTGTGCACACCCTGTGAAAACGGTGTGCACATCCGACCCCGATTCCATCTCCCAGCAAGCCTGCCCCCAAGTGCAGGTCCGCGTCCGTTCTATCCACAAACACCCGTTGAGGAAACTCATGCAAGAAGCACTGAATTCTTTGGCTCCCGCTGCGCACGGTGATGCTGCCAATCCTTCCTCCGCCCATCACCTGTCCGTGCAGGACGGCTACCAGATCATCCGCCGCAGCGGCGATGTGGTGCCCTTCACGCCACAAAAGATCGCCGTCGCGCTGACCAAGGCCTTCCTGGCCGTGCGCGGTGCCCAGGGCGCAGCCTCCGCCAGCGTGCGCGAGACCGTGGACGAGCTGACCCAGGCCGTGGTTCGCGCACTGCTGCGCTCGCGTCCGGGCGGCGGCACCTTCCATATTGAAGATGTGCAGGACCAGGTCGAGCTGGGCCTGATGCGCGGCGGCCACCACGACGTGGCGCGCGCCTACGTGCTGTACCGCGACCGCCGCAACCAGGAACGTGCCGAGCAAAAGAAGGCCGCCGAGGCCGCAGCGGCTGCCGCCGCCGCACCGGCGCCCGTGCTGCATGTGACCGACAACGGCCAGCGCGTGCCGCTGGACCAGGCCCGCCTGCTGGCGCTGATCGAGGCGTCCTGCCGCAACCTCAACGCCGATATCCAGGCCGCCCCCATCGTCGCCGAGACGCTGCGCAACCTGTACGACGGCGTGCCGATCGAAGAAGTCTTCAAGGCCTCCATCCTGGCCGCTCGCACGCTGATCGAGAAAGACCCCGACTACACCTACGTCACCGCCCGCCTGCTGCTGCACACGATCGTGCGCGAGGTCATGGGCCGTGACGTGCACCCGGCCGACATCCAGGCGGCCTACGCAGAGTACTTCCCCGGCTTCATCCGCAAGGGCGTGGACAACGAGCTGCTCAACCCCGAGCTGCTGAACTACGACCTGCCCCGCCTGGCTGCCGCCATCAAGGCCGAGCGCGACGAGCAGTTCGACTACCTGGGCCTGCAGACCCTGTACGACCGCTACTTCCTGCACGTGCGCAAGACGCGCATCGAGCTGCCCCAGTCCTTCTTCATGCGCGTGGCCATGGGCCTGGCGCTGCAGGAAGAGGACCGCAATGCACGCGCCATCGAGTTCTACGAGCTGCTGTCGTCCTTCGACTTCATGAGCAGCACGCCCACGCTGTTCAACAGCGGCACGCTGCGCTCGCAGCTGTCTTCCTGCTACCTGACCACGGTGCCCGACGATCTGGACGGCATCTATGAGTCCATCAAGGAAAACGCCCTGCTGTCCAAGTTCGCTGGCGGCCTGGGCAACGACTGGACGCGCGTGCGCGCCCTGGGTTCGCGCATCAAGGGCACGAACGGCGAGTCGCAGGGCGTGGTGCCCTTCCTCAAGGTGGTCAACGACACGGCCGTGGCCGTGAACCAGGGCGGCAAGCGCAAGGGCGCCGTCTGCACCTACCTGGAGACCTGGCACCTGGACATCGAGGAATTCCTCGAACTGCGCAAGAACACCGGCGACGACCGCCGCCGCACGCACGACATGAACACGGCGAACTGGATTCCCGACCTGTTCATGAAGCGCGTCATGGAAAAGGGCCACTGGACCCTGTTCTCGCCCTCCGATGTCGGCGACCTGCACGACCTCTTCGGCGCCGCCTTCGAGCACGCCTACAAGGCCTACGAAACCAAGGCCGACAACGGCGAACTCAAGCTGTTCAAGCGCATCCCGGCCATGGACCTGTGGCGCAAGATGCTGTCCATGCTGTTCGAGACCGGCCACCCCTGGGTCACCTTCAAGGACCCCTGCAACGTGCGCTCGCCCCAGCAGCACGCCGGCGTGGTGCACTCGTCCAACCTGTGCACCGAGATCACGCTGAACACCAGCGACACCGAGACCGCCGTCTGCAACCTGGGCTCGGTCAACCTGGCGCGCCACATCGTCGATGGCGCCATCGACCACGGCAAGCTGCGCAAGACCATCACCACGGCCATGCGCATGCTGGACAACGTGATCGACATCAACTACTACGCCGTGCAAAAGGCCAAGGACTCCAACCTGCGCCACCGCCCCGTGGGCCTGGGCCTGATGGGCTTCCAGGATGCGCTCTATGAAATGCGCATCGCCTACGCCAGCGACGCGGCCGTCGAGTTCGCCGACCAGTCGATGGAAGCCATCTGCTACTACGCCTACTGGGCCTCCACCGAGCTGGCCAAGGAACGCGGCCAGTACTCCAGCTACAAGGGCTCGCTGTGGGACCAGGGCATCCTGCCGCTGGACACGCTGAACCTGCTGGAGAAGGCACGCGGCGGCTATGTGGAAGTGGACCGCTCCTCGCGCCTGGACTGGGATGCCCTGCGCGCCAAGATCGGCCAGCACGGCATGCGCAACTCCAACTGCGTGGCCATCGCGCCCACTGCGACCATCTCCAACATCGTCGGCGTCGATGCCTCCATCGAGCCCTCGTTCGGCAACCTGTCGGTCAAGTCCAACCTGTCCGGCGAGTTCACCGTCATCAACCAGTACCTGGTGCGTGACCTGAAGCGCCTGGGCCTGTGGGACGACGTGATGGTCATGGACCTCAAGCACTTCGACGGCTCGCTGCGCCCCATCGACCGCGTGCCCCAGGACGTCAAGAGCCTGTACGCCACCGCCTTCGAGGTCGAGCCCACTTGGCTGGTTGAGGCCGCTGCGCGCCGCCAGAAGTGGATCGACCAGGCCCAGAGCCTGAACATCTACATGGCCGGTGCATCGGGCAAGAAGCTGGACGACACCTACAAGCTGGCCTGGCTGCGCGGTCTGAAGACCACCTACTACCTGCGCACCACCAGCGCCACCAACATCGAGAAGTCCACGGTGCAAAGCCGCGTGCTCAACGCCGTGCCCTCGGCCGCCGCCGCACAGCCTGCCGCCGTGAACACCTCCAGCGCCCTGGAAGCCGCGGCAGCCGCCGCACGCGCCCAGGCACCGGCGACGGACATCAAGTTCTGCGCCATCGACGATCCCGGCTGCGAAGCCTGCCAGTAAGCCGCGCAGCGCGGGGCCTCGCCACGGCGCAGGCCCCGCGCCCTGCCCGCCAGCCAGCGCCATGCGCAGGATCTTCGCCATGGACCTTGGGCCTGCTCAACACGCCAGGCCACCCATGGTCCTACATTGACCGGAGCAGAAAGAGAGGACTCTTTCGCACCGAATGAACTGAACATATGCCCCAGGGCATGCCGGAGAAATTTGCAATGCTGACCTTTGACGACGACGCCACCCTCTCGAACACGCCCAGCGGCGCGGAGGCTGCGCCGAGCACCACACACAAGCGCGTGAATGCCGCCGACAAGCGCATCATCAATGCCAAGACCGACGTCAATCAGCTGGTGCCGTTCAAGTACAAGTGGGCCTGGGAAAAGTACCTGGCCACCTGCGCCAACCACTGGATGCCGCAGGAAGTGAACATGAACCGCGACATCGCCCTGTGGAAGGACCCCAACGGCCTGACCGAGGACGAGCGCCGCATCATCAAGCGCAACCTGGGCTTCTTCGTGACGGCCGATTCGCTGGCCGCCAACAACATCGTGCTGGGCACCTACCGCCACATCACGGCGCCCGAATGCCGCCAGTTCCTGCTGCGCCAGGCCTTCGAGGAAGCCATCCACACCCACGCCTACCAGTACATCGTGGAGTCGCTGGGCCTGGATGAGGGCGAGATCTTCAACGCCTATCTCGAAGTCCCCTCCATCCGCGACAAGGACGAATTCCTGATCCCCTTCATCGAAGCGATCATGGACCCCGCCTTCAAGACCGGCACCTTCGAGACCGACCAGACCCTGCTCAAGTCGCTGATCGTTTTCGCCTGCCTGATGGAGGGCCTATTCTTCTACGTGGGCTTCACGCAGATCCTTGCGCTGGGCCGCCAAAACAAGATGACCGGCGCCGCCGAGCAGTACCAATACATCCTGCGCGACGAGTCCATGCACTGCAACTTCGGCATCGACCTGATCAACCAGCTCAAGCTCGAAAATCCACAGCTGTGGACACCCGAATTCAAGGAAGAAATCACGGCGCTTTTCGTCAAGGCCGTCGAGCTGGAATACCGCTACGCAGAGGACACCATGCCGCGCGGCGTGCTCGGAATGAACGCATCGATGTTCAAGGGCTACCTGCGCTACATCGCCAACCGCCGCGCCACGCAGATCGGCCTTGAGGCCCTGTTCCCCAACGAGGAAAACCCGTTCCCCTGGATGAGCGAGATGATCGATTTGAAGAAGGAACGTAACTTCTTTGAGACACGCGTCATCGAGTATCAAACCGGCGGCGCACTTTCCTGGGATTAATCGCTTCTCTGCAGGCACAATGCGAACCATGACGCGCTTCACGCTTTTGCAATACCGATGGTGTTGCGGCGTGGGGCGTCTCCGTGTTCATTGCGATGCGTCACTCCACATCGCTTTGGATCGCTTCGGAGCCCCGTACCCCGAAGTGTTTTGTGCAAATCAACGAAGGAGAAGATGATGGCAACTGCGAAGAAGACGGCCTCCACCAAGGCCCCCACCGACAAGAAAACCACTGCCAAAAAGGCGGCTGCTCCCAAGGCTGAAACCGTGAAGAAAACCACGGCCACTGCCAAGGCAGCACCCGTCAAGAAGGCTGCTGCACCTGCTGTGAAGAAGGCTGCAGCTCCTGCTGCCAAGAAGGCC
>NZ_BCZP01000007.1 GCF_001598795.1 Delftia acidovorans NBRC 14950 | reverse complement strand
TGGGCAGCACGTTCCCGGTGACGATCACCAACAACGGTGGGGCACCTGCGCTCAATGTGCAGGCCAGCATTCCCGGAGGCAGCGGTATCACGGTGGCTTCCACCACCTGCGCCGCTTCGCTGGCGCCGCTGGCCAATTGCACCATCACGCTGGAGGCTGCAGTTCAGGAAGGGCCGACCCAGGTCACTATCCAGGGAGACAACACCAACACGGCAAGCATGTCGGTCACTGTGACGGGCAACACCGACATCGAAGTCGGCGCCCATCACATCAACGGCACTTGCGGCGTGATGGGTGTCCAGGGCCCGGGCTTCACTCTCACTGCAGGTCCCTCTGAGCCGCTTCCCATCGGCACGACCGTGACCGTCACAGGGTCGGGAGTAGCCAACATCGGCGTATTCAGCGTGACAGGCGGAACGGCCTCCGTGTCGGTGCTCTCGGGGACCTCACGCCTGATCACCCTAACTGCGGCGCTGCCGGCCGGAGCCACGATTGCCTTCAGGACAACTCTGTCCATCAGCGTCGCGTTCACCCTCAATGGCGTGACATCGCTGCCTGACGGCTATACCGCCACCGGAGCAAAGGCTGCAGGCAGCGTGTCTTCCACCCTGATCCTCTGCAGCGCGACCTGAGCTCAGGCTTCTCAGGGCCCGCCCGGAAAGGCCGGAATCACAGGTTTTTTCGCGGCGCCGGCCCGGCTGGCCAGTTGTACACCGCGCCAGCCGGCGCACGCCCTCCTTTATGGCCTCGGACTCCAGGCTGACATAGCCCAGCACCAGGCTGGCGCAAGGAAGGCGCCGGCAGCATCGCCTGCCGCGTACAGCGGCGAGGTGGGCCGTACACCCGCGCCCTGCGCCCAGGCCTGTCGCACCAGCGAGGCCTCGTCGCGCTAGTGCACCGGCAGCACCCAGTCCGCAGCATGCAGACCCGAGGCCGCGCCTTCGACCTCCACTGCGCCAGGCAGGTGCTGCTCCAGCGCCTGCAGCAGTCGCGCAGACGGTGAGCCAGCCGCCCTGGCCGGGCTCTACAGCGAATGGATGGACACCGAGACGGGCGAGCTGGTGCCCAACTACACCATGGTCACCCATCCGGCGGACGAGCATCCAGTGCTGTCGATGATGCACAGACCGGGAATGGAGAAGAGGGGAGTGGTGATGCTGGAGCCCGCCGACTGGGATGCCTGGCTGCCTGGCAAGATCATCCAGGCTGATGCGCTGATCAAGCTGCCGCCGCTGGGTGTGCTCAGATCGGGTACGGAGAAGCCCGATGAGAAGGCGCTGCTGCCGGCAGAGCAACTGGCCGAGCTGAAGGCCTAGGGGTAGGGCGTCGGCCCGCCCTGGGCGATGTTGATTTTTCCAGGGCGAATGCAGGCGCCACAGAACGCAAAAAAGCCCCCTCAGTAGCCGTCATGGCGCCGAGGGGGCTTTGTCTTTTTGCGGCTTCTGGTTAGAAGACCCTGAATTTGGTTAGAAGAAAGGGGTTAGCCCTTTCGAGCTAACCCCTTGATTCATTGGTCGGAGCGGCGGGATTCGAACTCGCGACCCTCTGCTCCCAAAGCAGATGCGCTACCAGGCTGCGCTACGCTCCGACTAAAACGCTATTGTAGCGTCAAAAAAATGGGTATTTTCGCAATGGGCGAATTTTTTGCTCAACGCGAGCCAGGTCCCGGGCCGCGGTTGGCCAGGTGGCGGAAGGTGATGCGGCCCTTGGTCAGGTCGTAGGGCGACATCTCCAGCGACACCTTGTCGCCAGCCAGGATGCGGATGTGGTGCTTGCGCATCTTGCCGCCGGTGTAGGCGATCAGCTGGTGTCCGTTTTCCAGCGTCACACGAAAGCGAGAGTCAGGCAGGACTTCCGTGACGGAACCCTGCATTTCAATCAGTTCTTCTTTGGCCATGTGTTCAATCTCTCAGGTCTGGGTCGGTTGCGGCACTCACTTGTCGGAACCACGAAGGCCTTGCCTGGCCCACAGAACATGGGGTACGTGGGCCGAGGCTGAAAAAGCAGTGGATGTTCTGCGCAAGAGGCGCAGACCGAACGGAAGGCCAGGTCACAATGGTGTCGCAAAGGCAAAGCCCGGCAACAGCTAAACCTCCCAATTCTACAGCGTTGCATTCCCGCGCGTGCGCGGCCCAATGCGGCCGTCGCACGCAAAACACAGGTTGGATTTTTGCTGGAACGGTGCTGTCTTTGTCATCTGCGTTTCATTCGCGGCCTCCGGAAAGCGTGCGCTTGGCTTCAAGGCGGGCGTGACAAGTGCTGAAAGCGGCGGGAGGAGTTGAGGGCGAGGGGTGTGGGTTGGCTAGAATCCGCCCACAACTTCTATTACTTTCATAGCAAAACCTCGATGTCTGATCGACTTGCCGTTCTCTCCCAGTATCTTTTGCCCAAGCAGGCGCTGACTGCCGTCATGGGGCGCCTGGCCCAGGCGCGTGCTGGCGACCTGACCACGGCAGTCATCCGGCGCTTCATTGCACGCTATGGCGTGGACATGTCGGAGGCGGCCGATTCCGATCCTGCGGCCTATGCCAGCTTCAACGAGTTCTTCACGCGGGCGCTCAAGCCCGGTGTGCGGCCGCTGGCTTCGGCCGACTGGGTCTGTCCGGTGGATGGGGCCATCAGCCAGATCGGCGCCATCGAGGGCGAGCAGATCTTCCAGGCCAAGGGGCACAGCTACAGCGCCACGGCGCTGGTTGGCGGCGATGCGCAGTTGGCGCGGCAGTTCGACAACGGGCATTTCGCCACCATTTACCTGAGCCCGCGCGACTACCACCGCATCCACATGCCCTGTGCAGGCCGGCTGCGGCGCATGATCTATGTGCCGGGCGAACTGTTCTCGGTCAACCCGGTCACGGCGCGCGGCGTGCCGGGCCTGTTTGCGCGCAACGAGCGCGTGGTCTGCGTTTTCGATACTGACCATGGCCCCATGGTGCTGGTGCTGGTGGGCGCCACCATCGTGGGCAGCATGGGAACGGTGTGGCACGGCATCGTCAATCCGCCCCGTCCCGGACGCATCCAGGACTGGCGCTATGACGACCAGTCCATCGTCCTGGGCCAGGGCGAGGAAATGGGGCGCTTCCAGCTGGGCTCCACCGTCGTCATGCTGTTTCCCGCATCGGCAGGGCTTCGCTTCAACGGGCAGTGGACGCATGCTGCGCCCGTGCGCCTGGGCCAGAAGATGGCAGGGCGCAACGAGGCCTGAGCCTGGATGGATGATCGATGAAACCGGGCCCAGGCCCGGTTTCTTTCAAAGGATCCAGCTCAGGGCTTCAGGGCGCCGCTGTGTGGTGAACATCGAAGGCGTGATGCTCAGCCGTTCAGGCCTGACGGGGTCTTCATGGCCGACCAGGTAGACCATCAGTTCGCGGCGACGCAGTATCACGTGGCTGACCTTCTCGGCTTTGCCGTTTTGCGTGACATGCGTGCCGGGGCGAAACAGCGGCATCTGGAAGGTGAAGCTGCGCGGATCGGCCGGTGGCGCGATCGCGGTGCTGGGAGGGGCTTCGAGTGTGGCAACCATAGGCTTGATGTGCATGAGTGGACGCTGCCAACTCTATCGACACTGCCGCGCCAAACTGTAGGGCCGCCGGGGTGCGGCCGCGAGGAATCATGCCTGCGGGTGGGAAACGCCGAGGATGGCGTGCAGCCGTGCGCTGGTCGTCGTGTACTGCAGCAGCGGTTTTTCGCCCTGCAGATACTCGGCGGCGGCAAAGGCCGCCATGGTGGCTTCATGGAAGCCGCACAGGATCAGCTTGTGCTTGCCCGGGTAGCTGACGATGTCGCCAATCGCATAGATGCCTGGCGCATCGGTGGCCTGGGTTGCGGGGTTCACAAGCAACTGCTTGCGCTCCATGGCCAGGCCCCATTCGGCGACCGGGCCCAGGCGGGGGGAGATGCCCAGGCAGACGACCAGTTGCTGTGCTGCCAGTTCGTGCTCCTGGCCTTCGCCGTCCATCCATTGAACGGCGCGCAGTTGGCCTGCATCGGCAAGCAGTTGCGTGATCTGGCCGATCACCACGCGGATGGCGCCGCTGTCGCGCAGTTCCTGCAGGCGCTCCAGCAGTGCGGCCGAAGCCTGGAAGGCGTCGCGGCGGTAGAGCAGATAGGTGGCCTGGGCCCTGTCGGCGCAGGCAATGGCCGCGGCCACGGCCTCTTCGTCGCCACCGTGGACGATGGCGGTCTGGCCGCGCACCATTTCCAGATCGGCAGGATGGTAGTGAAGCTGGCCTGCAGCCAGCAGCTCCACGCCGGGCACCTTCAGCGCCTTGGGCACAAAGGCACCCACGCCAGCCGCAATGAAGACGCTGCGCGCGTTCAGTTCAAGGCCTTGCGAGGTCTGCGCCAGCCAGCGGCCATCGTCCATGCGCTGCAGCTGGGAGACCTGCTGGGAAAGGTGCAGTTGCGCGTCCATGGGCGCGACCTGCCGCTGCAGCAGCTGGACCAGTTCATGGCCCGTGCATACCGGAATGCCGGGAATGTCGTAGATGGGCTTGTCGCCGTACAGCTGCGCGCACTGCCCGCCCACATGGGGCAGGGCATCGACGACATGGCAGCGAATGCCTTGCAGCCCCAGCTGAAACACCTGGAACAGGCCCGCCGGGCCCGCGCCTATGACGAGGGCATCGGTCTGGATCGGTTGCGTGCCGGAGGTGTCTTGCATGGGCTGCGCGGCTTCAGCGTTCGAGCTGGTCCAGCTTGCCGGGCTTGCCGTTCCAGTCGTCGGCGTCGGGCAGCGAGGCCTTGCGCTTGGTGATGCTCTTCCAGCCCTTTTCCAGCGACAGCTCGGCATTGAGCTTGATGAAGGCCAGTTGGTCGGCGGGGACGTCTTCCTCGGCAAAGATGGCATTGGCCGGGCATTCGGGAATGCACACGGCGCAGTCGATGCACTCGTCAGGATCGATCACGAGGAAGTTGGGGCCTTCGCGGAAGCAGTCCACGGGGCAGACATCCACACAATCTGTGTATTTGCACTTGATGCAGTTTTCGGTGACGACGTGAGTCATGGGAGTCTTTTATGGCAGTGTGAATGTCGGTATCAACCCGGGATTCTAAAATTTTTCAGGAGCCAGTCCCGCACATGGCAAGGATTCTGGCGCGGACTGCTGCGGTTTTCCGAAAGCCCACGAGCCGGCATGTGCCGGCTCGCGAAGCGGGACTGTCCAGTTGCTCAATCCAGCAGTGCAGCGCCTGCTGTAGCGTGGCTGGCCGTGTCCACAAGGATCAGCGCACCCAACTGGCGGGCCTGGGCGAAGGGCGCTGCGGGAATGCTTTCCTGCAGCAGCAGCTCCACGCGGCCGATGGCGTTGGGCTCCAGCTGGGTGGCCTCTTCCTGGGCCAGCGTGTGGATGTTCAGGCGGTGCACCACGCGGCGGGCCTTGGCCTTGATCCAGCGGTGGCCGTGCAGCGCCAGGTAGGTGCGGCCGGGGACCAGCGGCTGCTCGTCCATCCAGGCCACCGTGGCAGTCAACTCGCGCTTGCTGGGCCATGCGGGCTGCGCTTGCGGGGCGTCGAAGTCGTCATCGGCAGCGGCCGCTGCAGCCGCAGGGGCTGCGACGAGCCAGTCGCCGCGCGAGACATCGACTTCGCGGTCCAGCGTGATGCCGGCCGACAGGCCTGCGTCGATGGAGCCGGGAACGCGGGCATGGTCCAGCACCTGGGCAATCACGGCCTGCTGGCCGCTGGGCAGGATCTGCACGGCGTCGCCCACGCGTGCGCGGCCTGCGGCCACGCGGCCCCAGAACACGCGGCGGCCCTGGCTGGTATCGGCCGAGGACGAGAATTTCTCCACCCACTGCACCGGGAAGGCCAGCGCCAGGCCGGTGTCGGTCGGCGTGTTGGGCAACTGCTCCAGCAGTTGCAGCAGGCTGGGGCCGTCGTAGCCGGCCCAGCCGGGCTCGGCGTTGACCACATTGAAGCCCTTGAGGGCCGACACAGGCACGGTGGCCGCAGAGGCGATGCCGGCCTCGGCCGTGAAGCGCTCCAGCGCGCCGCGGATGTGGACGAAGGCCTGTTGCGGGTCTTCGACGGCGTCGAGCTTGTTGACGGCAAACACCAGCGAATGCACGCGCAGCAGGTGGGCCAGCAGGCTGTGGCGGCGCGTCTGCGGCAGCAGGGTGAGCTGCGGGTTCTTCCAGTCGAGCTTGGTGGCATCGACCAGCACCACGGCGGCGTCGGCGCTGCTGGCGGCGGTGACCATGTTGCGCGTGTACTGCTCATGGCCCGGCGCGTCGCCGATGATGAACTTGCGGCTTTCGGTGGCGAAGTAGCGGTAGGCCACGTCGATGGTGATGCCCTGCTCGCGCTCGGCCGACAGGCCGTCGGTCAGCAGCGCCAGGTCGGTCTCGCCGCTCTTGGTGACGCCGGCCAGCTGGTCCTGCAGCACGGCGCGCGTGTCCACCAGTAGGCGGCCGATCAGCGTGCTCTTGCCGTCATCGACGGAGCCGCAGGTGATGAAGCGCAAGGCCGAGGCGTTGGCGGCGGTCTGCTGTGTGGCCTGGCTGGCCTGGGTGGCCGTGGAATCCGCGACGGCTGCGTCGGCGGCAATGCTTGCGGTGGTCATCAGAAATATCCGTCCTTCTTGCGCTTTTCCATGGAGGCGTCGCTGGTCTTGTCGTCCATGCGCGTGGCGCCGCGTTCGCTGACTTCGGCGGCCAGGGTTTCGAGCACGATGTCGGCTGCCGTGGCGGCTTCGCTTTCCACGGGGCAGGTGCAGGTGATGTCGCCCACGGTACGAAAGCGCACGTCGCGCACCACGACTTCCTCGCCGTCGCGCGGGGGTGTGAGTTCGGTCACGGGCACCAGCAGGCCGCGGCGCTCCACCACTTCGCGCTTGTGCGTGTAGTAGATGCTGGGCAGGGCGATCTGCTCGCGCTCGATGTATTGCCAGACATCGAGTTCAGTCCAGTTGCTGATGGGGAACACGCGGAAGTGCTCGCCGGGGGCCAGACGCGTGTTGAACAGCGTCCACAGCTCGGGGCGCTGGGCCTTGGGCTGCCATTGGCCGAAGCTGTCGCGGTGGCTGAAGATGCGTTCCTTGGCGCGGGCCTTTTCCTCGTCGCGGCGGGCGCCGCCGATCAGGGCGTCGAAGCGGAATTCATCGATGGCCTCCAGCAGCGTTACCGACTGGTGGACGTTGCGGCTTTCGCCCGGATGGGCCAGGCGCACGGTGCCGCGTGCCATGGAGTCCTCGACGCTGCGCACGATGAGTTCGGCGCCGAGCTCCTTGGCACGCAGGTCGCGGAAATCGGTCACTTCCGGGAAGTTGTGGCCGGTGTCGATCATCAGCAGCGGGTAGGGGATGCGGCCCTTGCCGAAGGCTTTTTCGGCGCAGCGCAGCATGACCAGCGAGTCCTTGCCGCCCGAAAACAGCAGGGTGGGGCGCTCGAAGGCGGCGGCCACTTCGCGCAGCACGAAGATGGTTTCCTCTTCGAGGGCGTCGAGGTGGCGGTTGCTGAGATGGCTCAGCACGGAGGTGTCCACACGGGCATTCATTTCTTGGTTTCCAATCAAATCGGTGTCAAACCCTGCAGGCTTCACTTCTTGGCGTGCAGGCCGCATTCCTTGGCCGCTTCATCCTCCCACCACCAGCGGCCGGCGCGGAAGTCCTCGCCAAGGCTGACGGCGCGCGTGCAGGGTGCGCAGCCGATGCTGGGATAGAACTGGTCGTGCAGCGGGTTGTAGTCCACGCCATGGCTGGCGATGTAGTGCCAGACATCGCCCTGGGTCCATTCGGTCAGCGGGTTGAACTTGGTCAGGCCCTTGGTCTCGACCTCGCTGCGGTCCACGGCGGGCACGTCGGCGCGGGCATTGGACTGCTCGCGGCGCAGGCCCGTGATCCAGGCGCTCTTGCCGGCCAGCGCGCGCGCCAGCGGCTCCATCTTGCGCACGCCGCAGCAGGCCTTGCGCAGCTCGATGCTGCGGTACATGGCGTCCTGGCCGTTGTCGCGGATGAAGTGGATCACCGATTCCAGTTGCGGCCGGTAGACCTTGACGCTCAGGCCGGGCAGCGCCTGGGTGCGCTCCAGCAGGGCCAGGGTCTCGGTATGCAGGGCGCCGGTGTCCAGCACGAAGACGGGGATGTCCAGGCCCAGGCGGTGGATGATGTCGGTGATCACCACATCCTCGGCGCCCAGGCTGGAGGCCTGTGTCACGGCCTCGGCGCCCAGCGCCGCTGCCTCGCGCAGCAAGGCCTCGGTGGCGGCCAGCTTGTCGGCAAAGCCGCTGCTGGCACGGCCGTTGACCTCGGTGGCCTTGGCCGATGCCTGTCGCGACAGAAAGCTTTGCGCACCCATGTCAGGCAGCCTTGACGAAGTGGGGCTCGGGATGGACGGCATCGCCCTGGTAGAAGCCGTGGAAGCGGTCGAGCTGGCGCTGGGCGTCGGCGATGTCCACGCCTTCGCGCAGCACGGCCACGTCGAAGCCGCAGCGCTGCATCTGCACCAGCTGGTCGATCAGCACGTCGCCGGTGGCGCGGATTTCGCCCTGGAAGCCCAGGCGCTTGCGCAGCAGGCGGGCCTGGCTGAAGGCGCGGCCGTCGGTGAACTTGGGAAAGTGCAGGTCGATGCGCTGCACGCCGGTCAGATCCAGCGTGAAGGGATCGGCGTCATTGGCCGGGGCAATGATGGTCTGCTGGCCTTCGGCCGGGCTTTGGTGCTCTTGGGCGGCGATGATTTTCATGGGGATCTCCTGCGGCTCTCACCCTGGGGTCAGGCGGCCGCTTCCTCGGTGTGCTTGGCGGGGTGGCGGGCGGCATTGCCGGCGGCCTTGAACGGGTCGATGCCCACGCGGCGCACGGTGGCGATGAAGGTCTCGAAACGGCCGCCTTCGCTTTGGCGCTGCTCGCGGTAGGTGGTCAGCAGGGCTTCGATCACGCCGGGCACTTCGGCGGCGCTGAACGAGGGGCCGATGATCTTGCCGGGCGTGGCCGGGCCGGACAGGTGGGAGCCGTCGGCGCCGCCCAGCGTGATCTGGTACCACTCCTTGCCGTCCTTGTCCACGCCGAGGATGCCGATGTGGCCGCTGTGGTGGTGGCCGCAGCTGTTGATGCAGCCGCTGATGTGCAGGTCGATCTCGCCCAGGTCCCACAGCTCGTCCAGGTCCTGGTAGCGCTCGGTGATGGCCTCGGCAATGGGCAGGGAGCGCGCATTGGCCAGCGAGCAGAAGTCGCCGCCGGGGCAGGCGATCATGTCGGTCAGCAGGCCGATGTTGGGCTTGGCCAGGCCCAGGGCCTTTGCCGCCTTGTACAGCTGGGGCAACTGGTCGCGGCGCACCCAGGGCAGCAGCAGGTTCTGCTCGTGGGTGACGCGCATCTCGCCGGCCGAGAACTGGTCGGCCAGCGCGGCGGCGGCATCCATCTGGTCGGCCGTGGCGTCGCCGGGCGCGTAGCCCAGGCGCTTGAACGACAGCAGCACGGCGCGCAGTTGCGGGTGGCGGTGCGGGCGCACGTTGCTGATCAGCCAGCGGCCGAAGTCCTTGTCTTCCTCGGCGGCCGTGCGCAGCAGGGCCAGGGTCTCGGCCTCGGCATTGGCGGGCGACAGGTCCAGCTCGGGCTCGCGGAAATTGGCGGCCACGCGGTCGTACTCGGCTTGCGTGATGGTGTGGGGGCCACCCTCGACCTCGACGATCTGGCGGAATTCCTCATCGACCTGGTCGATGAAGTTCTGGCCCTCGGACTTCACGAGGATCTTGATGCGCGCCTTCCAGGCGTTGTCGCGGCGGCCGTAGCGGTTGTAGACGCGGATCACGGCTTCCAGGTAGTTCATCAGCTGGTTCCAGGGCAGGAACTCGCGCAGCACCGGGCTGATGGTGGGCGTGCGGCCCATGCCGCCGCCCACGCGCACCTTGAAGCCCAGCTCGCCAGCCTCGTTCTTGAGCAACTGCAGGCCCACGTCGTACCAGCCCAGCGCGGCGCGGTCTTCCTCGGCGCCGCTGATGGAGACCTTGAACTTGCGCGGCAGGAAGCTGAACTCGGGGTGCAGCGTGCTCCACTGGCGCAGGATTTCGGTGAAGGGGCGGGGGTCGGCGATCTCGTCGATGGCAATGCCCGCCAGCGCGTCGCTGTTGATGTTGCGGATGCAGTTGCCGCTGGTCTGGATGCCGTGCAGGTTCACGCTGGCCAGCAGGTCCATCACGTCGGCGGCCTTGGACAGCGGAATCCAGTTGTATTGGACGTTGGTGCGCGTGGTGAAGTGGCCGTAGCCGAACTTCAGGTCGGAGCCGATGCGGCGGCCGTCGTGCAGCGGGATGTCGCCCAGCCGGTCCTGGGTGGCGCGGGCCTCGGCCAGCAGGGCGGCGTCGGGCTGGTCGTACTCGCGGGCCACGCGGGCCAGCACGCGCAACTGGGCGCTGGACAGTTCGCCGTAGGGCACGGCCACGCGCAGCATGGGCGCGTAGCGCTGCACATACCAGCCGTTTTGCAGGCGCAGGGGCTTGAACTCATCCTCCGAGAGCTTGCCGGCCTGCCAGCGTTCGAGCTGGTCACGGAACTGCTCGGCGCGCAGGCGGATGAACTGTTTGTCGAATTCGGTGTATTGGTACATGGCGCTTCGGATGTGGGGTCTTCGACTGCCGCCAGTGGCGGCGGTGCAGGGGTTCATTGCGTGGCACCGAGGCACTTGCGGGAAACGCACAGAACCCTGCATGGACGGAAATGTAAGCAATGGCCTTATAGAAGCAAACGATTGTTTTGTCCTGCAAGTATGTGGATATGGATATAAGTGAATGGCAGCAGGCTTTGTGGGGCCGGGCATGTCAAACGCATGAGCGGCCGATATGCTTTCCGGCCAGAGGGAGGATTTCAGAATGCGAAACCGTTGTGCCACCATCGGGCTGGCCTTGGCGTTGGCAACTGCTGCTCAGGCGCAGGTCCAGAAGCCGGCACAGCCGCCGTCCCCGTTGTCAGCAGCGCACACAGCTGACACGCCTGAACCCGACGAATCCGCACAGGAATCGGCCTGGGATGCGTATCTGCATCGCGTGGCGGCGCAGTTGGCCGGTTCCGGCAGCGGGCGCGATCTGGCCTTTGCGGCCATCCTGATCAATCTGTCGGTCCCACCCTTCCTACAAGAGGATGCCGACAGCCGAGCCCCGCAATGGCGCCAGGCCGCCTTGGAGCGGGCCGGGCAGGACGTGCTGGCCTACCAACTGCTGGCTGCCAGGGCGCCTGAACGTGAAGGCGAGTTGCGGTTGCAGGCTGCGCGCCGCTGGCTGGCGCTGGAACCCAGCAATCTCACTGCGCTGATGTGGCAGGCGCTGGGGCCGCAGGAGTTGCTGACTGCCGCGCGCGACAGCCGCTATGCGGACCTGCACATGTATGAGGGCGTGCGCTGGATGCAGTCGGCGCTGCTGAAACACCCGCCCACGGCCGAGGAGTTGCAGGCGTTTGGAGGTGGGCAGCCCTACCGCCCCGAGGAAGGCGCTGCCATCACGGCCATGGGCATCTGGGCGGCCTTTGAACTGCCCGGCTACCGGACCTTGATCGATGCCTGCAAGCCCGAAAAGCGGGGCGATGCCCCGGCGCGAGATGCCGACTGCCTGCATGTGGCGCACCTGATGACGGAACGCGCATCCACCGTGCTGGATGAGGCCTTTGGGCTGGCGATACGGCGCTGGCTTGCCAGAACCCCGGCCGAGCGCGCTGCAGCGCAGTCCCGGCGGCGCCAGCTGGACTGGCTGATGCACGAGTCCAACCCACTGAGCATGCAGGCGGGTGGCGATCCGTTTGTCCGGCTGTTGTCCGATCCCTCCATCCACAGCGAACAGCAACTGCTGGAGCGCATGCTCAAGGACGCAGGTCGCCCGCTGCAGCCCCCGCCTGGCTGGAGGCTGCCCGTTCCCAAGCACTAGATGCCAACGCTGCGCCTGTCCAGGTCTGCCGGCAGCCGCGCCGCCACCGCCGCCTCGCTCACCCCATAGAGCGCAGCCAGCGCGGCCGGTGTCGCCACCTGCGCCGCCGCACCGCAGGCCTGCAGGCCGCCGCGGCCCAGCAGGGCGATGCGGTCGGCCACCTGCAGCGCATGCTCGGGCTGGTGGGTGGACAGCAGCACGGCCATGCCGCGTGCACGCAGCGCGGCAATCTGGTCCAGCACGCGGATCTGGTTGCCGAAGTCCAGGCTGGCCGTGGGCTCGTCCATGACCAGCAGCGCGGGCTCCTGGGCCAGGGCGCGTGCGATCAGCACCAGCTGGCGCTCGCCGCCGCTCAGCTCGGTATAGGGGCGCAGCGCCAGATGGGCGATGCCCAACTGCTCCAGGCAGCCCCGCGCCAGGGCACGGTCGGCACTTGAAGGCCGGGCCAGCGCAGGCAGGCGCGCGGCACGGCCCATGAGCACCATGTCCAGCGCTTCGAAGCCGAAGACGCCGGCCTGCGCCTGGGGCACATAGCCCACGCGCCGCGCAAACTCGGCACGCGGCCAGCTGTGCACGGGCTGGCCCTGCACGCGCACCTCTCCGGCCAGCGGCGCCAGCAGGCCCAGCACGGTGCGGAACAGCGTGGTCTTGCCGCAGCCGTTGGGGCCCAGCAGGCACAGCACCTCGCCTGCGGTGATGGCCAGGTCCAGCCCCTGGCTGACGCGCCGGCGCCCATGGCCCGTGGCCAGGGCCAGCGTCTGCAGCACGGGCGCCGTCGGCATTTCAGTCATTGCGGCCCGTGCGCGACAGCAGGTAGAGAAAGAAGGGCGCGCCGACCAGGGCCGTGAGAATGCCCAGCGGCAGCTCGATGCGCGTCGCGCTGCGCGCCAGGGTGTCGGCCGCAACCACGAAGCCCGCGCCCAGCAGGGCCGAGGCCGGCAGCAGGCGCACGAAATTGGGGCCGACCAGCAGGCGCGCCACATGCGGCACCACCAGCCCCACCCAGCCGACGATGCCGGCCAGCGACACGGCCGCCGCCGTGCCCAGCGTGGCACAGGCCACCAGCAGCAGGCGCAGGCGTGCCACGGGCACGCCCAGGGCCAGCGCCTCCTCGTCAGGCAGGCCCAGCAGGTTGATGCGCCAGCGTAACAGCAGCAGGGGCAGCAGGGCGCACAGCATCACGGGTGCCGCGGCAGCCAGCTCGGGCAGGGTCACGGCGCTCAGGCCGCCCATGAGCCAGAAGGTGATGGATGGCAACTGCGTATTGGGGTCGGCCAGCGTCTTGACCAGTGCGATGCCCGCGCCCAGCAGCGCGCCCAGCGCAATGCCGGCCAGCACCAGAACCAGCACCGGGTCATGCCGGCGCACGCTGGCGCTGATGGCCACCACCACGGCCACGGCGGCCAGCCCGCCGCCAAAGGCCAGCGCCTGAACGGCCGCCATGGACCAGCCCAGGAAGATGCCCAGCAGCGCGCCCAGGCCGGCACCGGCCGAGACGCCCAGGATGTCGGGCGAGACCAGCGGGTTGCGGAACATGCCCTGGTAGGCTGCGCCTGCCGCCGCCAGCGTGGCGCCCACGGCCAGGCCTGCGGCGATGCGCGGCAGGCGGATGTTCCAGAGCACGGTCTCGGCGCTGGCGGACAAGGGCGAGGCAGTGCCCATTGCGCGCGCCAGAAGCGACTGCCACAGCTGCTGCGGCGCGATGGAGAACTGACCCACCGCCAGCGCCCACAGCAGCACGGCGGCCAGCAAGGCCAGCGCAAGCACCCACCCCAGGCGGCGGCCTGTGGCAGGCATCAACGCGCGGTCTCCATCAGCCTGCCCAGCGCTGCGGGCGACAGGTCGGCGCCGTAGAACAGGCGGTAGAAGTCGCGCACCTCGCGTTCCAACGGCGGCAGTCCCTGCAGTGCCGGCGCCTGCGGGTGGAGCTTTTCCAGCAGCCAGCGCACACCGATCAGCCGGTTGACGCCGGGCGGACCATCCAGCCAGCCGAAGGGCCAGACCGGCGCGCAGTGCACGCGGCCCGAGCGCACGGCGGCCACGCCGCGCCACAGCGGGTCCTGGCGCATGCGCTCGGCAAGGCCGGGTTCCTGCGTGACGATGACCTGCGGGTCCCAGGCCAGGATCTGCTCCATGGACACGCGCGTGAGCCCGCCGCGCCCTGCATCGGCGGCCACATTGCGCCCGCCCGCGTACTCGACGGCTTCCACATTGATGGAGCCCGCCAGCCCTGTTTCCAGCCCATTGGCGCTGCGCGCGAAATAGACGCGCGGGCGCTCGGCCGGTGCCATGCCCTGGGTGGCACGCTGCGCCAGTGCTGCCACGGCATCGGCATGGCGGGCCAGGGTTTCGCCACGCGCAGCCTCGCCCAGCAAGGCGCCGACCTCGCGCAACTGGCGTGCGTGGTCGGCCAGCGAGCCCTGGATCAGCACGCAGGGCAGGCCGGTCTGGCGCGCCAGCCGCTCGGTGGCCGAGATATAGGTGGTATCGGCCGTGCCGGCGTCCAGCACCAGGTCGGGCTGCAGCTTCAGCAGCGATTCCAGCGGCATGGTGCTGCCGCGCCCGGACAGGCGGCCCAGGTGCGGCAGCGCCTGCAACGTGGGCCCCAGATAGGCGCGCGAGACATCGTCCAGCTGCTGGGGCCAGCCCAGCAGCTTGTGCGGTGCAAGCGTGGCCACCAGCACGCCTGCGGGCGGTCCCGCCGCGAATACGCGGCGCAGCCTGGCAGGGTCCGGCATCTGTCCCATGCGGGCGGCAATCGTGGTTGCCTGGGCATGGCCGGGAACAAGAGCCGATGAGGCCAGTGCCGCCATGGCCTGGCCCAGCCAGCGGCGGCGGGTGAACAGAAGATCGGTCATGAAAATCAGGGGATGGGGCTGGCGCAGCCACGGCGCTCAAGCTGTGCCTGGCACCATTGCTCGATCTGCACCTCATCGGCTGCCAGCTCGGCATGCAGGCTGCCGGTGTACCTGCGCCAGTCTTCAAGATGGCGGGCCGCGACGGCCGTGAGCACGGGCGTGCCGGCCTCGACAAAGGCCGCGAATTCTGCGGCAAAGCCCTGGCCCGAGGCCTCGACGATGCCGAAGCGGTTGATTACCACCAGATCCACGCCATCGTCCAGCGCCTGGCGAAGCACGGCGCTGGCCTGGGCCAGGGCCTGGGGGTTGAGACTGCAGGCGCGCGAGGCGCAGCCCAGGTCCTGGGACAGCTCGAATTGGCGGTCACTGCGCAGGTCGAACAACTGCATGCGCTTGTTGCCGTTGGCATAGCGGTCCTGGCGATGCACCAGGCCGCCCACGCGCCAGCCCGCGCCTTGCAGGCGGCGTGCCACGCGTTCGAGCAGCAGCTCCATTGCATGCTCGTCGTCGGGATGGACCAGGGCGGCCAGGGGCAGGGTGGCAGGTGAGTTCATGGCATGCGGTGCTTGTGGGATCCAGGCAGGTTTTTACTCCTGGCCGCCGCCGGTGTCGTTGACCAGGGGCATGCTGTCGCGCCCGAAGATCCAGGGACCTCCGGCTGCCACATTGGCCAGCGCCAGTTCCTGCTGGCCCGGTGCGGACAGCAGATGCTCGGCCAGCCGTTGCGCGCTGCGGCGCTGGCCAGCGTCGGCCGGATGGCGCGGCCCGAGCGTGAGCAGCACATAGGGCCGGCGCATCAGCGGGTCGCCGTGCAGCAGCAGCTCGATGCCGGGCGCGCCCATCTTGCCGAAATGCAGCGGGATATGGCCCACCACGGCATAGGCCTGGAGCTCGGCCGCCAACTGCAGCACGGCCTGGGGGCGCGGCCCGGTGTCGGCGCGCAGCCAGCGGGCGTCCGGCCGTATGCCGGCGCGGCGCCACAGCCGCTGGACCACGGTATAGCTGCCGGGGTCGCGCAGCGCGATGAAGGGCGAGCCGCTGGCAACGATGCGGCGCATGGCCTCCACGCCATCGGCCGCGCCGCGCACCCCGGCCGGATCATGCGCTGGGCCGGCGAACACATGCTCGTTCCAGCCCCAGACCCGCGCGGCCGATGCCAGGCCGGCAGCCTCCAGCGACATGGCTTCATCGCTGGCGTGGATGAGCAGCAGCTGGGCGCGGCCCTGGGCCATGGCGGGGATCACGCCCTCCTTGGGCGCGGCAACGGCGGTGCGCACGGACAGGCCCAGGCTGCGGCCCGCCGCGTCGGCCAGGTGCGGCCACACACCGCACAGCGACAGGCCGCCGACCACGGCCACGTTCACGCTGGCAGGTTCGGCCGGCTGGGCGGCGCAGCCGCTCAGGGCTGCCAGCGCGGGCAGGGCGCCCAGCAGGCGGCGGCGATCGGGGCAGAGCGGTTCCATGGATTCAGGGCCAGTCCGTGCTTCAGAAGCGATAGCCCAGGTTGACATACCAGCTGCGGCCCGGCATGGGCAGGCCGTCATCGAACTGGTACCACTTGTCGCCGATATTGGCCACGCCAAAGTCCACGGTGATGTCGCTGCGCGGCTTGTAGCGTGCGCGCAGGTTGGCAATGCCGTAGCCCGACAGCTTGAGCGTCTGCAGCTGGCCGCTGCCCGACAGCGGCACGTAGCGGCCCTTCTCGGTCTCGACCTCGGCATTGAATTCCCACTGCGCCAGCGGACGCCACTGAACGCCGGCCAGCAGGCGGTGGCGCGGCGTGTTGGTCAGCGTGATGCTGGAGTCGCTGGTATTGCGGCGGTTCAGGTAGGTGTAGCCGGCGTTCACGCCCCATTGCGCGGACAGTTGCTGGGCCAGGGACAGCTCCATGCCGATGTTGCGCGTGCGCCCCACGTTCTGCGCCTGGTTGCAGGTGGTGCCGCCGCATTCGGCCGAGGCCACGACCACGGTCTGGATCTGGTTGCGCACGCGGCTGTAGAACAGCGCGGCCTGGCCCTGGCCACCCTGCCAGGGTGAGCCGCTGACGCCCAGCTCCAGGTGGTTGGCCGTCTCGGGCTGCAGGTCGGGGTTGGCCAGGGCCGTGCCCATGCGTGCCGAGTAGCGGTCCTTGATGGTGGGAAAGCGCGTCTTGTGCGAGGCGATGAAATACGCCTCGCTGCCACCGCCCAGCGTATAGCCGAGCTTGGCCACGCCATTGGTGGCGCTGGCGGAGCCCGTGGGCCACTGGTAGACCTCGCGCGCATCGCGCTGGTCGTGGCTGAGCGCCAGGTTCAGGCTCCAGCGTTCGGCCAGGGAGATCGTGTCCTCGATCACCAGGGAGCGCGTCACGTCGCGGTAGTGCTTGCTGGGGTCCTTGGCCGAGGCGGCATCGGTGTGCTCGTCGATCTTGTAGTGCGCGCCCAGGCGCAGCGCATGGCCCTTGAAACTGTAGTTGGCCCACTCGATGCTGGCGCCCTGGCTCACGTCCTTGTAGCTGCTGGTGGGGTCATGGCGCGTGTAGCTCGCGTCCGTGTACATGTCCAGGCCGTTTTGGTAGGTGTCGTGGTAGATGCGTGTCTTGAGCAGGTTGTCGGCATTGATGCGCGTGGTGCTCAGAAAGTACACGCTGTCCTTGTCCCAGTAGGGCCAGCGCCAGTAGCGGATGACGTTCTTGCCCGTGGCGCTGCCGGTATACACGGGGTTGCCCTTCTCGCCTTCCTGGCGCACATAGCCCAGCGCGTATTCGTCCGTGGCATTGGGCGTGAGGCCCAGCTTGAACGACAGCCGCTTGTCCGTGCGGTAGGCGTTGTCGCGGTAGTTGCCCGTGTCGGTGGGCTGCTTCTTGAAGTCCTTGAAGCCCTTGGGCAGCGGAAAACTGTCCGCGTCCAGGTAGGAGGCGCCAAGCTGGTAGTACCAGGTACCCAGGTTGCCGCCCAGGTTCACGGCGGCCTTGCGTTCGCCGCCTGCGCCTGCGCCGATGCGCGCATCGCCCTCGAAGGATTTGACGGGCTTGCGCGTGACCAGGTTGATGGCGCCGCCCAGCGTATTGGGGCCATACATCAGCGATGCGCCAGCCTTGGCCACGCGGATCTCGGACAGGTCGAACGTGGTGAAGCGGCCGAAGTCCACATAGCCGTCATAGGGCCCGTACAGCGGCACGCCGTCCACGAAGACCGGCACCTGGCGCGGATCGAAGCCGCGCAGGTAGATCATTTCCTCGTTGCGATTGTTGCGCGACAGCGTGGCGCCCGGCAGCAGGCGCACGGCGTCGGCCACGGTGTCGGCATTGCGCTGGCGCATCTCGTCGGCGCCCAGTCGCTGTTCATCGCCGGATATGGCCTGCGCCTCATCACGCGCACCGTGCACATCGACCGTGCCCAACTGGAAGGTCTGCGAAGCCTGGGCTGCAGGCGCACCCGATTGGGCCTCGACCTGGGCTTGCGCCTGCGTGCTGGCGGCCAGGCCTGCGAGCAGCAGGGCGTGTGTCAGTGCGGAGCGAAGGCGGAACGAGGGTGAGCAGAGGGCGGGTGAGGATGCGGGAGCGCAGGAGCGGGGCTGGCGGATCACGGTTTCAGGTTCTTGTGTGGTTGAACGCGGGGAGCGGCTGGTTGTTTCCTTTTGAAAACAGGTTCCGGATTCTAGCGATATGCACTAACAAACATAACGAGTGACAAAAACCGTCTGCGGGAAGACTCGGGTTTTCTTTCAGGCCGTTGTGTGAATGCCCGGCCGTTCAGCGGCCGGGCGGTTCAACGGCTCAGCGCCTGCGGCCCAGGCGCTCGCTGGCCAGGGCAGCCGCCAGCCTGGCATCCAGGGGCAGCGGTTCGTCGTGCAGGCGTGCTGCCAGCAGCTCGCCGCACAGCAGCGACAGCGTGAGCCCGCGCGAGCCCATGGCCGTCAGGGCCCACAGGCCGGGAGCCTGATCGGACACCGGTCCGACCACGGGCAGCCGGTCTGGCGAGGCCACGCGCACGGCGCCCCAGGTGGCGCGCGGTGGCGCGTCGAAGAAGCCTTGCAGGCCCTGATAGGCACCTGGCAGCAGCTGCGCCAGCTTGGCGCCATTGGCTGCATGGGCGGCGGCCTGGTCTTCGGGACTTGGCGGCAGCGCGGTCTGGTCGCGCTCGAAGGTCGATCCCATGACCCAGCCTGGCCCGGCTGCATCGCCGGGCAGCGGCATGGCAGGCACCAGGTTGCCATGGCCGTTGACGGGGAAGGGCGGCATGGCATGTGCGCTGGCCGGGGTGTGCACATCCCAGCTGACCTGGCCGCGTATGGGCTGCAGCGGCCAGGCGGCCTGGGCGCCCAGGCTGTGCTCCAGCAGCGTATTCGTTGCGGGGCCCAGTGCGATAACGACCAGTTCAGCCTCGGCCTGCAGATTGCCCTGTGCATCCAGGGCCTGCCAGACGGGCGCGCCACCGGCTGTGTCGGTGCATGCAAGACGCGCCACGCAGGCGCGGCCCTGCCAGCGCACGCCGGGCAGCGCCAGCTGCGCCTGCACCAGCCGCGCCGGGCGCACCCAGCCGGCCTGCGCATGCCAGCAGGCCGGGGCGTCGGCAGGCAGGCAGGCCGCCGAGAGTTGATCGGCGCTTGCGGGCCGGCTCCAGTGGTCGCCCGGGCCGGGGGATTGCCAGTCGCGCGGCAGCCGCGGGGCGGCTTCCACGCCATGCTCCAGCACGCCGGTATCGCACCAGTCCGTGCCCGGTTGCAGCAGGCCCTGGCCGGAGAGCATTTGCAGCTGCGCCAGTGTCAGGCGTGCGCCGTCGCGGCTCAGGCGGGACAGCAGGCTGTCATCGGGCGAGACATGGGGGCAGAACAGGCCCGCGGGCAGGGCCGAGGCGCCCGCTGCAGGCGCGTCGGCAGCATCCAGCACGGTGACCTGCCAGCCACGGCGCGACAGGCTGGCGGCGGCGGCCGCGCCGGCGATGCCTGCACCCAGCACCATGCAGCGCCGTGGGGTGATGGCTTCCTGCGGCTGTGCACGCGGCCCGCGCGGCCCACGCGGTTGCCAGGCCGGGTCAAACACGGCATGCAGGTTGTGGCGCTTGGGGCGCACGCCATCCACCTTGCGGACCTGAAAGCCGTGCTGGGCCAGGCCATCGCGCACCGTGCGCGCCACGCACCAGGTGGACAGCTGTGTGCCGCGCCGGCAATGGCGCGCCAGCGCGCGCAGGGTCTCGGCGCTCCAGAGCTCGGGGTTGAGTTCCGGCGTGAAGCCGTCCAGGTAGATGCTGTCGGCCGTGAGCTGCTGGCGCCGCAGCATGGCCTGGGCATCACCGATGTACAGCGTCAGCAGCACGCGCCCCTGCTCGAAGGCGAGGCGGTGCACGCCGGGCAGCAGGCCCTGGAACCGGGCCGCCAGTTGCTCGGCCAGCGCACGCAGGCCGGGTTCCCGGGGCAGGGCCTGGCGCATGGCGTCTGCACTGACGGGAAAGGCCTCGGCCGAGACGAAATGCAGCAGCCTTGGGCGCCGGGGATCGGTCTTCCAGGCTTCCCAGGCCACGAGGAAATTCAGGCCGAAGCCGAAGCCGGTCTCCAGGATGCGCCATTGCGGCGCATCGGCCCAGGCCGCCGGCAGGCCGCAGCCGCCCAGAAAGACGTGACGGGCCTGGTCCAGGCCGCCGAGTTCGCTGTGGTAGCGGTCGCCGAAGCGCGGGCTGTAGGGCGTGCCATCGGGCAGCCAGTCAATGGGTTCGGACATGGGCAAGGGGCAGAACTACTCCTCCCAGCGCTGCTGGTAGGAGAACACGGGCAGCCGCCACTTGAAGCGGATGGCAGCCAGGCGCAGCGTGAGTCCGCCGGCAAAGCAGACGACGGTGCTGAGGTTGGAGCCCACTTCCAGCGTGCGCAGTCCCAGGAACAGCAGGCACACGGCCAGCGACACGCTGGCGTACAGCTCGCGCCGGAAGACGACCGGCACCTGGTTGCACAGCACGTCGCGCAGAATGCCGCCGCTGATGCCGGTCAGCATGCCCGACATCACCACCACCACGGGCGGATAGCCCAGCTCCAGCGCCACGTTGCAGCCGATCAGCGAGAAGGCGATCAGCCCCATGGCGTCCAGCAGCAGAAAGACCTGCTTGAGATGGTGCATGTGGCGCGCCACGACGATGGTCAGCAGCCCGGCCGAGATGACCAGGTAGACATATTCAGGGTGCTGCGTCCAGCCGATGGGGTAGTGGCCCAGCACCATGTCGCGGATGGTGCCGCCGCCCAGCGCGGTGACGAAGGCGATCACGGCCACGCCGAAGATGTCCATGTTGCGCCGGCCCGCCGCCAGCGCGCCCGACATGGCTTCGGCCGTGATGGCCACGAGGTAGATCACCAGCATGACGGTGAACTGCGATGCCTGGAACGATTCCAGCAGGGAGACGGATGGAAGCACGGAAAACCTCGGGTGAAGACCGGCCCGCGCCGCAGGGTGTGCGGCCACTGCGCCGTCCAGCGCAAGAAGGCGGGCATTGTAGGCGGTCTCTGGGCGGCGGCCGTTTGCGGCACCGCAAATGAAACCGCCCCCGGCGCGTTGCGACGGGGGCGGTGAAAAGGCGCGAAGCGGCTCAGGCCGTAGGAGGCACGTAGCCGGCCGCCGCATCGGCGCCGCCGCCGAAGAAGTGGTTTTCCATCTGGCGGGCCAGGTACTGGCGGGCGCGTGCGTCGGCCAGGTTCAGGCGGTTTTCGTTGACCAGCATCGTCTGGTGCTTGAGCCAGTCGGCCCAGGCCTGCTTGCTCACGCCTTCAAAAATGCGCTTGCCCAGCTCGCCGGGGTAGGGCGGGAAGTCCAGGCCTTCAGCGTCAACGCCAAGCTTGATGCAGTGAACGGTACGTGCCATGGGGAATTGAGTCCTTGTCTTGTGGAGATTCAGATGTTTTTGGAATAACAAACTGAAATCTTATTGGTTTGAGTTTTAAGAGTTGGCTTTGAGAATGCTTTCCACGGCACCAGACCGTCGTCTCCACTCTCTACCGACACTCCAATGAAAATTCGCCGCCACTTTATCAAGTTTCCTGTCGCCGCCGGCCTGATCGCGGGCTTGACCCTGTCGGCTCTGCCGGCGTTGGCCCAGTCGGTGCAACTGCTCAATGTCTCCTACGATCCGACGCGCGAGCTGTACGTGGAGTACAACCAGGCCTTCGCCAAGCACTGGAAGGCCAAGAGCGGCCAGGACGTGAGCGTCAAGCAGTCGCATGGCGGCTCGGGCAAGCAGGCGCGTTCCATCATCGACGGCATCGACGCCGACGTGGCCACGCTGGCGCTGGCCGGCGACATCGACGCCCTGGTCAAGAACGGCAACCTGCTCAAGGCCGACTGGCAAAAGCGCCTGCCGCACAACTCGGCGCCCTACAGCTCCACCATCGTCTTCCTGGTGAAGAAGGGCAATCCCAAGAACCTCAAGGACTGGGACGACCTGGTCAAGCCCGGCGTGCAGGTGATCACGCCCAACCCCAAGACCAGCGGCGGTGCGCGCTGGAACTACCTGGCCGCCTGGGAATTCGCCAAGCGCAAGTACGGCGGCGACGCACAGGCCAAGGACTTCATCGGCAAGCTGTTCAAGAACGTGCCCGTGCTGGACACCGGCGCGCGCGGCGCCACCATCACCTTCGTGCAGCGCGGCGTGGGCGATGTGCTGCTGGCCTGGGAGAACGAGGCCTTCCTGGCACTCAAGGAGTTCGGTCCCGAGAAGTTCCAGATCGTCGTGCCTTCGCTGTCCATCCTGGCCGAGCCTTCGGTGGCCGTGGTCGACAAGGTCGTGGACAAGAAGGGCACGCGCGCCGTGGCCGAGGAGTACCTGAAGTACCTGTACTCCGAGGAAGGCCAGCGCATCGCCGGCCGCAACTACTACCGTCCCACCGATGCCAAGGTCAAGGCCGAGTTTGCGGACAAGTTCCCCAAGCTGGAGCTGGTCACCATCGACCAGGCCTTTGGCGGCTGGGCCAAGGCTGACAAGGACCACTTTGCCGACGGCGGCAGCTTCGACCAGATCTACACCAAGAAGTGAGTGCAGCGCGCCGGCCCGGCCGGCGCCCACCCACTGATTCACCCGCTGTCCCAGACCCCTGCCAACCCCCACGATCCGCCATGTCCATCTTCCTGACCTCCCGCCACTCTTTGCAGGCCGCGCGCCGCACGGCGCAGGCAGGCGTGCGGATGCACAAGGCAGGAGTGGCAGGCAAGGCAGGCGTGGCAGGCGTGGTGGCATCCAGCTCTTTTCTTCGCTTCGAGACCATGGCCTTCGCCAGCCGGCGATGTAGCACCTGACGACTCCGTGCGGTGCGCCTGCAGGCCCGGCCCTGCAGGCGGCCGCCCCTTGCTCCGCCTTCCCTTTTTTTGTTTTCTGGCTGCATGCCGCGCGCATGCATGGGCAGCGCTTTGCCTGAGCCACGCACCACTCTTCCAAGGATGTCCGTCATGGTCTCGTTTGATTCTTTCCCCCGACACACAGCCAACTGGCGCCGACGCCAACTGCTGGGCGCGGGCCTTGCCGCAGCAGTCGCCACGGTGGGCGGCCCGGCCCTGGCCCAGGACAAGGCGGGCGACCGCGTGCTGCGCGTGGGCCACCAAAAGGGCTGGCTGTCCATCCTGAAGAGCCGGGGCACGCTGGAAAAGCGGCTGGCGCCGCTGGGCGTATCCGTGCGCTGGATCGAGTTCAACGCCGGCCCCGTGCAGCTGGAGGCGCTGAACGTGGGCTCCATCGACTTCGGCGATGTGGGCGAGGCCCCACCCATCTTTGCGCAGGCTGCAGGCGCACCCCTGGTCTATGCGGGCGCCACCGTGCCGCGCCCCGGGCTGGAGGCGGTGATCGTTCCCAAGGATTCGCCCATCCGCAGCGTGCAGGACCTCAAGGGAAAGCGCGTGGCCTACAACAAGGGCTCGAACGTGCAGTACTTCCTGGTCAAGCTGCTGGAAAAGCATGGCTTGAAGTACGGCGATGTGCAGTCCGTCTTCCTGGCGCCGGCCGATGCGCGCGCCGCCTTCGAGCGCGGCTCCGTCGATGCCTGGCTGATCTGGGACCCCTTCCTGGCTGCCGCCCAAAAGACGCTGGACGCCCGCCTGCTGGCCGATGCCACGGGCGTGGTCAACAACCGCGCCTACTACTTCACCTCGCGCGATTTCGCCACGCGCAATGCCGATGTGCTGCGCATTGCCATCGAAGAGGTCGATGGGATTGACCGCTGGGCCTCGAAGAACCAGACGGCCGCTGCCGCCGAGCTGTCCAGCATCCTGGGCCTGGACAAGTCCATCACCGAGCTGTACCTGAGCCGTGCCCGCTTCGGCACCTCGTCCGTGACGCGCGAGATCCTGGCCGAGCAGCAGCAGATCGCCGACACCTTCTTCGAGCTCAAGCTCATCCCCCGCAAGCTCAACCTGCTGCATGCCGCGCCGGTGGACCTGATCGCGTCGCGCCCCTGAGCCCACTGCAAGGAGTCCGCACCATGAATGCCAATTCCAAGAAGCCCCGCCTGGACCGCGTGCGCCGCCAGGCCCTGCAACTGCTGGGCACCACCGCCTTCAGCTGGAGCCTGGCCGGCCAGTACGCACGCGCCGAGACGCCGGCCGCCGTGGCCGGGCCCGAGCAGTTGCGCATCGGCTACCAGAAGTCAGCCGTCAACCTGGTCATCCTCAAGCAGCAAGGCGTGCTGGAAAAGCGCTTTGCGGGCACCAAGGTCAGCTGGCTGGAGTTTCCGGCCGGCCCCCAGCTGCTGGAGGCCCTGGCCGCCGGCAGCCTGGATTTCGGCCTGACCGGCGATTCACCCCCGGTCTTTGCCCAGGCCGCGGGCCGCGACCTGCTGTACGTGGGTGCCGAGCCGCCCAAGCCCGAAAGCTCGGCCATCCTCGTGCCGTCGGACTCGCCGCTGCGCGCCCTGGCCGACCTCAAGGGCCGGCGCGTGGCGCTGCAAAAAGGCTCCAGCGCCCATTACCTGCTGGTGCGTGCGCTGGACAAGGCGGGCCTGGCCTGGAACGAGATCCAGCCCGTGTACCTGGCCCCGGCCGATGCGCGCGCCGCCTTCGAGCGCAAGAGCGTGGATGCCTGGGCCATCTGGGACCCGTTCTACGCGGCCACCGAGCTGGCGATTCGCCCGCGCGTGCTGGCCAATGGCGAAGGCCTGTCGGGCAACGCCTCGTTCTACCTGGCCTCTCGCGGCCTGGTGGAGCGCCATCCGCAGGTGCTGCGCGCGCTGTTCGACGAGCTCACGCGCGCCGATCGCCTGGCTCAGAGCGCGCGCCAGGAGGCCGTGGCCCTGGTGGCCGGCTTCAGCGGTCTGGATGCGGCGGTGGTCAGCCGCTTCATTGCGCGCCGGCCCAGCTCCCCCGTGGGCCTGCTGGCTGCGCAGACCGTGGTGGACCAGCAGCGCGTGGCCGATGCGTTTTTTCGGCTGGGCCTGATTCCGCGCCAGGTGCAGGTGGCCGACATCGTCTGGCGGCCCTCGGCGGCCGAGTACGCGCGGCTGGCCGAGCCTGCGGCGGCACGGCCTTCTTCCGCCCTTTGATTTCCTTCCTCGATTCCGTCCCCTGACTGGAGCAGCGCATGCAGGTTTTCTGGTTCATTCCCACCCACGGCGACAGCCGCTACCTCGGCACGGCCGAGGGCGCCCGCCCGCTCAGCCACGACTATGTCAAGCAGGTCGCCATCGCGGCCGACAGCCTGGGCTACGAGGGCGTGCTGATTCCCACGGGCCGCTCCTGCGAGGACCCCTGGGTCGTCGCCTCCAGCCTGATTCCGGTCACCAAGCGCCTGAAGTTCCTGGTCGCCGTGCGTCCCGGCCTGCACCAGCCTAGCCTGGCGGCGCGCATGGCGGCCTCGTTCGACCGCCTGTCGGGCGGGCGGCTGCTGATCAACCTGGTCACGGGCGGCGACCGCGCCGAGCTGGAGGGCGACGGCGTCTTCCTCGACCATGCGCAGCGCTACGAGCAATCGGCCGAGTTCATCCGCATCTGGCGCGAGATCCTTGAGCGCAGCCATGAGGGCGGCACGCTCGACTACGAAGGTGAACACCTCTCGGTCAAGGGCGCCAAGCTGTTGTTCCCGCCGCTGCAAAAGCCGTATCCGCCCGTGTACTTCGGCGGTTCGTCCGAGGCCGCGCACGACCTGGCCGCCGAGCAGGTCGATGCCTACCTGACCTGGGGCGAGCCCCCGGCCGAGGTGGCCAAAAAGATTGCCGATGTGCGCGAGAAGGCGGCGCGCCATGGCCGCAGCGTGAAGTTCGGCATCCGCCTGCACGTCATCGTGCGCGAGACCGAGGATGAGGCCTGGGCCGATGCCGATCGCCTGATCAGCCGCCTCAAGGACGAGACCGTGGTCCAGGCCCAGGCCGCCTTCGCGCGCATGGACTCGGAAGGCCAGCGCCGCATGGCCGCCCTGCATGCCGGCGGCAGCCGCCGCACGCGGGCCGAGCTGGAGATCAGCCCCAACCTCTGGGCCGGCGTGGGCCTGGTGCGCGGGGGCGCGGGCACGGCCCTGGTGGGCGATGCGCAGACCGTGGCCGACCGCATCAAGGAGTACGCGGACCTGGGCATAGACACCTTTGTGCTGTCCGGCTATCCGCACCTGGAAGAGGCCTACCGCTTTGCCGAGCTGGTCTTCCCGCTGCTGCCGCTGTCCGTGCGCGACAGGCTGGCTGGCGGAGTGGGCGGGCCGCTAGGCGAGACCGTTGCCAACCTGTACTCGCCGCGCGCGTCGCAAAGCTGAGGGAGTCACGCATGTCCGATGCACGTACCGTTACTGCGCTGCCGGCCTCCTCGGCCCCCCCGGCCGGCGATTCCTGGTCGCCGCTGCTGCGCTTTGCGGCCGGCGTGGGCCGCCGTCTGGTGCCCTGGCTGGTGCCGCTGGCGCTGATCGCCGTCTGGCAGGCCGCCTCGGCGTGGGGCTGGCTGTCCACGCGGGTGCTGCCCGCTCCGCTGGATGTGCTGCGCGCCGCGCAGGCGCTGGCCGAGTCGGGAGAGTTGCTCAAGCATGTGCAGGTGAGCGCGGGCCGCGCGCTGGGCGGTCTGGCCATCGGCGGCGGGCTGGGGCTGGCGCTGGGCCTGCTCACGGGCTCGCTGCGCTGGGCGGAGACGCTGCTGGACTCCACCATCCAGATGGTGCGCAACATCCCCGCGCTGGCGCTGATTCCGCTGGTCATCCTGTGGTTCGGCATCGACGAGAGCGCCAAGCTGTTCCTGATCAGCGTGTCGGTGTTCTTTCCCATCTACCTGAACACCTTCCACGGCATACGCAATGTGGACCCTGCGCTGATCGAGATGGGGCGCAGCTACGGCCTCACGCGCTGGCAGCTGTACCGCGAGGTCATCCTGCCGGGCGCGCTGTCCTCCATCCTGGTGGGCCTGCGTTTTTCGCTGGGCCTGATGTGGGTGATCCTCATCGTGGCCGAGACCATCTCGGCGCAGTCGGGCATCGGCTACCTGACCATGAATGCCCGCGAGTTCCTGCAGACCGACGTGGTGCTGGTCGGCATCCTGCTGTACGCCCTGCTGGGCAAGCTGGCCGACTGGTTTGCGCGTGCGCTGGAGCACTGGTGGCTGCGCTGGCATCCGGGCTACCAGCCCAAGTGACACAAGGAGCACGACATGAGCCGATGGAACCGCATGAAGACCACGCTGGCACAGGCCGTGGAGCTGAACACCACCGCGCCGGCGATGGCCTGGGAGGCCTCGTTCGATGCCGATGGCCTGGACGTCAGCGACCGCCTGGCCCAGAACGACGATGCGCCGCAGTCCGCATCCCCCCAATCCGCACCGCGCCGTGGCGTGCGCCTGCAGGCCGGCGGGCTGACCAAGCGCTACGGCCAGCGCGAGGTGCTGCACGAAGTGCAGCTGCAGGTGGAGCCTGGCGAATTCGTCGCCATCGTGGGCCGCAGCGGCTGCGGCAAGAGCACCTTGCTGCGCCTGGTCGCTGGCCTGGAGCAGGCCACGGCCGGCACTTTGCTGCTGGACGGCGAGCCCGCACGGGCCGTGCAGGGCGCGCAGGGCGGCACGCGCATCATGTTCCAGGACGCGCGCCTGCTGCCCTGGCGGCGCGTGCTGGCCAATGTGACGCTGGGCCTGCCCGCCTCGGCCCAGGAGCGTGGCCGCGAAGTGCTGGCCCAGGTCGGCCTAGCCGACCGCGAGGGCGAATGGCCGGCGCGCCTGTCCGGCGGCCAGCGCCAGCGCGTGGCCCTGGCGCGCGCCCTGGTGCACCGCCCGCAACTGCTGCTGCTGGACGAGCCGCTGGGCGCGCTCGATGCGCTCACCCGCATAGAGATGCACCGCCTGATCGAAGGCCTGTGGCAACGCCACGGCTTCACGGCCCTGCTGGTCACGCATGACGTGCAGGAGGCCGTGGCCCTGGCCGACCGCGTGGTGCTGATCGAGGACGGCCGCATCGCGCTGGATGAACGCATCGCCCTGCCACGGCCGCGCGTGCACGGCAGCGTGGCGCTGGCGGCCATCGAGCAACGCATTCTCGACCGCGTGCTGCAAAAGCCCGCCGCCGAGCCCGAAGCCAATCCGCTGACCGACACCACGGCCTGGCCCGGCGTACCGGCCCATGGCCTGCGCTGGGCGGTCTGACTTTCCGTTTTCCCCAACCTTCCTTTGATTCCTTTTGATCCCCAGGAGAAAAACATGTCCATTCAAGCCATCAACGTGCGCAACCAGTTCAAGGGCCAGGTGCGCGAAATCATCCGAGGCGACGTTGTCTCCGAAGTCGATGTGCAGACGCCCTGGGGCGTGGTCACCTCGGTGATCACCACGCGCTCGGTGGACGAGTTGGGCCTGGTCGTGGGCTCCGACGTGGTGGCCCTGGTCAAGTCCACCGAAGTGTCCATTGCCAAGCTCTGAGGCCAGGCACTGAAGGCACTGCCGATGCTCAACCGCCCCAGAGCATCGGCTTGTTGACCATGAGGTAGTAGGTCACGGCCATGGCGATGAAGGCCGGGTAGCCCAGCGCCTCCCATCGCCGGGCGTAGACGGCATACAGCGCGGGCAGGGCGGCCTGCGCTGCGTGCGCGCCGCGCGCCATGGCGGCCATGCGCACCTGCAGCCAGACCACGGGCAGCCAGCAGGCGCCGGCCAGCAGGTACAGGCCCAGCGACAGTGCCAGCCACGGCGTGGTCAACGGCCAGCCCGCCATGTGGGCCAGGGCAATGCCGCTCAAGGGCTGTATGACCACGCAGGGCGTGGTGAACCACCAGTCCGCACGCACCACCAGGCGGCTGACCACGGCCTGGGCAGCGACGCTGCCGCTGCGGTTGGCGAAGAACATGTAGAAGGCCGAGCCCAGGCCGGTGCCGACCAGCAGCACGCTGGACGCGATATGCAGCGTCTTGAGCAACAGGTAGAGATTCATGCGGACTCCTTCGGGGTGACAGGTGCCGACATCAGGTGCAGCAGCATGGCGGCGATCGGCAGGTTCTTGAGCAGCGGCCCCAGCGGATGCAGCCACAGCGTGGGCTGCAGCACTGTGGCCAGCACGGTCATGGCGGCCATCAGCAGCAAGGCCGCCAGATAGCTCTCCCGGCCCGGCCGCAGCCACAGCGCCAGGCCCACGGCCAGGTCGGCGAGCAGGCCGCTCCAGATCAGGAATGTCTGCCAGCGCGCATCGTGGATGCCGGCATCGGCCAGCACCTGCACGCTCAGGCCGCGGTGCTCGATGGCACTGACCAGGGCCGTGCCCAGCCAGACGGCGATCAGGCTCAAGTGCATGGTGCGCAGCGGTGCTGGAACGGGGCGGGAGCGGCGCTCATCCATGGCGCAAGGTGGACAGCAGTTGGGATGGCGCAACGCCGGGTCGGCCCAGCAGGGCTTGCAATCCGGCCGGATCGGTGACGTTGTCGCTGGCCAGCATGGCCAGTGTCTCGCTGCACCAGGGTGAGGCGCTGACCCAGTCGCCAGCGCGTGCGCTGGCGCGGGTGAGCCAGCCGGGCAGCGTGCCCACGCGGGCTGGAGCGCGGCCCATCTGCGCGCGCAGGCTGGCAATCAGCGCGGCCAGCGGCAAGGGCAGGGGGCCGCCGATCTCGATCATGCCCACGGGTTCGGGGCGTGTCACCAGGCCGGCCACGGCCTCGGCCAGGTCGCGCACGGCCACCGGCTGCACGCGGGCCTGCAGCACGGGGCGCGGCAGCAGCAGCGCCGGCAGGCGCGCCATGGACAGGAACATCTCGCTGCTGGCGCCGCCAGCGCCGAACACCACGCTGGGGCGCACCACGCAGCCTTGCAGATGTCCGGCTGCCGTGAGTGCCAGCAGATGCTCGTCAGCGGCGCGCTTGGTGGTGGCGTAGCGCGTGGCACTGCCTTCTATGCCCAGGGCAGAGATCTGCACCACGCGCCGCACGCCGGCCGCCGCGCAGGCATCGAACAGGGCGATGGGGGCCTGGGCGTGCATGGCATCAATGGGCCGGGAGGCGCTGTCGCGCAGCACGCCCACGGCATTGACCACGGCGTCCACGCCCGCCAGGTGCGGCAGCCAGGCGTCGGGCGTGGTGGCCTTGGCGTAGTCGAGCGCAGGCAGGGAATGGCGGCTGCGCGCCACGGGATCATGGCCGGCCAGGGCCAGCAGGTTGACGATATGGCGGCCGATGAAGCCGTTGCCGCCGCAGACCAGAATGCGCATGGTGACCTCCAGTTTCTCTTGTGACGGAAATTTCAGGCTCGGCGTCCGCGCTTGACGCGGGTGTCAGCGGCCTCGGAGCGCACGAAGCGCTGCACGCTGGCGCCCAGGCGCAGCAGCTTGTCCAGCGTGGAGGGCGACAGCCGCAGCATCTCGTCGGTCCAGATGCCCAGCGACTCCATCAGGCGCAGCGTCTCGTGCACGCGGTCCTGGGTGTCGGGGGATTCGTCGTCGAAGCCAGGCTCGGCGATCAGTTCTCGCAGCATCTCGGAGGTCGGGTCGAACTCGCGCTGCTTGCGCTCTCGCACGATGGTGCGCAGCAGCTCCCAGACATCGGACGAGGTCTCGAAGTAGTCGCGGCGGTCGCCAGGCCTGCGGCTGGTGCGGATCAGCTCCCAGCCTTGCAGTTCCTTGAGGCTGTTGCTCACGTTGGAGCGAGCGGCGCCCAGCGTGTCGGCAATCTCTTCCGCGTTGAGCGGGCGGCCATGGAAAAACAGCAGGGCGTGGATCTGGGCGACCGTGCGGTTCACCCCCCAGGAGCTGCCCATGTCGCCCCAATGGTGGATGAAACGGTGTGCGATGGGACTCAGTTGCATGGCATCAGTGTCTGCAGGCCTGAAATTTCTGTCAAGAGAGAAATTTGTGAAAGCTGAAAAATCAAAACCGGCTGCAGCGCGGAGGCGGCACCTGGCGGGGCGCGGCATGTGCTGCTCCATAATGCTGGGCAGCCTGGCCTGCCACCCAGTACATACACAGGCAGGCCGTCGTTTTGAGGGGAACACCATGACTGCTGTGCAAAACCTGCGTGCCATCACCGTGCTGGCCGCCTGCGCGCTGGCGCAGGCCGCGTCTGCCGCCTGCTATTCCGTCTACACGCCCGAGCAGGAACTGATCTACCGCTCCAACCGCCCGCCGGTGGACCTGACCTTGCCGCTGCACCAGACCGTGGACAAGATCGAGCGCGGCGCCACCATGGTGTTCACGCTGGACGAATTCAACTGCATCACCGAAATCAACCTGCTGGCCGAACGCGAGCAACTGGCCCGGGCGCGCCAGGAGCGGCAGCGGGACCTGGGCCGCAGCAGCACTCCGCGGTCCTGAGAGGCAAAAGCGAGTTGGGGGCTTTTTTGGGGAGCCGCCAACAGGGCAAGGGGAGAGCCTGAGACAATCGTGCCCCATGAGTGAACCCCGCGACAACAAGATCCCCGACAACCTGCCCGAAGCCGACATCGACGCCCCTGCACTGCCCGAAGGCTGGCTGCAGGTGCTGTCCATGGATATGGACGCCCAGGGCGTGGCCCGCAAGAGCGATGGCAAGGTGGTATTCATCGACGGCGCACTGCCGACCGAACTGGTCAGCGCCAACACCCATCGCAAGAAAAACAACTGGGAAGCCGCCAGCCTGACGGCCATCCACCGCGAATCTTCCCAGCGCGTGCGCCCCGGCTGCCCGAATTTCGGTCTGCATGCCGGTGCCTGCGGCGGCTGCAAGATGCAGCATCTGCACGTGGGCGCCCAGGTGGCCATCAAGCAGCGCGTGCTGGAAGACAATCTCTGGCATCTGGCCAAGGTCAAGCCCGAGACGCTGCTGCGCCCCATCGAAGGTCCGTCCTGGGCCTACCGTTTCCGCTCGCGCCTGTCGGTGCGCTATGTGGCCAAGAAGGGCAAGGTGCTGGTGGGCTTTCACGAGCGCAAGAGCCGCTACATCGCCGACATGGAGACTTGCAAGATCCTGCCGCCCCATGTGGACGCCATGCTGCTGCCCATGCGCGCGCTGATTGCCTCCATGGATGCGCGCGAAACCTGCCCGCAGATCGAGGTTGCCTGCGGCGACTCCGTCACGGCCCTGGTGCTGCGCCATCTGGAGCCGCTGTCCGAGGACGACCAGGCCCGGCTGCGGGCCTTCGCAGTCGAGCACAACGTGCAGTGGTGGCTGCAGCCCAAGGGCCCGGACACCGTGCACCTCATGGAGCAGGGAGGCGCCCAGCTCGACTACGGCCTGCCCGATTTCGGCATCACCATGCCGTTCAAGCCCACGGACTTCACCCAGGTCAATCCGCACATCAACCGCGTGCTGGTCACGCGCGCGCTGCGCCTGCTGGATGTCAAGAAGGACGAGCGCGTGATCGACTGGTTCTGCGGTCTGGGCAACTTCACCCTTCCCCTGGCCACGCAGGCGCGCGAGGTGCTGGGCATCGAGGGCAGCGATACCTTGGTCAAGCGCTCCCATGAAAACTACGCGGCCAACAACGCACAGCGCGCAGAGGGCGACAAGCTCGCGCCCACGCGCTTTGTGGCGCGCAACCTGTTCGAGATGACGCCCGAGATGCTGTTTGCCGACGGCGTGGCCGGCAAGTGGCTGGTGGATCCGCCGCGCGAAGGCGCGTTTGCGCTGTCCAAGGCCCTGGCTGACATCCACCAGGCGCGCATCGGTGCCGAAGGCGCCGAGCCCCTGCCGGCAGGGCATGAGGCCTGGCGCTTTCCCGAGCGCATCGTCTATGTCAGCTGCAATCCCGCAACGCTGGCGCGTGATGCCGGCCTTCTGGTGCATCTGGCCGGCTATCGCTGTGTATCGGCAGGCGTGGTCAACATGTTCCCGCACACGGCCCACGTGGAGAGCATGGCGGTGTTCGAGCGCTGCGCAGACTGACAGCCTGGCTGCCTGCGCCATGAAAAAAGCCGTGGAGCCCTCGGGCGGCCACGGCTTTTTAACGGGCGGATCCAGATCTCAAATCCGGATCTCAAAAGGGGTCAGCTGCGATTGCGGCCTGAGGTCGGCTCGGCAGGCGCCTCGTCCTTGTCGCTGCGGCGGCGGTCGCTCTGACCCAGGACCGAAGGCGTGCCTTCCATCTTGTTGGCGCGCATGTACTCGTCCATATCCTTCCAGCCTGCAAACACCAGGGCCTTGGACGATTTGGGGTTGAGCGTGTAGCAATCCTCCAGCCCGCGCAGGGCATGGCGGCACGCCCCGCCGATGGCCTTGGCCTCGGCCTCCTTGGCGACGGTGCGGGGGTCCGGTCCCAGGCCCGGAATATCATCCAGCTTGCAGCCGGCGAGCAGCGTGGGCAGCAGCAGGATGGCGAAGGTGCGGGGAAGATTAGGCATGGTCATCTTGAGGAGATTATCGGCAGGCCTTGGAAGAAGTTGAGTCCGCTTTGCACAAATGATGATCCCGGACATGCAAAAGGCCTCCCGAAGGAGGCCTTTGGTGTGCAGCAGGGAAGGTGAAGCCTTCCGCGTGCGGCATCAGTCGCGTTCGCCGCCCATGATGCCCAGCAGGGCCAGCAGGCTCTGGAACACGTTGAACAGGTCCAGGTACAGAGCCAGCGTGGCGCTGATGTAGTTGGTCTCGCCGCCGTCCATGATCTGCTTGAGGTCATAGAGCATGTAGGCGCTGAAGATGCCGATGGCCGCCACCGAGATCGCCATCATGCCGGCCGTGGAGCCGATGAAGACGTTGATGATGGAGCCCACGAACAGCACTAGCACGCCGACGAACAGGAACTTGCCCATGCCCGACAGGTCGCGCTTGATCACCGTGGCCAGCGAGGCCATGACCAGGAACACGCCGGCCGTGCCTGCAAAGGCGGTCATGATCAGCTCGGAGCCGTTCTTGAAGCCCAGGATCATGCCGATCATGCGCGACAGCATCAGGCCCATGAAGAACGTGAAGCCCAGCAGCACGGGAATGCCGGCTGCCGAGTGCTTTGTCTTCTCGATGGCGAACATGAAGCCGAAGGCGCCGCCCAGGAAGACGATGAGCCCCAACCCGCCGCTCAGCGAGCGCGTGATGCCCGTGGCCACGCCCAGCCAAGCGCCCAGCACGGTGGGGAGAAGACTCAGGGCCAGCAGCCAGTAGGTGTTGCGCAATACGCGATTGCGCTCTTGCTGCGAGACACCGTAGCCCGCAGAGCCCAGTGTGGTGACTTGATCATTCATGTGGCCAGTCCTCCGAAGGAGTGTTGTTGCGACTTGCCCATTCTAGGTGGCGGCTTGCGCGCGACTTGCAATACCCCGAGCCGCCGCCATGGTTTGGTTTCGAATGTTTTGTTCTGCGCATGCATTGTCAGTCCTCATACGATTGCTATGCTTATAGGACATTTGTGATGGAATGGATAATTGGAATCTTATGAAGACCAAGCATGAACTCGAACTGGCCGACGTGAAGGCCATTGCCGCCGCCGCAGAAGCCGAGGCGCTGAAGAACAAGTGGGCCGTGACCATTGCCATCGTCGATGACGGCGGCCACCTGCTGTGGCTGCAGCGCCTGGATGGCGCCGCCGCCGTGTCGGCCCACATCGCTCCGTCCAAGGCCCGCTCGGCGGCCCTGGGCCGCCGCGATACCAAGGGCTATGAAGACATGATCAACAACGGCCGCACGGCCTTCCTGAGCGCGCCCACGCTGGACGGCCTGCTCGAAGGTGGCGTGGCCATCATGAAGGACGGCCAATGCCTGGGCGCCGTGGGCGTCAGCGGCGTCAAGGCGAGCGAGGATGCGCAGGTTGCCGGCGCCGGCATTGCTGCTCTGGGCCTGTAATAGCCCCTGGTGCACCCATGCTGCCTGAATCGGTCCCTGGGGACTGATCCATGCAACCAAGAAAAAGCCCCTGTGCCGATGGACAGGGGCTTTTTCTTTGGTCAATCTGCGCTGCAGCGCGGGGAAAAAATGCTTGGCTACGCAAAATCCGGAGATTTTGTTGGCTGGCTAATCGACCTCTGAGACTGGAAGTCCCAAGGTCGCCCCACGATGAAACGAAGAAGCCGCCGGTCGGGCATCCGACGACGGCCGGAATCTTGTTTATTTGGTCAGGATGAGCTTGCCCAGCTTTGTGGCCTGCAGGCGGTAGGGCGTGCCGTTGTGCACGATGGTCACAGCCTTTTGTCCATTGAGCAGCAAGGTGCTGTCGAGTCCGCTGGCGGCCCCGGTCAGGGCTGCAGATGCTGCGGCCTGCAGCGCTGCAAAGGCCTGGGCGTTGGAGTTGCCGGACAGATGCGAGGTGGCGGCGGAAGTGGCAGACATGCAGGGAATTCCTCAAAAATTGGAAAGTTTTGTGAATGATAACAATTCTCAATTGAAAATCAAGTGAGACTTACTCGCATTGTGGTTTCTGGGACCAGTCCTATCCCTGCGACTCGATGCACTGCCAACGCGAAGAAAATGAAAAACGGCCCCGAAGGGCCGTTGTCGTTGATCGCCAGGCAAGGAATGCCTGCCACGGCCTACTTGGCCGGGTCCGTCACGAAGCCGATCTTGCGCACGCCTGCACGCTGTGCGGCAGCCATGGCCTGGGCCACGCGCTCGTAGCGGACTTCCTTGTCACCCTGGATGTGCAGGTCAGGTTGCGGCTCCTTGGCCGCCTCGGCCTTGAGGTTCTCCTCGAACTGCGTATCGCTGACGGCAACGCCATTCCAGTGGTACTGGCCATCGGCGGAGACGGCCAGGCGCACGGTAGCGGGCTTGACGTCCTCGGGCTGGTTGGTGGCGCGGGGCAGGTCCACGTTCACCGAATGCTTCATCACCGGCACGGTGATGATGAAGATGATCAGGAGCACCAGCATGACGTCGACCAGCGGCGTCATGTTGATCTCGTTCATCACCTCTTCGCCGTCATCGTCCATTGTTCCGAATGCCATGGCTTACGCGCCTTTCTTCAGCGGCAGCACGTTGCCGGCTTCCTTGCCGTCGATGGACACGCGGGCGCCGGTCACGAAGTAGGCGTGCATGTCGTGGGCAAAGCTGTTGAGGGCGTTGAGGATGGACTTGTTGCCACGCACCACGGCGTTGTAGCCGAGCACGGCGGGAATCGCCACGGCCAGGCCCAGGGCGGTCATGATCAGCGCTTCACCGATGGGGCCCGCGACCTTGTCGATCGAGGACTGGCCGGACAGGCCGATGGCGACCAGCGCGTGGTAGATGCCCCAGACGGTGCCGAACAGGCCGATGAAGGGGGCGGTCGAGCCCACGGAAGCCAGAATGGCCAGGCCCGATTGCAGGCGGGCGGTGAATTCGCTGATGCCGTTGCGCATGCAGCGGGTCACCCAGTCGCTGATGTCCAGCGTGTCATGCAGGTGGGCGCTGGTCTTGCGGTGGTGGGCGGTGGCTTCGCGGCCTTCGAGCACCAGGTAGCGGAAGGGGTTGGAGCGGTCATCGCCCAGCTTTTCCAGGCCGCTGGCCAGGTCGGGGCTGTGCCAGAAGTCCTGGGCGTTGCGCGCCAGCTTCTTGAACTTCACGATGTCCAGGGCCTTGATGATCATCACGAGCCAAGAGGCCACCGACATGGCCAGCAGGATGATGGCGACGGCACGGGTGACGAAGTCTCCCTGCGTCCAGACGTGGGCAATGCCGAATTGGGAATCCATGGATACTCCTGAGAATCAATTGAGGGTGAATTTGACCGGGACGGTGACCCACATGGGGGTTGGCGTGCCGTTGCTCTTGCCGGGGACGAATTTCCAGTTCTTGACGCCGTCCACGGCCTGCTGGTCCAGACGGTCGTAGCCGCTGGATTTGCTGACCTCGATCTTTTGAGGCAGGCCTTGCGCGTCCACGAAGATGCGCAGCGTGACCGTTCCCTGTTCCCCCATGCGCCTGCTGATGGCGGGGTAGTTGGGGGCCGGGTTGTTGAGGTAGGCCGCGTTGTTGGACGGCAATTCGATCTTGGGCGGAGCCGGTGGTGCCGGGGGGGCGGGAGGCGCTGGCGGCGCAGGAGGGGCGGGTGGTGCCGGTGGTGCTTCCACCACGGGCTTGGGCTCGTCGTCCAGCGTGCCGCGCGGCGCCGCAGGTGCGGGCTTGGGGTCGGCAATGGCCTTGGGCAGCGGCGGTGCCTTCTTCACGACCGGCTGGGGTTTGGGAGGTGGCGGCGGAGGAGGAGGCTTGGGTGCCTCGGGCTCGGGAGCGGGTGGCGAAATGAATTCCGCAATCACCTGGGCTGGCACGATGACCTCTTCGGGTGCGCGCTGGAGCAGTCCATGCTGCATCGCCCAAAGGGTTGCTGCATGCAAGACCACGACCGAACCCGCGATGGCCACGTTACGGCCAAGGCCCCCGGGGGGGCCAAAACGATCAGACTGGGACATAGAGACAGAAGGAGCGGTCAGCGTATGGGAGCCGGGTGCTGTCGCTCGGAAGACGGAGTATCAGCTGCGCAGAATCCACCAGGTGCATGTAACGACGAGGATCAGGCTGCCGACAAGTGCTGAGAGGAGGACCATGCTTTGCTCTCCAGAATGTTGTTGGCAAGCTGGACGGTCTGGGCCGCGACCTCGTTGTGGATGGCCGCCACGGGCTGGCTGGCGCAGCATTGCGCCACCACATCCCGGGCGCAGCTCTCGCAGCGGCCGCACTGCATGGCGATACCCAATTCGAATTGGATCTCGTCAAAGCTCATGCCCGCATGAGCGTGGCGTGCGATCTCACGGTCGGAAACCCGGCGGCATACACAGACGATCATGGCTACAGGCAGTAGTGGCTGGCTATTGATAGGATGAAAAATTATAAATGAGAATTCATCGCATTTGCAATTCTTGGTTGTCTGTAGGGATGTATGGTGCTCGGCTTTACTCGGTATCCAGTAGTTCCCCAGTGGCCTGGGCTAGGGTGGCACACCCTGTCAGCGCCATGGCGATCTCCAGTTCATCGCGCAGCAACCTGAGCACATGGGCCACGCCGGCGGCGCCCGCATTGGCCAGCCCCCAGAGTACGGGGCGGCCTATCAGAACCGCCGTCGCACCGAGGGCGATCGCCTTGAGCACGTCTGTGCCGCGCCGTATGCCCCCGTCGGCCAGCAAGGGGAGCTCATGGCCCGCGCCGCGCACGGCCCTGGCCACGCGGGCAAGGGCTGTTGCGGTTGCCGGAGCGGTGTCCAGCGTGCGCCCTCCATGGTTGGAGACGATGATGCCCGCCACTCCCAATCTCGCGGCCTGCAGCGCATCGGCCGGGTGGAGCACTCCCTTGAGCAGCAGCGGCAGCCGTGTCTGCTGCTGCAGCCAGGCGACGTCATCCCAGGTAGGTGCATGGTGCAAAAGGCCGTCGAACAGGGGGCTCTGGCCTGGTGCGAGTTGCATGGCTGCAAGTGGCGCCATCCCCTGAAGATTGACGGCAGACACTCCCGGCGGAAGACAAAAGCGCGCGCGGCGTTCACGGTCCCGCACACCGCTGGTGGGCGCGTCCACCGTCAGCACCAGCGCTTCGTAGCCTGCGGCCTCTGCGCGCTTGATCAGTTGCGTGGTGAAGCCACGGTCATGCTGCAGATAGAGTTGGAACCACAAAGGGCCATGGCCAGGCGTGAGCCGTGCTGCCTGTGCCACTGTCTCCAGCGGCAGGCTGGCCTGTGTGCTGAGCACCATGCCCGCCCCCAGCGCCGCTGCGGCATAGGCCGTTGCAAGCTCTGCGTCCGCATGGGCCATGCGCTGGAAGGCCATGGGTGCCACCAGCAGCGGGCAGGCCAGCTCCCTGCCCAGCAACTGAAGCCGGGTATGGCCGCCTGCAAGGGGGCGGAGCACGCGCGGCCACAGTGTGAGCGCGTCCCAGGCGCTGCGGTTGGCCGCAAGACTGCGCTCATCGGCCGCGCCGCCCGAGAAATAGGCCCAGGCGTTGTCGTCCATCCGCTGCCGCGCATGCGCCTCGTGGTCGGCCAGATTGATGATGCCGTCGGGAACGGCTTGCAGCGCGGGCACTTGACTCATGGCATTGGAATGTTGTCGGTGTGCAGCATCTCCGGCAAGAAGAGGAGATGGCAACCCGGAAAAAAGAAAAGCCGGCCCAGGGGCCGGCTTTCATCCGTCGTGGCGCAGGCCCGAGGATTACTTGACGTGCTTGCCGATCAGGCCAGCCATCTCGAACATCGAGACTTGGGGCTTGCCGAACACTTCCTTGAGCTTCGCGTCGGCGTTGATCATGCGCTTGTTGGCAGCGTCTTGCAGCTTGTTGGCCTTGATGTAGACCCACAGCTTGCTGATGATCTCGGTGCGGGGCAGGGGAGTGGAACCCACCACGGCAGCCAGAGCGGGGCTGGGGGTGAGGGGTTTCATGAAGGCGGCGTTGGGAGTGCGCTTCTTTGCGGGAGCTGCCGGAGCAGCCGTTGCCTTCTTTGCAGTTGCCATGTTGCTTGTTCCTAGTATGGAGTGGATTCTTTACCAGCGAAAAACCGTCGCTATCCACTGGCAGGCTGATGCTAATGGGAAAAAAACGCTCTTCCAAGCTTACCCGTCAAATTTTTGCCTCGATTTGTTGCTGTGGCGCTGTTTTTTGAGGAGTTTTTGCATTCTGGCTCGCTTTCGAGGGCCGCACTGGCAGGTTGGCCGTCGGCGGCGGCGTTTTCAGAAGGAGCTGGCACCGCTCGCGGAAGGGTGTTGTGCAAGGCGTTTTCTGCCCGGCCAGGTGGCCACGAGAATGCCCAGCAGGGCGATCGCAAAGGCCAGCGCCTGCATGGATGTGACCCGTTCGCCCAGTACGCACATGCCGACCACGGCAGCGCTGATCGGCAGCAGTACCGTAAAGGTGCCGGCCTGGGAGGCTGGCACGTTGCGCAAGCCTGTCATCCACAACCACACGGTCCACACGCAGGCGGCAAGAGCGTAGAACAGCAACAGACCCCAGATGCTCCATGCCACGCTGCCGAAGTCGAAGCGCCACGCCAGATACAGCCCGAAGGGCGTAGACAGCGCAAATCCCCAGAGATTGACGATGGATGTGATGCGCTTGGGCCCCAGGGACGTGGTCAGGCGCTTGCCGATGACGGCGTAGAACGCCTCGCAAAGCACGGCACCGACCAGCAGCATCTGCCCCAGCCACGCCTGCGGTGAGACTGATGCTGCCGAGGCGGCGGGGCGGGACAGTGCATACAGGCCGATGCCCGCCACGGCCAGCGCAATGGCCAGCCAGGTGCGCGCAGCCACGCGCTCGCGCAGAAACAGCCAGCTCATCAAGGCCACGGCAGCAGGGATGGCAGCCATGGTCACGCCGGCCGTGACGGCGCTTGTCAGGCTCACTCCAGTCACCATGCAGATGGTGAAGAGAAAGTTGCCGAACAGCGACTCAAGAAACAGCAGGCCCTGCGTGCGCCGAGACAGGGGTGCCTCGTCCGCCGGCTTGCGCAGCCAGCGCAGCATGGCGATGGCCCCGATGCCAAAGCGCAGCCAGGCCAGCAGCAGCACCGGAAAAATGGCCGCCAGAGGCTTGGAGAGGGCGACATAGCTGCCGACCAGGGACATGCTCAGCGCCAGGCAGGCATAGGCAGATCTGCGATGGGAGGTGTTCACGGCAAGTGCTGGTTTGAGAGGCGGGAGCGCCGCCTGAACGCGCGATGGTACCTGTGAGCGCGTCCGGTGTGCGTGACATGTGCCTGTCGCGGACGCTTGCCATGCTGTGGTGACTTTTCATGGCATGGAATTCATGTTTTGCATTGTGAAATATTGAAATGCTGCATTGCGCCAATTTTTCTCAATACGAGAAATGTGATTTCATATTGAAAAATATGAAAATAACTCGTTGATTTATATGATGAAAAATTTAGTCTTGTATAAGACACAAGATGTTGATGAGGTCTTCTATAAGACTTAAATTTGATCCCAAGGCCGACGCAAGAAGGCCGCTTGTTTCAACCACCTCCCAGGAGAGCAACATGCCCCAATCCCTGACCCAGCAACTGAGCCGTGAACAGCAGATTTCCGCCCTTGAGAAAGACTGGGCGCAGAACCCCCGTTGGAAAGGTGTCAAGCGCGGCTACAGCGCCGCCGACGTGGTGCGTTTGCGCGGCAGCCTGCAGCCCGAGTACACGCTGGCCCAGCGTGGCGCGGAACTGCTCTGGGACAGGATCAACGGCGGTGCCAAGAAGGGCTATGTGAATGCCTTTGGCGCCATCTCCGCAGGCCAGGCCATGCAACAGGCCAAGGCCGGCCTGGAAGCGGTGTACCTGTCTGGCTGGCAGGTGGCCGCCGATGGCAACACCAGCGAAACCATGTACCCCGACCAGTCGCTGTACGCCTATGACTCGGTGCCCACCATGGTGCGCCGCATCAACAACACCTTCAAGCGTGCCGACGAAATCCAGTGGGGCCGTGGCATCAACCCCGGCGACAAGGAGTTCATCGACTACTTCCTGCCTATCGTTGCCGATGCGGAAGCCGGTTTTGGCGGCGTGCTCAACGCGTTCGAACTGATGAAGAACATGATTGCCGCTGGCGCAGCAGGCGTGCACTTCGAGGACCAACTGGCTGCCGTGAAGAAGTGCGGCCACATGGGCGGCAAGGTTCTGGTGCCCACCCAGGAAGCCGTCGAAAAGCTGATCTCCGCCCGCTTTGCCGCTGACGTGATGGGCGTGCCTACCATCGTGCTGGCCCGCACCGATGCTGAAGCCGCCAACCTGATCACCTCCGATCACGACGCCAACGACAAGCCGTTCCTGACCGGCGAGCGCACACAGGAAGGCTTCTACCGTGTCCGCAATGGCATGGAGCAGTCCATCAGCCGCGGCGTGGCCTACGCGCCCTATGCCGACCTGGTGTGGTGCGAAACCGGCGTGCCCGACATCGGCTTTGCCCGCGAGTTCGCCCAGGCCGTGCATGCCGCCTGCCCAGGCAAGCTGCTGAGCTACAACTGCTCGCCTTCGTTCAACTGGAAGAAGAACCTCAACGACAGCCAGATCGCCTCCTTCCAGGAAGACCTGTCTGCGCTGGGCTACAAGTTCCAGTTCATCACGCTGGCCGGCATTCACATCAACTGGTTCAACACCTTCAAGTTTGCCCACGCCTACGCCAACGGCGAAGGCATGAAGCACTACGTGAACATGGTGCAAGAGCCCGAATTCGCAGCCCGCGAACAAGGCTACACCTTCGTGTCGCACCAGCAGGAAGTGGGCGCAGGTTACTTCGACGACGTGACCACAGTGATCCAGGGCGGCTCGTCCAGCGTGAAGGCGCTGACCGGCTCCACGGAAGAGGAGCAATTCCACTGAAGCGCGGCTTCGGTGAGTGCAACTTCAGGTAGATAGGGGTGAGAAAGCGTCCGGGGCCTTGTGCTTCGGGCGCTTTTTCTTTGCTGGGGTTAAAATGGCGGAAGTTTTCAATTGACAACAACTGACAAGGGCGAGAAAGGCATCATGGTTATGACACCGCGAACTACATCGGAGATGTACACCGGCCGCTAGCGGCTGGCGGTTCGCGCCTGCACGAGATTCACTCGACCCCAAGAAAGCGCGGACCTGGCTCCGCGCTTTTTGCTTTTGGGGGATGCGCGCCCCCTGAGAAATATTTTAGGAATCCCATGATCCACATTACGCTTCCCGATGGTTCGCAACGTGAGTACCCCGGCCCGGTCACCGTGGCCGAAGTGGCTGCATCCATAGGCACGGGCCTTGCCAAAGCGGCACTGGCCGGCAAGGTGGGGGCTGGCGAGGACGCCAAGGTGGTGGACACCAGCTTCGTCATCGACAAGGACATGCCCTTGTCCATCGTGACGGCCAAGGACGCCGATGGCCTGGAGGTGATCCGCCATTCCACGGCCCACTTGCTGGCCTATGCGGTCAAGGAACTGTTCCCGGAGGCCCAGGTCACCATCGGTCCCGTGATCGAGAACGGCTTCTACTACGACTTCTCGTACAAGCGCCCCTTCACGCCCGAGGACCTGGTCGCCATCGAAAAGCGCATGGCCGAACTGGCCGCCAAGGACGAGCCCGTGGTGCGCCGCGTGCTGCCGCGCGACGAGGCCGTTGCGTACTTCAAGGGCATCGGTGAGAACTACAAGGCCGAGATCATCGCCAGCATCCCCTCCAATGAGGATGTGAGCCTGTACCGCGAAGGCAGCTTCGAGGATCTGTGCCGCGGCCCGCACGTGCCCAGCACCGGCAAGCTCAAGTTCTTCAAGCTGATGAAGGTGGCTGGCGCCTACTGGCGTGGCGACCATCGCAACGAGATGCTGCAGCGCGTGTACGGCACGGCCTGGGCATCGAAGGACGACCTGCAGCAGTACCTGCACATGCTGGAGGAGGCTGAAAAGCGCGACCACCGCAAGCTGGGCCGCGAACTGGATCTGTTCCACATCGACGAGCATTCGCCGGGCACCGTGTTCTGGCACCCGAAGGGCTGGTCCCTTTGGCAAGAGGTCGAGCAGTACATGCGCCGCGTGTACCGCGACAACGGCTATCAGGAAGTCAAGGGTCCGCAGATCCTGGACAAGACCCTGTGGGAGAAGACGGGTCACTGGGACAAGTACCGCGAGAACATGTTCACGACCGAGTCGGAAAAGCGCGACTACGCGCTCAAGCCGATGAACTGCCCCGGCCACATCCTGATCTTCAAGCAGGGCATCAAGAGCTACCGCGACCTGCCGCTGCGCTACGGCGAATTCGGCCAGTGCCACCGCAACGAGCCCACGGGCGGCCTGCACGGCATCATGCGCGTGCGCGGCTTCACGCAGGATGACGGCCACGTCTTCTGTACCGAAGATCAGATCCAGCCCGAGGTGCTGGCCTTCACCACGCTGCTGCAAAAGGTCTACGCGGACTTCGGCTTCAGCGACATCATCTACAAGGTCGCCACGCGCCCCGAGGCGCGCATCGGCTCCGATGAAAGCTGGGACAAGGCAGAAGCTGCGCTGATCAACAGCCTGGAGGCTTCGGGCTGCGAGTACGTGATCTCGCCCGGCGATGGCGCGTTCTACGGCCCCAAGATCGAGTACACGCTCAAGGACGCCATCGGCCGCCAGTGGCAGTGCGGAACCATCCAGGTGGATTTCTCCATGCCCGAGCGCCTGGATGCGGAGTACGTGGGAGAGGATGGCGACCGCCATCGCCCCGTGATGCTGCACCGTGCCATCGTCGGCAGCCTGGAGCGTTTCATCGGCATTCTCATCGAGCAGCACGCTGGCGCCATGCCGACCTGGCTGGCTCCCGTGCAGGCCGCCGTGCTCAATATCACCGACGCGCAGGCGGACTATGTGCGGGAAGTCGCACAAAAGCTGCAAAAAGCATTTCCGAATCAAGGCCTTAGGGTGGCGACAGATCTGCGCAACGAAAAGATTACGTATAAAATACGGGAGCATTCGTTGCAAAAGCTGCCTTACATCCTTGTTGCTGGCGACAAGGAGAAGGCCGCTGGTGCAGTGGCAGTGCGCGCACGGGGCAACAAGGACCTCGGTGTGATGTCGGTCGATGCGTTCATTGAACTCGTGGCCAAGGACATCGCGGCGAAGGCCTGATGGAGCATCTCCAAAGGCGGTAGCCGCTTGCGTGTACTGCACACAAGCGGCTACGCTGTTGTAGCAACTTAAATCCAAGGGTGAGAACCATAGCTACTGAATTTCGTGATCGGCGCCACCGTGAAGAGCGCAAGCATCGTCTCAACCGTGAAATCATGGCGCCTGAAGTGCGTCTGTCCGGCCCGGAGAACGAGCCGCTGGGCATCGTGCCTCTGCAGGAAGCGCTGCGCATGGCGGGCGAGCTGGACGTGGACCTGGTGGAAATTGCCGCCACTGCCACTCCACCTGTCTGCCGGTTGATGGACTATGGCAAGTTCAAGTACCTTGAACAGAAGAAGGCTGCCGAAGCCAAGGCCAAGCAGACCGTCATCGAAATCAAGGAAGTGAAATTCCGCCCTGGTACCGACGACGGCGACTACAACATCAAGCTGCGCAACATCCGCCGTTTCCTGGCCGATGGTGACAAGTGCAAGATCACGCTGCGGTTCCGCGGCCGTGAAATCACGCACCAGCAGATTGGTCTGGACCTGCTGAACCGTCTGCGTGACGATCTGGCGGATTCCATCCAGGTGGAGCAGTTCCCCAAGCTGGAAGGCCGCCAGATGGTGATGATGATCGCCCCTGCGCGCAAGAAGCCCACAGCTGGCGGCAAGCCGGCAGAAGTTTCTGCTGCACCTGCGGTGGCTGATAAGGCATAATCGCGGTTTCGCCCTTCGTTGAGGGGCGACAGAATTTGCAGGCCGTGCGCGAGTTGATTGCGCGGGGCGTGCGATGCAAGGGACATGGTTTCCATGTCCCTTGTTCTTGCCGGCCTTCGGGCTGGCACAGAAGTGTCTCGGGGCCAGCAAGTGCGCGCAGTGTTGCGAGCCGCCTCACGAGCACAAACAACAGGAGCATTCAAATGCCCAAAATGAAGACCAAGAGCAGCGCGAAGAAGCGTTTTCGCGTTCGTCCCGGTGGCACCGTCAAGCGCGGTCAAGCCTTCAAGCGTCACATCTTGACCAAGAAGACCACCAAGAACAAGCGTCACCTGCGTGGTGCAGTGTCTGTGCATGAGACCAACATGGGCTCTATCGCACAAATGCTGCCGATGGCTGGCCTGTAATTCACTGACGAACAAGGAGAAAACACATGCCTCGCGTCAAACGTGGTGTAACGGCCCGCGCCCGTCACAAAAAAGTTCTGGCCCTTTCCAAGGGTTTCCGCGGCCGCCGCGGCAATGTCTTCCGCATCGCCAAGCAGGCGGTGATGAAGGCTGGGCAATATGCCTACCGTGACCGCCGTGCCAAGAAGCGCGTGTTCCGCCGTCTGTGGATCGCCCGTATCAACGCCGCTGCACGTGAACTGGGCCTGACCTACAGCCAGTTCGCCAACGGCCTGAAGAAGGCAGCCATCGAGATCGACCGCAAGATGCTGGCCGATATCGCGGTGCACGACAAGGCTGCTTTTAGCAGCATCGTTGATCAAGTCAAGGCCAAGCTGGCTGCTTGAGATAACGGTCTGCGGCCATCCTCGTGATGGTCTGCAGCGCAAACAGCAAGGGCTAGGGCTTGAAAAGGCTGCTAGCCCTTGTTTCTTTTCACAGTCGATAAAGAGTCGATATGAACGAGTTGGATTCTCTGGTCGAAAGCGCGCAGCAATTGTTCGCGCAGGCACAAACCCCCGCTGATCTGGAAAACGCCAAGGCGCAGTTTCTGGGCAAGTCGGGTAAGGTGACCGAGCTCATGAAGGGCATGGCGCAGCTTTCCGTCGAAGAGAAGAAGTCGCGCGGAGCCGCCATCAACGTGGCCAAGCAAGGCATCGAGGCCGCGCTGACCGCGCGCCGCAAGGCCCTGGCCGATGCCGAACTGCAGGCCCACCTGAAGGCCGAGGTGCTGGATGTGACCTTGCCGGGCCGCCGCCGTGGCCAGGGCGGCCTGCACCCCGTGTCGCTGACGCTGGAGCGCATCGAGGGCATCTTCGGCTCCATGGGCTTCGATGTGGCCGAGGGCCCCGAGATCGAGTCCGACTGGTTCAACTTCACGGCGCTGAACACGCCGGAAGACCATCCCGCCCGTTCCATGCACGACACCTTCTACGTGGAAGGCGGCACGGAGCAGGCTCCCAATCTGCTGCGCACGCACACCAGCCCGATGCAGGTGCGCCACGCTGTGCAGCACGTCAAGAAATACCGTGAGCGGCTCGACGCCGGCCAGGGCATGCCCGAGATCCGCGTGATCGCGCCGGGCCGCACCTACCGCGTGGACAGCGATGCCACGCACTCGCCCATGTTCCACCAGTGCGAAGGCCTGTGGATCGGCGAGAACGTCAGCTTCAAGGACCTGAAGGTGGTCTTCACCGACTTCTGCAAGACCTTCTTCGAGAGCGACGACCTGGTGCTGCGCTTTCGCCCCAGCTTCTTCCCCTTCACCGAGCCCAGCGCCGAGATCGACATCCAGTTCCAGAGCGGCCCGTTGGCCGGCCGCTGGCTGGAAGTGGCCGGCTCCGGCCAGGTGCACCCCAACGTGGTGCGCAACATGGGGCTGGACCCCGAAAAGTACATCGGCTTTGCCTTTGGCATGGGGCCTGACCGCCTAACCATGCTGCGCTATGGCGTCAACGATCTGCGACTGTTTTTTGACGGCGATATCCGCTTCCTGTCGCAATTCCGTTGATCCGGCTGCAAGCCTTCGCCAAAGAGTCCGCCAGCGCCACGGCGCGCGGACCGAACCAACGCCAAAGAGTCTGATATGCAATTTCCCGAATCCTGGCTGCGCGAGTTCTGCAATCCGCCGCTGACCACCCAAGAACTGGCCGACACCCTGACCATGGCCGGCCTGGAGGTGGAGGAGCTGGAGCCCGTGGCGCCGCCGTTCACCAAGATCGTCGTCGGTGAGATCAAGGCTGCCGAGCAGCATCCCAATGCCGATCGCCTGCGCGTGTGCCAGGTTGATGTGGGCGGACCCGAGCTGCTGACCATCGTCTGCGGCGCGCCCAACGCGCGCGTGGGCATCCGCGTGCCCTGCGCCACGGTGGGCGCCGAGCTGCCGCCCGGTGAAGATGGCAAGCCTTTCCTGATCAAGATCGGCAAGCTGCGCGGTGTGGAGAGCTTCGGCATGCTGTGCTCGGCACGCGAGCTCAAGCTGTCCGAGGACCATGGCGGCCTGATGGAGCTGCCGCTGGACGCGCCCCTGGGCCAGAACATCCGTGAGTACCTGAACCTGGATGACACGCTGCTCACGCTCAAGCTCACGCCCAATCTGGCGCATTGCCTGAGCGTCTACGGCGTGGCGCGCGAAGTGGCTGCGCTGACCGGCGCGCCGCTCAAGCCCCAGTCGTTTACGCCTGCCGCCGTGGGCGTGCAGGACAAGCTGGCCGTGAAGATCGAGGCGCCCGACCTGTGCGGCCGCTTCTCGGGCCGTGTGGTGCGCAATGTCAACACCCAGGCGAAGACGCCGCAGTGGATGGTCGATCGCCTGGCGCGCTGCGGCCAGCGCAGCGTGGCGCCGCTGGTGGACATCTCCAACTATGTGATGTTCGAGCTGGGCCGTCCTTCGCACATCTTCGACCTGGACAAGATCCACGGCGGCCTGCAGGTGCGCTGGGGCAAGGAAGGCGAGCAGCTCAAGCTGCTCAACGGCAACACCGTCACCGTGGATGGACAGGTGGGCGTGATCGCCGATGACCGCGAAGTCGAGTCGCTGGCCGGCATCATGGGCGGCGACGCCACGGCCGTGTCCGACGACACGCGCCACATCTACATCGAGGCCGCATTCTGGTGGCCCAAGTCGATTGCCGGCCGTTCGCGCCGCTACAACTTCTCCACCGATGCGGGCCACCGCTTCGAGCGGGGTGTCGATCCCGAACTGACGGTCGAGCACATCGAGCGCATCACCGAGCTGGTGCTGCAGATCTGCGGCACGCCCGAGACCGTCTGCGGCCCCATCGACGACCAGCAGGCCAACATGCCCCAGCCCAAGCCCGTCACGCTGCGCGTGGCGCGTGCGGCCAAGGTCATCGGCATGCCGCTCACGCAGCAGCAGTGCCACGATGCGCTGGCCGGCCTGGGCCTGCCGGTGGAGCAGGGCGACGGCGTGCTCACCGTCACGCCGCCCAGCTTCCGCTTCGACATCAACATCGAGGAAGACCTGATCGAGGAAGTGGCACGCATGGTGGGTTACGAGAACCTGCCCACGACCAAGCCGCTGGCGCCCATTGCGCCCAAGCTGCGCGCCGAAAACCGCCGCAGCCAGTTCGCCGTGCGCCGCGCGCTGGCCGATCTGGGCTACCAGGAAACCATCAACTTCAGCTTTGTGGAAGCCGCATGGGAGAAGGATCTGGCCGGCAACGCCAATCCCATCCAGCTGCTCAACCCCATCGCAAGCCAGCTCAGCGTGATGCGCTCCAGCCTCATCGGCTCGCTCATGCAGGTGCTCAAGTTCAATGCCGACCGCAAGGCCGAGCGCGTGCGCGTGTTCGAGCTGGGCCGTGTCTTCCTCAAGGATGACAGCGTTGTTGACAGCGACACCACGGTCAAGGGCTTCTACCAGCCCATGCGCGTGGCGGGCCTGGCCTGGGGTGCTGGAGAGCAGCTGCAATGGGGCCGTGCCGAAACCAAGGTGGACTTCTACGACGTCAAGGGCGATGTCGAGGCGCTGCTGGCGCCGCGCAAGCCCGTGTTCGAGCCGGCCGAGCATCCGGCCATGCACCCGGGCCGCTGCGCGCGCGTGCTGCTCGATGGTCAGTCCATCGGCTTCATCGGCGAGCTGCATCCCCAGTGGCGCCAGCAATGGGATCTGGCACAGGCGCCTGTGCTGTTCGAGCTGGAGCTCGATGCCGTGCTGGCGCGCGAGGTGCCGGTGTTCAAGCCCGTGGCCAAGCACCAGGCCGTGGAGCGCGACATTGCCGTGGTCGTGAACGAAAAGGCCACGCATGCCCAGCTGATGCAGGCGGTGGAAGCTGCCCAGACAGGCGGCCTGCTGCGCTCTGCCGTTCTGTTCGATGTATTCCGCCCCAAGGCGCTCAAGGCCGGCGAGACAGCGGCACCGGGCGCGCTGGCGCAGGACGAAAAGAGCCTGGCCGTGCGCCTGACGCTGGGCAATGACGACAGCTCGCTGACCGACGTGCAGATCGAACAGGCCGTGCAGGCCGTGCTCGAGCAACTGCAGCAACGCCTGGGCGCGCGCCTGCGCGCCTGATGGATGGCCCATGCCGTGAAAGGAGATCCCGTGATGGAACTGACGGTGGAAAGTCTTGATTCGCCCGCGCTGACCAAGGCGCAGCTGGCGGACCTGCTGTTCGACGAGATCGGCCTGAACAAGCGCGAATCCAAGGAAATGGTGGATGCGTTCTTCGAGCTGATCTCGCAAAGCCTGGTGACGGGCGAGGATGTGAAGCTGTCGGGCTTCGGCAACTTCCAGATCCGCACCAAGGCACCGCGTCCGGGGCGCAACCCGCGCACGGGCGAGGCCATTCCGATCGAGGCGCGCCGCGTCGTGACCTTCCATGCGAGCAGCAAGCTCAAGGAGCAGATCCAGGAAGGCACGACGGGCTCCGCGTCCTGAAGGGTCGTCCCCGGGGCCCGGCTTGCCGTGGCCCAGCTGTCGTCAGCCTGTCTGCCTTGCGGTGGATGGGCTGTTTTTACGACAGGGTGCTGGCCTGCAAGCGAGCTGTGCAGTAGGCTCGGCCTTCTTCCCGGATCGGCGTCCGCGCACCAGCGGCATTGCACATCCTGACCTCATCCACATTTGCCATGGCTTCACTTCTGCCCCAGATTCCCGCCAAGCGCTACTTCACCATCGGTGAGGTCGCGGATCTGTGCGACGTCAAGCCGCATGTGCTGCGCTATTGGGAGCAGGAGTTCACGCAGCTGCGTCCCATGAAGCGGCGCGGCAACCGCCGCTACTACCAGCACCACGAAGTGCTGATGATCCGGCGCATCCGTGAGCTGCTGTACGAACAGGGCTTCACCATCAACGGCGCGCGCAACCGCCTGCGCGAAGCCTCGGGGTCTGCCGTGGTTCCCGCGCTGCAGGCAGGTGTCGTGGTGTCGGCGCCGGCTGCCGCGCCGCTGCTCGGTGGCGATGCCGCGGCCAGCGTTCCGCTGGAGCCGGAGGCCGTGCGCGAGGAGCTTTTGCAGATTCGTGCGCTGCTTTCTATTTGAGAGCAAAAAGCTGTATATAATTGAATTCTTCGGCGTGTAGCGCAGCCTGGTAGCGCACTTGCATGGGGTGCAAGGGGTCGCGAGTTCGAATCCCGCCACGCCGACCATAAATGAATACGGACCACAGCTTCTGGCTGTGGTCCGTTTTTCTTTGTGCCATCGCCAACCGCTGAAGGGGAGCGGCAGTTGCGCAGGAATCAACCCTGAGCGCAGGTTGCAAGCAGCCATTGCCGGAAGGCTGCCAGCGCCGGCAGTGTCGCGTTCCTCTCGGGATAGACCAGGTAGTAGCTGCGCTGGCTGGGGATGGCGTCTCCCACCACGTGCAGCTCACCGCGCGCCATCTCCTCTTCCACCAGTACCCGTGGCACCAGGCCCACGCCCATGCCTGCCAGCACGGCCTGTATCAGGTGCGAGGTCAGCTCGAAGCTCGGCCCTATCCGCATCTGCCGGTGATCGAGCCGATAGTGCGTGAACCACTCGCTCCAGGCCTGCCGGTTGCTGGCCACCGTGAGCAGCACCTGCTGGCCCGCCCAATCCGGCGAGGCTGCTGCCTGCCCGGCCTGCTGCAGCGCCTGCGGGCTGGCCACCGCCACCAGAAACTCGTGGTACAGGCGATGCGCGGTCAGCCCGGGCCAGTCTCCCGTGCCCACGGTGATGGCGGCGTCTATCTCTGCGCTGTCGAAATCGATATCGCCGATGCGCGAGTGGATGTGCATCGTCACCCCGGGCTGCGCCTGGTAGAAGCCATGCAGGTGCGGCAGCAGCCATTTGGAGCCGAAGGTGGGCAGGGTGGCCAGGTTGAGCGTGCCGCCGCCGGACTGGCGTGACATGGCCTGCAGGGTGGCGCTGCGTATGCGGCCCAGCGCGGCGCCCAGGTCGATGAAGTAGCGGCGCCCCACGTCGGTCAGGCGCACCGTGCGGCCCTCGCGGCGGAACAGGCTGATGCCCAGCTGCGCCTCCAGTGTCTGCACCTGCCGGCTGATGGCGCTCTGGCTGAGCGACAGCTCCTCGGCCGCACGCGCATAGCTTTCGTGGCGCGCGGCTGCCTCGAAGACCAGCAGCAGGGACATGGAGGGCGTCAGGCGTCGGTAATTCATGAGTTTTATGCAGTGTTTACGGCAGCAATTTTCGTTTGTTCCAGAGGAAGAGTGTAGAGATACTTGCGGCCATGGTCGGCCTGAAATCGTGTATTGCATGCATGGGTTTCCTGGGCTGATCGCCTGCAACAAAACTCCCCACCTTGCCCTCCATGTCGATTGCCCCACTGCCCCACGCCGGCGCCCCCGTGCCTGCCGAATACCTTGAGTTTCTTGAAGCGCTGAAGGCCGCCGGCTTCGAGGGCGACGTGGACACGGACCATGCCAGCCGCACCGTGCTGGCCACGGACAACTCCATCTACCAGCGCATGCCGCAGGCGGCCATCTACCCGCGTCACGCCGAGGATGTGGCCAGGGCGGCGCAGGTGCTGGCGCGGCCTGAGTTCCGCGATGTGGTGCTGACACCGCGCGGCGGCGGCACCGGAACGAATGGCCAGTCGCTCACGCATGGCGTGACCATGGACTTGTCGCGGCACATGAACGGCATCCTCGAAATCAATGCCGAGCAGCGCTGGGTGCGCGTGCAGGCAGGCGTGGTCAAGGACCAGCTCAACGCCGCGCTCAGGCCGCACGGGCTGTTCTTTGCCCCCGAGCTGTCCACCTCCAACCGCGCCACCATCGGCGGCATGATCAACACCGATGCCAGCGGGCAGGGCAGCTGCACCTATGGCAAGACGCGCGACCACGTGCTGGCGCTGGACTTCGTGCTGCTCGGCGGCGAGCGCCTGCACAGCGCACCGCTGGATGCCGAGGCGCTGGAGCGCATGTGCGCCGATTCGGGGCGCATCGGCAAGGTGCACCGCACTGCGCGGCGCATCAGCGAGGACCAGGCGGAGTTGATCGAGGCGCGGTTTCCCAAGCTCAACCGCTGCCTCACCGGCTATGACCTGGCCCATCTGCGCGAAGGCGACGGGCGCTTCAACCTCAACAGCGTGCTGTGCGGCGCCGAAGGCTCGCTGGGCTTCGTGGTGGAGGCGAAGCTCAACGTGCTGCCCATTCCCCGCTATTCGGTGCTGGTCAACGTGCGCTATGCGGGCTTCATGGATGCGCTGCGCGATGCGCGCGCGCTGATGGCGCACCGGCCGCTGTCCATTGAGACGGTGGATTCCAAGGTGCTGTTGCTGGCCATGAAGGACTTCGTCTGGAGCAGCGTGGCCGAGTACTTCCCGCAGGACGGCCAGCGCCCCACGCTGGGCATCAACCTGGTGGAGTTCAGCGGCGACGATCCGCAGGAGGTCGATGGCCGCGTGCAGGCCTTCCTCGGCCACCTGGGCGCCGACGCCTCGGTGGAGCGGCTGGGCCACACGCTGGCGGCAGGCAATGCGGCGGTGCAACGCGTCTATGCCATGCGCAAGCGCGCCGTCGGCCTGCTGGGCAACGTGGCGGGCGAGGCGCGGCCCCAGCCCTTTGTCGAAGACACGGCCGTGCCGCCCGAGAACCTGCCCGAGTTCATTGCCGAGTTCCGCGCGCTGCTGGACAGCCACGGCCTGCAGTACGGCATGTTCGGCCACGTCGATGCCGGCGTGCTGCATGTGCGCCCCATCCTGGACATGAAGAACCCCGTGGACGCCGCCCTGGTGCGCCCCATCTCCGACGCGGTGGCCGAACTCACGCAGCGCCATGGCGGCCTGCTGTGGGGCGAGCACGGCAAGGGCCTGCGCTCCGAATATGTGCCGGCCTTCTTCGGCGAGCTGTATCCCTCGCTGCAGCAGCTCAAGGCCGCCTTCGACCCGCACAACCAGCTCAACCCCGGCAAGATCGCCACGCCGCCGGCCAGCAAGACCTTGCTGCTCAAGGTGGACGGCGTCACCACGCGCGGCGAGCTGGACCGGCAGATCGACGAGCGCGTATGGCAAAGCTATGGTGCGGCCATGCACTGCAACGGCAACGGCGCCTGCTACAACTTCGACCCGGACGACGCCATGTGCCCGTCCTGGAAGGCCACGCGCCAGCGCGTGCATTCGCCCAAGGGCCGGGCCTCGCTGATGCGCGAATGGCTGCGCCTGCAGGGGCAGGCCGGCGTGAACGTGCTGGAGGTCGCGCAGCGGCCCCAATCCCTCCTGTCCAGCCTGGCCGCGCGCTGGCGCAACAGCCGCGCGGCGCGCCGCGGCGAGGCCGATTTCTCGCACGAGGTCTATGACGCCATGGCCGGCTGCCTGGCCTGCAAGTCCTGCGCCGGGCAGTGTCCCGTCAAGGTCAACGTGCCCGAATTCCGCTCGCGCTTTCTGGAGCTCTACCACCGCCGCTACCTGCGGCCCGTGCGCGACTACCTGATCGGCTCGCTGGAGTTCACCATGCCGTGGCTGGCGCGCATGCCCGCGCTCTACAACGGGGTGATGGGCTCGCCATGGATGCGCGATGTGCTCAGCCGTCGCATCGGCATGGTCGATGGCCCGCTGCTGAGCCGGCTGGACCTGGCAGCCACCTTGCGGCAATGGAAGGTGCGCGCGGCCGATGCGCAGGCGCTGGCTGCGCTCACGCCCGAACAGCGCGCGCGCAGCGTGGTCATCGTGCAGGACAGCTTTACCCGCTACTTCGAGACCGGCCAGCTGCAGGTGCTGATCGAGCTGGCGGCGCGCCTGGGATTCCAGGTCTGGCTGGCACCGCTGCTGCCCAATGGCAAGCCGCTGCATGTGCAGGGATTCATGGGCGCCTTTGCCAAGGCGGCCATCCGCAATGCCGCGCAGCTGGCGCAACTGGCGCAGTCCGGCGTTGCGCTGGTGGGGCTGGATCCGGCCATGACGCTGGCCTATCGGCAGGAATACCTCAAGGTGCCGGGCATGGGCGAGGTGCCGAAGGTCGCGCTGCCCCAGGAGTGGCTGCTGCAGGTGCTGCCCGAGGCAGTGACCAGCGTGGCCAGCGTGGCCTACCGGCTGCTGCCGCACTGCACTGAAAAGACCAACGCGCCCGACAGCGGCAAGCAGTGGACGCAGCTTTTCGAGCGACGGGGGCTGCGCCTGAGCGTGGAGGCCACGGGCTGCTGCGGCATGTCGGGCACCTACGGGCATGAGGCGCGCAACCTCGAGACCTCCAAGACCATCTATGCCCAGTCATGGGCGAAACAGATCGAGAGCAAGCAGAACCTGGGCGAGCCGCTGGCCACCGGCTACTCCTGCCGCAGCCAGGTCAAGCGACTGTCTGCACGGCAGCTGCGCCATCCGTTGGAGGCCTTGCTGGACCACGTGCGCGCCACGCATCAGGGGTGAGAAGATGCGGGGGCTGATCGTCGCCATTTCAGGAATTTGCAGACATTTTTGAAAAATCTCTGCGTTTTCCCTGAAGGCCTGTTTTTAGTCCCTATAATTCAATGCTTCGGCGTGTAGCGCAGCCTGGTAGCGCACTTGCATGGGGTGCAAGGGGTCGCGAGTTCGAATCCCGCCACGCCGACCAAAACGCAAAGCTCCTGACGGAAACGTCAGGAGCTTTTTGCTTTGTACGTTCGTTTTTTTTGCGCGTTCGATTTCGCATGCGATGGCGCCTTGCTGCGAAGAGAAAGTGCAGCTTCGCCAGGCAGGTCCATCACGGATGGCGAGGGCAGCCAGCGCATGAAAAGTCCATGCACCGCGAAGATGCGCGTCCCGGTCTGGGCACGTAAAACCTGCACCTACAATGGCGTCTTTTGTAACTGACGATTTCTTCCTGGTCTCGCACATGATGGATGGACTGATTACCGGCAGACTCACCGGTACGCCCGAACACCGCAGCGACCGCAATCGGCGCCCCTTCATGGTGGCCCGCGTGCGTTCCGAGGCATCCGATGGCACCTCCATCCCGGTCAACGTGGTTGCATTCGATGCCCAGGCCTGCGAGGTGCTGCGCAATCTGATCGAAGGCGATGCCGTGGCGCTGCGTGGCAGCTTCACGCCCAAGGTCTGGATAGACCGCCAGGAACAACCCCACCCTGTGCTGGACGTCGTGGCCCACCAGGTGATGGCAACGCCCGAGTTCCAGGACCGCTGACGCCCGCGCTGCGGCGCCGGTTGTGAGCTACTGAAAAAACTGTCTAGCCGCAGTGTGCCGGTACGGCCGCCGCGCGCTGTGTTGGCGCTACAGTGTGCGCCTGTGTTTTTGACAGGTTACAAGGAACCGCATCCATGCCCACCAAGCGCCATTTCCTCCGCCGCGCGCTCACGGCCGCCGCGATTGCCAGCACCGCCGCCATGACCCTGCTGGCCATGCCCGCGCAGGCGCAGGACAAGCCCATCAAGGTCGGAGTCACGGCCGGCCCGCACGCCCAGATCATGGAGCAGGTCAAGAAGGTCGCCGAGAAGAACGGCCTGAAGATCCAGATTGTTGAATTCGGGGACTACGTGCAGCCCAATGCGGCGCTGTCTGCCGGTGACCTGGATGCCAACAGCTACCAGCACCGCCCCTACCTCGACGCCCAGGTGCGCGACCGCGGCTACAAGATCGGCTGGGTGGCCGACACGGTGAATTTCCCCATCGGCATCTATTCCAAGAAGATCAAGCAGCTGGCCGACCTGCCCCAGGGCGCCAAGTTCGGCATCCCCAACGACCCCACCAACGGTGGCCGCGTGCTGCTGCTGCTGCAGGCCCAGGGCCTGATCAAGCTCAAGGAAAGCGCGGGCCTGAAGGCCACGCCGCTGGACGTGGTCTCCAACCCCAAGAAGCTGCGCTTCGTGGAGCTGGACGCAGCCCAGCTGCCACGCTCGCTGGATGACCTGGACGCCTCGGCCATCAACACCAACTTCGCGATCTCGGCAGGCCTGAACCCCAAGACCGATGCCATTGCGCAGGAAAACGCCAAGAACCCCTATGTGAACATCCTGGTCGCGCGCGATGCCGACAAGGGCAAGCCCTGGGTGGCGCAGCTGATCAAGGCCTACCACTCCGATGAAGTGCGCCAGTTCATCGATGTGCAGTTCAAGGGATCGGTGATCCCTGCGTTCTGAAGAACGCACCCCCTGAGGCGCTGACGCGCCTTCCCCCTCTCTACCCGCTTCGCGGGGGAGGGGGACGACACCCTCGGTGCGGGGCGGCGCGGCCGGCGTAGGCCCTTCCTCGGTGTCCCCGAGTTGGGCCTTGGTGGTGCCATCGCCATGACCCGTACTAGTGGGCGCGAGCTCGCAAAGCTGCCGATTTCGGCAGCTTTTTTTATTCTCCCAGCACTCTGAAGTATTCGCCCAGCGGTGCGCGGGTGGTCTGGGTGCGGTTGACGGGGGCGGCCTCGTCGGGCCAGCCCAGGGCCAGGCCGCAGACGATGTGCTCGCCGGGCGCAAGGTCGAGCACGCGGCGCACGGTGTCGGGGTAGGAGGCCAGGGCGCCGATGGCGCAGCTGCCCAGGCCCTGGGCGGCTGCAGCCATTTGCAGGCCGTACAGGGTCATGCCCAGGTCCATGTAGCCGCCTGCGCCGAAGCGGGCGTCAATGCTCACGACCAGCGCCACGGGCGCGTCGAAGAAGCGGTAGTTGCGGCCGAACTGCGCGTCGCGCCCGGCACGGTCCTCGCGGGCCACGCCCAGGGCGCTGTACAGGGCCTGGGCCGACGCCACCTGGCGCTTGCGCAGCGCCATGGGCATGGGGCGGGGGAAGTAGCCGTAGTCCTCGCGCTCAGGCGCTCCGCCTTGCCAGTCGGCCAGCAGTGCCTGTGTGAGTGCGCCGCGCAGGCTGCCGCGCACCTGGATGAACTGGCCGGGCTGCAGGTTGCCGCCGCTGGGCGCCCGGCGGGCCGATTGCAGCAACTGGTGCAGCAGCGCGTCCGGCACGGGATCGGGCCGGTAGGCGCGCACGGAGCGGCGCGCGTGCACCAGGGCTTCATGCGCATCGCCAAAGGGAAGGGTGTCGGACGGTGGTTTGGCGGACATGGGAAATGCGGAGTCCATGGATTCAAAGTGCCTGTACCAGGCAGGCCGCGCCTATGCCGCCCGCACCGGCAATGGCGGCCAGGCCCAGGGCCGGTCTGTGGGCTGCTGGCGTGCGGTGCAGGTCTGAGAGCATGCGCACCAGCGCAACCGCGCCCGATGCGCCAATAGGATGGCCGCGCGCCAGGCCGCCGCCGCCGGTGTTGAGCTGCTGCAGCGGCAGGCCCAGGGTTTCGGCAAAGGCCAGGGCCTGCACGGCGAAGGCATCGTGCAGCTCCACAGCCTGGAGCTCTTCCGCAGTCAGGCAAGGCAGCTGCAGCGCTGCGGCTCCACGCTCCAGCACCTGTTGGGTCGCCAGTGCGGCGGCGACCAGCGGTGTTTCAGGCGCATGGCCCAGCGAGGCACTGGCCACCCAGCGGGCGCGTGGCTGCAGGCCCAGGCGTGCACAGGCCTGCGGCGTGGCCAGCAGCACCAGGGCTGCACCATCGGCCTTGGGCGAGATGGTGGGTGTGCTCAGCGCATGGCGCTGGCGTGCATGGGCGTCAACGGCGCCGCCCGCTTCGGCCACCACGGGCATGCGGGCAACGCGGGCCGGATTCAGGGCGCGCGGATAGGCGTCGTGGTCCAGCCCGGCCAGGGGCACGATCTCTTGGGTCAGCCGGTCGCGGTGCGCGAGCGCCAGCGCGTGGCTGTGGATGGCATGGGCCTCCTGAACGGCGCGGGTGATGCCGTGGGCCAGTGCATGGTCTGCGGCGGATTGCAGTAGGTCCGGGTCGCGTGCGGGGTCGGGAGCGAACGCGGGGCGGTCATAGGTGACGGGCAACTCGCCTGCATGGCGCGGGCGTGTCTGGCGGATGGGGGCACGGCTCCAGGCCTCGGCACCACCGGCCACCACGATATCGGCCTGGCCCGACAGCAGCAGGCCCGCAGCCAGGGCCACGCTGTCCAGGCCAGAGCAGCATTGAGTGTCCACGCTGTGGGCCGCGCAGCGCTCCGGCAGGCCCGCAGCCAGGGCCAGCATGCGGGCCGGGTTGCCGCCTGCGCCCAGGGCGTTGCCTAAGACCACGGCATCCACGGCCCGGGCAGGCAGGCCGGCCCGGGCCAGCAGGGCCTGGAGCACGGGCGCGCCCAGCTCGTGCGCGGCAAGCTCGCGCAGCGCACCGCCCACGGGGGCGACGGGGCTGCGCGCCCAGGCCAGGATGACGGGGGCGTCTTGCGGGTTCATGGCAGGGGCAGCAGCGCGGGTTCGCCGGGCAGTGCCTGGCCAGTGTCCGTGGCGGTGGCCGTGGCCGTGGCCGCCAGCATGCGCGCCAGACGGCCGTGGTCGGTCTTGCCGCTGGCGGTCTGCGGCCAGTCGGCGCAACTCCACCATTGGCGCGGCAGCTTGTAGCTTTCCAGCCGCTCGCGCAGCCAGGCCGCCAGCGCCTGTGCGGAGCCTGCGGGCGCGGCGCCGTGCCATTGCACGACGGCGTGCACCTGCATGCCGCGCAGGGCGTCGGGCAGGCCTTGGATGGAGACCTGGGCCACGCCCGGATGCGCGGCCAGCAGGGTCTCGACTTCCTCGGGGAACAGGTTCTTGCCCTGGGTGACGAGCATGCGGCTCTGGCGTCCGGCCAGGCACAGCTGGCCGCCGGCATCGATATGGCCCATGTCGCGCACGGACAGCCATTCGCCGTCGCGCAACGCGGCCGTGCCGTCGCGCGCCTCGCCCACATAGTCCATGAACAGCATGGGGCTGCGCATGTAGATCAGGCCGTCCTCGCCTGGCTGCAGGGGCTGGTCGCCGGGCTGCTGCGTGGCGGGGCGGATCTGCAACTGCACATTGCTGAAGGGCCGGCCCACGGCCTGGGGCGGGGCCTGTTCGTCGGCCTCCATCCAGGCGATGAAGCTGGCTTCCGAGGCGCCGTAGAACTCGATGATGCGTGCGCGCGGAAACAGCGCGCGCAGGGCCGGGGTCTGGGCGCGCATCCAGCGCGCGCCGCTGATCATGATCAGCTCCACCTCGGGGATGGGCGCCAGCGCACGGTGTGCGGACCATTGCAGCATCAGCAGCAACTGGCTGGGCACGGCGACCAGGCAGGGCGCTTCGCCGCGCGCCAGGCTGGCCAGGCAGCGCGCCGCCGAGAACCGCTCCTGCACCACGGCGCCTTCGCCGCACCACAGGCCCTGCATCACGCCGAACAGGAACAGCGAATGCGAGATGCGCCCGGGCGCCATGGTGCGCTGCGCGGCCACGGCGCCGAAGTCCTCGAGGCAGACGCGAAAGCTCTCTGTCCACGAACGGTGGTGGCGCATGAAGCCCTTGGGCAGGCCGGTGCTGCCCGAGGTGAAGCCGGTGTAGAAGGCGCAGGTGGCCGTGGCCTCGGCCAGCGGGCTGGGCGCGCTGGGCAGCCAGCCTTCGATGCGCTGGCGCACGGCCTCGGGCCAATCGGGGTCGGCCACGGCGGCGCAGCGGCCACTGTGCAGGATGGCGAGGAAATCGACGATGGCATCCACGGTGCTGGCGCTGCCGCCCGTGTCCAGCAGCAGCATCTCTGGCGCCTGGCTGGCCACCAGCGCGGCCGAGCGCTGCAGCACGGCGGCATGCAGCGCGGCAAAGCTCCATTGGCCCGCCTCGCTTTGCAGCGCCATCGCATCGGGGCGCTGCCGGGCCCAATGCTCCAGCGGGCCATGGACCAGGGTCCACGGGTGCTGCAGCGGCGCGGCCAGCGGGTGGGGCGCGAGCGGCTCAACCATGCTGGCGGCCTCCGAACGGCCAGTCCGGCATGCCGCGCGCCACCGTGTGCACCACCAGGGCGCACAGCACGCACTTGATCAGATCGCCGGGCACGAACAGCAAGGTGGCCATGAAGGCCTGCGACAGGCTGAGCTTGGCCATCAGCATGAGGCCCAGCACGCCAAAGGCATGCAGGGCCACCAGCCCGCCCAGCGCCGAGGCTGCAAAGGCGCTGAACGCCGCGCGCCGGGGCGAGCCCTGGGGCAGCGCACGCATGACCAGGCCGGCAATGCAGGCCGCCAGCGGGTAGCCCAGCAGGTAGCCGGCCGAGGGCGCCATGAAGACGGCAATGCCGCCGCGCCCGCCCGACAGCAGGGGCAGGCCCACGGCCACGGCCGCGAGGAACAGCAGCATGGACTGCATGCCGCGCCAGGGGCCGAGCATCACGCCGGCCAGCATTACGCCCAGCGACTGGATGGTGATGGGCACGCCCAGCGGCAGGTCGATCTTGGGAATCAGGCCCATGACCGCCATCAGCGCCGCAAACAGCGAGACCTGGGCCATGGAGCGCGCAGAGGCGCGTGAGACGGTGGAGGGGGCGGTCATGGACGGTTCTCGGAAGGTTCTCGCAAGGCTTTTGCGTATGGATCGGTCGGGAAATGGGGCAGGGCAGGCCTCAGCGGCCCAGGCGCGCCCACAGCGCGTCGGACACGCGGCGCGTGGCCTGCAGCATGTGGATGGTCAGCGGCGCAATCAGGCGCAGGCCGCCGGCGCGGCCCGTGCGCAGCCGGTGGGCATCGTCCATGCGCTTCCACTGCACAACGAAATGCTCGGTGAAACGCAGCATCAATGCCAGCTGCAGGGCCACCTGTTCGGGGGAGATGCCGATGCGCTCCAGCGGCGCCAGCAGCCGCTCCAGCACATCGACCAGATCGCTGGGGCGTGTGCTCACGGTCAGCGCCATGCCCAGCGTGGAGGCGCAGACCAGGCGCAGCGCGCTGGCGGCGGCCAGGGCGTAGTGCTGCATCCACACATGGAAGGCAGCGACCAGCAGGGCGGCCACGGTGACCGACAGCATGAGCCGCCGTGCGCCCTCGGTGGCGCGGCCCAGCGACAGCCACAGCAGGCCGCAGGCGGCGCCGGCCAGGGCCAGCAGCCACGGTGAATCGATGAGGAACAGGCCCGTTCCCAGCAGCGCCATGAGCAGCAGCTTGCGGCCCGCGCTCCAGGCATGGAGCCAGCTGGTGTATTCGCTGTAGAGGCTTCCCATGGCGGCCGGCTCCTGCGTCAGTCCTGCGCTTGCAGCCGGCGGGCCACGTCGGCTTCATAGGCCGCGCAGACCGCGTGGCCGGGGCCGTCTGCGCGCACCTGGCCGCGCTCCAGCCAGAGCACGCGGCCAAAGCTGCGCACGTGGTCCAGCACATGGGTGGAGACCAGCACCTGCTGCTCGGCGGACGCGATGTCGCGGGCCAGCCGCGCCTGGCCCGGCAGGTCCAGGCTGGCGAAGGGCTCGTCCAGCAGCAGCACGCGCGGCGCGGCAATGAGCAGGGCCAGCCAGCACACCTGCTGGCGCTGGCCCTGGCTGAGCCCGGCCACGGCGCGCGGAGCCCAGTCGGCCAGGCCGCGGCTGGCCAGCAGGGCGCGGGCGCGCTCCGTGGCCTCGCGCCGCGAGATGCCCGAAGGGCGCAGACCCAGGGCCAGCTCTTCCTCCACGGTGGGGAAGATGATCTGGTCGTCGGGGTTCTGGAACATCAGCCCGACCTGGCCCGGGCGCTGTGCACGGGCCTCGTGCAGTTCGGTGCCGTCCAGCAGCACGCGCCCGGCCTCGGGCGCATCCAGGCCGCACAGCAGGCGGAACAGGCTGGTCTTGCCGGCGCCGTTGTCGCCGATGAGGCCCACGCGAGGCTCGTCCAGCCGCAGGTCGAGGCCGTCAAAGACTGTTGTGATGCCGCGCCGCAGGCGCACGGCTTCCACGCGCAGGCTGGCGGTGCTGGCAGGACGGTCGGCAGTTCGGGAGGATTCGGGCATGGCAAAGGAAAGCGGGCACTTACCTGTAATGCACGCAACCGCAAGGGATCTTGCCGTTGTACAGGCCTGTCGGGGGCGGATTCTAGCAATGCCGTCCAGGCCGTACATCAAGGCTTGAAAGACGGCAATCGATATAAGCACCGTATTTTTTATTCTTTTGTTTGAACAACGTTTTGCAACACACTCGTTAGAACACTAATGACGGCAGATCCTGGGGATTCGCCTGTGCTTGGCGACGACGCAAGACAACGCATGCCCATCGGTTTGCAACTGCGTCCAACTCCTCAGCACAGGGCCCGGAAATTGCGCGCCATTGCCTGGAGATGGCGGTGCAAAGGCTGCCGTTGCCGACCCCAGGACCGTTCTCACTGCCGAACCGAGACTCCATGACCGTTCAGACCGCCCATTTGGCCCCGGAAAACGCGCTGATCCGCCTGCGCGACCTGCAAAAGAAATTTGTAACAGCCGATGGCAAGCACTTCGATGCCGTGCGTTCGGTATCACTGGACATCGGCCAGGGCACGGTCTTCGGCCTGATCGGCAAGAGCGGCGCGGGCAAGTCCACGCTGCTGCGCCTGATCAACCTGCTCGAGCGTCCCGACAGCGGCGAGGTGGTGGTGGCAGGCCAGCGCCTGACCGACCTGGGCCGCCGCGCGTTGCGCGAGGCGCGCCAGAACATCGGCATGATCTTTCAGCAGTTCAACCTGCTGCAGAACGCCACCGTGTTCGAGAACGTGGCCTTTCCGCTGCGCATCCACGGTGGCCATTCGCGTGCCCAGATCGAGCAGCGCGTGCGCGAGTGCCTGGACATCGTCGGCCTGACCGACAAGGCGGCCAGCCATCCTGCCCAGCTGTCGGGCGGCCAGAAGCAGCGCGTGGCGATTGCGCGCGCCCTGGCGCCGCGCCCGCAGGTGCTGCTGTGCGACGAGCCCACCTCGGCGCTGGACAGCGAGACCACGCGCTCCATCCTGGCCACGCTGGCGGACATCAACAGCCGCCTGGGCGTGACCATCGTCATCGTCACGCACGAGCTGGCCGTGGTCGATGCGCTGTGCAGCGAGGTGGCCATCATCGAACAGGGCCAGGTGGCCGAACGCTTCACGCTGCCCGCCCTGCCGCAGGGCCGTGCCTACGAGGCGCCGCAGCGCGCCACGCTGCTGGGCAGCGAACTCGAGGCCCTGCGCGTGGAGCGCGCCGACAAGGCCCTGCGCGAGCGCGGCGCCACCCGTCCCGTGGTGCTGCGCGCCGTGGGCGGCTCCGAGCACTGACGGGGCTTTCGCCCGTTCCCGCTTTTCGCCTCTTCCTGTTTTCCCCTTCTTTTCGATTCCGCATTCCCATGTCTGAAAACATCGTCGAAATCCTGCCCGAGCTGTGGCTGGCCATGGGCCAGACCCTTTTGATGCTGGGCATCGGCCTGTCGGCCGCCGTGCTCATTGGCGGCCCGCTGGGCGTGCTGCTGTTCCTGCTGGGCCCCGGCCAGTCGCTGGACAACCGCCCGGCCTTCGCCGTGCTGAACTGGACGGTCAACACCGTGCGGTCCTTCCCCTTCATCATCTTGCTGGTCGCCCTGGTGCCCTTCACGCGCTGGCTGGCCGGCACCTCCATCGGCCCGCTGGCTGCGGCCGTGCCGCTGTCCGTGGCGGCCATCCCGTACCTGGCACGCCTGGTGGACCAGTGCCTGCGCGATGTGCCGCGCGGCGTGATCGAGGCCGCGCACGCCATGGGCGCCTCGGAGCTGCAGATCGTCTGGCGCGTGCTCATCGTCGAGGCGCGTTCGGGCCTGGTGCTGGCGCTGACCGTGCTGGCCGTGAGCTTTCTGTCGTACTCGGCCATTGCCGGCGTGGTGGGCGGCGGCGGCATTGGCGATCTGGCCATCCGCTACGGCTACTACCGCTTCCAGACCGATGTGATGGTGCTCACCGTGACCATCCTCGTGGCCATGGTCCAGGTCATCCAGTTCGTGGGCAACACGGCGGCCCGCCGCCTGGACAAGCGCGGCTGAGCGCGCTGTCCAGACCCGCTTTCTTCTTTCTTCCCGCTCTCTCCCAAAAAAAGGATTCCGACATGACCGCATCCCTTTCCTTCGTGCGCCGCCATCTGCTGGCCTCGGCCGCCGCCCTTGCCGCTGCCAGCGTGCTGGCGCTGCCCGCCCACGCCCAGGCCGACAAGAAGCAGCTGGTGATCGGCGGCACGGCCGGCTCCAACATCGACCAGCTCAAGCAGGGCATCGTGCCGCTGCTGCAAAAGAAGGGCTACCAGGTCAAGCTGGTGGAGTTCAACGACTACGTGCAGCCCAACCTGGCGCTGGCCCAGGGCTCGCTGGACGCCAACTTCTTCCAGCACCGTGTCTACCTGCAGAAGTTCGCGGCCGACCAGAAGCTGGACCTGGTGGAGTTGGTGCAAGGCCCCATCGCCCCCCTGGGCGTGTATTCCAAGACCCGCAAGACCCTGGCCGAGGCCAAGGAAGGCGACCGCGTGACCCTGCCCAACGACCCGAGCAACCTCGCGCGCGCGCTGGTGCTGCTGGAGCAGGCCGGGCTGATCAAGGCCAAGCCCGGCATCGATCCGCTGCGCGTGTCCGAAAAGGACCTGGCCGAGAATCCGCGCAAGCTCAAGTTCATCCCGCTGGAAGCCGCACAGCTGCCGCGTTCGCTGGGCGACACCGAGTACGCCATCATCAACGGCAACTTCGCCATCTCCTCGGGCCTGAAGCTGACCGAGGCCGTCTCGCTGGAAAAGACCCCCGACCACTACCTGAACGTGGTGGCCATCAAGAAGAAGGACCAGGGCACGGCATGGGCCAAGGACCTGGCCGAGGTCTACCGCTCCGCCGAATTCAAGGCCGTGGTGGACAGCAAGTTCCAGGGCTACGCCAAGCCCTCCTTCCTACAGTGAGCCTGCTGAACGCGGCCACATAATGGCTGCTTGCGGGAGGTGCCCCTCCCGCCTCTTTCCCGCCCGTTTCCCGCCACTTCCTCCAGGAGCAATGCATGAGCCAGATCAAGGTCGCTGTCATCGTGGGCAGCCTGCGCAAGGATTCCTTCAACCGCAAATTCGCCGACGCCATTGCGCGCCTGGCGCCCGAAGGCCTGGTCTTCGAGCAGGTCGCCATCGACAACCTGCCCCTGTACAACCAGGACCATGACGGCAATGAGGTGGACGTGGTCAAGCAGTTCCGCGCCCAGATCCAGTCGGCCCAGGCCGTGCTGTTCCTGACGCCCGAGTACAACCGCTCGATTCCCGGCGTGCTCAAGAACGCGCTGGACCAGGGCTCGCGCCCCTACGGCAAGAGCGTCTGGGCCGGCAAGCCCGCTGCCGTGGCCGGCGTCTCCGTGGGTGCCATCGGCACGGCGCTCGCACAACAGCACCTGCGCAATGTGCTGGCCTACCTCGACATGCCCACGCTGGCCCAGCCCGAAATCTTCATCCAGGCCAAGGACGGCCTGTTTGCCGAAGACGGCTCCATCGGCGCCGGCAGCCGCGACTTCGTGAACGGCTTTGTGCAGAAGTTCGCGGCCTGGGCGCGCAAGCACCAGTGAGCGGTGCGGCAAGGCCGCTCAAGACACAAAAAAGCCCGGCAATGCCGGGCTTTTGCGTTGCGGCTCCTGTGGGCGCAGAGGTCAGGAAGCGTCAGGAAGCGGGAGAGGGGTTGGCAATCGCCGCAGCAGGGCGCGCGGCGGACGATGCCTTCTCGCGCGCCTGGGCCTGGTCGATGGCGTCGATGATCACCACGCCCGTCGACTTGACGCCGGGCGCCGAAAAGCCGGCACCGGGCGTCACGCCGGGATGGGCCAGCAGCTTGCGCGTCATTTCCTGGTTCAGCTGCTGCTGGCTGGGCTTGGCGGGGGTGGGCGCTGCGGCGGGCTGCTCGGGCTCCTCGGGCGCAGGTGCCTCGTCGGTGTTGCGCACATAGCTGCGGTAGACGCGCGAATTGAGCTGCTCCTGGTCCTGCTCGCGCTGGTACTGCATGAACTGGTAGACGCCGATGCCCAGCACGGTAATGGCCAGCAGGGACACGGCAATCACCGTGATCACCAGGTTTTCATCGGACGGCGGGCGGACATGGACATGGACAGGGCCGCGGGGCCGGGCATGGGGACGGTGGCTTGTGGCTGGCATGGATGGAAGGCAGTGAATGCAATAAGGCTGCCTGGATATCGGCAGGTCCGCCGTCCTTCTGAAATACAGACGGTTCGTGTCGGACAAAGCCGCGAATAGGGCGGTGATGATTCAGCCTACCAGCTTCGTGTGTCTGCGAAAGCCCATCGCGCATTGCTTTTTTCAAAGGAGGTGCAGAGGCGGATACCTCTTTTATTCGCCACAGTCCATTGGGAGCATTCCGGACGGCCCGGCACGGCCGCTGTCGTGCCTCTGCAAAAGCAAAAGCGCCTGGGCCTAAACCCAGGCGCTTGTCCATTCATTGAGCAGGCAGCCCCTGCGGGCTGCAATGGCCCTCAGGCGGCGATGGCCGCTTCCTGATTGGCGGCAGCCGCTGCACGCACGATGTCGCTGCGGGCCGATTCCAGGGCCTTGGCCTTGGACTCATCGCCCATGGCCACGCCTTCTGCGCGCACGATGCTCACATCGGTGATGCCCAGGAAGCCGAACACCGTCTTCAGATAGCTTTCCTGGTGCTCCAGGGCCTGGCCCATTTCGCTGGTGGAGTACACACCGCCGCGCGTGGAGGCCACGATGACCTTCTTGCCCTTGGCCAGGCCTTCGGGGCCGGCTGCGGTGTAGCGGAAGGTGCGGCCGCCCTGGGCGATGCGGTCGATCCAGGCCTTGAGCTGGCTGGAGATGGTGAAGTTGTAGAACGGAGCGCCGACCACGACCACATCGGCCGCCAGGAACTGGCTCACCAGGGCCTCGGAGATGGCGTTCTGTGCGCGCTCGGCTTCCGTCGTGGCGGCCTGTCCGGTGCGAAAGCCCATGGACACTGCGTTCAGGTGGTCGGGGGCGTTCACGGCCAGATCCAGGTATTCGACCTTGGCGCCGGGGTTGGCGGCCACCAGGGCAGCAACGGTCTGGGCGGTCAGCTGGCGGGACACCGAAGCGGCGCCGGTGATGGAAGAGTCGATGTGCAGCACTTGCATGGAAAAGCTCCTGGGATGTCGGTTGGGATCGCGGTTGGGATCGGCCACTCGGGAAAGCTTGTAGGGCCGACGATGGGATCAATTGTGAATTTGGACAGAGTCTTTGATAAGCCGCCGAAATTGCGATAGATTGTCCTGAATTTGCAGTCAATGAGCACAGGGGAGGGACGCGCGACATGATGGATCTCAACGACATGCTGTACTTCGCCGAGGTGGTGGAGCGCGGCGGCTTTGCCTCTGCAGGGCGGGCGCTGGGCATACCCAAGTCGCGGCTGTCGCGGCGCGTGGCGGAGCTGGAGGCCCGGCTGGGCGTGCGCCTGCTGCAGCGCACCACGCGCAAGCTCTCGCTGACCCAGGTGGGCGAGGCCTATCTGCGCCACTGCCAGGCCATGCGAGATGCGGCCCTGGCCGCCGCCGACACCGTGGCCGAGGTGCAGACCGAGCCGCGCGGCACCATCCGCGTGAGCTGCCCCGTGACCCTGGCCCAGACCGTGCTGGGCGAGCTCATGCCCCAGTTCCTGCAGCGCTGCCCGCTGGTGCATGTGGAGATGCAGGTGACCAACCGGCCCGTGAACCTGGTGGAGGAGGGCATCGACGTGGCGCTGCGCGTGCGCCCCAGTCTGGAGGACAGCGGCTCCATGGTCGTCAAGCGGCTGGATGTGGCGCGCCAGATCCTCGTGGCCAGCCCGGAGCTGCTGGAGCGCCAGGGCACGCCGCGTGCACTGGCCGACCTGCAGCACCTGGACAGCATGTCCATGTCGGCGGTGGATGGCCAGTCCAGCCTGCTCCTGGTCGGCCCCGAAGGCCGCGAGCAACGCCTGCAGCTGCAGCCGCGCTATGTGGTGGATGACCTGCTGACGCTGAAATTCGCGGCGCTGGCCGGCAGCGGCATGTGCTGGCTGCCCGACTACATGTGCCACGAGGAACTGGCCGAGGGCCGGCTCGTGCACCTGCTGCCGGGCTGGGAGCCGCCCCAGGGCATCGTGCACGCGGTCTTCCCCTCGCGGCGCGGCCTGGCGCCGGCCGTGCGGCATTTCCTGGACTTCCTCGGCGAGACCGTGCCGGGGCGCAACAGCCATGCCACGCGCGAGCCGGCGGTACGCTAGGGTTGGGTTGCACCTCGCCACGCCATAAGAAAACAACAAAACGTTCGTTGGGATAGTTGGCGGTGTTCTCCACAATCGGGGCCCATGTCCAGCAATGGACAGTCCAGGAGAACCCATGAATCCCCACCGCATCATCATCGTGCCCGGCTGGCGCAACTCCGGTCCTGACCACTGGCAAAGCCTGTGGGCGCAGCAGCTGCCGCATGCCGAGCGCGTGGAGCAGGACGACTGGCTGGTGCCCCACCGCGAGCCCTGGGTGGCCGCGCTGGAGCAACTGGTGCTGTCCCGGCCCGAACCGGTGGTGCTGGCCGCCCACAGCCTGGGCTGCATCACGGCCGCGCACCTGGGCCCCGAGGCCAGTGCGCGCGTGCGCGGTGCGCTGCTGGTGGCGCCGGCCGATCCCGAGCGCCGTGCCCAGCTGGCCGACTTTGCGCCCGTGCCCTATGCGCCGCTGCCGTACCGCAGCGTGCTGGTGGCCAGCAGCAACGACCCCTACTGTCCGATCCGCCGGGCCGGCGCCTATGCGCGGGCCTGGGGAAGCGAGTTCGTGCGGCTGCAGAACGCGGGGCACATCAATGTCGAATCAGGCTTTGGCGACTGGCCCCTGGGCCTGGCGCTGCTGCAGTCGCTGATGCAGGGCGACAGCTGGCAGCCGGCCCAGCCCCGGCCTGCCGTGCGTTCGCCGCGCTCGCCGCGTCCGCCACGTGTGGCGGCTGCGCATGCCTCCGTCTCTGCGGGTACTGGCGCTGGCGCGCCATGGGCTGCCGGTCTGTGATGGCCAGGCGGGCCGCAGGCAGGGCAGGTTCTTTATATGGTGACAGGCCATTAACAAACAAAAATATATTCTTTTGAGTTTTAAGTCAGCGTTCGCACAATGTGACTGTCTGTGAATACACCGCAGAGATGTCCACTAATAAAAGGCAGCGAACCATGCATTCTTTGAAGCTCAAGACTTTGTTGGCCACCCTGGCGCTGGCCGCCGCGGGAACGGTATCGGCGCAGAACCAGCTGCTCAACGTTTCCTACGACGTGGCACGCGAGTTCTACAAGGACTACAACGCCGCCTTCGTCGCGCACTACAAGAAGACCAAGGGCGTGGACATCAAGGTGGACCAGTCGCACGGTGGCTCCAGCGCCCAGGCGCGCGCCGTCAACGACGGCCTGGCCGCCGACGTGGTGACCTTCAACACCACCACCGACGTGCAGTTCCTGGCCGACAGCGGCGTGGTCGCCAAGGACTGGGCCAAGAAATTCCCCAATGATGCCTCGCCCACCACATCGACCATGCTGTTCCTGGTGCGCAACGGCAATCCCAAGAACATCAAGGACTGGAGCGACCTGATCCGTCCCGACGTGAAGGTCGTGGTGGTCAATCCCAAGACCGGCGGCAATGGCCGCTACGCCTACCTGGCGGCCTGGGGCTCAGTGCGCGAGAAGGGCGGCACCGACGCGCAGGCGGCCGAGTTCGTGCAGCAGCTCTACAAGAACGTGCCCGTGCTGGGCAAGGGCGGCCGCGACGCGACCAGCATCTTCCTGCAGCGCAATATCGGCGACGTGCTGATCACCTTCGAATCCGAAGTGGTCTCCGTGGACCGCGAATTCGGCAAGGGCAAGGTCGATGCCGTCCATCCCTCGGTGTCCATCGTGGCCGAGAACCCCGTGGCCGTGGTCGAGCGCACCGTGGCCAAGAAGGGCACGGGCCAGCTGGCGCACGACTACCTGGCCTGGCTGTACTCCGACGAGGCCCAGGAAATCGCCGCACAGCACGCGCTGCGCCCCCGCTCCGAGGCCGTGCTCAAGAAGCATGCCGATGTGTTCAAGCCCATCAAGCAGTTCACCGTGGCCAAGTATTTCGGCTCGCTGTCCGAAGCCCAGAAGGTGCACTTCAACGACGGCGGACAGTTCGACAAGATCTACGTCCCCGGCAAGTAAGCACGCAAGCAGGTATGAAGGCGGCGCAGTCCGCCTGAGGCCCCCTCCCCACACTGGCTGATTTGGAATCCAACATGGTGTCTGCCGTTCCGACCAGCCCAAGGCCTGGCGCCGACGCTCCTGTGCCCGCACCGTCCGGTGCGGCGCGCAAAGGGCGCGGCGCCAAGCGCGTTTTGCCCGGCTTCGGGCTGACCTTGGGCTATACGCTGTTTTATCTGAGCCTGATTGTGCTGATCCCGTTGTCGGCACTGCTGTTCAAGACCTTCTCGCTCACCTGGCCCCAGTTCTGGGAGGCCGTGGCCTCGCCGCGCGTGCTGGCCTCGTACCGGCTGACGTTTGGCGCCTCGTTCGCGGCGGCCTGCGTGAACCTGGTGTTCGGCCTGCTGATCGCCTGGGTGCTGGTGCGCTACAAGTTCCCGGGCAAGAAGATCGTCGATGCCCTGGTGGACCTGCCCTTTGCCCTGCCCACGGCCGTGGCCGGTATTTCGCTGACCGCCTTGCTGGCCGGCAACGGCTGGGTGGGCCAGTACCTGGAGCCCTACGGCATCCAGCTGGCCTTCAACCCGAACGGCGTGGTGATTGCGCTGATCTTCATCGGTCTGCCCTTTGTCGTGCGCACGGTGCAGCCGGTGCTGGAAGACTCCGAAAAGGAGCTTGAGGAGGCGGCCACCAGCCTGGGCGCCTCGCGCTGGCAGATCTTCTACAAGGTGATCCTGCCGGCCATCACGCCCGCGCTGCTCACGGGCTTTGCCATGGCCTTTGCACGCGCCATCGGCGAGTACGGATCGGTCATCTTCATCGCGGGCAACATGCCCATGATTTCTGAAATCACACCGCTGATCATCATTGGCAAGCTGGAGCAATACGACTACGCAGGCGCCACGGCCGTGGCCGTGGTGATGCTGCTGTTCTCCTTCGTGATGCTGCTGGTCATCAACGCGCTGCAGGCATGGCAGCGCAAGCATTCGGGAGGGGCTTGAGATGGCGTTGTCTCCACAGGAAGCATTGCTTCTCAAGATCATTGGCGCGGTGCTGGTCGCCGTTCTGGTTCTGTACAGGCTCACCGCGCCCCCGAAGGGCCGGCGCGAAAAGCTCACCACCACCGAGCCGCGCGCCGTGCGCTGGATTCTCACGGGCATTGCGCTGATCTTCATCGGCCTGTTCCTCGTGCTGCCACTGGCGGCCGTGTTCACCGAGGCGCTGCGCAAGGGCTGGGACGCCTATGTCGCCGGCCTGCAGGAGCCCGATGCCTGGTCGGCCATCAAGCTGACCCTGATCACGGCGCTGATCGCCGTGCCGGTGAACCTGGTGTTCGGCGTGGCGGCGGCCTGGTGCATCGCCAAGTTCGAGTTCCGGGGCAAGGCCTTTCTGATCACCCTGATCGACCTGCCGTTCTCGATCTCGCCTGTGGTGGCGGGCCTGATGTACGTGCTGGTGTTCGGTGCCCATGGCTGGTTCGGCCCCTGGCTGGCCGAGCATGACATCAAGATCATCTTCGCCGTGCCCGGCATCGTGCTGGCCACCATCTTCGTGACCTTCCCCTTCATCGCCCGCGAGCTGATCCCGCTGATGCAGGCGCAGGGCAGCGACGAGGAGCAGGCCGCCATCGTGCTGGGTGCCACGGGCTGGCAGACCTTCTGGAAGGTCACCGTGCCCAACATCAAGTGGGGCCTGCTGTACGGCGTGATCCTGTGCAATGCGCGTGCCATGGGCGAGTTCGGCGCGGTGTCGGTGGTCTCGGGCCACATCCGCGGCCAGACCAACACCATTCCGCTGCATGTGGAGATCCTCTACAACGAGTACCAGTCCGTTGCCGCCTTCGCTGCCGCCTCGCTGCTGGCCCTGCTGGCGCTGGTGACCCTGGTCATCAAGTCGGTGGCCGAGTGGCGTGCCGAGCAGCAGGCCAAGGCCGCTGCCGACCTGCCTCCCGAGCGCCCCACGGCGTCTTCCCAGGCATCCCAGGCATCCCAGGCATCCCAGGCATCCCAGGCATCCCAGGTGCCGCAGGTGTCCTGAACCTCGGCCCCGACCAGACAAAAGCAAGAGCAAGACCATGAGCATTGAAATACGCAACGTCAGCAAGCAGTTCGGCGATTTCCAGGCCCTGCGCGATGTGAGCCTGGACATCCAGTCCGGCGAACTCATCGCACTGCTCGGCCCCTCGGGCTGCGGCAAGACCACGCTGCTGCGCATCATCGCGGGCCTGGAGACGCCCGACGTGGGCAGCATCCACTTCAGCGGCGAAGACACCACCGATGTCCATGTGCGCGAGCGCAACGTGGGCTTCGTGTTCCAGCACTACGCGCTGTTCCGCCACATGACCGTGTTCGAGAACGTGGCCTTCGGCCTGCGCGTGAAGCCGCGCAGCCAGCGCCCCAGCGAGGCCCAGATCCGCGAGAAGGTGATGAGCCTGCTCAAGCTGGTGCAGCTGGACTGGATTGCCGAACGCTTTCCGTCCCAGCTGTCGGGCGGCCAGCGCCAGCGCATTGCCCTGGCCCGCGCCCTGGCGGTGGAGCCCAAGGTGCTGCTGCTCGACGAGCCCTTCGGCGCGCTGGATGCCAAGGTGCGCAAGGAGCTGCGCCGCTGGCTGCGCCGTCTGCATGACGAGCTGCATGTGACCTCCATCTTCGTGACCCATGACCAGGAGGAGGCACTGGAAGTGGCCGACCGCGTGGTCGTCATCAACCAGGGCCGCATCGAGCAGGAGGGCACGCCCCAGCAGGTCTGGGACAACCCGGCCACGCCCTTCGTCTACGGCTTCCTGGGCGATGTCAACCTGTTCAAGGGCCGCGCCAGCGATGGCCGTGTCTACCTGGACGACGGCACCCAGCTGGACAGCCACGACGCCAAGGGCGCCAGCGACAGCAAGGCCTTCGCCTATGTGCGCCCGCACGATCTGGAGGTGGAGCGCTACTCGCCCGGCCAGAACCTGGACGTCCAGGGACGGCCCACGGGCATCGTCGTGCAGCTGGCCCGCGCCATCGTCGTGGGGCCCATTGCGCGCCTGGAACTTATTCCATCGGAGAGCACCGAAAGCACGGACAATGCCGAAGAGGGTGGCCTGATCGAGGCGCAGATTCCTGCGCAGCAGTTCAGGGACATGGCCCTGCGCGAGGGGGAAACCCTGGTGGTGACACCGCGCCGTGCCAAGGTGTTTCTGGACGAGGCGGCTGGCATCTGACGGCGCGGCAACGGCTTCCTGCACCCGCTGAACAGGGCTGCAGCGCCGGGCCGGCGCCGCAGCCCTGATTTCATTCAACCGGGTGACGAAAGACAAGAATGCTTCAATGGTTTGACAACGCTCCGCGCCGCATCCTGGCGCTCATCAGCCTGGCCTGCGTGGCCATGCTGGCCTTCGGCATGTATCTGCAGCATGTGGTCGGGCTGGAGCCCTGCCCGATGTGCATCGTGCAGCGCTATGCATTGATCGGCGTGGCCCTCTTCACGGGCCTGGGCAGTGTGCGCGGCGGTCGCGGCTGGCTGATCAGCTGGGGCGTGCTGGCGCTGGTGGCTGCAGGCTTTGGCGCCTTCGTCGCCGCGCGCCAGAGCTGGCTGCAGTGGTATCCGCCCGAGTTCGCCACCTGCGGGCGCGACTTCTACGGAATGATCGAGAACTACTCCATCAGCCGTGCCGTGCCCATGATCTTCCGTGGCTCGGGCGACTGCGCCGCCGTGGACTGGAGCTTCCTGGGCGGCTCCATCGCCAACTGGTCCTTCATCTGCTTCGCCATCATGAGCGTGGCCGTCTTGGTGCTGCTGGTGCGCGGCGCTGCCCGCAGGCGCTGAGCCCTAGGCTGAGGCTTGCGCCAGTCGCCGCTGCAGCGACTGCGCCAGGGTGCTCAGAATCAGCCAGCAGGACGTGGCGCCCGCGTCCAGCACGCCAATGGAGCGCGGCCCCAGCCGGGCCGAGCGCCCGATGCGGGCCTGCAGGTGGCGCGTGGATTCCTTGCCCGCTTCGGCCGCGGCCTCCATGGCCTGCAGCGCCTCGCGGAAGCCGGCGCCCGCCTGCAGCGATTGCCGGTAGGCCTGCAGGGCCGGGGCCAGCGTGTCGATGAGGGTCTTGTCGCCCACCTGGGCCTTGCCCATCTCCTGCACATCGGCGACGGCCCGCGCCAGCGCCTGGCCGAACAGGGTGGCATCCATCTCCTGCTCCGGCCCAAGAACATCGGCGAAGCCTTGGAAGAAGCTGCCGTACAGCGGGCCCATGGAGCCGCCGATATCGTCCATCAAGGCCTGGGACAGCTGCTGCAGCGCCGCAGGCAGCTGCGCCGCCTGGCTGGCGTCCATGGCATCGAGCCGTGCGCCGCAGCCGGAAAAGCCCTTGGCCATGTTGATGCCGTGATCGCCATCGCCGATCAGGCCGTCGATCTCGCTCAGGAACTCCCGGTGGCTGACGATGGCCGTGATCAGTTCACGCACGATGCTGCCCGCGCCATCGAGCACGATGGCCGGCCCTTGGCTGGTGCGCCTTGCGGCTTGGGGGCGGGCGGTTTGTGCTTGTTCCTGGGCCTGTGCCGGCGTCCTTGCCGGAACAGAGGGCGACGTTGGAGTGGCGTCCTGCGGCTGGGGCGGCAGCCCGCCGGCCAGGGTCAGGGCGACTGACTGGCAGGGCGCCTTGAGGCAGGCTTCCAGCGCATCATCCAACTGCATCAGCGTGAGCGTGATGCCCATCATCTCCAGCGACGTGAAGAGATTGCCCACCAGCCGGAAGGCCGCCTGAATGCCGCGTTCTTGCAGGCGCCGGGCCACCTCGCCATAGAGGATGTACTGCTCCATCAGTGGCGTGGCGCCCAGGCCGGACAGCAGCACGGCCACGCGGTCGCCCGGGGCGAAGGGCAGGTCGGGCAGCAGGGTGTCCAGCATGCGCTCGGTCATATCGGCCGCCGTGGCCGTGCGGTGCACGGACATGCCGGGCTCGCCATGGTGGCCTATGCCCACCTCCATGCTGCCGCGCTCGATATGGAAGTTGGCCTTGCCCACGGCGGGAATGGTGCATGCCGACAGGCCGATGCCGATGCTGCGCGTGCGGGCCATGGCGTGCCGTGCGAGGGCGATCACTTCGTCGAGGCTGGCGCCCATGGCCGCCCGGGCGCCCGCCACCTTCCACATCAGGATCTCGCCGGCCACACCGCGGCGGCTGGCCTCGTCGCCCCGCGCGGCTGAAGGCACGTCGTCGTTGGCCACCACGGTCCTGACCGCCATGCCTTCGGCCGCGGCCATCTGCACGGCCATGGCCACGTTCATGTTGTCGCCCGCGTAGTTGCCATACAGGCAGGCCACGCCGGCGCCGCCATCGGCCGCGCGCATGGCGTCGTAGAAGCTTCTGGCCGTGGGGGACGAGAAGACCTCGCCCACGGCGGCGGCGTCGCACAGGCCTGCGCCCACATAGCCCAGAAAGGCTGGTTCGTGGCCCGACCCGCCGCCCGTCACGATGCCCACCTTGCCCCTGCGTGGCGCGCCATGCAGGCGCACGACGCGGGCATTGCCGGCGTCGATGCGCAGGGTGTCGCCATGGGCGGCGATCCATCCCTGGAGCATGTCCTCCACCACCCGGTCGGGGTCGTTGATCACGCGGTTGGTCGTCATGCCTTTGTCTCCTCCAGGTGCGGTCTCGGCGGGTGTGCCGAAGACTGTTCATATGATCATTGCGTGGTCATTTTTGATTTGTTGAAATTGGCGTGTCAATGCCTTTTGGCTATTCAATAGCCAAGGGAAAACGATAGGATTTGATGATTTATTTAGAAAATTCAACAGGTTACGTCTTCATATTGCTGATGCGCATAGCTTTCGTTGTTTGACAAATGATCTCCGATTGAGAAGACTCTCAAAAAACATTGATCAAATGATCATGTGATGGTCTTTTGTAATGAAGGGGATGCCATGAAGCTGGCCATCGGCTGCGACGAAGCCGCCTGCGACCTCAAGAACGCCGTGAAGCAGCATCTGCTGGCCCAGGGCCACGAAGTGGCCGACTTCGGCACGCACGACGGCGAGCCGGTGCTCTACCCCGACATCGGCATCGCGGTGGCGCAGGCCATCGTCCAGGGCCGCCATGAGCGCGGCGTTCTGCTGTGCGGCACGGGCATAGGCATGGCCATTGCCGCCAACAAGGTGGCGGGCATCCGCGCCGCGCAGGCCCATGACACCTATTCGGCCGAGCGCGCCAGCCGCAGCAACGACGCGCAGATCATCACGCTGGGCTCGCGCGTGATCGGGGTGGAGCTGGCCAAGGCCATCGTGGACCGCTTCCTTGCATCGCGCTTCGATGGCGGCAGCTCGGCCCTGAAGGTGGATGCCATCACCGGCTTCGAACGCTCGCAGGCCGCCGCGGCCGGGCGCGGGCAGGGCGCGTGACCATGGGCACCGGCACCCGCACCGGCACCGCACTGCTGCAGGCTCGCGGGGTGGCCAAGAGCTTCGGCGGCGTGCCTGCGCTGCGCAACGGCTGCCTTGAGCTGCAGGCGGGCAGCGTGCACGCGCTGTGCGGCGGCAATGGCGCAGGCAAATCCACCTTCCTGAACATCGTGATGGGCCTGTTGCGGCGCGATGCCGGCGAGATTCTGCTCAAGGGCCGGCCGGTGGATTTCGCCACGCCGCACGAGGCGCTGGCGCACCGCCTGTCCATCATCACGCAGGAGCTGTCGCCCATCCCGGGCATGAGCGTGGCCGAGAACATCTTCCTGGGCCGCGAGCCCCGGCGCGCTGGCGTGGTGGTCCGCCATGCCGCGCTGCTGGAGCAGGCGGATGCGCTGCTCAGGCAGTTGGGCTTCGATATCGATCCGCGTGCGCAGATGGGCCGCCTGAGCCTGGCGCAGACCCAACTGGTGGAGATTGCCAAGGCCCTGAGCCGGCAAAGCGAGCTGATCATCATGGACGAGCCCACCTCGGCCATTGGCGAAAGCGAGACCGCCATCCTCTTCGACGCGATACGCCGCGTGACCGCGCAGGGCGCCGGCATCCTCTACGTGTCGCACCGCCTGACGGAGATCTTCACCATTGCCGACAGCTACACGGTGTTCCGCGATGGCGGCTTCGTGCAGACCGGCGCGCTGGCCGATATCGACCGGCGGCAGCTGGTGAAGCTCATCGTGGGCAGGGAAGTCCGCGCTGCCGCCAACGAGCGCAGGGCTGCGGCGCCGGGCGAGCCGCTGCTGTCGGTGCAGGGGCTCACGCGCCGGGGCGAGTTCGAGGACATCAGCCTGGACGTTGCCCCCGGCGAGGTGCTGGGCATCTACGGACTGATGGGATCGGGCCGCAGCGAATTCCTCAACTGCCTGTACGGCCTCACGCGCGCCGATCAGGGGCAGGCGAGCATGGGCGGGCTGCCCCTGCCGCGCGGCAATCCGGCGGCGTCGATCAAGGCGGGCCTGGCCCTGGTGACCGAGGACCGCAAGGCCACGGGGCTGGTGATGAGCTCCTCGGTGCGCTTCAACACCAGCTTGCCCGCACTGCCGGGCCTGCAGCGCGCCGGGGTGGTGGATGGCGCGGCAGAGCGCGTGCTGGTGGGCGGCCTGCTGCAGCGCCTGCGCGTGAAGCTGGCCAGCCCGGCCATGCCGGTCTCGGGCCTGAGCGGCGGCAACCAGCAGAAGGTGGTGCTGGCCCGCTGCATGGCTACCAACCCCGTCTGCCTGCTGTGCGACGAGCCCACGCGGGGCATCGACGAAGGCGCCAAGCGCGAGGTGTACGCCTTCCTGGCCTCGCTGGCCGAGCAGGGCCATGCCGTTGTCGTGGTGTCCTCCGAGGCGCCGGAACTGCTGGAGCTGAGCGACCGCATTGCCATCTTCCGCAAAGGCCGGCTTGACCGCGTGGTGGCCGGCCACGGCATCACGCAGGAGGCGCTGATGCACCTCGCTTCCTGAGCCCGGGCGATGCCCATGCAGCGTTTTCCCCCTTGCCTTTCACAACACACAGGAGACATGACCATGCCGTTTTTTCGTTTCACCACCGTGCTTGCCGCCGCGCTTGCCGGTGGGCTGTTCCTGGCCGCAGCGCAGGTCCGGGCCCAGGCTCCGGCCCCGCTGACGGCACCAGCACCAGTACCAGCACCGGCCAAGCCCTACCGCATAGGCGCGGCCGTCTATGGGCTCAAGGGCGAGTTCATGCAGATGTGGACCAAGGAGCTGAAGGCGCATCCGGCCGTGAAGGACGGCACGGTGCAGATCACCGTGTTCGACGGCAACTACGACGCGCTGACGCAGAGCAACCAGTTCGACACCATGATCACGCAGAAGTACGACGGCATCCTCTTCGTGCCCATTGACCTGAAGGCGGGTGCGGCGCCCGTGCAGAAGGCGGTGAAGGCCGGCATTCCCGTGGTGGGCTCCAACACGCGCGTGCAGGGCGATGTGCTGACCTCCTACGTGGGCAATGACGATGTGGTGGCCGGCCGCATGCAGGCCGAGGCATTGATGAAGGCCATCAGCGGCAAGGGCAATATCGTCGTCATCGAGGGGCCCATAGGCCAGTCGGCACAGATCGAGCGGGCGCGCGGCAATGACGAGGTGCTGGCCCGCCACAAGGACGTGAAGGTGCTGGCGCGCAAGACCGCCAACTGGTCGCGCGCCGAGTCCATGGGACTGATGGAGAACTGGCTGACCGCATTCCCGGGCCAGATACAGGGCGTGATCGCCCAGAACGACGACGAGGCCCTGGGCGCGGTGCAGGCCATCAAGACCAAGGGCATCGACATCAAGACCATCCCGGTGGTGGGCGTGGACGGCGTGGCCGCCGCCATCACGGCCGTCAAGCGCGGCGAGATGACCACCAATTTCCAGGATGCCCAGGCCCAGGCGCAGGGCGCGCTGGATGTGCTGCTGCGCCACCTTGTCGGCCCGTCCTACCAGCCGCGCTCGGTGGTATGGAGCGAGTATGCCCAGGCCATGCCCTGGGGCGATGGCACGGCCAAATCCTACGAGGTGCCCTGGACCGCCATCGTGCCCGCCAATGCCGACGCCTTCTTGCAGAAGGTGCGCAAATGAGCGCCGCCAGCCTGGAGCGGGACTTCGACGGCCGCACGGCCCTGGTCACCGGCGGCGCGGGCGGCATCGGCCTGGCGATTGCCCGGCAGCTCGCCGAAGGCGGTGCGCGTGTCGTCCTGGTGGACCTGGAGCGGCAGGCACTGGACGTGGCCGCTGCCAGCCTGGCGGAGCCCCGGCACCACCTGGCGCTGGAGGTGGATGTGACCAGGCCTGCGGGCGTGGAGCAGGCGGTGGCCACGGTGCTGGAGGCCACGGGCCGCATCGACATCCTGGTCAACAGCGCCGGCGTGGCGCTGCTGGAGCCGGCCGGCGAAGTCAGCGAGGCGGCCTGGGAGCGCACGCTGGCCGTCAACCTCACGGCGCCGCTGCTGCTGGCCCAGGCGGTGGCCCCGGCCATGCGCCGCCAGCGCCACGGACGCATCATCAACCTGGCCTCGCAGGCCAGCGTGGTCGCGCTCAGGCGCCATGCCGCCTATTGCGCCAGCAAGGCGGGCCTGGTGGGGCTGACGCGCGTGCTGGCGCTGGAGTGGGCGACGGACGGCATCACCGTCAACGCCATCTCGCCGACCGTGGTGGATACGCCGCTGGGCCGCAAGGCCTGGGCCGGGCAGGTGGGGGAGGCCATGCGCGCACTCATTCCCACGGGCCGCTTTGCGCAGCCCGAGGAGGTGGCGCGGCTGGCCGTGTTCCTGGCCGGTACGCACGCCGGCATGCTGACGGGCGAGAACATCGTCATCGACGGGGGCTACTCCATCCAGTGAGCGGCCTGCCGGCCCCACGCCTTTCTTCCATCAACGCGGGAGTCCTCCATGACGAATCTTCAAGCCGCATCTTCGCCGCCGCTCTTGGGGCGGCGCGCGCTGGACCTGCGCAGCCTGCGCGAGCGCTACGGCGTGGTCATCGCGCTGATTGCGCTGTGCGCCGCGCTGGCGCTGGCCAACCCCCATTTCATGACCTGGGGCAACTGGGCCGACATCCTGCGCCAGACCTCCATCAACGGCATCCTGGCCATCGGCATGACGTGCGTGGTGCTGACGGCGGGCATCGACCTGTCGGTGGGCGCCATCCTGGCGCTGGCCGGCATGGTGGGCGCCTGGCTGGCGGCCGATGGCCAGGGGCTGGCGGTGAGCGTGGGCGCCGGGCTGGGCGTGGGCATGCTGCTGGGCGGCGTCAACGGCCTGCTGGTGGCCTGGTTCGCGGTGCCGCCCTTCGTAGCCACGCTGGGCATGCTCAGTGCGGCGCGCGGCCTGACCTACATCTACAACGACGGCATGCCGGTGTCCGAGCTGCCCGACGGCTTTCTTGCCATCGGCGCCGGCCAGCTGGGCCCCGTGCCCATGCCCATCGTGATCTTTGCCGTTGCCGTCGCGGTGTTTGCCTTCGTGCTGCGCTACACCGTGTATGGCCGCTATATCTACGCCGTGGGCGGCAACCTGCGCAGCGCCAAGACCAGCGGCATCAACACCCGCGCCATCGTGCTGCTGGTCTATGTGGTCAGCGGCCTGCTCGCGGGGCTGGCCGGCATTTTGCTGGCGTCGCGCACTACGGCGGCGCTGCCGCAGGCCGGCGTGTCCTACGAGCTGGACGCCATTGCGGCCGTGGTGATCGGCGGCACCAGCCTGTCGGGCGGCACGGGCAGCCTGGGCGGCACGGTCGTCGGCGCCCTGCTCATCGGCGTGATCAACAACGGGCTGAACCTGCTGGGCGTGTCCTCGTACTACCAGCAGTTGATCAAGGGCGTGATCATCGTCGGCGCCGTGCTGCTCGACAGTTCGCGCCGCAGGGCATGAAGCGCTGCGCCCACGTCCTGTCCACAACCTGCAACCCGGGAGAGTTCCATGCAAAACACCCTGCCTGACGCCGCCGATACGAACATGCTGGCCGTGGTCTGCCACGGGCCCAGGGATTACCGGCTCGAGCGCGTCGCGCGTCCGCAGGCCGGGCCGCGCGAGCTGGTCATCCGCGTGGCTTCCTGCGGCATTTGCGCGGGCGACTGCAAATGCTGGGCTGGCGCGCCGCGCTTCTGGGGAGACCCGGAAAAAGGCCGCCCAGCCTATGTGCGCCCGCCGGTGATCGCGGGCCACGAGTTCTGGGGCCATGTGGTGGAGGTGGGCGAGGGTGCCCAGGAGCACCACGGCGTGCAGCTGGGTGACCGGGTGATCGCCGAGCAGATCGTGCCCTGCCATGCCTGCCGCTATTGCAGGACCGGCTTTCGCTGGATGTGCGAGGTGCACGATGTCTACGGCTTCCAGGGCCAGGTGGCCGATGGCGGCATGGCCGAGTACATGCGCCTGTCCGCCCGCGCCGTGGTGCACCGGATTCCCGAGAGCGTGGACTTCGAGGATGCGGCCATCACCGAGCCGCTGTCCTGCGCCATCCATGCCGTCAACCGCGGCGACATCCAGCTCGATGATGTGGTGGTCATCGCCGGCGCGGGCACGCTGGGCCTGCTCATGGCCCAGGTGGCGCGCCTGAAGACGCCGCGCCGGCTGGTGGTCATGGACCTGTCGGATCAGCGCCTGGCGCTGGCGCGCCGCTGCGGCGCCGACGTGACCATCAACCCCGCGCGCGAGGACGCCCGCGCCATCGTGCACGCACTGACCGACGGCTATGGCTGCGATGTGTACATAGAGACCACGGGCGCGCCCTCGGGCGTGACGCAGGGGCTGGACCTGGTGCGCAAGCTCGGCCGCTTCGTGGAGTTCAGTGTCTTCGGGCGCGAGACCACGGTGGACTGGTCCATCATCGGCGAGGAAAAGGAGCTGGACCTGCGCGGCGCCCACCTGAGCGCCCATTGCTACCCCATTGCCATCGACCTGCTGGCGCGCGGGCTGGTCACCTCCGAGGGCATCGTCACCCACCGCTATGCGCTGTCGGACTGGGAGAGCGCCATCCGGGTGGCCGATTCCATGGACTCGGTCAAGGTCCTGCTGCTGCCCCACGCTGGCGAGGCCCGGTGAGCGGCGCTACACTGCGCGCCTTTCCCGGCACCCTTGGAGGCACCCTTGACTGAAAGCGACCTGACGCGACTGGCGACCCTGTACTACGTCGATGGATGCACGCAGGACCAACTGTCCAAGGAGTTCGGCATCTCGCGCGCCACCGTCGGGCGGCTGCTGCGCCGCGCGCAGGAAGAGGGCATTGTCGAGATCCGCGTGCGGCCGCATTCGCTGGTGTCCGCCGACCTGGAGCGGCAGCTGACCGAGCGCTTTCACATCAAGCGCGCGCTGATCGCGGTGGACCACAAGGATGCCGACCGGCAGCGCGAACTGCTGGCAGGGCTGGTGGCCAGCGAGCTGGAGCGCATCCTGGTCGATGGCTCCATCGTGGCCGTGGGCATGGGGCGCAACGTGTCCTCGGTCTCCGAGCACGCCCTGTCCGCCACACGGCGGGAGTGCCACTTCGTCAGCGCCATCGGCGGCTCCTACCGTGGCGGGGAGGCGATGAACGCCGACCACATCGCGCGCCGCCTGGCCGCGCGCTTTGGCGGCAAGTCCGAATCGCTCTATGCGCCGGCCCTGGTGGGCGATCCGCAACTGCGCAAGGCGCTGCTGGACAACGACACCGTCAGGCACACCCTGGACAAGGCGCGCCGCGCCGACATCGCCCTCATCGGCGTGGGCGATGTCAGCGTGGACAGCAACATGGCCCGCATGGGCTGGTTTTCCGCGCAGGAGATCTCGGACGCCCGCCGCGCGGGCACGGTGGGCGACATGATGGGCTACGACTTCATCGACATCCACGGCCAGCCGGCCGCCACCCCCATGCAGGACCGCGTCATCGGCCTGAGCCGCGAGGACCTGCTGCGCATACCCAACGTCATCGCGGTGGCGGCCGAATCCAGCAAGGTCACGGCCATCCTGGGCGCCCTGCGCACCGGCGCCATCGACACCCTGGCCACCACCACCGCCAACGCGGCGGCCGTGCTGCAGCTGGACGATGTCATGGGGACGACGCGCTGACGCAGTGGGGGAGGCGAGGCTCTTGGGCGGCGCGCCTAGTTCGACGCGCGGCGGTAGAAGGCCAGCGAGCCTGCCAGCGCCAGCAGCATGCCGCCGCACAGGCGGTCCAGCCACATCACGGCCCGCCCGCGCAGCAGCCGCGCGGCGCGTGATCCGGCGAAGGCATAGGCCAGCATCACCAGGAAATCGATGAGCGCGAACACCAGCGCAATGGCGATGTACTGCGGCGCCTGGGCGGCCGCCGGGTCGATGAACTGCGGCAGCAGGGCCGAGCAGAACAGGTAGCCCTTAGGATTGGTCACGGCGACCAGGAACGACTTGAGCAGCACGGTGCGGGCGCTGTAGCCGTCGGCGCCGGCCTCTGCCTTGCCGTCGCCCTGGGGTGCCGACAGCGATCCGCCCTGGCTGCGCAGCATGCGCAGGCCCAGCCAGGCCAGGTAGGCCGCTCCCGCCCACTTGACCACCGAGAACCAGAACTCCGAGGCCGCCAGCAGCGCGCCCAGGCCCAGCGCGACAGCGCCGACCAGCACGAAGTCCGACAGCACGGCGCCCAGCATGCCCGGCAGGGCGCGGCGCACGCCGTGGCGCGAGCCATTGGCCAGGGCCAGCAGCACGGTGGGACCGGGGGTGATGATCGCGATCAGCGCGACCAGGGAGAAGACGAGCAGGGTGGCGAGGGTCATGTCGGCGAAGGCTCATGCGGTTGGCAACAGCCTGCCACTGTGCCAGCTTTGCCTGCCTTGCGCAGCCCCTGCCGACCCGGGGCAGGGCACACGGGGCGGGCAGGCGTCAGTCGCTGCCCACGCCACCGGCGGCAAAGACTGGGCCGCGCGTGCCGGGCACCCAGCCCGGGTAGGTTTCCATCACCTCGGCGAACAGGGCCGAATCGATCCAGCGCTGCAGCCAGGCCTGCAGGTGCGGCCAGGGCTGCTCGTTCCATTGCGACTCGTCGATGCGCGCGTACTGGCGCACGAAGGGGCGCAGGGCCATGTCGGCCAGGCTGGGGTTCTGGCCGAACAGGTAGCCGGTGGCCTCCAGCTGGTCGTCCAGCTCGGCCAGCCAGGTCAGGGCATCGGCCTGGGCGTGGTTGACCTCTTCGGCCGTATAGCGTTCGGGGTACTTGCAGCGGTCCAGGGCGTGCTTGAAAAAGCCGTCGTTGCGCTCGATCAGCGCCAGCATGTCCGGCAGCGAACCGCTGGTCGGTGCCAGCCAGCCGTCCGGGTCATTGGCGCGCAGCGCGTGCAGCATGACATCCAGGCTCTGCTCGATCACGCGGCCGTCTTCCAGCACCAGCACGGGCACCGTGCCCTTGGGCGAGGCATCGAGCAGCGCCTGCGGCTTGTTGCGCAGGTTGATTTCGCGCAGCTCGCAGGCCAGGCCGGCATGGGCCAGCGCCAGGCGGGCGCGGATGGCGTAGGGGCAGCGGCGAAACGAGTAGAGAACCGGCAGGGTCTGGGTCATGGAGCGGGGACGGGGCTAGGGGCCAAAAGCGGCAGATGATAGCGCCGGGGCCAAAGTCAGGCGGCCTGCGGGTCTTGCCGCGGGCGTCCGTGGCTATTGCAGCTGCGCCAGCAGCCATTGCCTGAAGGTCTTGAGCGCCGCGCTGGGTGCGCGCGAGCGCAGATGGGTCAGCCAGTAGGCGCCCGTGTCCACCTCCTGCTCGAAGGGGCGCACCAGCCGGCCCTGCTGCAGCAGGTGCTGGAACATGCGCGCCGGCAGCAGGGCCACGCCCGCGCCCTGGGCCGCCGCCTCGGCCAGCGTCAGCGAGGAGTCGAACATGGCCCCGCGCGCCAGCGGCGCGCTCTGGTCCAGCGTGGCAAACCAGCTCTCCCACTCCTGCAGGCGGTACGAGCGCAGCAGCGTCTGCCCGGCCAGGTCGGCCGGCTGGCGCAGGCGCTGGGCCAGGGCGGGGGTGCACATGGGCGTCAGCGGCGCGCGCAGCAGCAGCTCGGCGCGCGTGCCCTGCCAGGCGCCGTCGCCGAAGCGCACGGCCGCATCCAGCCCTTCGCCGGCCAGGTCCACGCGGTTGTTGTGCGTGAGCAGTCGCAGGTCGATGTAGGGGTGCTGCTGCTGGAACTGGCCCAGCCTGGGAATCAGCCAGCCGATGGCGAAGGTGCCGACCACGCCCACGGTAAGGACCTCGCGCGGGCGCGGTTCGGCCACCTGCTGCAGCGAATGCTCTATGCGCGCAAAGCTCTCGGCCACGGCAGGCCACAGCGCATGGCCTTCGTCGGTCAGCGCCAGGCCGCGCGGCAGGCGCCGGAACAGCGGCTTGCCCAGGCGCTCCTCCAGGTTGCGGATGTGCTGGCTGACGGCGGCCTGGGTCACGCACAGCTCGTCGGCCGCCCGCGTCAGGTTGAGATGGCGCGCGGCCGCGTCGAACATGCGCAGGGCGTTGAGGGGCAGTTGCATGGTGAGCCAATAGTTTTTCTAAGGGATGCTGCCAATTATTCACGCTGGTCGCAGATTGGGTGCGGCGCTATCGTTGCGGTTGTCGATCTGCAACTGAAAAGGAAAAACAATGCAAAGACGCGATTTTCTGATGACGGGCGGCGCGGCCGCCTGGATGGCGGCCGGGCTGGCGGGCTGCGCCCTGCCATCAAAAAAACAGGGGGCTGCCGACCAGGCCTTCAGGACCGAGCTGGCGCGCATCGAGAAAAGTGTGGGCGGCCGGCTCGGCGTGGCCGTGCTGGAGGCGGAGTCGGGCGCCAGCGTGGACCACCGCGGCGACGAGCGCTTTGTCATGTGCAGCACCTTCAAGCTGCTGCTGGCCGCCCAGGTGCTGGACCGCGTGCAGCAGGGCGATGAGCGCCTGTCGCGCCGCGTGCACTACGCCAGCTCCCGGCTGGTTCCCTACTCGCCGGCCAGCGGCCCGCGTGCCGGCGATGGCGGCGGCATGACCATCTCCGAGCTGTGCGAGGCCGCCGTGGTGCTCAGCGACAACACCGCCGCCAACCTGCTGCTGGACGCCAGCGGCGGCCCGCAGGCGCTGACGCAGTGGCTGCGCGCCAGCGGCGACGAGACCACGCGCCTGGACCGCATGGAGCCCGAGCTCAACGAAGGCCTGCCCGGTGACGAGCGCGACACCACCACGCCGCTGGCCATGGTGCAAAGCATGCAACGCCTGCTGCTGGGATCGCTGCTGGACGGCCATGGCCGCGCCCTGCTGCAGCAGTGGCTGGTGGCCAGCCGAACGGGCGACAAGCGCCTGCGCGCGGGCATGCCGGCCGGCTGGCGTGTGGGTGGAAAGACGGGCACCGGCGATCGCGGCACGGCCAACGATGCCGTCATCGCCTGGCCCACGCCGCAAAGCGCACCGCTGCTGGTGACCGGCTACCTCACCGAATGCCCGGCCGACGCGCCGCAGCGCGATGCGGCGCTGGCAGCGGCCGGCAAGGCGGCCGCACGCTGGCAGGCAGCAGTGCAAGGCTAAGTTGCGCCACCATGTCGCTTGATTTGGGCGATTTCAGAAAATTGGCGTGGCCTGAAGACGAGAGACACCGAGGAAGGGCCTGGGCCGGCCGCGCCGCCCCCGCACCGAGGGTGTCGCCGGCCGCCCGTATGCCCCCCTCGTGAGGGGGAAGGCGCACAGCGCCTCAGGGGGTTACAACTTCTTGACCAGGACCTGACTTTTGCGGTCCCAGTTGTACTTGGCCTTGCGAGCCTCGGGCAGCCAGTCGGGGTCCACGGGCTGGAAGCCGCGCTTGATGAACCAGTGCATGGTGCGCGTGGTCAGCACGAACAGGCTGTCCAGGCCCTGGGCCTTGGCGCGCTGCTCTATGCGCTTGAGCAGCTTCTCGCCATCGCCCGTGCCCTGGCTCTTGGGCGAGACGGTGACGGCCGCCATCTCGGCGGTCCTGGCGCTGGGATAGGGGTAGAGCGCGGCGCAGCCGAAGATCACGCCATCGTGTTCGATGATGGTGTAGTGGGCGATGTCGCGCTCGATCTCGGTGCGGCTGCGCTTGACCAGGGTGCCGTCCTTCTCGAAGGGCTCGATCAGCTGGATGATGCCGGCCACGTCGTCGGGCGTGGCCTCGCGCAGTTCTTCCAGCTTCTCGTCGATGATCATGGTGCCGATGCCGTCGTGCACATAGATCTCCAGCAGCAGCGCGCCGTCGATGGCGAAGGGCAGGATGTGGCTGCGCTCCACGCCGTGCTCGCAGGCATGCACGCAGTGCTGCAGGTAAAAGCCCGTGTCCGTGGGCTGCTCGGGCGTGGGCAGCTCGGCCAGCATGCGGCGGGCCGTGGCCAGCGGCAGCTCGGTGTCGATGGGGTTGGTCTCGTCGGCCGGGCCCGTGGGGTCCATGCGGATGCCCGGCACCTCGGTCATGAAGATCAGCTTGTCGGCCTTCAGCTCGATGGCCACCCGCGTGGCCACCTCTTCCATGCTCAGGTTGAAGGCCTCGCCGGTGGGCGAGAAGCCGAAGGGCGACATCAGCACCATGGCATCCATGTCCAGGGCGCTGCGGATGCCGCTCACATCGACCTTGCGCACCAGGCCCGAATGCTTGAAATCCACGCCGTCCACGATGCCCACGGGCCGCGCCGTGAGGAAGTTGCCCGAGATCACGCGCACCCGCGCGCCGGCCATGGGCGTATTGGGCAGGCCCTGGCTGAAGGCGGCCTCGATCTCGTAGCGCAGCTGGCCAGCGGCTTCCTGGGCGCAGTCCAGCGCCACGGAGTCGGTGATGCGCACGCCGCGCGAGTACTGGGCCTCGTGGCCCTTGGCGGCAAGCTGCTCGTTGACCTGGGGACGGAAGCCATGGACCAGCACGATCTTCACGCCCATGGCCTGGATCATGGCCAGGTCCTGGACGATGGAGCTGAGCTTGCCCGATGCGATGGCCTCGCCCGTCAGTCCCACCACAAAGGTCTGGTGTCGGAACTTGTGGATATAGGGAGCCACGGACCGGAACCAGGGGACGAAGGTGAAGTTGAAGACGGTGGACATGGTGGTCAGTCGGGGCATCGGGCCGATGCCGGGCAGAAAAAAAAGGCCTGCGGACAGGTCCGCCAGGACATGCTCGCGCAGGCAGGCGCCAGTGTAGCGGCATGACGCGGCACCTGCGCACAGAAATGGGATGGAACGCCACGCAAATCGACCCTGCTGCACAGTGCCGGGGGCACAAGGCACAGGACCTTGTCCGACGGGGGGCCGCCTGCAAGCCCGTGTAAGCTTCGCCACCATCGGTGAACCACGCAAGGCGCCCCCCTTCATGCCATTGAGCGCTTCCATGTTTTTTCCGTTGCTTGCGCGGCCCGCGCGCCTTGTGCCGTGGCTGGCGGCGCTGGGCATGGTCGCAGGGGCAGCCCAGGCTGCAGGGGAGGCTCCGGCCTCCCAGGCTGCCGCCGCGATGAGCTTCGTGCAGGCCCGCCAGGCGTTGCTGGAGGGCTCCGACCAACTGGCCGCCTCGGCCAAGGCCGTGGAAAGCGCGCGGCTCAGACGCCAGGGTACGCAGGGGCTGGGCGGGCCTTCCGTGGCCATCACGGGCCTGGGCTACCGCTATTCGGCCAATGCCGACATCGATCTCGATCCTGCGCGGCGCACCCTGGACGGCGTCCTCGGCCAGCTGCCGCCCTCGGTGGGGCCGGCCATTCCCTCGCTGCCGCAACTGCCCACCTCCTATGCCTTGCAGCGCAAGAGCACGAATGCCTCGGCCAGCCTGTCCCTGGTCTGGCCGCTGTACCTGGGCGGCCTGTCCGATGCGGTGCGCAGTGGCCTGGACGCTGCCACTGACGAAGCCCTGGCCGATGCCGCCAGCAGCAGCCACGCCCTGCATTCGCTGCTGGTGCAGCGCTACTTCGGCGCCCAGCTGGCCGAGCGGGCCGCACGGCTGCGCGAGCGTGCGCTTGAAGGCGTGCGCGTGCATGACACGGCGGCGCAAAGCATGCTCAAGGCGGGCGTGATCTCCCGGCTGGAACGCCTGCAGGCCCGTGCCGCGCTGGCCGACGCCGAGCAGCAGGCGCGCAAATCGCGCGACGACGCAGGCCTGGCCGCAGCGGCGCTGGCGCGCACGGTCAAGGCGCAGCGACAGGTGCTGCCCAGCACGCCGCTGTTCGTCAGCAGCCGGCCCTTGCCGCCGCTGGACGGCTTCGTCGCCACGGCCCAGTCGCACCATCCGGGTCTGGACAAGGTGCAGGCCAAGAAGCGCCAGGCCGAGTCGCTGCACGATGCCCAGGAGGCGCTGCGCCGGCCGCAGCTGCTGGCCTTCGGTTCGCGCGAGGTCAACACCAGCGGCAAGCCCAACTGGGTGGCTGGCGTGGCCGTGCGCTGGACGCTGTGGGACAGCATCGACCGCGATGCGCTGGCCGCCTCCTCGCAGCGCAAGATCGAGCAGGCCGAGCTGACCGAAGCCCAGGCGCTCAGCGACATCGCGCTGCTGGTCGAAAAGAACTGGCTGGGCGTGGAGCAGGCACGCCGCCAGTACCAGGCCCAGCAGGCCCAGGAGGATCTTGCGCGCGAGCTGCTGCGGCTGCGCGAGGCCGGCCTGCGGGAAGGCACCAGCACCACGCTGGACCTGATCGATGCCAGCCTCAATCTCGCCAAGGTGCAGACCCAGCGTGCCGAACTGGCCAACCAGTATGTGCAGGCCCTGGCCGCACTGCTGGAGAGCACGGGCCAGAGCGAGGAATTCGACCGATTCATGGCCCAGGCCGACATACAGATCCCACCCGACGCACCATGAGCACAGCCACGCCCGACCATCCCCGCAGCGCCCCCGAAGCACTCGGCCCCGCGCCCGTGCCGCCGGGGCGCAGGCGCCCCTGGCTGGCCCTGGCCATCGTGCTGGCCGTGCTGCTGCTCGTGGCCTGGGGCTTTTGGCGGGCGGCGCAGCCCGCCCCCCTGTATTTCCAGGGCCAGATGGAGGCACGCGAGACCGACATCGCGCCCAAGGTCACGGCGCGCATCGCCAAGGTGCGGGTCACCGAAGGCCAGAAGATCCAGCCCGGCGATCTGCTGGTGGAGATGGACAGCCCCGAGGTGCGCGCCAAGCTGGCCCAGGCCGAGGCCGCGCGCGATGCCGCCCAGGCCCAGGCCGACAAGGCGCAGGCCGGCGCCCGCCCGCAGGAAGTGCAGATGGCGCGCCTGAACTGGCAGCGCGCCCAGACCGCCGCCGACCTGGCCCAGACCTCGCTGCGCCGTGTGCAAAGCCTGTTCGACCAGGGACTGGTTGCGGCCCAGAAGCGCGATGAAGCCGATGCCAACTGGCGCGCCTCGCGCGACCAGGCGCTGGCCGCGCGTGCGCAGTATGAAATGGCGGCTTCGGGCGCGCGCCAGGAGGATCGCAGCGCTGCCCAGGCCCAGGCACGCCAGGTGCAGGGCGTGGTGGCCGAGGTGGAGGCCGCGCGTGCCGAGACCGAGCTGCGCAGCCCCGTGGGCGGCGAGGTGGTCCAGGTGCTGGCCCGCCAGGGCGAGCTGTCTCCTCAGGGCGTGGCCGTGGTCACCGTGGTGGACCTGGCCGACCAGTGGGTGGTGCTCAATGTGCGCGAGGACCAGCTTGCACGCTTTGCCCAGGGCAGCCGCTTTACCGGCCGCCTGCCGGGCCTGGACAACCGCGAGGCCGGCTTCGAGGTCTACTACCTGGGTGTGCTGCCCGACTTCGCCACCTGGCGCGCCACGCGCGCGGGCCAGGGCTTCGATGCGCGCACCTTCGAGGTCCGCGCGCGGCCGCAGCAGCCCATTGCGGGCGCGCGGCCCGGCATGAGCGTGGTCGTGGAAGGCGGCCGTTGAGCGGCCGGCGGCAGTGAGCGCGAACCCGCCCACGGCCTTTGCCGCCAGCCTGCGGCGCGAATGGCGGCTGCTGCGCGGGCGGCCCTGGGACCTGGCCATGGTCAGCTGGGTGCCGCTGCTGGCGCTGCTGCTCATGGTCTGGATCTTCTCGGCAGGCCTGGTCCAGCGCCTGCCCGTCGCCGTCTGGGACCAGGACCACAGCGCCCTGTCGCGCCAGCTGGTGCGCATGCTGGGCGCCACGCCGGGCCTGGCCGTGCAGTCGCAGGCGCTCAATGCCTCGGAGGCGCAATGGGCGCTGCAGTCCATGAATGCCTACGCCGTGGTGCAGATCCCGCCCGGCTTTGCGCGCGACATCAAGCGGGGCCAGGGGGCCGACGTGGTGCTCATGCACAACGCCCAGCTGGCCACGCATTCCAGCCTGATCCAGCGCGACCTGCGCCAGGTGGTGGGAACGCTGTCGGCCGGCGTGGAAATGCAGGCCCGAGCCAAGCGCGGCGACCCGGCCCAGGCGCTGCGCGTGCGCATGGAGCCCATACGCACCAACCTGGTGTCGCTGTTCAACATCTCCACCAATTACGAGCAGTTCCTGGCGGCGGCGCTGATTCCCGCGCTGCTGCACATCCTGGGCATGACGGCCGGCGCCTGGTCCGTGGGGCGCGAGCTGCGCGACCGCACGCTGGGCCAGTGGATGGCCGAGGCTGCGGGCCCGGGAAAGCCCGGCTGGAGCGCCATTGCGGGCGCCTTGGCGGGCAAGCTGGCGCTGTCCTGGGCCAGCCTGGGCCTGGGTGGTACGCTGGCCATGCTGTGGCTCACGGCCGGGCGGGGCTGGCATCCGGGGCAGGGCGCTGCCAGCCTGGCCTGGGTGGCGCTGGCCCTGCTGCTGCTGATCGCCGTGAGCCTGGCGGCCGGGGCGCTGCTGGCGGCGCTCACGCTGTCGCTGCGCACGGCGCTGTCGGGCGCGGGCCTGCTGTCGGCTCCGGCCTTTGCGTTCAGCGGCGTGGGTTTTCCGCTGCTGGCCATGCCCGATTCGGCACGTGCCTGGGCCCTGTCCATGCCCTATACCCACTATGCGCGGCTGCAGATAGAGCAGCTGCAGATGGGCGCGCCCATCGTGCAGAGCCTGCCCGTGGTGGCCGGGCTATTGCTGGCCGCGCTGGTGTTGCTGCTGCTGGCCACGGCAGGCCTGGCGCGCGGCCTTTCCCGCCCCGACAAATGGGGAGGGCGTTGAGATGGCCAGGGGCTTTGCGCAAGACTTCATCAGCGCCCTGCGTGCCGTGTTCGGCGACGTGGGCGTGCTCATGCTGCTGGTGGGCGCGCCCGTGCTCTACGGCTTCTTCTACCCCTGGTTCTATGGGCAGGAGGTCGTGCAGCGCGTGCCCGTGGCCGTGGTGCAGCACGACGGCAGCGGCCTGGCACGCCAGATGCTGCGCTTTGCCCAGGCCAGCCCGCGCATCGAGGTGACCCTGGTCACGGGCGACGAGGCCCAGGCGCAGCAGGCCCTGCTGGATGGCCGCGTCATGGGCTACGCGCTGCTGCCGCGCGACCTCAAGCGCCGCGTGGTGCGCAGCGAAGAGGCCGTGGTCCCCGTCTATGCCAACGGTGCCTACCCGCTGGCCGCCAAGCAGGTGCAGTACGGCTTTGCCGAAGCCTTCGGCACGGTATCGGCAGGCGTGGAGCTGCGGCGGCTGACGGCCGGCGGACAGAGCGCACTGCAGGCCCAGGCCAGCCGCTCGCCCGTCAACCTGCAGATGCAGGCTTTGTTCAATCCGACGGAAGGCTACGGCAGCTTCGTCGTCGCCGCCGTGGCCATCATCATCCTGCAGCAGACGCTGCTCATGGGCGGCGCGCTGCTGGTGGGAACCTGGCGCGAGCAGGGATTGGACAGGGCGCCGGCACGCACCTGGCTGGCGCGGCTGTTGGCGCTGTGCACGCTGGGCTGGCTCTCGGGCCTGTACTACTTCGGCTGGATCTTCGTCTGGCACGACTATCCGCGTGGCGGCAATCCCTGGGGCGCGCTGGCGCTGCTGGCCGTCTTCGTCCCGGCCGTGGCGGGCGTGGCGGCGCTGCTGGGCTGGTGGCTGGCCAACCGCGAGCGCGCCATGCAGGTGGTGCTGTTCACCTCCATCCCGCTGGCCTTCGTCGGCGGCTTCAGCTGGCCGGCCGAAGCCCTGCCGCAACTGCTGCAGGCGCTGCGCTGGCTGTCGCCCAGCACGGCCGCCATCCAGGCCTCGCTGCGCCTGAATCAGGCAGGCGCGCCGCTGGAGGCGGCGCTATGGCATCTGTCCGTGCTGCTGGCCCTGGCGCTGCTGGGCTGGGTGGCCGTGCTCTGGCTGGGAAGCCGCCGCGTGGACCCTGGCGATTGACCGGTCGGGGCTTCAGGCCGGCGCGCCCGCGCCGCGACCCCGTCCCTGCACGGCCAGCATCAGCAGCACCACGCCCACGATGGGCAGCAGCCAGGTGTTGATGCCGTCCCAGCCGGCCGTGTGCAGCAGCTGGCCCGAGCCGAACGAGGCCACGGCCACGGTGCCGAAGACCAGGAAGTCATTGAGGGCCTGCACCTTGGCGCGCTCGGCAGGGCGGTAGCACTCGGTCACCATGGCCGTGGCGCCGATGAAGCCGAAGTTCCAGCCCACGCCCAGCAGCACCAGGGAGCCCCAGAAGTGCAGCAGCTCCAGCCCCATCAACGCCATCAGGGCCGAGGCGGCGATCATCACCAGCCCCAGCGCCGTGATGCGGCGCTTGCCAAAGCGCGCGATCAGCCGGCCCGTGAAGAAGCTGGGCGCGAACATGGCCAGCACATGCCACTGGATGCCCAGCGCCGCCTCGCCCACCGTGTGGCCGCAGCCCACCATGGCCATGGGCGCGGCCGTCATGAGAAAGGCCATGAGACCGTAGCTGACCACGCCGGCCGAGGCCGCGACGATGAACTGGGGCGTGCGCGCAATCTCGGCCAGCGGCCGGGCCTCGCCCGCCACGGCGCGGGCCTGGGGCGGCGGCAGCTTCAGGCCCAGCAGCAGCGGCAGGGCCAGCAGGGCGAGCACGGCCTGGCTGTAGAAGCTGCCTGCGAACGGCGTCATGGGCAGGGCGTCGCGCGTCCAGATCACCACCTGCGGGCCGATGATGGCCGCGATCAGCCCGCCGATCATCACGCGCGAGATGGCGCGCGCCTGCTCGGCGGGGTCGGTCATGGCGTCGGTGGCGGCAAAGCGGTAGCTCTGCACGCAGGCCGCGTAAAAGCCCGCCAGCGCCGTGCCGATGCAGAAGGTCACGAAATCGGAGTGCGCAATGCCCTGGGCCGCGATCACGCCCGAGACCACGCCCAGGATGGCTCCCAGCACATAGGCCGTGCGTCGCCCCATGCGCTGCATCAGCCAGGCCGCGGGCAGCGTGGACAGCGCCAGGCCCAGCTGGTAGATGCTGACCGGCAGCGTGGTGGCCGTGGGATTGGTGGACAGCTGCTGGCCGACCAGGCCGCCCAGCGAAATGATGATGGGCGGCGACGCGCCCCCCAGCGATTGCGCGGCCACGAGCAGGCCGAGGTTGCGGCGCTGCAGCGCTGGAGTGTGTTGTTCTGGTGTCATGGCTTGTGCGGCGGAAAGACCGCATCTTCACCGAAAAGCATGAGGGCTGGGTTAAGCGTTGTTCCGTGTGCCTGCCCTGTCCAGGCGCTGCTGGAGCAAGGATTTGCTGTACGCCTCCTGGAAGATCTGGTGGATCAACTCCCTGAACCATTTGTGCCCCGCGTCATGATCGTTGCGCGGATGCCAGACGGCGTCTATGGACAGGGCCAGCTCGGGCAGGGGCATGGGGCGCGCCACGCAGTTGGAGCCGGACAGCACGCTGTGCATCCAGTGCGCGGGCATGGCGGCCACCAGGTCGGTGGATTCGATGACGGGCACCATGCCCAGCCAGGTGGGCACCTGGAACATCACGCGCCGCGCCAGCCCGCGCTCGGCCAGGAGTTCATCCACGATGCTGCTGCCCACGCCCGTGACCTTCAGGTGGCCTTGCTCCAGGTATTTCTCCAGCGTGAGCGGGGAGGCGGCGGCCGGATGGTCCTTGCGCATCAGCACCATCCACTGGTCGTCCAGCAGGCGGCGTGACGCCGACAGCACCGAGCGACCGCGCGAGACGGACAGCCGTATCTCCACGCCCTCGTACTCGACGCGGTCCGAGGGCTGGCGGCCGTCGAAGGACTGCACCGACAGGCTGATGCCCGGCGCCACCGCACGCAGATGGATGCACAGCTGCGGGAGCAGCAGCACACCCACGTAGTCGGACAGGCGCAGGTGGAAATTGCGCCGCGCCGTGGCCGGATCGAAGCCCTTGCTGACCTCGATGGCGCTTTCGATCTCGCTGAAGGCCTTGCGGAAGCTGCGCGCCAGGCGCACGGCCTCGGGCGTGGGCGACATGCCTTCGGCCGTGCGCAGCAGCAGCGGGTCGTTGAACTGGGTGCGCAGCCGGCGCAGCGCATGGCTGACGGCCGAGGAGGTGATGCCCAGCCGCGCGGCGGCCTTGCCCACGCTGCGTTCTTCCACCAGGGCCTCGAAGATCACCAGCAGGTTGAGGTCGATGCTGCGCAGGTTGACCGGAGCCCGGGGCGCACCGTCTGTATGTTGAATGCTGTTCATTTTGATGATGACAAAGATGAGCTTGACTGAATTTTACGTGCGTCACGACAATGCACCAGCTTTGAAATGAATGCCCATGAATTCACCCAGTTTCAACCGCTGTGCCGGTGATTGCGACGCAGTCGAAAATCCAGCGGAACAATATCTGTTTCCAGAAAATTCCTGCGATACCCATTTCCATGTATTTGGTCGTTCCGATGATTTTCCTTTGATTGCGGAACGCGCCTATACACCGGCTGTCGCGTCCATGGACGATTATTGGAAAGCCTTTCGCCCATTGGGTGTGGACCGCTGCGTTCTGGTCCAGCCCAGCGTGTATGGCCGCGATCATGGCCTTCTCAAGCAGACGCTGCGCCATGCCGAATCGGGCCGCATGCGTGGCGTGGCCGTGATCTACGAGGACACGCCGGATACAGAGATCGAAGCGCTGCACGCCCTGGGCGTGCGGGGCGCACGGTGCAATGCGCTGTTTTCGGGCGGGGTCTCCGTCTCCAGCCTGCAGGCCGTGGTCGACCGCATCCGGGGCCTGGGCTGGCATGTGCAATTGCTGGTGAACGTGGATGAAGACGCTGGCCTGGCGCAGCGCGTGGCCGACATGGGCGTGGCCGTGGTGGTGGATCACTTCGGCCACCCGTCGCGCCAGCTGGGCGCCGGCGGGCCGGGCAGCCGCAACCTGCAGGCGCTGATGAAGGAAGGGCGGGCCTGGGTGAAGTTCTCGGGCGCCTACCGGATATCGGCAACGGCATCGGCCGTGGACCCGGCCGTGGTTCCGATTGCACATGCCCTGGTGCAGGCCAATCCGCACCGGATCGTATGGGGGTCGGACTGGCCGCATCCCGGAATAAAGGCCCGTTCGAATTCCGCTGGCGAATTGGCGCAGGCACTGGTGGATTGGGTTCCAGAGGAATACAGGCACACGGTATTGGTCGATAACCCCGCGCGCCTGTATTGGGGTCATTGATTTTCAAATAGCAGGAGACAGAGAAAATGAATCGAATCACATCGGGCCGCAGAGGCTTTATCCGCACGGCGGTATCTTTCGCGGCGCTGGCTGCGGCATCGGCCGCATCGGCAGTGCAGGCGCGCGCATTTCCCGCCAAGCCGCTCACGCTGGTCGTGCCCTTTGCGCCGGGCGGCAACGTGGACATCGTGGCCCGCACGCTGGGCATTCCGCTGGCCCGGCATGCGGGGCAGTCCGTGATCGTGGACAACCGTGCGGGCGGCGGTGGTGCCGTGGGCTCGGGCTGGGTGGCGCGCGCCGAGCCGGACGGGCATACGCTGCTGGTGGCCACGCCGGGCCAGTTGGGCACCTTGCCCGAGATGATCAAGCTGCCCTACCGCGCCGACAGCTTTGCGCCCATTGCCGTGGTCAGCCGCACGCCCGTGGTCGTGGTGGTGCGCGCCAACGACGCGCGCTTCAAGACCGCTGCCGATTTCATCAAGGCGATGAAGGCCAGGGATGGCAGCGTGACCGTGGGCCATGCCGGCCCGGGCTCGCCCAATCACCTGGCCGTGCTGCAGCTGGAAGATGCCGTGAAGGTGCGCGTCAATCCCGTGCCCTACAAGGGATCGGGGCCGGCCCTGGTCGATCTGATCGGCGGGCAGATCGATGCCGTGGTGGACCAGATCACCAGCTCCACGCCGCATATCAAGAGCGGCGCCCTGCGCGCGCTGCTCGTGCTGGGGCCGCGCGCCGGGGGCGGGCTGGCCGATGTGCCCGACCTGGCCCAGCTGGGCCTGCCGGTGTTCGATGCCACCACCTTCGTGGGCGTGTTCGCGCCCAAGGGCGTGCCCACGGCCAGCGTGGAAAGCCTGTATGGCTGGATCTCCCAGTCTGTGGCCGACCCGGAGTTCAGTCGCCTGATCCGCGAACTGGGCAGCGAGCCCTTCCCGGCCAGCGCGGCCGTGCTGCAGCGCCTGGTCAGCGAAGAGGCCGCACTGGCGGCGCGGCTGACCCGCCAGGGGCGCTTGCGCGCGGAGTAGCCACAGGCGGGTTGGAGCACGCTTCAGAACCCGGCCGCCAGCCCGTCGCGGCGCGGGTCGCTGGCGATCTGGTAGCCCTCCACGGCGGGATCGCCCATGCGCCAGATGAACTGGCCGGCGCCGAAGTCCTGGTAGGGGTCGTGGATGACCTCCACCTGGTGGCCCAGCGCCTGCAGGCCGGCGATGGTGGACGGGTCCATGCCGCCTTCCACGTTGATGGCCAGGCCTTCGTTGACGCGCCAGCGCGGCGCATCGCAGGCCGCCTGGGGCGACTGGCGGTAGTCCAGCATGCGCACCACAGTCTGCATGTGGCCCTGGGGCTGCATGTTGCCGCCCATGACGCCGAAGCTCATCACGGGCTGGCCGTCGCGGGTCAGGAAGGCCGGAATGATGGTGTGGAAGGGGCGCTTGCCCGGGCCCACCAGGTTGGCGCGGTTGGGGTGCTGGGGGTCGGTGCCGAAGCCGTGGCCGCGGTTTTGCAGGCTGATGCCGAAGGTCGGCTCCACCACGCCCGAGCCAAAGCCCGAGAAGTTGCTCTGGATGAAGCTGACCATCATGCCGTTCTCGTCGGCCGCCGTCAGGTAGATGGTGCCGCCGCGCACGGGGTTGCCGGCCTTGAAGTCCTGCGCACGGCGCGGATCGATCAGCCTGGCGCGCGAGGCCAGGTAGGCGTCGTCCAGCATCTGTGCGGGCGTCACCTCCATGTCCGCGTCGGCCACGTAGCGGTAGATGTCGGCAAAGGCCAGCTTCATGGCCTCGATCTGCAGATGCTGGGAGGCCACGCCATCCACGGGCAGGCTGGCCAGGTCGAAGTTGGACAGAATGCCCAGCGCAATCTGCGCGGCAATGCCTTGCCCGCCCGGCGGGATCTCGTGCAGAGTGTGGCCGCGGTAGTCCTTGGCCAGCGGCTGCACCCATTGCACCTCGTGCGCGGCCATGTCGGCCATGCCCAGGCAGCCGCCGTGCTGCTGCACGAACGAGGTCACGGCCCGGGCAATCTCGCCCTCATAGAAGGCCTTGCCGCGCGTGGCACCAATGGCGCGCAGGGCGCGCGCTGCGGCGGGAAAGCGGAACAGCTCGCCCACTTCCGGCGCGCGGCCCCGGGGCAGGAAGCTTTCCCTGAACCCCGGCTGCGATTGCAGCTCGGGCGCGCCTGCGGCCCATTTCTGCTGGACCACGGGCGGCACCAGGTAGCCGCGCTCGGCGATCTCGGCGGCCGGCTCCATCAGCGCGTCAAAGGGCAGCTTGCCGAAGCGCTCGTGCAGGGCCACCCAGGCGCTGACGGCGCCCGGCACGGTGATGGAGTCCACGCCCCGGCGCGGCGGCTTGTCCTGGCGGCCATAGCGCTGGTGGAAGTACTCGGGCGCCCAGCCCTGCGGTGCGCGGCCGCTGGCGTTGAGCCCGTGCAGTTCCTTGCCATCCCAGAGGATGCAGAAGGCGTCCGAGCCCAGGCCGTTGCTCACCGGCTCGACGATGGTCATGGCCGCCGCCGCCGCAATGGCCGCGTCCACCGCGTTGCCGCCTGCCCACAGCATGCGCAGGCCGGCCTGCGCCGCCAGCGGGTGGGAGGTGGACACGGCATTGCGCGCGAATACGGGCACCCGCCTGGAGTCGTAGGGGTTGCCGGGAGTGAAGGGTGAGGAAGAGGCGTGCATGAAAGAACCTGCCTCAGTCGGCGGTGATGCCCATGGTCTTCACGTCACGGCTCCAGCGCGTCAGCTCGCGGTCGATCTGCTGCTTGAAGGACTTGGGGTCGCTGGTCTCGGGGTCCAGGCCCTGGGCCTCGAACTGGGCTTGCACTTCGGGGCGCTCCATGATCTTGCGCACTTCCTGGGCCAGCCGCTCGACGATGGCCGGGTCCGTGCCGCCCGTGGTGAACAGGCCGTACCAGGACGTGAAGGCATAGCCGGGCAGGCCGGCCTCGGCGACGGTGGGCACGTTGGGCAGGTTCTTGACGCGCTGCTTCGTGGTCACGGCCAGGATGCGGGTCTGGCCGGTCTTCGCCGATGTGATGGCAGGCGGAATGCCCGAGAAGATGGCCTGCACCTGGCCGCCCGACACATCGGTGATGGCCGGGCCGTTGCCGCGGTAGGGCACGTGCACCAGGTTCACGCCGGCCTGCTGCGCGAACAGCGCGCCGGCCAGGTGCAGGGTGGAGCCGTTGCCCGACGATGCGTAGTTGATGCTGCCCGGCGCCTTGCGCGCGGCCTCGATCATTTCCTGCACCGTCTTGTAGGGCAGGGCGGCGTTCACCAGCAGCGCGTTGCCGGATTCGGCTACCAGGGTGATGGGCTCCAGGTCCTTGCGCGGGTCGAACGACAGCTTCTTGGCCAGCACGGGCGCCACGGTGTTGCTGCCGATGGAGCCCAACAGCAGCGTGTAGCCGTTCTTGGGCGCCTTGGCCACCACTTCGCTGGCGATCAGGCCGCCCGCGCCGCCGCGGTTCTCCACCACCACGCTCTGGCCCAGGCGCTGCTGCAGCTCCTTGGCCAGGATGCGGGCCACGATGTCGTTGGCGCCGCCGGCGGCAAAGCCCACCATGATCTTCAGCGGCTGCGAGGGCCAGGCATCGGCGGCGGGCGCGGCCCAGCCGGGCGTGGCGCAGGTCAACAGGGCGGCGCAGCAGACGAGCAGGCGGCGGGACACGGGTGCAGGCATGGAGATCTCCAGAAATCCGGGAAGTGGGAGGGTGCGATCAGGACGATCGGCTATCGGTTGCCAGCGATTTTGATGATAGAAACTGTTTGGTGAAAGCTGGAATTTCTTACGAATCTTGAAAGTAAATCTTTTATGCCAAGCCTGCGCATTCTTCGCACTTTCCTCGCCGTGGCGGCCGAGGGCTCCTTCACTGCGGCAGGCCAGCGCGTGGCGCTGACCCAGGTGGCCGTGGGGCTGCAGATGCGCACGCTGGAAAACGACCTCAAGCGCAAGCTGTTCGCGCGCCAGGGCAAGCTGGTCACGCTCAACGAGCAGGGCAGGGCGCTGGTGCCCATTGCCACCCAGCTGGTGGCGCTGTACGAGCAGGCCAAGCACGGCACGCGGGCCGACGCACCGCTGGCCGGCACCGTGCAGTTCGGCTCCATCGTCTCGGCGCTGAGCCAGCTGGTGCGCGCCACGCTGGAGCTCAAGCGCCACCATCCGGCGGTGGACCTGCATGTGGTCTCGGGCAAGTCCAACCGGCTGATCGCCCAGGTGGAGAACCATGAGCTGGACGCGGCCGTGGTGGTCTACAAGCCGGCCATCAAGCGCCCCTCGCTGGTCTGGACACCGCTGTATGCCGAGTCCATGGTGCTGCTGGCGCCGCGCGCCGCCCGGCCCGCGGCGCCCGCCGACATGGTGGAGCGCTATCCCTTCATCCGCTTCGACCGCACCGAGCACACGGGCGAGCTGGTGGAGCGCACGCTGCGCCGCCTGCGCGCCAAGCCCCAGGAGTTCCTGGAGCTCAACTCCATCGAGACCATCGTGGAGCTGGTGCGCGACGGCATGGGCGTGGCCATGCTGCCCAATCTGGCGCGGCATGGCTGGGAGGGCGACCCGCGCCTGCGCGTGCTGCCCCTTGCCCAGACTGCCGAGAGCCGGCAGATCGCCCTGGTGCAGCTGCGCACGGCGGCGCGCGCCGAGATCATTACCGCCGTGGGTCAGCAATTCGTGGCGGCGCTGGCGGCGCCGGCCTGAGCGCGGCGCTGTGGGTGTTGCGCCGATCCGCGTGTCTTAAGTTGCGTATTGCGCGAGCCCGTGGCCCATGGACCAGTTCTCCTTGTCCACCTCGACCAGGTTGACGAACACGTCCTCGGGCCGCAGGCCGGGGCTTTCGACCAGCAGCTCGGCGATGCGGCTGAACAGCGCCTTTTTCTGCTCCAGGCTGCGGGTGTTGCTGACCGTGAGCTGCACCAGCACCAGATCGTCGCTGCGCGCCACGCCCAGGTAGGAGGCGCCGTAGCGGAAGTTGTCGCCGTCATGCTCGGTGATGGTCATGAACTGGTCGTCCTCCGGCACGTTGAAGGTTTCGCGCATGGCGCGGTAGAGGCTGTCGCAGATGGCCTGGCGGTAGGCGGGGGACTTGCCGGCGCGCATGTTGATCCGGGTCATGGGCATGGTGTGGCTCCTTTGCGTTGCGTTGCTTTGCGTTGTGGGAGCCTCGAAGGTAGGCCGCGCCAGATATTTTGAAAAGCCATGATTGCTGATATCAGTAATAATGGATTGAAATGATTCAACGACCTCTGGACCTGGATGCCGTGCAAGGCTTCGTGCACATCGCGGACCTGGGCAGCTTCACGCGCGCGGCCGAAGCCATGCAGACCACGCAGGCTGCCGTCAGCCTCAAGCTCAAGCGGCTGGAGCAGCGGCTGGGCTGCAGGCTGGTCGAGCGCACGCCGCGCCATGTGCAGCTGTCCGCGCTGGGCGCCGACTTCCTGCCCCATGCGCGCGAACTGTTGCAGGCCCATGAGCGCGCACTGGCGCTGGCCGTCAGCACGCGCCAGCGGCTGACCATCGGCATCAGCGACCACGTGGCCGGGCCTGAGCTGCCCGCACTGATCGCCCGCATGAATGCGCAGGACCCGCAGCTGCTGATCGACATCCGCATCGCATCGTCCGGCCCGCTGCTGCAGGGGTTTGACCGGCGCGAATACGACACGGTGATCGTTCGCACGCATGCCGGGCGTGACGACGGCGAGCTGCTGGCCGAGGAGCCCTTCGGCTGGTTTGCCGCGCCCGGCTGGCAGCACCGCGCGGGCGAGCCCCTGCCGCTGGCCACGCTGGCCGAGCCCTGCGGCGTGCGCGCCATGGCCGGGCAACTGCTGGATACGGCGCGCATGCCGTGGACCGAGGTGTTCGTGGGCGGCGGCGTAGCCGCTGTCTCGGCCGCCGTCATGGCGGGGCTGGGCGTGGCCGCGCTGGCGCCGCGCATGCTGGCCCTGGGCGCCGTGGACGTGGGCCCGCGCCTGGGCCTGCCCACGCTGCCGCGCCTGCCCGTGCTGCTGCACACCCGCGTGCGCGAAGGCCGGCCGCGCGCGGCGCTGGATGCGCTGGGCGCCGCCTTCAAGTCCGCCGTGCGTGGCTAGCAGCCAACAATCGGCCCGGCATGGTGCGCAGCCGCTTGTGCCTGCGGGCCAACGGGCGATAGACTCGCACCCCTCCCATCCACCCTCACCCTTTCGAGGTGCACCATGCCCCGCCGCACAGCTTCCTGCTGAACGACTTCGTCACACGCTGATCCTGGCCTTGCCCCGGATGTCTTTTGCGTGTGCGCTGCGGTGCGTGGCCTTTTGAGGGCTTGCGGCTGACCGTCCGGTTTGCGGACGGCGCCGACAGTCCTGCCATCTTCCCCTTCGACAGCCTGCCGGCCCGGCCACCACGGGCCAGGCCGCGCTGTCGCTGCATCCCCTGCATTGCGGCGCCTGGCGTCGTCGTCGGCTTTTCCCGCCCCATGGCATGGCGCCGTGGGGTGCTGCATCGTTTTCGGAAAGCACGACATGACCCCATCCATTTCTCCAGGCCCTCGTTTTCTTTCGAGCATCGAGATCCTCAAGTACCCCCGTACGCCGCACCTGCGCGGCTCGCGCCTGCAGGCCGGTGACCAGGACGACGCCGTGCCCTATGAGCGGCTGGCCGGCCGGCACATCGTCGTCGAGGAAAAGCTCGACGGCGCCAACGCCGCGCTGAGCTTTGCCGGCGACGGCCAGCTGCTGCTGCAGTCGCGCGGCCACTACCTGGACAGCGAGCGGCCCGGCGGGCGCGAGCGCCAGTTCAACCTCTTCAAGCAATGGGCCCAGGCCCACGAGGGCGCGCTGCTGTCCCTGCTGGACGACCGCTACCAGGTGTTTGGCGAGTGGATGTATGCCAAGCACTCGCTGTTCTACGACGCGCTGCCGCACTGGTTCTGCGAGTTCGACATCTGGGACCGCTCGGCGCAGTGCTTCCTGGACACGCCGCGCCGCCATGCTCTGCTGGCCGGCGTGCCCGTGGTCTCGGTGCCCGTGCTCTACAGCGGGGCGGCGCCCCGGCGCATGCAGGACCTGCTGGCGCTGCTGGCCCCCTCGCTGGGCCGCAGCGCGCGCTGGCGCCAGGCCTTCGAGCAGGTGGTGGCCCGCCAGAAGCTGGACCTGCCGCTGTGCTGGCGGCAGACCGACGGCTCCGAGCTGGCCGAAGGCCTCTACCTCAAGGTGGAGGAGGACGGCCAGACCGTGGCGCGCTACAAGTTCGTGCGGCCGGACTTCGTGCAGGTCATCCTCGACTCGGGTTCGCACCACAGCGAGCGGCCCATCGTCCCCAACGGGCTGCGCGAAGGCGCAGACATCTTTGCGGCCGATATTTCAAAAAGCTGGTGAGGCCTGCAGCGCAGACCCATCGCAAGGAGATTTCCATGACGAACTGGAAACAGATCCAGTCCCTGGTGCCGCAGCCCGGCGCCGACCCCGACTTCGCGGCCTGCCTGGCCGCCTTCCCCCAGCTGGAGCAGGCCAAAACCACGCCGCAGGACCCGGTCTACCACGCCGAAGGCGATGTCTGGACGCACACGCAGATGGTGGTGCGCGAACTGCTGGCCGACCCCGGCCATGCGGCGCTCACCGCCACCGAGCGCGAGACGGTCTTCCTGGCCGCGCTGCTGCACGACGTGGCCAAGTGCTCGACCACCGTGGTGGGCGAGGACGGCCGCATCGGCCAGCCCGGCCATTCGCGCCGGGGTGCGCTGGATGCGCGGCTCATGCTCTGGGAAGCCGGCGCGCCCGTGGACCAGCGCGAGGCCATCTGCCGGCTGATCGCCGTGCACCAGGTGCCGTTCTTCGCCTTTGCCGATTCGCGCCGCGGCCTCTCGCCCGAGTTCATCGTGCGCGAGCTGTCCTGGCAGACGGACCTGCACCTGCTCACGCTGCTGGCGCGCGCCGACATGCGCGGGCGCATCTGCCCGGACATTGCGTCCGTGCTGGTCAACATCGAACTGGTGCGCGAGTTCGCGCTGGAGGAGGGCTGCCTACGCACGCCACGCCGCTTTGCCTCGGCCGAGACGGCGGTGCGCTACTTCCGCGGCGCGCAGCTGCATCCCGACTATGCGCTGCACGAGCAGGCCGGCTCGCGCGCCATCGTCATGTGCGGCCTGCCGGCCAGCGGCAAGAACACCTGGGTGGCCGCCCACCATGGCGACCTGCCCGTGGTCTCCTTCGACGATGCGCGTACGGAGCTGGGCCTGCGCCACGGCCAGAACGAGGGCGCGGCCGCCCACCACGCCGTGGACAAGGCCAAGGCCCTGCTGCGCGCGGGCCAGCCCTTTGTCTGGAATGCCACCCACCTGTCGCGCCAGATGCGCGGCAAGACCGTGGACCTGTGCCTGGCCTACGGCGCCCGCGTGGAACTCGTGCACCTGGAAGCCAGCCGCCCAACCCTGCTGGCCCGCAACCGCGCGCGCGACACCACGCTGACCAACGCGGCCCTGCTCAGCCTGCTGCAGCGCTGGGATGTGCCTTTGCCTACCGAGGCGCATGCACTGTCGTTGCTGGTCAATGAGGGATAGGTCGGGGGTGGAGGGGAGGTCCCGCCTTTCGCTCAGTCCCTTCGGATTCCGCGCTCCTTCACCAGCCGGCCCCACTTGGCGGCTTCGCTGTCGATGAAGGCGGCGAACTCCTGGCTGCTGCCGCCGCCGAACTCGTTGCCCTGGGAGACGATGCGTTCCCGGACTTCCGGGTGCTCCATGGCCTTGGCGAACGCCTTGTTGAGCCGGGCCACGATCTCGGGCGGCGTGCCTTTGGGCGCCACATAGCCCATCCAGTTGGAGACGGTGACCTGGGGGAAGCCGGACTCGGCGAAGGTGGGGACGTCAGGGAGCATGGCCAGGCGCTGTGCCGAGGTCACACCCAGCGCGCGGATCTTGCGCGCCTGTATGGAGGGCGCTGCCGCACCGGTCTGCTCGAACATCAGGTCCACCTGTCCCGACAGCAGGGCGGTGGCGGCGGGGCCACCGCCCTTGAAGGGCACGCCGACCATGTCCAGGCCTGCCGCCGCCTCGAAAAGCTCGGCCGAGAGATGGTGCGCGCCGCCCGGCCCTGCATTGGCGATGTTCAGCTGCCCCGGCCTGTCCTTGGCGGCCGTCACCACATCGGCCACGCTGCGATAGGGTTTGTCGGCGGGCGTGACCAGCACCAGTGGGCTTTTCTCCAGCAGGATGATGGGGACAAAGGTCTTGGGATCGAAGTTGAGCCTGGGATAGATCCAGGGGTTGACGGCCAGCGGCCCGAAGCTGCCCATGGCGATGGTGTAGCCGTCGGCTGCGGCGCGGCCCACGAACTCCATTCCGATGTTGCCGCTGGCGCCGGGCTTGTTGTCCACGATCACGGGCTGGCCCAGTATCTGCGCCAGCTGCCTGGCCACGAGCCGGGTCTTGACGTCGGTGTTTCCGCCGGCCGCGAAGGGCACGACGATGGTGACGGCGCGGACCGGGTAGCCGTCGGGGGCGGTCTGGGATCGGGCCGTGGCCGAAGCCAGGACCAGGATGGCGGCGGCCGTGGCGGCCAGCGCGGGATGAAGCTGCATGTCGTCTCCTGTGGTTTTCTGAAGGGAAAGGCAAATGCCGGGAAAGGGCGCGCGCCCTCACTCGGCCACGATGCGGGCCGAGGTCACGATGGCGGCGTACCTGGCGGTCTCGGCGGCGATGAAGTCCCTGAACTGCTGCTGGGACATGGGAGCGGGCTCGCCGCCCAGTTCGCGCAGGCGCTGCGCCAGCGCGGGGTCCTTGAGCGCATTGACCACCGCCGCATGCAGCCGCGCCTGGACGGCCGGCGGCGTGGAGGCGGGCGCGAAGAGGCCGAACCAGTTGTCCAGGTCGTAGGAGGCCAGGCCCGTCGACTCGGCAATGGCGGCAATGCCGGGGGCGAAGCTGGCGCGCTGCGCTGAAGTCACCGCCAGCGCCTTGACACGGCCGCTCTTGATGAAGGGCGCGGCCCCCGCGTAGCTGACGAAGGCCAGTTCGACCACGCCCGAGGACACGTCCACCAGCTGGTTGGCCGCGCCCCGGTAGGGCACGTGGTTCAGCCGAATGCCGGCCAGCGACTGCAGCAGCTCGCCATTGAGGTGCTGGGGATTGCCCACGCCGCTGGTGGCGTAGCCGAGCTTGCCGGGGCTGGCCTTGGCCAGGCGCACCAGTTCATCGATGTTGCTGGCCGGCAGGCCGGGCGAGGCCACCAGTACGTTGGGCACGCGCGTGACCAGGGTCAGGGGCGCCAGGTCGCGGGACGGCTGGTAGGGCATGCGGCCCTGGTGCACCAGCGGGGCGATGGCGGTTTCGCCGGCCGAGCCCAGCAGCAGCGTGTGGCCGTCGCCCGCCGCGCGTGCCACGGCCCCTGCGCCCAGCATGCCGCTGGCGCCGGGCCTGTTGTCCACCACCACCGGCTGCTTGAGCGTCACGCGCAGCCGCTCGGCCAGCAGCCGGGCCATGGCGTCGACACCGCCACCTGCCGTGAAGGGAACCACGAGAGTGATGCTGCGCTGCGGCGCGTCATGGGCCGCAGCGGGCAGGCTGCCGATGAGGCTGATGAGGCCGGCGAGCAGCGCGGTGCCCAGGTTGCGCAGCAAGCTGCGGCGGGAGGGAGCGGACATGTCAAAACTCCTTGGCGGCCTTTTAGCCGGGGTTTCAGGGAAAGCGAGATGAGGCGTTCGATTGCATTTTAGAAATTCAAAATGCAAAATATCAGCTATGGAAAACACCGAGAACCCCTTTTCCCGCGTCCTTGAACTGGACGGAGTCCGCTACCACGCCGCCGATGTGCCGGGCGTGCTGGGCGAGTGCCTGCCGCGCCTGCCCGTGGTGCTCAGGTTGTTGCTGGAGAACGTGCTGCGCCACATGGAGGGGCAGGAAAGGGACGCTGCCGTGGCTGCCCTGCGGGCCTGGATGGATCACGGCAGCAGCGAGGCCGAGATCGCCTTCCAGCCGGGCCGCGTGCTCATGCACGACACCACCAGCACGCCGGCGCTGGTCGACATCGCGGCCATGCGCGACGCGCTGCACGAAGAGGGCGTGGATCCGGCCGTGCTCAATCCGGTGCTGCCCGTCGATGTGTCGGTGGACCACTCGCTGGCCGTGGAGGCCTATGCAGCGCCGGGCGCCGCCCAGGCCAACCTGGAGCACGAGATACGGCGCAATGCCGAGCGCTACCGCTTCCTGCGCTGGGCTTCCAGGGCCCTGGCCCATGTGACCATCCACCCGCCGGGCACGGGGATCATGCACACCATCAACCTGGAGCAGCTGGCCACCGTGGTGACCACCGAGGAGCGCGGCGGCAGGCTCTGGGCCGTGCCCGACATGATGCTGGGCACGGACAGCCACACACCCATGGTCAACGGCATCGGCGTGCTGGGCTGGGGCGTTGGCGGGCTGGAGGCGCAGACCGTGATGTTCGGCATGCCCACCATGCTGCGCATCCCCGATGTCATCGGCGTGCGGCTGACCGGCGCGTTGCGCCCCGGCGTGCAGGCCAGCGACCTGGCCCTGGTCGCCACCCAGCGGCTGCGCGCCCTGGGCGTGGCCGGCGAGTTCGTCGAGTACTTCGGCCCCGGCGTGTCCACGCTGACGGCGGGCCAGCGCAGCGTGGTGGCCAACATGGCGCCCGAGTACGGCGCCACCACGGGCTACTTCGCGGTCGATGGCCAGACGCTTGACTACCTGCGCGCCACGGGCCGCAGCCCACAGCGCGTCGCCCTGGTCGAGGCCTATATGCGTGCCCAGGGCCTGTGGTTCGATCCGCAGGCCCGGCCGCGCTACACACGCCAGATCGAGATCGACCTGGACACCGTGGGCTGGCACATTGCCGGTCCGCGCCGCCCGCAGGACCTGCTGGACTATGGCGACAGCGCCCGCGCGCTGCAGGCCGTGGGCTTTGTTGCGTCCGGCGCGCAGGCCGGGTTGCCGCGCCATGCCGTGGCGCTGGCCGCCATCACCAGCTGCACCAATACCTCGGATCCCGCGCTGCTGGTCGCCGCCGGGCTGGTGGCGCGCAAGGCGCGGGCGCTGGGGCTGAAGGTCCCCGCATGGGTCAAGACATCGCTGGCACCGGGCTCGCCGGCGGCTGCCTCCTATCTGGCGCGCGCCGGGCTGCTGCAGGACCTGGAGGCCGTGGGCTTCGGCATCGTGGGCTACGGCTGCACCACCTGCATCGGCAACCCCGGCCCGCTGACAGAGCCGGTGCGCCAGGCCCAGCGCGCCGGCCAGGCCAAGGCCGTGGCCATTTTGTCGGGCAACCGGAATTTCCCGGGCCGCGTGCATCCGGACATCGAGCTGAGCTTCATCATGTCGCCGTCCCTGGTCATCGCCTTCGGTCTGGCCGGCGACGCGGCCCGCAACCTGCGCCTGGAGCCCGTGCAGCGCCTGGCCGATGGCCGGCCCGTGTTCCTGGCCGACCTCATGCCCACCCGCGAGGAAGTCCAGGCGGCGCTGGCGCTGGGCCTGCACCCGCAGGACTTCGGCCGCGACTTCGCGCGGGCCACGCTCAACCCGGCCTGGCATGCGCTGAAGGCGCCCGAGGGGCCGTTGTTTCCCTGGGACGCGCGGTCCACCGCGCTGCGCCGCCCGCCCTTTGCCGCGCTGTCCGAGGGCAGCCAGCTGGGCCGCTACCAGGCCCACCCGCTGCTGGTGGTGGGCGACGACATCACCACGGACCATATCTCGCCGGCCAGCGCCATCCCGCCCGACAGCCTGGTGGCCGATTTCCTGGTGGAGCGCGGCGACGACCGGGGTGATCTCAACGTCTTCGCGTCGCGGCGCGGCAACTGGGAGGTGATGGTGCGGGCGGCCTTTCACAGCAAGACGCTGAAGAACCTGCTGGCGCCCGGTGCCCCCGTGGCCCATGGCCTGCATGCACCGTCGGGCGAGATAGCGCCGCTGTGGGACATCGCGCAGCGCTACCGCAAGGCGGGCCAGTCCGTGGTGCTGGTGGCCGGCGAGCGCTACGGCACGGGCTCCTCGCGCGACTGGGCCGCCAAGGGCCAGCGCCTGCTGGGCATACGTGCCGTGCTGGCCCTGAGCTTCGAGCGCATCCACCGCTCCAACCTCATCGGCATGGGCATCGTGCCGCTGCGCTTGCCTGCGGGCATGGGGCCGCAGGAACTGGCGCTACAGCCGGGCGACCGTATCGAGATCGATGCACCGTCCGACGCCCTGGCGCCGCGCTGTGCCGTGCCCGTGCGCATACTGCGCGGCGATGGCAGCGTGCAGGCGCTGCAGGCCACGGCCGCCGTGGAGACGCAGCTGGAGGCCGGGCTGCTGCGCAGCGGCGGCGTGATTCCTTCCATCCTGCGGCAGGCGGCCGGGCGCTGATGTGGCATGGCATGACAATGGGGGCATGAAGACCTCCACCCAGCTGTGCTCGCAAATCCTGGCACTGGCCCGTTCCGAGCAATGGGACAGCGGAACCCACCTGGCTGCCCAGGGCCTGGCCGACCGGCTGCGCGTCTCCCGCCAGCCCGTCAACGAGGCCTTGCAGCAGCTGCAGGAGCAGGGCGTGGTGCGGCGCGAGCGCAACCGGGGGTTTTTCCTGGCCCTGCCGCATGACCGGATTTCGGCCGAACTGCTGGCTGAGGCGGCGGTCGGCGACCAGGACCTGACCGAGGCCATCTACTTTCGCATCGCCGAGGACCGGCTGCGCGCCAGCCTGCCCGAATCCGTCACCGAGGCCGCGCTGCGCACGCGCTACGGCCTGAGCAAGGCCCAACTGGCGGCCGTGCTCAACCGCATCTCGCAGGAGGGCTGGATCGAGCGCAAGCCCGGCTACGGCTGGACCTTTGCGGCCATGCTGACCACGCCCGACAGCCTGTTGCAGTCCTACCGCCTGCGTATGGCGCTGGAGCCGGCCGCGCTGCTGGAGCCCGGCTACCGGCTGGACCGCGCCGTGCTGCAACGCTGCCGCGCGGCCGAAATCCACTTGCTGGAAGGCGGCATCGCCACCGACCCGGCCGACCGCATCCACGACCGGGGGGTGAACTTCCACGAGTCCCTGGTCGAGGCCTCGGGCAACGTGTTCTTCATCGACACCATTCGTCGCGTCAACCGCGTGCGGCGCCTGCTGTCCTACCGCTCCATGCAGGACCGGGCGCGCTACCGCGAGCACTGCGAGCAGCATCTGAACATCCTGGAACTGCTGGGGCGCGAGCGCAACGAAGAAGCCTCCCTCGCCATGCGCGAGCACCTGGCGAGCACCTTGCGCAACCTGGCCAGCATCAGCGATCTCCTCGGTCCCGGCGCAGCGTCCCCAGAACCTTCGCGTACCCCTTCGCGTACCTCTTCCACGCCCCGGCGGGCATCCCGTTGACCCTTGAAGCGAGCCATCCATGAACCTTTCCTCCCAGCTGCTGTCCACCCTCGCGCCGCTTGGCCGCATCCGCGCATCCATCAACACCGGCAATCCCATCCTTGCGCGGCTGCAGGCCGATGGCCAGCCCGCAGGCGTGTCCATCGACCTGGCCCGGCGCCTTGCGCAGCAGCTGGGGCTGGAGCTGGAACTGGTGGTCTTCGATACGGCCGCCAAGTCGGTGGATGCCGTCACGCGCGAGGAGGCCGACTTCGGCTTCTTTGCCGTGGACCCCGTGCGCGGCGCGGGCATCGGCTTTACCGCGCCCTATGTGCTGATCGAGGGCAGCTACCTGGTGCGCCAGGATTCGCCGCTGACCGACAACGCCCAGGTGGACCGGGCCGGGCACACCGTGGTGGTCGGCAAGGGCAGCGCCTATGACCTGTACCTGAGCCGCGAGCTCAAGCATGCGCAGATAGAGCGCGCCGTGTCCTCGCCCGCCGTGGTGCAGACCTTTGTGGAATCGACGGCCGACGTGGCCGCCGGCGTCAAGCAGCAATTGGAGGCCGATGCCGCACGCCTGCCGGGCCTGCGCCTGCTGCCGGGCCGCTTCATGGTGATCCAGCAGGCCATGGGCCTGCCCAAGGGGCGGGGCGATGAGGCCCTGCGCGTGCTGGCGGCCTTTGTGGAGGAGGCCAAGGCTTGCGGTTTTGTGGCCGAGGCGCTGCAGCGCCATGGCATTCAGGGCGCGGCCGTCGCACCGCTGGCGGGCGCATCGGCATGAGCACCTCAGCGTCGCGCCCCCTGTACGCCTACGTGGGTTCGCGCACCACGCGCGAGCGCGACGCACGTGGCGAGGGCATCACCGTCTATCGCGTGGACGAAGCCACGGGCGGCCTGCAGCATCTGCAGACCGTGGACGGGCTTGCCAACCCCTCGTTCCTGGCGCTCGATGCAGCCGGCACCCGGCTCTACACCGTGCATGGCGATGGCCATGAGGTCAGCGTCTTCGCACGCGATGCCGCAACGGGCCGCCTGGCGTTGCTGCAGACCCGGGACTGCGGCGGGCGCAACCCGGTGCACCTGGCCATCGCCCCGGGCGGACGGCAGCTGGTGGTCTCCGACCATCTGGGCGAGCCGGCTGCCAGCGACGGCCACCGGGGGTATGGCGGGCCAGGCGGTACGCTGGCCGTGATGTCGATCGCACCGGATGGGCGCCTGGGCTCCGTGCAGCAGCGGCTTGCGCTACCGGGCCAACCCGGGCCGCATCGCAAGGAGCAGCCGTTTGCCAAGCCGCACTTCAACCCCTTCTCGCCGGACGGGCGCTTCGTGCTGGTGCCTGACAAGGGGCAGGACCGGATCTTCATCTTCGCCTTCGAGCACGGGCGGCTGGTGCCTGCGCCCCAGCCCTGGCTGGACTGCCGCGAAGGCTCGGGCCCGCGGCATATGGCCTTCCATCCTGCGCTGGCCTGCGCCTATGTGGTCAACGAACTGGACAACACCGTGCTCACCTGCCGCTTCGACGCGGCCACGGGCGCGCTGCAGGGCTTGCAGATCCTGTCCACCCTGCCGGAGCGCTTTGTGGGCAACAGCCGGGCGGCGGGCATCGAGGCCTCGCGCGACGGCCGGCAGGTGCTGGTGTCCAATCGCGGCGCTGACGGCATTGCGGTCTTCGATGTCGATCCTTTGACGGGGCTGCTGCACGCCAGTGGCGGCTTCGCCTCGGGCGGGCGCACGCCGCGCTTTTTCACGGCCTCGCCCGACGGGCGCCTGCTCTATGTGCTCAACGAGGACAGCGACAGCATCGTCTGCCATGCCCGGGATGACGCCTGGCGCCCGCTGGCCAGCACCCACTGCGCCAGCCCGGTGTGCATGGTGTTCGCGCGGTAGCCGTCCGCGCTGCCCTCCGGGGCAGGATCAGGCGCCGCGCAGCACCAGCAGGTCGATGCTGGCCGGCACGCCCAGGCGCACGGCAAAGCCGGCCCACAGGCCTGCGCCGGCGCTGACGAAGAGCTTCATGGCGCCGACCTCGTACTCGCCGCGCACAAAGCCGTCATTGGCAGGCGCCACCAGCCATTGGTCCATGCCCAGGATCAGGCCGCCGTGCGTATGGCCCGACAGCTGCAGGCCCACGCCGTGGGCAGCGTTGTCACGGGCGGTCTTGGGCTGGTGGGCCAGCAGCAGGTGGTATTGCGCACCGGCCTCTTTGGCCTGGCGGGCCACGGTGTCGATGTCGGGCGGCACGCCTTCGGCCACGGACGGGTCGGTGTTCTGGCGCGACAGGCGGCCATAGGCCGGATCGCCGATGCCCGACAGCGCCAGGCGCGCGCCCTGCACATCGATCAGCTGCATGCGGTTTTCCAGCAGGTTCAGGCCCACGCGGCGGAATTCGGCCATCCAGGCGTCGTAGCCGCTGTAGTACTCATGGTTGCCGGGCGCCGCCCACACGCCGTAGCGTGCCTTGAGCTGCGCCAGCGGCGCGACGTTGGCGCGGCCGCTGTCCACGTCGCCGTCCACCATGTCGCCGGGCAGCACGATGAGGTCGGGCCGCGCCTCCAGCGTGCGGTCCACGATGGTCTGCACATAGCGCGCGTTGTTGATGGGGCTGGCGTGGATGTCGGCCAGCACGGCCACGCGCAGGCCTTCCAGGCCGGTGGGCAGGCCGGGCAGGCGCAACGTGCGTTCGTGCACCTCGGGCGGGCGCAGCGCATTGGCCACGCCCCAGGCCGACAGCAGGCCCGCCAGGGCCAGGGCGCCGGCCGTGAGCAGCGGGGCGTGCAGGCGCTGCTTCCAGTCCTCGCGCCGGGCCACGGCGGCCAGCGCCCAGAGGCCGTCGCGCAGCACGATGAAGACGGCCAGCATCAGCAGCAGGGCCAGCACCCAGCCGCCCGGCACCTGCAGATAGGCCAGCGTGCGGTACTCGACCGTGCCCTCGCGCAGCAGCACCAGCAGCAGGGCGGGCGTGCAGCCCAGGGCCGCCGTGGCGACGGCCGCCATCAGGCGTGCGCGGCGCGGCATCATGCGGACGGGCCACCACAGCCACAGGGCCAATAGCGGGATGACGAGGGCGGCAAGAGAAACCATGGGGAGCAGATCGAAGAAGGCGGGTGAGGCGGCCAGCGCCGGGAGCGGCCGGCAAGGCGAGCGCCGATTGTGCGCAATGCCATGCATGCCGCTGGCCTGACTTGGCGAAGGCCCTGGCATGCGGGGGTTTTCATGCGGGCGGCACAGGGCGGGCGTATGGAAATCTGCAGCCGCGTGGCGCCGCCGGCATGGCGCGGGGATAATCCAGCCCCTTATGCCTTTGAAGATCAGCTTCCCTGAATCCCTGCCCGTATCCGCCCGCCGTGAGGAAATCATGGAGGCCATGGACCGGCACCAGGTCATCATCGTGTGCGGCGAGACGGGCTCGGGCAAGACCACGCAGCTGCCCAAGATCGCGCTGGCGCTGGGCCGGGGCAAGGTCAACGCCACGCCCGACGACAAGGGCCAGGTGCGCGGCCACCTGATCGGCCACACGCAGCCGCGCCGCATTGCCGCCAGCTCGGTGGCCAAGCGCATTGCCGAGGAGCTGAACACGCCGCTGGGCGATGTGGTGGGCTACAAGGTGCGCTTCCAGGACCGGCTGTCCAAGGACGCCTCGGTCAAGCTGATGACGGACGGCATCCTGCTGGCCGAGACGCAGACCGATCCGCTGCTCAAGGCCTACGACACCCTCATCATCGACGAGGCCCACGAGCGCAGCCTCAACATCGACTTCCTGCTGGGCTACATCAAGCAGATCCTGCCCCGGCGCCCCGACCTCAAGGTGGTGGTGACATCGGCCACCATCGATGCCGAGCGATTTGCCAGGCACTTCGAAGGCCCCAAGGGGCCTGCGCCGGTGATCATGGTCTCGGGCCGCACCTACCCCGTGGAGATGCGCTGGCGCCCCTTCGAGGAAAAGCGCGACCACGACCTCAACGATGCCATCGCCGAAGGCGTGGACGAGCTGTGGTCCGGCGGCGTCAGCGGCGACATCCTGGTGTTCCTGCCCGGCGAGCGCGAGATCCGCGAGGCGGCCGACCACCTGCGCAAGCACCTGGCACAGCAGCCCGTGCTGCGCCATGCCGAGGTGCTACCGCTGTTCTCGCGCCTGTCGCAGGCCGAGCAGGACCGCATCTTCGACAGCCACACGGGCCGGCGCATCGTGCTGGCCACCAACGTGGCCGAGACCTCGCTGACCGTGCCCGGCATCCGCTATGTGATCGACGCAGGCACGGCGCGCGTCAAGCGCTATTCCTTCCGCAGCAAGGTCGAGCAGCTGCTGGTCGAGCCCATCAGCCAGGCGGCCGCCAACCAGCGCGCCGGCCGTTGCGGCCGCGTGGCCAACGGCATCTGCATCCGCCTGTACGACGAGGCTGACTTCGGCACGCGCGCGCGCTTCACCGACCCTGAAATCCTGCGCTCCTCGCTTGCCGGCGTCATCCTGCGCATGAAGTCGCTGGGCCTGGGCGACGTGGTGAATTTCCCCTTCCTTGAATCGCCCTCGGGCCGCGCCATTGCCGACGGCTACCAATTGCTGGGCGAGCTGGGCGCCGTGGACGAGCGCGGCGAGCTGCTGCCCATGGGCCGCGAGCTGTCGCGCCTGCCGCTGGACCCGCGCGTGGGCCGCATGATTTTGGAGGCGCGCACGCGCGGCGCCGTGGCCGAGGTGCTGGTCATTGCCTCGGCCCTGTCCGTGCAGGACGTGCGCGACCGGCCGCTGGAGGCCCAGCAGCAGGCCGACCAGCAGCACGCCAAGTTCGACGACGAGAAAAGCGAATTCAGCGGCTACCTGCGCCTGTGGAAATGGCTGCAGGATGCGCGCGGCGGCAAGGTGGTGGCCAAGAGCCGCAAGGAAATGGCCGGCGCCCAGGCCCCGGCCGCCAAGCCATCGGCGCGCAATGCCGCCTTCCTGCCCGTGGCCCAGCGCAGCGGCGGGCAGAGCGTGGCCGCCCCGGCGGCCGAGGCGCTGGCGGCCTTCCATCCGCAGGACACCGGTCCCGGCACGGATGACGAGCCCTCGCACAAGCTCAGCAACCGCCAGTGGGAGCAGCTGCTGCGCCAGAACTTCATCAACATCCGCCGCGTGCGCGAATGGCGCGACATCCACTCGCAGCTGCTGACCGTGGTCAACGAGCACAAGTGGAAGATCAACACCGAGGCCGCAGGCTACGACGCCGTGCACCTGTCCATGCTGTCCGGCCTGCTGGGCAACCTGGGCTACAAGGGCGATGAAAGCGACGCCTACCTGGGCGCGCGCGGCATCCGCTTCTACCCGCACCCGGGCGCCCACCTGTCCAAGAAGCCCGGGCGCTGGATCGTGGCGGCCGAACTGGTGGAAACCTCGCGCCTGTACGGCCGGGGCATCGCCGCCATCGATCCGCAGTGGCTGGAGGAAGTCGGCGCCCACCTGCTCAAGAAGCAGCTGCTCGATCCGCACTGGTCCAAGAACCAGGCCGACGTGGTGGCGCTGGAGCGCGCCACGCTCTACGGCCTGGTGGTCTACAACGGCCGGCGCATGAGCTATGGCCGCATCGATCCGCAGTCCGCGCGCGAGATCTTCATCCGCCAGGCCCTGGTGGAGGGCCAGTGGGATACGCGCTGGCACTTCCTGCCCGCCAACCTCAAGCTGGTGCGCAAGGTCGAGGAGCTGGAGCACAAGAGCCGCCGCCAGGACGTGCTGGTCGATGACGAGCTGATCTACGCCTTCTACGACCAGCAGATCCCCAAGGACGTGTTCAGCGGCGCCACCTTCGACCATTGGTTCCGCGAGGCGGCCAAGGAAAACGCCGACCTGCTGCGCCTGTCGCGCGACGAACTGATGCGCCACGAGGCGGCCGGCATCACCACCCAGGCCTTTCCCAAGGTGGTCAAGCTCGGCGGCGTGGACTGCACGGCCAGCTACCTGCACAGCCCCGGCGACGCACGCGACGGCATCACCGTCACCGTGCCGCTGTTCGTGCTCAACCAGGTCAGCGACGAGCGCGTGGAATGGCTGGTGCCCGGCATGCTCAAGGACAAGCTCCAGGCCCTGCTCAAGAGCCTGCCGCAGCGCCCGCGCAGCCGCTTCGTGCCCCTGCCCGAAAGCGCCCAGCGCCTGGCCGAACTCTTCACCACGCCCGAGCGCTGGGGCCAGGGATCGCTGATCGATGCCCTGCTCAAGCAGGTGCGCGACGAGACCTCGCTGGACGTCAAGCGCGCCGACTTCAAGCTGGACATGCTCAGCCCGCACCTGTTCATGAACTTCCGCATCACGGACGAGCATGGACGCCAGCTGGGCCAGGGCCGCAACCTGGGCGCGCTCAAGGCCGAACTGGGCGCCAAGGCGCGCGGCGCCTTCCAGGCGCTGGCCGCGTTGAAGGTGGCGTCGGTCACGGAGGCCCCTGCTGCACCCGCTGCCACCGCGCCCGAAGCCGGCAGGAAGCCTGCGCCCGCTGCCAAGGCGGAAAAGCCCGACCAGGCCACGCCTGCCAGGAATGCCAAGCCCAGCCAGCCCGCCGACAGCCGCTACAAGGAATGGAGCTTTGGCGAGCTGCCCGAGCTGATGGAGATCGGCCGGGGCGGGCAGACGCTGATCGGCTTTCCGGCGCTGATCGACCATGGCGATGCCGTCGGCATCGAGGTCTTCGACGAGCCCGAGGTTGCGGCCGCACGCCACCGCGTGGGCCTGCGCCGCCTGTTCGCGCTGCAGATCCGCGACGCGCTCAAGTACCTGGAAAAGAACATTCCAGACCTGCAGAAGATGGCCGTCGCCTACATGCCGCTGGGCACGCAGGAGGAACTGCGCGAGCAGATCATCGACGTGGCCATAGACCGCGCCTTCCTGCAGGAGCCGCTTCCCACCAACGACGCGCAGTTCAAGCAGCGCGTGCAGGACGGACGCGGCCGGCTGACGCTGATCGCCAACGAGGTGGCGCGCATGGCCTCCACCATCCTGGTCGAGTACGCGGCGGCGCAGCGCAAGATCAAGGACACCAAGAACGCGCCTGACGCCACGGCCGACGCCGCCCAGCAACTGCAGCGCCTGGTGCCCAAGAACTTCATCGCGGCCGCGCCCTGGACCCAGCTGCAGCACTACGCGCGCTACCTCAAGGCCATCACCAGCCGGCTGGACAAGTACCGCGCCGACCCTGCGCGCGACGCCAGCCGCCTGACCGAGCTGCGCCCGCTGGAGCAGCGCTACTGGCGCCTGGTGGCCGAGCGCAAGGGCCACATCGATGCGCGCATGCAGGAGTACCGCTGGATGCTGGAGGAGCTGCGCGTGAGCTTCTTCGCCCAGGAGCTGCGCACGCCGTACCCGGTCAGCATCAAGCGGCTGGACAAGGTCTGGCAGCAGCTGCAGAACTAGCGCCGTGCCGGCCTGCGGCCCTTTCTTGAGCGGGAGGGCCGCAGGCCATGTTTCAATGCGGCATCGCCACCTTCACCGGCACGCGGCCGGTTGGAGCGATGCAAGTCCGTTTGCGCCATCACTGAGATGGGGCATTTTTCAATGCATGGGTGATCTGTGCAGAACCTGCACAGATGCTGGCCGCTCCATGGCGTTGCTGCGGGCCCTGTGCGTTTCTAGACTGCAGGCATCAACCACTTCCCGTTTTCAGGAGCACTGCATGTCACTCGCAGAACAGGCCAGCCAGGCCACCCAATCCACCAGCCATCCCACCCTCCGCGCCCTGTCGGGCGCGCCGGGGCGCAGCCAGTTGCCACTGGGTGCCACGGCGCTGCTGGTCATCGACTTCCAGAACGAGTACTTCAGCGGCCGCCTGCCCATCCCGCGCGGCCCGCAGGTCCTGGAGCAGGCCCGGCGCCTGCTGCAATGGGCCGATGCCGGGCAGGTTGCCGTGTTCCACATCCAGCACATTGCCCCCGAAGGTGCGCCCGTGTTCGCCATCAATGGCAGCGCCGTCCAGTTCCACCCCGGCCTGCAGCCGCGCGCGGGCGACACCGTGGTGCAAAAGCGCAGCGTCAGCGCCTTCGTCGGCACCGACCTGGCCGACCAGCTGCGCGCGCGTGGCATCACCACCGTGGTCATCTGCGGCCTCATGACCCACGCCTGCGTGGCCGGCGCCGCACGCGATGCCGCGCCGCTGGGCTTCGAGGTCGTCGTGGCCAGCGATGCCGTGGCCACACGTGCCATCACGCGCAGCAACGGCGAATCCGTGGACGCCGACAGCCTGCACCGTGCCGCGCTGGCCGAGATCGAGGATGTGTTTGGCGATGTGCTGTCCACGGACGGCATTCTGGAGCTGGCGCTGCGCTGAGCGGGCTGGGCGGCATCGGCGGTCCATGCTCCACAATCCCCGCCAAAGGAGTGCATGAGCAATGGACAGATGGCAAGCCATGCGGGTGTTCTGCGGCGTGGTGGACGCGCAGGGTTTCACGGCGGCCCAGGATCGGCTGGGCATGACGCATTCCACGGCGTCGCGCCATGTCAAATGGCTGGAGTCGGAACTGGGCACGCAGCTGCTGCAGCGCAATTCGCGCGGGCTGAGCCTGACCGATGCGGGGCGCAGCTACTACCAGAGCTGCGTGCAGTTGCTGGAGCAGCTCGATGCGGCCGAGGCCGCGCTGGCCGTGCGCCGCGCACGCGTGGCAGGCGTGCTGCGCATCACGCTGCCGCTGGCCGTGGGCGCCATCGAGCTGGGCGACTGGCTGCCCGAGTTCGAGCAGCAATTCCCCGAGCTGGAGCTGCAGCTGCTGTGCACCGACCGGCTGGTGGACCTGGTGGCCGAGGGCGTGGATGCGGCCGTGCGCATCAGCCGGCAATTGCCGGACAGCGGGCTGCAGGCGCGGCTGCTCACGCATTCGCCGCTGGTGCTGGTGGCGTCGCCCGCCTACCTGATGCGCCAGGGCGTGGTGCAGGCGCCCGGGCAATTGGCCGAGCACCGCGCCCTGGCCTTTGCGGCGGGCCCGGCTCCATTGCGCTGGAGCGTGGTGTCTGGGCAGGGCGCCGTGACCGAGGTGCAGCCGCACACGGCGCTGCGCACCGATTCGGTGGCCACCATCTTCGAGGCCGCACGCGCAGGCCGGGGCATTGCGGCGCTGACCTGGCATACCGTGCGCTCGGCCGTGGAGCGCGGCCAGCTGGTGCGGGTGCTGCCCTGTTTTCATCTGGGGCAGTACAGCTACCACGCGCTGTATCCGCGCACGCGGCATCTGCGCCCGGCCGTGCGCGCGTTTGTGGATTTCATGGCGCGGCGCTATCGGCAGGGGCCAGGCGGCTGAGCATGGTCTTCTGGAGCCGGCCACTGGACGCGCAGGAGCAGGCCTTTGTGCGCACGCATTTCGGCGCCTCGCTCGATGCGCTGCTGCCGCGCCTGCGCCTGTACCAGCGGCGGCTGGGCGATACGCGCAGGGCGCTGTCCATGAATGGCGGGCGCATCTTCATGCCGCGCGCCTTCTTCACGCAGTCCGATCCGCGCCAGCCGCTGCGCCTGTCGCATCCGCAGATCGCAGGCATCTTTGCCCATGAGTTGCTGCACCAGTGGCAGCGCCTGCAGGGCATGCCCGTGACGCGGCAGGCCGCCTGGCTGCAGTTCAAGGCGCTGTGCACGCGCGGCGACCCGTATGCCTATGAGCGCTGCGATGATCCCCGGCGCATGCTGCAGCGCTTTGTCCATGCCCAGGTGGAGCAGCAGGGCCAGATGTGGGAAGACCATGTGCGCGCCTGCGTGGCGGGGCAGGGCGATGCGGCGGGCGCCCTGATCGCGGCCCACGTGCGGGGCCAGTGAGTCAGCTGGGCTGGATGCTCAGTGCTTCGATCAGGTCATGGGCCGACACATCGCGCGCCGCGCCAAAGCCCGCCACGTGCCGGGCGATGGATGGCGTGATGCAGACAAAGCGGAAGTCGCCCAGATCGGTCATGAACGCGGCTTCGGGGAAGCGCAGCACATAGCTGTCGCGCGCGCCATCGGCCAGCACGCTGCCGGGCGGCGGCGTGCTGGCCACGCCTTCAATGGCCACGCGCTCCAGTGCATGCACGCCCTCGCCGTCCACTTCGGCCGCGCACACCAGCAGGCTGACGGCCGGGTGCAGCTCCATGGCCCGCGTGTGCGCTGCCAGTGCGCTGACGTGCAGCACAAAGCAGGCAAACTGCGCATTCCAGGCCCAGGGCACCATGGACAGCCGGGGAGCGGGCAGTGCATCGCCAGCCCCGGGGGCAGGGGAGTCGGCGGGCTGGGTGGCCAGGGCCGCGCTGCGGTGGCGGGCCAGCAGATCGCGCAGCGACAGCTGCAGGCGGGACAGGTGGGGCGTGGTGGGCATGGCGCCATCGTACCTGTGGCGTACCTGGGGCGTACCTGGGGCGTACCTGTGGCGTGCCCGTGGCCGGCTTGCGAAAGCACAAGGCGAGTTGCGGTGCCAGCGGTATGCCATGGGCGCTCAAGCGTCACTTTGGCGACGATCTCCTGGGGCCTTCCCCAATGCCGGGAAGCGGGTGTGGGCCTAGCCTCGCTGGCAAGGCGGATTGCCGCCGTCCCTTCCACTCACCGACACTTCAAAGCCCATCCACCCATGCCCTCCCAGCCCGCGCACCACGCTTTCTGGCCCAGCCGCCTGCCCCATTCCATCACCGTGCCCGCCACCAGCGTCTGGGACAACCTGGCCGTCAATGCGCGACGCTACCCGGACAAGGCAGCCATCCGCTACTTCGGCAGCTCCATCAGCTACCGCGAGCTGTGCGAGGGCACGGAGCGCATGGCGGCCTACCTGCACAGCCTGGGCGTGCAGCGCGGCGACCGCGTGATCCTGCTGATGCAGAACACGCCTCAGCTCATCCTGGCGCACTACGCCATCTTCCGCGCCAATGCGGTGGTGGTGCCGGTCAACCCCATGAACATGGCCGAGGAGCTCAGGCACTACATCACCGACGCCGATGCCAAGGTCGCCATCACCACGGCCGACCTGGCCCCCGAACTGGCCAAGGCCAGCAATGCGCTGGCGCCCGGCCAGCGGCTGGAGCACCTGGTCGTCACCCAGTTCACGGACGCCTTCGATGCCGGGGTGCAGGGCGACGACGCCCCGCCCGTGCAGTGGCACGACTGGCTGCTCACCCGGCGTGAGCCGGCCGTGCTCGATGGCGGCAGCGTCCACACCTGGCAGCAGGCCCTGGCCTGCACCGAAGCCGCGCCGCCCCATGTGGTGGGCCGCGACGACATGGCCGTGCTGCCCTACACCAGCGGCACCACGGGCCACCCCAAGGGATGCATGCACCCGCACCGCTCCATCAACCACAACGCCGTGGCGGGCAGCTACTGGGGCAGCGGCACCAGCGAGACCGTGGTCCTGGCCGTCGTGCCCATGTTCCACATCACGGGCATGGTCTCGGTGCTGCACACGGCCATCTTCGTGGGCGCCACCCTGGTCGTCATGCCGCGCTGGGACCGCGAGCTGGCGGGGCGGCTGATCTCTCGCTACCAGGTCACCAGCTGGACCAACATCCCCACCATGGTCATCGACCTGCTGGGCAGCCCCAACTTTGCGCAGTTCGACCTCACCAGCCTCAAGTACATCGGCGGCGGCGGTGCGGCCATGCCACAGGCCGTGGCCCAGCGCCTGCTGGAGCAATACGGCCTGCGCTTCAGCGAGGGCTATGGCCTGACCGAGACGGCCGCGCCCACGCACAGCAACCCGTTCGAGCATCCCAAGCAGCAATGCCTGGGCATTCCCTTCATGAGCACCGAGGCGCGTGTCATTGACCCCGAAACCGGCGCCGATGTCCCGCAGGGCGAGCAGGGCGAAATCGTCGTCCACGGCCCCGAGGTCTTCGACGGCTACTGGAAGCGGCCCGACGCCACGGCCCAGGTCTTCATGGAGATCGACGGCAAGCGCTTCTTTCGCACCGGCGACCTGGGCCACGTGGACGAGGACGGCTACTACTTCATCACCGACCGCCTCAAGCGCATGATCAACGCCAGCGGCTTCAAGGTCTGGCCGGCCGAGGTCGAATCGCTGATGTTCCGCCACCCCGCCATCCAGGAAGCCTGCGTGATCTCCACGCGCGACGCCTACCGCGGCGAGTCGGTGAAGGCGGTCGTCGTGCTGCGCGCCGGCAAGGAAGACACCACGGCCGAGGACATCATCCAGTGGTGCCGCGAGAACATGGCCGTCTACAAGGCGCCCAAGATCGTGCAGTTCGTCAAGGCCCTGCCCAAGAGCGGCAGCGGCAAGGTGATGTGGCGGCAGTTGCAGGAGGCGGAGGCCGGCTGACCGGCCCTCAGGGCCTCAAAGCCTGAAGCCCTTGCCCTCGGCGCGTTCCTGACGCGGCCGCCGAGGACGCTGTGGGGATGTTTGCTGCATGGGCGTTGCGAAGGCTGCGCGCGCATCTATGATCGCGCGCCAGACACTAACACTGCATCAGACAGCACACAGTACACAGCACATGCATGGATTTCCTGGGTCTGCTGCCACGGTCGTGGCAGCATTTTTTTGCCTTCCCGCTTGCGCGCACGAACTGTGCACCATCGTCGCCGACGCCGACACGGGCCAGTCCCTGGTGCACAGCGGCCCGGCCTGCGCCGAGCGGGTCACGCCGGCCTCCACCTTCAAGATCGCCATCAGCCTGATGGGCTATGACGCCGGCATCCTGCAGGACGAATCCCGGCCCGCGTGGCCGTACCAACCGGAGTATCCGGACTGGGGCGGCGATGCCTGGCGGCGCGAGATCACGCCCCAGGCTTGGATGAAGGACTCGGTGTTCTGGTACTCGCAGCAGGTGGCGCGGGAGCTGGGCCAGCAGCGGTTTGGCGCCTACGTGAGGGCCTTCCAGTACGGCAACGAGGATGTCTCCGCCGTTGCCGTGGCCCATCCCGGCCACAACGGCGCGTGGGTGGTGTCCTCGCTGCGCATCTCGGCGGCCGAGCAGGTGGCCTTCATGCGCAAGATCGTGCGCCGGGAACTGTCTGTGAGCAGTCAGGCCATCGACATGACTGCGCGCATCACCCGGCACCCCGTGCCTGTGGACGGCTGGACCGTGCATGGCAAGACCGGCACCGGGTCGCCCGGCAGCGACAACCGCTACGATGCCAGCCGGGCCTACGGCTGGTATGTGGGCTGGGCCACCAAGGACCAGCGCAGGCTGGTGTTCGCCACGCTGATCCAGGATGAGCAGGCGCAAAAGCCCAATGCCGGCCTGCGCGCACGCGATGCCCTGCTGCAGCGACTGCCTGCCGCGGACCGCTGACAATGCACGGGCGTTTTCCTTTCCGCACCTTGCCCACATACCTCCCACACATCTCCCACACATCTCCTGCACAAGAGCGACAGACCGACACCCGATGAAGACCATTGACGAAATGCTGAACCTGGACCTGCTCACCCCCGAGCAGCACGTTGAGATCAGCGACTGGATTGCCCGCGCGAACTCCCCCGAGGAAATACTGCAGATGCCCGCCCCGCTGTGGCAGGCCGTGGAGCGGGCAAGCGAGGCCATGGGCGTCAATGCCGATCTTCTGCGGCCGCCCTCGCTGGATGCGGGCGGCGCAGTTTTCGGATAGACCCAGCAGCGGGGATGGGCCGGCCCACCAGGCAACCGGCCCACCTGCGCACTCCCATGGCGTGCCGGCCAGGTCAGCTGGCCGGTGCCGGTGAGTCCTTGGTGTCCTGATGCGCCGGCCTGTCGCTCGGCGCGGACCACACACTGTCCCGCGGGCCGCTGCGCGTGCGCCGTGCCGTGGCACGCGCCATCCAGGCCAGGGCCAGCACGCCGGCCACGGCCGTCAGGTCCAGGCCGATCAGCGAGGTGTCCACCCACGCGCCGGTGCCTGGCGCCAGCCAGCCCAGCAGCGATGACAGCGCGATCGCGGCCGTGCAGGCAGCGGCCAGCCACAGCAAGGGCGGGGCCGCGCGCGCCGCGCCGCGAACGAAGGCCCAGGCCACGCTGGTGAAGAACACGGCGTAGTAGATGCCCATGTGCCATGCGGCCAGGTCATCGACGCGGCCCGGCAGCCACTTGGCGGCGGCAATGGTGGCGGAAATGCCGGCCACGCAGCCCAGGCAGACGCCGACGGTGGCCGAGGCCATGAGGGCCGTGTCGCGCCGCTGCACGGGCAAGTCTGCGCCCTTGCGCTGGGCCTTGCGCCGCGTCTCCACCCACAGCAGATTGCCGCCGTAGAACAGCCATGCGCCCGCCAGGCCCAGCAGGAAGTACAGCCACCAGACCGCGAGTCCGCCGAAGGAGGCCATGTGCAGCGCGAAGAAGCTGCTGATGAACAGGTTGGGCGTGCTCTGTCCGCCTGACAGGTAGTCGGCCGAGATCAGCTTGCCGCTGTACGGATCGAGCATGGCAAAGCCGCCCACGGCGCGCGGCGATACGGCCTGAGGATTCCTGCCCCAGACGCGCACGGTGGGCTTGGGGCCGGTGACCTGGGCGTACTGCAGTCTTTCGGGCTCGAAGCCGGGCGCGGCGGCCTTGACGATCTCCACCAGCTGCGAGGGTTTGAGCATGTCGGCCGGATTGCGTGCCGGCGCGTCCGGGGCCTTGCCCGAGGGGCGCGCAAAGGTCTGGGCCCATTTGCCTTCGTGGATCAGCCTGTCCTGCACGTCGAAGATCTGGTCGTGGTAGGCGAAGACCACGGCGCTCAGGGCCATGACGATGTGAAAGGGCAGGCTGACGATGCCCACCACGTTGTGCGCGTCCAGCCACATGCGCTTGAGGTTCCTGCCCACGCGCAGGGCGAAGAAGTCCTTGACCAGCGAGGGCAGCAGGATCACCACGCCCGACACCAGGGCCAGGAAGTACAGGGCCGAGATCGCGCCCATGATCCAACGGTTGGGGTCCGAGTCCACGGGCAGGCCGACCACGCGGTGCAGCACGTCGATGAACTCCACCAGGCGGGACGGGCGCTGCTCGCTGATCTGCACGCTGCCGTCGGCCGACAGCTGGGCCGTGTAGTGGCGTACGGCGCTTTCGTCATGGTCGTCGGCCTTGGGATCGCGCACCTGCCATTGCAGGCGCGGTATGGCGTTGTCGCCCTGCAGCTGCACGATGGCGCCGCGCGCGGCCGCCGGCGTGCTGGCCAGGGTCCGGGCGATCAGCGGCTGCACCTCGTCCATGGGCACGGCCTGCACCACGGCGGCCGGCGGCGTGGACCATCGCCGGATGGGTTCCTTGAACACCGTCAGCGCACCCGCGTAGAAGGCGATGAACAAGGCCATGCCGCTGAGGATGCCCGTCCAGGTGTGTACGGATTTGTAGATGCGGATGTGGTCGGCTCTCATGACAGGCCTCCTGCGCTGCTGTGCATTGCCGCGCGCACCAGCCACCAGGCGGCCAGGGCCAGCGCGTTGGCCCCGCCCAGCCAGGCCCAGGCGCGCAGGCCGCTGGAAAAGAAATACACCAGGGACTGCACCAGCAGCCAGACCGGCGGCACCAGCCACATGACCAGCTGCCCGCTCACTGCCAGCGGCATGCCGTGCAGCAGGGCGGCCAGCAGGCCACTGGCGCTGATCGCCAGGCCCGGGCCCAGCAGCAGGCCGGCCAGGGTCTTGGAGATCCAGTCCGGCCGGATGGGGGCCGGCTTGCGCGGGCGGGCCTCAGGGTGTGCGTCGGCCATGGAACAGCGCTCCGATATAGGGCAGCAGGGCGAAGGCCAGCATCAGCAGGGTGAGCCAGGTGAACGTGGCGGCCAGCGTCCGCATGTCCTGGGCGAATGCCAGCCAGCCCGCTGCGAGCAGGCCGCCACCGGCCAGGAGGGCAGGCCGGCGCGGCCAGGCGGCCGCCCATAGCCGCTGGTTGGGCGAGGCGGCGTAGATGCACAGGCAGGCCAGCGAGGTGGCAAGCAGGCCGGCGACGGTGAAGAACGGCATGGAAATTCGATCGTGGGAAGCAAAAGACCCGGCGGGACACAACATGCGCCCCGCCGGGTGGCCTGCGCAGTGCGTCAGGCGGTCAGAACGACACGGTGGCCGACAGCCGGAAGGTGCGCGGTGCGCCGGGCATGACGAAGCCATCGGTGAACATGCCGATCCAGTAGTTCTTGTCCGTCACGTTCTCCACGCTGGCATTGAAGCGCACGGGCGTGGCGCCGAACCTGGTCTCGTACTTGGCCATCAGGTCGAAGCGGTTCCAGGCCGGGGCGCGCAGCTTGTTGCCGGAGTCCACCCACTGCGAGCCGGTGTACAGCACGCGGCCGCCGACCGACAGGCCCTGCACGGGCGTTTCCCAGTCGATGCCGATGCGCGCGCAGCTTGGGCACGCCGTAGTTCTCACGGCCGGAGTTGATCTGGCGCGACTTGATGTACTCCACCCCGCCCAGCAGAGACAGCGTCTGCGTGAGCTTGCCGAAGGCGCTCCACTCCAGGCCCTTGAGGCGCTGCTCGCCATCGAGCACCTGGGCATTGCCGCTGTTGGTGATGATGGACGGCTTTTCGATGCGGAAGGCGCTCAGCGTGTGCGTGGTCTGGCCCGCCTGCAGCTTCACGCCCACCTCGCCCTGCTTGGTCTGCATGGGCGCCAGGGTCTCGCCGGTGTTGGCAAAGCCCGCGCCCACGGTGCGGCCGGGCTCCAGGCCTTCGGTGTAGTTGGCGTACAGCGAGACGTTGTCGCCCCAGGGCCGCACGACCAGGCCGGCCATGGGCGAGACGCGGCTCTTGCTGTAGTTGGACGACACGCCGTTGACCAGCGGTGTCTTCACCGTCTGGTGGCGTGCGCCCAGCGTCAGCAGCACCTTGTCGTTGGCAAAGCTCATCACGTCGGCCAGGGCCAGCGAGCGGAATTCGTTCTCGGTGGTGTAGCCCTTCCACTGCGGCGCGCCCGGGAAGGTGGGCGTCGTCGGCTCGTACATGTTGGTGGTGTAGCAGTAGTTGCAGGCCGTGTTGTAGGTGCCTTCCTTGTGCTTGAGGATGTTGAACGACAGTTGCAGACGGTGCTGCACGCTGCCCGTGCTCAGCTTGCCGATGACGCCGGCCTCGGCCGTGCGACGCTCGGATTCGGTATGCACGTTGTAGATGGCGCCGCGCGTGGTGCCGTCCAGGCCCGTGACGATGGCGCGGGTGCCGAACAGCAGGCCCTTGCCCTGCGCCTCGGAGGCGCCGAAGGCGAAATAGCCCTGCCAGTTCTGCGTGAAGTCCACCTCGGCACGCGCCAGCAGGCCGCTGTTGTCGTACTGGCCGTGGGTGCCGCGGAACATATTCACGTCGCCGCTGGGCGGTGCCAGCAGCCGGCCCACGCCGGGGATGGCCGCGCTGCCCAGGAAGCTGAACATGCCCGGGCTGCCGCCGTCGATCTTGGTGATGCTGTTGTACAGGTCCAGCGAGAAGCGGGCCCTGTCGCCCAGGTAGTCCAGGCCCAGGGCGCCCACGCGGCGCTTCTGGCTCTCGTCCTTGGCGCCCATGTCGCCCGAGCCGTAGACGCCGTTGAAGCGCAGGCCCAGCCGCTGCTCGGGGCCGAAGCGCCTGCCCACGTCGGCATGCATCTGCAGGTAGGAGTCCGAGACGTAGGTGGCCGTCAGGTCCGCCATGGGCTGGGCCAGCGCGCGCTTGGTGACCATGTTGACGGAGCCGGCCACGCTGGCCAGCGGCGGCATGCCGGACAGCAGCACGTTGGGGCCGCGCATCACCTCCACGCGCTCGAACATCTCGATGGGCACCGAATTGGCCGGCGCCACGCCGTACAGGCCGTTGGTGGCGATGTCCATGGCGGTCACATCCAGGCCGCGCAGGTTGAAGTTCTGCAGCAGGTGTCCCTTGTTGGTGGTGAAGACCACGGCCGCATCGTTTTCCAGCACATCCTGCAGCGACAGGGCGGACCAGTCCTCGGCCAGCTCGCGGGTGTAGGCGTTGACATGCACCGGCGCGTCCACGATGGAGGTGGCGCCCAGAATGCCCAGGCGTGCACCCTTGGCGGCCTTGCGCCCCGGTGCCAGCGTGGGCAGGTCCTCGCGCTCGTACTTGTCGCGCACGTCGATCTGCGACAGCGTCGGCGTCGTTGCGGCCGGCGCCTGCGCTGCATCCTGTGCGATCGCCGTGGACCCGGCGCCGGCGGCCAGCATGGCCAGAACAATGGAGTTGAACCGCAGCGCGCGGCCGTTGGTGGTGTGCATGGACTGGACTCTTGATGTTGTAGATGTCAATGAGAATCAGTCTTAATTATATTTACGAATTTAGTTAGCATGGGAAGTTGTTGTATCCACGCATCGTCCGGCGGGCAGTTGATCTGCGTCCATGCACTGGCCCAAGGCCCGCCCCCCATCACCACTCCATCACCACTCCATCACCACCCCATCACCACCCCATCACCACCCCATCATCGACCGGTGCGCGCCAATGCCTGCCATGGCGCCATCGCTCACCGCCATGGCCACGTTGCCGGCCGCGCGGGCCGCGTCGCCACAGGCGAACACGTTGGGGACGCTGGTCGCCTGGCCTTCCGCGACCTTGATGAAGGTGCCCATGGGGCCTTCTTGCAGGGCGCAGCCCAGCTGTTCGGCCACGGGGCTGGCGATGCGGGTGCGCGGCTGGGTGAACAGGCCGTCCATCAACAGGCGGCGGCCGTCCTGCAGCACCACGTCGGCCCGGCCTTCCAGGCGGGCGATGGGCGTGGTCTCCACCTGGGTGCCCCGGCGCGCAAGGGTGGAAAGTTCTTCGGCGCCGGGCGTGTAGGCACCGTTGAGCAGCAGCGTGGTCTGGCCCCAGTCGGGCAGCATGACGGCGTGGTGGTGGGCCAGGGCCGAGCTGGCGATGATGCCGATGCGCCCTGCATTCATCTCGTAGCCGTGGCAGTACGGGCAGTGAAAGACGCTGCGGCCCCAGCGCTCGGCCAGTCCCGGCACGGGCGGCAGGCTGTCATGCACGCCCAGCGCCAGGACGAGGCGGGTAGCGCTGATGGCCGTGCCCGCTGCATGGAACTCCAGCCGGCCATCGGGCGCCACGCGGGCGTCTTCGGCCGTGCCGTCCAGCCACTGCACGGTGGGGTAGGCCATCAGCTGCTGCCGGGCCTGGGCGGCGATCTGGGCGGGGGGCACGCCATCCTGGGTGAGAAAGCCGTGCGATGTCTCGCCGGCCTGGTCCACGAAGCGGTTGCGCCGCAGCCCGGCATCGACCACCAGCACCTGGCGGCGCGCACGCGCCAGTTGCAGCGCGGCGGACAGGCCGGCATAGCTGCCGCCGATGACGACGAAATCAACGTGTTTCATGCGAGTGCTCCTGCAGTTGGTGCCACCCCTGGCCGCCTGCTGCGCGATGGCGGGCCAGGCGGGCGTGGAAGTCTTGGGACAGGGCAGCCAGCGTCACCGTGCCCAGGCGTGCAAGCAGGGCGGCCTCGGCCTGCTGCACCGCGTTGCTCAAGGCTTCGTTCACGGCCTGGGCGACCAGGCATCCGGGCCGGTCTTCCCTGAAGCCCAGCGCCACCAGGCCGGGCGCGCCCAGGGCCTCATGCACGTCGCGCAGCGTGGTGCGGTCCAGATCGCAAGAAAGCACCCAGCCCCCGCCATGGCCCTTGGCGGAGGTGACAAGGCCTGCATCGCGCAGGCCCGACATCAACCGGCGCAGCACGACCGGGTTGGTCTGCAGCGCGGCGGCGAGCATGTCGGAGGTGGCAGGTCCATCGCCCTCGGCCATATGCAGCAGCACATGGAGGACGTCCGAGAATTGGCTGTTCTGTTTCATGCAACATTATTTGTTGCATGAGTGTGGCCTTGTCCTGTGAAGGGGAATGGGCCCGCCGCCGACTGATCAGGACTCGCCCGTGAACCCGATCTGCTTGACCAGCGAACTCCAGCGCTCGAACTCGGCCTGCTGGTCGGCCGCCATTTCCTGCTGCGTGCTGCCGCGCGCCAGCAGGCCCAGGGCGGCCAGCCCGTCGATCACGGCCTTGTCCTTGAGCGCGGCCGTGATGGCCGCGTTGGCGTTGGCAATGGTGGTGGCCGGGGTCTTGGCGGGAGCGTAGAAGCCGAACCATTCCTCCACCGTGACATCGGGAAAGCCCAGTTCGGTGAAGGTGGGCACGTCGGGCAGGAAGGGCGAGCGCTGCTTGCCCGAAGTGGCCAGCACGCGCAGGCGGCCGGCCTTCAGGTATTGCAGGTAGTCGCCGCTGGGGTTCATGGTGGCCGCGACCTGGCCGCCCACCAGGTCGGTGATGCTGGGCACGGTGCCGCGATAGGGCGCGTGCTTGAGTTCCACCCCCGATCGCAGGCTCAGCAGCGCGCCCAGCAGGTGCGGCATGGAGCCCGCGCCCGGCGAGCCGAAGTTGGCCCGGTCGGGGTGGGCCTTGGCCCAGGCCAGGAAGTCCTTGAGGGTCTTGACCTCGGCCGGCACGGCAGGCCCCACGGCCAGGCCGTGGTAGATGACGGCGCCGATGGAGACGGGGATCGCGTCCTCGGGCTTGTAGGTCAGCTTGGGGTAGATGTGCGGGTAGACCGAGAAGGCCGACACGGGCGCCAGCGCCAGCACCGAGCCGTTGGGCGGGGCGTTCTTCAGGGCCTCCACCGCGATGCGGCCACCGGCGCCGGGCTTGTTTTCCACAAAGCCCGGCCCTTTGCTGTAGGGCGTGCCGCCCAGCCGCTCGGCCACGCGGCGGGCCACGCTGTCGCCCGAGCTGCCTGCCGGAAAGCCGTACATGATCTTGACCTGGTCCAGCGCCTGGGCCAGGGCCTGCAGTGGCGACAGCGACCCCAGGGCGGCGGCGCTGCCCAGGGCCTGGACGAAATGACGGCGATGCATCTGCATGGATGTCTCCTGGTGAAATCGAAGAAAAGGAAAAGCTGGAAAGAACAGGCTCAGAACATGTGGCGGATGCCGACGTTGATGCCGGTCTGCGAGCGGCCCGGCGCGGTGTTGCTGCCCGGGGCGCCGCCGCTGACCGAGACGGTGGCCAGGCGGTCGTTGCGGATGTGGCCGAGCTGGGTGTAGACCGCCGTGCGCTTGGACAGGTTGTAGATGGCGCGTGCCACCAGCAGGTCGGAGTCGTAGCCCGACACGCCGCGGTAGCGCAGCGTCAGCCATTGGGTTTCGAGCACCAGCGCCTCGGTGACCGGGTACGAGGCGCCCACGTACCAGAGGTTGCTGCGCGGCTTGACGGCGTCGCCATCGTTGTCGCGGCGCAGCAGGCCGCCGCCGACCTTCACGCCGGCCAGCTTGAAGTAGCCGCCCAGGTGCAGCCGCTCGTCATGCTTGGCGCTGGAGTTCATGCCGCCGAACACCGGGTCGGTGGACGAGGCCGGCGTGCGGCCGTTTTGCTGTTCGTAGCCCAGCGCCAGGCCCCAGACGGGCGTGTCGTACTTGGCATACAGCGACCACTGGCGGCAGGCCTGCGTGTCCGATCCGCTCTCGCCCGGGCAGTTGGTGCCGGCGGGGCTGGGGCCTGCGTTGACGGCATCGCGCCCGAAGCTGTAGCCCGCGCCCAGCGCCAGGCCGCCGAAGTTGCCGCGCCAGGCCAGCATGTTGTCGGCGCGCGAGTTGGGAATGTAGGCGTCCAGCGAGCCCATGGCGAAGACGGCCGGGCCGATGATGTCCGAATCGAGCAGTGACCAGAACAGCATGGAGTTCTGGCGGCCCATGGTCAGGCTGCCCCAGTTGCCGCCCAGTCCCACCCAGCTTTGGCGCCCAAAGCCGCGCCCGCCCTGGTTGAAGGTGCCCTGGTCGGGCGCAAAGCCCGACTCCAGCGTGTAGATGGCCTTGAGGCCGCCGCCCAGGTCCTCGCTGCCGCGCAGGCCCCAGCGCGAGGGCACCAGGCTGGTGGTCGATGGCATGCGGCTGAGACCGCCGCCTGCCGCCACGTTGTTCAGGTGCTCCACGCCCACATCGACGATGCCGTAGAGCGTGACGCTGGAGGTGCCTTGCGCGAAGGCGCCGAAGCTGGTGCTGGAGCCGGCCAGGGCCAGCACGGCGGCGGCCGCCAGGGTCAGCGGGGATGGGGTTTTTTGCATGGTGATGTCTCCTCTGGTTTGAAAAATCGTTGCCGTCTTGGCGTGGGTGTCCGCGCGCCTTTTTTTCAGGCGCAGCGGGGCCCGGCCCCGCCGGGGGCGGGACTGCGGACAAGGGGTGGATGAGGGCGGAGGGGGCGGGCCGTTCAGGAGACCGTTCAGGCGCCGCCCGCCTTCAGTGCACGGTCAGCGGCAGCTGAAGCTGGCAGCGCTTTCCATGTCGCCGCTGCCGTTGTAGTGGGCGGCCAGCGGATGGGGGCACAGCGGCCGGGTGCGCGTGGGCGACCAGGTGGCGGGCAGGTCGGCGTTGGCGCCGCCCGCATTGCCTGCGCCGCGCGCACTGGCGATCACGCGGTCTGGCGCCTGGCCTTTCTCCACCCAGGCCACGAGGGAGCTGAGCATGTCGAACTGCTCGGTGGCCGGGCCGCCGCTGCAGTGGTTCATGCCGGGCACCAGGTACAGGCGGGCGAAGTCGGCGGCGTCGCCATGGTTGCGGCGCAGCGTGTCGTACCACTGCACGGTGTCGTCGCTGGAGAAGATGGGATCGGCCGTGCCGTGGTAGACCATGAGCTTGGCGCCCCGGTTGCGCAGCACGGGCAGCTTGCCGTAGTCGGGCGGGAGCATGAAGGACAGCGCGCTTTCGGTGTACAGCGCCGTCGTGGCCTGGACCTTGGCCAGCATGCTGTCCACGCTGCCTGTCAGCGCGAACTGCGGGCCGTTGAAGCTGGCCGGGTTCTCGGGTGGCGCCTGCCAGACCAGGCCCACGGCGCCGGTGTCCAGGTTCAGCGAGTTGGAGAATTTCCAGCCGGCCCAGCCGGCCGTATCCAGCCCTGCGTCATACGGGAAGCTGCTGTAGATGCGGCTGCCGCCGCTGGTGGTGGCGCCCTTGAACAGGCCGGCAATGGTGCTCTTTTGCTCGGCGCTGAGGCAGCTGCCGTCGCGCGCGCCGCCGCAGGTGGGCACGTCGCGCGCCAGGTCGAAGCTCGCCTGGCAGGCTGCGCCGGCCTGCACCATGCCGTCGGTGGCGCCGTCCAGCGCATCGCACCGGGCCAGCACGGCCTGGCTGACCAGGCGGCGCTCGGCCTGGGTGAAGCCCGTGCCCAGATCCTGTGTCGTGGTGGCCAGCTTCGCATAGCCCTGGGCACCGGCAATGTTGGCAATGGCCGCCAGCGGCAGGCGCGTGCCGGGGTTGCCGGCAATGATGCCGTCGTACTGGTCGGCATAGCGCGAGGCCGCCACCATGGCGTGGCGCCCGCCGTTGGAGCAGCCGCCCAGGTAGGAGCGGTCCGGGCCCTTGCCATAGGCAGTCTGCAGCGCGCTGCGCGCCATGGGCGTGAGCTTGCCCACGGCCTGGTAGCCGTAGTCCAGCCGCGCCTGCGGGTCCAGGCCGAAGAAGGGGCCCAGGCTGCCTGCATGCCCCGCATCGGAGCTGAGCACGGCAAAGCCCATCTGCAGCGCATTGCCCAGCGGCCCGCCGCCCAGTGCGCCCACGGCCGTGCTCACGCTGCCGTCCAGGCCGCCGTTGGCCTGGTAGAAAAAGCGCCCGTTCCAGTCGCGCGGCAGGCGCATCTCGAAGCCCACGGCGTAGTTCTGACCGTCGACGGTGCTGACGCGCTCGTGCATGCGGCCGGTCACGCGGCAGTGCTCGGCAATGGGCTTGCCTGCCACCGTCAGCGTGCCGGCGGCCACGGTCTCGGCGGCGGTGATGCGGGTGTTGGGGAAGGATATTTTCGCGGCCAGGTCCGTGCACGACAGCAGCGTGGCGGGGCGGGCCTCGGCCAGCTGTGCGATGCCGTCGCTCGAGCCGCCGCAGGCCGACAGCAGCAGGGCGGGAAGGGCGGCGGCCAGCGTGGCCGGCAAGGCGCGGGAACGGGTCTTGTGGATCTTTCTGTCCATGTCTGTCTCCTCGGAAGGTGGTGTGAAGCCTCAGCGCGAAACCGTTGCGTGGCAGCCGTTGCCCGCATCCGCATCGCTTTCTGATGGCCGCGATTTTGGTTATATTTAATAACCAATTCAAGCGGCCTTTGCGAATTTCTTATTGGGACTTCCCCTTGATGCCGGGGCAGGCAGCAGGCTGCACAGGAGACAGACATGGACCACGAAAAACTCATTGCCATCGACATCCACACGCATGCCGCGGTGAGCTGCTGGAACCCGTTCGACAACTACGGCGAGGAGTACGACCGCGCCGCCGACAAGTACTTCGGCAACGGCCGGCGCCCGACCATCGCCGAGACCGTGGCCTACTACCGCGAGCGCAACCTGGGCCTGGTGATGTTCACGGTGGACAGCGAGTCGCAGCTGGGCCGGCGCCGCATTCCCAACGAGGAGATCGCCGAGGCTGCGCGGGCCAACAGCGACATGATGGTGGCCTTCGCCAGCATCGATCCGCACAAGGGCCGCATGGGCGCGCGCGAGGCGCGGCGGCTGATCGAGGAAGAGGGCGTCAGGGGCTTCAAGTTCCACCCCACGGTGCAGGGCTTCCATCCCTACGACCGCATGGCCTGGCCGATCTACGAGGTGGTGGCCGAGTACCAACTGCCGGCCATCTTCCACACGGGCCACAGCGGCATTGGCAGCGGCATGCGCTGCGGCGGCGGCCTGCGCCTGGCCTACAGCAATCCCATGCACCTGGACGACGTGGCCATCGACTTTCCCGACATGCAGATCGTGATGGCCCACCCCAGCTTTCCCTGGCAGGACGAGGCCCTGTCCGTGGCCCTGCACAAGCCCAATGTCTGGATCGATCTGTCGGGCTGGAGCCCCAAGTACTTTCCCCGGCAGCTGGTGCAGTACGCCAACACCCTGCTCAAGGACCGCGTGCTCTTCGGCAGCGACTATCCGCTGATCACGCCCGAGCGCTGGATGAAGGATTTCCAGGAAGCCGGCTTCAAGCCCGAGGTGATGCCCGGCATCCTCAAGGGCAACGCGGTGCGGCTGCTGGGGCTGGAGCAGCCGGCAGCGGAGAAGGCGGACTGAGCGCGCTCAGTTGTAGATCTTCTGCAGCAGCTGGATCAGCGTCCTGCGCTCGGCGTCGGTCAGGCGGTAGGTGGCATCCATTTCCAATTCCGCCGCCGTTCTTTCCGCCCGTGCCGTGAGCTCGGCGCCGGCCGGCGTCAGGTGCACGCCCACGGCGCGGCGGTCGGTGGGGTGGGTGCGCCGCTCGATCAGCTTGCGGCGCTCCAGCGCTGCGATGAGGCCCACCAGGTTGGGCGGCATCACATCCAGCGCCGCGCACAACTGGCGCGAGGTGATGCCGGGGTTGTGGGACACCAGGGAGAGCACGGAGAACTCCACCATCTTGAGATCGTGGGTGGCCATGCGCTCCACGAACACTTCGATGATGGACAGCGAGGCACGCCGGGCGTTGTAGCCCACGAGGGTGTGCAGGAAGGAGGCGTCGATGGACGGCCCTGGCGCTGTAGTGCTGGACGGGGCCGTGTTCTCTTCGGCAGGAGCGGGCTTGGGTGTGCGGGCGCGGGGCATGGGGACAAGGAACTGAAAGCCGAATCATAGTGGGGCGCGGCTGCCATGTCCCGATGCCGGCGCAGCGGACTTGCCCTGGTGCTAGAAGTCGAAAAGATCGGAGAGAAAGCCTTCGCGCTTCTTGCGGCGGTAGCCATCGTGGCTGGAGTGCTCGCGCCGGTCATGGGATCCGTCAGGGCCCGCGCGCCGTTCCTGCGGGCGTTCATAGGCTGTTGGCGCTGCGGGTGCCTGGGCGGCGGAGCGCTCGATGAGCTTGTCCAGCTCTCCGCGGTCCAGCCAGACTCCGCGGCATTGGGGGCAGTAGTCGATCTCTATGTTCTGGCGCTCGGAGATGATGAGCGTGGCATCTCGGCAGGCGGGACATTGCATGACAGTTTCACCTTTGCCTGTTCAGGCAGTGGCTCCATCGGCAACGATGGAGTGTGGGCCGGGCTGTTATGCGTTGAGGTCTCCAGCGAAGGCCGTTCGACTGCGGGGGCGATGGATAGTTCCGTCGCTCCAAGCGCCATCACCATGTCGTGCCAGTCCATGCCGCCCCCGGGGCCGAGGGCCGTGGCGACTGGCCGCGTTTGCCTTCAGCCTGTCTTCAGGCGCGCTTCAGCGCCCCTTCATCCCCCCTTTAGCCCCCCTTCAGCCTGCGCGTGCGCCATGTGCCCGGACGGTCCTACATTGCGGCCTGCCCCCTTGCGGGCATGACTGCATCAGCAACCAGGAGGACCATCCATGATGACTTTTCGCCATTCCCGCGCGTGGCTCGGCGCGGCCGGCATCGCCACCCTTGCCCTGGGCCTCGCGGCCTGCGGCGGGGGCTCTTCGGGCAGCACCAACCCCGGGCCGCGCATCTGGGGCTACATCCAGCTGCCTGACGGCAACAAGATGCGCTATTCGGTGGTCTTTCCCAAGGGGCCGGGGCCATTTCCCGTGCTGATGGAGTACGACGGCTACGGATCGGGCTCGGTCACGGACCAGACCACCCAGGAGTGGACCAAGGAAGGCTATGCCGTGATGGGCCTGAACGTGCCCGGCACGGGCTGCTCCACCGGCGAGAACCAGTGGGCCGATGCCTCCGTGGGCGCGGCCGGGGCGCATGCGGTGGAGTGGGCGGCGCGCCAGGCGTGGTCCACGGGCAAGGTGGGCATGGTGGGCTATTCGTACTCGGGCTACGACCAGCTGTGGGTGGCGGCACAGCGTCCGCCCAGCCTCAAGGCGATCGCGCCGGGCAAGAACGTGGCCGATCCCTACCGCGACGTGGCCTATCCGGGCGGCATCCAGAACATCGGCTTTCCCGCCAACTGGTGGCGGCAGTTCCCCGCGATATGGCGCAAGGCCGCCGACGATGCCAGGGCGCTGGACGGCGATACCGGATGCGCCCAGGTCGTGGAGGACAACATCCGCAAGATCCAGCGCCCCGACCTGGACATGGCGCGCTGGCTGGACGAGGACCGCTTCTTCGGCGCCCGCTACGCGCTCAAGAGCGCCATGAACTCCACGCACCGCATCGACATCCCCACGCTGGGCACCCAGTCCTGGCAGGACGAGCAGGTGGGCACCCGCATGGGCTACTACGAGGACAGCATCGCCCCGGACAAGATGTGGCTGATCAGCTCCAACGGCGACCACCACACCGACAACGCCCCCTTTCTGCGCGAGACCATGAAGCGCTTTTACGCGCGCTTTCTCAAGGGCGAGAGCAACGGCTTCGAGCACACTCCCCGCGTGCTGCTGGCGCAGGAAATGCAGTGGATGAACGGTGGGGGCGACTATGGGCAGCTGCGCCCCTCGGCCGTGGCCAGCTTTGACCGGCTGCCCGTGCGCGTCACGCCGATGACGCTGTGGCTGCAGCCGGGCGGCGGGCTGGGCGATGCGCCGCCGCAGGCCGAGCGCCAGTCGGCCAGCTACCGCTACCCGCTGCCGGGCGCCGAGGCCAACCATCCCGACGCGGACACCGAGTCCGGCGCAGGCCAATGGACGGCCAGCCCCGCCGGGCAGGGCCTGCTGCGCTTCACCACGGCCCCGCTGCCGCGCGCGCTGAGCTTTTATGGCGAGGCCTCGCTGGACCTGTGGCTCAGCGCCACGGCCGGCGACACCGATGTGCAGGTCACTGTCTCGGAGGTGCGTCCCGACGGCCAGGAGATGTTCGTGCAGCGCGGCTGGCTGCGTGCCTCCATGCGTGCGCTGGACGGCCAGCGCTCCACCGCCTTGCGGCCCTGGGGTGATTTCACCGAGGCCGCCGTGCGCCCGCTGCGCCCCGGCGAGCCCACGCTGATGCGCGTGGAAATCCAGAAATTCGCCCATGTGTTCCGCGCGGGCTCCAGCCTGCGCGTGACCCTGGACACGCCTTCGCAGACCGGGTACTGGGCCTTCGACCATCTGTCCACGCCTTCGACCAACACCGTCTGGCTGGACCGCAGCCGGCCCTCGAAGATCGTGCTGGGCCATATCGCCTATGCCCATGAGCGGCAGCTGCCGGACTGCCGGCGCATGCTGCGCCAGCCCTGCAGGCCCAACGAGGAGGCCGTTCCTTCGGGCGTGGGCCCCCTGCCGCCGCTGTGATTTCATGCCCCGGTGTTGACTATGAATGAACGTTCGTTCATCATCCGGGGCATGAAAAAGAAAGAAGACATCAGCGAGCGCCGGGCCGTCATCGTGGAGGCCGCCCTGCAGTGCTTCGTGGAGCGCGGCTTTCACTGCACCAGCATGCGCGACATCGCGCAGGCTGCCTCGGTGAGCCTGGGCAATCTGTACAACCACTTCGACAGCAAGCAGGCCTTGATTGCCGAGGTCGCCACGCAGGAGCAGACCGAGCTGCTGCCCTTGCTGCAGGCGCTGGAGCGGGCCGCAGCCCCTTCGCTGCCTGTGGTGGCGCAATTCCTGGCCGCCTACCAGGCGCTGTGCCGCCAGCGGGAATGGGCCGTGCTCAGCGCCGAATGCCTGTCCGAGATCGCGCGTTCGCCCGGGCTGGCGCCGGCCTTCGAGGCCAACCGCAGGCGCATGCTCGACGGCTTGGCCGGCTTCATGGAGCGCGGGGCGCAGCAGGGCCTCTTGCGGCCCGCCGTGCCCGTGCGCCTGGCCGCGCAACTGCTGCTGGATGCCGTGGAAAGCGATGCGCTGCGCTTTGCGCTGGCGGTGACGCCGCAAGAAGACGCGGGGGCGGATGAAGGGGTCGATGTGCTGCATCCCGCCTTGCTGGCCTGCCTGCTTGGAGGCGAGGTACGGGGGGACGCGACATGAGGCACGCCACCGGCAGGGGCGCCCGCCTGGCGGGGTTGGACCTGGCGCGCTACCTGGCGCTGGCAGGCATGGTGTTCGTCAACTTCAAGCAGGCCATGCATCCCGCGCTGCAGGAGCCGGGCTGGCTGCTGTCGTTCTTCCATTTTCTGGAGGGCAAGGCCTCGGCCACCTTCGTGGTGCTGGCGGGACTGGGCCTGGTGCTGGCCACGCGCTCGCTGGAGCCGGCCACGGCGCGCCTCTGGACGCTGCGCCGCGCGCTGTTCCTGCTGGTGGCCGGTGGCATGAACCTGCTGATCTTTCCGGCCGACATCATTCACTACTACGCGGTGTATTTCGTGCTGGCCATCGCCTGGCTGCAGGCCGGCGCACGGGCGCTGCTGGCCGGCATGGCGGCCGTGGCCGTGCTGTCCGCCACGGCCTTGCTGCAGCTGGACTACAGCCAGGGCTGGGACTGGGCGAGCCTGTCCTACCAGGGTCTGTGGGAGCCGGCCGGCTTTGCGCGCAACCTGCTGTTCAACGGCTTCCATCCGGTGCTGCCCTGGTTTGCCTTTTTCCTCTGCGGCATGCTGCTGGCACGCCTGCCGCTGGCCGAGCCGCGCGTGCAGTGGGGTCTGGTGGCTTGCGGTGTTGCGATGGTGGGCTTGGCCTGCGCCGTCTCGGCACTTGCGGCACAGAGTGAATGGGCTGCCTGGCTGGCCACCGGCCCCATGCCGCCCGGCCCAGCCTACCTGCTGATGGGCCTGGGCTGCGCCAGCATTGCCATAGGCGTCTGCCTGCGGCTGGCCGACCGCTGGCCCGCTGGACCGTGGCGCGGCCTGCTGCCGGCCGGGCGCATGACGCTGACCCTGTACCTGGCACACATCCTCATCGGCATGGGCCTGCTGGAGGCCCTGGGCGCGCTGGACGGATCACGCAGCCTGCGCGAAGTGGCCGTGGCCGCCGCGCTGTACGTGATCATCGCCAGCCTGGCCGCCTGGGCCTGGAGCAAGAAGGTGGCGCAGGGGCCCGTGGAGTGGGTGATGCGGCGGCTGACGGCACTGGATTGATCCACAGTTTGGAAATTGCGCTCGAATGAAGTCATCGTTTTGATGGCCGCAATGCCTTGTTTGTCTACACTTGCCTCCATTCAAAAATGGGGGAGATTCAATGGCTGAGGCGGTTTACAAGAAATGGCTCAGGGCTGTGATCGGGCTGCAATGCCTGTTGATCCTGGCCTTTGTCTTTCGGGGTTGGCTGTTGCCCGACCCATTGGGCCCCAGGCTTCCCTCAATCCAAGGCAATACAGTGTGGATTCAAAGCCATGGCGCTTTGCATCAGTTTGATCGGCAGGGCACACGCCTGCAGCGTCTGGAGTTGGCGCAATTGGGTTTGACTCCATCGGTCAGCAGCCTTCAGTTCATTGGCGAGAAGACGCTTTGGGCGCATGACCAGGGACGTGTGCATCGCTGCGATCTGGCAATGCAGCGCTGCGTGGCGCTGGATCTGCCCGATTTGTCCATACGCGGTGGCTATCGCTGGATGCGGGTAACGGCCGATGAAGCGCAGATTGTGGTCTCCGACGCATCCCATCACCGCGTTCTCGTTTACCAGCGCGACGCCGCTTCCAGTGCAGCGCAAGCCTATGTGCTGCTCAAGACCTACAGCGAAGGCCTGCGCTTTCCGAATCAGACGCTGCAGGTAGGCGAGCGCATGTGGGTGGCCAATACCAACCGCCATCAGATTGCGCAAATCGATACGGCACAGAGCACCCAGGCCGCGCCTGCCGTATTTCCCGTGGAATATGCGGGCCTGCGTTCCGGGCGCCGCTTCCCGTTCGCCATGCAGCTGGATGGCCAGCAGCGTCTATGGGTGCTGGTGGCAGACTCGAGCATGCGGGGAGCAGATCTGCTGTTGATGGATTCCCAGTTGAAGCCTGAACGGGTGATGCCGCTTTCGCCCGACCAGGACCCGAACGCCATCGCCATGGTGGGTCAGGAGTTGTTGCTGCCGGACATGACCCAATTCACCGTCCATCGCGTGGATCTGGACGGCCGCGTGCTGGAGCCTTTCGGGGATGCTCCATTCCGCGGCGAGCTGGCGTCTGCCCGCTCGTCCTATGAATGGAGCAGGCGGTTGCCTTCGTTCCTGCTGGGCAGCATCGGGGTATTGATGGCTCTGGGACTGTGGCTTGCCTGGAAGGCAGGGGAATTGCGCCAATTGGGCGGCAAGCGCTGGCAGGAAGTGGCCGACACCGAAGCCTGCAGCGCGGCAGTGGCTCCCCCACCGTCTCAGCACGCCGCGCAGGCTTCTCAAGCCTCGGAAGGAAAGCCGTTGGTCACTTCGGTCACGGCGCTTGCGGGTAGTACCGTGAAGCGCAGGCGTGCGCTTGCCATGGTTGGCGTTCTGCATTGCCTGGTCGCTGGCGGGATGGTCTACTGGTTCTTGCCGCTTTTGCACCAGCGCGACTGCGGTCCGGACAAATCGTGCGATCCAACGGGCATGCTCGGTGTCCTGCTGGTGCTTTTGGCCGTGTTGCCGCTGTGTCTGTATGCATGGCTCTGGCGCAAGCTCAAGCAGCTGGAGACCATGCGCATAGCCACGGACGGGCATCGGATCGCGGTACGCATGGCACGCAGGACCCGAAAATTCGATGCCAGTCGCGTCACCTGCACGCGCCAGCATCTGTGGATGGGCCTTCGCGCCATTCCCCTGCGACTCAATGGCAGTCCCCTGTTCGACGAGGCCGCGTTCAGGCGCGAGATCCTGGCGCGGTTGCCGCAGCTGCAGGTGCGCGATGGCGCCTGGGACTTCGCCGTGGCACGCCACTTCTGGTTCAACACCGGTGTGCTGGGCAAGGCCTTGGTGCTGCTGTATGTCGCGACCTTGTTGGGTTTTGGGGTTCGCCTGCTGGCCTGACGGGGTTGGCGACCCTGCTGTAAGATAGCCCTCCGCTCCGGGGTGCACGCCAGTGCTGAGATCCACACCCGAGAACTTGAACCGGGTCATTCCGGCGGAAGAAGAGCTTGCACCCCTGCGTGGCCGCCCATGCGCCACGGGCGGGGGAGCCTTCGGAGCATCACGTCCCAGCTCTCGAAGGAATTCCATGGACAAGGCCCGGCCCCAGGCGGCTTCTCTGGTCGCAGATCTGCTTGCATTCATCGCCATGGACGGCTGCACCGACGAGCAGTTCGACGCCCTGGCCCTGCGGCTGTTCGCCTACCAATACGAATCGAATGCGCCGTTTCGCAGCTTCTGCCAGAGGCGCGGCGCCACGCTGCGCAATGTGAAGACCTGGAGCGACATTCCCGCCGTGCCCATTGACGCGTTCAAGGCCATGGAGCTGCGCAGCGAGCCGGCCTCGCCCACGGAGCGCGTATTCATGACCAGCGGCACCACGGGCCAGGCCAAGGGACTGTCCGCGCGCGGGCGCCACTTCCATCCCGCGCTCGATGTCTACGATGCGTCGATGACGCGCAACTTCGCGCAGCGCTTCATGGCCGGGCACGAGCGCCTGCCCATGGGCATCCTCTTTCCCGACGAGCAGGCCATGCCCAACTCTTCGCTGGCCCACTACCTGGCGCTGGCCAAGACGGAATTCGGCACTCCCGACAGCCGCTACTTCCTCACCCCCGAAGGACTGGACATGCCCGGCCTGTGCGCCGTGCTGGAGGAGTCCGAGCGCAGCGGCCGCCCCTATGCGCTGCTGGGCGCCAGCTTCAGCCTGGTGCATGTGATGGATGCGCTGCGCGAGCAGGGCCGCAGCTTTTGCCTGCCGCCGGGCAGCCGCATCCTGGACACGGGCGGCTACAAGGGCCAGTCGCGCGAGCTGCCGCTGGAGGATTTCTACGCCGACCTGTCCCGGCTGCTGGGCGTGCCGCGCAGCCACTGCATCAACATGTACGGCATGACCGAGTTGAGCACGCAGTTCTATGACGACGGCAATGCCACGCTGCCCTCGGTCAAGTCGGGGCCGCACTGGATACGCTCGCGCCTGGTCGAGCCCGTCACCGGCCGCAGCGTGGCGCCCGGCGAGCGCGGCATTCTCGTGCACTGCGACCTGGCCAACTACAACGCGGTCACCACCATCCTCACCGAGGATGTGGGCCTGTGGGCCGGCCATGGCGAGAACAGCGGTTTCCTGTTGCTGGGGCGTGCCGAGGGCGCAGCGGCCAAGGGCTGCTCGCTGGCGGTCGATGAATTCGTGAAGGCCGCTGCCGCATGAACATCGAGCGGATCACGGCCGGCTACCTGCCCGAACTGCCTGGTTTGCGCGAGGCCGAGGTGCAGTGGCATGTGCTGCCCTTCGAACGCGGAGGCGTGCGGCTGGAAGTCTCCGTGCCCCTGCTGACCGGCCCGCAGATGCATGCGCTGGCGGCCCACGTGCGGCGTGCCGCCGACCGCCACCTCAGGGCCATGCCCGTAGCCGAGATCATCGACGCCATCGACCGTGCCATCGCCCGCCTGCTGGACCGCAGCGATCCCTATCGGCGCCAGGCCGAGACCTGGTTGCCCGTGGTCAGCGGCTATGACGCCGACATGGTGCGCCTGGGGCTGACGGGCTTCTTCAAGACCTTTCGCGCCGCGCAGCTGCGGCGCTTCGTGGCCGAGGACTTTGCCAACCCGGCCGTGCTCGACGGCTTCCAGCCCGCGCCCAAGGGCGGCGCGGTGCGCGCCTTCGGGCCGGACCTGCTGATGCACAGCTGGGCCGGCAATGTGCCTGCGCTGTCCCTGTGGAGCCTGGTCTGCGGCCTGCTGGTCAAGGCGCCGGCCATTGGCAAGCTGGCCAGCGCCGAGCCGCTGTTCGCGGGCTGGTTCGCGCGGCTGCTGGCCGAGGTCCACCCGCCGCTGGCCGATTGCCTGGCCGTGGTGTGGTGGAGTGGTGCGGGGGGGGTGGATGGGGCGGATGGCGCCGATGGCGTGGATGGCGGTGGAGCCGCCGCGCTCCACGCCGAGGCCGACACCGTGCTCGCCTACGGCGGCAACCAGACGCTGCAGGCACTGCGCCAGCGCCTGCCCGTGACCACGCGCTTTCTGCCACACGGCCACAAGCTGGGCTTTGGCATGGTGGGCGCCCAGGCGCTGGACACGCTCAAGGCGCCCGCCGTGGCGCGGCTGGCGGCCTGGGACGTGATGCGCTACGACCAGCAGGGCTGCTACTCGCCCCATGTCTTCTACGTGGAGCGCGGCGCCCCCGTCTCTGCGCGTGCCTTTGCCGACTATCTGGCGGCCGAGCTGGCCAACCTGCAGCGGCGCTTTGCGCGCCGGCCGTTGGAGCTGGAGGAGGGCGCCGCCGTGGCCCGCTGGCAGCAGTCCGTGGAATGGTCGGGCGACGCGCAGCAGCTGCTGGGCCCCGTTGACGCGCCCTGGAGCGTGGCGTACAGCGACAGCCTGCAGCCGCTGGCGCCCACGGCCCTGTACCGCACGATTGCCGTGGTGGGTGTGGACCGCCTGGATGACGCCGTGCCCGTGGTGGCCGCGCAGCGCGAATACCTGCAGACGGCCGGGATTGCCGCATCGCCCGAGCAGCTGTACCGGCTGGCGGGCCTGCTGGGCGCGGCCGGCGTCACGCGCATCAGTGCCATCGGCTCCATGAGCATGCCCGAGGCCGGCTGGCACCATGACGGCCGCTTCAACCTGCTGGACCTGGTGCGCATGACCGAGATCGAGCAATCTGCCGAGGCGGCGGCGCAGCCGTTCGCCCCGTATGCGGATTGACATCCATGCACACCGGCACGACGGGCATGACGGGCATCACAGACGGGGCTGACGGCATGGCGTTTCTCGATATCGAACAGGTGGTGTTCAGCTACCCGGGCCGCCCGCCGGTGGTGGACGGCGTGGACTGGCGCGTGCAGGCCGGTGAGATCCACTGCCTGCTGGGAAGCAGCGGCTGCGGCAAGACCACCTTGCTCAAGCTGGCGGCGGGGCTGCTCAGGCCGCAGTCGGGCCGCATTCTGCTGCGTGGCGCCGAGCTGGCCGAGCCCGGCCCGCAACTGGGCTTCATGTTCCAGGCGCCCACGCTGCTGGAGTGGCATACGGCGCTGGGCAATGTGCTGCTGCCCGTGTCGCTGCAAAGGCGCCCCGCGCCGCAGGACGAGCAACGCGCCCTGGCGCTGCTGGAGCAACTGGGCCTGGCCAGCCACGCGCAGCGCCATCCGCGCCATCTCTCGGGCGGGCAGCAAAGCCGCGTGGCGCTGGCACGGGCGCTGGTGCTCGATCCGCCCCTGCTGCTGCTGGACGAGCCCTTTGCCGCGCTGGACGCCATCACGCGCGCCGAGCTGCAGGACGACCTGCTGCGCACCTGCCGCGAGCGCGGCACCACGGTGCTCTTCGTCACCCACGACATCAACGAGGCCGTCTACCTGGGCGACCGCATCGCCCTCATGCACGGCGGGCGCATCGTGGCCGACATGGCGGTCGATCTGCCCGCGCCGCGCACCCAGGCCATGCGCCACGGGCCGGCGTTCAACGAGCACTGCGCCCGCGTGCGCGCAGCCATGGACAGGACGGCGGCATGACGGTGTCCTTGTTCCATGCCCGCCTGCTGGCCGCCGCGCTGGCGCTGGTCCTGCTGGGCCTGTGGGAGCTGCTGGTGCGGCAATGGGGCCTGTCCGCCCTGGTGCTGCCGGCGCCCTCGGCCATTGCGGCATCGCTGTGGACGGGGCTGGCCACGGGCTATTTCTGGCCGCACATCCGGGCGACGCTCCAGGCCCTGCTGCTGGGGCTGGCGGCCGGCAGCGCGATCGGCCTGCTGGCGGGCATGGCCCTGGCTGAATCCGAGCTGCTCGAGCGTGTGCTCAAGCCCTATGTGGTGGTCAGCCAGGTCGTGCCCAAGCTGGCGCTGGCGCCGCTGTTCGTGCTGTGGTTCGGCTTCGGCATGCTGCCCACGGTGCTGATCACGGCGCTGATCTGCTTTTTCCCGCTGATGGAAAACACCTTGACCGGCCTGCGCCAGGTCGATGCCCAGCGGCTGCAGCTGTTTCGCATGCTGGGCGCCACGCGGCTGCAGACGCTGCTGCGCCTGAAGCTGCCCACGGGTCTGCCCGCCATTCTTGCGGGCCTGCGCGTGGCCGTGGTGCTGGCCCTGGTCGGCGCCGTGGTGGCCGAATTCATGGGCGCCAGCCGCGGCCTGGGCGCCGTGGTCATTGCCGCCCAGGGAATGATGGACACCACCCTCATGTTTGCGGCCCTGGTGCTGATCGCCGCCATGGGCCTGCTGCTGTACCAGGCCTGCCTGGTGCTGGAGCGCCGGCTGCTGCGCTCGCGCGCCGCCTGACCACCCTGAACACTTCCGAAACCTTTTCCCCAAGCGCCATGCACACTCCGCAATCCCCCTTCCTCACCCGCCGCAGCCTGCTGGGCGCCACCGCTGGCTTGGCAGGCTTGGCTCTGGCCGGCACCTCGGCAGCCGCCGCGCCCGCCCAGGGCAAGATCCGCCTGGCCGGATGGAGCAAGCCCATCAGCGAGATCACCAACATCCTGGCCGAGCCCGACAAGGGCTTCTTCAAGGCCCAGGGCGTGGAGCTGGCCTACCTGCCCGGCGCAGGCGGCGGCGACGCCATCCGCAACATGCTCAGCGGCCAGGCCGATGTGGCCTTCACCGACCCCGGCTCCTTCTTCATGGCGCTGGACAAGGGCGAGAAGCTGGTCGCCATCTACGACATCTACCCGCAGAACGTGTTCAACGTGGTCTCGCTCAAGTCGGCGGGCATCCGCAAGCCGGCGGACCTCAAGGGCAAGAAGATCGGCGTCTACAGCCTGTCCAGCGGCACGCGCCAGAACCTGCTGGTGATGCTGCACCAGGCCGGCCTCAAGGAATCGGACGTGACCATCGTCGTCACCGGCCTGCTCAACTTCGCGCCGCTGATGCAGGGCCAGGTCGATGCCACGGCCGCCACCGACACCGGCCTGGCCGTGGGCCTGCGCAAAGGCATTGGCGAGGTCGATGTGATGCAGGTGCGCGACCACCTGAACATCTCCAGCGACATGTTCGTGGTGCGCGAGGACACGCTGCGTGACAAGAAGGACCTGCTGCGCGCCTTCCTCAAGGGCTACCGCGACAGCGCCGCCTGGATGATGGCCAACCCTGAGGAGGCCGCCACGCTGGCCGGCAAGCACGCCATCGACGGCACGCAGCGCGATATCAACCTGGACGTGATCCGCCTGCGCAATGCGTCTTCGCAGCCGCTGCAGGCCGGCAAGCCGCTGGGCAGCTTCGACCTGGCCGCCCTGCAAAAGGGCGCCGACGCCTACCGCGCGCTGGGCATGGTGCAAAGGCAGATCAAGGTGTCCGACGTGGTGGACACCAGCCTGCTGCCCGGGGCATGAGATGGCACAGCCGTCTTCCCTGGGACTGCAAGGCAAGGTGGTGCTGGTCACCGGCGCCGGCCGCGGCATAGGCGCGGCCATTGCCACCGCCTTTGCGCGCGAGGGCGCCCTCGTGGCGGTCAACCACCTGTCCAACGATGCTGCCGCCGCGCAGACCGTGGCGGCCTGCCAGGCTGCGGGCAAGCAGGCCGGAGGCGATGCCTGGGCCATCAAGGCCGATGTGGGCTCGCAGCCCGCCGTCCAGGCCATGACCGAGGCCATTGCGCGTGAGGCGGGCGCCATCGACATCGTGGTCAACAACGCCTTCAAACCCTACGCCTTCGACCCCGAGCGCCGCCGCCGCTTCGACGACCTGCAATGGAGCGACTACCAGGCCCAGTACGACGGTGCCGTGGGCGCGGCCTTCAACGTCTGCCGCGCCGTGCTGCCGCAGATGCGCCAGCGCGCGCGGGGCAGCATCGTCAACATCGCCAGCAACCTGGTGGAGCACCCCGTCGTGCCCTACCACGACTACACCACGGCCAAGGCCTCGCTGGTGGCCTTCAGCCGCAACCTGGCCAGCGAGCTGGGGCCCGTGGGCATACGTGTCAACTGCGTCGCGCCGGGCCTGGTCTATCCCACGCAGGGCACGCAGGACACGCGCGAGTCCTTCCGAGAATCGCTGATGGCCGCCACGCCGCTGCGCCGCCTGGCAAGCCCCGAAGACGTGGCGGGGCCGGTGCTGTTCCTGGCCTCGGAACTGAGCGGCTTCATGACGGGACAGGTACTGTTCGTCGATGGCGGCCTGGTGATGCGCTGAGCCTGTTCTAGAACTGCTCCCACTCCTCCGCCATCTCGGCCGCCGTGGCGCGGCGGGGTGCTGTGGTCCTGGCAGGCAGCGCCATAGGTGCACTGGAGGCCGCCGCCGCTGCCGCACGCAGGGGCTTGGTACGGGGCACGGCTGGGGCCAGCGCGGGAGACGGCCTGGCGGTCTGTGCGCGCGCCGACACGGCCGCTGCCACCGGCGCGGACACGGCCTGTGCCCGGGCCTCGCTTTCATCCAGGCGGAACACGCTGACCAGTTGCACCAGCTGCGCCGCCTGCTTGTTCAGGCTGTCGGCAGCGGCGGCAGACTCTTCCACCAGGGAGGCGTTTTGCTGCGTCACCTGGTCGAGCTGCTGCACGGCGTCGCTGACCTGGGTCACGCCCTGGGACTGCTCCTGCGTGGCGGCACCGATGTCGGAGATCAGTTCGGCCACGCGGTGCGTCTGGGTGACGATGTCGTTCATGGTGCTGCCGGCCTCGGCCACCTGGCGGGAGCCGGCGGCGACCTTGCCCACGCTCTCGCTGATCAGGCCCTTGATCTCCTTGGCCGCGTTGGCGCAGCGCTGGGCCAGCGAGCGCACCTCCGAGGCGACCACTGCAAAGCCCTTGCCCTGTTCCCCGGCACGCGCGGCCTCCACGGCGGCGTTGAGCGCGAGGATGTTGGTCTGGAACGCAATGGCGTCGATCACGCCGATGATTTCCTCGATCTTGCGCGAGCTGTGCGTGATGTCCTCCATGGTGCTGACCACGCCATGCACCACCTCGCCGCCGTGCACGGCCGTGGCGCTGGCCGACTGGGCCAGGCCCGAGGCACTGCGCACCGTGTCCACATTCTGCTGGATGGTGGCGGTCATCTGCTCCATGGAGGCGGCCGTTTCCTCCAGGTTGGCGGCCTGCTCCTCCGTGCGCGCGCTCAGGTCGGCGTTGCCCGAGGCGATCTGGCTGGCGCCCGTGGCAATCGATTCGCTGCTGTGGCGCACTTGGCTGACGATGTCTGCCAGGCTGGCGCGCATGGAGTTCAGCGCAGCCAGCAGGCTGGTGGTGTCACCGGGCCGCAGCGCCACGGCCACCGCCAGGTTGCCCCTGGCGACTTCCTGCGTGATCTGCGCCGCGTAGGCGGGCTCCCCGCCCAGCAGGCCCGTGATGCGCCGCGTGATGGCCCAGCCCACCAGCGCGCCTATGGCCAGTGCGGCCAGCGCCAGGGACAGCATCAGCCGCCCGGCAGCCAGGGATTTGTCCTCGGAGGCCTGCGCCGTTTCCGTGGCGCGCACCTGCTGGTGGGCCAGGATGTCATTGATGGAGTTGAAGAACGCGTCCTGGCGTTTGCGGAACTCCCCGCTTTCGCCAAGCATGGCCGAGACGGCCTGCAGGTCGTGGCGCGTGGCCGCCTCCATGAATTGGTCGAGCAGCGGCAGATAGGCAATGCGCGCGTTCTTCATGTTGTCGTACAGGGCAACGCCCTGCGGTGTGCTCAGGCCTTCGCGGAATTTCTCCATCAGCTGTCCGATCTTCTGGCGCTGTGCATCCAGTGCGGCCTTGGCCAGCTTCTTTTCCCCGGCGTCCTCCATCAACGCCATGCTGCGCACGCCGCGAAAGATGAACTCCACCGAGCCCTTGATCTCCACCAGCCGGAGCAGGCTGGTGATCCGCTTGTCGGCCAGGTAGGCCACATCATCGGAGGCCTGTACCAGCTGGGCGCGGCCATACAGCGCAATCGACAGCGCGATGGCAATCAGAATCGAAAAACCCAGACCCAACATGGAGCCCGTCTTCATGTTTTTCAGGTATTTCATGCGTATTCCTTTCAGTATTCAATATGGCTGCGTGCCACGCAATCGGGCCGCATTGCATAAAAATCCGGATCACGCCAATCGATGATGGCGCACCCAGACAGACGGCGGTATTCCATAATGTCCGGAGAAATCTCTGGAAAATGATGAGAGCGAGGAATAACCAAGCTGCGAGGAAATCTGTCCTATGCTCTGGTCGGTGGTCAGCAGCGATTCGGCCGCAAGATGGATACGGCTTTGCCTTATATATTCACCGATACTGCACGACCGGCTGTTGCGAAAGGAAACCTCCAAAGTGCGCCGGCTGACGCGGCAATGGTCGGCAATGGTCTGGATCGGTAGTTTCTTGTCCAGGTTTTCTTGTATGTATTGGAGGGCGCGCTTGACATAGGCGGGTTCCAGATCGTGCAGCCGTGCCTCGTCCATGGCCGTGAATCTGGATTTCTCCAGATAGGGGCTGATGGCCATGCTCTTGAGCCGCATGATGTTCAGCGCCTTCAGCGTGGACAGCGCGCCTGCAAAATCGCCCTGCGTTTCCTGTATGTGGTACTCGTAGACCAGGGCATTGCGGCACAGGCCTTCGAGCTGGTAGGTCTGGGCCGTGGACTTTGCCAGCATCACCGCCTGCAGGGCCTGGGCATATTGGCGCTTGCTGCAGTGCACCAGTGCGCTGCTCAGCCAGGCCCAGCCGGCAATCGGCGGGTTCTTGATCTGGTGGCGGACGCCGATGCGTTCAATGGCACGGATCACGCCAGCGGCTTCGCGGCGGCCCGCATCCAGCCCTTTGACCGAGAGCTGCAGCAAATCGCTGTAGGGCCAGGCCAGGCCCGTTGGCAGCTGGCGGCCGACCCGCTCCAGCAGCGCCTGCAGGTCGGCGCTGTCGGGTGCCGCGGCACCGAGCTGGACCAGGCCTGAATCCGGGGGCGGCCCGCACCACAGATTCTGGTGATTTTTGTAGAGATAGATCTTCCACAGAATCTGCGCTCTGGCCCAATTGATCAGGGCGGACAGCCAGGGCGTGATGCCCGGCGCCATCAATGCGAAATCATGGTCCTTGCCTTCGATCAATTGCAAGGCGGTATCGAGCTCGCCCAGCCGGCTGTGCGCCAGCGCCCTCACATAGGTGGCGCAGGCCATGGATTCCGGCTGCAGCAGCGCGGGATTGGCCATTGCCGCAGTGGCCAGTGCAATCGCATTGCGCTCTTCACCCAGCTGGCAATGGATGAAGGCGGCTGCAATGCGGCATGAAACCACGCGGTCGGGCATGCGGTGCAGCTCGAAAATGGCCTGTGCTTCCTGCACATATCTGAGCACCAGCAAGGGATATATGGAAGGCTCTGGCCATTTGCAGGCCTGTAGCAATTCCTCGGCTCGACTGATTTTGTTATATCCAGTATCGGCTTGCTGGTGATGGGCGGATATTATTCTCCATAATCTGGATGCGCTCTCATCTTGGTGGCCGTGGATGTGGTGCGTCAAAAGATTGAATGAGTAAGAATTCTTATATGAAAAAATCAATGGCCAGGCGGGTGAGATGCATTTTCCCGATGAATGCATCGGCAAGGTGCTTCACAACACCCTCCTGGGGAAACACTGATTGACTGGAAGAATCTTACAGGCCAGATAAACAATTGTTTACATTTGGATTTTATTTTTCTTGCCGGATCACGCAGGCACTTGTCTTTTTGCGAAACTTTCTCTCTTGCAAATCGCCTAATTCGCTGATTGGACAGACTTTTTCTGATTGGAAAAATCCATTCAAATAGGCGAATATTCCCTGGATTTCATGGGGTTGTTACAACAGCCAGACTCCAGCCGGGCCGTCCTGTCGGCATGGCAGGCGCTGGCCGCGCCTGCCCCCGGCAATCAGAACGCGTGCGATATGCCCAGCACCACCGAGCTGGGCCGGCTGCCTGCCTGGACCACCGGCCCCGCATTGCTGGCGGTGTTGATGGTGAAGGCGGCACCCGCCTCGTTGTGGATGCGGCCCACGCCCGCATAGAGCTTGGTGCGCTTGGACAGCGAGTGGTCGTAGCGCACGCTCAGCGCACGCGCATCGCTCTGGGCGCGAGCCTGTCCATGGTAGGCACCATAGGACAGCAGCCACTGCCCCGCCATGCCCATGGGCACGGTCACGCTGGCCTCGTAGAAACGGCCCTGGCCGCTGGTGGCGGCAGGCAGGTCGTCGCGCCGCGTGGACAGCAGCAGCGCGGCGCGCGCCACGCCGAAGTCATAGGCCGCGCCCAGCAGCGCATAGCGGTCGGTATTCACGGCCGTGGTGCGCCGCTGCATCCACGATGCACCCAGTGCCCAGGGCCCGGCCGCATAGTCCACGGAGCCGCCGTACAGGCTGGCCACGCTGGAGCCCGCCGCCTCGCCGAACGAATACATGCCGCGCACCGTGAAGCCGCCCATGTTCGGCGACTGGTAGCGCAGCGAATTGCTGGCGCGCAGCACCGTGCCGTCGCGGAAATAGTTGGCCGCGTTGCCCCAGATCAGGCCGGTGAGCGCATAGCTGGCCAGCGAGGTGTGCAGCGTGGTGTAGTGGCGCCCGGCCGTGAGCTGGCCCCAGCTGCCGCCCAGGCACAGGCACAGGCAGACAGCCAGGGCACGCGTACCGAAACCACCACTTACGACGCCTTCAACCGGCCCGTCAAGGCCACCGACGCCTGGGGCAACAGCCTCACGCACAGCTACGACCCCCAGGGCAACCGCATCGGCACCACGGCCGCCACGGCATCCGCCCCGGGCGGCAGCGTCACCACCATCGAGTACGACGCCCTGAACCGCCGCACCAGCCAGAGCGGGGCAGGCGGCACCACCCGCATCAGCTACGACAAATCCAGCCGTGTCACCCAGTTGCTGCACCCCGATGGCAGCAGCACCAGCACCCGCTACGACAAGGCCGGTCGCGTGGCTGGCGAAACCAGCAGCACCCAGGCCACGGCAGGCGCAGGCAACACCATCCTGGACACCGCCTACACCTACGACGTCAACGGCAACCGCGTCGGCAGCAGCAGAACGGAATCCCTGTCTGCCGCCAATCGCAGCGCGGCCCTAAGCGCCCATCTGCCCGGAGGCAGCAACAGCGCCAGCCACAACCGCACCCGCGTGGAAAGCTGGACCTACGACGCCCAGGACCGCCTGACCAGCCACACCACGCCCGAGCGCCGCACCACCTGGCAACTGGATGCGGGAGGCCGGCGCATTCAGCAGAACGTGGTCGCCACCGTCGGTGCCACGGGTCCGCCTGTCGGCAGCACCAACGGCCTGGAAACCGGTGCCTCCGCACCTGAAGGCACGCTGGACTACCGCTACAACGGCCGTGACCAGCTCGTGCAGGTCAGCGGCGCGGCCAGCACCAGCTACACCTACGACGCCAACGGCAACCGCCTCACGCAGGCGCAGACCAAGGGTGCCGTCACCTCCACCACCAGCTACCACTGGAACGCCCAGGACCAGCTCATCCGCGTGGACCAGGACCAAGGCAGCGGTGCGCAGACCCTGGCCCAGTACCGCTACAACGCAGGCAACCTGCGCGCAGAAAAATTCCTCAGCAACGCGGGCCTGAACAAGGCCACGCAAGGCAGTGCGGCCACCTACAGCCCGCTTGCCTATGAGCGCATCCAGTGGGACGGCCTGCATGCCCGCCGCAGCTTCGAGATTCGCGGGACAGACAACACCCAGACCCTGCACAGCGACACCGACGCAGCCGTGCTGGCTGGCAACACCGCCCCCTGGCTGTTCAACCGCACGCAATACGCCAACGGCCTGGGCAGCACCAGCAGCACCACGCAACTGCATGCGGACAGCAACGGCAACCTGGTGGCCACCGTTGCCAGCGAAGGCGGCACGGCCAAGGCCGAAAGCCTGCTGCTGTACGGCGCCTACGGCAGCGTGGACAGCAAAGCCAGCGGCAACGCGGGCGTAGGCCTCAAGAGCAACGGCCACAGCTTCGGAAGCTACTACGCAGACCCGGAAACGGGCCTGCTGTACGCCAGGGCACGCTACTACGACCCGGCCAGCGGCCAGTTCATCAGCCGTGACCCGGTGGAGGGAGAGGCGAGGCTTCCGATCACCTGGGGTGCGTACCAGTACGGCAGGTACAACCCGTATCGGTATACCGACCCCAATGGAGAGTGCGACCGCTGGCGTGACTGCGGGACCAAGATTGCTGGTTATGCCATAGGGTTCGCTGTGCTGACCTTCAACAGATGGGGCAGCAGCGTAGCGCTATATGGGGTGACGGCGGGCATCATACGTTCGGTCAGCTTCCATCAGACGACGCAATCATTCAGTCTGAAATTATGCGTAAGCAATGGTCAAGAATCTATGGGGGAAATTAGAGTGAAGAAAGATAATTTGACTAGTGAATTTGATAAGGCTTCTCAACTGTTCTTTGAAGGTTTTCTGAGAATTTATCCAAAAGAGACTTGGCCTTCTTGGTTTAGAACTTCTACTAACTATGGAGGTTGCAAAAAAAGTGAAGGAGTTTGGGAATTTTGTTTTACAGGAATTCCTTCGTCAGTACTAGGCGCGGGAGACTCTTGGGAAGAGAGGAATGGTGGATATATTCTCGTCAAAACCGATCCTGATACTGGTGCGAAGCGTTATATTATATCTAATGCGTCAAATGAGGTTTTTGTTATTTTTAAGGCTGTTGTTGACATAAATTCTGAAAATTTCTCAGTTGTTTTCAGTACCGATATTTATGAAATTGATGGTCGAGATTTGCTACCTTTGAGGAAGTAGAGGGGTAAATCGAGTGCTGGCAAAAGCCACAGAATCTGGACACTGGTGCTGCAACTACGCTGAACTATCGCGACAGCGGCCCTGACCAGCTAGTCAGCGTAGATAAGGATCACGGCAATACCGCTACAACGCAGGCAACCTGCGTGCAGAAAAATTCCTCAGCAACGCGGGCCTGAACAAAGCCACGCAAGGCCGCACGGCCACCTACAGCCCGCTGGCGTATGAGCGCATCCAGTGGGATGGACTGCACGCCCGCCGCAGCTTCGAGATTCGCGGGACAGACAACACCCAGACCCTGCACAGCGACACCGACGCAGCCGTGCTGGCTGGCAACACCGCCCCCTGGCTGTTCAACCGCACGCAATACGCCAACGGCCTGGGCAGCACCAGCAGCACCACGCAACTGCATGCGGACAGCAACGGCAACCTGGTGGCCACCGTTGCCAGCGAAGGCGGCACGGCCAAGGCCGAAAGCCTGCTGCTGTACGGCGCCTACGGCAGCGTGGACAGCAAAGCCAGCGGCAACGCGGGCGTAGGCCTCAAGAGCAACGGCCACAGCTTCGGAAGCTACTACGCAGACCCGGAAACGGGCCTGCTGTACGCCAGGGCACGCTACTACGACCCGGCCAGCGGCCAGTTCATCAGCCGTGACCCGGTGGAGGGTGAGGCGAGGCTGCCGATTACCTGGGGTGCTTACCAGTACGGCAGGTACAACCCGTATCGGTATGTGGATCCGAATGGGGAGCAGTCGACCTCCACCCTGATCGACAACGCTGCAGAAGGATGTGGCCGCTTCACCTGCGCCCTCTACGCCCTGGGCAAAGGCCTATACGTGGCCTCCACGCTGGGCTTTGCCAGCGTGCACGACCCCATGCGAGATGCCTACGACGAAGGCAAGATCAGCCAAGGCCAGTATTGGGGTGCAGGCGTGGGCGGCGGCCTGGCCGTGGCGGGACTGAACGTGGCTACTGGAGCTGCTGGAGGTGCCTTGGTGGGCGCAGCCAGCAGCACCGCAGGACGAGTAGCAGTGGCTGCTGTTGTAGGAGCCAGCAGCGGCGCGGCAGGCGATGCTGCCACACAGGCGGCGCACATGGGTGGTGGCATCCAGAGCGGCTATGACCTGCAGCAAACGGCAACTTCGGCGGCCGTGGGTGGTGCGTTGGGGGCCGGATCGGTACCTCTGGCAAATGCCATCAAAAGCAGCCTGGATCGGAGGACGGTAGCAAGAGCACTGGCAAAGGAACTCCAAACCACGGAGCCTGTGCTGGCGGCGAAGACGCCGACCATAGAAGCGGCAAAAGTCCGGCCAGAGGTGAGCGACACAACGCCGACACTGGTAGCCGAAGGGCCAAGGCTTCGGGCGGCTGGGGAATGGAAGTCGGTGAGCAAGACTGCTCAGGCTGTGAGGAATGATGCTCGGACACACAGCTCAGCAAGCGAAGTGCCCTCAAACACAGAGGTTCCAACAGTCAGCCTTTTTGGCTTTCGAGGTGCAGGCTCTACTAGAGATTTGATGGCTGTAGATGCGCCTCATCCTTATGTTGTAACCGGGCATGTTGGTTATTCATTTGATGGAGGAAAAACCATTTATGGATTTGGGCCAAAAATGCCTGATGGCATCTCTGCTTTTGAAGCGGTGCAGTTGCTAAGAAATGGTGCAAGTTATCCCGGAGTTATCACGGATGACACGGCTATTTTCCGATCAATTGCTAACAGCAGCGCTGCTAGCCGAGGTGGTGTTCCTCGGGCGGTAATAGAACATAGGATTCCTATGTCTCATGAGCAATTTGATATGATAAAATCAGCGCATAATGCAATCGGAATAAATAGTCCGATGAATAATGCTATGTATGGTTTCCCCGGGAAAAATTCATGCACATTCAATTGTGCGACATTTCCAATGAGTATTGGTATACCTATACCAGAGGCGACGGGTAATATGAGAAACTACATGCCATTATTGGAGAAATTGGGTATGCCATGGAAGCCGGAATGAGAAATCAAGATTTTTTGGTAAGTAAGGTAAAAAAGCATGATGTCATAGTGGCTCGTGTTATCAGTTCCCCAGAGCCTCAAGTATTGAAGGCGATAGTGGTGGAGATATTATCGACGCAGAAAGGAATTGATTTATCTGCTTTGGGAAGGGAAATTGATTTTGTCTGCTCTCCTGGGACGTGGGGGGATGCCCAATTGTCTATTGGGGATGAGGCTATTATATTCATCTCTCTGATTTCAAATAGGCTATATGAGGATGCTTGGCGTGGCCACATGTTAATTGAGGATATTGAAGGGGAAAAATATGCTATATATCCACATCGAGAACTCTGGCTTAACGAGGAGATTCCCTCTTTAATTAGAGAAAACTCAAAACAGGATCCAAAGCGACCTTTTGCAACAGCCATACATTTCGTTGCTATGGAAAAATATTTGAAGGAATTAATTGAAATTCATGGCTAGGATGCACTGATATTCAGTGAACGAGATGCGGCGATACCGCAGTCACTGCCTCTGCCCCGGGTGGCAGCAGCACCACCATCCAGTACGACGCCCTCAATCGCCGCACCAGCCAGAGCGGGGCAGGCGAAACCAGCAGCACCGAGATCAGCGGCGCAGCCAGCGCCAGCTACACCTACGACGCCAACGGCAACCGCCTCACGCAGGCGCAGACAAAGGGTGCCGTCACCTCCACCACCAGCTACCATTGGAACGCCCAGGACCAGCTCATCCGCGTGGACCAGGACCACGGCAGCGGTGCGCAGACCCTGGCCCAGTACCGCTACAACGCAGGCAACCTGCGCGCAGAAAATTCCTCAGCAACGCGGGCCTGAACAAGGCCACGCAAGGCAGCGCGGCCACCTACAGCCCGCTGGCCTATGAACGTATCCAGTGGGACGGCCTGCATGCCCGCCGCAGCTTCGAGATTCGCGGGACAGACAACACCCAGACCCTGCACAGCGACACCGACGCAGCCGTGCTGGCCGGCAACACCGCCCCCTGGCTGTTCAACCCACGCAATACGCCAACGGCCTTCAAGTGGCGTGTGCCAGGAGGGCTTCTCAGCTGCCAATTACCTGCTTTCAGGGATATGCGCTGCGCAGACCATCGTCTAGAGTAAGAAATTGTCAGCAGAGCAGTCATTTGTGGCCTGCCTGAAGGCAGCGGCGGGGAGCGTTCCCCGCCTGTTCGGATCTTCGGATCTTTTCTTCCAGGCCAGACCCATGCTGCAACTTTTCCAATTCCTTGCCCGTGGCACGGGGCTCGCACAGGCGTTGGGCGCCTTGGCCGTGGCCTGTGCCTTACCGGCCGCCCAGGCCCAGAGCATCACGGTGGCACCGCTGGCAGCCGTGGCGCCGGCGGCGATTCCTGTGGACCACCCTGGCGCTCTTGCGCTGCTGGCGTTGGCCTTGGGGGCCTACCTTGTGCGGGGTGTACAAAAAGGGCGGATCTCCCTGGTCGGCCTGCGTGCCTGGGCCATGGGCGGTGCTGTTGTCGTGACCGCAGCCACGGCGGTCTGGGGCGAGCGGGTGCAGGCCCAGATTCAGGAATTGCAGGAAGCCTTCAACCAGGCCGCAGGCGAGACGCTCACCGTTCCCGTGCAGGCGACAGCGCTGGGTGCCGATGGCGCACCGCAGGGATTCCTGCCCGTGGTCTATCGCAACCAGACGTCGGTGCGGCTGAAAGTCACCGGCATCACGGACCCTGTGTGGAACACCTGCTTTCCGCTGGGCGTGCCGGGCGCGATTCCATCGACGGCCCCGCGTCCCGGCAGCGCCTGCGCAGTCGGCGCCGCGCTGGAGGCGGGCGATTCATGCTGGGTGGACGTGGCGCAACTGTGCGCCGCGGCGGCGGAAACCGTGCGCGGCAGCCATGCCAGCGTGCTTGCGCCCGACAGCGTGCAGGTGGACACGGCCGGGCAGCGCACGGGCAATGTGCTGTCCAACGATTCCGATGCCGATGGGGCGCTCGTGGTCGCCAGCTTCACCTATGAAGGCCAGACCGTGGCGGCCGGCAGCTCCCGGAACGTGGCGGGGCGCGGGACCTTCGCGCTGCAGGCAGACGGCAGCTTCACTTTCCAGGCGGATGCGAACTACAGCGGCGGCCATCCGCTGGCCATCGGCTACACCGTGCAGACCGGCGCGTCCAGCACGCTGAGTGTTTTCGTGAACCGGGTGCCCGTGGCCGGCAACGATACGGCCACCACCGATGCCGATACATCCGTCACCATCGCCGTGCGCGGGAACGACAGCGATGCGGATGGGGACAGCCTGACCGTTTACGGCATCACCCAGGGCACCCACGGTTCCGTGGTCGTGGATGCCGTCACGGGCAATCCGGTCTACACGCCGAACGCCAACTTCACCGGCAGCGACAGCTTCACCTACACCATTGGCGACGGCAGGGGCGGTTCTGCCACGGCCAGTGTGTCGGTGACGGTTGCTGCTGCGCCCTCCGGCAATCAACCGCCAGTGTCTGTCTCCGATGCGATAGTGGTGGCCGAGGGCGCTGTGGCCACGGTCCTTGCCAGCGGTGCAACCAGCGTGCTGGCCAACGACACGGACCCTGACGGCAATCCGCTCGTCGCGGTGCTGGTGACGGGTCCGGCGAACGGGTCCCTGACGCTGAACGGCAATGGCACCTTCACCTATATCCACAACGGCAGCGAGACGACTTCCGATAGCTTCACCTACCGTGCCAGCGACGGGCAGGCCATGGGAAACATCGCCACCGTTTCCATCACGGTCACTCCCGTGAACGATGCACCGGTTGCCGTGGCAGATCAATTGATGGTTGCCACGGACATCCCGCTGAGCATCAGCTTTGCCACGCTGCTGGCCAATGACACGGATGCCGACGGCGACAGCCTGACCATCACCTTGGCTCATTCGCCGGTCAATGGCAGCCTTGCATTGCAGGCGGGCGGGGTGCTGTTCACGCCCGCTGCAGGCTACGAAGGACCGGCCAGCTTTCTCTACGACGTCAGCGATGGACGCGGCGGCACCAGTATTGGCACGGTCAATCTGTCGGTTGGGGCGGCCAGCGCTCCTTCGGTCGTTGTCCTGAAGTCCCTGCTGGCCATCGCACACGGGACAGGCGGGACCAGCGTCAGGTTTCCGATAACCACGAAGCTGGTGGATACGGATGGCTCGGAAACCCTGTCGATCAGGATCAGTGGACTGCCCACCAATCTGTCCTTCAATGCGGGTACGAACCTGGGTGGTGGTGTCTGGCAATTCACCGAGGCCGACCTGCCCAATCTCATCCTGAATCTGCCTGGCAGCTACACCACGAACGCCACGCATCTCACGGTCCAGGTCACGGCGACGGAGGTCAGCGGCGGCTTCACGGCATCGACATCCACCGTGGTCACGCTCAAGGCCTCATATACGACCGTGGATATCACCACGACCGAGAGCGGCAACCATACGGGCAACTCGGCCAACGAATACATCACCGGTGGCAACGGCGCCAACACCATCAACGCCGGCAGCGGAAACAACATCGTTTTCGGGGGCGCTGGCGACGACAACCTGTCGGCGGGCTCGGGCTCCGATGTGCTGATCGGCGGCAGCGGCAACGACACCCTCAACGCGGGATCGGGCACGGACCGGCTGATCGGAGGCTCCGGCGACGACCTGTTGATAGGCGGCGATGCGGGCGAGAGCTTTGTGGATGTCTTTGTCTGGTCGCTGGGAGATCAGGGGGCGGCGGGAACGCCGGCCTTGGACCGAATCCAGAACTTCTCCACGGCGGCAGCGGGAACCAACGGCGCAGGCGGTGATGTACTGGACCTGCGCGACCTGCTGCAGGGTGAATCCGCAGGCCCCAGCAATGCCGCAGGCAACCTGGCCAACTACCTGCACTTCGAGATCACGGGAGGCGATACATGGGTCCATGTCAGCCACACGGGCGGCTTCGGTGCAGACTCCCATGCGGTGGGTGCAGGCTACTCGGCATCGGCCGAGACACAGCAGATCATCCTGGAAGGCGTGAATCTGCAGGCGCTGTACTCCGGCGCCACCACGGACGAGCAGATCATCACGCAGCTGCTGAACAACAGCAAATTGATCGTGGATTGACCGGCGCTGTTCCTGTGGCGATCGGGCACCGGGCATCGGGTCCGTTTCTCGTGCCTACATGAAATTGCGCGTATGCAGCGAAGCCAGCCGCTCCGCATGCCCACGCTCAAACCCCAGCCGCAGCAGCTTGGAAAACCGGCCGTCGGCCATGTCGCGCATGAGCTGCTGCACGCGGGCGGCGCCGCGGGCCAGGGCTTCGGGGGTGAGGGCGCCGGCGGCGATGAGGATCAGGGCGTCGAAGACTTCCTCGTTCAGGCCCGAGGTGCCGGCCAGGTTGTCGAAGCGCTGCTCCACGGCCTGGGCCAGCTGGTGCTGGAAGCCGGGCTCGTGCTGCAGGCGGTACAGCAGGTGGGACATGCCCAGGGCCACATGGCGCGCCTCGTCGCGCGCGGCCAGGCGGCAGATCTGGCGTGTGAGGGGGTCGGGCGCCTCGGTCTGCAGGAACTGCAGCAGGTGCACGAAGGTGCCTTCGCCCAGCACCGACAGCAAAAAGCCCGCCACGGAAAAATCCGTCTCGTCCAGCAGGCTCTTGAGCGAGGCCTGGCCGCCCGCCGTGGACAGGGCGGGCTCGCGGCCGTGGCGGCGGATGCGGCGCGTGAAGACATCGATGTGCCGCGCCTCGTCGGCCACCTGGATGGCCAGCGCCGCCTGCAGCTCGCGGTAGTGCGGGTGCAGCTGGCCCAGAAAGCGCGCAGGCACCAGCAGGGCCGCGTTCTCGTTCTCCACCATGTAGGTCATGAGCTGGACGATGGCGTCTTCCACGGGTGCGGGGAGCTCGGGTGCATCGCACCAGTCGATGTCGGTATCGGCATTCCACTGCGCGGCCACGGCCTGGGCGTAGAGGTCGGCGGCGCTGTCGGTCCAGACCTGCAGCTTGTCGCTGAGCCGGAAATGGAAGGCCGGCGCCCCGGCTTCCACCTGCGCGCCACGCGCGGCCAGGCCCCAGAAAGGCTGGGCCTGCGCGGCCACGGCATCGCCGCCCGCGCGTGCATCGCTGCGGCCCGTCTGCGCCGCGCCACGCCAGCGCCCGGACTGCGCGCTGCCGCGCGCCACGATGGCCATGGCCTGTGCTGCACCCGCGCCGTCCTCCCAGCGCAGGCCGTGGCCTTGGTCGCTGCACCAGCCCGACAGCTGGGCCTGCCAGCCCGGCGCGCTGCCGGTCACGCGCAGCTGCCCGCCCACGGGCAGGGCGGCCAGCGCGTGCTTGACCAGAAGATGGGCACCGGCATCGAAGCCCAGGCCCTGCAGGTCGATGACAGGCAGGGTGGAGGCGGGCAGGGTGCCGCTGTCGGAATCAGGCATGGCCATGGCGCGTGTCAGTAACGGTAGTCCTGCACGGTGATGCGGCCTTCGGCGTCGTAGAAGGCCTCGTCCGTCACCGCGCGCTCCAGCAGGCTGTAGCCCGTGCCGCGGCCTGGGTGCCAGACCTTCAGGCCTTCCAGCTCCAGCAGCGGGCGCACGGCCGCGTCGTCCCAGGACATGGCCAGCAGGATGTCGCGGAAGGCGGCGGCGCGTTCCGCATCGATGTGCGGGCCGGCCGTCATGTTGCAGTGGTCGAACGCGCCCGAGGTGGCCAGCACGCGCGTGCCGCCTGCCGGCAGCGTGCCTTCGCGCGCAAAGGCCAGGTAGTTCTTACCCACCATCCATGAAGCCTGTATCTCGCCGGCCACCATGGCGGCGGCGGCCAGGCGCTCGCCGCCAATGTGGTCGCCGTGCTTGCCGCCCAGCACGTCAAAGCGGCGTGCCGTGTAGTCGCGCCCGGCCACCAGCCCTTCCTGGCGCAGATGGTCCAGCGGGATCAGCGTGGCCTGGGGCGAGTCCACCGCACCGAAGCCCACGGTCTTGCCGCGCAGGTCCTGCACGTTCTGGATGGGGCTGTCGGCGGGCACGACCAGCAGCGAATGCAGGTCCAGATCGGTATCGCGCATGGCGATGGATTCCACGCGCAGGCCGCGCGCGCGGGCCATGCGGTCGGCGCGCACAAAGGCCAGCGGCGAGTTCCAGGCCAGGTGCACATCGCCTGCGATCAGCGCCTCGGTCAGCGACTCGTAGTTGGAATAGAGCACGTAGTCGAAGTAGTAGCCGCGCTCGATGAAATACGCCTTGAAGCCTTCCCAGATGGTGATCACCTTGGGGGCGTAGGCCACGGCGCCGAGCTTGATCACAGGGGCGGTTGTCGTCATTCGGAAGTCCTTTGCTGGATGGGGAAGGGGATTGAGGCTATCGACAGGATCTGCGGCGCAGGTTCAGGCAGCGGCTTCGCACATGGCCTTGCCGAGCATGTCGTAGATCACGTCGGTGGTGGGCGCCATGACCGAGGCGGCACGCGCATCGCGGAACAGGCGCTCTATGCCCAGCTCCTTGCGGAAGGCGGCGCCGCCGCACACGCGCATGGCAATGTCGGTCACCTCCAGCGCGGCTTCGGCGGCGGCGGCCTTGGTCTGCAGCAGGCGCGTGCGCGTGTCGGGGCGGGCGGCCTGCACGGCGGCCACGGTGTCTTCGCGCAGCAGGCGCGCCTGCTCCAGGCGCAGCTGGGCGCGGGCCAGGTAGGCGCGGATGGTGGGCAGGTCGGCCAGCGAGCTGCCGCTTTCCGCAAAGCGCGTGCCCGCCACATGGGCCACGGCGCGGCGCAGTGCGCCCTGCATCAGGCCGATGGAGGTGGTGGCGATCAGCGTGGGGAAAAACGGCATCAGGTGGCGGCCCTTCACGGCCTCGCCCTCGCCATCGGCGCCCAGCATGCGGGCGCGCGGCACGCCCACATCGCGCGCCTCGATGGGCGAGGAGGCATTGCCGCGCAGCCCCATGCCGTTGAAGCGCCCGGGAATGGACAGCCCCGGCAGGCGGCTGTCCACCAGCCATAGCGTATTGCCCTCGCCCTGCGTGGCGCGCGAGATCCAGACATAGGAATCGGCCTCGCCGGCCGAGGTGATCATGCTCTTGAGCGCATTCAGGTGGATGACATCTTCAGCGGCGGTGGCCGTGCCCGTGGGCGCCCAGATATGGCTGCGCGATCCCGCCTCGGACACGGCCAGCGTGGTGATGTGGCGGCCGGCGGCAATGTCGCGGCGCACCGCGTCATCGGCAAAGGGCTCGATCAGTGCCACGCCGCAGTAGTGCATGGTCAGCACCATGGCCGTGCAGGGGCAGTCCTGGGCAATGCGCTCGATCACCTGTACCGCCTCGGCCAGGCCCTTGCCCCGCCCACCCACCTCGCTGGCGCTGATCAGGCCCAGCAGGCCGGCTGCGGCCAGCGCATCCAGCGCTGCGCGCGGGTAGCGCGCCTGCTCGTCAATCTGCGCGGCCTGGGGCGCGATGATCTCGCGCATGAGGGGTTCGAGTTGCTGCAAAACTTCCATCTGGGTTCACCGTAGGCATGCCCATGGCCGCCTGCCAAGAGGCACTTGCTGGAAGTCTGGGGAAATGCTGGAGCGCCGCGATGGCCGCTGGGCGCGCCTGCCGCATGCAGACCTGCAATGGCGGATGGGCTGGGGGAAAGAATGCGAAAGATTATGCGCCGGGTGCGTGGCGGCCGGGCGCAATTGCCGGTGGCGCTTGATTTCGGTCAATTGGTGGCTGGGTACTGCCTTCGGCGGTTTCGGCCAACAGGCGGCCGGCAGCCAGACGAGGATGCCTGCTGGAAGATCGTGGTCTATATTGCAGCGCCCATTGCCAGCGCCTCTTGCGGCCCTATCGGCTTGGCAAAAAAGTAGCCCTGGGCCAAATCCACGCCCAGGCTCGCCAGAGTGTTGAATTCCTCGGCTGTCTCCACACCCTCGGCAACCACCACGCTTCCTATCTCGTGCGCGAAGCTCGTGAGGCCCTTGGCCAGCGCACGGCGGCTGCGGTCGGTATCGACATCGTGCGTGATGCTCATGTCCAGCTTGATCATGTCTGGTTGCAGATGCAGGATGTGCCGCATGCTGGAGTAGCCGGCCCCCGCATCGTCGACTGCCAAGGTCGCGCCCCGGCGCCGCAGCGGCGCCAGTGCATCGGCCAAAGCCCTGTAGTCATCCACGGCGGCATGCTCCGTGATTTCCAGCGTCACGCGCGAGAGATCCCGGTCTGAACCCAGAAGCCTGGGCAACTGCCCCGACTGGATCAGCTGCGGCGAGCAGTTGACGGCGAGCAGCCAGTCGGTGGGCAGGCTGCCAAGCGCGCCAAGCGCTGTGTCGATCGCATGGCGCTCCAGCTCCAGCCCCAGCCCCACCTCGTGCGCTGCCTTGAACCACTGGTCGGGCGGGCGACGTGGCTCCAGGTCAAAGCGTGACAGACATTCGAAACCATGCAGCTTGCCGGTCGCGATGGTGTATACGGGCTGAAATACGGGGCGCAGCGCATTGCCTTGCATTGCAAGTCGAATTTCGTGCGTCACTTTGTCTCTTGCATGCCGGACGGCAGAAGTCGCACTGAAATGAAGTCCCAATAAATCGGAGAATGCCCGCAGCAGTGACATATCGTGCGCATTCAGCGCAGGATTGGGCTGGTGGCTGAAGCAGCACAAGGTGCCGAACAATTGGTTGTCATTCAGGCGGATGGGAACGCTCAGGTGCGAGCCGATAGGAATGGTGTGCGTTTCCGGTATCTCCTGGGCCGCGGCCAACAGGGAGGTGTCGGGAATCAACTCCGGCAACTCGCCATTGACCACTTTCTGGCAATAGCCCTCGCTCAATGGAATCTTCTGATGCTGGAAAATCACTCCGGCAGTGCTCTCGTCCACATGCTCCAGCACCCGATCTTCTTCCCGGAATCGGGCTACAAAGGCGACATCCATGCCGAGATGCCGACGAACGACAGACAGAACACGGTCGACTCCATCCAGTTCAATGGCAAAAGCGAAAATTCTGCTCAAAGGTGCGAATGTGGATTTACGAAGGGTCATTTCGTTGATCTGCTCTATCAGATGTGTACGCACATTGAATTCACACGCTGCCTGCGGGCTGGCTATCCTCGGTTCCGAGTGCGATGGCCAAGCGGTGCGATATGAATTGATAAAAGGAATGAATTATCATTAACCCGCTCCATTGACCGATACACGGCAAATCGTGGTTGCCGCGCGATAGAAAATCCCAATCGCATCTCCAGTTGCAATCTCAGTGGCAACCCCGTTTGCAACCCAAAGCAGTAGTGAGAAGAACAGACTTAAGTATGCGCGGTTGAAGTGCGCAGGTCGAGTCCGTCTGTTCGGATTGACAATAGTTATGAAAATCCAACACGGGCAGCTGAAAGGGCCCGGCACTCCCTGGAAAGCCCGTCAAGCCCTATGTCCTGGCTGTGGCTATGGCTGTGGCTGTCTCAGGTGCTCCATCGGTCATTGCTTGCCCGTGTGACGCATGCGGGCCAGGTACTGGCGGGGAGTCAGTCCCAGAGTCTTGCGGAAAGCGACGCCCATGTGCGACTGATGGCTGAAGCCGCAATCGTGGGCGATACCCGCCAGGGAATGGGCGTCTGCCCGCATCATGGAGCGGGCCGCCTGTACGCGGGTTTCCACAAGAAAGGCATGCGGCGTCATTCCCAGCAGCTGGGAAAACTCGCGCAGAAACTGCAGCGGCGTGCGCTGGACCATCCGGGCCAGCTGGGCAATGCTCAACGGCTGCGCAAACTCGGCCGCCATGCGCTCCAGGACAGGGCGGTACACGGGGCGCAAGGCCTCGACGCGGGCGGTGGACGCATGGCATTGCCGGGCCATGAAGCACAGCGCGGCCTGCTCGATGGCCAGCGTGTCCGGTTCGGTGCTCAGCAGCAGCTGGCGCAGTTGGTGCGCAATCTGCAAGGCGCTGCGCTGCCCGGGCGTCACAACGCGCCGTGCCTGGGTTGCAGACGCTCCCTCGCTGAGCCATTGTTCCCAATGCGCCTGGGTGCAGCGAACCACCAGGTACTCGCCGCCCGTGGCCGATTCGGAAAACACGTCGACGCCCGGCGGCGTGCATGCCACCGTCCCGGGCCAGGTATCGAAGTCGACGCGGCGATCGCTGGCAATGGCATGCACGCCCTGCTGGCGCTCCAGCGCGATGCCCAGCGAATGCAGGCGGGTCGGGTCATGGCTGCTGTAGGGCGTGCGGCCCAGCAGCTGCACCTCGAAGCCCGGTGGTTCGTGATCTGTCATCGCTGTATTGCCTTGTATGGCCCTTGCCTTGCCTTGCATTCCTGAACTGAAATTTCCTGATAGACGCGAAATCGGCCGCTGCCCACACTGCGGGCATGAACTCAAACCCCACGGAAATTCACCGCGTCATCGGTCTCATCGGTGGCATGAGCTGGGAGTCCAGCGCCGAGTACTACCGGCTCATCAATCAAGGCGTGCGTGACAGGCTGGGTCCGCTGCGCTCCGCAAAACTGCTCATGTACAGCGTGGATTTTGGCCCCATCGAGCAGGCCCAGCATGAAGGCCGATGGGACGACGCCGCCGCCTTGCTGGAGGATGCCGCGCGGCGGCTGCAGCAGGGCGGGGCGGACGGCGTGCTGCTGTGCACCAACACCATGCACAAGCTGGCAGACCGCATTGCGGCAGCGGTGCGCATCCCTTTTCTTCACATTGCCGACCCGGTAGCCAACGCAGCCCGCACACGCGGCTACCGGAAGCTGGGGCTGCTGGGCACACGCTTCACCATGGAGCAGCCCTTCATGCGCGAGCGGCTGCAGCAGCAGGGTCTGGAGGTGCTGTTGCCGCAGGAGGCAGACCGCGCCGAGGTGCACCGCATCATCTACGAGGAACTGTGCACAGGCCGGATTCTTGAAGAGTCGCGGCGCACGTATCAGCGCATCATGGCGCAGCTGGCCGGGCAGGGTGCGCAGGCCATGGTGCTGGGCTGCACGGAAATCAGCCTGCTGGTGCAGCAGGAGCATTGCCCTGTGCCCGTGCTGGATACCACCGCCCTGCATGCGCAGGCGGCGGTGGACTTTGCTCTGGAGCCTTGAACGGCCAGCGAGCCATGCCAAGGCCTGCTTTCAAAGGCGTGCACCCCCCGGGTTGCCGGGCGCCTTGAGCCGTTGTGGCAACCCATCGGCGCAACGCCTCACGCCTCACGCCTCGATACGCGCTGAACCGCTAAACCACGGCGGCGCTGAACGACTCGGGCAGGCGCGCAAGCAGATGCGACAGCCGCTGAAGGCCCGCCTGCAGGCGCCCACGGTCCTTGATGCTGCCCAGGGAGATGCGGATGGCATTCACTGATTCGCTGCCGGTGGCGAAGGCCTGCGCCGGCGTGACGGCGATGCCCTCGCTGTCGGCGGCACGCGCAAGCTGCGACGGGCTCCAGTAACTCGGCAGCTCCAGCCATACATGCAGGCCGTCTCCCGCGCCGCTGTACCGACCGGCCAGCACATCCCTGGCCATCCGGTGGCGCAGGCGCGCCTCCTTGCGCACACCTTCCATCAATTTTCCGGCCGAGCCGTCGAGGATCCACTGCGTGGCCAGGGCGGCCGTCAGCGGCGTGGCCATCAGCGCAAACGATCTCAGCGCGACCAGGAAACGCTGGCGCTCGTGCGGGTCAGGCAGGAGCACGAAGGCCACCCGCAAACCGGGCGTCAGGCATTTGGAGAGGGTGGAGATGTAGTACACCTGCTCCGGGGCAAACCTGGCGATCGGCGGCGGCGGGGCATCGGCCAGCAGCCAGTAGGGATCGTCCTCGACGATGCGCACATGGCAGCGCTTTGCGATGCTGGCGATCTCTTGGCGCCGGTCCTCGGCAAGCGTGATGGCGGTCGGGTTCTGCAGCGTGGGGTTCAGGTAGACCAGCCCGGGCCTGTGCTGTCGGCATGCCTGCTCAAGCCGCTCGGGCATGATCCCCTGGCTGTCCGCTTGCACCGCAATGATGCGCCGGCCGAACTGGGCCGCTGCGGCACGCAGGCCGGGATAGCTGGTGGGCTCGGTCAGGATCACATCGCCAGGCTCCGTCAGCGCAAGCACCAGGGCGGCAATCGCCGCCTGCGCGCCCGGGCAGACCACCAACTGCCGTGCATCCACATCTCCGAACATGGGCTGCAGCCACCTGGCGCCCGCCTTGCGGTCGGAGTCGCTTCCCCCACCCAGGTGGTAGGTCATCAGCAACTGGGCATCCGCACCCATCAGCACTTGCGACAGGCCCTGCTTCAACATGTCGTCCAGGTCCACGCCAGCCGGCGGTGGCGGGGTGTTCATGCTCAGGTCCAGCACGGCGTTGAGCTCCACCTTGGGCGCCGCGACATAGGTGCCTCTGGCGCCGCGTCCCTCCAGCAGCTGGCGGCGCCTGGCTTCATCGTAGGCGCGCGTGACCGTCGTCAGGTCCACATCCAGCTGGGCCGCCAGCCGGCGTTGTGGGGGCAGGCGGTCACCGGGCTTCAGCGATCCGTCTGCCAAGGCTGCCTGCAAGGCATCGGCGATCTGCAGGAATCGGGGGCCGCCCTGCACGGCCAGTTGCGGCAACCAGAGGGGCAAAGGCTCATCTTGCATGGATTTAAGCGGCAACGTATGGGTTCATGTATGGAAATTGCTTTTGGGTAGTATGCGCCACAAGGTGTGGAAGTACCGTGCTTGCATGGCCGTCGCTGACGCTCTCGCCTCCCATGTCCGGGAGGGAGGCTCCTCACCATGGACAGTGCCAAGTCATTGGCTGGAAGCTCTCAAAATGATCGATTGGGTCCCCATAGTCTTCGTCACCTTCAAGGTGCTCGTGTTCGGCACGGCCATGTTCTTCGCCATCAAGTGGCATTACGACCAGGGCAAGAAGAAGGGGGCGAGCAGGCGCGAGCTGCTCGTTGCCAGTGGCAAGATCGTTGCCGTCTTCACGCTGCTGCTGCTGTGCGTGCTGCTCTTCACCTTCGGCCTGGCCACCATGCTGGGCATGGACCTGAGCCTTTGATGGCAGGTGGCGCTGCCAGCGCCGGGCGCCCGCAGGCCGTGCCCAGCGCGGCAACCATCCCCCAGCTGCCTACTTCGGTGTGAGCCGATACAGACCGCCCTTGCGGTCGTCCTCGATCAGCCACAGCGCACCATCCGGCGCCTGCGCCACGTCGCGGACGCGAAAGCCTACCGTCCAATGCTCGGCAGGCGTGGCGCTCGCGCCGTTCACCTCGATCCGGTGCAGGGCGCGGGTCAGCAGGCCGGACGCAAACGCTGAGCCCTTCCACTGCGGAAACATCTCGCCGCTGTAGAACATCAGGCTGCCCGGCGCGAAGACAGGCGTCCAGTAGATCGCGGGCTTGGTGAGGTCCGTTCGCGTATCCGGGCTGGCAATGGGCACGCCGTTGTAGTTCACCGCATAGGAGACCAGCGGCCAGCCATAGTTCTTGCCCGGCTCGATCAGGTTGAGCTCATCGCCGCCGCGAGGCCCATGCTCAAGCTCCCAAAGACGCCCATCCGGCGCGAATGCCAGGCCGTAGGGCGTGCGATGCCCCGTGGACCAGGTCTCGGACGGCGTCAGATTCGGACCGTCAAAGACAAACGTGCGCAACACCGGCGCAGTCTTGGCGGCCTCTGTGTCCTTGGGCGGATCGATCACAGGAACCGACGTTGCGCCGGTCTGCCCCTCCATCGGATTGCCGGGCGCGGGCTTGCCGTCCAAGGTCAGCCGCAGGATCTTGCCGGCCGGCTGATTCGGGTCCTGGGCAGGCGTGAAGCGCTGCCGGTCCCCTGCCGTGAGGAACAGAAACTTCTGGTCCGGCGAAAAAGCCACGGCGGCACCCACCTGCCCGCCCTTGCCCTTGACGGGGTCGCGCCAGATGACCTTGAGGTCTTCCAGCGCATCGGTGCCGGCACCGATCCTGAGCGTGGCGCGCGCAAGCGCCAGGCTCGACGTGCCGCGGATCTCTCCGGGCTCCGAATAGGTCAGGTAGATGGCCCCGTCGCTCGCATACGAAGGGGCCAGGTAGACACCGAGCAGGCCGTTCTGGTTTTCATGCAGCACGGGCGGCACGCCGGTGACTTCGAGCTTTTGCCCGTCCTGGGCCGCGAGAAACAGCTTGCCAACCTTCTCGGTGACCAGCATGCGCCCGTCCGGCAGGAATGCGATGCGCCAGGGCAGATCGAATTGCGCGACCTTGGTGACCTTGAACGGAGGCGATGCAGTGGCAGGCAGCGTTCCCGCATTGATCTGCGCCAACACAGGGGTTGCAACCATGAGCAACCAGGGGATGAGTCCAGACTTCGGCAATCGCATGCTTTGCTCCGCAGTGGGGGACGGGACAGTATCCGCGCATCACCGCCGCACCGCAGAATGCACCGCCGAATTCCGGGCTATCTGCGCGGCAAGCCTGAAGTTGCGTCCAGCCGCGTTCAGCCTCGCTCACCCAGCGGATGCAGGCATGGCCGCCGGGTCCATCCACAGCGCCGCCCACATGTGTCCATCAGGATCGGCCAGATCGCGCGTGTACATGAAGCCGTGGTCCTCCATCGGATTCACGTCGGCCTGCCCGCCATGGGCCGCAGCGGCCTCGTTCATCGCATCCACGGCGGCGCGGCTCTCAAGGGCCAGTGACAGCATCAATCCGCAGGAGCCGGCCGGTGGCAGCGGGCGCTGCGTGAAGGTGCGCCACTTGGCATGCGTGACCAGCATGACCTGGATCGCCTCGCTCCAGACCATGGCGGAACCATCCTCACTGCTGAACTGCGGGTTCTGGCTGAAGCCCAGCGCCTTGTAGAAGGCGGTGGAGGCGCCGAGGTCGGTCACGGGGAGACTGATGAAGAGGGACTTGGTCATGCTTGGCTCCGTGGGGTGGTTGTGTCTTGCGTACCGGCGAGTGCAGGGCAGCGCGGCCGCCAGGGTGATCATGCGCCACCTGGGGGGAGATTGATCAAGGGGATGTCTGGTGTGGGGCGCTTGTTCTTGAGAGTTAAAGCCTCCTCAAAACCCGGTGAGGTCCATCCTGTGCAGGTTCTTTACTAGGTCGATACGTCAGCTTGAATCAGCCTCTGGGTGGTCCTGAGGGCGCCTTCGAAAATTCCGCATTTTCAGTAATCGGGATTGCTACGACGATGGCTGCACTCAGTTCAAGTGGAGACAAAAATGCGATTCAAATTCCGTCTGATGGCCGCACTGGCACGACATGCAGGGAATGGCTTGTTCATCGCGGCGGCTCTGGCTGGCGCGCTGGCGCAGGCGACACCATTGCCCTTCGACATGGCAACCACCGCCGAACAGCGATATCAACTGGCCTTGGAAGCCCAGACGGCACGTGATTACGCCCCCATGCTCGCGTTGCTGCGCCAGGCGGCCCGTGATGGCGAGGCACAAGCGCAGGAAACGCTGGCATGGGTTCTTATGGCAGGCCCAACCTTGTACGGTACCGCGGTGAAAGCGAATCGCTGCGAAGCAGTTCACTGGCTGCGGCAAGCCGTCGCAAAGGGGAGTCAAACGGCCAGAGGCCAGTTGGATTTCCTGAACCGTCTGCGAAATTCACCGACCGGCAAGGTGGCCTGCGCATCCGAGTGGGAAGGGTGAGTTACGCGAATCCTTTTCAGATTGCAGCGTCATCTGCAATGACGTGCGTTGTGGGCATGGCACGGTGCGACTGCTGCTGGACGACTTAAGTCTTTGCCTTCCGCTTCGCCGCCATGATTGCCATTGCTTCCTCAAAAACGCGGACGGACCGCACCTGCCCGTCATACTGATTCACACGAGCCTGCGTGAGCACCACCGCGTCCCTGGGTTGGTCCTTCGCGATGTACAGCTCGAAAACAACCTCATCTTCCTCCCAGAACGTTCCCAACGTCAGCTCGACACCGTCGGGAATGCGCATGAATGGCTCAAGCGCAGTTCGGGTTGCGAGCCGCGCTGCCTCTTCGAGGGTGGCCAGCGGGATTTTTCGGGGTCTGGCTCTTGTCATCGAGCTAGATTCTGCCGTGCGGGAGAGTGACTGGTCTTGGCTGCCTTGCTACGTTCGGCATGCGTCCTCAGGCGGGCTTTGTCGCTTTAAGCACTATCTGCGCCAGGCAGTCGGGATTGCGTTCCTTGAAGCCAAACGAAAGCTCGCCCCATCGCTGAGCCGACGAAAACCAAGTCGACTCCTCCAGTGAATGCCCACGAGGGGAGCCGGTAATTTCCAACGTTCCGTAACGAGCACGCACGTCGGCAATCCTGACGCAGCCGCCTGCGATGTCCAGAACCAACACGGCAAACCGCGGATCGTCTTTCCTCACTCGCAAATCCACGTTCAAAACCAGCTGGCTGTCACGAAGGCGAAGCCCTGCACCCTCGAAAAAATTCGACAGCGGGTTGCCCGGCACGTCACGTTCACGAAGTGGAAGGGAAAGGGTTGCCTCGATATTTCGCTGGCTGAATGGCACTTGCGCGGCAAGAGCATCAACCGCCTCCCAAAGTGTCAACCGCCGGGTCCGAGCATCCTCGGCAGCCGCCACCACAGCAAGAATGGACGACACTGTGAACAGTGCGGCCACAGCACACATCCGCAACCCATTACGTCCGACAAGATTTCGAGTATTCATCATGGGATTCTTCCTTCGCATCAACCGGTGGAATTCGCACGACGTAGGTGATGCCTATTTGGACCAGAAGGTGACCTACAGGACGAGGCGGCACTGGCAGGTTGTGGACAGTGCCAGGACATGCCGATAGCCGATGTCCACAAAGGCCATTCCGACCGGAATTAGCCGGCGCGTCAGTTGGCTCACCGCACACAGCGGCACCAGCAAGGTGGTGACATTCATTCTCCGATTCCTGTCCAATTAATTGGAGGAGTCATTGAGTCGCTGAAGCTCAAGTTGCCTGGCCGCACTGGCTTCAAGGTTTGCGCGCTCCGCATCCAAATACCGATAAATGCTTTTGAGGTCAGTGATTTTCTTTTTGATTTCCGCCATCTTCTTTTCAATCAGTCTTGCACCCCCGGCGCAATCTATTGACTTGTTTCTCTGAGCATTCAGAATTTCGCCTATTTCCCCAAGAGAAAATCCCATGCTTTGTGCCCGCTGGATAAAGTCCAGGTCTTGCAGGGTTTGCGGTGTGTAAACGCGATAATTGTTGGTTCGCCGCAAGGGTGAAATAAGGCCGATTTTCTCGTAATAGCGCAAGGTATGGCGCGTGGCGCCGCTGCGGACCTCAAGTTCCCCGATATTCATGGAAAAAATCGCTTGACTGTAGAGTTGAGTCGACAGTCTACACTTGGTTTTTTCATCGTGCCAAGGAGCAGAAAAATGAGCGTGGAGTGCTTTGTTACGGGAGGGACGGGCTTCATCGGCCAGCATTTGCTGTCGTACCTGAGCGCGAAAGGTCACACCATTCGGGTACTGATGCGTCGCCCGGAGCGCCTCGCTGAACTGCGCCAGCAGGTCGATGGTTTGGGTGGCGTCGCAGCCCGCGTCTTTGCCGTAGCCGGCGATCTGGAGCAAGAAAACCTCGGTCTGAGCCATGCGGATAGAGAGGTCCTGAGGCAGGCCAAGGTCGTATTCCATCTGGGAGCCCACTTCGCCTGGGGCCTTTCGATGGAGCATGCACGTGCAGTGAATGTGGAAGGGGCAAGGCGTGTGGCGCAGTTGGCGGCCGAGCAAGAGAGCCGGTTGGTGATGATTGGTGGCTACATGCTGAAAAACAATGAACATCTGCAACGCATAGGGATTGATCCCGGCCATCCGGAGCTGACGGATTGGCCTGCCATCTATCGCCAAGTCGGTGCTTACGAGGCGAGCAAACTGGAGGCGCACTTCGCGACCCTCAGCTTCATGAATGCCAAGGGTGGAGAGATGATCGTTGTACACCCCGCCACGGTTTGCGGTCATAGCCGCACGGGGCATATAGCGGATGGCCAGCCACTGGTGGATCTGATACGCAATCTGGTGCAGGGAAAGCTGGCTGCAGTACCCGGTACTGCCGCGCACTGGTTGCCACTGGTCACTGTGGATTATCTGGTCGAGTTGGTGGCGGCTTGCGCCTTTGATCCTTCCATGGTGGGCCAGGAACTGCTGGCCCTCGATGCCCAGAGCCCCGGCTTGCAGGAACTCCTGAAGCAGGTGGCCCAATCTCTTGGGCTGAAGGCGCCCGGGCATCATATTCCGCTGAGATTGCTGAAATGGCTTTTGGGTATTCGTCCCATGGCGAGGTTTTTGAATACCAGCGCCGAGGCCCTGGATTTTATCCAGACAACCCGTTTTGACACGACGGAAGTGGAGCAATTTGCCCAAAGGCACGGAATCGCAAAGCCGGATATGCGCCAGTCGTTGAGGAATACTGCAATATATGTCAACTCATATTGCATTCCAAAAGGCAAGGCCCGCCGACTTGCCCCTCCACTGCGCGGAACATCATAATCACCGCTTTCAATGGTGCCCGAGTTGCCGCTGCGCACCAAAATCAAGGAGCTCGTTTCAGTGAATCAACCAACCCATCCACGCATCGCGGTGCTGGGGCCCGGGGCAATCGGGACAACGGTTGCTGCTGCGCTGCATGAAGTCGGTCGCACGCCGTTGCTGTGCGGTCGTATGCCGCGCGACAGCCTGACGCTGCACGGCAGCGGTCTTCGCATCGTGGTTCCCGGCCCGGTCAGAACGGATCCGGCCCAGGTCGAAGGTCCGATGGACCTCATTTTTCTCGCGGTCAAGGCGACTCAAACTGCTGCGGTTGCGCATTGGCTGGCGGCGTTGAGCGGTCCGCAAACCGTGGTATGTGTCCTGCAAAACGGGGTTGAGCAGGTGGAGAGTGTCACTCCGCTGTGCCCACAGGGGCGAATCGTTCCCGCAGTCGTGTGGTTCCCTGCACAGGCGCAACCCGACGGGTCGGTGCTCCTGCGCAGCGACGCCCGGATCAGCCTGCCTGACGAGGCCGCTGCCCTCGTGGTCGCGCAGGCACTGCAAGGCACCCGATGCTCGGTAGACCTGGTTTCGAATTTCAAATCCCTGGCGTGGCAAAAGCTGCTGCAGAACGCAGCGGCCGGGCTCATGGCACTCACGCATCGCCGCTCAGGCATGTTCGGCCGGCACGACATTTCGACACTCACTCTGGACTATTTGAGGGAGTGCCTGGCCGTCGCACGCGCCGAAGGTGCTGAACTGGGCGATGAGGTCCCCCAGGCGATCCTCGACAAGTTCCAGGCATTCCCGGCCGACCTGGGTACGTCCATACTGGCGGATCGTGAAGCAGGCCGGCCGCTCGAATGGGATATCCGCAACGGTGTCATCGCGCGCCGCGGCCGGGCGCGCGGAGTTCCGACACCGATTGGTGATGTACTGGTGCCGCTTCTCGCCGCAGCGAGCGACGGCCCCGGCTGATCATTCGTGCCTTGACCACAAAGCCCGCGATCGCAAAAGCAAGGCTTCAGCCCATGAACCCCAGATCGATGGGATACGCCGAGCCGCCGAAGTTGCCGATGTGCGGCAGCACCCCCGCCAGCTCGGTATTCGCCACGCCGAACCAGCGCGCCAGGGTGGCGGCGTACTGGTCCACGGCGGTGCTGGGCAACAGGCGCCCCTGGCCGACATGCCACTGGTCTTCGCTGCCGCTGCCGTTGCCCACGCTGATGGGCGGTGGCGCGCCATAGAAGGACGCGCCACGCACCGCGCCGCCCACGACGAAGTGGTGGCTGCCCCAGCCATGGTCCGAGCCGTCGCCGTTGGAAGTCAGCGTGCGGCCGAAGTCCGACGCGGTGAAGGCCGTGACCTTGTCGGCTACGCCGAGTTCGGCCGTGGCGTTGTAGAAGGCCGTCATGGCGCTGCTTACCTTGTCGAGCAGCTGCGGCTGGTTGGCGATCAGGTTGTCGTGCAGGTCGAACCCGCCCAGTGAGACGAAGAACACCTGCCGGCGCGTGCCCAGCGCGTTGCGTCCGGCGATGAGCCGGGCCACCACCTTGAGCTGGTCGGCCAGCGGGTTGCTGGCAGGGAAGGCGGTGGACAGGCTGCCGCTGGAGAGGGCCGAAGAGATCTGCCCCTCGGCACTGATGGAGCGCTGCGTGACGCGGGCGTACTCGGCCTCCATTGCGTGGCTGCCGGCCGTCTGCACCAGCTCGCTCAGCAGGCCGCGCACGGCGGTCGATCCATAGACGTTGGCGCCCTTGACGGCGTTGATGGGCACGGCGCCGCCCGGGCTGATCTGGTACTGCAGCGCCTGGTCGCCCGAGAGAAACACGGCGTTGCCCGTGGCCGAGATGCAGGTGAAGAGCGACGTGGCGTTGGACGACAGCGCCAGGTCGCCCAGGTTGCCGCCCCAGCCCACGGTGGAGCCTTCGGCGCCCTGCGACTGCCAGACCGACTGCTGGTCGTTGTGCGAGAAAAGCTTGGGCGGCAGCGGGTAGCTGCGCCGGTCGCCGGTGGCATATTGGGCCCGCGTGAGCGGCACCAGCAGCGGGCCGACGTTCAGCTGCACCGCCGCGCGGCCCGCGTTGAAGAGGCCGGCCAGGCCCGTCATGGACGGGTGCAGCGCGTACTGCATGCCACCGGCCAGCGCCGTGCGGGGTTGCAGCAGCGTATTGCCCAGCGCTGCGCGGGCCAGGGCAATGCCACCGGCCGTGCCGTCGCTGTTGCCGCCGCGGATGGTGGAGTACTGCCCGTAGCGGGTGCTGTCGTAGGGCACGACGGTGTTGGCGTAGTCGCAGCCGCCGTAGAGGAAGACGCAGACCAGCGCCTTGTAGTCGTTCGCCTCGAAGGCGGCGGCCTCGCCCAGCGCGGCAAGATTCAGGGCGAAGGGCAGGGCGGTACCGGCGGCGGCCAGTTGCGTGCTGCGGCGCAGGAATGCGCGGCGCGTGTGGCGGGCGGGGTCGATGAAATTCATGGCGATATCGCTTTGCTTTGCAGACGGTCACCTGTTCGGTCGCTTGTTCGGTCACTTCTGCACCAGATATTCGGGGCTGGCCATCACCAGCAGCACGGCGGCTGCCACGCGGTTGAGCTGGGTGGCGGCGTTGCTGGTGGCCGTCACCGGCGTGGCATTGAGCGCTGCCACGATGCGCGCCTGTGTGGCGGCCGATACCTGCCCTGCCGACAGCAGCAGCGCCACCTTGCGCACCAGCGCGGCGGCGTCGGCCACCAGGGGCAGCAGGTTGGCGTAGCTGCAGGTGATGTCGAAGCCGTTGGCCGCGCTGCTGCCGCCCTGGGGCAGGTCTGGCGCGTTCACGTAGTAGCCGAAGCGGATCACGTTCTGCATGAAGTTCAGGTAGCCGCTCACGCTGGTTTCGGTGACGATCTGGAACTCCGGCGCCACCTGCCCCGTCGTGGCCAGGGGCGTGGAGGGCGGCACGTAGCCCGGGCGGAAGAAGTTGAACACCGAGCCCGAGCGCAGCGGGCTCTGGCCCAGGCGGGTGGCCGGGTCGCTCAGGTTGTCGATCTTCCAGGTGCCGCGTGCCGACCGCAGCCCGAAGGTGCGGCCCCATTGCACGAAGCGCACCATGGGCTCGCGCAGGCGGCCGTACTGGGGGCTGGCAAGCCCTGCCGCGCCGCGCGCCTCCGGGTCCAGCAGCACGGTGGCGATCACGGCGCGCAGGTCGCCCCGCGTGCCGCTGCCGTTGTCGGCGAAGGCGGCGGCCACGCGCCCCACATAGGCGGGGCTGGGGTTGCTGGTGACCAGGCGCTGGATCAGCTGTCGCCCGATGAAGGGCCCGACGTTGGGGTGGTTGAACAGCGTGTCCAGCGCCGCCTTCAGCGCCGCTGGCCCCGACGTGCCCGCAGCCACGGTGGTGCCCAGGAAAGTGGCGGCCAGCGTGGAATGGCGCGCGGCGTTGAAGGCCATGGGCAGCAGCGCCTGCTGCAGCCCCGTCACCGTGCTGCCGCTCAGGTTGGTGGGCTGGTTCTTGCTGGTGTCGTAGTCGTAGCCGGTGAAGACGCGCGCCAGGTTGCTCACGTCGGCTGCCGAATAGGTGTCGATGCGGTTGCCGCTGCCGTCGCGCTGCTCGGTGCCGTCGGGGTTGAGGCGGTAGAGGCCGATGGTGAACAGCTGCATCACCTCGCGGGCGTAGTTCTCGTCGGGCTGGCGGCCGCTGCGGGCGTCTTCCTTCTGGTTGCCGCGCGTGCTCAGGTAGATGCCCATGGCCGGGCTGAGCGTAACGGCCTCCAACAGTGTGCGGAAGTTGCCGAAGGCATGCTGGTTCAGCAGATCCCAGTAGCCGGAGGCCAGGAAGATGCTCCAGGGCTGCTCCAGCCCCGTGGTGGACACGACCATGATCTCCGACAGCGCCAATGCCACACGCTTGCGCACGGCGTCGCGCTCCGTGAAAAGCTGGCTCCAGAGCATGAAGTCGGAGGGATACGAGACGTTGTCGTAGCGCGTGCCGGCCTCTGCCACGCCGTAGCCGCGCTGCGTCAGCCAGGCCGTGCCCGTGGTGTCCACGGGCAGCGCGAACTGCTCGGCCAGCCAGGGACCGTAGCCCTTGGCGCGCAGCGCTGCGATCTCCTCGTCGGTGGCCGAGAACTGCGCCTGCAGCAGGAAACGCGCGGCTTCCTCGTCGCTGGCGGGGGTGGCCGTGGTGCCCGTACCGGTACCGGTTCCGCCGCCAGGGCCGGTGCCCGTGCCGCCGTTGCCTCCATTGCCGGTACCGGGTGCCGTATCGCCCCCACCGCCCCCGCAGGCCACCAGCAGGGCGGCCGCCAGGGAGGCGGCCATGGCGGGGGGCATCAAGGAACTCCTGGCTTCGTGGCCGAGATGGCCGGGCTCTGCGCAGGCAGGCAAGGAGTTCGCGGGCGCGCGGTCGGGCGGCTGCAGCGTGGAGGCTGCAGCCTGTGGTGTGGGGTGCATTGCGTGCTTTCAGGCGGCGGCCGGGGCGTGGCAACGAACTGCCTCGCTCTTCGGCGCGTGGCGCAGAGTGTTCCAAGGTTTTCGGATGTGAGTGGACACTTTGCAGTCCTAAAGCGTGTCAAGATGTTAGGCGTTGCAGGGGCGGCATGCAGAAACACAGCGTTGGGCCAAGACGCATGGGTCTCGTCTGGGTCCGCAGCAGGGTGATGCGTGCCATGGACACTATCAATAGCCGCTTTGGGAAGGGCGCCGTGCGTGTGGCCCGCACGGGGCAAGCTGGGCAACACAGTCCTGGAGCATGGGCCAGGAACGGCGCTCTCCACATTACACGGCAGAGATTTCCGAGTTGCCGCAGGCTCGGGCATTGCAGTCTGTGTCCGACCCTGGGCAGTCTTGCGCGTGTCTCACGCCAAAGCCTGCCGTGCAGCAGCCTCGGAATTCAGCGAATTTTAGGCAAGCAAAAAGAAAACCGTGATGACGAACAGCATTCCCAATGCTGCTGCGATAGTCCACCAAATGTGAACGTCGCGCTTTGCGCAGCGCTCGCAGACTCTGGCCTTGGTTCCTGCGGTTGCCCCGGCGACTTTGATGAAAACGGATTGCATGGGGCCAAGCTCGACACCACATCGAAAGCATGTCCAACTTGTCTCAACCTTGAGAGCGCGTCGGTGGTTGTAGCGATCTCTGGAAAATAAAACCAAGGCAACAACGATGATGCTGATGAGAAAAATGTTGGCAATCATTGGTTTGTCTTCCGGCGTCTTGGTAATCGTGAGGTGGAACCTTATCCGTTTGGTGGCTCCGTTGCTGTGATGGACTTTTAGACGCCGAACTTAGACTCATGGATTGTCTACCTGAACGCTCAAGGCCGGCGCTGAGTGATGTGAGCGATGGCCTGAGCCCATCGCCCATCGCACGGTAAAGCTGGCTCGCGGTCCGCTTCCAGCCTCTGCAAGCAGCTTCGTACAGGAAGCAAGCGCTTAGTGCGAGTTTCACGCGTACCATCGAAGGCCGTGAACCTTCTATTCATCGTTGAAGATGCCTTCCAGATCACAGGACGTGGGTGCATCCTGGTACCTGGCCCTGCTGCGGCAACCGGTGGGCCATCCGTGAAGGTTGGAACGCCGATTCGTCTGGAACTGGCAGATGGAACTGTGCAGGATACGCACATCTGCGGGCTGGAGATGCTGAACTTTGGGCCTCGACCACGCCCCGCTGTCATCACGGCCCCCATTCTTCTTCCGAAGGACTTTCGGAAGGAAGACGTTCCTATTGGTACAAAGGTGTTCCTTCTTGCCGAGGCTGACGCGCCCGAAAGTGCGTCTGGGACCTGAACACATTGAGGGCCCGCATGCACCGTTACCAGATGCGATTGCAAGGCAGTTGAACCAGCGTCCCAGGAAGACGCTGGGGTTCAGAACATCTGCTGAGATGTTTGATGAGTGTGTTGCGTTGACCGGTTTGCCGCGCCCAGTTCGACCAAGAACAGCAGTGGCGAAAGCGACCCGCAGATGAAGCAACGCCACAAAGGGCAGCGGTGTTACTTCGGCATGAAGTGCCACATCAGAGTGGACGTTGAATCTGGCTGGGTTCATCCGGTGCGCGGCACCAGTGGCGCGGTCAGGTCAAGCGGGTCGCCAATCCGGTGATGCAGGCACGTGAAATGAGAAGGAGCAGGCTTCGGCCGTATTGCGGAGCAATGAGTTCAGCGCATCCGTTCGTTAATGCGTGTGTTGTGCAGACCGTCCCTAACGATTCAAGAATCCTATTGCTGGACCCAAGAGGACAACGCCACGCTCGACAAGGGCTGGAAGCTCGCTCTGCAGCGGCATATCGGCAACGGCTTCAGGCCAAGCTTGACGAACGTACTTGTCCCATCCGCCGATGTCCAGCTCTCGAATTTGGTCAGATGCCAAGTCATCGAATACATAGCTGAGCTTCTCGACTGCTAGCTTGGCGCGCTTGACCGCCGACAATGGGTCAGATGCTGATACATAGCAAGTGATCACAGCACCCGCAAACTCTTCTGGCAGCCCGCAGCCTTCGTGATTGAGCACACGTACTGGAACTTCGTATAGGCAGTTGGTCATCTTCGTATGGGCAGCTTCGCTTCTGTTGCAAGACGCCATTCTGCCGAAGGCGCCGTGGCGGCCCACTTCTCCAAGACATGCGAGCGGTCTCGAATGGTGCAGATGAGTTCGCCAGGCGCATACGACGGTCTTGAACGACCGCTTCATCCTTGGGAGTAGCCAGTCGATTGCTCGGTTCGCCGCGTATCAGCTTGAAGGACCGATTCCGCGTGTCCCAGTTGGCTCGTATCGACCCTTTTCGGGCGTTCATTGGGAGGTTCCCGGCGTCGGCTTTGCAGCGGTTGCTGGCGATGGATGCGGCCAAGTGCATTCAGGCTGCTCGCCAGGAGCGGCTGTTCAGCTCGTGGGCCGGATTTGCTGCAACGATGGCTGTCCGGTGTACGTTGGTCACAGGGCTTCAGTGACTTAGAGCGTGTTGTGAACTTTTAGGTGCCCGCGAAAGCCTGGCCCCTTGCCCGGCTAGGTGCCCCCGGCTTTCCCTTCGGGCTGGCTCTGCGCGCAGAGCCAATGCGGGTACTTGAAAGTGCATAACACGCTCTGGCATTTGCTACGCCCTCGACCGCTTTCCCGCCATCTGTACTGGTGGTTTCGACCCATAGCGACTGTCTGATGCTCTCGGAAGCCGCCGTTCAACCGAGGGGTTTGCGGTGCTTTTCGGCGTCGCCAAGCTATCGCTCAAGTGCCAATCTGGCTCGCTACAAGCCGAACTGCAATGTCCAATTCGGATTGTCCGGCGCTTTTCGATTCGGCACCGATGGAGATGGCGCGACCCGCTTCAAAGGTAGTAATCCCACGAAGCTCCATGCCGTTACTCAGGCCGCGCGAGCTTTTCAGTTGCCACCGGCTGGCTTCCTTGCCGACGTTCGCAGTCTGATGTGAAACTGACAGGCCGCTTTCCCTTGCAGTCCTTGCGAAAGCTTGTGTTTCGGCTTCCAAAAAACGCTTGGCAAGTTGCTCGATATCACCATCCGACGACGCGCCATGGTTGTGAACGACAACGGTAATCTCAACCTTGCCACCTGGTCCTCTTAGCCGAATTGAGCGAGTACTGGCGGAAGGCATCGTGGTCCAGCCGGTGGGTACTTCAATCTTCACATTCTGAAGCTCGACAACTTCAGCACTTACGCTAGTTGCCCCCATAAAAAGGCATAGAAAGGCTAGCGTGTACAAGCTACGTCGCATATTTCCTCGGTTTTCTTGTTTGATAGCTACTTGCTAGCTGGAGGCTAAGAGCAGGCGTCCGCTACAGGCCCGATTTTACCGGCCCGGGCGTATGGATGGCTGTGGCCGGGAGGGTGAATTCTTGACTGCACCGGGAAGCCGACAGTCAGCATTGGGCGCCACCCATCGCGAGCCGGATACGTGCCAGCTTGAGAGCGCATCCTATGTCGCGGACCCGATGCGCAAGAGCTTCACGTACGACCAGAACAAGGAGATGAGCAAGCCACGTGGGTGAGGCGTAAGGGTGCCCTTCTGCTATCCGCACAGCGCTTGGCAATGCGGCACCTGTGAGAACATCAACGCCTGCTGCGCCAGTACCTGCCCAAGGGCACTGATCTAAGCGTGTGCAGCCAGGACGACCTGGACGCCATCGTCGACAGCCTCAATGGCAGATCTCGTGCTATCCATGGCTTCAACACCCCCGCTGGCCGTCTTCTTGCACATGCTGGCATGTGTTGCGCTTCGGTCTTGAAATCGCCAACTTTAAAATGCCTCCATGACTCCTCCCTCGGCTTCCCCCAATTCCTTCGACAAACTTGCGCTTTCGCCTGCAACGCTCGCCAATCTTGAGCGGCTCGGCTACCTTGAAATGACGGCGATCCAGCTCGCCAGCCTGCCCCCTGCGCTTGAAGGCAAGGATGTGATCGCTCAGGCCAAGACCGGCAGCGGCAAGACCGCAGCCTTTGCCCTGGCGCTGCTGGCCAAGCTGGATACGCGCAATTTCTCGGTGCAAGGCCTGGTGCTCTGCCCCACCCGCGAGCTGGCCGATCAGGTGACGACCGAGATTCGTCGACTGGCGCGTGCGGAAGACAACGTCAAGGTGGTGACCCTGTCCGGCGGCGTTCCGCTGCGCGGCCAGAACGCGAGCCTGGAGAACGGCGCGCACGTGATCGTGGGCACGCCCGGCCGTGTGATCGATCACCTGGATCGGGGCAATCTGAACCTTGATTCGCTGAACACCTTGGTGCTTGACGAAGCGGATCGCATGCTCGACATGGGTTTCGTCGATGACATCGCCAAAGTCGCCAAGCAGTGCCCCCCACAGCGCCAGACCTTGCTGTTCTCCGCCACCTACCCTGAAGGCATCGCCAAGCTGGCCGCGCGCTTCATGCGTGACCCGGTCACGGTCAAGGTCGCCGCACAGCACAGCGGCGAGCAGATCGAGCAGCGCTGGTACGAGGTGGACAAGGAAGAACGCTTGCCTTCGGTGGCTCGCCTGCTGGAGCATTTCCGGCCCGAAAGCACGCTGGCCTTCTGCAATACCAAGGCGCGCTGCCGGGCCCTTGCCGAGCTGCTGCAGGCCCAGGGCTACAGCGCGCTGGAGCTGCACGGCGATCTGGAGCAGCGTGATCGTGACCAGGTGCTGGTGCGCTTCGTGAACGGCAGTTGCTCCGTGCTGGTCGCCACCGATGTGGCGGCTCGCGGGCTGGATGTGACCAATCTGGGCGCCGTCATCAACGTGGACATCACGCCCGACCCTGAAGTGCACGTGCACCGCATCGGCCGCACAGGCCGCGCCGGCCAGAAAGGTTTGGCCCTGAGTCTTGCGACGATGGACGAAATGGGCGCGGTCGGAAACATCGAACAGATGCAGGGCAGCCCATCCGTCTGGTACCCGCTGGACGAGCTGACACCGGCTCCCGGCGGCCGGCTCCTGCCATCCAAGGCCACCATCCACATCAATGCCAGCCGCAAGGACAAGATCCGCCCGGGCGACGTGCTGGGTGCGCTCACCGCAGACCTGGGCTACACCCGCGAGCAAGTGGGCAAGATCGACATCAACGAGTTCGCAACCTATGTGGCCGTGGACCGCAAGATTGCGCATGACGTGGTTGCCAGGCTCAATAGCGGGAAGATCAAGGGGCGAACGGTGAAGGCGCGCTTGCTCAAGGATTGAGGGGTTTCAGGCGCATCAGTCGGTGTGCGAATGTCTGCACTTGGCTGAACGCGCTCCGCCCCTTCAAGCGGCCCTGCCTAACCCGCAGGCCCCCTCATGACCTCCCGGGCCTGCACCGCCTCAACAGCCCCCTGCAGCGCCTCCCGCTGTGCAATCAAGAAGCTCAACAACGCTTCAGTCCCGACCGTGGTTTGCACGGCAGAAATCCCGCAGCCCAAGTCCACAAGCAGCGATATCTGCTGCATGCAGTCCTGAACCACTTGCAGCTCTTCCTCGGCAATCGGGTAGTACATGCCTGTCCCTTTCAGCGATGAGCCAGCACGGCCTGCTGGTGCCTTGAGACAGGAATGAGAACTGGCGCGCCAGCATGCGCTGTGCGGGGGAGGGTGGTGTCGGTCAATGGCGGCTCCTGTGCATGGATGTTTCGCATGGCTGCGTTGAAATGAAGCCATGTCCAGCGCAGCACTGGGAAAACTGAAAGCCGCACACCATCAAGAGGGTGGCGGCTGCTGCGCCTGTGTCCGGGCCGCCAAGCCCGTGTCCGCTGAGGGACGGCGAAATGTTATCGCAAATACGTTGCCTACCCAGCCGGCAGCACCCCCCAATCCCAACCCGTCGGGCCGATTTTTCCGAAGCCGGGGACAATACGGGGTTCGCGGGTTTTTCCGGCTTGACTTGGGTCAAGGTCGGAAGCGCCCGCGCAAAGACGCTGCCCAGGTGCTGAGCCGGACGCAGAAAACCCAAGATCGGACGGCAGCAGGACTGCCGAGATGGCGCAGGTGCATGTGATGGAGAGGGATTGGTGGACAAAGGCCTGGTGCGGGGGCAGAGGCCGGCCCGTGAAGCGTGATGCCCGCCTGGTGGCCTGGTTGCTGGCGGTGGTGTTCGTGTCGGTTTCTGCGGCCACGGTCTGGCAATTGGTGGCGGCGCGCCAGCGCACGCTGGCCGAGGTCGATACCAGCAACCGCAACCTGGCCCAGACACTGAACACCTATGCCGAGGGCGTGATCACCCAAAGCTCCATGCTGCTGCTGGGCATTGCCGAGCGGCTGGAGGTGGATGGCTCCAGCCCCGCGCTCCTGGAGCGGGTGCTGTATCTGGTCAACCGGCAGGAGCAGCTGCTGAACCAGCTCAACGAGCTGCTGATCGTGGATGCGCAGGGCTATTGGCTGATGTCGTCCAAGGGGGCGTTCCCCGAAGGATCGGAAAGCTCCGGCCGGGACTACTTCACGCACCACCGTGACGACGCATCGTCAGGCATCTACATCGGGCCGCCGATCCGCAGCCGCTCCACGGGCGAATGGGTGATCACCATCAGCCGGCGCTATACGGACGCCGAGGGCCAGTTTGCAGGCGCGGTGGTGGTGGCGCTGGGTGTGGAGAATTTCCTGCGGCTGTTCGGCAAGATCGATATTGGCGAGAAGGGGGCCATTGCGCTGAGCACGCCGGGCGGGCAGTTGCTGGTGCGCCACCCGTTCCGCGAGCAGGACCTGGGGCGGGACTTCTCGCAGTCGCCCAATTTCCTGCGCCACTACGTGGGGGCGATGTCGGGCACGGCGTCGTTCCGCTCGGCCCTGGATGGCACGGAAAGAATCTACGCCTTTCTGCGCAGCGAGCGCTATCCGCTGGTGACCACGGTGGCCCTGGGCCGCGATGAGGCGTTGAGCTCCTGGCGGCGCCAGGCGCTGCTGACGCTAGCCGTGGTGCTGGGGCTGTTTCTGGCGATTGCGTTGATCGGCTGGCGCTTGACGGCCGCGATGCGGCTGCGTTCGCGCGCCGAATGCTCCCTGGTCAGCGCGCGCGAGGAATTGCTGGACGCCAATCGCCGGCTGGAAGTGCTGGCCGCCCAGGACCAGTTGACGGGCCTGGCCAACCGCCGCCGCTTTGACGAGGTGCTGGAGCGCGAGGCCCGTCGCGCTGCGCGCGAGGGCACGCCGCTGTCGCTGCTGCTGATCGACCTGGACTACTTCAAGGGCTACAACGATGCCTACGGCCATGTGGCGGGCGATGCCTGCCTGCAGGCCGTGTGCAGCGCGCTGGCCCAGGCGGTGCAACGGCCCGGCGACATGGCGGCGCGTTATGGCGGGGAAGAGCTGGCCGTGGTGCTGCCCAATACCGACAAGGCCGGCGCGCAGCAGGTGGCCGAGCGGCTGCGCGCGCGCATCGAGGGCCTGGCTCTGGAGCACCGCATCAGCCGTTTTGGCCATGTGACGGCCAGCATTGGCGTGGCCACGGCGCAGGGCGATGAGGCTGGCGCGACCCAAGGCGCTACACAAGGCACCACGCAGGGCTCCACCCAAGGTGCCGCCGTGTCGCTGGTGGAGGCGGCCGACCGTGCGCTGTACCGCGCCAAGGCCGCAGGGCGCAACTGCGTGCAGGGCTGAATGGGGTTGGGTCTGCGCGCGCTCAGTCCATGGGCGAGCGGTGGGCCACCACCTGCTGCTTGAGGTCGCCCAGCGCCTGGTACAGGTCGTTGCGGCTGGCCTGCGGCATGTCGCCGAACATGCCCATGACCCAGGATTCATGCGCCTTGGCCATGCGCGCAAAGGTCTTGCGGCCCAGCGGGGTGAGGTGCAGCACGGAGCTGCGCCGGTCGGACTCCACCTTGGTGCGCACCACCAGGCCTTCTTTCTCCAACTGGTCGGTGATGCCGGTGATGTTGCCGTTGGTCACCATCATGTGGCGCGACAGCTCGCCCATCTTCATGCCCTCGGGCGCGCGCTGCAGCTGGGCCATGAGGTCGAAGCGGGGCAGGGTGGTGTCGAATTCGCTGCGCAGGCGGTTGCGGATCTCGCCTTCGATGAGGTTGCAGCAAGTGAGCATGCGCAGCCACAGGCGCAGCGCATGGTGGTCGTCGGGCGCGGCGCGCGACTCCAGGTCGGGGGCGTGGGTCATGGCTGGTTCTGCGGTGTGGGGGCGCTCAAGCCCATCTGCGCGAGGATGGCGCGCGTCAGCGGGCTGGCCGGGTCGTTCAGGGTGAGCACGATGTCGAAATGGTTGGTGCCGGGCATGGCCACGTACTGGCCTGACGATGGACCGGGGCCACGGCGCAGGTTCCAGGCGGCCAGGTAGTCGTCGCTCTGACGCTTGAATTCATCGGTTTCGCTCTCGCCGTAGCTGACGATGAGCGGGCAGGCCGCGCCGTGCGGCAGGAGGGCGGGGCTGTTGCGAATGGCGTCCTGCTCGCTCAGGCGCATCCATTCGTTGATGTGGGTGTGCACCAGCGGGCGCAGGTCGAACAGGCCCGACAGCGGTGCGGCGCCGCGCACCACGTCTTCGGGCACGCCGTAGTCCGCATGCCAGCCGGCGGCCAGCAGCATGCCCGCCAAGTGGCCCCCGGCCGAGCTGCCGCAGACATGGATGCGGCCCGGGTCGCCGCCGTAGCGGGCGATGTGGGCATGCACCCAGGCCAGGGCGCGGCGTGTCTGGTCCACGATGCGGTCCAGCGTGACGGCGGGCGCCAGCGAGTAGTTCAGTGCCACCACCACGGCGCCGGCGTGCGTGAAGGTGGGCGCCATGCTGCTGGAGTCGTCCTTGGACAGCAGCCGCCAGTAGCCGCCGTGGATGAAGAAGAGAACAGGGGCGCCTGCCGCCCCGGTTGCTGCCGGGAAAATGTCCAGCAGCTCATCGGCATGATCGCCGTAGGCCACGTTCAGCGCGCAGGGCAGGCTTTGGCGCGCGGCCCGGCTGTCGTCGGCATAGGCCTTGATGATGGGGGTGATGTCGGGTACCGTCGCGCGGGCGTTGTACTGGACATCGAGTCCGGCGCGGTCGTAGTGACGGTAGAGTGCGGGCATTGGAACGGAGATGGCGCGAAATGGTTTGTATGGCAGGTATTGGTACAAGTCCCAGACTTGTTCTGCAAAATACTTTAAACCTAAACTAAGACCTGCGCCAACCGTTCCAGCCCTTACAGAGTTTCCCGTCCAGCGTGACGGAAGACTGCCTCACCACCGATTGCCATCCGCGCGGCCCGCGCAAGGAGCACAGCAGCATGCGTTTCCTCACCCCCTTCCTGGCCGCAGCGGCCCTGGCCCCTGCCTTTGTTCCCGCGCTCGCGCAGGCGGACACCATCAAGGTCGGTATCGCCAACGATATTTCCGGGCCGTTTGCCGCGCTGGGCGCCGAGGCGCGTGACGGCTTCAACCTCGCCATCAAGCAACTGGGCAGCAAGCTGGGCGGCCAGCCGGCCGAGTTCCTGCAGACCGACATGGGCGGCAATCCCGACCAGGCGCGCCAGCTGGTCACGCGCTACATACAGCGCGACAAGGTGGATTTCTTCACCGGTCCCATCGGCTCCAACGTGGCCCTGGCCGTGGGCCCGGCGCTGTTCGGCGCCAAGGTGCCCTACCTGTCCAACAACCCCGGCCCCAGCCAGTTCGCGGGCGCGCAGTGCAATGCGTTCTGGTTCGGCACCTCCTACCAGAACGATGCCTTCCACGAGGCAGCCGGCAAGCTGGCCGCCGACCGTGGCTTCAAGAAGATGTTCATCATGGCGCCCGACTATCCGGCGGGCAAGGATGCGCTGGTCGGCTTCAAGCGCGGCTACAAGACCGCGCCCGGCGAAGAGGTCTACACCAAGCTGGGCCAGATCGACTACGCGGCCGAACTGGCCCAGATCCGCGCGGCCAAGCCCGATGCGGTCTACATCTTCCTGCCGGGCGGCATGGGCATCAACTTCGTCAAGCAGTTCGTGTCCACCGGGCTGTCGCAAAGCGTCAAGCTGATCGGCCCGGGCTTCTCGGCCGACGAGGACGTGATCCAGGCCGTGGGCGAGCCCATGCTGGGCATGGTCAACACCGCGCAGTGGGCGCATGACCTGGACGTGCCGCAGAACAAGGCCTTCGTCGAGGCCTTCCGCAAGGAGTACAAGGGCCGCAACCCCTCGGTCTACGCGGCCCAGGCGTATGACGTGATCATGGCCATGGATGCGGCGGTCAAGCAGGCCGGCGGCAAGGCCTCGGACCGCCAGGCCATTGTCAAGGCGCTGGAGAAGGCCGACTACGCCTCGGTGCGCGGCCCCTTCACGTACGGCAAGAACCACTATCCCATCCAGGCCTACTACCAGCGCGTGATCGAGAAGGACGGCAGCGGCCGCATCACCAACAAGCTGGTGGGCAAGGTGTTCGATAAATATCAAGACGTCTACGTCAACGACTGCAAGATGTGACCCCGCCGCCGCGCCCCCGTCGGGCGCGGCGTGCCTTGATCTTGATTTTCAAAGCCGGATGATTTGTTGACCGCGCGCGGGCCACTGCGCCTGCGGCAGGGGGCGTGTGGATGACGTGGACGCTGCTCTTGGAGCAATTGCTGAATGGCCTGCAGTTCGGGCTGATGCTGTTTCTGATCGCGGCCGGGCTGACCCTGGTGTTCGGCATCATGGACATCATGAACCTGGCCCATGGCTCGCTGTACATGGCGGGCGCCTATGTGGCGGCCGAGACCATGCAGCGCACGGGCTCGTTCACCGCGGCCGTGCTGGTGGCTGCCGTGGCCACGGGCGTGGCGGGTGTGGTGCTGGAGCTGGTGCTGATACGCCGTCTGGCCGTGCGTGACCATCTGGCCCAGGTGCTGGGCAGCTATGCCGTCATCCTCATTGCCAATGACCTGGTCAAGATGGTCTGGGGCCCGGCGCCGGTGATGCTCAACATGCCGGCCGCGCTGTCCGGGCCCGTGCAGTTGCTGCCCGATCTCATGTACCCGGCCTACCGGCTGATGATCATCGTCTTCGGCCTGGCTGCCGCGCTGGGCCTGTACTGGTTCGTGACGCGCACGCGCGCCGGCGTGCTGGTGCGGGCAGGCGCCTCCAACCGTCAGATGGCCACGCTGATGGGCGTGCGCGTGCCGCTGCTGTTCCTGGGCGTGTTCACGCTGGGCGCCATGCTGGCGGCGGTGGCGGGGGCGCTGCTGGGGCCCATCACTTCGGTGCAGGTCGGCATGGGGGAAGAGATCCTCATCCTGGTGCTGGTGTGCATCGTCATCGGCGGCATAGGCTCCATACGCGGCGCCCTGGTTGGCGCCTTGCTGGTGGGCATGGTGGACACGGCGGGGCGGGCCTTTCTGCCCATGCTGCTGCGCCAGGTGTTCTCCCCGGCCGTGGCATCCAGCGTGGGGCCCACGCTGGCGGCGATTTCCATCTATGTGCTGATGGCGGTGGTGCTGGTGTACCGGCCTTCCGGCCTTTTCCCCGCGCGAGGCTGAGCATGGAACACAGCACATTACAAGGCAGGTTCCAGGCCCGGTTCTTCTGGACCGTGCTGGCGCTGCTGGCGCTGGCGATTTTCCCGCTGGTGGCTCCGGCGCTGGGGCTGGACTTCTACATCTCCTTCGTGCGCCGCGTGCTGATCTACGCGCTAGCCGCCACCAGCTTGAACCTCATCCTGGGCTATGGCGGCATGGTGGCGCTGGGGCATGCGGCCTTCTTCGGTGCGGGGGCCTATGCGGTGGGCATCCTGGCGATGAACGGCGTGACCTCGGCCCTGGTGGCCTGGCCGGCCGCCGCGCTGCTGGCCGGGCTGCTGGCCGCCGCCACGGGCGCCGTGTCGCTGCGCACGCGCGGCGTGTACTTCATCATGATCACGCTGGCCTTTGCGCAGATGCTGTTCTACATCTTCATCTCGCTGCGCCAGTACGGCGGCGAGGACGGGCTCAACCTGCCCGGCCATTCCGTGCTGCCCGGGCTGGACCTGGGCCACGATGTCTCTTTCTACTACGTGGTGCTGGTGCTGTTCGCGGTGCTGATGGCCGTGTTCGGGCGGCTGGTGGATTCGCGCTTCGGCAAGGCGCTGCAGGGCGTGCGCGAGAACGAGTCGCGCATGGAGTCGCTGGGCTACCCGGTCTATCGCATCAAGCTGGCAGCCTTTGTGCTCAGCGGCGCCGTGGCCGGGCTGGCGGGCGCGCTGCTGGCCAACCACAACCTGTTCATCTCCCCCAGCCTCATGCACTGGACCCAGTCGGCCAACCTGCTGATCATGGTGCTGGTAGGGGGCGTGGGCCTGCGCTGGGGCGGCGTGGCCGGCGCCGTCGTCATGCTGACCCTGGAGGAAGTGCTTCGCATGTGGACCGAGTACTGGCACCTGCCGCTGGGCCTGCTGCTGCTGTGCGTGGTGTTCGGTGCGCCGCGCGGCCTGATGGGCCTGTGGCCCGCACGCGGGAGGCAGGCATGAGGGGCGCGGCCAACCCTATCTCCATTCCCACCCCGGCCCTGGAAGCCAAGGGCCTGGTGCGCCGCTTTGGCGCGCTGCTGGCTACCGACCATGTCTCGTTGTCGCTGGCGCCTGGCGAGATCCATGCGCTGATCGGCCCCAATGGCGCGGGCAAGTCCACGCTCATCCATCTGCTGTCCGGCACGCTGGCGGCCGACGCCGGCACCCTGGCACTGGCCGGGCGCGATGTGAGCGCGCTCAACGCCCACCAGCGCGTGGCGGCGGGGCTGTCGCGGTCTTTCCAGATCACCAACATCTTCAAGCAGTCCAGCGTGCTGGACAACCTGGTGCTGGCCGTGCAGGCGCATGCGGGCAGCAGCTTTAGCTTCTGGCGCTCGCGCGCGGCCGAGACCGCGCTCTACGAGCAGGCCCGCGAGCTGGCGCGCGAATGCGCCATTGACGCCAGCCTGCTGCAGCGCCCCGCAGGCACGCTGCCGCATGGCGAGCAGCGCAAGCTGGAGTTTGCGCTGGCCCTGGCCGCGCGCCCCGGCGTGCTGCTGCTGGACGAACCCATGGCCGGCATGGGGCCTGATGAAACACTGCGCCTGACCGAGCTGATCGAATCCCTGCGCGGCCGTGCCGCCATGCTGCTGGTGGAGCACGACATGCAGGCCGTGTTCCGCCTGGCCGACCGCATCTCCGTGCTGGTCTACGGCCGCATCATCGCCACCGGCACGCCCGACGAGATACGTGGCAACGCCGACGTGCGCCAGGCCTACCTGGGCGACGAAGAAGTGAAGGAGGGCGCGTGATGCTCGAAATGCAGGCCGTGCAAAGCGGCTACGGACCCAGCCAGGTGCTGTTCGGCGTGGATCTCCGCATCGAGGCAGGCCAGGTCGTCACCCTGCTGGGCCGCAACGGCATGGGCAAGACCACGCTGCTTCGCACGCTGCTGGGCCAGCTACCCCTGCGCGCCGGCCGGATGGTGTTTGCCGGGCAGGACATCGCCGGCTGGGCCACCGACCGCATCGCCCGCGCCGGCGTGGCCATCGTGCCCGAAGGCCGCCAGTGCTTTCCCAACCTCACGGTGCGTGAGCACCTGACGGCCTTTGTGGCCCATCGCAATTCGGGCAGCCCCGGTGCGGCCGAGCCCTGGACGCCCGAGCGCGTGTTCGCGCTGTTTCCCCGCCTGGGCGAGCGTGCCGCCAACATGGGCAACCAGCTGTCAGGCGGCGAGCAGCAAATGCTGGCCATAGGCCGCGCCCTGGTCACCAACCCGCGCCTGTTGATCCTGGACGAAGCCACCGAGGGCCTGGCCCCCCGCATCCGTGAAGAGATCTGGTCCTGCCTGGCCCAGCTGCGTGCCGCCGGCCAGACCATCCTGGTCATCGACAAATACGTGGAGCGCCTGCTGGGCCTGGCTGACCGCCACCTCATCCTGGAGCGCGGCAAGGTCGTGTGGAGCGGAGACTCGGCCGCGCTGGATGGGGATCGAGCGCTGTGGGAACGGTATTTGGGAGTGTGAGCACGCGCAATGCATTCGCGGTTCAAGGCGAAATTCAAGGCGCGATGGAGGGTTGAATGGCATTGAAGATCAATGGGTGGCATGCCATTCAAATACAGGCCTGTATCCAAGATAGGCAATTGCTTACATTTACAGGATGTATCCGGCCCTGCATTTGATTGCCCTATGGCCATCGGCTTGTCTATGATCCCCGCTCACCAAGAGCAGGGAGGCCGCCCCCAGGGCGGCGCGCACTATGACACGCCGAGTCACCATACACACGCCATTGGGCGAGCAGCTGCATTTCCGTGAATTGCGCGGCCAGGAAAACATCAGCCAGCTCTTCAGCCTCGATGTGGAAATGCTCAGCGAAAGCGAAAGCATCGATCCCAAGGCCCTATTGGGCAAAAACGCCACCATAGAAATAGAAACCCAGGGCGGCGGCAGGCGCTTCATTGACGGCATCGTCACCCGCTTCGGCATGCAGGGCCAGGACCACCGCCACTACGCCTACAAGGCGCGCCTGAGCCCCTGGCTGTGGCTGGCCACGCGCAAGAGCGACTTTCGCATCTTCCAGAACCAGACCGTGCCCGACATCATCGAGCAGGTATTGGGCGTCTATGGCCATCCCCTGCAAAAGAAACTCACGCGTGCGTATCGCAGCTGGGACTACTGCGTTCAATACAACGAAAGCGATTGCGACTTCGTATCGCGATTGATGGAGCACGAAGGCATTTACTACTTCTTCGAGCATGCCTCAGGCCAGCACACCCTGGTGCTGTGCGACGACATCATTGCCTCGCACAGCGTATTGCCCGGGGGCGCCTCCATTCCCTTTTATCCCCCGGAAAAAGCCGCCGCAGGCGATCAGGAAAACATCCACGCCTGGCAGCTGGAGCAGGAAATCAAATCGGGCCGCCATTACAGCGACGACTACGACTTCAAGAAACCCCGGGCCGACCTCACCCACCTGCGGCGCGACCCACCGGGCCACGCCCATGACGGCCACGAAATCTACGAATGGCCGGGCGGCTACACCCAGCTGAGCGACGGTGAGGACTACATCCGCGTGCGCCTGAAGGAAAGCCTCACGGGCCAAAGCCGGGTGCGGGGCCAGTCCTGCCACCGGGCGTTGGCCACGGGCTACACCTTCAGCCTCTACAACTACCCGCGCGGCGACCAGAACCAGCAGTACCTGATCACGGGCCTGAGCTACCACTTGAAGGAGAACCCCCGCGTCAGTGCCGTGGCTCCGGGCGCCAAGGGCAGCGCCGCGGAAGACGGCTCCTTCCAGCGCTACGAGTTGCAGGCTCAGCCCACGAGTCTTGCCTACACGCCCGCGCGCACCACGCCCAAGCCGCGCACCACCGGCCCGCAGACTGCCGTCGTCGTGGGCCCGGCCGGAGAAGAAATCTGGACCGACGAATACGGCCGCATCAAGGTGCAGTTCCACTGGGACCGGCTGGGCGGCATGAACGAGAACTCCAGCTGCTGGATCCGCGTGGCCACCAACTGGGCCGGCCCGGGCTTTGGCGCCATCTCCATCCCGCGCATAGGGCACGAGGTGGTGGTGGACTTCCTCAACGGCGACCCGGACTACCCCATCGTCACGGGCTGCGTCTACAACGCGGCCAACATGCCGCCCTGGGCGCTGCCGGCCAACGCCACGCAATCGGGCATCAAGACCAGATCGAGCAAGGGCGGTGCCGCAGGCGCGGGCATGAAGAACGGCCCGGGCGACGCCAACGCCATCCGCTTCGAGGACAAGGCCGGCGCCGAACAGCTGTGGCTGCACGCGCAAAAGGACCAGCTCACCGAAGTCGAGAACGACGAGGACAAATGGGTGGGCAATGACCGGCGCAAGACGGTGGACCGTGACGAAACCAACGTCATCCACCGCGACCGCACGGAGACCGTGGACCGCGACGAGACCATCACCGTGCACAACAACCGCACGGAGCGGGTGGACCACAACGAGAAGATCAGCATCGGCGACAACCGCAATGAAGACGTCGGCATCGACGAGAACATCTCCATCGGCAAGAACCGCAGCAAGACCATCGGCAAGACCGAGACCGACAAGATAGGCCAGAACTGGCACGTCACGGTCGGCCTGCTCAAGACCCAGACCATAGGCATGGCCTACATGCAGAACGTGGGTGTGATGAAGATGATGAACATCGGCGTCAACTACATGGAGAACATCGGTGTGGCCATGCAGACCACGGTCGGCATGAGCCAGAACCTCACCGTGGGGCAGGAGCGCCAGGTCAAGGTCGGCAGCAAGCAAAGCACGGAAGTGGGCTCGCAGTACTCGCTGACCGTGGGCGGTGGTGGCGGAGGTGGTGGCGGCAGCGGTGGTGGCGCGGGAGGCGGCATGGCCATGAACATCACGGCGCCCGGTGGCGGTGGCGGTGGCGGTGGTGACAGCGGCAGCGGTGGAGGCGGCAAGGCCTCCCAGCTCACCATGGATGGGCAAAGCATTGAGCTCAACGCCGCCAAGATCCGGCTCGAAGCCCAGCAGGAAATCCTGCTGACCTGCGGCGAAAGCACCATCCGCATCACGCCCGGCGACATCCAGATTCTCTCGCCCACGGACCGGCTCAACTGCTGAGGCCCGCATGTCCTGCAGCCCCTGCATTCCCCGCATCCGCCGTCCCGTTCTCTCTCACCTCTCCAGGAGCAGCCTCGCATGAGTGGCCAACCCGCAGCCCGTATCACCGACAGCGTCGTCAAGGGCAAGATCGTCACCGGCTCGCTCACCGTGCTCATCGGCAGCCAGGGGGGCCTGGCCTGCTCCGTCTGCCCAGGTGGCATCACCGTCAGTTCCCCCGTCAACCCCCAGCTGGGCGCCAAGGTCCTGTTGGGCGCACAAGACCTGGACTTCGCCCTGCCATCGGCTGCGCTGCCTGTGGCCTGGCAGCGCCAGTACAGCAGCTACGTCAACCCCGAGCACGGCGCTGCCTGCGGCCTGCTGGGCCATGGCTGGCACCTGCTGCAGGAGCTCAGCATCCGCCTGCAGGAAGAGGCCACCTTGCTGCTGGATGCCAGCGGCCGCGTCATCACCTTCGACCAGCCTCTGGTGCCGGGCGGCCAGCTGCACAGTGCCAGCGAAGACATCTGGCTGCTGCGCGGCGGCAGCACGGAGCCGGACGGCGGTACCGCCCCCTGGGCGGCGAACCCACGCTGGAGCCATGTGGAGCAGGCGCTGGTGCGCAACCCGCAAGCCATCCTCGCGGTCAGCGGCGATGGCGACACACTCTGGGGCTTTGGTCCTGCGCCCGGTGGACCTGTCGACGGTCCCTGGCTCCTCATGGCCCAGATCGACCGCTTCGGGCGCCGCCAGCTCTACCACTACAGCGACGGCACCACGCCCGAGGCCGGCCACAGTGCCAGCAAAGAGGCTGTGCCCGCAGGGCGCCTGGTCTCGCTGAGCGACGGCACAGGCCGCCGCTACCGGCTGCTGCACCAGCGCATCCATGGCGGCAGGGATGCGCTGGGTTTGTGGGGAACCGACGACGGCTGGCGGGTCACAGGCGTGGATCTGGTGCAGGACCCGTTGCATCCCCTGTCCACCCCCATCGCCCTCGTGCGCTACGGCTACAGCAACGCAGGCGACCTCATCACCGTCCACGACCGCGCAGGCCAGCTCGTGCGCGAATTCGAATGGGACCACCACCGCATCAGCGCCCACCGCCATGCCAGCGGCCCCTGGCACCGCTACCGCTACGAGAGCGCCCAGCCCGGTGCCCGCGTCATCGAGCACAGCAACCAGGAAGGCCTGTCCTACCGCTTCGACTACCTCGCCCAGCCCCCGGACCCCGACGGCCAGCCGCGCGCCGCCACCCGCGTCAGCGACAGCCTGGATCGCATCGAGACCTACTACTTCGAAGGCGAGGCGGGCCTGTCGCGCCTCGTTGCCCACCACAAGGCCGATGGCAGCCGCTGGCTGCAGGCCTACGACAGCTTCGGCCGGCTGGCTTCGCGCACCGACCCGCTGGGGCGCAGCGTCCACCTCAGGCGCGACGGCCAGGGCCGGCTCCTCGGCGTGCAACTGCCCGACGGGCGCAGCACCCAACAGGAACACGACGAAGCCACCGGCCGCCTGCTCAGCGCGACCGACACGGCAGGCGCCACCACCGGCTACCAATACGACGCCTGGGGCCGTCTCATCCAGATCACCCAGGCCGATGGCAGCACCGAGCGCTACCACTACCCCGACCCCCAGGAAGCGCCGCTCACCTGCGACAGCCCCCGGCGCATCGAAGACGCCCAGGGTGGCAGCAAACAGCTGGCCTGGAGCGACGCGGGCCAACTGCTCAGCTACACCGACTGCTCGGGCCACAGCACGCACTACCACTACGACCGCTGGGGCGCGCTCATCGAAGTGGACAACGCCCTGGGCCAGCGCCAACGCCACCAGCGCGATGGCCAGGGCCGCATCGTGGCCAGCGAACTGCCCAACGGCCAGATCGAGCGCTACCACTACGACAGTGCAGGCCACCTCACGCGCATCGATCCGGCCCAGCCTGCCGGCACCTCCAGCGAAACCCAGACCGCCGACCCCAGCATCCACCTGCGTTACGACCTCTGGGGCAGGCTGGTCCAGCGAACACATGGCGGCCTCACCCTGGCCTTCGAATACGACAGCGCCGGCCGCCTCCTGCGCCTCGTCAACGAGAACGGAGCGCAAAGCCGCTTTGCCTGGGACGCACTGGACCGGCTCGTGCAGGAAGAAGGGTTTGACCAACGGCTGCAGCGCTACCGCTGGGACGCGGCAGGCCAGCTCCTCGAAGCCACGGACGGCAACGCCGCACAGCAAAGCAGCAGCCACTACCGCTGGGACGAAGGCGGGCGCCTCGCCGAACGCCAGCTGCCCGCCACGCCCCATGCGCCCGCACAAACCCACCGCTACGAATGGGATGCCGCCGGGCGCCTCACGGCGGCCAGCGTATGGCAGCACACCGGCGAGAACACCGCAGAGAACACCATCCAACTGCAAAGCCGCATAGCACTGGAGCGCGACGCCCTGGGCCGCATCACCGCAGAAGTGCAGCAGCTGTACCGCCCAGGCAAGGACGGGGGCGGCAACGGGGGCGCAGAGCAGATCGAATACGAACACCGCATCGCCCACAGCCTGGACGCGCTGGGCGCACGCCAGCACAGCCAGCTGCAAGGCCTGGGGGAGATCGCCTGGCTCACCTACGGCTCAGGCCATGTGCACGGACTGCAGCTCAACGGAGCCAGCCTCATCGACTTCGAGCGCGACAACCTGCACCGCGAAGTCCGCCGCAGCCTGCACTCACCCACCTCTGCAGCAGACGCACACAACCCCCTGCAGGTGCAACGCCAATGGGACAGCCTGGGCCGCCTCACGGCCCTTGGCACCACGGGCCTGCAAAGCACGGAAGGCAGGGACCACCTGGTCCAGCCCCTCATAGGCCAGATCCTCGGCCGTCGCTACCACTGCGACAGCCTGGGCCAGCTCGTTGCCATCGAACAGGCCGGCGCCCCGGGCCAGGCCGCACAACTGCTGCGCTACGGCTACGACAGCGCCGGGCGCCTCAGAGCGGCCACCGACAGCCAGGACCCCCAGACCACCACCCGCTGGCAGATCGACCCTGCAGGCAACCGCCTGCCAGCACCCGGTGCACCGTGCCAGACGAACACCCAGGACAACTGGGCCGCCCAGGTCCACGCCCACTGGCGGCACACCGACTTCAACCTCATGGGCCTGGCCCACCTTGCAGGCCAGCGGCAAGGCCCCGTGCAGCGCTGGGAAGACAACCGCATCGGCTTCACCGAAGACTGCGTCTGGCGCTACGACCCCTGCGGCAACCGCATCGCGCAAATGCAGGCAGACCACAGCCAGCAGCAACTGCACTACGACGGAGCCCACCAGCTCATAGCGGTGCGCAGCAGCCAGATCCAGGGCAACGCCGAGCAACTGCGCCACCACAGCCGCTACACCTACGACGCCCTGGGCCGCAGGCTCAAGCAGCAGGTCGAAAGCGCGGACTCCACAGAATCCACCCACACCCACTACTACGGCTGGGACGGCGACCGCCTCATCCACACCGAACGCCTGCAGCATGGCGACGACGCGCGCCACATAGAGCACACCATCTACGAACCGGGCAGCTTCACCCCCCTGGTGCGCCTGAGCACCACGGCCAGCGGCGACCCGCAAAGCGAGCCCCACCTGCTGGTGCAGGCCATCACCGCAGGCTTGCCCGACCAGGACGACCCCAACCACACGCCGGCCCTGGCCCTCATGCAAACCATGCTCAGCGCCATGCCGCGCGACATGCAACAAGACGCCGCCCGCCACCTGCGCCATACCCTGGACCATGGCCTGCCGCCCAGTGCCCAGGCCATGCTGGGCGAACAGGCAGACAGCACTACACGCCTACTCAACGGCATGCAGGCAAAGCTGCAGGAACAGGAAAAAGAACAGCACGCCCGCATCGCCATCCACCACTACCACTGCGACCACCTGGGCACGCCCATGGCGCTGACGGACCAGACCGGCCAAGTGGCCTGGGCCGCGAAGCTGGACCCCTGGGGCAATGTGCTGCAGGAGTACAACCCGCAGGGCCTGCACCAGGCGATCCGGCTGCCGGGGCAGCACCATGACAGGGAAACGGGGCTGTATTACAACCGGCATCGGTATTACGATCCGGTGGTTGGGAGTTATATCAATCAGGATCCGATTGGTTTGATGGGTGGGACTAACCCCTACGGATATGTTAGAAATTCGCCGGTTAATTTGGCCGACCCGCTTGGTCTTGAGCCAGGAACAATGGCGCAACGGGGCTATTTAAGCAACAATAGAAAGAGCTACCCCGGATTGCTAGGCGAAGACAGTAACGGAGTAATGCTTTTTGATGAAGGCAACAACGACTTTCACAGTTACAACACGAGGAATTCTTGCAAGAAGAGTACAAGTGGCTGCACTCTTAAAAACGTATCCGAAGGACTAATGCGTTATCCAGCTCCAGGTGCAAAAGGGGAGCCTATACAAAACGGCCAGCGCGGTTTCGCAATTCCTGTGGGCCCCGTGAGCCATGTAGTTAATTCAGATCGTACAATGGTCGTTAACGTTACGGAAAATTCGCACCTACTCTACCCAGGAATAGTACGCCGTTGGGTCTCAGAAAGCGCAACTGAGGTGACAGTGCATACGTTCGGGGAAGGTGTTGGTCCTATGGGTGGAATAAACAGTGCACTTGCAGACACACTTTGGGGCCAAGTTGATAAAAATGTCTTCGAATATGCGGAAAGCTGCAAATGATTAAGTTAATACAGCCAAGCATCGTTTCATCTGTAATTATTGGATTTCTCTTTACGGGGTTAATGACGGATAAAGATTATAAATCGCTTTATGTTTATTTTTTCTTATTCGTTTTTCTAATTTCGCTGCCTCTTAATTTTTTGTTTCAATTATTTCTTGGGCATTTAAAAAACAAATACGGCATATTTTTCTATTTCTGTATCTCTGCAACTATTGGAGCACTTGCAGTCATCACAATTAAGAAATTATTTTTCAATTTATCCTTGGCAATTGATCTTCTCGATTTTTATTATCTGATATTTGGTTTTTTTGCTGGCATCATTTCGTCTATGATTTTTGTCATATTTGAAATAAAAAATAAACCAATTTGAATGTGCCAGATGGGGCGATTTTATGCTGAGCGCCATGCGCACAGCCTGCAGCCCAGCGCCCAGGCGATCCTAGGCGAACAGGCCGAGGGGGCCACACGCCTACTGAGCGGCATGCAGGCAAAACTGCAGGAACAGGAGCGGCAACAGCGCATCGCCATCCCACTACCACTGCGACCCACTGGGCACGCCAATGGCCCTGACGGACCAGACCGGCCAGGTGGCCTGGGCCGTAAAGCTGGACCCCTGGGGCAATGTGCTGCAGGAGTACAACCCGCAGGGCCTGCACCAGGCGATCCGGCTGCCGGGGCAGCACCATGACAGGGAAACGGGGCTGTATTACAACCGGCATCGGTATTACGATCCGGTGGTGGGGATTTATGTGAATCAGGATCCGATCGGGTTGATGGGTGGGGTAAATTTCTTCACCTATCCCTCAAATCCACTGACAAGAAGCCACGATAGTATTCCTTCCACTCCTAAATCAATGCCTTTGCCAGTTGGCGAAAAATGCAATAAATCCCGACTGAAGAGCGACCCCACCGGGCCAGGCACCGCTCCTACAGCAGATACGGACGATATATTGGAAATGATGCAAAAAATCAGGACTAGAACAAGAGGCACTCGACGATGAAATATTTATTTTATGTATTTGCTATTTGTTTGAATTTTTCTTCATCGTACGCCAAAGATATTGAAAATCGAGAGCCAGAATGTTTGGTTGGCGTAGATTCAAAGAAATTTGTAGCCAGTTTTCAAATCATTGATAAAGATCAAAAAATATGGATTATTAATGATAGAAGTAATGAAAAAAATGAAATCAACTATTCTTGGATGGTTGAACCTGGGTTAATAAAGAATGGTAATTTTCTTCCTGTAAAATATGCATTTGGTGTCGGACATAGAAATGAGTATGAATCAAAGGGGAGGCAAGAAAATTCGCTATCGGTTTTGTTGGAAGAAATAAAAAATAGTGGAACGATTTATATAAATAGCCCTGATAAAAAGATTGGGCAGAAAATATCGAGGAATTTGGAAAATGTTCAAATTCATATGCTTTTAAACAAAGATGAAATAATTCTCTATTCCAGGGATATTGATGGGAGAAATGCTATTTTCTCAAGTAAGCCTACACATGCAAGGATGACCATGAGAACTCCATATAAATCGCAATCTTACATCTGCTTAGTAGAAATTGATTATCAATAGAATTCTTGCTAGGAGATCATTGATTGGTTTGTTGCGGATTATCTATATCTTTGAATTCGGTGTATTTATTGCTATTAACGCAAGTAGGGTATTTATTCTAATTAATTGACTGTGCTTTGGGGCTAGGCTGGGTATTTACTTAGGGAACCTCTGCACAAAGCACGATTTCTATTTTGTAGACATTGAAAGTCATTGATTTTTAACAGCCTGCTTTTCGGAAGTTTGATTTATACAGAGCTTCCATAGGCTGAGGATATGTCCGAAACAGCGAAGTTGCGCGGGTGGGTATGGTCAGGATGGAACAGTAACCCAACTCCATCGCAGACGCACAAAGCCCTCTCCAGGTACCGAGCCAATGAGGCCGCCGACAGCACCACAGGCCTGCTCAGCGGCATGCAGGCCTAAACTGCAAAAACAGGAAAGAGAACAGCACGCCCACATCACCATCTTCCACTACCACTGCGACCATCTGGACATACCAATTGCCCTGACGGACCAGACCGGCCAAGTGGCCTGGGCTGCAAAGCTGGTTCCCTCGGGCAATGTGCTGCAGGAATACAACCCGCAGGGCATCCACCAGGCGATCCGGCTGCCGGGGAGCACCATGACAGGGAAATGGGGCTGTATTACAACCGTCATCGGTATTACGATCCGGTGGTGGGGAGTTATGTGAATCAGGATTCGATTGGATGGAATGGAGGCACTAGTCACTATGACTACCCAGCAGATCCGCCCTCGTGGATAGATTCACTGGGGTTGCAAGGATAAGGAGGTGTTGGTGCCGCTGCAAGTACAGCTAATAAAGCAAGGAAATCTGCAAATTTTGGGAAAGATGTGGCAGATGCACATCAAAAGACGGAAAGAGCCAATCAGGCAAAAGTCGATTTATACAAATGTATTGCTGTGCCAACACCTCCCAATTGTCCTAAATCCGCTCAAGATCTTGAGGTAATGAATGGTCAAGCGGAGGAATCCGAAAAAGAAGCTATTGAAGCTATGCGTGAAGCATATAAAAGTGGCATGAAGGTAACCGCAACGCTAACCGGAGGAGCGCTTGAAAAATCAATCCATAAATAAATCTGGTGCTATGATTAATATTCACTCTAAAAAGATAAAGAAAATACTTCATGCAGCAATTTTATTGCTCTCGACAATGTTTTTTATCTCTGGATGTATTCAGTTGATTGAATTTAAATCGAAAAATAATAATATTCACGAACATTCTATTGTTAATATCAATAATTATGAAATTTATATTCCAGATTTTTGCAAATTAAGTTACTTAAATTATGATGACGACCTGGGGTTTGCAACAATGCTATGCAAGTCAGGGGTTGATAATGAATTAAATGCGTTAAGCCTTCTTGACTTAAGAAGAAATAAAGAAAAAGAATCCATTGTTAAAAAAACCATGACACAGAAAAGGAATATAAATTCTCATGAATGTGGTATTATTCTCTACCCTAAATTATCTTGCTATTTGATGGAGATGGGTGTATTGATAAGTTCTGATAATATTTTTGTTTTGGAGGAATTTACTAAATATCAATATGAGGCTGGAAATTCGCAGCGGCAAGATTAAATTAAAATAAGTTGCTCAACGATGAGAATCCTCGGAAATTTAGAAGATATCAAATACACCTGTGCCAGACCCATGGACTGCGGCCTGTCGCCCAGTGCCTAGGCCATTCTGGGTGAGCAGGCCGGGCCCGCCATATATGAGACCAGCACAGCACCTGTTGCCAGCACGCGTATCACCACTAGAGGTCTAAGAGCATCTGAGATTCCAGGGCCAGTACTTTGATGCGAAGGCGGGTCAGCACCCGATGCAGTGCTTTGCCACGGAATATGAACCCCTGCCAAACCCGCCCCCAAACCTGCCGGACAATCCATGGAAACCAAGGCACCGTTCCATGACAACTTCAACCCCCCTTCCTGAACCCGAATTGAGAGCCTTCGCCGCGGCGGCGGCCGAGCAGCAGCGATGCACGGACTGCGCTGTGCTGTGGAGGCCGGGCTGGGAGTCCTTGTCGGGGGCGGACAAGACTTCGCATCTGCAGCAGGTTGGTGCGCTGGGCACGCCGGAGACACGGGAATTGCTTGAGGAATACCACCCACAGGGCACGAACCAGTGGTCGCCGGATGCCCCCATCGCCCTGGGCTGGCACCCGTACAACCGCTGCACGCTCTGGCGCTGCCACCATTGCAATGCCGCCTTTCTGCGCTACACGGAGTACGGTGGCTACTACCAGGACGATCGCATCCGGCCGCTGCTGGCGCATCTGATCGTCACGCCCTAGCCTGGGCGCGTCTGAGCGGCCCCGTGCCGGCGGCTCAGGTCCAGTCGAAGGTGAACAGCACCGTGCGGCTTTCCGGCTCGTAGAACAGCAGGATGCTGTCCGCGCCCGTGGCGCACCAGTTGTAGCCGGCCACGTTGGCCACGTGGAAGAAGGGCTTGCCGTCGCGGGTGATGCGGATGCCGTCGTCTTCCAGTTCATCGCCCATGCCGGCGTTTTCCGCTTCGTCCAGCTGAAAGGCCGGGGGAATGGGCGGGTGGCCGGTCCAGTTGCCGTACCAGATTCCGCCGCCCAGGCTGTCCAGGTAGTCGTGCTCCATGGGCTCGCCCTTGCCGTAGCGCGAGTAGCTGGCCAGGCGGCCGTGTTCGGCGTAGTAGGCACTGGCCTTGGCGTGGCTGGCCAGCATTTCGTCGGTGTGCTCGCAGGCGAAGGCATCCTTGGTGAACTGGCCGCTATGCTGCGGCGCGCGCTGGAAGAAGCCTTCGTTGCCCAGGAAGCGGTAGCGGTTGTCGGGCGTCAGCTCCAGCGCAAACCAGTTGGGGGCGGTGAAGGCGTTGTGGTGGGCTTCGGTCTCATCGCCGATGCAGCCCTCGAAGGGCTCGACGGGGCACAGCATGTGGACCACGGTGCCGGCCAGTTCGGGCCGCACCAGGCCCAGGTCGATGGAGATCAGCGGCAGCAGGTGCTCGGCCAGCCAGGGCTGGTCGGCCACGAAGATGTCGGCGGCGGCGGGAAAGGGGCTGAGGCCCGGCTTCAGTTCGCGGACTTCGGTTTGCTGGTTCAAGAGGAACTCCTGGGTGAGGGGATGGTGGTGCCGGGGGTGATCTCGAAGATGTCCTGGTCCGATGCGGCTGCGCTCTCGTGGTAGATGTCGTAGAGGTACTGCGCCAGTTCGGCGTGGGTGACATCGCAGGGAATGGCCAGCAGGGCGGGCGCGCGCTTGCCGTCGGCGCCGACGTTGAAGCAGCGCCACTGGGCCTGCGCGCGTTCGATGGCGATGATGCGGCCGAAGACATTGAACCGGTATTTTTCCAAGGGAGATCCTCCTGGTGATCCGGCATCGTAGCGGCTGTCGGGGAGCTCATGCGTGTTCTCCCTAGGTTCGTGCCGGCGTTTCGTCTATATATTTCAAACCTAAACTATTCAGGCTTAAAGTTCTTGGGCCTGGATTCTGAACCTGGGGCGTCCTGTGCCGTCGCCCTGCGAGAAAAGGGTTTGCGGTATGAAGATCGTCTGTATCGGTGGAGGTCCCGCCGGCCTGTACTTCGGCCTGCTGATGAAGCTGCAGGACCCCGCCAACGAGGTCACGGTGGTGGAGCGCAACCGGCCCTACGACACCTTTGGCTGGGGCGTGGTGTTCTCGGACGCCACCATGGACAACCTGCGCGAGGCCGATCCCGTATCGGCCCGCACCATTGGTGACGCCTTCAACCACTGGGACGATATCGACATCCACTTCAAGGGCCGCAGCCTGCGCAGCAGCGGCCATGGCTTCATCGGCATAGGCCGCAAGAAGCTGCTCAACATCCTGCAGGCGCGCTGCGAGGACGTGGGCGTGAAGCTGGTGTTCGAGAACTTCGTGCAGGACGACCAGGCGATTGCGCGCGAGTACGACGCCGACCTGGTCATCGCCTCGGACGGCATCAACAGCCAGGTGCGCACGCGCTATGCCGATACCTTTCGGCCCGATATCGACCAGCGCCGCTGCCGCTTCGTGTGGCTGGGCACGACCAAGGTGTTCGATGCCTTCACCTTCGCCTTCGTGCAGACCGAGCACGGCTGGTTCCAGGCCCATGCCTACCGCTACGAAGACGGCATGTCCACCTTCATCGTGGAGACGCCCGAGGAGACCTGGCAGGCCGCCGGCATAGAGCAGATGAGCCAGGAAGAGGGCATTGCCTATTGCGAAAAACTGTTCGCCCCCTGGCTGGACGGCCATGCCCTGGTCAGCAATGCCACGCACCTGCGCGGCTCGGCCATCTGGATCCGCTTTCCGCGCGTGATCTGCAATACCTGGGTGCACTGGAACGCGCTGGACACGCCGCGCGGCCCGCGCAGCGTGCCCGTGGTACTGATGGGCGATGCGGCGCACACGGCGCATTTCTCGATTGGCTCGGGCACCAAGCTGGCGTTGGAGGATGCGATCGAGCTGGCACGCAGCCTGCGGTCTGCGGCGGGCATCGAGGCCGGCCTGCGCCACTACGAGGATGTGCGCAGCGTGGAGGTGCTCAAGATCCAGAACGCGGCGCGCAATTCCACGGAATGGTTCGAGAACGTGGAGCGCTATGCGGGCCTGGAGCCGGAGCAGTTCGCCTATTCGCTGCTGACGCGCTCGCAGCGCATCTCGCACGAGAACCTGCGCCTGCGCGATGCCGCCTGGCTGCAGGGCTTCGAGCGCTGGATTGCCGAGCATGCGGGCGAGACCGTGCCCGAAGGCCGCCGCCCGCCCATGCCCATGCTCACGCCCTACCAGGCGCGCGGCCTGCGGCTGAAGAACCGCATCGTGGTCTCGCCCATGGCCATGTATTCCTGCACCGACGGCGTGCCTGGCGACTTCCACCTGGTGCACCTGGGCGCGCGCGCCATGGGCGGCGCGGGCCTGGTGATGGTGGAGATGACCTGCACCTCGCCCGACGCGCGCATCACGCCCGGCTGCCCCGGGCTGTGGAACGACGAGCAGGCGCAGGCCTTTGGGCGCATTGTCGATTTCGTGCACGCGCAGGGCGGTGCGCACATTGGCGTGCAGCTGGGGCATGCGGGGCGCAAGGGTTCCACCCAGCTGGGCTGGCAGCAGATCGACCATCCGCTGGAGCAGGGCAACTGGCCGCTGCTGTCGGCATCGGCCCTGCCCTATATCGAGGGACTCTCGCAAGTGCCCGTCGCCATGACCCGCGCCGACATGGACCGCGTGCGCGAGGACTTCGTGGCCGCCACGCGGCGCGCCGCGGCAGCGGGCTTTGACTGGCTGGAGCTGCACTGCGCCCACGGCTATCTGCTGTCCAGCTTCATCTCGCCGCTGACCAACCAGCGCGATGACGAATATGGCGGCAGCCTGGACAACCGCCTGCGCTTTCCGCTGGAGGTGTTCGAGGCGGTGCGCGCAGCCTGGCCGCAGGACCGGCCCATGTCGGTGCGCATCTCGGCCCATGACTGGGTGGAAGGCGGCATCACGCCCGACGATGCGGTGGAGATCGCACGCCGCTTCAAGGCGGCGGGCGCGGACATGATCGACTGCTCCTCGGGCCAGGTCAGCCCCGACCAGAAGCCGGTGTACGGCCGCATGTACCAGACGCCGTTTGCCGACCGCGTGCGCAACGAGGCCGGCATACCGACCATTGCCGTGGGCGCCATCTTCGAGGCCGACCATGCCAACGCCATCATCGCCTCGGGCCGGGCCGACCTGTGCGCGCTGGCGCGCCCGCACCTGGCAGATGCGGCCTGGACGCTGCGCGAGGCTGCGAGACTCGGTGCGCAGGATGTGGATTGGCCGAACCAGTACCAGCCCGGCAAGCGCCAGTTGGAAACCAACTTCGAACGCGCCGCCGCCATGGCGCAGTTGGACGCGAAATGAAACTACACCCCCTGAGTCGCTTCGCGCCTTCCCCCGTGTGCACGGCGCCCTCTCTCGCTTCGCGGGAGGGGGGCATACGGGCCACCGGCGATACCGTCGGTGCGGGGCGGCGCGGCCGGCCCAGGCCCTTCCTCGGCGTCCCTCGCTGTGTGGCGCGCCGGTTTCATAGGTTGCGGGTGGCTCGCATCGCCACGGGTGATTGAAATGACCATATCTTTGAATCTTCTTGAAGAGCGCCATGCCCTGGTGACGGGCGGGGCGCGCGGCATAGGCCTGGCCTGTGCGCGGGCGCTGCTGGCCCGCGGCGCGCGGGTCACGCTGCTGGGTCGCGATGGTGCGGCGCTGGAGGCTGCCGTGCGCGAGCTGGGCGGCACGGCACAGGCAGCACAGATGGTGCAGTCCGTGCAGGCGGATATTGCCGACGAGGCCTCGGTGCGCCAGGCCTTCGCGCAGGCCGAGGCGGCCTTCGGCCCCGTGCAGGTGCTGGTCAACAACGCAGGCCAGGCCAGCAGCCAGAAGTTCGAGCGCACCGATGCCGCACTGTGGCAGGCGATGCTGGCCGTCAATCTCACAGGCACCTTCCACTGCATGCAGGCCGCGCTGCCGGGCATGCTGGCTGCGCGCTGGGGCCGCATCATCAATGTGGCCAGCACGGCAGGGCTGATCGGCTATGCCTATGTCAGCGCCTATTGCGCGGCCAAGCATGGCGTGATCGGCCTCACGCGCTCGCTGGCGCTGGAGACCGCAGGCAAGGGCGTGACGGTGAATGCCGTCTGCCCCGGCTATACCGAGACCGACATCGTGCGCGGCGCCGTGGCCAACATCGTGGACAAGACCGGCATGACGGCGGATGAGGCCCGCGCCAGGCTGGCCGAACGCAACCCGCAGGGCCGCCTGGTCCAGCCCGAGGAAGTGGCCGAGACCGTGGCCTGGCTGGCCCTGCCGGCGTCCGCCTCGGTCAACGGCCAGTCCATTGCCGTCGACGGCGGCGAGGTGATGACCGGCTGAACCCGGTCCACTCCCCCCGTTTTCTGAATTCTTGATGGAGACACCATGAGCACCCAGCCCGAAGAACACAGCATGAAGCACCACAAGCGCCCCCTGGCCGGCTACGAGGCCAGGACCTTTGTGTGGCAGGTATCGGCCGACGGCAAGATCGGCACCATCACCCTGAACCGGCCCGAGCGCAAGAACCCGCTGACCTTCGGCTCCTACGCCGAGCTGCGCGACCTGTTCCGCGCCCTGGTCTATGCCACCGACATCAAGGCCGTGGTGGTCACGGGCGCGGGCGGCAATTTCTGCTCGGGCGGCGATGTGCACGAGATCATCGGCCCGCTCACCAAGATGAGCATGCCCGAGCTGCTGGACTTCACGCGCATGACGGGCGATCTGATCAAGGCCATGCGCGCCTGCCCGCAGCCCATCGTGGCGGCGGTGGACGGCATCTGCGCGGGCGCGGGCGCCATGGTCGCGCTGGCGGCCGACATGCGCCTGGGCACGCCGGCCGCGCGCACGGCGTTTCTCTTCACCCGCGTAGGCCTGGCCGGTGCCGACATGGGCGCCTGCACGCTGCTGCCGCGCATGATCGGCCAGGGCCGCGCCTCCGAGCTGCTGTACACGGGCCGCGCCATGACGGCCGAGGAGGGCGCAGCCTGGGGTTTCTTCAATGCCCTGCACGGCTCCGAGCAGATCGGCGAAGCCGCCCATGCGCTGGCCGCCCAGCTGGCCGCCGGCCCCACCTTTGCCCATGGCGTAACCAAGAAGCTGCTGCACCAGGAATGGAACATGGGCGTGGACGAGGCCATCGAGGCCGAAGCCGAGGCCCAGGCCATCTGCATGCAGACGCGCGACTTCCACCGCGCCTACGAGGCCTTCGTGGCCAAGCAAAAGCCTGTCTTTGAAGGAAACTGAAATGCGTGACTCCTCCTGGCTGGACTGGCCCTTCTTCGACGACGCCCACCGCACGCTGGCGCATGAGGCCGACGCCTGGTGCGCCCAATCCCTGGGCGATGTGGACCACCACGATGCCGATGCGGCCTGCCGCCAACTGGTGAAGGCCCTGGGCCAGGCCGGCTGGCTGCGCTATGCCGTGCCGTCTGGCCCCGGCGGCGCCTGGGGCGGGGCCTTGCCCGAGGTGGACTCGCGTGCGGTCTGCATCCTGCGCGAGACCCTGGCCCGCCATGAAGGCCTGGCCGACTTCGCCTTTGCCATGCAGGGCCTGGGCAGCGGTGCGATATCGCTCATGGGGTCGGATGCGCTGCGCCAGCGCTACCTGCCGCGCGTGGCGCGCGGCGAGGCCATTGCGGCCTTTGCGCTGTCCGAGCCCGATGCCGGCTCCGACGTGGCCGCCATGGCCTGCGAGGCGCGGCTCGAAGGCGACCACTATGTGCTCAACGGTGCCAAGACCTGGATCTCCAACGGCGGCATTGCCGACTTCTACTGCGTGTTCGCCCGCACGGGCGAGGCACCCGGGGCGCGCGGCATCAGCGCCTTCGTGGTCGATGCGGACACGCCGGGCTTTTCGATCGGCGAGCGCATCGAACTGATTGCGCCGCACCCGCTGGCCACCATCCGCTTCGACAACTGCCGCATACCCGTGTCGCAGCGCCTGGGCGAGCCGGGGCAGGGCTTCAAGCTGGCCATGATGACGCTGGACATCTTCCGCGCCTCGGTGGCCGCCGCCGCACTGGGCTTTGCGCGCCGCGCGCTGGATGAAGGCCTGGCACGCGCCAAGTCACGCCGCATGTTCGGCCAGACCCTGGGCGACCTGCAACTGACCCAGGCCGCGCTGGGCGACATGGACACGGCCATCGACGCATCGGCCCTGCTGACCTACCGCGCCGCCTGGATGCGCGATGTGAAGAAGACGCGCACCACGCGCGAGGCGGCCATGGCCAAGATGACGGCCACTGAATCGGCCCAGGCCGTGATCGACCGCGCGCTGCAGATGTTCGGCGGGGCAGGCGTGGTCTCGGGCATGCCGGTGGAGACGCTGTACCGCGAGATCCGCGCGCTGCGCATCTACGAGGGCGCGACCGAGGTGCAAAAACTCATCATCGCGCGCGAGCTGCTCAAGGCCTGAGCGGCAGGCTGCCCATTCAACGCAAAGCCAGGGAACATCGCATGCAAGCCTCCGCCCACATCGATACTTTCGCCCGGGACAATCTGCCGCCGCCCGACCAATGGCCCGAGTTCCTGCTCGACGGACCGGACGTGGCCTATCCCGAACGCCTGAACTGCGCGGCCGAACTGGTCGATGCCATGGTGGCGCGCGGCCAGGGCGGCCGTGTGGCCCTGCGCTGGAGGCAGGGCGCGGACCAGGCCGCCATGACCTATGCCGAACTGCAGGCGCTGACCAACCGCATCGCCCATGTGCTGGTGGAAGACCTGCAGCTGGTGCCCGGCAACCGGCTGCTGCTGCGCGGCCCCAACAACGCCATGATGGCCGCGTCCTGGCTGGCCGCCATCAAGGCCGGGCTGGTGACGGTGCCAACCATGCCGCTGCTGCGTGCCAAGGAGCTGCAGCAGATCATCGCCAAGGCCCAGGTGCAGGCCGTGCTGTGCGATGTGCGCCTCAAGGACGAAGTGCAGCTGTGCCTGCAGCCCGGCCATGAACACCATTGCCCGGACCTTTCGCGCGTGCTGTATTTCAACGACGGCGCAGCCGATGCGCTGGACGCCCTGGCCGCAGCCAAGCCCGACACCTTCGACTGCTGCGATACGGCGGCAGACGATGTCTGCCTGATCGCCTTCACCAGCGGCACCACGGGCGCGCCCAAGGGCTGCATGCATTTCCACCGCGACGTGCTGGCCATGTGCGACCTGTTCCCGCGCCATGTGATCCGGCCGGGCCCGGACGACATCTTCTGCGGCACGCCGCCGCTGGCCTTCACCTTTGGCCTGGGCGGGCTGCTGTGCTTTCCGCTGCGCGTAGGCGCCAGCACCGTGCTGGCCGAAAAGCTCACGCCCGAAGGGCTGCTGCAGCTGGTGCAGGATTTCCGCGCCACCATCGTCTTCACCGCGCCCACCTTCTACCGGCAGATGGCGGCGCAGGCAGCGCGCTTCGATCTGTCGTCGCTCAGGAAAAGCGTGTCGGCGGGCGAGGCCCTGCCGGACGCCACGCGCCAGCTGTGGAAGCAGGCCACGGGCATCGAGATGATCGACGGCATCGGCGGCACCGAGCTCATCCACGTCTTCGTGTCCAGCCCGCCCGAGGAGGTGCGCGCGGGCGCCATCGGCAAGGTCGTGCCCGGCTACGTGGCCCAGGTGGTGGACGACGACATGCAGCCCGTGCCCGACGGCACGCCCGGCCGCCTGGCCATCAAGGGGCCGACCGGCTGCCGGTATCTTGCCGACGAGCGCCAGAAGCGCTTTGTGCAAAACGGCTGGAACCTGCCCGGCGACACCTTTGTGCGCGACGCCGACGGCTATCTGTTCTATCAGGCGCGCAATGACGACATGATCATCTCGGCCGGCTACAACATCGCCGGCCCCGAGGTGGAGGATGCGCTGCTGCGCCACGAGGCCGTGGCCGAATGCGGCGTGATCGGCGCGGCAGACGACGAGCGCGGCCAGGTGGTCAAGGCCTTTGTGGTGCTCAAGCCCGGCTTTGCGGCCGGCGACGACATGGCCGCCACGCTGCAGGCCTTCGTCAAGGCCAGCATTGCGCCCTACAAGTACCCGCGCGCCATTGTCTTCGTGCCGGCCCTGCCGCGCACCGAGACCGGCAAGCTGCAGCGATTCGTGCTGCGCAAGATGCCGTGAGCGCGCGCCATGGCCTCCGCCTTCGTCAGCCAGGTGCAGGTGCTGTTTCGCCATTGCGATCCGGCCGGCATCGTCTTTTACCCGCGCTATTTCGAGATGGTCAACGACCTGGTCGAGGAATGGTTCGACAGGGGAATGGGCCTGCCATTCCACACCCTGCATGTACAGCGCCAGGTGGGCACGCCCACGGTGTCGGTGCAATGCGATTTCACGGCGCCCAGCCGCTGGCACGACACGCTGCGCCAGGTATTGGAGGTGCGCCGCATCGGCGGGGCATCGTTCCAGTTCGATGTGCGTTTCGAAGGGCCAGATGGCCAACGCCGGCTGTGTGCGCGCATGACCATCGTCACCATGGATTTGCGCAGCATGAAGGCCACGCCACTGCCGGCCGATCTGCGCGAGCGCCTGCAGGCCTATCTGGTGCCGCAGGACGGTTTTATGGATTCAACGAGAACAGGATGAAGCAATGAAGACTCTGCAACCCCCGGACTGGCTGGCGCCCCGAGGCTATGCCAATGGCATCCTGACCGAGATGACGGTCGGCTCCCGGCTGGTGTTCGTCGGCGGCCAGATTGGCTGGAACGGCCAGCAGCAATTCGAGTCGGACGACTTTGCGGAACAGGTGCGGCAGGCGCTGGCCAATATCGTCGCCATCCTCGCCGAAGGCGGCGCCAGGCCCGAGCACATCGTGCGCATGACCTGGTATGTGACCGACAAGCAGGAATACGTGGCTGCCTATCCAGCCATTGGAAAGCACTACCGCGAACTGATCGGGCGGCATTTCCCGGCCATGACGGCGGTGGAGGTGGCGGATCTGGTGGAAGACCGGGCCAAGGTGGAGATCGAGGTCACGGCGGTGGTGCCTGCATGACGCTCATCCGCGCATGTGCGCCGCCGAGCGGGCGGGCACATGCGCGGCAGGGACTCACTTGATTTCGAACAGGGTGCGGTCCTTGCCCAGGATCCAGTTCGGCGGCTTGCCGCGGCCGGTCCAGGTCTTGCCGGACTCGGGGTCCTGGTATTTGGCGGGAGCGCTCTTTTTGCCATCGGGCTTCCAGGGGAAGACCTGTTGTGCTGTGAAGCCGAACTCACGGACCAGCTCCTGCACCGATGCCAGGGCCGCTTTGGACTCCAGCTTGCGGGCGTCGTCGATTTGCTGGTCGAGCAATTTTTTCTGGGCAATCAGCTCTTGGTATGTAGTCATCTTGATGGAAGAATTTCTAAGTGCGGCTATTTGTGTGAAAACTGCGCAGCAAGAGCCTGGACCCAGGACTCTTTGCAGAATGGTCAATTCTGGTGCATGTGCAGTGGGGATGAAGAACTCACCGTAAGTACAAATACTGATGATGTTGGCGCTCTATGGAGGGTAGGGCGCTTCTTCTCATGCCTGGGCATATTCCAAGGCGATCCGCATTATATCCAGGGCAATCTGGATAACCGGCACTTTACAAAAGCTGTTGTGCCGTTGTTACATTTGCAGAGCACTGTGGTTGGTGCTTCCTCCTCTGGAGACGACGTGCTGTCATGGCTTTTTCAGGGGAGTGCGCAACGTTGGCCGCGAAAGTTCCGCCTTGGGTATGGAAAACAATCAACATTTGCATTTTATCAATCAAATCATAAAATCGATTTATAAAATATATTACATGTGATTTGATCGAGTTATTCAATGCATTGATTGATGCCTGTGGTTTCATTTGAATAATCGATTTGCAGGATAGGTTTTTTTTATTGTTAAAGACCGATTTTTCGAATGGTGAATGGCGGCACCTTCTGTCGATACAGGACAAGCGCATCGGCTTCCCGATTGCCGGAGCCATTGCAGCCTGCAGTTGTTTCAAGGGTGATTCTTGAAACGGATTTCGCGGCCCGGCCATGCGGCAGTCGGCGGGCGGCAGGCACCGAACGCTTGATTGGCGCGCTACCAACAGCCTGTTAGGATCGCCGCACTACAACGATCCACCACCTGGCAGACATGGCAAGAAGGCAGACCAGCGCCCACGACGGCAACGAGACCCGCGAGACCCTTCTCAAGCTGGCCGCCCGCACCTTCGGTGAGCAGGGCTACTCTGCCACCACCATGCGCAACATTGCCGAGCAGTCCGGGATCGAGGCCGCCAGCATCTACTACCACTTCGCCTCCAAGGAGGAACTGGTGGACGAGGTCATGGAGCAGGGCGGTAACCGCATCATCAGCCAGCAGCAGGAGCGCCTTGCCGCGCTGGGCGCCGACGCCACGGCCGAGCAGCGCTTTCGCGCAGCCGTGCTGGGCCAGATGGCGGGGCTGGTAAAGCATGGCGACTTCGCCCTGGCCCACGGCCGGCTGCTGGGCCAGCTGCCCGACAAGGTGCGCGAGCGCCAGATCAAGCGCCGCGAGCGCCACCAGAAATTCTGGAGCGGCCTGCTCGAAGACCTGCGCGCCGAAGGCCGCCTGCGGGCCGACGCCGACATCCACTTGGCGCGCATCATGATCCTGGGCAGCATCAACTCCATACAGTCCTGGTTCAACCCCCGCAAGGGCTCGCTGGAGAAGGTGGCGGACCAGATCTGCGACATGTTCTTCCGGGGCGTGGGACCGGCAGATAAATAGGCGCAAGGCTGAAAATCGCCAATCGGCCTGTCACATGCCGGTGGCATATTCCCGCGCTGCTGTCCCGGCCCTGTGCAGAAAATGGCGGCGGGTTGTTAATGATATTTAACTGTCAATAGTAAGATCGCCGTCTCATGCGTCTGCTTGTTTTGCGTCTGCTATTGCTGGCCGTGTTTTTCAACACGGCCATTGGCATGCCCCTGCACGGCGCAACGCATATCCGGCAGGCGGTGGCCGGGCCTGCCCAGGCTTTTGCAGGCCTCAACGGCTGCGAAGATGATGCGCTGACCGGCCAGGCCGGCCAACGCGGCCAGGCTGGCGAAAAGGCTGAAGTCGTCGAAGCCGCCGAAGCCGTCTGCGTATGGTGCATGGGCCATGCACCGCATGCGGCGGCCTGGCTGCCGCACTTCGGCCTGCCGCTGGCCGTGGCCGCGCCGCCTGAGAGGGTGCCGCCGCGCACCGTGGGCGGCGCCATCCCCTCGCAGAACCGCTGGGCCTTTGCATCGCGCGACCCGCCGCGCTGAACCCGCAAGCACTTTTCTCCTTCTCTGCCGCCAGCACCCGTTGGTGCTGGCGGCATGTCCGTGTTTGCGCGCGCCGGCTGTGGATGCCGGCGGCATGCGCCTGTGCCCGTTTTCACCATGACTGCCTTCTTCTTCCCCGCGAAGCCGCTTCCCCGCCTTCGCCCGCTGCCGCTTGCCCTGAGCGCTGCCGCCTTCCTGTCCACGCCTGCGCTGGCCCAAGGTCAGGATCCGTCCTCCGGCCCCGGCCCCGCTGCCGCCGCTTCCGCTTCCGCGCAGGAGCAGGCGCTGCTGCCTGCCGTGGAAGTCGTGGGCCGAACGGCCTCGGGCGCCTATCACACCGACGAGGCGGCCGGTGCCAAGACCGACCTGCCGCTGCGCGAGCTGCCGCAGTCGGTGCGCGTGATCACGCGCCAGGCCATGGACGACCTGGGCGCCACCAAGCTTGACGACGTGCTGGACTACGTGGGCGGCGTCTCGCGCCAGAACAACTTTGGCGGGCTGTGGGACAACATCGTCATCCGCGGTCTGCCCGGCGACCAGAACGTGGGCATGGCCACCCTGTTCAACGGTTTTTCCTCGGGGCGCGGCTTCAATGCGCCACGTGACCTGGCCGGCGTGGAGCGCATCGAGTTCCTCAAGGGCACGGCCGCTGCGCTCTACGGCAGCAGCGAGCCGGGCGGCACGCTGAACGTGGTCTCCAAGCGCCCACTGTGGACGCCTTCGCATTCCGTGGAAGCCTATGCAGGCAGCTACGGCCTGCGGCGTGGCGCGCTGGACACCACGGGACCGGTGGGCGAGAACTTTGCCTACCGGCTCAACATCGCCGTGGAGGACCGCGACAGCTTCCGTGACTTCGTAGGCGCCAGCCGTCAGGTGATCGCACCGGCCTTCACCTGGAAGCTGGGGCGCGATACGGTGCTGGAGTACTCGGGCGAGCTGCTGCGCCACAAGACGCCGCTGGACCGCGGCGTGGTGGCCTTGGGCGACCGGCTGGGCGCCATCTCGCGCAGCCGCTTCCTGGGCGAGCCGGGCGACGGCGATGTGACGGTGGAAAACCGCACCCACCAGTTCATCCTCTCGCATGAGTGGAACGCGCAGTGGCGCAGCCGCCTGGGCCTGTCCTATCGCGAGACCTCGATCAACGGCTTTTCCACCGAGCCGCACGCGCTGCTGGCCAATGGCGACCTCACGCGCCAGCGGCGCTTTCGCGACTACCAGTCCGACGACATCGCCGTGCAGGCGGAACTGCAGGGCACGGTGCGCACGGGCGCCATCGAGCACGAACTGCTGCTGGGCCTGGAGAGCTTTCGCTTCGAGATGGACACGCTGATGCTGCGCGCCAACCCGACGGCGGCCAATCCCTACGCCATCAACATCTACAACCCCATCTACGGCGGTGCGCGCCCCGTGCCCACGGCCAATACCGACACCTTCGAGCGGCAGCGCAACACGGCGTTCTACCTGCAGGACGCCATCAAGCTCTCGCCCCAATGGCGTGTGGTGGCCGGCCTGCGCATGGACCGCTACGACCAGTCGCTGCACAACCGCCGCACGGGGGCGACCACGCAGCAGGACCCGACCTCGACCTCTCCGCGCCTGGGCCTGAGCTGGCTGCCGGTGCCGCAATGGACCTTCTATGCCAACGCGGGCCGCTCGTTCCGGCCCAACGTGGGCATCGATGTGGCCGGTGCGGGCTTCAGCCCAGAATCCGGCCGTTCGATGGAGCTGGGCGCCAAGTGGGAAAGCGCCGACCAGCGCATGGGTGCCACGGCTGCGCTGTTCGACATCCGCAAGCGCAATGTGCTGACGGCCGACCCGGGCAACGCCGGCTACTCGGTCTCGGCCGGCGAGATCCGCAGCCGGGGCCTGGAGTTCGACTTCGCCGGCCAGGTCACGCAGCGCTGGCGCCTGAATGCGAGCCTGGTGCTCAACGATGTGGAGATCTCGCGCGACAACACGCTGGAGGTGGGCGGGCGCCTGCTCAACGTGCCCAAGGTCAACGGCAGCGTGCTGGCCGTCTATGAAAACGCCTTCTCCAACGGCCAGCGCTATGGCATCGGCGGCGGCATCACCCACATGGGCAAGCGCCTGGGCCAGGCCCGCACGCAGGCCGAGGCCAATGCCGGCAAGGCCGCCTTCGAGTTGCCCAGCTACACCACGGCCAAGCTGGTTGCCTACTGGCGCATCAGCCCCACGCTGCGCCTGACGCTGGACGTGGACAACCTCTTTGACAAGACCTACTACACCAGCTCGTACAGCCGGCTGTGGGTGACGCCGGGCACGGCCCGCACCGTCACCGTAGGCCTTCAAGCAAAGTTCTGAGCCCCGCCATGCATTCATCCCTTCCTGTTTCTTCCAACCCCACTTCTGCCTCCACGCCCGTGCTCCAAGCGCTGGGCGCCGTGGTGGACTATGGCGAGCGCACCATCCTCCAGGGTCTGGACCTGGCCGTGCATGCGGGCGAGATCTATGCGCTGCTGGGCGCCAACGGCGCGGGCAAGACCACCACGCTGAGCCTGCTGCTGGGCTTTGTGCGGCCGCGCAGCGGACAGGTGCGCGTGCAGGGCGTGGACCCGGTGACGGCGCCTGCGCAGGCGCGTGCCCTGATCGCCTATATCCCCGAGAACGTGGCGCTGTACGAGCACCTGAGTGCGCGCGAGAACGTGGCCTACCTGCTGGAGCTGGCGGGCCAGCCGGGCACGGCTGGTGCCATCGGCCAGGCGCTGTCTGCCGCAGGGCTGGACGCTGCCGCGCACGACCGGCGAGTCTCCGGCTTTTCCAAGGGCATGCGCCAGAAAGTGGCGATTGCGCTGGCGCTGGCGCGCAGGGTGCCGGCACTGCTGCTGGACGAACCCACCTCGGGCCTGGACCCGCAGGCCACGGCCGAGTTCAGCCGGCTGCTCATGCAGTTGCGCGGGCAGGGCGTGGCCATTCTCATGGTCACGCACGACCTGCTGGGGGCCGCCGACGTGGCCGACCGCATGGGCTTCATCGCAGGCGGGCGCCTGGTCGAGGAAGTGGCGGCCAGCGGCGAGGAGCGCTTCGATGTGCGCGCACTGCACCGCCACTATGCAGGGGTGGGCACGGGCACGCACACGGGCACGGGCACGGACACGCACATTGAAGCCGACACGCAGGGAGCGGCGGCATGAGCGCGGCCTGGACCATTGCGCGCGAGGAATGGCGCCTGCTGCTGCGCGACCGCGTGGCCGTGCTGGGGATGGCGCTGTGGCTGCTGCTCAGCGCCGCTGCCGCCTTCACCGCCTGGGACCAGCGCAGCGCGGCCCAGGCCCAGCGCGAGCGCCACCAGTCCCAGGTGGACAGCGAGTTCGAAGCCCAGCCCGACCGCCATCCGCACCGCATGGTGCATTACGGCCACTTCGTGTTCCGCCCGCTCAATCCGCTGGCGGCCTTCGATGCGGGCATCGACGCCTACACCGGCCATACGCTGTTTCTGGAGGGCCACCGCCAGAACAGCGCCAACTTCGGCGATGTGCGCCAGTCCTCGCTGCTGCTGCGGTTCGGCCAGCTCACGCCGGCCTTTGTGCTGCAGGTGCTGGCGCCGCTGCTGCTGATCTTCATGGGCCATGCCTGCATTGCACGCGAGCGCGAGGCCGGCACCCTGCGCGTGCTGCTGGCCCAGGGCGTGGGCACGCGGCAGTTCGTGGCCGGCAAGCTGCTGGCGCTGGCGGGCGTGGCGGCCCTGGTGCTGCTGCCGGCCCTGCTGGCCCTGGCCTGGATGGCCGTGGCCACGCCGGTGCCCATCAGCCTGGTGGCCACGCTGGCGGCAGGCCATGTGCTGTGGCTGATGCTTTGGGCGGTGGGCATCGTCGCTGTCTCGGCCTTCATGCGGCGCGGGCGCGATGCCTTGCTGGCCCTGCTGGCGGCCTGGGCCGTCGCCGTGGTGCTGCTGCCCCGTCTGGTGCCTGAGCTGGTGGGATCTGCCCTGGCGCTGCCCACGCGCTTCGAGACCGACATCGCCACCGCGCGCGAGCTGGCGGCGCTGGGCGACAGCCACAATCCCGACGATCCCTATTTCGCCGCTTTCCGCGCCAGGGTGCTGGCGCAGTACGGTGTCTCGCGCGTCGAGGATCTGCCCATCAACTACAAGGGCCTGGTCGGCATGGAAGGCGAGCGGCTGACGAGTGAACTCTTCAGGCGACATGCCGAGGCCAGCTTCGATCTGCAGGCCGAGCAACTGCGCCGGGCTGACGCATTTGCCCTGATCAGCCCCGTGATCGCGCTGCGCCGCCTGTCCATGGCCGTGGCCGGGACCGACCTGCAAGGCTACCGGCGCTTTCTGGAGCAGGCCGAGCAGCATCGCTACCGCATGGTGCAGGCCCTCAACCGCCTGCAGGTGGACAAGCTCAGCTATGCGGGCGACCGATCGAGCCGCGACAACCGCATCGGCCACGAGCACTGGCGCGGCGTCTCCGATTTCCACCACGAGCCCGATCCACCGCTGGCGGCCCTGCGCCGCGCGGCGCCTGCCGCCTATGTGCTGCTGGCATGGCTGGCTGTACTGACGGTGGCCTTGCTGCTGGCCACGCAACGGCTGGGGAGGGTGGCGCGATGAGCTGGCTCCTGCATGAATGGCGTCTTCTGACGCGCTCGCGCCTGGCGCTGTGCGCCCTGGCCTTGCTGTTGCTGCTGTCCACGCTGGCCGTGCTGTCTGGCCTGCGCGAGATCGCCTCGCAACGCCTGACCCTGGACCGCCTTGCGCAACTGCAGCAGCAGGACATGGCGGCCCAGGCAAGCCGGCATGCGCAGTCCGGCGACGCAGGCTCGGTGGCCTATTACGGCTTTCACGCCACCTGGGATGCGCCATCGTCCACGGCCTTTCTTGCCCTGGGCCTGCGCGATGCCGCGCCCTATGTGCTGCGCGTGCGCGCCCTGGCGCTGCAGGCACAGCTGCATGAAGGCGAAAGCTTCAACCCGGAGCTGGCGCTGGCGGGCCGCTTCGACTTCGCCTTTGTGCTGGTCTACCTGGTGCCGCTGTTCCTGATCGCGCTGCTCTACGACCTGGTCTCGGGCGAGCGCGAATCGGGTCGCCTGGGCATGCTGCAGGCCATGCCTGGCACCGGGCGGCGGCTGTGGCTGCGCCGCGCGGGACTGCGTTCCGTGCTGGTGCTGGCCTGCGTGGCGCTGCCTGCCCTGGCAGGCGCACTGGCCGGCTGGGCAGCGGCGGGCGCCCTTGCCACGGTGCTGCTGTCTGCCACCGCCTATGTGGTTTTCTGGAGTGGCCTGTGCCTGGTGGTTGCCGCGCTGGGCGGCAGCTCGGTCGCCAATGCCATGGCCCTCATGGGCTGCTGGGCCGTGCTGACCCTGGTGCTGCCCACGCTGGCCAATGCCGCACTCTCGCGCGCCATCCCCGTGAGCCAAGGCGTGGAGCTGATGCTGGCCCAGCGCCAGACCGTGCATGGCGCCTGGGACCTGCCGCGCGAGCAGACCATGGAGCGCTTTTTCCGCAACCACCCCGAATGGCGCGACACCGCGCCGCTGCCTGCAGGCTTTCACTGGAAGTGGTACTACGCCTTCCAGCAGCTCGGCGATGAAAGTGTCGCATCCCAGTTCGCCGCCTACCGCGCAGGCCTGCAGGCACGCCAGGCCTGGACCGGGCGCCTGGGCTGGCTGCTGCCCGGCGTGGGCGTGCAGGCCGCATTGCACCGCCAGGCCGGCACCGACCTGCTGGCGCAACTGGCCTATCAGGACGACATCGCCGCCTTTCACGCACGCCTGCGCGCCTTCCTCTATCCCTACCTGTTTGAGGACCGCACATTCGGTGCGCAGGATTTTGCAGCCCAGCCCGTCTTCACGGCCAACCCACGGCCTGCGCGGCAGGCCTGGGGGCAGACGGCAATGCTGTGGGTGGTGGCTGCGCTGGCCTTGCTGGCCGGCGGTGTTGCCGCAGGCCGCGTGCGGCCGGGCAGGCGCTGAGGCAAAGGGCGGGTGAAAAAGGAAACAGCCATGGTTCAGGCTGGCTGTCATCTTCTTGATCCGTGGGCCCGAGGCTGAGCCTGAGGCGGGCGGCTCCCTGTTATTGCACGTTCTGGTGGCAGTCGCTGCAGACGCCGTACAGCGTCATCTCATGGCGCTCCACCACAAAGCCTTCGGGGGCGATGCGCTGCATGTCGCCCGGACAGCCGGGCACGTTGAACACGCGGTTGCAGCTCATGCAGCGGAAATGGTGGTGGTGGGCGCGGCCGCTGAGTTCGTAGCGCGTGGCCTCGCCGGGCAGGTCCACGGCCTGCACTTCGCCCGCTTCCATCAGCTGCTTGATGTTGCGGTACACCGTGGCCAGCCCGATGGCTGGCACCTCGCGCTGCGCGGCGCCGAGGATCTCGGCCGGAAGCAAGGGGCGTCCAGCCTCTTCCATGACCGTGCGTATCGAGCTGCGTTGACGGGTCGAGCGTTCCATAGGCCTGAACAAGCGCTCCACGATGGGCTGAGTGTGTCTAGTCATGGTGGTTCCGTTATTTACTATAACAATCTCGACGCGATTAATCAGTGCTCACGAGCGCTCACAGCTGAAATTTACACTGTGTTTACCTGCGGGTCCCGCAAGCATGGAAATGCAGTGTGTGCAATGGATCTCTGCCCCAAGGAGAAGAAATTCCATTTGACAGACACCAGACGCTCCATTCCTGCCAGTTTTCGCGAGTATATGTGGTGAGCATTCGATGGACCTTATGCGCTGGTTAAATGCCATAGCCGTCAACAATGCTGTAATGGGATGTAATTGATCTATTGATTGAAGAGTGCTTGGAATGAGGGTGTGTGTGGTGCTTACCTTAAGGGCTGCTGGAGGCGGTGCTGGCCCAAGGTGAGATGCAATTACTTACATGGACAGTGTATTGCCAATACGGGTAGATTGCCTCAATGCGCTTCGTTTGTCCATGATCCGTTTCCTTGAAAGGGGAAAGGAGGCTGCCTCGGAACTGCCACCCAGGATGGTTTGCGCAATGACATGCCGAGTCGCGATCCACAGGCGATTGGGCGATGAAGTGCATTTTCTCGAATTGCGCGGGCGGAAAAAGATCAGCCGGCCTTTCGGCCTCGATTGGGAAATGCTCAGCGAAAGCATCTTCGCCAAGGCCCTATTGGGTAAAGCACCACCATGGAAATACAAATCCAGGGCGGCGCAATGCGCTACATCGACGGCATCGTCACCCGCCTGGGCATGCAGGGCCAGAACCACCGCGGTTACGCCTGCAAGGCCCGCCTGAGCCCCTGATTGTGGCTGGCCACGCGCAGGAGCGACTTTCGCATCTTCCAGAACCAGACCGTGCCCGACATCATCGAGCAGGTATTGGGCGTCTATGGCCATCCGCTGCGAAAGAAACTCACCTGCGGCTATCGCGCAGCGGGGACTGCTGCGTTCAATTCAACGAAAGCGATTGCGACCTTGTCCCGCGATGGATGCAGCACGAAGGCATCTACTTCTTCTTCGAGCATGCCTAGCACTGCGCATTGCCCGGGGATGAATCCATTCCTTTCTATCCCCCTGAAAAGGCCGGCGCAGGCGATCCGCAAAACATCCACGCCCGGCAAGCAGGAAATCAAGCCGGGCCGCCATTGCAGCGACGGCCCTGAAGTTGCACGGGCAGGCATGGCCAGGACGTACCGGTAAGCCGCATGGGACAGATGCGGTCTAGGCGCTGCGGCCCCTGGCCTGGGCATGCCGGCCAGGGGTCTCGTTCAAGTTCGGTTGATGGACACGCCACCATCGACCACCATGGCCGTCCCCGTGATGAAGCTGGATGCGTCCGACGCCAGAAACAGCGCCGCCGCCGCGATTTCTGCAGGCGTGGCGAGGCGCTTGAGCGCGTGCAGGTTTTCGACGAAGGCGCGCGCCTCGGGCGTGGGGGTGCTGGCGCGGCCCATGGGAGTGTCGGTGCCCCCGGGCAGCAGGGCGTTGGCGCGCAGGCCGCGGGGGCCGTATTCGGCGGCAATGACCTGGGTGAGGCCGACGAGGCCGGCCTTGCTGGCGGCATAGGCGCCCATGCCGGGCAGGCCCGCCGTATGGCCCACGAAGGTGGACGTGAAGATCAGCGAGCCGCCGCCGCGTGCCAGCAGGGCCGGTATCTGGTGCTTGGCGCCCAGAAAGGCACTGGTGAGGTTGGTGGCGATGGCGTCCTGCCAGGCCTGCAGCGAGAGATCGGGGAGGGCGCAGGGATCGCCGGTCATGCCGGCATTGTTGAAGGCGATGTCCAGGCCACCAAAGCGCGCCGTGGCGGTCTCGACCAGCGCCTGTGCCAGCGGCTCGTCCCGCACGTCGCCGGCCAGCGCGATGGCCTGGCCGCCGTTGTGCTCGATCTCCGCCACCAGCGTCTGCAGTTGCGCCTGGCGGCGGGCCGTGAGGACCAGCCTGGCGCCGTGGCGGGCAAACAGCCTGGCGGCTTCGCGTCCTATGCCTGAGCTGGCGCCCGTGATGAGGGCGACTTTTCCGTGGAGTTGCTGTGGCGATGGCTGCATCTCGCACCTTATCTTTCCGTGAATGAGGGAAAGCGGTTTGTAGTGTGGCGCAGGCGGACGCGCATCCCGCTTCTTGCACGGGCGCCGGGCCGCGCTCGGTGGTGCCGGGCCGTGCCGCGCTGCACATGGTCGCAGCGGGCTAGTGAGAGCTCAGTCTTTGCCCAGATCCAGGTGCGCGAACAGGTCGGCCAGCGTGGGCGTGGAGCGTGCGGGCCAGATGGCGCTGAGGTCCAGGCTGGGCAGGGCCTGGCCGTCACGCACCTCGCAAAAGCGCACGCCGCGAAAGTCCATGGAGCGTATCCAGCTGGGCAGCAGGGCCACGCCGCAGCCGCCGGCCACGCAAGCCAGCACGGTGAGGGTGCGGTTGGCTTCCTGCGCCACATGGGCCTCGTGCCCGGCCTTGCGCAGCGCGTCGAGGATGCCGGCATGCAGCACGGGCAATTGCGCTTGCGGGTACATCACCAGCCCGGCCTCGGCGATCTGGGCCAGGCTGACCTGGCCGTCCTCGCCGATCTGGAATTCATCGGGCACGGCGGCCACCAGGCGCTCGCGCAGCAGCTGGCGCTCGCGCATGCGGCCGCCCACGGCCACGGGTGTGTGCATGAGGCCGATGTCGATGGCGCCGGTCTGCAGGGCCTCGGCCTGCTCGGCATTGCTCATCTCGCGCAGGATGACGCGCACGCCGGGCGCCTGCTGCCGCAACGCGCGCAGGGCGCGGGGCAGGGTGCCGAAAAGCGCCGAGGACACCAGGCCCACGGTCAACTGGCCCGCACTGCCCCTGGCGATCTCGCGCGCGCGGCTGGCGGCGGCATCTATGCGGGCCACGCTGGTGCGCACGTCGTCCAGCATGGCCAGGGCGGCCGGGGTGGGCAGGGCGCCCTGGCGTGAGCGCTGGAACAGCTGCACGCCCAGGTCTTTTTCCATGCGGGCCAGGGTCTGGCTCAGGGCCGGCTGTGCAATGCCCAGCCAGTCAGCTGCGCGGCTGACGCTGCCCTGGTCCACCACCGCGAGAAAGTAGCGCAGATGCCGGGTTTCCATATTGATCCGGTATGAATAAATCCATTTTGAAGAATGGAAATATATACCCCCCGTTCCTAGAATCCGGCCCCATGCCCCCAGCGCCGCGCCTTGCGTGGCGCAACCCACAAGGAGTTCTTCCCGTGTCTGCCGTGCCCCGGTTCGCCATTGCGTCCAGCGTCGATACCCACGCCCATGTCTTCGAGCGTGGCCTGCCCATGCCGGATGCGCGCCGCTATGCGCCCGATGAGGACGCGCCCCTGGGCACCTATCTGCACCACCTGGACACGCACGGCCTGGCCCATGGCGTGCTGGTGCAGCCCAGCTTTCTGGGCACGGACAACAGCTACCTGCTCCAGGCGCTGCGCGCCCAGCCGCAGCGCCTGCGCGGCGTGGCCGTGGTGGATGAGAGCACGGGCGATGAACAACTGCAGGCCCTGGCCGATGCCGGCGTGGTGGGCATGCGCCTGAACCTGATCGGCCTGCCTTTGCCCGATCTGAATGCGCCCGGCTGGCGCCGCGTGCTGGAGCAGGCCAACACCCTGGGCTGGCATGTGGAGCTGCACCTGCAGGCCGGGCGCTTGCAGGACCTGCTGCCCGCCTTGCTGGCGGCCGGCTGCCGCGTGGTGGTTGACCACTTCGGGCGTCCTGACCCGGCCCTGGGCGTGCGCGACCCGGGCTTTGGCTATCTGCTGCAGCAGGCCGACAGCGGCCGTGTGTGGGTCAAGCTGTCCGCGCCCTACCGCACCTGGCGGGCCGCCGACTGCGCCGCCTCGGGCCGGCAGGCCACCGCGCAATTGCTGCAGGCCTTCACGGCCGGGCGGTTGCTCTGGGGCAGCGACTGGCCGCACACGCAGCACGCCGGCCAGGCCAGCTATCCGGCGGCCGTGCGCTGGCTGCAGGACTGGCTGGACGATGCCGGCCCCCTGCAGGCCGTGCTGGGCCGCACCGCCTTCGAGCTGTTCCGATTCCAAAACGACATGCCAAACCAAGGAGACACACCATGAATTCCCCGTCCAGACGCACCGCCAGCCTGTGGGCGGCCGCAGGCCTGCTTTCGGCCGTTGCCGGCATGGCCGCGCCGGCCGCAGCGGCTACAGCGGCTGCAGCGGCCAACTACCCCGAGCGCCCCGTCACCCTGGTCGTGACCTATCCGCCGGGCGGCACCGTCGATGTGGTGGCGCGCCTGATCGGCCCCAGGCTGTCTGCCGAGCTGGGCCAGCCCGTGGTGATCGAGAACCGGGGCGGGGCAGGCGGCATGATCGGCGGTGCCCAGGTGGCCAAGGCCCAGCCCGACGGTTACACGCTGATGCTCGATGCCTCCAACCACGCGCAAAACCCCGCCATCCACGCGCGCATGCAGTTCGACACGCTCAAGGCCTTCGCGCCGGTCTCGCTGCTGCTGCGCGTGCCCAATGTGCTGGTGGTAGCGCCGTCGTCCCCCATCAAGAGCGTGCAGGACCTGATCCAGGCCGGCCGCTCCGAAGGGGGCGGGCATCTGTACTTTGCGTCCGCAGGCCCGGGCTCGGCCCAGCACCTGGCGGGCGAGCTGTTCAACCTGCTGGCCAGGACGCAGCTGCACCATGTGGCCTACAAGGGCGGCGGCCCGGCCATGATGGATGTGATGTCGGGCCAGGTGCCGCTGATGTTTGCCAGCATGGGCTCGGCCTGGCAGCACGTGAAGACCGGCAAGCTGCGCGCGGTGGCCGTGGGCGGGCTGGAGCGCTCCAAGGCCGCGCCCGAGCTGCCGACCATCGCCGAGTCGGGCGTGCCCGGCTACGAGACCTATGAATGGAACGCCATCTTTGCGCCGGCCGGCACGCCGCAGGCCATCGTGAACCGGCTGTCCACGGTGCTGGCCAAGGTGCTGCGCGAACCCGCCATCGTGGAGCGGCTCGCTGGCATAGGCGCCGAGCCCATAGGCTCCACGCCGGCCGAACTGGAGACCTTCCGCCGCGCCGAGATCGCCAAGTGGCAGAAGGTGGTGAAGGATTCCCGGCTCAAGCTGGACTGAGCGCGTGCAGGCCAGAAAGCGGACCATTGCGGTCTGTTGTGCACCGCAGGCAGCCCTGGCGCGTTGAACAGGAACGGGCGCTGGCTTGAACGGGTTCTTACACCTTTTCAGGCGCAGCGGCCCACGCGGCCCCGCGCGCTTGGTAGAAACGGGGCCTTTCCTGTTTCACCCACTTCAAAAGAACATGGCCCTGCTCACCTTGCGAACCACCTTGCGCGCCGCGGCCGCCTTTGCGCTGGCCTGCTCGGCCCTTGCGGCCCAGGCGCAGACCTATATCAGCGGCTCGGTCTCGGGCCAGCTGGCACCGGGCGTCTACGGCACCGTGGACATCGGCAACGCGCCGCCGCCAGCGCTGCTGTACCAGCGCCCCGTGATCATTGCGCCGGCCCCCATGGCCCCGCCGCCTGTCTACATGTGGGTGCCCCCGGGCCACGCCAAGCACTGGGGCAAGCACTGTGCCCGCTACGGCGCCTGTGGCCGCCCGGTGTACTTCCTGCGCAACCCGCCGCCGCACTGGCATGCCGGGCCGCCGCGTCCCGATCCGCGCTGGCGCGAGGAGCGCCGCCACCGCGAATGGGAACACCGCCGCGATGACCGCCGCTGGGACCGTGACGACCGCCACGATCGCCATGGCGGGCGTGGTGATGACCACCGTGGCCCCGGGCATGGCCATGATCGCGGCCGGGGTCATGGCCGCGATTGAGCGGCACCGCACAAAAATAAGTTGTATCAAGCAGTTGCGGCGCACGGGCGCCGCAACCCGCAGCGCAAGCCTGGCACTGAGCTATGCCGGTTTGCTATAGCTGCTAGCGGGCTTGCTCAGTGGTGCCTGGCCCGCGCCATGCTCACAATAGCTGTCATACCCATACTGATAGAGACAGCCATGCAAACGGCCATTCCCTGCCTGCTGATGCGGGGCGGTACTTCCAAGGGCCCCTTCTTCCGGGCCACCGATCTTCCCTCCGACCTGCCCACGCGCGACCGCGTGCTGCTTGCGGCCATGGGCTCGCCCGACAAGCGGCAGATCGACGGCGTGGGTGGCGCGCATCCGCTGACCAGCAAGGTCGGCATCGTCAGCCTCTCCGACAAGGAAGGCATCGACCTCGAATTCCTCTTCGCCCAGCTGCAGCCCGACAAGGACACGGTGGACACCACGCCCAACTGCGGCAACATGCTGGCCGGCGTAGTTCCCTTTGCGCTGGAGACCGGCATGGTCTCATCGCGCGGCGAGACCAGCACCTTCCGCGTGCTGACGCTGAACACCGGCATGGCGGCCGACATCACCGTGCAGACGCCCGGCGGCCAGGTGGAGTACGAAGGCTCGGCCCGCATCGACGGCGCGCCGGGCAGCTCGGCACCCATCGAAATCAGCTTTCTGGACACGGCCGGCTCGGTCTGCTCGGGCCTGCTGCCCACGGGCAAGCCCCGGGACACGGTCACGGTGACGGGCGAGGGTTTCGAAGACTTCACGCTTGACGTCACCTGCATAGACAACGGCATGCCGCTGGTGATCTTCAAGGCCGCCGACGTGGGCGCCACCGGCCTGGAGACCGTGGCCGAGCTCAACGCCGACACCGATCTCAAGCGCCGCATCGAGGCGCTGCGCCTGCAGATCTCCCGGACCATGGGCCTGGGCGATGTCTCGGCCAAGAACTACCCCAAGATGACGCTGATCGCGCCGCCCCAGCATGGCGGCGCGCTGACCACGCGCAGCTTCATCCCCCACGTCTGCCATGACGCCATCGGCGTGCTGGCAGCCGTCACCGTCGGCACGGCCGTGAAGATGCCGGGCACCGTGTGCGACGGCGTGGCGCAGCTCACGCAGGGCGCGGGCCCGCTCACGGTGTCGGTGGAGCATCCCACGGGCGAATTCAGCGTGACGCTGGACAGCGACCCGGCCCATCCCGAGGTGGTGACCAAGGCCGCCTTGCTGCGCACGGCGCGCCTGCTGATGCGCGGCGAGGTGATGGTGCCGCGCTCGGTCTGGGACGGCCGCAGGCAGGACTGAAGAAACAGCGCAGGGGCTTGCCGGCCCCTGCGGTACAAGGGGCGGGCCGCGCGCGCAGATGCGGTATCCGCCAGGCTGAGAGACAGTGGAAGAGACAAGTCATGACATCCGTCCAGAAGGACGCCGCAGCAACCGGCGTCAATGTGCAGACCCTGCTCAACGAGCACCCGTTCTCGGGATTCCAGTGGGTGATTTTTGCGCTGTGTTTCCTGATCGTCCTGCTCGATGGCTTTGACACGGCGGCCATCGGCTACATCGCGCCCTCGCTGATCGGCGAGTGGGGCGTGAGCAAGCCTGCGCTGGCGCCCGTGCTCAGCGCGGCGCTGTTCGGCCTGGCCGCAGGCGCCCTGTTCTCTGGTCCGCTGGCCGACCGGCTGGGCCGCAAGACCGTGCTGGTGGGTTCGGTGGCGGTGTTTGCCGTGTCCTGCCTGGCCTCGGGCTTTTCGCCCGACATCTGGACGCTGGCCGTGCTGCGCTTCGTCACCGGCCTGGGCCTGGGCGCCGCCATGCCCAATGCCGTCACGCTGATGAGTGAGTACTGCCCTGATTCGCGCCGCGCCACGCTGACCAACGCCATGTTCTGCGGCTTTCCGCTGGGCGCGGCCTTCGGCGGTTTCCTGGCGGCCTGGATGATCCCCCATTTCGGCTGGCGCAGCGTGCTCATCCTGGGCGGTGCCGCGCCGCTGCTGCTGCTGGTGGCCCTGGTCGTGCTGCTGCCCGAGTCGGTGCGCCACATGGTGGCCAACAACTACCCGGCCGAACGCATCCGCAAGGTGCTGGCGCGCATTGCCGGTGATGCCGTGCAGGGCGTGCAGCGCTTCGTGATGACCGAGTCCAAGCCCCAGCCCGAATCCCAGGCCAGCAGCGGCATGGGCGTGGTGCTGTCGCGCGAGTACCGGGTGGGCTCGATCATGCTGTGGATCGCCTACTTCATGGGACTGGTCATCTTCTATGCGCTGATGAACTGGATGCCCGTGCTGTTCAAGGAAGCGGGCCTGGACCCCAAGACCGGCACCCTGGTGGCCGCGCTGTTCCCGCTGGGCGGCGTGGGCGCCGTGCTGTTCGGCTGGCTCATGGACCGCTTCAATGCCAACCGCATCATCGCCATCGGCTATGCGCTGACGGCGGCCTCCATCTGGTGGATAGGCCAGACGGCCGGCCACCTGGGCTGGCTGGTGGTGGCCGTCTTCCTGGCCGGCACCATCATGAACACCGCGCAATCGTCCATGCCGGCGCTGGCCGCTGCCTACTACCCCACGCGGGGCCGTGCCACGGGCGTGGCCTGGATGCTGGGCATTGGCCGCTTCGGCGGCATTGCGGGCTCCTTCCTGGTGGCCGAGCTGTCGGCGCGCCAGCTGGGTTTCAGCGAGATCTTTGCCGTGGTGGCCATTCCTGGCGTGATCGCCATGGCCGCCCTCATCATCAAGCAGTACAGCAGTCCCGAGCCGCAAGGCGGCGCGGCGCCTGCCACTCCCCTCCACTGACACATTCCCACCCCATAAAGACGCAGGAGACCATCCGATGATCATCGACGTACACGGCCACTACACCACCGCGCCCGCGGCCCTGGGCGCCTGGCGCGACCTGCAGATCGCAGGCCTCAAGGACCCGTCCAAGGCCCCCAGGGCCAGCGACCTGAAGATCAGCGACGACGAGATCCGCGAGACCATCGAGACCAACCAGCTCAAGCTGATGAAGCAGCGCGGCTCCGATCTCACCATCTTCAGCCCGCGCGCCAGCTTCATGGCCCACCACATCGGCGACTTCCAGACATCGAGCACCTGGGCCGCCATCTGCAACGAGCTGTGCTTCCGCGTCAGCGAGCTGTTCCCCGAGCATTTCATCCCGGCCGCCATGCTGCCGCAGTCGCCGGGCGTGGACCCTGCCACCTGCATTCCCGAACTGGTCAAGTGCGTGGAGCAGTACGGCAACGTGGGCATCAACCTGAACCCCGATCCTTCAGGCGGCCACTGGACCTCGCCCCCGCTGTCGGACCGCTCCTGGTATCCCATCTACGAAAAGATGGTGGAGTACGACATCCCCGCGATGGTCCATGTCTCCACCAGCTGCAACGCGTGCTTCCACACCACGGGCGCCCACTACCTGAATGCCGACACCACGGCCTTCATGCAGTGCCTGACCAGCGACCTGTTCAAGGACTTCCCCACGCTCAAGTTCCTGATCCCCCATGGCGGCGGCGCCGTGCCCTACCACTGGGGCCGTTTCCGCGGCCTGGCGCAGGAGCTCAAGAAGCCGCTGCTGGACGAGCACCTGCTCAACAACATCTTCTTCGACACCTGCGTCTACCACCAGCCCGGCATCGACCTGTTGACCAAGGTGATCCCCGTCAAGAACATCCTGTTCGCCAGTGAGATGATCGGTGCCGTGCGCGGCATCGACCCGACCACGGGCCACTACTACGACGACACCAAGCGCTACATCGAGGCCACGGCCAACCTCACCGAAGAGGAGCGCTACCAGGTCTACGAAGGCAATGCGCGCCGCGTGTTCCCGCGCATGGACGCCGCCCTCAAGCAAAAGGGCCTGTAAGCAGGCCGCCACCACAGATCCAAGGAGAACACCATGTACGAACTCGGTGTGGTTTACCGCAACATCCAGCGCGCCGACCGCGCGGCCGCCGATGGCCTGGCCGCCCTGGGCTCGGCCACCGTCCACGAGGCCATGGGCCGCGTGGGCCTGCTCAAGCCCTATATGCGTCCCATCTATGCGGGCCAGCAGGTCTCGGGAACGGCCGTCACCGTGCTGCTGCAGCCCGGCGACAACTGGATGATGCATGTGGCCGCAGAGCAGATCCAGCCCGGCGACATCGTGGTCGCGGCCGTGACCTCGGAATGCACGGACGGCTACTTCGGCGACCTGCTGGCCACGAGCTTTCAGGCGCGCGGCGCACGGGCGCTGATCATCGACGCCGGCGTGCGCGACGTGAAGACGCTGCAGGAGATGAACTTCCCCGTGTGGAGCCGCGCCATCTCCTCCAAGGGCACGATCAAGGCCACGCTGGGCTCGGTCAACATCCCGGTGGTCTGCGCAGGCATGTGGGTCACGCCCGGCGACGTGATCGTGGCCGATGATGACGGCGTGGTCTGCGTGCCCGCCGCCAAGGCCGCCGCCACGCTGGAAGCCGCGCAAAAGCGCGAAAGCTTCGAGGGCGAGAAGCGCGCCAAGCTGGCTTCCGGCGTGCTGGGCCTGGACATGTACAAGATGCGCGAGCCCCTGGAAAAGGCCGGCTTGCGCTATATCGATTGAGGAGGAGAAGCGCATGAGCAATTTCGAGAAGACCCCCGGCTGGCTGGACTGGTACGCCGGCCCCTCCAAGCCGAAGTTCCAGGTGCCCGCAGGCGCTGTCGATGCCCACTGCCACGTCTTCGGCCCCGGCGATGAATTCCCCTTCGCGCCCGAGCGCAAGTACACACCCTGCGACGCCAGCAAGCAGCAGCTGTTCGCGCTGCGCGACCACCTGGGCTTTGCGCGCAACGTCATCGTGCAGGCCACCTGCCACGGCGCCGACAACCGCGCCATGGTCGATGCCTGCAAGGCCGCCAACGGCAAGGCGCGCGGCGTGGCCACGGTGCGCCGCAGCGTGACCGACGAGGAGCTGCAGGAGCTGCACGCCGCCGGCGTGCGCGGCGTGCGCTTCAACTTCGTCAAGCGCCTGGTGGACTTCACGCCCAAGGACGAGCTGATGGAGATCGCGGGCCGCATCGCCAAGCTGGGCTGGCATGTGGTCATCTACTTCGAGGCCGTGGACCTGCCCGAGCTGTGGGACTTCTTCACCAGCCTGCCCACCACCGTGGTCGTGGACCACATGGGCCGCCCCGATGTGAACAAGCCCGTGGACGGCCCCGAGTTCGAGCTGTTCCTCAAGTTCATGCGCGAGCACCAGAACGTCTGGAGCAAGGTCAGCTGCCCCGAGCGCCTGTCCGTCACCGGCCCCAAGGCGCTGGACGGCGAGCAAAATGCCTACCGTGACGTGGTGCCCTTCGCCCGCCGCGTGGTCGAGGAATTCCCCGACCGCGTGCTGTGGGGAACCGACTGGCCCCACCCCAACCTCAAGGACCACATGCCCGATGACGGCCTGCTGGTCGATTTCATCCCGCACATCGCCCCCACGGCCGAACTGCAGCGCAAGCTGCTGGTGGACAACCCCATGCGCCTTTACTGGCCCGAAGAGGCCTGAAGGCGACCATGTCCGGCCTGGGTGCCGGACATATTCAAGGAGATATCCATGGCATTGGACAAACCCTATCTGGACGTGCCCGGCACCATCATTTTTGATGCCGAGCAGTCCCGCAAAGGCTACTGGCTCAACCAGTTCTGCATGTCGCTGATGAAGGCCGAGAACCGCGAGCGCTTCAAGGCCGACGAGCGTGCCTACCTGGACGAATGGGCCATGAGCGAGGAACAGAAGCAGGCCGTGCTGGCCCGCGACCTCAACTGGTGCATGCGCACGGGCGGCAACATCTACTTCCTGGCCAAGATCGGCGCCACGGACGGCAAGAGCTTCCAGCAGATGGCAGGCTCCATGACCGGCATGTCCGAAGAGGAATACCGCAACATGATGGTGGGCGGAGGCCGTTCGGCCGAAGGCAACCGCCGCGTGGGCGAGGAGGGCGATGCCCAGGCCCACCGCCAGCCGCAAGGCCTGGCCGGCGCAGCGAACAAGAACAAGGAAGGCAACTGACATGGCGCGCATCACCGCATCCGTCTACACCTCGCATGTGCCCGCCATCGGCGCGGCCATGGACCTGGGCAAGGCAGACGAGCCCTATTGGCAGCCTTTGTTCAAGGGCTTCGAGCACTCGCGCCAATGGCTCAAGGACAACAAGCCCGACGTGATCTTCCTGGTCTACAACGACCACGCGACCGCGTTCAGCCTGGACTTCATCCCGACGTTTGCCATCGGCACGGCGGCTGAATACCAGCCCGCCGACGAAGGCTGGGGCCCGCGCCCCGTGCCCAAGGTCGTCGGCCATCCGGAGCTGGCCAGCCACATCGCGCAGTCGGTGATCCAGCAGGACTTCGACCTCACCATCGTCAACAAGATGGACGTGGACCACGGCCTGACCGTACCGCTGTCGCTGATGTGCGGCGAGCAGGACGCGCGTACAGGCGCCTGGCCCTGCCCGGTGATTCCGTTTGCCGTCAACGTGGTGCAGTACCCCGTGCCGTCGGGCCAGCGCTGCTTCAATCTGGGCCGTGCCATCCGCCGCGCCGTGGAAAGCTTCGACGAAGACCTGAACGTGCAGATCTGGGGCACGGGCGGCATGAGCCACCAGCTGCAGGGCGCGCGTGCCGGCCTGATCAACAAGGAGTGGGACAACCGCTTCCTGGACCTGCTGATCGAGAACCCTGCCGGTTTGGCCAAGATGCCGCATATCGACTACGTGCGCGAGGCCGGCTCCGAAGGCATCGAGCTCGTGATGTGGCTGATCGCGCGCGGTGCCATGGCCGATGTGGATGGCCCCGCGCCGCTGCCCAAGGTCAACCACCGCTTCTACCATGTGCCTGCGTCCAATACGGCCGTGGGACATCTCATCCTGGAGAACGGCTGAGGCCCCCACGTTCCTCACTGCGTGTATTCACTGCCCCCCGAGGGGGCCTTCGCCTCCTTGAGGCGGCTCTACGGAGACTCATATGAGCAACAAGACCATCAAAGTCGCCCTGGCGGGCGCCGGTGCCTTCGGCATCAAGCACCTGGACGGCATCAAGAACATCGACGGCGTTGAAGTCGTCTCCCTGGTGGGCCGCGAGCTGGCCAAGACCCAGGAAGTGGCCGACAAGTACGGCATCAAGCATGTGACCACCGAACTGGCCGACAGCCTGGCCCTGCCCGAGGTGGACGCCGTGATCCTGTGCACGCCCACGCAGATGCATGCAGCCCAGGCCATCGAATGCCTGAAGGCCGGCAAGCATGTGCAGGTGGAGATCCCGCTGGCCGACAGCCTCAAGGACGCGCAGGCCGTGGCCGATCTGCAAAAGCAGACCGGCCTGGTGGCCATGTGCGGCCACACGCGCCGCTTCAACCCCAGCCACCAGTGGGTGCACAAGAAGATCGCGGCCGGCGAGTTCAACATCCAGCAGATGGATGTGCAGACCTACTTCTTCCGCCGCACCAACATGAATGCGCTGGGCCAGGCCCGCAGCTGGACCGATCACCTGCTGTGGCACCACGCCGCCCACACCGTGGACCTGTTCGCCTACCAGGCCGGCAGCCCCATCGTGAAGGCCAATGCCGTGCAAGGCCCCATCCACCCGGAACTGGGCATTGCCATGGACATGAGCATCCAGCTCAAGGCCGCCAATGGCGCCATCTGCACGCTGAGCCTGTCGTTCAACAACGACGGCCCGCTGGGCACCTTCTTTCGCTACATCGGCGACACCGGTACCTACATCGCGCGCTATGACGATCTGGTCAACGGCAAGGAGGAGAAGATCGACGTTTCCAAGGTCGATGTGTCCATGAACGGCATCGAGCTGCAGGACCGCGAGTTCTTCGCCGCCATCCGCGAAGGCCGCGAGCCCAATTCCAGCGTGGCCCAGGTGCTGCCCTGCTATCAGGTCCTGCACGACCTCGAGCAGCAACTGCAGGCCTGACCCGCCCGGCGAGCCGTCGCAGCGCACCATGTTTCCATCCGGAGTACCGCAATGACCGATTCCTCCTCCAGCAGCCGGGAAGACGTGCCCGAGGCGTCCAATCGCCTCGGGATCGACGGCATAGAGTTCATCGAGTACACGACCAGCCAGCCCCAGGCCCTGGGCCAGGTGCTGGAGGGGCTGGGTTTTCGCCCCGTGGCGCGGCACCGCTCGCGCGAGGTGACGCTGTACCGGCAGGGGGGCATGAACCTGGTGGTCAATGCGGGGGCTGCCGATGCGCTGGCCAATGCCGCCTCGGACGGGCAGCCCGTCATCTCGGCCGTGGCGCTGCGCGTGCAGGATGCCCTGCAGGCGCATACGCGCTGCATCGAACTGGGAGCCTGGGCGGCGCCCAGCCAGGCCCAGGCGATGGAGCTGCACATCCCGGCCATCCACGGCCCGGGTGGCAGCCGCTTCTACTTTGTCGATCGATGGCAGGAGTTCTCCATCTATGACATCGATTTCAAGCCCATCGCCGGGGCCGATCCCCATCCACCGGCGCTGGCCGGCCTGGGCTATTTCGGCGTGGTCCAGTACATAGGGCGCGGCCGCAGTGCCGACTGGATCACCTACTTCGAACGCATGTTCGACTTCCACCTGCTGCCCGACGCGCAGCGCTTCGGCATCCTGCCCAAGGGCAAGCTCATGCGCAGCCCCTGCAAGCGCTTCCTGTGGCAGCTCATCGAGCCCGATCCGGGCCTGGAGTGGGACGACATGCCCGAGCGCCTGCAGCGCATCGGGCTGGGCACCACCGACGTGCCTGGCGCCGTGCAGGCGCTGCGCCAACGCGGCGTGGAGTTCGTGGAATCGAGCCGCCTGCACCCCGATGACCGCGGCGCGCTCACGCGCAACGCCATGGGCACCGTGGTGTTCGAGCTGGTGCACCGCGACGCCTAGCGCAAAGCCTGGCGCGCCGCCGTCCGATTCAACTGCCGATACACACAACGATCCTGGAGGGCAACATGGGCTTGCTGGACAGCTATGGCATGGACACCATCACTCTGAATGGCTCGCTGGAGGCCAAGCTCGACGCCATCCGGCGCGCGGGCTTCACCCAGGTCATGCTCAGTGCGCGCGACCTGGCCGGCCACCCCGGCGGCGTCAAGGCAGCTGCGGCGGCCGTGCGCGCCAGCGGCCTGCGGCCCACGGGCTTTCAGGTGCTGCGCGACTTCGAGGGCCTGTCCGACCACCTGCACCACTACAAGGTGGACATCGCCAAATCCATGCTGGAGATGTGCGCCGAGATCGGCAGCCCCGTGCTGCTGGCCTGCTCGTCCACCTCGCGCCATGCCACGGGCGACCTCGACGTGATTGCGCGCGACCTGCGCAAGCTGGCCATGCTGGGCATTCCGCTGGGCGTGAAGATCGCCTACGAGGGCCTGTCCTGGGGCCGCTCCGTCAATGAGTTCACCACCAGCTGGGACGTGGTCTGCCGTGCCGACACGTCCAATCTGGGCATCGGGCTGGACTCCTTCCACATCCTGGCTGCCAAGACACCGCTGGACGCGCTGGAGCTGATCGACCGCGACAAGATCTTCCTGGTGCAACTGTCCGACTTCATGTGGCACGACGCCCCCACCTTCGAGGAACGCATGGCCACGGCGCGCACCTTCCGGGTGTTCCCGGGCGAGGGCGTGCACAGCGAGCGCCTGGCCGACCTGGTGCTGCGCCTGGACCGCCTGGGCTACCGGGGCGACTACAGCTTCGAGGTCTTCAACGACGACTACCAGCAACTGCCGCTGGACACCGTGGCCGAGCGCGCGCGCCGCAGCGCCCTGTGGCTCAACGACGACGTGCTGCACCGGCCCGTGCCGCTGCCGCCCTGGGCGCGCACGGGCGTGAGGGGCACGTCGGTTTGACGGCAAAATGGGCCTTCGACATTGCAAGGGAGCGCTGGCCGCTCCCTTGCTTCTTTTCCCTGTGAGAAAACCATGACCAACCTGTCCACACGCCACCTGGGTCCCTTCTCCGTCAGCGCCGTCGGCCTGGGCTGCATGAACCTCAGCCACGCCTATGGCCATCCGCCGTCGCCCGAGCAGGGCAAGGCCGTGCTGCATGCGGCGCTGGACGCCGGTGTCACCCTGTTCGACACGGCGGCGCTGTATGGCTTCGGTGCCAACGAATCCCTGGTCGGCCCCGTGCTCAAGTCCCACCGCAACCACATCACCCTGGCCAGCAAATGCGGCATGGCCGGCGTGCGCGGCGACGACGGCGTGGTGCGCCGCGTGATCGATGGCCACCCCAAGACCCTGCGCCGCAATTGCGAAGACAGCCTGCAGCGCCTGGGCACCGATGTCATCGACCTCTACTACCTGCACCGTTGGGACCGCCGCGTGCCCATCGAGGAATCGGTGGGCGAGATGTCGCGCCTGGTGGAAGAGGGCAAGGTGCGCGCCCTGGGCCTGTCCGAGATCGGCGCCGACGCGCTGCGCCGCGCCCATGCCACCTTCCCCATCGCCGCGCTGCAAAGCGAGTATTCGCTGTGGTCGCGCAATGCCGAGCTGGGCACGCTGCAGGCCTGCAAGGAACTGGGCATTGCCTACGTGGCCTTCAGCCCGCTGGGCCGCGCCTTCCTCACGGGCAAGCTCCAGGAGGTCGAGGGCCTGGTCAAGGGCGATATCCGCGCCGCCATGCCGCGCTTCGCGCCCGAGGCCTATGCGAAGAACCTGCAGCTGCTCGCGCCCATGCAGTCGATCGCCGAGCGCGCCGACTGCACGCTGGCCGAGCTGGCCATCGCCTGGGTGCTGCACCAGGGCGAGCATGTGATTGCCCTGCCGGGCACCACCAGCGTGGACCACCTGCACGAAGACCTGCGCGGCGGCGCTGTGCGCCTGGACGCTGCCCTGCTGGCCGAACTGGACGACCTCTTCAAGCCCGAGCGCATTCAGGGCGACCGCTATGCCGTGGCCTCGCAACGCGAGGTGGATACGGAAAAGTACGCGTTCGAGACGGTCTGAACACGCCGCAGGCCGCTCATGGCATGGATGCGGCCAGGTCGAATGGCGTCGTGGGCGTGCCCTGGTGGAAGCGCATCTGCCAGCCCAGGGCCGTGCGCAGCCAGACCGAGGAGCGCAGCGTATGCCGGCCGGCCGTTCCATCCTCGGCCACGCTGGCCGAGCGGTAGGTCAGCAGTGCGCTGTCCGGTCCCAGGCGCGCCAGCGCAAAGCCGCCTGACACCAACCGGGCAGGGGCCCCTGCTGGCAAGGCGGCCGCCAGGCCGTCCACGGTGGCAGCCCGGTCATGCACGCCGCCCGATCGGCCGAATTCCAGGAAGTCCTCATGCAGCAGCGCCTGCAGCTGGCCTGCGTCCGATCGCACCTGCGGATCGTGCAGTCGCACTTCCAGTGCCTGCAGATGCTGCAGCAGACGGTCGTCGCCGCCATGCATGTCCAGGTCAGGAAGTTGCGCCATGGCCATGTTGTTCACCATCAGATCAGATCCCGCATGGCCTGCGCCGTCTCGCGCAGCATGGGCAGCACGCGCGCCACGGCGTCCTTGCCGGTTTCGCGGCCCATGGGCATGGTGATGTTGAGGGCGCCGGCCAGCGCGCCGTGGCGGTCGCGCAGCGGCACGGCAATGCCGCGCGAGTCCAGGTTCAGCTGCTGCTCGCACAGGGCCCAGTCCTGGGTGCGGATCAAGGCCAGCTCGCGGCGCATTTCGGCGGGGCAGGTGATGGTGTGCGAGGTGAAGACCGTCAGCGCGCGGTTGTCCAGCCAGTGCTCCAGCTCGGCGTCGCTGCGCATGGACAGCATCAGCATGCCGGCCGCCGTGACCTGGGCCGGCACGCGTGCGCCCAGCACGTAGCCGGTGTTCATGTTGCGGTTGGGGCCGTTGCGCGCGATGTAGACCACCTCGTCGTCGTCCAGCACCGCCAGGTAGGCGGTTTCATGGGTGCCGGCCGCCACGCGCTGCAGAAACGGCTGGACGATGCGCGGCAGCCGCGCCGACTCCAGGTACGACTGCCCCAGCCGCAGCACGCGCGGCGTGAGCCAGAACAGCTTGCCGTCCCCCGCCACGTAGCCCATGTGCTGCAGCGTCAGCAGATAGCGCCGCGCGGCGGTGCGCGTCATGCCCGTGCGCTGGCCGGCCTCGGCGGCCGTCATGCGCGGGTGGGCGTCGTCAAAGGCTTCGATGATCGATACGCCGCGTTCCAGTCCGGCAATCCAGTCGCGCTGGGCGAGGGTGGAAGGTGTTGTCATGGCGAGCTTGAGTTTTCCGTATTAACCCTGGGTGCGTGCGATTATCGAACCGCGCGGTGCGATCAGCGCACATGCCCCTGGAAATTGGCTTGGGCAGATTCATAGGCGGGAACTACATTTTTTACATCCCGCTGGCCTGGCCGCAAGCATCCATCACTTGCCGCAGCGGGGATCTTTTGCCTGGAGGAGACAACACATGAGCGCAACACCGGTACATACGCAGTCAACGCAGCACCAACCCAGGAAGGCCGCCACCAGCGGCTGGATAGGCTCGGCCCTGGAGTACTACGATTTCTTCATCTACGCCACGGCTGCGGCGCTGATCTTTCCGCAGATCTTCTTTCCGCAGGGTGATCCGGCGATTGCCATCATCGCCTCGCTGGCCACCTATGGCGTGGGCTATGTGGCACGGCCCATCGGCGCCTTCGTGCTGGGCCACCTGGGCGATACGCACGGGCGCAAGCAGGTGCTGGTGTGGTGCATGTTCCTGATGGGCTTTTCCACCATCGCCGTGGGGCTGCTGCCCACCTATGACCAGGTCGGCCTGTGGGCACCGGCGCTGCTGGTGCTGATGCGGCTGATCCAGGGCTTTGCCGTGGCCGGCGAGATCTCGGGCGCCAGCTCCATGATCCTGGAGCATGCCCCGTTCGGGCGTCGCGGCTTTTTCGCCAGCTTCACGCTGCAGGGCGTGCAGGCCGGCCAGATCCTGGCAGCGGCCGTGTTCCTGCCGCTGGCGCACTACATGCCCACCGAGCAGTTCAACAGCTGGGGCTGGCGCATTCCCTTCATCCTGAGCTTCGTCGTCATCATCGCGGGCTGGATCATCCGCCGCGAGGTCAACGAGACCCCGGCCTTCACGGCAGCAGGCCGCAGCGAGGCGCGTCCGCGTTCGCCCGTGGTCGAGGCCTTCCGCCACCATTCGCCCGACATGCTGCGCGTGGTCTGCATGGCGCTGATGAACGTGATCCCCGTGGTGGCCACCATCTTCGGTGCCGCCTACGCGGTGCAGCCCGCCTACGGCATCGGCTTCGCCAAGGACATGTACCTGTGGATTCCCGTGGTGGGCAACATCGTCGCGGTGCTGGTGATCCCCCTGGTGGGCAACCTGTCCGACCGCATCGGCCGGCGCCCGCCCATCATCTTCGGCGCGCTGCTGTCCGGGCTGCTGGCCATCGGCTACCTCTACGCCATCAGCACGCGCAACATGCCGCTGGCCTTCGCCATGTCCATCCTGATGTGGGGCGTGGTCTACCAGGGCTACAACGCGGTGTTCCCCAGCTTCTACCCCGAGCTGTTCCCGACCCGCACACGCGTCTCGGCCATGGCCATCTCGCAGAACGTGGGCACGGCCATCACCGCCATGCTGCCTGCGCTGTTCACGGCCGTGGCGCCTCCGGGTTCCCAGAACATCTGGCTGACGGTGGGGCTGATCGCCTTCGGCATCACCGTGGTCGCAGCGCTGGCCGCCTGGAGTGCCCGCGAGACCTACCGCGTGCGCATGGAGGATCTGGGCGAGGCCGGTGCGCAGCCTGTGGACGCCGCCGAGTACGAGCGCCTGCGCACCCAGGCACTGTCCCAGTCCGGCCGCTGAATTTCACACGCCACATTCCGCCAACCCAAGCATCCGAAAGCCCAGGGAATGATTTCCGGAAAAACCACCCTCATCGCACACATCGGCGATCCCACCGAGACCTTCAAGTCGCCCATGATCTACAACCCATGGTTCGATGGCCGGGGCATAGACGCCTGCGTCGTGCCCATGGGCGTGAAGGCGGCGCATTTCGCGCCGGACTTCGCGGCCATCATGCGTTTCACCAACCTGCGCGGCGCGCTGATCACCATGCCGCACAAGGTGTCCGTGGTGGACCTGGTGCACGAGGTCACGCCCGCCGTGCACATTGCAGGCGCCTGCAATGCCGTGCTGCGGCGCGAGGACGGCACGCTGCTGGGCGACCAGTTCGACGGCGCGGGCTTTGTGCGCGGCGTGCTGCGCAAGGGCCGGCAGCTGCAGGGCGCGCGGGTGCTGATTTCCGGGGCGGGTGGCGTGGGGTCGGCGATTGCCGCCTCGCTGGCGGCAGCCGGCGTGGGCGAGCTGATGCTGTTCGACACGCGGGCCGAGAGCGCGCAGGCCCTGGCAGGGCGGCTCGCTGCCTACTACCCGAGGATGAAGGTGGGCACGGGCTCCAGGGACCCGCAGGGCTTTGACGTGGTCGTCAACGCCACGCCGCTGGGCATGAAGGCCGATGACCCGCTGCCTTTCGATGTACAGCGCATTGCGCCCACCACCTTTGTGGGCGAGGTGGTGATGAAGTCCGAGTTCACACCCCTGCTGCGCGCCGTGCGCGACAAGGGCTGCGACTTCCAGGTGGGCACGGACATGCTGTTCGAGATGATTCCCGCCTACCTCGAATTCTTCGGCTTCGGCAGCGCCACGCCCGACGAGCTGCGCGCCACCGCCCACATCTCCTACTGATCCAGCCGACAGACAACCGGCCCTGAATGCGTCCAGGGCAGGGCGCAGCCACGCCCGAAAAAGCATTTTTCACAGAGAAGGAGACAAGACCATGCAACAGCAAATGCACCAGACACCGCGAGTGCCGCAGCGCGGGGCCCTTCGCATCCTGGCCCTGACCACCGTGCTGGGCGCCTGGGGAGCGGGCGCCCACGCCCAGTCCTCGGTCACCATCTACGGCAGCGTGGACCAGTACATCAACCACATGCGCAGCAGCTCGGGCGCATCCATGACCACGCTGGAGGACGGTGCCCTGCTGCGCAGCCGCCTGGGCTTTCGCGGTCAGGAAGACCTGGGTGGTGGCCTGTACGCGAAGTTCCAGCTGGAGATGGGCATCAACGCCGACAACGGCACGCAGGCCGACAGCACGCGCGGCTTCGACCGCCAAAGCTGGGTGGGCCTGGGCGGCGGCTGGGGCGAGGTGCGGCTGGGCCGGCAGAACACCGTGATCTTCGGGCGCGGCGACTACATCGACTTCACCTCGCGCACGTTGGGATCGATGGTCAACAACTTCGGCGTGCCCTCGCGCTTCGACAACGACATCTCCTACACCTCGCCGCGCATGGCCGGCTTCCTGTTCGAGGCCCACTACGCTATGGCCGAGACCGGTGCTCCAGCGCGCCAGGCCATCTACCAGCTGGGCCTGGACTACCTGAACGGCCCCTACCGCGTCGGCTATGCAGGCCTGTATGCGCGTGCGCCGCAGAACGCGGCCTATACCGACGCAGTCCGCTACGACAACCTCTACGCCAACTACGACTACGGCAAGGGCAAGGTCCAGCTGGCCTTTGTGCGGTCCAACAACAGCACGGCGGGCTCGGCGGGCAACAACACGGGCACGGTGCTGGGCAATGTGGGCGGGCTGGTGGCGGGCACGAATGCCGATGTGCGCCGCTTCTACCGCGTCTGGCAGCTGTCGGCCGACTACCGCGTGACGCCGCAGCTGCGCGTGGGCGCGCTGTGGGGCCGCATACAGGATGGCTCGGACAGCGGGCGCGGCGCATCGGGCGGCGCGGTCGCGGCCTACTACGACCTGTCCAAGCGCACCATGCTCTACGCGGTGGCCGAGCAGTTGAAGAACGACCGCAATGCGGGCTTCCGGCTGGCGGCATCGGGCGGCATGAAGCCCAACTTCACATCGGCTGACGACGTCAACGGCCGCACCATCAAGGGCGTGCAGCTGGGCGTGCTGCACCGCTTCTGAGGGGGCATGCCATGGCACAGCTGCACCCGCTTCGCATTGCCGTGGCCGGCGCCGGCGCGATCGGCCAGGCCCATATCGCCGCCATCGGGGCCCAGGCGGATTGCCGCCTGTCCGCCATCGTGGACCCGGCTCCCGCAGCCCGGGAGCTTGCCCAAAGGGCCGGAGTGCCGCTGTGGCGCGACCTGGGCGAGCTGATCGCCCATGACCGGCCCGACGCCGTGGTGCTGGCCACGCCCAACCGCCTGCATGCCCCGCAGGCGGCGCAGTGCATGCATGCGCGCCTGCCCATACTGCTGGAAAAGCCCGTCACCTCCACCGTGGCCGAGGCACAGCGCCTGGCCGCGCTGGCCGAGCGCAGCGGCGCCCGCGTGCTGGTGGGCCACCACCGCGCCCACAGCCCGATCATGGCGCGGGCCGCAGCCCTTATTGCCCAGGGGCGGCTGGGCCGCCTGGTGGCCGTGACCGGCGCGGCCCTGTTCTACAAGCCGGACGCCTATTTCGAGGAAGGCCCCTGGCGCCGCGAGGCCGGTGGCGGCCCCATCCTGCTCAACATGATCCACGAGGTCCACAACCTGCGCATGCTGTGCGGCGACATCGTGGCCGTGCAGGCCTTCGCCTCGCATGCCACGCGCGGTTTTGCCGTGGAAGACACGGTGGCCATCAACCTGCGCTTTGCCAGCGGTGCGCTGGGCAGCTTTGTGCTTTCGGACACGGCCGCCAGCGCGCGCAGCTGGGAGCAGACCTCGCAGGAGAACAAGGCCTATGCCAGCTATGAGGACGAAGACTGCTACCTGGTGGCGGGCACCTTCGGCTCGCTGGCCATACCGAGCATGCGGCTGAAGACCTATGCATCGGCCGGCCAGCGCTCCTGGAATGAGCCCTTCGACCTGGATGTGGCCGCCGTGGAGCGCGAAGACCCGCTGGTGCGCCAGATGGCGCATTTCGCGCAGGTGGCGCGCGGCCTGGCACAACCGCTGGTCAGCGTGCGCGACGGCCTGCGCAACCTGCAGATCACCGAGGCCATTGCAGAAGCTGCCCGCATGGGCACCGCCATCGACACCACGGCGTGACCCGGACACCACCGGCGCGCCATCCTCCATCCATGACATCAAGCCACGGAGCCTCCATGAAAAAGATCCTGATGCTGCACGGCATCAACCACAACATGTTCGGCCAGCGCGACCCTGCCCAATACGGCACGGTCACGCTGGCCGAGATCGACGCCTCGCTGCGCAGCCTGGGCAGCCAGCTGGGCTGCGAGGTGGACAGCTTCCAGACCAATTGCGAAGGCGCCATGTGCGATCGCATCCACCAGGGCTTTCGGGACGGCGTCGATGGCGTGCTCATCAACGCCGGCGCCTGGACGCACTACAGCTACGGCATCCGCGACGCGCTGGCCATGCTCACCGTGCCCGTGGTGGAGATCCACATGAGCAACATCCATGCGCGCGAGCCCTTTCGCCACCACTCGGTGTTTGCCGACATCGCCCGGGGCCAGATCTGCGGCTTCGGCGCGGACAGCTATCTGCTGGGCCTGCGGGCCGTGCTGTCCGCCGTCGCATAGGATGCATGGCGCGCAACTGGCCATGTATCGTCCTTCGAACTCCCTCGCTCGACGCGCTGCATGCAGTGACCAGGCTTCATTGAGATGAACTTCGCCGACCCCGGCCCGCGCCGCTCCGTTTCCTTCCTCCTGCTGCTGCCGCTGCTGCTGGCCGCGCAGCCGGTCGCCACCGATGGCTATCTGCCGGCGTTGCCCGAGATCGCGCGCGACCTGGGCTCGGCCAGCAGCAGCCTGACCGTGTTCATGCTGGCCTTCGGTGTCGCCCAGCTGGTGTGCGGGCCGCTGGCCGACCGCTTCGGGCGCCGGCCCGTGCTGCTGACGGGTTTGGCCTGCTACACGGCAGCGGCGGGCGGCTGTGCGCTGGCGGGCAGCGCGGACGCACTGGTGGCCTGGCGCGCCGTGCAGGGCGCGGCCATGGCGGCCATCCTGGTGTGCGCACGGGCTGCGGTGCGCGATCTGTATCCGGCCCATGAAGGGCCGCGCATCATGGCCCGCGGCCTGATGGGCCTGGGGCTGGTGGCCCTGGTGGCGCCGATTGCCGGTGCATGGGGAGTCCAGGCCACCGGCTGGCGCTGGGTGCTGGTGGCGATGGGCGTCTACTCGCTGGCTTTGCTGGCACTGTGCTGGCGCACTTTCAGCGAGACGCGGCAAGCGCCGGCGGAGTCTGCCCCGGTCCTCGCATCCGTACCCGTACCCGTATCCGTATCCGCTGGCGGTGTGCGCCAGGTGATCGCCGACCCCGGCTTTTGCGCCTGGACGGCGCTGGCCGCAGCCACCTACGGCGGCATCTTCTGCTTTTTGCTGCTGTCGCCGATGGTGTACGTCGACCTGTTCGGCCTGTCGCCCGTGCTCTACGGCTGGATTCCAGCGGGCGGCTCGCTGGTCTACATCCTGGGCATCACATGGTGCCGGCGCCTGCTGTCGCGCCACGGGCCGGTGCGCACGGTGCAACTGGGCGCTTCGCTCAGTCTGCTGGGGCCGTGCATCCAGATCGCCGGCTGCGTGCTGGCGCCGACCTCGCCCGTTCCACTGCTGCTGGGGCACGCGGTGTATGCACTGGGCCATGGCCTGCACCAGCCTTGCGGCCAGGCGGGCGCGGTGGGTGGTCTGCCGCCGCAGCTGGCCGGGCGGGCCGTGTCGTGTTCGGGCTTCGCGATCATGTGCGTGGCCTTCTGCGCCGGCCAGCTGGCGGCGCAATTTGTCGATCCGACGATGCGCCACGGTGCCTGGCCGATGGTGTTGCCCATGGCGCTGGCAGGCGTTGTGCTGGTCCTCATCGCCTTTGTCTGGCTGCCGTGGCTGTACCGGGTGCGGTCAGCGCAAAGGGTTCAGCCCCGGTCATGACACTGTTCATGCATCCGCGCGGTATTCCCCCCGATGCTTCATGAACCGGTGGTAGGACATGCGCAGGTGCAGCTGCATCACCTGGCGTGCCAGCTCCCCATCCCTGGCACGTATGGCGATCACCAGGTCGCAGTGGTGGTGCAGGCTTTGCACCAGCTCTTCGGGCGTGTAGATGTAGAACGACCGCTTGATGATCGGCATGTCGATCATCGTCGCCAGCATGGTCTTGAGGCGCGGCGAGCCCGATGCCTCGATCAGCGCGTGGTGAAAATCCCGGTTGGCTGACTGCACCTCGCCAATGCCGTCGTGGCCAGCGGCAATGCCGGCCTCCATGCGCTGGTTGCTGGCCTCCAGCTCATCGGCCAGCCCCTCGCCGCCGCGTGTGGCCGCGAGGAACGAGGCGTACGGCTCCAGCAGCATGCGCAGCTGGAAGGTCTCCTCCACATCCCAGTCGCTCCACTCCGACACGCGGATACCCTGGCCCGCGCCATCGGTGGCCAGGCCATCTTCCACCAGACGGTGCAGCGCATTGCGCACCGGCGTCCGGCTCAGTCCCAGGTCGCGGGCAATGGGCTCTTCCTTGAGCTGTTCGCCGGGTCGGTAGTGGCCGCCGATGAGCCGCTGCCGCAGAACCTCGTACGCCTTGTCTTTCACGTTTTGCACTGTGTTTGCACCAGGTGGGTGGGGATGGTGCGCCGATTCTAGGTGACGACGAAGGGGCTCGCTGCGCTGCGCTTCATTCAGAAAAATACAAAGAAAGTACAAATATCCGCAGTTCTACGGGAAATCTCTATGAGTGGATCGGGGTTGCACTCCATAGACTGCGCTCAATGTTTTAAATTTGTACTTTTATGAAGTTCGCAATACTGGGTGGTGGAATGGTCGGCGCCTGCTACATGCAGGCCTTTTTGGAGCAGGGGCACAGCGTGGTGGGCCTGTGCGACCTGCGGCCCAACGCTGCGGTGGCCGACGCCGTGCAGGCCGCTGGTGCGCAGGTGCATACCGCGCCCGGTGCCTGGCTGGCCGAGGCCGACGTGGTGGTGAGCGCCGTGTTCGGCACCGTGGCGCGCAGCCTGTTCGAGGCCTGCCTGCCCCATCTGCGCGATCTGCGCGATCTGGCCGATGGCGTGGTCTATGTGGACATGACCACGGCCGACCCGCAGGAGATGCGCGAATGCGGCGAGCTGGCCCGGCGCGTCGCCCAGGGCAGGGCGGTGCACTTCGTGGACGTGGCCATCACCGGCGCGGTCAACCTGGGCGGCAGAAAGACGCCGCTGCTCGTGGCCGGTGGCAAGGCCGGTTTTGTACAGGAATTGTTCTTGCCCCTTGGCGGCTCCGTTCGCGTGGTGGGCGGACAGCCGGGCGATGCCGCCGCGCTCAAGCTCCTGCGCAGCATCTACACCAAGGGGACCGAGGCGCTGGCCGTGGAGTGCCTGGTGACGGCCCAGCAGATGGGCCTGCGCGAGCAGCTGCATGCCGTGCTGCAGGACATCGACGAGACACCGCTGCGCACGCTGATGGAGTCCATGGTGCGCACGCACATCCCGCATTCCGCACGCCGCCGCAACGAGGTGGCCGAGGCCCGGCAGCAGATGGCCCGCAACGGCCTGGCACCCATCGCCTTGCCCGCCGTCGAGGCGCTGTTTGCCGCCACGGCCCGCGCGCATGCGGCGCAGCCGTTCACCGGCACCTCCACCGACGAGGCCATCGATTGGCTGGGCAGCCACGTGCTCGCCAGCCGCCCCTGATCAACGTACCCCTGCGCCAACCGACACCACCAAAGGAGACATCCGCAATGACGACCCCGACCCGACGCCGCCTGGCCCTCGCCGGCCTGCTGGCACTGACCGCTGCCGCCATGGCCCCGGCCCATGCCCATGCCCAGGGCACCTATCCGCAGCGGCCCATCAGGTTCATCGTGCCCTTTCCGGCCGGTGGCGGCACCGACAACCTCACGCGGCTGGTGGGCACCAAGCTCACCGAGGCCCATGGGTGGGCCATCGTGGTGGAGAACAAGCCCGGGGCCGGTGGCAACCTGGCTCTGGACCAGGTGGCCAAGGCCCCCGCCGACGGCCTGACCCTGGTGATGGCGCAGACCGACAACGTGGTGCTCAACCCGCTGCTGTACTCCAAGCTCACCTACAACCCCGACAAGGACCTGCGCGCCGTGGCCCTGGTCGCAGCCGGCCCGGCCGTGCTCGTGGTGAATGCCGATTCGCCGTACAAGTCCCTGGACGACATCGTCCAGGCGGCGAAGAAGGACCCCGGGCGCCTGAGCTTTGCCACGCCGGGCACCGGCACCATTTCGCACCTCATCAGCGAGGCCTGGCAGAAAAGCTCGAATGTGAAGTTCACCCACGTGCCGTTTCGCGGCATGGCGCAGGCCATGCCCGACCTGCTGGGCGGGCGCATCGACATGTATATGGGCTCCGTCCCCACGCTGCTGTCGCACATCCAGTCGGGCAAGGTGCGCGCCATTGGCGTGACCACCGCGAGCCGCTCCAAGCTGCTGCCCGACGTGCCGACCTACACCGAATCCGGCATCAAGGGCGTGGAGCTGGCCAGCGTGTGGGGCGTGATGGCCCCGGCCGGCACCTCCGACGCCATCGTCAAGCAGCTCAACGAAGCCATCAACAAGGTGGTGAACGCACCCGACACGGCCAGGAAGATCGCCGACTCGGGCGCCGAACTCATCACCGGCACACCGCAGGACATGGCCAGGCTCTACGCCAGCGACCGCGCCCGCCTGGCACCCATCGTCAAGAGCTCTGGCACCACGCTGGATTGAGCAGCACGGCTTTCATTCCATCCACTCTGAGTACCACACCATGATCGGTCTTCAAATTCTGAAGCGGCAACGCGCTGTCAGCCTTGATATTGCCAGGCGCTATCTCGACGTGCCTGTTGCCAACGTCAGCGATTGCATGGCCCGCATGACGGCTGGCGGCGCGCGGCTGCGCCCCATGCACGGCGGCGGGCGCATGGCCGGCCCCGCGTTGACCATCAAGACCCGCCCGGGCGACAACCTCATGCTCCACAAGGCACTTCAACTGGCCAGCCCAGGTGACGTGATCGTGGTGGATGCGGGCGGCGACCTCACCAACGCACTCATCGGAGAAATCATGGTGGGAGACGCCATGCGTCGCCAGCTGGGCGGCATCGTGATCAATGGCGCGATCCGGGACGCGGCATGGATTCGTGCTGGCAGCTTCCCGGTATTCGCCGCGGGCGTCACGCACCGCGGACCCTACAAGGACGGCCCGGGCGAGATCAATGTGCCTATCGCCATCGATGGCATGGTTATCGAGCCCGGTGACCTCATGATTGGCGATGACGATGGCTTGCTGTGCGTACCGCATGCGCAGGCGCAGGCCTTGCTGGATGCAGCACTCGGGAAGCAGGTCGTTGAGGCCAGGATGGTGGCCGACATCGCTGCCGGTACTTACAGCGCGCCATGGATCGACGAGACGCTCAAGCGTCTGGGGTGTCCGATTCAGCCGTAGCGCGGGCGCGGACCCATCCAGCACCCATCACCCGTCCGCCTCAGGCCTCGGCCAGCGCCTTCAGATGGCTTTCAAGGCCGCCCGTGCCGCTGGCCGCGTTCACATGGTCGAAGTAGCCGTACCAGCCGCTGGCCTTGATGCCCGCCAGCAGGGCATCGCGCGCGGCGGTATCGGGAAAGCGCCAGATGCCCAGGAAGCGGTGGGGGCTGGCCTGGTCCAGGCCGCGGTCGGTCTCGGCCAGGGCCAGCACCTGCACGCCCATGGCAGCCAGCCCGCCCATGGCGCTGGCAACCCCTTCCAGAAACTGCTGGCGCTGCGCGGCGGGCAGGGCCAGCCAGGCGGGGTTGGGGGAATAGAGCTCGACCAGATAGTGGGACATGGTGTTTCCTGGGGTTGAGGCGCTGTGCGCCAGGTGTGGTGTCAGCATATTGTATGGTGGCTAACCATATATTTTCCTGATGAAACACCTTGTAGGGAAATGCTGCCACCGCCGTCCTGGCGACCGGTCGGCCCTACACTGGCGCATGCACGAATTCAGGGTGATGGTTGTCGGGGGATATGGCTTTTTCGGCAGCCGGCTGGTGCGCCGGCTGGCACGGCAGAAGGCGCTGCACATCGTGGTGGTGGGCCGCTCGGGCGCCAAGGCACAGGCCTTGGTCGATGCGCTTTTGCCCGATGCCCATGCCGGGCTGTCCGCCGTGGCGGTGGACGCCATGGACCCGGGGCTGCAGGCCCGGCTCCAGGAGCATGGCATCCATCTCCTCATTCATACCTCAGGCCCTTTCCAGGGGCAGGACCATCGCGTGGCACAGGCCTGCGCCCATGCGGGCGTGCACTACGTGGACCTGGCCGATGGCCGCGACTTCGTCGGCGGCATCACCGCCCTGCAAGCCGCTGCGCTGGCCCGGGGCGTGCTGCTGACCAGCGGGGCCAGTTCCGTCCCCGCACTGTCCACGGCGGTGGCCGATCGGCTGGCAGGCGGCATGGCCTGCGTGGATTCCATCGACATAGGCATCAGCCCCGGCAACCGCACGGAGCGCGGCCTGTCCACGGTGGCCGGCATCCTGAGCTACTGCGGCAAGCGCCTCGCGTCCGCTGGCCCGCAGCCGGTGTTCGGCTGGTCGGGCAGCTGGCGCCACCGCTATCCCGAGCCTGTGGGGGCGCGGCTGCTGTCGCCCTGCGATGTGCCTGATCTGGTACTGCTGGCACCCCGGTATGCGGGCAAGCCTGGCGTGCGTTTTGGCGCGGGGCTGGAGTTGGCATTTCTGCACAGGGGCATGAATGCCATGGCCTGGCTGGCGCGCCTGGGCCTGGTGCGCGACTGGTCGGTGCACGCCGCGTGGCTCAAGCGCGCTGCGGACTGCTTCAAGGACTGGGGCAGCGATGCGGGTGCCATGCATGTGTGCGTGCGTGGGCGGGACGCACAGGGCTTCGTGCAGGAGCGCGTCTGGGTGCTGGTCGCCGGGTCGGGCGACGGCCCCTATGTGCCCACGCTTGCCGCCTCGGCCCTGGCGCGGAAGCTGGCGGCAGGCCAACTGCCCGCCGTGGGCGCCATGCCCTGCATGGGCCTGCTGACCCTGGAGGATTTCGAGCAGGAGGCCCGTGGCCTGGACATCCGCATGAGGGAGATCCATCCATGAGCCGGAGGCTGTCCATGTACGAGCAGGCCATGGGCGAGCGCTTTGCCCGGCTGGACCCCGCCGTGCAGGCCTTCCACCGCCTGACGGGCCGCCATGAGCTCCATGGCTGGGTCCGCACCCAGGCGCCGCAGTCCCTGGCGGCCCGGCTGCTGGCGCTGTGTCTGGGCACGCCGCTGCGCGCCAGCGAGGGGCCCATCCGCTTCGCGCTGCATGCCCAGCCCCAGCGTGAGGTCTGGACCCGCCACTTTCCCGCGCAGACCATGCGTTCCAGCCTGCGCATGCAGGACGGGCAGATCATCGAATCCTTGGGCGCAGCGCGGCTGAGCTTCGGGTTGGAGGCCGATGGCAATCGGCTGGTGATGCGCCTGCGCAAGTTGCGCTTTCTGGGCATGGCCTGCCCGGCCTGGCTGGAGCCGCGCATCGTGGCCGAGGAGCGCGGCGAGGGGGATCGCCTGCATTTCCACATCGAGGCAGCCGTGCCCTGGGTGGGCGTGGTCGCCAGCTACAGCGGGCATCTGCAATTGCCCACGGTGCGGCAAGACACTTCAGTGCCCAAGGAGGGTGAATCATGATTGTGGTGTTCGATGGCCAATGCCTGCTGTGCAATGGCTGGGTGCAGTTTCTGCTGAGGCACGACAGGCGCGGCAGGTTCCGCTTTGCCTCCATCCAGGGCGAGGCCGGCGGCAGGATGCTGGCCGATGCAGGCCTGCGGGTCGAAGGTCTGCAGACGCTGCTGCTGGTGGATGGGGACCGTTCCTGGCAGCACACGGACGCCATCCTGCGCGTGCTCCATGGCCTGGGCTGGCCCTGGCGGCTGGCATGGGCGGCGTGGCTGATTCCCCGCCCCCTGCGCGATGGGCTGTACCGCTGGCTGGCCCGCAACCGCTACCGCTGGTTTGGCCGCAGCGCGCAGTGCATGGTGCCCGATCCGCAGGTGGCCGCGCGCTTTCTGGACTGAGCGGCTGCGGCCCGCCTGCACGCAGACGTCCACCAATCATTTCTGCTTTGCATATGCGGCAGGCGTGTTTGCGCCAAGCGGAGTCGGCCCTTAGGCTGGCGCGCTTTGCCAGCACCATGTCCAGCCCTGCCACAAGCTCCCCTTCCCAATCCGGCGCATTCGCCACTTCCCCCCAACCCGCCACGGCGTTGCACCGTGCCACGCCCGCCACGCTGGCGGCCGTGCTGGAGCAACTGCCTCCGGCCCAGGCCCGATGGGCGCGCGCTGCAGGCTTTGATGCGCAGCCGGGCCGCATCCTGCTGTTGCCCGGCATGCAGGCTGAAGTGCAGGCCGAAGTGCAGAGGGAAGGGCAGGGCGAGTGCACTGCCCTCGCTGGCGTGCTGGTCGGCGTGGACCCGGACCAGCCGCTGTGGCAGCTGGCCGGCCTGCCGGCTGCGCTGCCGCCCGGCACCTATGCGCTCGCCGATGCGGATGAGGCTCAGAGGCCGCATCTGCTCCTGGGCTGGGCACTGGGCGCGCTGCCATCGACCCGCCAGGCGCGGCAGTCGGATGCGGCAACCGCTCCATCACTCGCTCAGCTGGTGGCAAGCCCTGATGAGCAGGCCGCCGTCGCGCCAATGGCCGCAGCCATTGGCGAGGTGCGGCGGCTGGTCAACCTGCCTGCCAACCAGCTGGGTCCCGAACAGCTGGCCCAGGCCGTGGCTGACCTGGCCGCGCGCCATGGCGCGCGCTTCCGGCAATGGATGGGCGACGAGCTGCCCGCCGCAGGCTTTGCCCTGGTGCACGCCGTGGGTCGGGCGGCGGCCCAGGCGCCGCGCGTGGCCGAGCTGACCTGGGGCGATGCCGCGCTGCCCCATGTGGTGCTCATCGGCAAGGGCGTGTGCTTTGACTCCGGTGGGCTGGACCTCAAGCCCGCCGCAGGCATGCGCTGGATGAAGAAGGACATGGGCGGCGCCGCACACGCCCTGGCCCTGGCCGATCTGCTGATGCAGGCGGGCCTGCCCATCCACCTGAAGCTGCTGGTGCCTGCGGTGGAGAACGCCGTGGGTGCCGGCGCGCTGCGGCCCGGCGACATCATCGAGGCCGGTGACGGCCGGCGGGTGGAGATCGAGAACACCGATGCCGAAGGCCGGCTCCTGCTGGCCGATGCGCTGCACCACGCCATTCGCAGCGCGCCCACGCCGCCCGCGCTGCTGATCGACCTGGCCACGCTCACGGGCGCTGCGCGCACGGCGCTGGGGCCGGACCTGCCCGCGCTGTTCAGCAACCATGACGGCTGGGCCGATGCGCTGCTGGCCCAGGGCCGCGCGCAGGCCGACCCGCTGTGGCGCCTGCCCCTGTGGGCGCCTTACCGCCGCATGCTCCGCTCCGACCAGGCCGACCTGCTCAACGCCGCCAGCACGCCGCAGGGCGGCGCCATCACGGCTGCGCTGTTCCTGGAGAGCTTTGTGCCGCCCGAGCTGCCCTGGCTGCACCTGGACCTGTTCGCCTGGAATCTGGAGGAGCGCCCCGGCCGTCCCAGGGGCGGCGAGGCCCAGGGCCTGCGCGCGCTGTACGCCCTGCTGTCGCAGCGCTTTGCATCTGCGTGCAGCGCATTTGCATAGGCGCAATCAGGCTTTGCGGCGGGCCGGTGGCTCCACACAATCGGCCGTCTGGTGCAGCCGCCGCCTTCCTGCGATCTTGTTCCGGCTGCCACGACACTTCATGACCCAAAGACGCTTCCTGCCTCGCCTTTCCCTGCTGCGCACCCACTTGCGCACCCTGCGAACTTCCGCACTGCTTCCCGCCCTGGCCGCAGCCCTGCTGTGCGCACCGCCCGCCCAGGCCGAAACCCTGCGCTGGGCGCGCTCCACCGATGCCTCCACGCTGGACCCGCATGCGCTGAACAACGGCCCCAACCACAACCTGCTGCACCAGATCTACGAGCCGCTGATCATCCGCACGGCCGATGGCAAGCTGCTGCCCACCCTGGCCACGTCCTGGGCGCTGACTGCCGACCCCTCGGTCTGGGAGTTCAAGCTGCGCAAGGGCGTGAAGTTCCATGACGGCAGCCTGTTCACGGCCGACGACGTGCTGTTCTCTCTGCGCCGCGCGCGCTCGGCCACCTCGGACATGCGCTCGCTGCTGACCTCGATCACCGACGTGACCAAGGTCGATGCCTTCACCGTGCACATCAGGACCAACGGGCCCAACCCGCTGCTGCCGGCCAGCCTCATCAACATCCAGATCCTGAGCGCCGCCTGGGCCAAGGCCCATGGCGCAGAGCAGCCGCAGAACGCGCTGGCCAAGGAAGAGAACTACGCCACGCGCAACGTCAACGGCACGGGTCCCTACGTCATCGCCTCGCGCGAACAGGACACGCGCACCGTGCTGCGGCAGTTTCCCGGCTACTGGGGCAAGGGGCTGTTCCCGCTGGAGATCGACGAACTGGTCTACCTGCCCATCAAGTCCCAGGCCACGCGCGTGGCGGCGCTGCTGTCGGGCGAGGTGGACTTCGTGCAGGACCTGCCCATCCAGGACATTGCGCGCCTGAGCGCCGACCCGCGCTTTCGCATCAACCAGGCCGCCGAGAACCGCACCATCTTCCTGGGCCTGAACGTGGGCGCCGCCCCGCTGTCGCATTCCGATGTGAAGGACAAGAACCCCCTAGCTGACCTGCGCGTGCGTCAGGCCTTCCAGCTGGCCATCGACCGGCAGGCCATACAGCGCGCCGTGATGCGCGGCCTGTCCGTGCCCACCAACATCATTGCGCCGCCCTTTGTGCACGGCTACGAGAAATCCTTTGGCGCCGTGGGCAAGGCCGACTTGGCCCAGGCCAGGAAGCTGCTGGCCGAGGCCGGCTATCCCAACGGCTTCGGCATCACCCTGCATTGCACGAACGACCGCTACCTGAACGACGAGGCCATCTGCCAGGCCATCGCCGGATTTCTGGGCCGCATCGGCGTGAAGACCGCCGTGTCGTCCCGGCCGCTGGCCATCCAGACGGCGGCCATCAACAACCAGGAAACGGATTTCTACCTCTACGGCTGGGGCGTGCCCACCTATGACTCGGCCTATGTCTTCGACTACCTGGTGCACACGCGCGGCAAGAACGGCCGCGGCAACACCAATGCCACGCGCTACAGCAATGCCGAGCTGGACAGCCAGATCGTCTCCCTGGCCTCCGAGGGCGATGCGCGCAAGCGCGACGCCACCATCCACTCCATCTGGAGCACGGTGCAAAAGGAGCTGATCTACCTGCCGCTGCACGACCAGATCCAGACCTATGCCATGGTGCGCAAGTTCGACATCCCGGTGAATCCGTCGAACACGCCGTACTTCAAGCTGTTCAAGCAGCCCGGTGCGCGCCAGGCTGCGGTGGCCGGCGCGCAGTGATGCCCGCGCATTCATGAGCGCGATTGCGCAATCGCCGCACAGGTCTCAGCAATGCCTGCGGCCATCGCTCCTACGCTTGCACCCTTGTCAATGCAGGAGTGCAGGCGGATATGGACTGGATGGTGTTGGGGCTGCTGGCCGGCCTGGTGTTGGGGGCATATGACTTTCTGACCAAGCTGGCGCTGGGGGAAAAGTCCGTGCTGGAGGTGGTGTTCTGGTGCCCGGCGCTGGGCGCGTTGCTGTGGCTGCCTTTCGTGGCGATGGACGATTCCTCGTCCGCCGCGCTGGACCTGCGCCAGCAGATGCTGCTGCTGCCCAAGTCGCTGATGATGGTGGCCACCTGGGTGCTGTCGTACTACTCGGTGAAGGCCTTGCCGCTGTCCATCTCTGCGGGCGTGCGTGCCAGCGGGCCGCTGTGGACGGCGCTGGGCGCGGTGCTCCTGCTGTGCGAGCAACTGGGCTGGTGGCAATGGCTGGGGCTGGCGGTGTCCATGGCCTCGTACTACCTGTTCTCCCTGGTCGGCCAGAAGGAGGGCATAGGCTTTGGCCGCAATCTGTGGGTGCTGTGCATGCTGGCGGCCACGCTGCTGTCCTCGGCCAATGCCCTGTACGACAAGCACATTCTGGCCACGCTGCGCATGGACCTGGTTGCCGTCCAGGCCTGGTCTGCGCTGCAGCGCGGCGCCCTGGCCTTGCTGCTGTTGCCCTGGATCTGGCGCGGGCTGGAGCTGCGCAGCCTGCTGGGGCGCAACTGGGCCGTGCCCGCCATTTCGCTGGCCTATGTGCTGGCCGAGTCCATCTACCTGGCCGCCGTGCAGATGGAGGGCGCGCAGATTGCCGTGATCTCGGTGCTGCGCCGCGCCAATCTGGTCATGGTGTTTGCGCTGTCGGCACGGTTCTTTGCCGAACGCCATCTGCGGCCCAAGGCGGCGGCCATGGCGGGCGTGCTGCTGGGCATTGCGCTGACCATGGCGCGCTGAGGATGTGAGGGCGTGAACGTGTGAGCGTGGGAAGCGTGAACGCGGGCGGCGGCGCCCGGCTATCCGGCCTCGGCCGCCACCGCACGAATCCAGTCCATGACGGCCGCGCCATGGCGCGAGACCATGGCGCGTTCGGAAGCCAGCAGGAAATAGCTCTGGCTGCAGGGGATGGCCGTGTCCGAGACGCGCACCAGGCTGCGCTCGGCCAGCAGGCGCTGGACCAGGGAGCGGCGGCCCAGCGCAATGCCTTGCAGGTTCAGCGCCGCGTCCAGCATGAAGCCCGTGTCCGAATAGCTGAGCTGGCGCTGGGCTGACGAGATGCGCAGGCCCGCGGCCTGCAGCCAGGGCTCCCAGGGTTGGCGGCTGTGCGAGAGCAGGTTGGCCCGCCGGAACAGCCCGGCCAGATCCAGGCCCTCGAACTGCTCCAGGTAGCGTGGCGCGGCCACGGCAAACCATTCGTCGTCCAGCAGGCGCTCGCAGTGGAATGCCAGAGGTGCCTGAGGCGCCTGGTGTGCAAAGCGGATGGCGATGTCCGCCTCGCCCTGCTGGAGGTTGACGGTGCGCGTGGTCGGATCGATGGCGATGGAAACGTCCGGGTGGCTGCGCTGAAAGGCCGTGAGCGACGGCACCAGCCGCAGCCGTGCGAACGAGGGCAGGGCGCTGATGCGCACCACGTCGCGCCCCTGCACCAGGCTGCCGAAGGTGGTCTCCAGCGCCTGCAGCGGGGCGCGGGTCTGCTGGTGCAGCCAGGCTCCCTCGGCGCTGAGCGTGACCACGCGCGTGGTGCGGTGGAACAGCGGGGTGCCCAGCAGCTTTTCCAATTCGCGGATGCGGTGGCTGACGGCGCTGTCCGAAAGGTTCAGTTCTTCGGCCGCCTGCTTGAAGCTCTGGCTTCGCGCCACGGCATCGAAGGCGGCGATGAGGTGAAGGGGCGGGATGTTGCGCATGGCTGGCCGGCATCGTACTGGAGCCGGGCGCGCCGGTGGCCGGCGCCTTCATCCGTGCTCTCATTTTTTGCAAACAGTGACCCCTGAAAACCGCCCATCTCGGACACGGCGCCCCATTCGCAGCGGACAATCGTCGGGCCAGGAATATGACGGGATTTCGACAATTCCCGCCGCCTGCTGGCCAGCCAAGGACTACCGCGCATGACAGAAGACCCCCGCCGAGATTCCCCCGCAGATGCCGCCCCCGCCGCCGCCCAGGCGCCGCAGACGGCCCCGCAGCTGCGCATCGGCACCGTCGCCAAGCTCAATCTCGCCGACTTCCAGAACGCCGTGCCCGCGCTGCTGGAGCTGGCCATCGTCAACGAGGGCGAGCTGCCGCTGCAGGCGCTGAGCCTGCACCTGGCCTCCGAGCCTGCCTTCATCAAGCCGCGTACCTGGCGCCTGGAGTCGGTGGCCGCGCACAGCACCTATGCGCTGACCGACCTGGATGTGGCGCTGGACGGCGCCTTGCTCTCGCGCCTGACCGAGGCCGAGCCCGCCGTGCTGCGGCTGGAGCTGCGCAGCGGCCAGCCGGCAGAGACGGTGCTGGCCCGGCACGAACACCCGCTGGAACTGCTGGCACGCAACCAGTGGGGCGGCCTGGGGCATTTGCCCGAGATGGTGGCGGCCTTCGTGCAACCCAACGACCCGGCCGTGGACCGCATCCTCAAGGGCGCGGCGCAGGCGCTGGAGTCGGCGGGCAAGTCCGGCGCCATCAACGGCTATGAACAGGGGCCGCAGCGGGCCTGGGAACTGGCCTCGGCCATCTGGACTTCCGTGCTCCAGAAGAAACTCAACTACGCGCTGCCGCCGGCCAGCTTCGAGCATGCGGGCCAGAAGATACGCGGCGCGTCCCAGGTGCTGGATGCGGGCCTGGCCACCTGCCTGGACCTGACGCTGCTGTTCGCCTCCTGCCTGGAGCAGGCGCACCTGAACCCGCTGCTGGTCTTCACGCGCGGCCATGCCTTCGTGGGCCTGTGGCTAGGCAGGCAGGAATTCTCGACCGCCGTGGTCGATGACATCACGGCCGTGCGCAAGCGGCTCAAGCTGCAGGAGCTGGTGGTCTTCGAGACCACGCTGGCCGCGCAAGGCCAGGCCGTGGCCTTCAGCCAGGCCATTGCCCAGGGCGCGCGCCAGCTGGCCGAAGAGCATGAGGACCAGTTCGAGCTGCTGGTGGACGTGCGGCGCGCGCGCATGCAACGCATCCGCCCGCTGGCGCTGGCCCTGGCCCAGCCGCAGGACGCCGCGCCCGAGGCCGGCGAAGGCCAGGCCGAGCCACGGCTCACCGTGGAGCCGCCGCCCGAACTCCTGGCACAGGCGCAGACACGCGAAGTGCCCACCTCCCAGCTCGATCCCAAGGACAGGCTGGCGCGCTGGCAGCGCCGGCTGCTGGACCTGTCGCTGCGCAATGCCCTGCTCAACTTCAAGCCCGGCAAGAAATCGCTGCTGCTGCAGGTGGCCGCGCCCGCGCTGGAGGACACGCTGGCCCGGGGCCAGGTGCTCAAGCTGCTGCCCAGCCCCGAGCTCATGCAGGGCAAGGACCCGCGCAGCCAGCCATTGCACGAGGCGCGCAGCCTGGAAGACCTGCGCGGCGCGCACGCCGACGAGGCGCTGCAGCGGCGCGAGGTCTTCATCGACCTGGAGCCGCTGGAGCTGGACAGCCGCTTTGTGGAGCTGTTCCGCGGCGCGCGCAACGCGCTGCAGGAAGGCGGCGCCAACACCTTGTTCGTGGCCCTGGGCTTTCTGGTCTGGAGCCGGCCCGACAAGCCCGATGTGCGCGTGCGCGCGCCGCTGATCCTGCTGCCCGTCACGCTGGAGCGCAAGAGCGCGCGCTCAGGCTTCACGCTGCAGGCGCATGAGGACGAGCCGCGCTTCAATCCCACGCTGGTCGAGATGCTGCGCCAGGACTTCCAGCTGGAGCTGGGCGTGCCCGCAGGCGACCTGCCGCGCGACGAGGCCGGGCTGGACATCGCCGGCATCTGGGCCCGCGTGCGCGAGGCGATCAAGGACGTGCGCGGCTGGGAGGTCAGCGAGGACGTGGTGCTGTCCATGTTCTCCTTCGCCAAGTACCTGATGTGGAAGGACCTGGCCGAGCGCGCCGACCAACTGCGCAGCTCGCCCGTGGTCGCCCACCTGATCGACACGCCGCGCGAGCCCTATCGCTCGGAGATCGCCTTTCCCGACACGCGGCGGCTGGACCAGGAGTTCGCGCCGCAGCAGGTCTTCAGCCCGCTGCCGGCCGATTCATCGCAGCTGTCGGCCGTGATGGCCGCTGCGCGCGGCAAGGACTTCGTGCTCATCGGCCCGCCGGGCACGGGCAAGAGCCAGACCATTGCCAACCTGATCGCGCAGTGCCTGGCCGAGGACAAGCGCGTGCTCTTCGTGGCCGAGAAAATCGCCGCGCTGGACGTGGTCTACCGCCGCCTGCGCGAAGTGGGCCTGGGCGAGTTCTGCCTGGAGCTGCACTCCAACAAGAGCCGCAAGCTCGACGTGCTGGGCCAGTTGCAGAAATCCTGGGACTCGCATGGCCAGGTGGATGCCGAGGCCTGGGCCGCCAAGGCCAGCCAGCTTGGCCGCCTGCGCGAGCAGCTGTCGGCCTATGTGGAGCGTCTGCACCGGCGCCACGCCAACGGCTGGACCATCTACCGCGCCATTGGCGCCGTGGCCGGTGGCGAGGCGCTGCCGCGCCTGGGATTTCACTGGCCCACGCCCCAGGCCCATGACGAAGCGGGCCTGGCCCTTTTGCGCGAGACTGCGGGCCGCCTGCAGGCCAATGCCCAGGCCGTGGGCGCGCAGCATCTGGAGGACGGGCCGCTGGCCACGGTGCAGGCCAGCGACTGGTCCGTACGCTGGCAGCAGCAGATGGTGGATGCCGCCCAGGCGCTGCACGATGCAGGCCAGGGCTTTGCCGAGGCGGCGCAGCAGCTGGGCCGGCTGCTGCGCATCGAGTGGCCGGCGCTGGGACGCCAGGCGCGCTCGGCGCTGGGCGTGATCGCGCGCGCGCTGCCTGCGGCCGCAGGCCGCAACCTGGCTTTCTGCGTGCTGCCTGACGGCGCGCGCATTGGAGAATCCCTGCAATCGGGCCTGCAGCTGCTGGCGCAGCACGGTGATCTGTCCGCACAGATTCCGGCGCCCTGGCCGGCCGAGCTGCAGACGCGCCTGGCCCAGGCGCTGGACCTGCTGGCGCAGCGCCGGCGCCTGCAGGCCGGGCTGGGCACGCCCTGGCCCGTGGCCCTGGGCGACGAGCTGGAGCGCGGCCTGCAGTGCATCGACGAGATCGCGGCGCTGCGCCAGGGCCTGTCCGTCAAGTACGGCGCGGGCGTGGGCCAGCTCAATGTCTCGCAGCTGCAGCGCGAATGGGCCAGGGCCGGCAAGTCCTTGTGGCCGCTGTCCTGGCTGGGCCGGCGCAAGGTGCGCGCGGCGCTGGAGGCCACCATCGAAGGCGCGGGCGAGCCGCGCGTGGCCGATGACCTGGCCGCCCTGGTGCGCATCCGGGGCCTGCGCGAGGAACTGGACCAGATCCAGCCCGGCGCCGCAGCCGACGGCCTGTGGGCCGGACACCGCACGCGCACCGACCATGCGCGCAGCGCCCTGAAGGCCAATTCGGCCCTGCTGGCCGCGCGCGCGCAGAAATCCTTCTCGCTCGACGGCCTGGAGGCCGTGGCCGAAGGCCATGGCGGCGAGCGCTGGGCTGCCGAAGTGCAGCGCCTGCAGGCCCTGTACCAGATCGACCGCCAGCTCGATGGCTACCTGCCGCTGGCCGATGCCAGCCACGGCCTGTGGCGCGGCCTGGAAACCGATGCCCAGGCCTTGCAGGACGCGCTGGCCTTCGAGCGCGAGCGCCTGCAACTGACGCGGCGCGGCGGCCTGATGGCATCGCACGCCGCCGTGGCCCAGGGCCGCTGTGGCGCGACACTGCAGCAGGCCCATGCGCAGCTGGCGGCCCGCAGCGCCATCGAGGAACAGCTGCTGGCGCTGGACGATCTGCGCTTGCGCTGCCCCGGCGTCTGGGACGGCCTGGACACGCGCCCGCAAGCCGTGGAGCATGCGCTGCGCCTGCAGGGATCGCTGCAGGCAGGGCTGACCGGGCTGGGCTGGCAGGAGGCCGAACTGGCCCAGGCACGCCAGGCCCTGCACCAGGTGCTGGCCTTGCGCAGCGCCGAGCTGGGCGAGGGCGCCGCGGTCGGCATGGCCTGCCAGCAGTTGCTGGACAGCCTGGCCGGCCTGCACGCGGCCATAGACCCCTTCAGCGCTGCGGCAGCCCATGGCGAGCCGCAGCAGCGTGCCCTGGCCCAGCGCACGGCCGAGCAGCTGGCGGCCACGGCGGGCGGCGTGCTGGCCGGGCAGGGCGGCCTGCATGCCTGGTGCGCCTGGCGCAATGCCCAGGCCGCGGCCCGCGCGGGCGGGCTGGGTGCGCTGGCCGACGCCATCGAGTCCGGCAGCCTGGAACCGGCTCAGGCACCCAAGGCCTTCGAGGTCAACTACGCGCGCTGGTGGCTGGCGCTGGCCGTGGACGAGGACGAGGTGCTCAAGCGCTTCGTCTCTGCCGAGCATGAGCGGCGCATTGCCGACTTCCGCGCGCTGGACGATGAATTCACCTCGGTCACGCGCCAGTGGATACGTGCGCGGCTGTGCGCGGGCCTGCCGTCGGCCGACAGCATCCAGCGCAACAGCGAGTGGGGCATCCTGCGGCGCGAAATCACCAAGAAGCGCCAGCACCTGCCGCTGCGCCAGCTGCTGGAGCAGATCCCCTCGGCCGTGCTGCGCCTGACGCCCTGCCTGCTGATGAGCCCGCTGTCCATTGCCCAGTACCTGAGCGCCGAGACCAGCAACTTCGACATCGTCATCTTCGACGAGGCCTCGCAGATCCCCGTCTGGGACGCCATCGGCGCCATGGCGCGTGCCAGGCAGGTGGTCATGGTGGGCGACCCCAAGCAGCTGCCGCCCACCAGCTTCTTCGGCCGCGCCGACACCTCCGACACCTTCGACGACGACACGCAGGGCGTGGAAGGCGACATGGAAAGCATCCTGGACGAATGCCTGGGCGCCAGCCTGCCCACGCGCAACCTGTCGTGGCACTACCGCTCGCGCCATGAAAGCCTGATCGCCTTCAGCAACCACCGCTACTACGGCGGCGGGCTGGTGACCTTTCCCTCGCCCGTCACCGACGACCGCGCCGTCAGCTTCCACGCCGTGCAGGGCCGCTATGAAAAAGGTGGCGCCCGCATCAACCAGCCCGAGGCCAAGGCCCTGGTGGCCGACCTGGTGGCGCGTCTGAAGTCGCCGGGGTTTGCGCAGTCGGGTGCCACCATCGGCGTGGTCACCTTCAACTCCGAGCAGCAAAGCCTGATCGAGGATTTGCTGGACGAGGAGCGCCGCAAGGACCCGGGGCTGGAGCCGTTTTTCTCCGATGCGCTGCTGGAGCCCGTCTTCGTCAAGAACCTGGAAAGCGTGCAGGGCGACGAGCGGGACATCATGTATTTTTCCATCACCTACGGGCCCGATATCTCGGGCGCGGTGTCCATGAACTTCGGCCCGCTCAACCGCGATGGCGGCGAGCGGCGGCTGAACGTGGCGGTGACGCGCGCGCGGCAGGAGCTTCGCATCTTCTCCAGCCTGCGCGGCGAGCAGATGGACCTGTCGCGCACCCAGGCGGCGGGCGTGCGCGACCTCAAGCACTTCCTGGAATTTGCCGAGCGCGGCCCGCGCGCGCTGGCCGAGTCGCACCATGGCAGCCAGGGCGATTTCGACAGCCCGTTCGAGGCCAGCGTGGCCCAGGCGCTGGAGCGCAAGGGCTGGCGCGTGCACACGCAGATCGGCGCATCCTCGTTCCGCGTGGACCTGGGCGTGGTGCACCCGGACCATGCGGGCAGCTACCTGGCGGGCGTGGAGTGCGACGGCGCCACCTACCACCGCTCGGCCACGGCGCGCGACCGCGACAAGCTGCGCGAGCAGGTGCTGCGCGGCCTGGGCTGGCAGATTCTGCGCATCTGGTCCACGGACTGGTGGGTCAACCCGGGCGGCACGCTGGAGCGCATCCACGCGGCGCTGACCGCGCTGCTGGAGCAGGACCGGCGCAAGCGTGCGGCCGAGGTTGTCGAGGTTGCCGAGGTGCCGCAGGCGGCTGCAGTCGCCGGGGCAGAGCCAGCGCCAGCGCCAGAGACGCCTGAGGCGTCCGAGGCATCCGTGGAGGACGGCGAGGCGCATAAGGTCTGAAAGTCGGCCGTGCGCATGAAATGGGCACTTGCTGAAGCCAGAGACACCAAGGAAGGGCCGCCCCCGCACCGAGGGTGTCGTCCCCCTCCCCCGCAAAGCGGGTAGAGAGGGGGAAGGCGCGAAGCGCCTCAGGGGGTGTCAGTACTTGTCCGGAACGTACATGTGCTGGGGAACGGGGTTGCGTGTGTATTCGGGATTGCGCGTGCGCTCTGGCAGCACGATGGCCGGGTGCTCTATCTCTTCATAGGGCAGCTGCGTCAGCAGGTGGGAGATGCAGTTGAGCCGCGCCTTCTTCTTGTCCACGGCCTGCACCAGCCACCAGGGCGCCTCGGCGATGTGGGTGCGCTCCAGCATGGCTTCCTTGGCCTTGGTGTAGTCTTCCCAGCGGCGGCGGCTCTCGAAGTCCATGGGACTGAGCTTCCACTGCTTGAGCGGGTCGTGCACGCGGCCCAGAAAGCGCAGGTGCTGCTCGTCGTCGGTGATGGAGAACCAGTACTTCACCAGCGTGATGCCCGAGCGCACCAGCATCTTCTCGAACTCGGGCACGGAGCGGAAGAACTCCTCGTACTCCTCGTCGGAGCAAAAGCCCATCACGCGCTCCACGCCCGCGCGGTTGTACCAGCTGCGGTCAAAGAGAACGATCTCGCCGCCCGCGGGCAGGTGGGAGACATAGCGCTGGAAATACCATTGCGTGCGCTCGCGGTCATTGGGCGCGGGCAGGGCGGCCACGCGGCACACGCGCGGGTTCAGGCGCTGGGTGATGCGCTTGATCACGCCGCCCTTGCCGGCCGCATCGCGGCCCTCGAAGAGGATGACCACCTTTTTCCTGTGGTGCTGCACCCAGTCCTGCAGCTTGACCAGCTCGCCCTGCAGGCGCAGCAGTTCGCGAAAGTAGGTCTGGCGGCTCACGGTGTCGGCACTGTCCAGATCGTCGCCACCGCTGCCCAGTCGGGCGTCGTCTATCTCCATCTCCAGTTCTTCGTCGTAGCTGTCGAGCAGATCGCGTTCGATGCGCTGCATCAGCGAATCATGGTGGTCGGGCAGAAGTTCGTCGTACATGGTGGGGAATCCGGGCGTCCAGGAGTTGGCGCCTGGGATGGTGGCGTGGATGTGTGACGCGGCTGTGACGGTGCGGCTGGGGGAATACCCTGGCACCGTTCGCCTTCCCGCCGCCTACAGCCACCCCGCCTTGCGGAACTTGTAGTAGAGCAGGCCGCAAACACCCAGCACGAACAGCAGTGCGGCCGGATAGCCGTATTGCCACTTCAGTTCGGGCATGTTCTCGAAGTTCATGCCCCAGACGCCGAAGAAGGCCGTGCAGATGGCGAAGATACTGGCCCAGGCTGCCAGCCGCTTGGTGACTTCGTTTTCCTCGATGGACACCATGGACAGGTTCACCTGGATGGCCGTGCCCACGGTGTCGCGCATGGTGTCGATCTGGGCGTTGATGCGGCCCAGGTGATCCATCACGTCGCGGAAGTAGTCCCTGGAGCCCACGCAGATCTGGGGGACGCGCCCGCCGTTGAGCTTGCCCACGGCTTCCAGCAGGGGGGCCACGGCGTGCTTGAGGTCCATGGCGCGGCCCTTGAGTTCATACAGCTGCTTGATGTTGTCGCGCGCCGCGCCCTTGGTGAAGATCTGCTGCTCGATCTGCTCCAGCTCCACCTCCAGCGCGTCGATGATGGGAAAGTAGCGGTCCACCACCGCATCCATCAGCGCATACAGCACAAAGCCCGAGCCGTGGCGCAGCAGCTCGGGCTCGCTCTCGCAGCGCTCGCGCACGCCCAGGAAACCGCGCTTGCTGCGGTTGCGCACCGACAGCACGTAGTTGGAGCCCACGAAGACATCGACCTCGCCGTGGTTGAAGTGCCCGGGCCGCTCGGGCTCGGGCTCCAGCAGGTGCATCACGGCAAACAGCGAGCTGCCGTACTCCTCCAGCTTGGGCCGCTGGTGGCCGTGCAGCGCATCCTCCACGGCCAGGGCGTGCAGGCCGAACTCCTGGCGCATCTCCTCCAGCTCGGCCGGCGTGGCGTCCGCCAGCGCCACCCAGACGAAGCAGCCGGGGCGCTCTATGTAGTTGCTGATGTCGGCGACGGGAATGTCCGCCAGCTTGGCCCCGTTTTCGTAGGCGACGCAGTTGATCAGCATGGGAGTTCCCTCGGTAATTCTGGTGCTGGTGATCCTGCCATAACGGGGGAGGGGGAAAAGCCAGCGGCCAAGGTGCCGGCAAAACCGCCAGCAGCCAGGTTTGCACATCTGGTAACAATACGTGTATAACCTGTCACGACACTGCTGGGCGCCGCCCGGCGCTTGCGATCCAAGGACTTCGATGATCTTTCGCCAGTGGGGAATTGCGTTGGGTGCGTTGGGCCTGTCGGCCTTGAGCGGTGTATCTGCAGCCGGTGTGCTGGACAAGGTCCAGGCCGGTGGCGCGCTGGTGATTGCGCACCGGGAATCGTCGGTCCCCTTCTCCTACATCGACACGCGCAGCGGCAAGCCCGTCGGTTACGCGCTGGATCTGTGCCTTCGCCTGGCCGAGGCGGTGCGCAAGCAGACAGGCAGGAAGGACATGAAGGTGGAGTTCCTGATGGTCACGCCCGCCAATCGCATGGCCGTGATCGAGCAGGGCAAGGCCGACATGGAGTGCGGCTCGACCACGAACAACGCGCAGCGGCGCCAGACCGTGGCGTTCACGGTTCCCCATTTCATCACCGGCGCCCGGATGCTCGTGAAGGCCGAAAGCACCGTCAACGCGATGGAAGATCTCAAGGGCAAAAAGCTGGTTTCCACCAAGGGCACCAGCCCGATGGCCCTGGTGACGCAGGCCAACAGGCAGCGCCTCATGGGCATCACCATTGTGGAGGCCCCCGATCACGCGAGGGCCCTGGAGATGGTGGAGAAGGGCGAAGCCGACGCGTTCGTGATGGATGACGTGCTTCTCAACGGGCTGGCCGCTGCACGGCCCGATCCACGCGCCCTGAAGGTGGTGGGCAAGTTCCTGTCCACCGAACCCCTGGCCATCATGCTGCCGAAGGCCGATACCGCGTTCAAGAAACTGGTCGATGAAGAGATGAAGCGGATCATCACCAGCCGCGAAATCCACCCCATCTACGAGAAGTGGTTCCTGCAGCCGATTCCACCCAGCTCCACGAATCTGAACCTGCCGATCAGCTACCTGCTGCGCGACTTCTGGAAGTACCCCACGGCGGACATTCTGCTGTAGGCCTGTCTGTGCAGCCGCTGCGCCGCATCGGTCAAGCCGCCAGCGCTTGCTCCCTTGGGCGGGCGGCTGGGGCACCACCCGCCCCCGTCCCCGCCAGCTCCCCCAGCCCGAAATGCCCGCGCAGCGTGCGGCTTTCGTATTCCTCGCGGAACAGGCCGCGCTTGCGCAGCAGGGGCACGACTTCGCTGGTGAACAGCTCGAACTGCTGGTTGAGTATGGGCGGCATGACGTTGAAGCCGTCGGCTGCGCCGTGCTTGAACCAGTCTTCGATGATGTCGGCCACCTGTTCGGGCGTGCCGGCCACGGCCAGGTGGCCGCGGGCGCCGGCCAGGCGCTTGAGCAGGCCGCGCAGGGTGAGGCCGTCGCGCAGGCTGGTTTCCACGTAGCCCACGGCGCGGCTGCGCGAGGCTTCGACCTTGTCGGGATCGGGGAAGTCGTCGCGCGTAAGCAGGCGGTCCAGCGGCACGGCCGAGAAGTCGTGGCCGCCAAAGCGTGCGGACAGGCGGGCCAGGCCGACCTCGATGCTGGTCAGGCTGTCGAGCTCTTCCCAGACCTGGCGCGCCTCGTATTCGGTAGAGCCTATGGCGGCGCTGATGCCGGGCAGGATCACGATGTCCTGCGGGCGGCGGCCCAACTGCTGCGCCTGTCCCTTGATGTCGGCATAGAAGGCCTGGGCCGATTCCCGCGAGCCGTGGGCCGTGAAGATGGCCTCGGCCCATTGCGCGGCAAAGGCGCGGCCGGACTCGGACTGGCCGGCCTGCACGAAGACGGGCCGGCCCTGCGGGCTGCCGGGCACGTTGAGCGGGCCGCGCGTGCGTATGTATTTGCCCTCGAAGTGGACGGGCCGGATCTGCGATGCATCGAGGAACTGGCCGGCCGCCGTGTCGTCCAGCAGGGCGCTGGCCGGAAAGCTGCGCCACAGCGCATCGACGGCGGACACGAATTCCTCGGCGATGCGGTAGCGGTCGCCGTGGTCCACGTTGTCGGCCAGTCCGAAGTTCAGGCCCGCATTGGGCGCCCAGGAAGTGACGATGTTCCAGCCCGCCCGCCCCTTGGACAGATGGTCCAGCGAGGCGAACTGGCGCGCCAGCGTATAGGCATGGCTGTAGGTGGTGGAGGCGGTGCCGATCAGGCCGATGCGCTCGGTGCGCAGCGCCAGTGCCGTCAGCAGCACCAGCGGGTCCAGCAGGCCCGAGGTGATCTGCTGGCCGTTCTCGGGCCCGACCAGGCTGTCGGCCAGGAAGACGGCGTCGAATTTGGCGGCCTCGGCGATGCGTGCGGCATCGACGTACAGCTCCAGGTCGGTGAGCGCCTTGCGGTTGGCGCCGGGATGGCGCCAGGCGCCTTCATGGTGGCCGCGCGTCATGAGGAACAGGTTCAGGTGCAGTTGCCGAGACATGGGAGCAGTCCTTTGTTGTGTGGGTTGTTTCGCGGGCGGGGCCGGCGTCAGGCGATCTCTGTCTCGACGCCCAGGCTGCGCAGCAAGGTGGCGCGCAGCTGCATGAAGACAGGATGGTCGGGGCGGCGGGGATGGGGCAGGTCCACGGCGTGGTCTTCGGCGATGCGGCCGTCCCTGAGCACCAGGATGCGGTCGGCCAGCAGCAGGGATTCGTCCACGTCGTGCGTGACGAGGATGACCGTGGGCCGTATGCGCTCGACCAGGCGCAGCAGCAGGCCGTGCATGCGCATGCGCGTGAGCGCGTCCAGCGCGCCGAAGGGCTCGTCGGCCAGCAGCACGTGCGGGTCGCGCAGCAGGCTGCGGGCCAGCGATGCACGCTGCTTCTGGCCGCCCGACAGCGTGGCGGGCCAGGCGCCGGCCTTGTCCTGCAGGCCCACGTCGTGCAGGATTTGCCGTGCTGCGGGCAGCACGGCACGCGCGCCCAGACCCAGCGTGAGGTTGTCCAGCACCGACAGCCAGGGCAGCAGGCGCGCGTCCTGGAACAGCACGGACACATTGCCCTGCGCACTGGCCGCGCCGCTGGACTGCGCATGGCCGTCCAGCCCGGCGAGCGCGCGCAGCAAGGTGGTCTTGCCCGAGCCGGACTCGCCCAGCAGGGCCACGAACTGGCCCGGGGCAATGTCCAGGTCGATGGCGTCCAGCACGTTCTTGCCGCCAAAGCTGCGCGTGAAGCGCTGCAGCCGCACGGCGCCCGGGGTGGGGTGATGGCTCATGATCCCAGCGACCTCCGGTAGGACAGCACGTGCGCCTCGATGCGGCGCACCACGGCGTCGGACAGCAGGCCCAGCAGGGCGTAGATGAGGATGCCCACCACGATCACATCGGTCTGCCCCCAGTCGCGGGCGCGGTTCATGAGGTAGCCGATGCCGGTCTGCGTGTTGATCAGCTCCAGCACCACCAGCGCCGTCCAGCACAGCGACACGGCAATGCGCAGGCCCACGAAGAAGCCCGGCAGTGCGCCCGGCAGCGCCACCTTGCGGATGAATTCGGCGCGCGACAGGCCCAGGGTCTGGGCCAGCTCCACATGGCCGATGTCGATGCCGCGCAGGGCCGCGTGGGTGTTGATGTAGACGGGCACCAGCACGGCCGTGAAGATCAGAAAGATCTTCATGGACTCGCCAATGCCCAGCCAGATGATGGCCAGGGGAATCAGCGCCAGCGTGGGCACGGCGCGCTTGATCTGCACCAGGCCGTCGAGCAGGGCCTCGCCCGTGCGCGTCAGGCCCGAGGCCAGGGCCAGCAGCACGCCAGCCACCACGCCCAGCAGCAACCCGCTGTAGGCACGGCCTGCCGATGCCAGCAGGTGGGGCAGCAGGCTGCCGTCTGCCACCATGCCGTAGCCGGCGACCAGGGCCTGCGAGGGCGCGGTCAGTGTCTCGGGCGACAGCCAGCCCAGGCGCGAGGCCGCCTCCCACAGCACCAGCAGCAGGCCGGGGCCCACCAGCAGCGCGCCCTGCGACAGGCGCGCGGGCACCAGTTGCACGGCGGCCCGGGTGGCGGGCTCGGATTGAGCGGCGGCTGCGGTGGCCGGTGCCAGACCGGCCGCGTTGATGTCCAGGTGCGCTTGCGTCATCGTGTGTTTTCTGGCCGGTTCATCGGTTGGCCACGATCACGCGGTCGTAGGTGGACACGAAGGAGCCGGCCGCATCCAGCCGCTGCGGCAGGCTGCCGGCTGCGTGCAGGATGTCGATCAGCTTCTGGTGGTGGGGCTGCGCCTCGGCGGCCGTCTGGAACAGCAGGTCGGACTGCGATGCCAGGATGGCCGCCGTGCTCTCCGCATCGATGCGCTGGAACTGCGTGTAGTAGTGGCGGCCCCATTCCTGCTCGTGGCCATTGCTCCACTTGCCTGCGCGCACGAAGGCGCCCAGGAAATCGACGATGGCCTGGGACTTGGCCGGGTCGGCCAGCACGTCGGGCCGTGCGTAGAGGTACGAGGTGGCGGGCAGCAGCGTGCGCTCCTGCGGATCGGGCACGGGCCGCGCGCCGATCTGCTTGCCCAGGCGCGTGACATGGGGCTCCATGAGCACGGCCACGTCCACGGCCTTGGCGCGCAGCGCGTCGTTGAGTTCGGCCACGCGCAGGTTGACCAGCTTCACGTCGGCCAGCGTCAGGCCCGCGCGTGTCAATGCCTCGATCAGGAAGACCTGGCGGCCCGAGCCTTCCACATAGCTCAGGCGCTTGCCGCGCAGGTCGGCCAGGCGCTCTATGCCTGCATCGGCACGCTGCACCAGCCGGTACTGGGCGCGCTCGCGCGTGAAGGTGGCGATGATGGGCAGCTGCACACCGGCGGCGCGCGCCTGAATGGGCGGCGTGTCGCCCACATAGGCAATGTCCAGCGCGCCTGCGCGTATGGCCTCGAAGATGGCCGGGCCGCCCGCGAAGTTGGGCAGCTCCAGCTGAAAGCCCAGGCGCTTGCGCTCACCGCTGGCATCCAGCAGGTGGCGCAGCAGCTCGCTCTGGTCGGCGACGACCAATCGGGTCCTGGGGTCGGCCGCAGCACGTGCGGCGGTGGTGGAAGCCAGGGCGGCAGCGGCCAGCAGAGAAGGGCCGGCCAGCAGGAAACGACGCTTGTTCACGCGCTCCATCCTCAAAAGATTGCAATGGGATGGATGCTAGTTAGCGTACTTCAGTTGTGAAAATACCGATTCCGTATTTGCAAACGCGCGCCACGCACATGGGCGTGGCGCGGGGGGAGGTTCAGCCGAACACCGGGCGCATGAAGCTGCGCTCGTAGCTCAGGATGCAGCGCGTGTCCTCCGCGTAGCGGAAGGCGGCCTGGCATTCGGGGTCCTGCATGGACTTGATGCGGTACTCCTCGTACAGCGCCATGCTGGGGAAGCTGAACATGGCCAGCGCCACATTGTTGGCGCCTTCGGACGGCAGGAAGTAGCCGTGGTGCTTGCCGCCGAATTTCTCGACCAGCGGAATCCAGGTCTTGCCGTACTCCTCGAATTCCTTGGCCTTGAACGGGTCGATGATGTAGCGCAGGTAGCAGGTGATCATGTCTGAAAAGAGAAGGGAAGCGAAGCCTAGAGTTTGAACGATGCCGTCAGGCGGGAGAGCTTCTCCGACTCCTGCTGCAGCACCTGCGTGGCGGCCGAGGACTGCTCCACCAGTGCGGCGTTCTGCTGGGTCACGCGGTCCATGTCGGTCACGGCATGGCCCACCTGCTCGATGCCGCTGCTTTGCTCGCGGCTGGCCGAGGCGATCTCGGTCACGATGCCTGTGATGTTGCGCACCGTGGTGACCACTTCGCGCATGGTCTGCCCGGCCTGGTCCACCAAGGTGGCGCCGGCATCCACACGCTCCACCGAGGCCTGGATCAGCGTCTTGATCTCGCGCGCGGCCGAGGCGCTGCGCTGCGCCAGGGTGCGCACCTCGCCCGCCACGACCGCGAAGCCGCGCCCCTGGTCGCCAGCGCGCGCAGCCTCCACGGCCGCGTTCAGTGCGAGGATGTTGGTCTGGAAGGCGATGCCGTCGATCACGCCGATGATGTCCACCACGCGGCGCGACGAGGTATTGATCTCGCCCATCGTGCTCACCACCTGGTCCACCACGGTGCCGCCGCGCTCGGCCACCGCGCAGGCGCCCGAGGCGATCTGGCTTGCCTGCTGCGCGTTTTCCGCGTTCTGGTGCACGGTGGCGGTCAACTGCTCCATGGACGCCGCCGTTTCCTCCAGCGAGCTGGCCTGCTGCTCCGTGCGCTGCGACAGGTCCAGGCTGCCCGTGGCAATCTCGCCGGCCGAGCGGTGGATGATGCCCGCCGTGTCATGGATGCGCGTCACCAGTTGGCGCAGCTGCTCGCTCATGCGCTGCACCGCCGCGATCACGCTGCCTTCCGGTGCGTGCGATGCCCCCTCCAGCCCGGTTTGCGACAGATCCCCGGCGGCGATGCGGTTGGCGATCGCTGCCGCCACGGCCGGCTCTCCGCCGATGGCCTGGAGCACGCTGCGCGTGGCCATCCAGGCGATCAACGACAGCAGTGCGCCCAGCACCGCCAGCGCCGCCACCGACTTGATGATGGTGGCGATGAAGGCCTGCTGGATGTCGTCCACATAGTCACCCGCGATCAGGTCCCAGTTCCAGGAGGTGGATCGCTTGGCATAGGCCAGCTTCTCGCTGGGCTCCTTCGCGCCGGGACGGGGCCACCAGTAGGTGAGGTAGCCGTTGCCCTGGGCAGACGCGCCCACGGCGGCAATGCTGCGGTAGAGGTAGCTGCCCTTGGCGTCCTGGAAGGCGCCCATGTTCTTGCCGTTGATGCCCGGGCTTGCGGGGTTGTTCAGCACCACGGAATCCGTCGTGATGCTGGTGATGTAGCCCGCACCACCGGCATAGCGCAGCTGCCCCACGCGGGCAATGGCCGTGGCCTTGGCGTCTTCTTCAGGCAGCTTGCCGGCCTTGGCCTCTGCCGCAATGGCGGCAATCAGGCTGTCTGCCGAATCGACAAAGTCCCGCAGCGCCTGCTGCCGGGCCTCATAGGCCTTGCTGCGTGCCTGGTAGGCGTTGAACAGGGTCAGCGCAAGCAGCGCCAGCAGGCAGAAAACCAGCGGAGCCAGCAGTTTCTGGCGAAGGGACAGGGCAGGCATGGAAGCGGGTTCGAAGAAGAGGCGGGGACGCCGTGAATGCTACAGAAACTTCTTCTTTGGTTTCATGTGTTTACAAATTTTTCCGCGCTCGCACAGTGCCGGCGCAGCCCCGTTTCTGCGGAACCTGTCCTGCCGCTGCCAACTTCGGCACCAGCGCGTGCACCGCACTGCCAGGCTTGCGGTCCATCACAAGGGAGAATCACCCCATGCAAGAAACTCCGCCCCCCGCCGCCCAGCCCCGCAATCCGCTGCACGGCGTCACGCTCGAAGCCATCGTCCGTGCCCTGGAGGCCCGCTATGGCTGGCCCGCCCTGGCACGGCAGGTTCCGGTGCGCTGCTTCACGCTGGACCCCAGCGTCAGCTCCAGTCTCAAATTCCTGCGCAAGACGCCCTGGGCGCGCGAGAAGGTGGAAGCGCTCTATCTGGACATGCTGCGCAAGGACAGGCGCAGCCCCGCTTCCACAGACTGAAGGCGCAAGCCGGACGCCACCGGACAAGATGTCCAGTGCGCAGGCACAGGCTGTGCCTATCATCGGCACCGTCTCCGATCCCGCAACCCTTTCAGACACCACCATGACCCAGAGCCAGAACCCTGTCGCCGTGATTGCCTCCGCCATGAAGACGCACGGCATCGTGCCTGCGGATTTCGACATCGCCTCCATCGAGGACGAGTACGCCTTGATGGCGGCACTGCGCCAGCACACCAAGGCCGCCCAGGTCAAATTGTTCGATGGCGGCATTGGCGAAGACAACGAGGCCGACGAAGACTACGTGGCCCTGCTCAAGCGCTTCGCCAAGGCTTGCGGTGGCGCCATCGGCTATGAGGGCATCGAATCCGGCATGGAGGGCGACACCGTCACGCTGCGCTTTCAATCGGGCGGCCAGGAGCACAGCTGGTCCTTCGAGCAGGACGGTGACCGCGTCAGCGAGGAGTTTCTGGACTTCATCATTGACCACTCCAAGTCCTGCACGGCGGGGGAGTTCATCAATCTGCTCGACGAGAACTCGCTGCTGACAGGCTTTGTGCCCAAGGACATCTCCAGGCTGCTGTACAAGCACGACATCGTTTACTGAGTGCGGATGGCGGTGGCGGCGCACCCGCCTCGACTTCACATCACGCGCACGCCCAGCCCGCCCACCAGCTCGGCAGCCTGCTCATGCGAGATCAGGCTGCCCTTGAAATGCTGGCTGAGCGAGGCAATCGTCAAGCCGCGCAAGTCCGCCGAGCGCAGGTCCGCGCCATCGAACCGGGCATTCTTGAGATGGGCATCGCGCAGGCTTGCCTTGTGGAAAACGGCATCGCGGAAGTCGCAGCCGGCCAGATCGGCATCGCTGAAGTTCAGGCCTTCCAGCGTTTTCTTGCGGAAGGACATGCCGCGCAGATCGGCACCAATCAGCAGGGACTCATGAAAATCAATGCCCAGGGTTTGCGCACCGCCAAACCTGGCGCCCGTCAGCTTGACTTCAAGAAAGCGCGCTGAGGCCAGCTTGGCCAATTCCCAGTTGGTGTTGTTCAGGTCGCTCTGGCAAAACAGGGCATCCGTCAGGTTGGCCAGCCGAAAATCGGCGTGGCCCGCCTTGCAATGCAGCCAGCGGGTGCCGGCCAGTTGGCAGCTTTCAAAGCAGGTGTCGGCAAAACTGCACTCCACAAATTGCGCGCCCTGCAAATCGAGTTGATAGAGATTCAATCCATCGAATTCGCATTGCTCGAAACCAAGGCCATCAGAGGCTTCTTGTTTCAATAGCTCCGACAAACGGTCCTCATCAAAAATCTGATTGACGATGGTTTTTGTGGAAGGCGTTGTTTGCATGGTCAATATCAGGCATGGCGTATTTCAGAAAGGCTGGGCAGTGTATGGCCTTGCCGCGCGCAGGTGTGAAATGCCCTTGGGATTTTTCAAGGGCATATATTGCGCAGTTTGACGGATGAAAAAACCTGTGAGCACACGGGTTGCGGGCTGCTTCCGGTGCCGGTTCCGCCCTCCAAGAAGGGCGGAGCCGGCGTGCCCACGTCCCCCGTGGCTGCGTACCGGGAGCTTGCTGACCGGGGCTTGCTGACCAGGTGGCTGCTTGGCGGACATGCATCTGTCGAAAAACCCTTACAGGAAGATGCCATTTGATATTACAAATTGTGTCTCGCGTGACGAGGGCATCAGTGAATAATCTGTAGAAAAATATGGTTGGTACACCAGCTGTATTTTCACCAATGCAGTTCCCTGGCAGCCTCAACGAATAATTTATTTGAAATCCAGCAAATATCTATGACCGGAATTATCCAGCAAACACTCCAAAATGATATTGATGCCTTGATCCATGATTGGATGGCCCAGGCCAGCATGGGTGATTCCACGCTTGGAAAGAATGCTGAAAAAGAAGCGCGCGGGATTATCAACGCCATTGTGGGCGCCTTCGCCTCCGGCGCCGATCCGCAAAGGTTTTCGGACGAGGGCTGGAATCCCGCGCGGCGCCTGCTGGCCGAGCTGTCCCGCACCCGCGCCGCCCAGGGCCAGCGTGCCGGTGAAACCAGCCAGTTCATCCTGTCGCTGAAAAAGCCGCTGTTCGCACACATCCAGCGCGGGCTGTCGGGCGATCCTGCAGCGGCCATCCAGGAAATCTGGAAGGCCACCGTGCTGGTGGACAACATGGCCCAGCACACGGTCAGCAGCTTCCAGCAGGCACGCGAGGAGATCATCATCCGCCAGCAGGAAGAATTGCTGGAGCTGTCCACCCCCGTCGTCAAGCTGTGGGAGGGGGTGCTGGCCATTCCGCTGATCGGCACGCTGGACAGCAACCGCACCCAGGTGGTGATGGAATCCCTGTTGCAAAGCCTGGTGTCGACCGAGTCGGAGCTGGCCATCATCGACATCACCGGCGTGCCGACGGTGGACACGCTGGTGGCCCAGCACCTGCTGCGTACCGTGACGGCCATTCGCCTGATGGGCGCGGAATGCATCATCAGCGGCATCAGGCCCCAGATTGCCCAGACCATCGTGCACCTGGGCATCGACATGCGCGACATCACCACCAAGGCCACGCTGGCCGAGGCGCTCAAGCTGGCCATGGGCAAGACCGGCTGGCGCATCACCCGCCAGACACAGGAGTGAGCCATCCATGGACCGCATTCCAATCCTGCGCATGGGCGATGTGCTGCTGGTTTCCATCCAGATCGACATGCAGGACCAGACGGCGCTGGCGCTCCAGGACGACCTGGCCGAGCGCATCGCGAGCACGGGCGCCAGCGGCGTCATGATCGATATCTCGGCGCTGGAGGTGGTGGACTCCTTCGTCGGGCGCATGCTGGTGACCATCTCGGGCATTGCCCGCATCCTGTCTGCCGCCACCGTCGTGGTGGGCATGCAGCCTGCCGTTGCAATCACCCTGGTGGAGTTGGGCCTGTCCCTTGGCGGGGTCAGGACGGCGATGACCGTCGAGAGGGGATTGGCCCTTTTGCGGGCCCAGCAGTCGGGAGCCACCCTTGGAACATGATCGCAGCGGCCAAATGCCGTTACAAAACGAGCAGCAGATTGTTGCCACGCGCCAAACGGTGCGCTCGCTTTGCCAGATGCTGAAGTTCTCGCTGGTCGATCAGACAAAGATGATTACCGCTGCAAGCGAGCTGTCCCGCAATACGCTGATTCATGGAAAAGGTGGCCACATGAACTGGGCCATCATCGAAGTCAATGGAAAACAGGCCTTGCAATTGATTTTTGAAGACACAGGGCCTGGAATCAAGGATCTGAAAATGGCCATGACCGATGGTTTCACCACCGGCACGGGAATGGGCCTGGGCCTGCCGGGAAGCAAGCGGCTGGTGAATGATTTCAAGATAGAAACCGAGCTGGGCCAGGGCACACGAGTGAGTATCACCAAGTGGAAGTAATCCGGGGCTGGACCCATCGTTCATTTCCAATAGGCGATGCGAGCCGTGTGGGTGAGGTCAGGCGCCATGTGGTTGCACTGGCCTCCGACATGGGCTGGGGCGACGAGGACATGGGCCGTTCGGGGCTGGTGGCGACCGAGCTGGCCACCAACCTGGTGCGGCATGCCCGGGACGCTGAAATCTGGATAGCCGCGCGGCCGCCCCTGCATGACATCGAAATCATCTGTGTCGACCGCGGCCCGGGCATCGAGGACATTGCCACCGCCATGCAGGACGGGGTGAGCACCGGCTCGGGCTCGCCGGGCACGGGCCTGGGGGCCATCTCCAGGGTGGCCGACGACTTCTTTGTCGTCTCTGAAGCCACCGGCACGGTGAGCCTGGCGCGGCTGCGCAAAGGCCGCAGGGCGCCGTCGGCACTGTCGCTGCGCATGGGCGCCGTTTGCCTGGCCGTGGCGCCCGAGACCATCAGCGGCGACGCCTGGGCGGTCAGGTCGGGCGCGGGGCTGGCCGAGGTGCTGGTGGTCGATGGCCTGGGCCATGGACCGCTGGCGGGCGAGGCGGCCCGGGCGGCGGTCGATGTCTTTGCGTCGCAGAACTGGAATGGGAACGGGAACGGCGGTGCCTATGCCGCCATGCCGCTGGAGGAGTTCGTGGCCCAGGCCCATGCAGCGCTGCGTGGCACGCGCGGGGCGGCCCTGTTGGCGGTGCGCTTCGGCGCACAGGGCGTGCACAGCTGCGGTGCGGGAAACATCAGTGGCAGGCTTTTCAATGGCGTGGCCAGCCTTTCCCTGAGCAGCCAGCACGGCACGGCAGGTGTACAGATCTCGCGGCCCAGGGTGGCCGACTGCTCCAGCCTTGACCATGGCGTTCTGGTGCTGCACTCCGACGGCGTGTCCGCCCGCTGGAAGCATGGGGACTATGCGGGCCTGCTGGGCAGGGACCCCGGCCTGCTGGCTGCCTGCCTTCTCTGGCACAACACCCGCAGCAGGGATGACGCCACCGTGGTCGTCCTCAAGGCCGAGGAAGAGCAATGAACGAAGACGATCTCAAAGCTGAACTGGAACTGTGCCGCGCCGAGATCAGGTCCTTGCGCGAGGAGCTGGACGAGACCAATCGCGGCGTGGTCGCGCTCTACGGCGAGCTGGATGTGCAGGCCGAGAAGCTGCGCAAGGCCACCGAACTCAAGAGCCATTTCCTCTCCTACATGAGCCATGAGTTCCGCACGCCCATAGGCGCCATCCGCAGCAATGCGCGCCTGCTGCTGGACCATGTGGATGGACCGCTCACCACCGAGCAGACCCGGCAGGTCGGCTTCATCCAGGAAACCGCCGCCGAGTTTTCCGAGATGGTCAACGACCTGCTCGACCTGGCCAAGATCGAGGCGGGCCGCCTGGAAATCTCGCCGGGCTGGTTCGAGATGATGGATTTGTTTGCCGCCTTGCGCGGCATGTTCAAGGCCATGGCGGACAACGTGGAGTTGAGCCTGGTGTTCGAAGAGCCCGGTGATCTGCCGCGCTTCTACACCGACAACCGCAAGCTCTCGCAGATCCTCAGAAACTTCATCTCCAATGCACTGAAATTCACGCCGCAGGGCGAGATCAAGGTGTCGGCAGAGCTGGTGGGGGACATGCTGGTGAAATTTTCGGTGGCGGATACCGGCATAGGCATCGCCTCGGAATTCCACGACGCGATTTTCAATGACTTCACCCAGGTCGATTCACCCATCCAGAAGCGCCTGCGGGGCACGGGCCTGGGCCTGGCCCTGTCCAAGCAGCTGGCACAGCTTCTGGGGGGCTGGGTGGAAGTGCAAAGCGCCCTGGGCGAAGGCTCGACCTTTTCCGTGATCGTTCCCGCGCATCTTCCGGTCGATACCAAGGATCTGAAGGCCTGATACGGCCAAGCCGGTCTTCATCCCATCAAAAACAACAGGAACATCATGCCCAAGAACACGACTGGAATGATTCTTCCCTCATTCGACCGAAGCCTGCACACCATTCTTGTCGTTGATGACAACCCTGCCACGCGCTACTCCACGGCACGGGTCATCAGGGCGGCGGGATTCCAGACGGTCGAGGCGGAAACCGGGGAAAAGGCCATTGCCCTGTCGGAGACCGGCGTGGCAGCCGTGGTGCTGGATGTGCACTTGCCCGATATCTCGGGCTTTGACGTATGCCGCACCATCCGCGGTGCGCGGCACACCAGCCTGATTCCCGTGGTGCACCTGTCGGCCGAGTATGTGAAAAGCAACCACCAGGTGGCGGGCCTCAACGCAGGGGCCGACGCCTACATGGTGCACCCCGTGGAGCCGCAGCTGCTGATTGCCACGCTGCATGCCCTGATCCGCGCACGCCTGGCGGAAGACGGGCTGCGCCGCAGCGAGTCACGCTTTCGCGCCATCTATGACCAGGCGCCGGCGGCCATGATGCTGGTCAGCACCGGCGGCCTGATTAGCGATGCCAACTCCCAGGCGCAGGCACTGCTGCAGCGCGGCATTGACGACCTGGCGGGCAAACCGCTGGCCGGCTTTGTTCCGCAGGCCGTTCGGGAAAAAGCTGCGCAGCAATTGGCCGAAGACCCAGAAAAGTCCTGGCGCGGCGAGTTCCCCATCCTCCAGGCAGACGGGCAGGAGCGCCTGATCTCCTGGAAGTTCTCCGATCCCATCGAGCCCGGCATCCGCCTGGCCGTGGCCCAGGACCTGACGGAGTCGCTGGAGTTCGAGAGGCAGCGCCAGCAGATGCTGGAGCAGGAGCAGGCGGCGCGCGTGGCCGCAGAGCGCATCAGCCGCACCAAGGATGATTTTGTCGCCGTGCTTTCGCATGAACTGCGCACGCCGCTGTCCCTGCTCAACGGGGGCACGCATTTGCTCAAGCGCGCCAACCTCAGCGAGGCCATGCTCAAGAAGGGCATAGATGCCATCGAGAAAGGCGTGAAGGCACAAAGCCGCATCATTGCGGACATTCTGGATATCTCGCGCCTGACGACGGGAAAACTCAATCTGCACCGCGAGGAGGTCAATGTCTGCTCATTGGCCGTGCAAAGCCTGGAGCCGTTGCGCGACAACGCCGCCGACAAGAACATCACCCTGCAGTTCGAGGCGCCGTCCGATGACATCATGGCGTGGATCGATGTCACGCGATTCCAGCAAATCCTGTGGAACCTGGTCTCCAACGCCATCAAGTTCTCCAATGCGCGCAGCGTGGTGAAGGTGGGCCTTGAAATCAGGGACGAAAGCCTGGTGATGAGCGTGGCGGACGAGGGCGTGGGCATCGCGCCTGAATTCCTCCCGCATGTCTTCGAGCGCTTCTCGCAGGCCTCCGCCCCCGCCACCCGTGGCCATTCCGGCCTGGGATTGGGGCTGTCCATCGTCAAGCACCTGGTGGAGCTGCATGGGGGCACCGTGCGTGCCCACAGCGAAGGCGTGGGCCGTGGCGTCACCATGCGGGTGGAGATTCCGCTGCACGAGGCAAGCGCCTCCCAGGCCGACCCGATGAATGCGCATCTTGAAAATGGCGAATCCCTGGAAGGCAAGGACATCGTCATCGTTGAAGACAATGCGGACACCAGCGAAATGCTGAAAGTGGTGCTGACCGACCAGGGTGCCACCGTCAGGAGTGCCGAGAACTTCGACCAGGCCATGGCCCTGGTCCAGGCGCAGTGGCCCAGCCTCATCGTCAGCGACATAGGGCTGCCGGGAAAGGACGGGTTCCAGCTGGTCAAGGCCCTGCGCGAAGCGGAGGCCGCTCACTTTGGCGGAACAAGACAGGTGAAGATCGTGGCGCTCAGCGCCTTTGCCCGGGAGCAGGACCGCACCCAGGCGCTGCAGGCAGGCTTTGACCACTATCTGGAAAAGCCGCTGCAGCCGCACCTACTCATCCGGGTGCTGCTGGAGCAGGGCTGATCGTCTGGCCCAGCGCCTGGGCCAGGAACTCGGCCGTGACGCGCACCCGGGCCGTGCGCTGCAGGTCGGGGTGCATGACCTGCCAGACCTCGTAGTCGTCCGAGCGCTGGCGCTGGGGCCAGATGCGCAGCAGGCCTTCGCGCTCGCCCATGCTCACGGGCATTTCGCCCAGGCCGATGCCGGCCGCCACGGCCTTGCGCACCAGCAGGCTCGAGTTGGCGGCCATGGCGATCCGGGCCTGGCGCGCGGGCACATCGACCATGGTGGGAACGGGCCGCTGCTCCAGGAAGGGGCCGTAGACCACGAGGTGGTGGCCGCGCAACTCGTCCTCTGCCGACGGCTGGCCAAAGCGCGCCACGTAGGCTGCGCTCGCAAACAGTCCCACGGGCCAGGCAACCACGCGGCGCACCACCAGCTCGGGTGCCTCGGGGCGAACGTTGCGAAACGCGATATCGGCCTGGCGGCGGCCCAGGTTCAGCATGTGCGTGGACACCTCCAGATCGACGCGGATGCCGGGCCAGCGCTGCTGCAGGCGTTCTATGGCGGGCAGCAGGAATTCGGTTGCGATCGAGTCGGTGCTGGTCACGCGCACCAGGCCGGCCGGGCTGTCGTCCAGCCCCTCGATGCGCGTGCGCAGGTCCAGCGCCGCGCCTTCCATGCGCCGCGCGGCGCCCAGCGCGGCCTCGCCAGCGGCGGTGAGCAGGTAGCCATCCCTGGCGCGCAAAAACAGCTTGCTGCCCAGCTCGGCCTCCAGCGCGTTCAGGCGGCGGCCCACGGTGGCCTGGTCCACGCCCAGGCTGCGCGCGGCGGCGCGCAGGGAGGGCGTGCGCGTCAGCGCGAGGAAGATGCGGGTGTCATCCCAGTTCATGGCGGTTTCGTTGATGCAGATTTGCAGCACTGTAGAGCGAAATCGCTGCGTTTGAGCGGCTTGGAGCAGTCGTAAGCTTTGGGTATCGGACCTTCAACCCTTTTTTGAATACTCATTGCGCAATGAAAGACAGCACAAGCATGCAAGCCATTGTTTTCGACGACTTCGGCGGCCCCGAAGTGCTCGTGGCCCGCGACGTGGCCCGGCCCGAAGTCCGGCCCCATGACCTTCTGGTGCGCAACGCCGCGATTGGCGTGAACCGTGCCGATGTATCCCACCGCAAGGGCGCCTATGGCCGCGCCCACTTTGGCGAATCCGACCTCATGGGCCTGGAGATCGCCGGCACCGTGGTGGAGGTGGGCGCGCAGGTGCAGGGCTTTGCCGTGGGCGACCGCGTCATGGGCATCGTGGGCGGCGGCGCCTATGCCGAGCTGTCGCGCATCGACCACCGCATGGCCATGCATGTGCCCGAGAGCCTGTCGCTGACCGACGCCGGCGCGGTGGCCGAAGTCTTCGTCACCGCGCATGAGGCGCTGTTCCACCTGGCCAGCCTGCAGCCCGGCGAATCGGTGCTGATCCACGCGGCGGGCAGCGGCGTGGGCTCGGCGGCCGTACAACTGGCGCATGCGGCCGGCGCGCGCGTGTTTGCCACGGCCAGCGGCGACAAGCGGGACGCCGTCACGGGCCTTGGCGCCGATGTGTTCATCGACTACCGCAGCGAAGACTTCCAGGCCGTGGTGGCCGACAGGACGGGCGGCAAGGGCGTGGACGTGGTGGTCGATTTCATTGGCGCCCCCTACCTGGAGCGCAATATGCGCTCGCTGGGCATGGGCGGGCGCATGGTCTGCGTGGGCCTGCTGGGCGGCGCGCTGGCGGCGGCCGTGCCCATGGATGTGCTGCTGTACAAGCACCTGCGGATCTTCGGCACGGTGATGAAGTCGCGCCCGCCCGAAGTCAAGCAGGCCATGGTCCAGCGCTTCGCCCAGCGCTGGCTGCCCGCGCTGGCGGCCGGCACCATCCGCCCGGTGATCGACAGCACCTACCCGCTGGCCGAGGCCGCGCAGGCGCACCGGCGCATGGAATCGGGCCAGAGCGTGGGCAAGCTGCTGCTGATCCCTGAGCAGGCCGGGCAGTAAGGCGCCTGCCCGGGGCGCGCATCCCCTGGGCAGGAATCCTCAAGTTCTGCAATATTCCAAGTCTCCGGATGCGCGCAGCCCTGCGCGCATCCAGTCTCTCAACCAGGAGCGATGCCCTCGGCCGCCCTCCCGCGCCGACATCGAGCCGCCTCTCCAGGAGATATCCATGATTGTTGAAATTGCCGAACTGAGGGTCGATCCCGCCAGGCACGAGGAATTCGGCCAGGCCCTGACCCAGGCCGTGGCCGACGTGCTGTCCAAGGCCGGTGGATACCGTGGGCACAGCATTCTTGCCTGCATGGAAACGCCCGGCCGCTACGTGCTGCAGGTGAACTGGGAGACCCTGGAAGACCACACCGTGGGCTTTCGCGAGTCACCCGCCTTCGCGCAGTGGCGCGCCATCATCGGCCCATACTTTGCGCAGGCACCGCATGTGGAGCATTTCGTGGTGAAGGATGCGCGGGCGAACTGAGCCTGGCATCTGCGGCCGCGCCGCCCGCCCTTCGTGGGCGTGGCGGGCGTGGCAGGCGCTGGGGGCGCGCTTGCATTGGCTTGCGCAGCGCACCTGGCCCGTGCGAGCAGGGGCTGCGCACACACTCAGCCCAGCTTGTGCCGTGTCCTGAGCAGTCCCACACCCAGCGCGATGAAGGTGCCGCCCACGATGCGGTTGAACAGCTTGGCGTGTGCCACCAGGTGGCCCTTGATCAGGGAGATGAGCAGCACGTAGCAGGCGTGCGAGATCAGGGCGCAGACCGCGAAGGTGGTGGTCAGCACCAGGTACTGCGTGAGCAGCGGCTCGCCCGGGACGACAAACTGGGGAAACAGCGCCGAGAAGAACAGGATGGCCTTGGGATTGGTCAGCGACACGCCCATGCCCTGGGCCACCAGTTGCCAGTTCTTACGCTCGCGCCGCTGGGTGGGGGCCAGGCCCGCATCGCTGCCCAGCAAGCCGTCCTTGCTGCGCCAGCGCTTGACGCCCAGCCAGATCAGGTACATGGCGCCCGCCACCTTCATGGCCAAAAATGCATGGGCCGACATGGCGAGGATGGTCCCCATGCCGATCATCGCCAGCCCGGACACCACAAAGATGCCGACCGAGCTGCCCAGCGAGCTCAGTGCCGTTCGCCTTGCGCCCACGTCCACCGAGTTGGAGATGGCCAGCAACACGGCGGGGCCGGGGGTGAAGCACATCAACAGCGAGACGCCGCAGAAAACAAGCCAGTGGGCGATGGTCATGATCGAGGGGAGGTCGGTGGGGGAAGACAGCCAACATTCTCGTGCAATTGGGGGGTCTTCGCGGCCTTGGCGTTGCCAATGGCACCGGCCCGTGCAAACAGCTGCATGGCCCAGCCCGCGCAGGCCGCCGCACAGGCCCAGACCAGCCCCCAGCCCTGGGCCGACAGCAGATGCGGTATGGCCAGGGGCACCAGAAAGCAGACCGCGAACACGGAGGTATTGGCCATGCCCAGCGCCGTGCCCGCGCGGGCTGCGCCGGCCATCCCGGCCAGCTGCGTGTAGGCCACGCCATGCCAGGCGGACACGCAGATGCCGCAGATGCCCAGCATCACCATGAGAGCCACACCCATCGCAGCAGACCCGACCGGGTGGCCGGCCCAGCTCAGGACCGCAAGGCCCGCGAACAGCGCCAGGGTGAGCTGGCAGCAGGCGCGCAGAAAGGCGGGCCTGTTCCGGTGCCTGTCGGTCCAGCGGCCGCTCCAGATCCGCAAGGCCATGGAAGCCAGTTGCACGACCGACATGAGGGCGGCCGCCGCGCCCAGCCCCAACTGGGCATGGTCATGCAGGAACACCATACCAAAGGACAGCACGGCGAACTGCGGGGCGCACAGGATGCCGATGCCGGCGGCCATGCGCCAGGCCTGCAGATCGCGCAATGGGCCGAGTGTGGTGGATCCGGCGTGGTGCGGCGCGGCGGCCTTGCTTCGAAGCGGTGACTGCGGCGGCTCCTGAATCCACAGCGCGGCGAATGCGGCAGCCCCAAGGCACAGCGCAGCCAGCACGCCATAGACGGCGGCAAAGCCTGCATGCGTGGCCAGGCTGGTCAGCAAGGGCGCGCCGATGGCGCCACCCAGCGGCACGGCGGTCTGGCGGATGCTCATGGCCAGGCCGCGCTCGCCCTCGGCAAACCAGCCCATGACTGCCCGGCCGCTGGCGCCGTTCACGCTGCCGCCCAGCAGCCCCACCAGCACCAGGCCGCCAGCCAGCAAGCCAAACGGCGGGATATGGGCCGGCGATGGCGAAGCCCATAGCGCCATGGCCGCCAGGGCCACGGCCGTGCCGCACAGGCCGAGCAGCAGCACCGGCCGGTCACCCCAGCGGTCCGTCAGCAATCCCCAGGGCAATTCACTGAGCGCAATGCCCAGGCCCATCAGCCCCAGCGCCAGGCCCAGCGTCCGGGTGTCCAGCTGGTAGCCCGAACGCATGAGGATGGCCGTCATGGGAATCCCGCTGAAAGCCACGGAAAACGCGGCATTGGCGATGACGCCTGCCGCCAGCACCTTCCATCGGTGGCGGGGCGGGGAGGGCAAGGGCAGGAGGGGGCCCGGATCGGCGCCGGGTGCAGGAGAAGAGGAGGTCATGGGCGGCAGTATGTTGGGCCTCAACCATCCTGAAAATCACATAATTTCGTATCTACAATCCATTTTTTCAGCACGATTGGGGGCTTGGCAATGACACGCGTTCTCTATGACCTGGATGTGCTGCGCACCTTTTGCACCGGCGTCGAACTGGGCAGCTTTGCCCGGGCGGCGGACCGGCTGGGCCGCTCCACATCGGCCGTCAGTGCCCAGCTCAAGAAGCTGGAGTCCCAATGCGGCACGCCCTTGCTGCGCAAGTCCGGCCGGGGGCTGGTGCTGACGGAGGCGGGGGAAACCTTGCGCGGCTATGCGCTGCGCCTGCTGGAACTCAACGACCGCGCCGTGGCGGCCGTGCGCGGCAGCGAGCTGCGCGGCCTGGTGCGCCTGGGCCTGCAGGAAGACCTGGGCGAAAGCGTGCTGCCCCATGTGCTGGGGCAGTTCGCACGTGCCCACCCGCATGTGCGCATCGAGGCCAGCGTGGCCCGCAGCGATGAACTGCGCGAACGCATCGCCCTGGGCCAGTTCGACCTGGCGCTGCTCTGGGATGTGGGCATGAACCATGCCTGCGTGCATGGCGAGCACATCATGCGGCTGCCGCTTCAGTGGATTGGCCCGGCATCGCTGGATGCGGCCGAGGCCGGCTGGGCGCGCGGCCTCAACGGCGGGGCGCAGGGCGATGAGGCGCTGCCCCTGGCCATGCTTGAGGCGCCTTGCCCCCTGCGGGACATCGTGACGGCCGCCCTGGACAAAAAGGGCCTGGCCTGGCGGCACGCCTTCAACAGCGCCAGCCTGACCGCCGTCTGGGCCGCCACGGCGGCCGGCCTGGGCCTGTCCGTGCGCACGCCGTTCGGCCTGCCCGCCCACGTCAGGCCGCTGGATGCACAGGCCCTTGGCCTGCCGGCCCTGCCGTCCATGGACCTGATCCTGGGCCGCGCCGCGCTGGATGCCCCGGAGCCCGTGGACCGCCTTGCGCGCATCCTGGTCGATGCAGTGCGCGAGCATGTGCGCAGGCAGGAAATCGCAATTTGAATTTATTTCTTCGTGATCAGGCCACTGAAATACTCATTCAGGTCACGAAAATCCTTCACCGTCCAGGCATGGGGCGGTACTTTCACGCCGTTTTCCCGCAAGGTCCGGGGAATCAAATCTCCATTCGGGCGAAGAATGACGGACGAGACAATCACGCCCGGATAATCATGCAGCCTTTTTCTGAAGGCGGCGGTCGTCAGGTCGGGCGTGGGAGGGTTGCTCTTGTTGGCCAGCGGGCCCGTGCCCCTGGCGTCTGCCCCGTGGCACATGGCGCATCTCGATGAATAGAGCTGCTTCCCATTGCTGTTGTCCGCAAAGGAGGGCGATGCCTGAATGACCAACGATATTCCCAATGACGCGGCGAAGAGTATTTTCATTTGCTCGTGGATTTTTTGTATGAATCTGATCCGCCGCGATCATATTGCCTTCCACGGCCACGCTGGACGCTTGCCTGGCTGTCAGCCACGCGCCCACGAAAAAGCCCTGCAGTGCAGGGCTTGTGAAGCTTGTGAATGAGGCGAGAGGGCGCGCCTGGCTTACTTCTTCGCGTATTCGAACTTGGGCAGCGCCTTCAGCGCGTCCTTGGTGGCGCCGGGCAGGGTGATCTTGTTGTTTTCCACGCGGAACTGGTTCACGGGAATGGCCACGTCATGCTTGCCCATGCCCAGGAAGCCGCCCGCGCCGATGATGGCGTACGACACGGCCTTGTCGGGTGCGACGATCACATCGTCAATCTTGCCCACGGCCTTGCCTTCCTCGTTGTAGACGCTCTTGCCCAGCACGGACTTCTTCAGGCTCCAGCCGGTGGCCACGGCCTGGACTTCAGTGGCCGCCACGCCCAGCGTGGTGGTGCCCGCCACGGGCTGGGCCCAGCTGGTGGAGGCTGCACCTGCGATCAGTGCGGCGGCGATCAAACCCATCTTCAGCGTCTTGTGACCTGTCATAGAGAACTCCTGGAAAACAAAATTTGAAGCCCTCATTAGGAGTGCTGCCCAAGCGCACGGAGATCGGAAAAGCAAGCAAAGGCCTGTCAGCCAATCGAGCGGCGCGGCGAGGAGCCTGCCTACAAGCTCCCGCAACCGTGCGCTGGCGGGGTGCAGGTCTCCAATCAGATTGCGCTCAGATGCTCATACAGAATCACCGAGCCGATGCCGATCAGCAGCACACCGCCAACGGTCTCCGCCCAGCGGCCCGCAATGCTGCCCAGCAGGCGGCCGACCATGACGCCCAGGGTCACCATGGCAAAGGTGGCAAAGCCGATGGCCAGGGCCACGGTGGTGATGCTCACATCCAGGAAGGCCAGGCCCACGCCCACGGCCATGGCGTCGATGCTGGTGGCGAATCCGGTGGCCACCAGCAGCCAGAAGCCGTGCCGGGCGGGCTTGGCCTCTTCTTCGCCGTCAGCGGCCTGGAGGGCGCCCATCAGCATGCGGCCGCCCAGCACCAGCAGCAGCACGAAGGCAATCCAGTGGTCCCATGCCTTGACGTAGTCGGAAGCCGCATAGCCCAGCGCCCAGCCGACCAGCGGCGTCAGGGCTTCGATGATGCCGAAGATGGCGCCTGTGCGCAGGGCTTCGGACCAGCGGGGCTTGAGCAGGGCGGAGCCCTTGCCCACGGCAGCGGCAAAGGCGTCGGTGGACATGGCAAAGGCCAGGAGCAGGATGGATGCGGCGTTCATCTGGGAGGGGTTCTTCACGGCCGGGCAAGCGCACAACGGCACTTCACCGCCGCCCGACCTTGTGACCTGTGTCGCGGTGAAATGCCGATGGTCTCGCCAACCGAAGAACGGATGCCTGCGCCACAGCATGCAGGATGCCGAGTGTGTTGACGCAGGCGCTTGCAGGTTGCAAGCAGGCTACTCCCCAAGGGATGCGTGATTCTAGGAGCGCAGGGCTCGATCGGGGCCTATGCCCCCATCGGCATGCGGCTCTCTGGAAATGATTCGTATCTTCGTGGCTGCCCCTATTTTCCGTTGGCGTACCGATTGCGCTCTTCAACGAATTTCTTGATTTCCGACGCTTCAATGGGCCTGCTGAAATAGTAGCCCTGTATTTCATCGAAACCCAGGGAAACCAGTAAATCAAAGACTTCGGCGCTGTCAACGCCCTCTGCCACCAGGCGATAGCCAAGATCCGAGGCCATGGTCATGATGGATTTCAAGACGGACAGGGCCCGGTCATTGGTATCGATGTCGCAGACCATGGACCGGTCTATCTTCAATATCTCGGCAGGCAGATTCTTGAGCGATGCAAGATTGGAATATGCGGCGCCAAAATCATCCAGTGCAACCTTTATGCCGAGTTTCCTGATGTGTTGAAGCGCCTGAACCGTGCCCTGGCCTGTCAGTACATCGCTTTCTGTGCACTCGATCACGATGTTTTTCAGCGGAACGCCGTGCTGGTTGCACATGGCGTTCAGGTAGTCCGGAAAATCGACCTCATCCAGATTGCGCGGGGAGATGTTGATGGAGACCTGAAGATCGAGTTTCTCGGCTTTCCAGGCCGCCACCTGCGCCAGCGCCGTTTTGATCACGAACCGTGTCAGGCTGTGGATCAACGGCGTGGCTTCAACCAGGGGGATGAATTCGCTGGGCGGGATTTCTCCCATTTGTGGATGCTTCCAGCGTATGAGCGCCTCCAGCCCCTTGCAGCTGAAACTGTGGTTGTCGAATTTGGGTTGGTACACCAGCCGCAGCTGCCCATTGCCCAGCGCATGTCCGAAGTCCCGCAGGAGCCGATAGGACCTTTGCTGGAGACTGTCCTCATTCTCCTCATAGCGGTGAAATGATCGTGCGTTGTATCCGGCCTGCTGCACGCACACCATCGCCTTGCGGATGACATCGTCCACCTCGTGCTGGTTCAGGTAGAACCGCACCACGCCTGCCCTGGGTTGAAGTTCAAACCGCAGATCGGCGCTGGTGATGGGTTTTTGCAGGTATTCCAGCAATTGGTTGACCAATGCCTCCTCATCTTCTTGCCTGCCGGCGCTGATCACCCAGGCAAACCTGGCCAGGCCCACGTGGTAGACGGTTGCGTGCTGCCCCGTCATGTCCGTGACCGCCTTGGCAATGTCGCGCATGAGCTGCTCGACATAGTTCAAGCCCAGCGCATTGCTCATTTCTAGCAGGCTGGCGTGGTTGAGCACCTCCATCAATACCAGGCCGCGTGCCGCTCCCGGGGCCAGAATGCAAAGGCTCTTCAGGTCCAGCTTGAGTTGCGTGCGATTTGGCAGGCCCGTGACTTCGTTTGTTTTTCCAATTCTGTGATGGTAGTGAAGTTGAGCCTGAACGATGGCGGCCATGGCTTGCAGTTGCTGGCCTTGCTCTTCGGAGAATGTCCTGGGCTGGGTATCGATGATGCACAGGCTGCCGATGGCGTGGCCGGATTCCATTATCAAAGGCACACCTGCATAGAACCTGATATTGGGCTTGTGGGTGACCAGGGGATTTTCTGAAAATCTGCTGTCCAGGTGCGTATCGGGAATCACCATGATTCCTTCGTTTCTGATGGTGTGGTCACAGAAGGCATCCGTGCGCAGGCTGCCATCCATATCCACACCCACGGGGGCCTTGAACCATTGCCTGTGCTCGTCCAGAACCGTGATGATGGCAATTGGAGCCATGAACATGCGGCTGGTGAGCTGAGTGATGCGCTGAAATTCCTTTCTGGCGTTCAAGTCCAGGATTTCAGCGGTCTGCAGTCCGAGCAGTTGCTCTTTCTCGGATTCGGTAGTCCAACGGGTAAGCATCTATTTCCTGCCTCAGTGAACCCATACTATAAAACTGCCGCGCCTTTGGGGTCAAAGGGATTACTGAGCGTCCAGCAGCGGTAAAAGCTCCTGCAGTTTTTCCAGTGCGCCTGGGCCTTGAAGCTCGGAGATGGTGCCCAGCGGCTCCGTGTCTTCCACAATCACATAGGCCATGGACCACTTGGCAAAACGCCTTTGATCAAGGCGTGCCTGCGGAAACAGGGGCGTGAAGTTGATGTGTCTTTCATCGCGCGAGATGGACTCCACCAGCAGCGCCAGTTGCTCTGGCGGCCCTTCGACATACTGGAAGAATCGTTCACCGTCGAAAACCAGCATGCCCGTGATGCCGGCCGACCAGTTGAAGGTGCGCGCCGCCTTGATGATCGCCGCGATGCATGTGGTGTCAGCCCCTGGGGCCAACTGGCTGTGATAAAGGAAGCATTCGAGAGAATTTTCTTGCATACCCTCCCCCTTTCTGAGTTGTTGGGCGGCGATGGTATGCGTTGCGCGAGGGGTGTCACGTAGGTGCGCAACCCGTTGTTGCATATGTAACCATCCTGCTTGCACCCTGGGCCTGGGCGGCTGCGGGGCCCAACGACAACAAGCCCCCACAAGCGCTGGCGGGCAGGGCTTGCGGGGGCTTGTGCAAGAGGAGGACGGTGTTCCAGTCCTGGATTGACGTGGCCGGCCTTACAGGCGCGGCATCGCCCTCATTGCTGCTGCTTTTGCGGCAAGGGCTGGCCTATCTGGCGCTGGTTGGCCTTGGTCTGCTGCTGGGTGTAGTTGCCGTCGCTGATGGGCTGGCCCATCTGCATGGGGACATACGAACGGTGATGGGACCCCGCCATGGGAATGAGCTGCTTCATGGAGAGAACTCCTGATCCGGCGGGTGGCGGCTGGGGCCGATGTCGCCGGTCTTTAGGGGTTGCGGGAGGAATGCAGCAAGTGTGTGGCGCGCCGTGAAATCCGGGTGTAGGAAAGATCGGAAGCCGTGTAGTCAAGCCTGCGCAAACGCAAGAAAGCGCTGACCTGCACGAAGGGGCAGGGCACCCCTTGGCACAGATCAGCGCTGTACAGGCCGCGCCTTGTCCATCAGAACTTCAGGCTGTCACTGCCTTCCGCGCGCAGCGTCCTGGCGTCGAAGTCCACCGAGAAATGGTCGCTGGGCTTGCCCGATCCCAGGCCCTTGAGGATGGAGAACACCTGCTTGAAGCTGTACTGGAAGGGCTGGCCCACGGGCGTGTTGTCGGCCAGCTTGTCGCCCGTTTTCTGGGGCGCCGAGGTCAGGGCAGGGAAGGCGTTCATCAGCAGGCGGTACTGCTCCACGCGCTGCTTGCCCATGTCGTTCAGCGACAGGCCGCCCGCGTAGACGGTGCGGTGGAAGTCGCCGTAGAAGGTATAGGCCGACACCTTGGCCAGCGCGTTGAAGTCCACGCCCGCGGCCTGGGCCTTGGCGCGGGCGGCGTTCTCGGCCACGCTCCAGTCGGCGGCCCACTGCGCGGCATTGCCGGCCACGGGGCTGCCTTGCAGGCAGCCGGCGCTGGGCTTGAAGGGCACGGCAACGCCTTGCGCGGCCAGGCCGGCGAGCTGGGCGTAGGTGACCTTGGTGTCCAGCTGGGCCATGGTCAGCATCTGCTGCAGGTTGAGCTGGCTGACCAGGTCCTTCATGTCGCAGGCCCAGTACTCGTCCAGGAAGCGCAGGCGCGACAGCTCGCCGAAGTAGCGGCTGGTGAAGTCGCCATAGCTGGTGCTGGACAGAATGGCCTTGTCCCAGCGGCGCTTGGCGTCCTCGGGCTTGCTGCTGCCTTCCACGTACTTCCATTCCATCTCGTACAGCGGAAAGAGCTCGTTGAAGCGCGGCACGTTGTTCAGCGCCACGGTCTGCACGTCCACCTTGCGCGGCGTGTCGAAGCGCACGATCTTGTAGGCCGCGCCATAGACGGCCAGCGACGGCGACTGCACGTTCACCAGGTACTTGCCGCTCTTGCTCAGGTAGTCGTTGGTGCCGTTGAAGTGCATGTGGCCGCCGATGTGCAGCGGCAGGCCCGTGGCGGCCACCGCCTCGGCCGTGGCCTGCTCGGGCACGCGCGCCGTCTGGAAGGCGCCGGGCTTGAAGGCGGCCTTGATGGCGTCGGTCTGGTTGGCGTAGAAGTCCATGGTCGGGTAGTGCGAGAAGGCCACCAGCTGCTTGCCCTGGGCCTTGGCGCGCGCGCTCACCGATTCGATCCACGCCATCACGCTCTTCTTGTGCGTGGTCATCTTGTTCCAGCCCGCATTGCCGGCGCCGGTGAAGCCCTTGGGCGAGTTGGGCTTGGCGGGGTCCAGCTTGTCCGGCACGAAGACGTTGGCGTCCACCGACAGCAGCCACAGGCCCTTGACGGGCTCGACCAGGTAGCTCACATCGGCAATGCTGGTGCAATTGGTGTAGCCGGCCTGCTTGAACCTGCCGCCTTCGCCTTCCTTGCAGATCTCGTAGCTGCGCTGGCCCAGCTGGGCCTGTCTGGCCGCCTCGGCATAGCTGTACTTGTCCTGCGCGTAGGTGCTGTAGGGGGTCTCCCAGTACACGTCCTTCTCATTGGGCATCAGGCCGTAGGGGGCCAGGTCGCGCAGCAGCGAGGCATAGCCTTGCTCCATCAACTGGTCGGTACAGACCACGTTGGCTTCGGCGTTCAGGCAGCCCTGGTAGTTCTTGGCGTAGACCTTGACCGTGCTGCCGTTGGCGGCCATGAAGTCGTCCTTGCCCTTTTCGTCATCGTCGTAGGGGGCGACAGGGTCATGGTTGCCGGGCGCGATGAAAAAGCGCATGCCCTTTTTCTCGTACTCGGCCAGCACCGCGCGAAAGCCGTTCACGTTCAGCGGCTGGCCGTCGTCGGAGAAGTCGCCGGGAAAGGCCACCAGCTTCACGCCCTTGGCCAGCGAATCGTCCAGCGCGGCGCGGAAGGCGAAGTAGTTCTCGTTGAACAGCCGCGTGGAAGTCAGCTGCGCATACATGGTGCGGATGGTGGCGAACATGCCATTGGCCGTGGGCACGCCCTTGAAGCTGCTGTTCTTGAGGTCGCCGTACACATCCTGGAAGTGCACATCGGCCATGAAGGCCACGGCCTGGCTGTTCGTTCCCCCATCTGCCCTATCGCCATCGCTGCCACCACAACCCGCCAGGGCCAGCGCTGCGGCACCGGCCACCATTCCCAATTTCCAGACTTGCATTCTTCGTGTTGCGCGGGGCGCTCTGATTGACAAAGTCCGGCATTGTCTGCACCCCATGTTTCATGGGTGTGACAGGGCAACCCAACCAGGCGTGGTAGACGGCGTCCGACTTTTGCAGGGGGCGGGCGCGCGGCGGGCACGCTGATTGCTACGTATCCATGGCCTGCAACCACAGGCGGAGAGTGCCCATGAATTCCATGAATCACCCCTGGCTGAGGCTGGCCGATTCAACCCCCGCCCTCAGGCCCGGCAAATACACGGATTACCGCAGGTCGGCCGTCTTGCCGCAGCTGCGCAGAATCGGCGTGTTCCGCGCGCGCCGCTTTGGGGATCTGCTGTGCGCCACGCCCGTTCTGCGTGCATTGGCTGCGGCCTGGCCCAAGGCACGCATCACCCTGATCGGGCTGCCCGAGGCCGAAGGCCTGGCGCAAAGGCTGTCTTCGGTCGATGACTTCGAGCTGTTTCCCGGCTGGCCCGGTCTGCCGGGCGTGCCCTCGGCCAAGGCCGATGAATACAGCTTCTTCCAGCGCCGCATGCGTTCGCGCCGCTTTGACCTGGTGGTGCAACTGCACGACTCGGGCCGCAACACCAATGCCCTGGTCACCAACTTTGGCGCGCGCCGCAACGCGGGCTTTGCGGACCCAGATGACTGGGTGCCCGAGGCGGATGCGCTGCGCTTTGTGCCTTGGCCGGGGCAGGGCAGCGAAGTGCTGGGCCTGCTGGCCCTGACCGACTACATGGGCCTGCCGCGCCGCGGTCTCAAGCTGGACCTGCCGCTGAATGCCGATGACCGCGCCCGCGTCCGCCCGCTGCTGCCCGCAAGCCGCCGCTACGCCATCGTGCACCCGGGCGCGCGGCTGGCTGTGCGCCGCTGGTCCGCCAGCGGTTTTGCGGCCGTGGCCGACCGGCTGGTACAGGCGGGGCTGGAAGTGGTGCTCACCGGCAGCGAGGACGAGCGCGCCCTGGTGGCATCGGTGGCCGCGCAAATGCGCCACCCCGCGCTGGACCTGAGCGGCCGCACCGACATCTGGATGCTGGGCGCGGCGCTGGCATCGGCCAGCGTGGCCGTTTGCAACAACACCACCGTCTCCATGATGGCTGCTGCCCTGGGCACGCGCAGCGTGGTCGCCTCGCAAACCGGCGAAGTGGACCGGGGTCCGCCGCTGGACCCGCAGCGCCACCGGGTCTTCACCCCCGGCAACGATGCGCATGCCGCCGAACTGCTGGCGCAAGCAGCGCTGGCGCTGGCCGATGAAGAGCTGGCGTGAGGCATCCCGGGCCAGGCCCGTCACCGGTCAAGGTGGGCAGCAGGCTGCAGGCGAGGTGCCCGTCCAGGGCCAGGGCACCCTCGGCGCCCTCAGTGCGGTCGCCCGGGCGCAAGCGGGACCAGTTCCATCCGGTCCCGTCCCTTGCGCTTGGACGTGTAGAGGGCTTCGTCGGCCTGCTTGAGCCAGTGGGACAGCTCCACCCCGGGCTGGTCGAACAAGGTGGCACCGATGCTCAGCGACACCGGTTCCGGCGTCTCGAACAGGGTGCGCGCCTGCTGCGCGAAGGCCTCGCGCAAGTCCTGGCCCAGCGCCTGCGCTGCCGCGTGGTCGACGCTGCGCAGCACGATCACGAACTCGTCCCCGCCCAGCCGTGCGGCCAGTGCGCCGCGCGGCAGCGCGCTGCGGATGAGGTCGCTCAGGGTCAGCAGCAGGCGGTCGCCCGCATCGTGGCCGTGCAGGTCGTTGACCTGCTTGAAGTGGTCGATATCGATCAGCAGCAGGGCGCAGGGGCTGGCCGGTGAGGCCTGCTCCAGCAGCTGGGGTGCGCGCAGATAGAGCGCGCGGCGGTTGTCCAGGGCGGTGAGCGGGTCGCGGGCGGCGATCTGCGCGATGCGTTCCTCGCGGCGATGGCGCTCCGTGCCGGTCATGGACATGGCGAGCAGCATGATCGCCATCACGCCTTCCACCAGCGAGACCAGGATCACCGTGCCGTGGAAATTGGCCAGGTTGATGAAGGTGTCCAGCGCCACGGCCGAGGCGGCCTTGGCGAAATAGAACAGGCCGTGGGCCAGCAGAACGAAGCGCAGCTGCGCCGCGCCCACGCCCAGCGTGCCGCCGTGCGGACGCAGCAGCAGGCCGGCGCGCAGGCTGATGACGGCGATCAGCAGCGACTGGATGCCCAGCATTGCCCTGGACCACCACGGTCCGCTGGGCATGAACAGCATTGCCAGCCAGACGACGGCCACCAGCCACCACAGGCGCGGCAGCCGGGTGTGCGTGAACGCGGCAACGCCGGCCAGGAACAGCCAGTGCGCGCAGATCAGCAAGCCGTTGGGAAACCAGATGCCCAGCAGCACATGGCCGCTGGAGCGCAGCAGGGCCAGCACACAGCCCACGGCGATGATGGCAAACCCCCCGCTCCACAGCAGCAGCGAGCGTTCGCGCACGCTGCCCCATTCCGCAGCCAGATACAGCGCCGAGGCGGCGGCCATGGCCGTGGTGAGAACGAGCAGGGTGAAGGGATCGAGAACCATGGACGATGAAGATATCGGCGCAGGCAGGCCCCGTGCAATAGCTGCCAGGCAAGGAGCAATGCGGCGCAGGTCGGGGCCGTCGCATTGAAATGGAGCGGAGCGCGCGGGCCGAATTGTCGCAGGATGCGGGCCTTCAGGCCCTTGCTGCGCGGCAGTCCGTTGGGTGGAAGTCACGGATCGGGCGGCCCGTGAACGGGAGCCCGTTGCCTGATTTTCGGCCTGATTTCCGTGATGCAGCCGCCGTGGCGCTGGTCAGCACGGATGCGGCTGGAGTCTTGAGCAGCCCGCCACAGCGGAGCACCAAGGGTGCGGTGACCGGGAAGCCGGCTGTCAGATCGCCGCTGCGTGCAGGCGGGTATTGAAAAGCGGCCCTTGCGTGAAGGCGGCCAGACGCTTGGCCAGCCACAGCACGGCCAGGTCCACCAGGGGCTCCACCAGCACCACGCACATGTAGGCGGCACCAAAGCTTGCGACTTCGGTCATGGTGGCCAGGCTGGCGCCATGGCCGTAGATTGCCCAGAAGGCGACCCACAGCACGATGCCGCCCTGGTAGGTGGTGGACAGGGCCAGGGCCTGCCGGTAGCTGATGTCCACATAGGCCGTGCCGGCCGGAATCAGCCGGCGCGCCAGCTGGCTCACCGCATACAGCGGCACCAGCAAGGTGGTGACGTTCATGCCGTACTGCGGCAGGTCGAAGGGTGCAAAGAACAGGCCCTGGACCAGCAGGCCGCACGCCAGGCCAATGGCCGCAGCACCCGCGCCGAACATCAGCAGCAAGGTCGAGCCCAGAATCAGATGGACCTCGGATACGCCGACCGGCTCATGCGGAAACACCTCGAAGAAGCTGAACACCAGCGCGGTGGTGATCACACTGCGCACCAGCAGCGCGAGCGCGCCGCCGTTGTCGCGCAGGCTTTGCCGTGCCAGGGCGGCGGTCAGGCCGAAGGCCGCTGCGGCAGTGACGTAACTGAGGGCGATTTTCTCGGGGCTGACGACGCCGGGTTCGATGTGCATGGGAGGTCCTGAACAGGCAAGGTCCGTTGGAGAGCCGGCGGGCACCGACTGCGCAACGGCAAAGGCACCGAGCATAGCCGGGGACGGTGTGCTGCGCCATGTTCATTTCACGCTGTGGCCACGCTGTAGTCACGCTGCCGCACTTCGGATAGCCATCGGTTTCACGCGCTGGCTCTCACGCCGGGCTTTCGGCCGCTTTTTCGCATGACCAGGAATCGCTGTGCTGTTCCGAGCAGATCTCCCGTACGCACCCGCGCAGCCACCGGTGCGCCGGATCGGCATGCAGCCTCGGGTGCCACAGGAGTGAGACCGTAATCTCCGGCACAGGGACGGGGAGGGGGAAGCTGTGCATTCCGGCACGCAGGTTCCCCGTGTGCCGTTCGGGAACACTGGCGATCAGGTCGGAGGCCCGGGCCAAGGCCAGCGCCGCTGAAAAGCCGCCAACGATCGCAACGATCTGCCGTTGCAGGTCGAGAGAACTCAAGGCTTCATCGATGGGCCCCTTGTCCTGCCCTCGCCGGGACACCAGGATATGCCTGCCGGCCGCATAGCGCGAGGGCGTGATCTCGCCCTGGCTCAGCGGGTGCCCCATTCGCACGACGCCAATGAAACGGTCTCGGAACAACGCCTGCGCACGCACCTCCGGACCTATCGTGCTCCCGACAACGCCGGTCTCCAGATCGACCGTGCCGTCGCGAAGCGGGCCGCTCCCTTTGTTTGACTTCTGCACAAAGCAAAGGCGAACGCCAGGCGCTTGCTCGCCGACGCGGGCAATCAGGTCCGGTCCGAAATTCTCCACAAAGCCTTCGCTGGTCCGCAGTGTGAACGTTCGGACCAGCTGCTGGAGGTTGGGCTGCTCGGCAGGGCGCAAAACCGCTTCCGTGTCCTGCACGAGCTGGCTGACCCGCTCGCGGAGTTCGAGCGCCCGAGGTGTGGGAACGAGGCCGCGCCCGGCCCGGACCAGCAGTGGATCGCCCGTCGTCTCCCGCAAACGCGCCAACGCCCGGCTCATCGCTGACGGGCTCAGCCGCAACCGTTGGGCGGCGCGCGCCACGTTGCCTTCCGCAAGCAGCACATCCAGGGTGACAAGCAGGTTGAGATCGGGTCTTGACATGGATTGACCGTAGCACGGCGTGTGGTGACATGGCGCCAGACGCATGAATAAAGTGAAAGTGGTGCGCCTTCCGCCATGCCGGGCAGGGAACTACGCTTCCGATAGCTCAATTTCGGGAGTCGCCAACGATGAAAATCACACCAGAATCAGTCACGACAGCAAGAGATGGGATAGCCGCTGACAGTGCAGCGCGGACGCCTTCGATTCGGTGGGTGCTTGCCAGCCTTTCGCTATCCATGTTGCTGTCATCGCTGGGCACCAGCATCGCCAATGTGGGGTTGCCGACCTTGGCTCAGGCGTTCGGCGCCTCTTTCCAGCAGGTCCAGTGGGTCGTCCTTGCCTATCTGCTGGCCATCACCGCCCTGATCGTCAGCGTCGGACGGCTCGGTGACGTCATGGGCCGCCGACGGCTGCTGCTGGTCGGCATCTTCCTGTTCACGCTGGCCTCGGTCCTTTGCGGCCTGGCGCCCACGCTCCGGCTGCTGATTGCCGCCCGGGCGGTGCAGGGTCTTGGCGCGGCCATCATGATGGCCCTCACCATGGCGTTTGTCGCTGGGGCGGTGCCGAAGGAAAGGACCGGCAGCGCCATGGGACTGCTCGGAACGATGTCCGCAATGGGCACCGCTCTCGGTCCATCGCTGGGCGGCGTTCTGATCGCCGGACTCGGTTGGCAGGCGATCTTTCTCATCAACGTACCGCTGGGTATCGTGGCATGGGTTCTCGCGCACCGTTACCTGCCCGCCGATTGCCGGGGGGAGAAGACGGGGCGGGCCCGCTTCGACAATCTGGGCACCTTGCTGCTGGCTGTGACGCTTGTGGCGTACGCACTGGCCATGACGCTGGGGCGCGGAAGTTTCGGTCCGCTCAACGGGGCTCTTGTGTTGACCACTGCCTTGGGTGCCGTGCTCTTCGTGCTTGCCGAGGCGAAAGCCGCATCGCCCTTGATTCGATTGGCGATGTTCCGTGATCCAGGCTTCAGCGCAAGCCTTGCCATGAATGCGCTCGTCTCGACGGTGATGATGTCGACGCTGGTGGTGGGGCCGTTCTACCTCGCCCGTGCGCTCGGGCTCAACGAAGCCATTGTTGGCATCGTGATGGCGGTGGGCCCGTTGATCGCCATATTGAGCGGTGTCCCCTCTGGCCGTGCCGTCGATTGTTGGGGCGCGCCATCCATGGCCATCGTCGGGCTCATCGCCATGGCGGCGGGTGCATTTGCACTGTCCGTGCTTGCGGCGATGTTCGGCGTGGCGGGATACGTTGCTGCCATCGTCGTCCTGACCCCTGGATATCAGCTCTTCCAGGCGGCCAACAACACCGCCGTCATGGCGAATGTCCATCCAGACCAGCGCGGCGTCATCTCGGGCATGCTCAGCTTGTCACGCAACCTCGGGCTCATCACCGGGGCATCCATGATGGGGACCGTTTTCGCGCTCGCTTCGAAGTCGCCCGACATCGCAACGGCGCATCCCGAGGCCATTGCCAACGCGATGCGGATCACGTTCGCAGTCACGGCCGTTCTGATCGTCGTTGCCCTGGCCATGGCAATGGCAGTTGCAAGCCGTGCTCTCGCGACAAGCCGTTCGTGACGAGGCTCAGTGCACCGGCCGGCTCAGCTGCCTGCTCGCCCTCGATATCGCGTAGTTCACCAGGCAGTACAGCACCGCCACCACCAGGTACACGGGCACCAGCGCGTGGTAGTTGGCGATGAGCACCTTGGCGTTCTGCATGAGCTCGCCATAGGTGACGATGTAGCCGAAGGTGGTGTCCTTGACCACGATGACCAGCTGCGCGACCAGGGCCGGGACGATGTAGCGCAGGGCCTGCGGGAAGACGACGAACCGGAAGACCTGGACCTCGGTCAGCCCCAGGCTTCGCGCGGCATCGGTCTGGCCGCGAGGGACGGCCAGCACGCCTGCGCGATAGACCTCGGCCACCACGGCGGCAGTGCTCAGGCCTATGGGCAGGGTCAGCATCCAGTACGTGCCGAGCTTGATGCCGGCTGCGGGAAGCACCAGAAAGCACACGTAGATGAGCAGCAGCGTGGGCGTGCCGCGCAGGAATTCGATGACGGCGATGCTGGGCCAGCGCACGATGCGGGGCCGCGCCAGGCGCCCCGCCAGCAGCACCAGCCCAAGGCTCAGCGCAATGACGGCGGCCATGGCCGAGGATGCCAGCGTGCCGAGCAGGCCCTTGGCCAGAAAGGCCCAGGTGGTGGGCCAGGCGAAGAATTCCCAGAACCGGGCCTCGAGCTGGCCTGCGGAATGAAAACGCCACACGACGCCCGCAGCCAGCGCAATCAGCCCGGCCGCGGCGATCAGGCTGACCACCTGCGTGATCTTCCTGGCCTGCGGGCTGGGCGCGCCAAACAGAATGTCTTCCAGAGAACGGCTCATCGCAGTATCCGCAGCTTCTTTTCCAGGATGGCGCCCACCCAGGCAATGAGCAATCCGGTGGCCACGTACAAAGCAGCAGCCACCGCGAACGCTGCCATGCCGGCGGCGGAGTCGTTGGCGATCTTGGACACGAGCGCCGTGAGCTCCCGGCCCGCAAGCGGCACCTGGGACGCCAGCGAGGTAGACAGCATCAGCGCAATGAGCAGCGACGTCATCGGCTGCACCACCGAGCGCAGCGCCTGCGGCAGCACCACGGCCGAGATGATCTGCATGGGCCGCATGCCCAGGCTGAGCGCGGCCTCGATCTGGCTGCCGGCAATGGTGTTGATGCCCGCGCGCAGATAGTCGGCCGTGAACGCGGAGCAGACCAGGGTCAGGGCCAGGATCACGCTGGGCTCATAGTCGATCACGACATTGAGATCGGGCAGCGCGAACACGATGAAGATCAGCAGCGCCACGCTGGGAATGTTGCGGAAGATCTCGACGTAGGCGGTCAGCACGAAGCGCAGCGGCGGCAGCGGAAGAAGCCTGAGCACCGTGACGACCACGCCCAGCAGGAAGCCGGGCAGGAACGAGAAGGCGGTGAGCTTCCAGGTCAGCAAGAGGGCCTGCCAGAAGGCAGGCCCGTGGTCGGCGAGGAGCCGGGAGATGTCACCCATCGTTCAGGGCAGGGCGGGCGGCGTGGGAACGGCCGTGCTGCCGGTGCGCTGTCCGATGGAGACGGTCCACAGCTTGGCCCAGGTGCCATCGGCTTCGATTTTCTTCAGGAAGGCGTTGATGAAGGCCACGCCGTCCGAGCCCTTGGGCAGGCCGATGCCGTAGGAATCCTGGGCGCCAAAGGGCGCGCCCGCCAGCCGCGCGTCGCCGGTGCCCAGGCTCAGGGTGTTGAGCAGCAGGGTGTAGTCGGTCACATAGGCGTCCACACGGCCCTGGCGCAGGGAGTCCAGCGCTTCCTGGTGGGTCTGGAACTCCTGCACGACCGCCTTGGGCGCGTGCTGCGCCAGGATGGCGGGGCCCGTGGAGCCGGCCTGCGTGGCCACCTTCTTGCCTGCCAGATCGCTGTACGACTGCACGGTCTTGTTGCTTGCCTTGACCAGCACTCCGGCCTGCGAGGTGTAGTAGGGGCCGGCAAACGAGATCTTCTCGGCGCGTGCGGGGGTGATGGAGTAGGTGGCGATCACCATGTCCGCCTGGTTGTTGATGAGCACCTGCTCGCGCGTGGACGAGGTCACCTGTGCGAACTGGTACTTGGACGCATCGCCCAGGATGTAGCGCGTGAGCAGCTGGGCCAGGCCTGCGTCGAAGCCGCGGATCTTGCCGTCCTTCTCGTTGAGCAGGGAGAACAGATTGGAGGTCTGGGTGCTGCCCAGGCGCAGCGTGCCGGTCTGCTTGATCTTGCTGGCCCAGGTGCTCGATGCAATGGTCGCGGCGTCGGCGACGGGGCCTTGCGCCACCAGGGCGTCAAACGCCGCTGTGTTCAGGGGCGCGCCCTGCGCAAAAAGCGATCCACTGCCCACGATCGCCAGCGTCACCACGGTGGATTTCAGAATGGATTTGATGGGCATGTGGTCTTCCTGCTTGGTCTGTGATGTAAATCTGGGGATGGCTGCCAGGGGCAAGGGCCGATTATGGCGACTCGCGGCCCTTGCTGCCGCACAAGGGCTCAGTCCCTGGTCATGCGCCGGTCACGCGCCGGTCACGTGCTGGCCATGCGCCGACCGGGCGCGATGGTGGGGGCTGCGGCATTGAGCGTCTCGATCGCATAGCCGGCCGCTGCCTTGTAGCGGGCCATGAAGCCCTCGCGCTCCTCGCGCGGCAGCACCTCGTCGATATGGTCGAAGACGCCGCCGCAGCGCTCGTCCACCAGTCCCAGCAGGCCGAAGGGGCCGGCCCCGCGGTTGCGCAGCACCAGGGCCGAGATGTCCTTGCACAGCCTGTCGTCATAGGCGCGCAGCGCCTGCGGACCCACGCCGTGGTCCAGCAGCTGCGCGCCCAGCACGCGCGCGTCCACGATGGCCTGGCTGGCGCCGTTGGAGCCCACCGGGTACATTACGTGCGCCGCATCGCCCAGCAAGGCCACGCGGCCGTCCACCCAGGTGGGCACGGGGTCGCGGTCGATCATGGGGTACTCGAAGACATCCGTGGCGCCGCGCAGCATGGCCGGCACGTCCAGCCAGCCGTAGTCCCAGCCGTCGAAGTGGTGGATGAATTCCTCCAGCGCCACGCGCCGGTTCCAGTCGCCTTGCTGCCAGCCGCCGTCGTTGTCCACCGTGATCTCGGCGATCCAGTTGATGGTGGCCAGGCCCGTGACGGGGTCCGGCGGCGTGATGGGGTACAGCACCACGCGATGGCGCAGCGAGCCCACGCCCACGAAGGACGCACCGGTGCGCACCGGCACGCCCGGCGTGGTGCCGCGCCACATGATGGCGCCGCCCCACTGGATGGGCGGCTGCGCGGGGTGCATCTGCGCGCGCACGGCCGAGTGCAGGCCATCGGCCGCCACCAGCAGCGAGCCCTGCACCTCCAGCCGCTGGCCATCGCGGGTGTCGATGAGCGCGGTCACGCCCTCGGCATCCTGCCGGTAGCCCACCACGCGCCGGCCCAGCTGCACGGCACCCTCGCCCAGGCGCTCCCGCACGGCGTTGAACAGCATCATCTGCAACTGCCCGCGGTGCACCGCGTACTGCGGCCAGTGGTAGCCCGCCTGCAGCCCGCGCGGCTCGGCATACACCTCGTTGCCGTTGCGGCCCACCAGCGCCCATTCCCGCGCCTGCAGGCCGATGGTGTCCAGCACATCGTTGCCGAAGCCCAGGTCATGCAGTTCCCGCACCGCGTTCGGCTGCAGGTTGATGCCCACGCCCAGCGGCTGCAACTGCGCCACCGACTCGAACACGATGCAGGGCACGCCGATCTGGTGCAGCGTGAGGGCAGTGGCCATGCCACCGATGCCGCCGCCGGCAATGAGCACGGGGCGGGATGGATTGTTGTGTGAAGCAGCAGCAGACATCCCGGGATTGTCCATGCAATGGCTGCGGGCGGATGTCCCATCTGCGGCGCGTGCATGGGGCAAACAATGTATGATGACCATCATGCGAAACACAAATTCCAGCGCCCGGGCTTCCGCCAAGGAGGCCACGCATGAGCGCATCGTCTCCGTGGCAGCGCGTGCCATCCGCCGCAGCGGCTATGGCGGCACCGGGGTGGCGGACATCATGAAGGCGGCGGGCCTGACGCACGGCGCCTTCTACGCCCATTTCGCCTCGCGCGATGCCATGCTGGCCGAAGCGGCGGGCAAGGCCTGCGCCGAGTCCTGCGCCGCTGTCGCCGACGTGGTGGCCAAGGCGCCGCCCGGCATGGTGCTGCAGGCCATGCTGGCCGCCTATCTTTCCAAGGAACATGTCCAGCGCGCCGAGGTGGGCTGCCCCCTGGCGGCCCTGGGCTCCGAGACCTCGCGCCAGGCGCCGGAGGTGCGCCGCGTGGCCACGGGCCACATCAAGGAAATGGTCGATCTCATCGCCCGCCAATCGCCGGACTGGGGACAGCCCGGCGCCCATGAGCGCGCGCTCGTCACCTTGTCCACCATGGTCGGCAGCCTGCTGCTGGCACGGGCAGTGGACGATCCGGCCCTGTCCGACAGCCTGCGCGAAGCAGCACTCAAGCACCTGACGCCGGCCAGCCAGTGATGGCGCATGCCCTGTGCATATGCCTGGATTTTTTTCGCCATTACATATGATGATCATCATATAAAGGAAGACCATGAAGGCATTTGTTCTGGAAAGCTATGGAGCGAACCGCGCCTTGCAGTTGGCAGAGGTGCCCGAGCCGCAGCTGCGTGACGATGAAGTCCTGGTCCAGGTCCATGCCGCAGGCGTGAACCAGCTGGACTCCAAGATCAGGGACGGGCAATTCAAGCTCATCCTGCCCTATCGCCTGCCCCTGATCCTGGGCCACGACGTGGCCGGCGTGGTGGTCAAGGCCGGCCCGAGCGTGCGGCAGTTCAAGCCGGGCGACGAGGTCTATGCACGCACGGACGATTTCCGGATCGGTACGTTCGCGGAGTTCGTGCCGGTCAAGGAGTCGTCGCTGGCGCCAAAACCCAAGGGGCTCACGATGGAAGAGGCCGCCTCCATCCCCCTGGTGGGCCTGACGGCCTGGCAGGCCCTGGTGGAGACGGCGAAGCTGTCGAAGGGGCAAAGGGTCTTCATCCAGGCCGGCTCCGGCGGCGTGGGCACGTTCGCCATCCAGCTGGCCAGGCACCTGGGCGCCACTGTGGCCACCACCACGAGCGCGGCCAACTTCGAGCTGGTCAGGAGCCTGGGTGCGGATGTCGTCATCGACTACCGCACGCAGGACTTCGAGAACGTCCTGCACGACTACGACGTGGTGCTCAACAGCCAGGACGGCAAGACGCTTGGCAAATCCCTGCGCGTGCTCAAGGGCGGCGCGAAGCTGGTCTCCATCTCCGGCCCGCCCGATCCCGCATTTGGCAGAAACATCGCGGCGCCCGCATTCGTGCGGCTGGTGATGCGGCTGCTCAGCTCCGGCATCAGGCGCCGGGCGCGAGGCCGTGGCATTGACTACTCCTTTCTCTTCATGCGGGCCAACGGCGCCCAGCTGCGCGAGATCACCCGCCTCATCGAAGCGGGCGCCATCCGCCCGGTCGTGGACAAGGTCTTCGCATTCGAGTCCACCAACGAGGCCCTTGCCTATGCCGAAGCCGGCCATGCCAAGGGCAAGGTCGTCATCAAGATCCGTTGAATCTGTTTTCCCCCACCCCTGGAGTGCTCCATGAAAATTGAAAACGCTGTTGTTCTCGTCACCGGTGCCAATCGCGGCATCGGCCTGGCTTTCGCGCGCGAGCTGCTCGCCCGTGGCGCCCGCAAGGTCTACGCCGGCGCGCGCGACCCCGCCACCGTCACCCAGCCCGGCGTGCATGCCCTGCAGCTGGACGTGAACCGCCCGCAGGACGTGGCCGCCGCCGCCGCGCTGGCGTCGGACGTCACGCTGGTGATCAACAACGCCGGCATCGCCCAGCCCGGCGGCTTCATGGCGCCCGACAGCGAAGAGGTCGCCAGGCGCATCTTCGAGACCAACTTCTTCGCCGTGCTGCGCATGAGCCAGGCCTTCGCGCCGGTTCTCAAGGCCAACGGCGGCGGGGCCTTGCTCAATGTGCTGTCGGTGGCCTCCTGGGTGAACGGTGGGGAACTGGCCGCCTATTCGGCCAGCAAATCTGCCGCCTGGTCGCTCACCAACGCCCTGCGCAGCGAGCTTGCAGGGCAGAAGACACAGGTGCTGGGCCTGCACATGGCCTATGTCGACACCGACCTCACGCGCGGGCTTGAAGCGCCGAAGTCCAGCCCCGAGGACATCGTCAGCCGCGCGCTGGACGGACTGGAGGCCGGGCTCGATGAAGTGCTGGCCGACGAGCTCACCCAGCAGGTCAAGCGCGGCATGACGGCGGCCCGGCCGAGCTATCTGCCACAGGGCGCCTGAGATCGGACCGTGCCCGCTTGCCTGCGCTTTTCGGCAACCGGGCACGGCGGTCAGCCATGGGTGCCCATCTGCATGGGGTGGCGTGGGTTGGCATGGGCTGGCACGATCGGTCAGCGCCGGCTGGTCTATATTTCCATATTTGTTGAAATATCGTATGATTTGCCCATGGATGAATCTGAAGTCGTCGAATCCCTGGCCGCGCTTGCCCACCCCTTGCGCCTGCGCATCTTCCGCGCGCTCGTCGTGGCCGGGCCCGAGGGGCTGACGCCGGGCGTCATGGCAGAAAGCCTGGGCGCCGCCAACACCACGCTGTCTTTCCATCTCAAGGAACTGACCCGCTCGGGCCTGGTGACGCAGGAGCGGGCCAGCCGCAACCTGGTGTACCGCGCCGCCTATGAGCGCATGAACGGCCTGCTTGGCTTCCTGACGCAGAACTGCTGTGCAGGCGCGGCATGCGAGGTGGCCGACATGTCCTGCAAGTCCTGCTGACGCTGCTCCCCCGGTTTCCCCGCCCCGAACACTTCCTGCCATGACTACCGACAAACCCCTGAACGTCCTGTTTCTGTGCACGCACAACTCTGCCCGGAGCATCCTGGCGGAAGGCCTTCTGAATCACCTCGGCGGCGGGCGCTTCAAGGCCTACTCCGCAGGCAGCAGCCCCCGCGACAACCAGCAGCCCCATCCGATGGCGATTGCGGCGCTGGAGCAGGCGGGCGTGTGCACCGAAGGCCTGCGCAGCAAAAGCTGGGATGAGTTCGGCGCGCCTGATGCGCCCCCTATGGATCTGGTCATCACTGTCTGCGACAGCGCCGCTGGCGAGGCATGCCCCTATTGGCCGGGCCAGCCCGCCACCGCGCACTGGGGCTACGCGGACCCGTCGCAGGCCGAAGGAAGCGACGAAGGCCGGCAGGCCGCATTCCGCCAGACCCTGCTGGCCATGCGGCAGCGCCTGGAGCGGCTCGTCAACCTGCCGCCATCGTCCCTGGCCAGGCACGCGCTGCAGCAGTCTGCCCGCGACCTGGCCCGTGGCTGAAGCCTGCCACTGACACCTGCTACCGACACCTGCCACCGTCACCCGGCACCGACACCGCTGCGGCCCCCGCTGCCGCCTGCACATCCTCGAAGAAAACAGCACATGCTTGCGGCCCTCCTGATCTTTGCAGCCACCCTTGTCCTTGTCATCTGGCAGCCCGCAGGCCTGGGCATCGGCTGGAGCGCGTCGCTCGGCGCCATCGTGGCACTGGCCCTGGGGGTGGTGCACTGGGCCGATGTCGCCGTCGTCTGGGGCATCGTCTGGAACGCAACCGCCACCTTCGTGGCGGTCATCATCATCAGCCTGCTGCTGGACGAGGCCGGGTTCTTCGCTTGGGCTGCACTGCACGTGGCCCGCTGGGGCCGCGCAAGCGGCAGGCGCCTGTTTGCCTTCATCGTGCTGCTGGGCGCCGTGGTGTCAGCGGTCTTTGCCAACGATGGCGCCGCGCTCATCCTGACGCCCATCGTGATGGCCATGCTGGTGGCCCTGGGCTTTTCTGCCGCAAGCACCCTGGCATTCGTCATGGCGGCAGGGTTCATCGCGGACACGGCCAGCCTGCCGCTGGTGGTCTCCAACCTGGTCAACATCGTCTCGGCGGACTTCTTCGGCATCGGCTTCAACGACTATGCATCGGTCATGGTGCCGGTGAACCTGGTTGCCGTGGCCGCCAGCCTGGGCGTGCTGTTCCTGTTCTTCCGCAAGGATCTGCCCCGCACCTATGCCTTGGAGCGCCTGCAGCCGCCATCGGCCGCCATCCGGGACCTGGCCACCTTCCGCGCAGGCTGGGCCGTGCTGGCGCTGTTGATGCTGGGCTTCTTCGGGCTGGAGCCGCTGGGCGTTCCCGTCAGCGCCGTGGCCGCGGCCTGTGCGCTGCTCTTGCTGGCCGTCGCCGCCCATGGCCGGGTCATCAGCGCAGGCCGGGTCCTGAAGGGCGCGCCATGGCAGATCGTCGTGTTCTCGCTGGGCATGTACCTGGTGGTCTACGGACTGCGCAACGCAGGGCTGACCGGCGCCCTGGCCAGAGTGCTGGAAGTATTTGCGGGCGGCGGCGTGTGGGGCGCCGCAATAGGCACCGGCTTTCTGTCGGCGGGCCTGTCTTCCGTGATGAACAACATGCCCACGGTGCTGGTGGGCGCCCTGTCCATCGAGCACTCCGGGGCCACGGGGCTGGTGAAGGAAGCCATGGTCTATGCCAATGTGATCGGCTGTGACCTCGGCCCCAAGATCACGCCCATCGGCAGCCTGGCCACCTTGCTCTGGCTCCATGTGCTGGCCCGCAAGGGCATGACGATTGGCTGGGGCTACTACCTGCGCGTCGGCATCGTCCTGACCCTTCCGGTCCTTGCCATCACGCTGGTCGCGCTTGCGCTGCGGCTGAGTGTGGGCTGAGTGTGGTCTGAACGTGGGCTGAACGCCGGCCGGCCGGCGCGCAGGCGCATCAGCTGCTGCCGTCCTGCGCAGGCATCGGCACATTGGCGCGGCGTTCAAACAGGTGGGCCATTGCCATTGCCTTTGCCGCCGCCTCGGCCGCTTCAGCGCGGCGCATCTCGGCCGGATCGTCAAACCCGCAGCCCATGGCCTGGGCCTCGGTGCCGGCGTAGTCGGCCAGCGTCTCGGCGCTGTCGCGGATGCTTTGCAGGGCGCGTGCCACCACGTCCAGGTGCCGGTGGCCCTTGGGGGTCTCCAGCCAGGCCAGAGCCAGCTGGGCGATGGCGGAGATTTCTGCACAGCCTTGCTGCACGAGATGGTCCACCTGGGTGAGCGCATTGGACAGTTGCCGCGTGGTGTGGCTGTCCGTGGTGGGGGAGGGCTGGGTGGGGTTCATGCCATGTCCCTCCGCAGTTGGCCGGGCACAAAGGGCTGGCATGAGCGAGGGGCTGCGCCAAAAGACGGCGCGCAGGCGAGAGAAACGGCGTTCATTGTTCCGTGCTCCATTGCGGATCGAAGCCACAGGCCATTGCATCTGCATTGACTGATGGATTCGGTGTACCAAGCCTCGCTTTCGGAGAGGCTGTGCCGCTATACGACGGATGTTTTGAAGCATCAGCCCCGGGACAGGGGGCCGGGGCGGATGATAGCGCGGGAGGGGGAGGGGAACGCCCCTTTTTTGGGGGGGGTGAGGCTTGCGAAACGTCCAGTCAAGCGCGGCACGAACGCACAGTCAAGCCGCCAGGGCTGCGCGCCCGCAAGATGGCCGGCAGTGCGCATCCACCCGTGCCACACGCTTCCATAAACATGGCTTTCAGCGCTTGATACACAAGCGCTGAAAGCATTTTTCATGGCCGATCGCGGCTGGGTGGAACACAGCTCCACCCACCCACCGCATCGCCATGAAAACCCTTGCCCTTCGAATTGCCATGCTGCTGCTGACGGCGGCGGCTTCAGTGTCTGCTGGTGCAGTCACGGTATTCGACAACCTGGCAGCCGCCAATGACCCGTGGCTCATCCAGCACAACTCCAGCTACCACACCAACCTGTGGGTGGCCAACCGGATCCCGATTGGCAGCCAGTCGCTGCGCATCACGCAGGTGAAGATGAATCTCACCCAGATCGACCAGTTCGAGCTGCAAGTGTGCGCAACCGACGCCAGCGCCGCCACGCCGTTCGCGGACATGACGGCCTGCACCCCCTTCATCGCCGACGCGGCCACGCCAGGCATGCGCGTGTTCACGGGCGACCGCATCGTGGCGGCGGGCGACTTTGCCTGGGTGGTGGTGCGCAGCATCGGCCAGACCATGATCCGCCGCCAGATCACCACGGCCACCAACGACGGGCTGACCTGGTATTCGGGCGCGAGCCACAACCCAGCCTGGGTGGCCGAGCCGCAGACCTCCATCGGCATGACGGTCGAGGCCGGTTCCGTGCAGCTCGATGGCGTGTGCGGCAGTGCCAGCAGCACCACGCCTCGCCGCTATCCGCCAGACGCCTTGCTGTGCAGCGTGGGCACGACCAGCGGCGTGATGGGCGATACCTACTCCTTCTCCTGGGTGTGCCAGAGCAGCTACGGCGGCAACCCTTCGCCGCAATGCTCCGTGCCTCGCGCCTACCTCGTTACCTCCCAGGCCACGGGCGGCGGCAGCATCGAGGCGGGGCGCGATGTAGCGGCGGGGCAGCAGGCCAGCTTCACGCTCACCACGCCACCGGGCTATACGGTGCAGGTCAGCGGCTGCGGCGGATCGCTTGCGGGCAACACCTACACCACTGCGACCATTACCGGCAATTGCACCATCAGCGCCACCTTCGCCCCGCCGCCCACCAACGGCGCGTGTGGCAGCACGGCGCCTTCGCTCACCTTGCCAACCCTCTTGTGCAGCGCCGGTTCGGCCACCAACCAGTCTGCCGCGGCCGATGCCTTCCGCTGGAATTGCGCGGGCATCAGCGGCGGCACCACGGCCGCTTGCCTGGCACCGCGCCAATACATGGTGACAGTCAACACGGATGCGGGCATCGCCAGCGCACAGTGCACCCCGAACCCAGTGACCCATGGCTCCAGCGCCACCTGCGCGGCCACGGTGCACGACCCTGTCGCCCGCCCCTTCAGCGGCTGGGGCGGCGCATGCAGCGGCACGGGAGCTTGCCAGCCCGTGGTTCTCGGGACTACCACCGTCTCTGCCAACACGACGCTCATCACCTACGCCATCACCACCTCTGCCACCACGGGCGGGAGCATGTCGTGCACGCCCAATCCCGTGCCCCACGGCCAGGCCGCTGGCTGCACTGCCACGCCGCAAACGGGCTTTCAGTTCACCGGCTGGACGGGCGATTGCGCGGGCACGGGTGCATGCCAGTTCACCAACGTGACCAGCGCGCACAGCGTGGGAGCCACCTTCGCGCCCATTACCTACGCCATTGCCTCCCCCGCAATCACCGGCGGCAGCGTGAACTGCACGCCCAACCCCGTGCCCCATGGGCAAGACACGATCTGCGTCGCCTCGCCCGCGATGGGCTACCACTTCACCCATTGGTCGGGCGATTGCTCGGGCACTGCCAGCGCGTGCATTCTCTACAACGTGACCAGCCCGCGCAGCGTGGGTGCCACATTTGTACTCAACACCTATTCCATCGGCATCGTCCCCGCCCCGGCCAACGGCACAGTCACCTGCACGCCCAACCCCGTCACCCACGGCCAGGATGCAAGCTGCACCGCCACGCCCGATGCGGGTTACCACTTCACCAGTTGGTCGGGCGATTGCGCGGGCACGGGTGCATGCCAGTTCACCAGCGTGACCGCGTCGCGCACCGTCTCGGCCACCTTCACGCCCAACACCCACTCCATCGCCACCCCCGCCGCCGTCAACGGCACGGTCACCTGCGCACCCAACCCCGTCACCCACGGCCAGGACGCAAGCTGCACCGCCACGCCTGATGCGGGTTACCACTTCACCAGTTGGTCAGGCGATTGCGCGGGCACAGGTGCATGCCAGCTCACCAACGTGACCAGCCCGCGCAGCGTGGGTGCCACCTTCGCGCTGAACACCTATCCC
>NZ_BCZP01000006.1 GCF_001598795.1 Delftia acidovorans NBRC 14950 | reverse complement strand
GCGGAGGGTCGCGGACATCCGGGTCGCCTTTTCTTGGCCTACGTTCTTTTGGCGAAGCAAAAGAAGGTAGGTCGGCCGCCGGGCCGAGACCCGGCCTCGAAAAGAAACCCCCCGGCAGGGCCAGAACCAGCAAGCGCAGCGCACGCAGCAAACGCAGCAAACGCAGCAAACGCAGCAAACGCAGCAAACGCAGCAAACGCAGCAAACGCAGCAAACGCAGCAAACGCAGCAGCGCCCAAAAAATCTCAGGCAGCCAGCCTGAACCGCTCCACCACCCCCCCAAACCCCCTCTCCAGATCCGCAATCAAATCCAAAGGATCCTCCAGCCCCACATGCAGCCGCACCACAGGCGCAGTCCCCGTCCACACACTGTGCTCCCGCAACCGCTCAGGCTGCGCCACCAGCGCCAGGCTCTCGTACCCGCCCCACGACGCCCCCTGCGCAAACTGCCGCAACGAGTCAACGAACACGGCGCCGGCACCGGCGTCCACCCCTTCGGCAAACGCGAACGAGACCAGCCCGCTGGCCCCGCTGAAGTCCCGCTTCCACAGCGCATGGCCGGGATCGGAGGGCAGGGCCGGGTAGAAGACGCGGCCGACCTGGGGGTGCTGCTCCAGCCACTGGGCGATTTCGGTGGCGTGGCGCTGGTGCTGGGCCAGGCGCACGGGCAGGGTGCGCAGGCCGCGCAGTGCCAGGTAGGCGTCGTCGGCGCCTATGGTCAGGCCCAGGGCCTCGTAGGCGGTGGATATCTTCTTCGACAGCGCGGGGCCGTCGGTGATGACGATGCCCTGCATCACGTCGGAGTGGCCGGCGATGTACTTGGTCGCGGCCTGGATGGAGAGGTTGGCGCCGTGCTCCAGGGGCTGGTAGAACCAGCCGCCGCTCCAGGTGTTGTCGGTGGCCACGGCAATGCCGTGCTGGCGCGCCACGGCGGCCAGGGCGGGCAGGTCCAGCACCTCGTAGAGCAGGGAGCTGGGCGATTCCAGGTAGACCAGGCGGGTGTTGGGGCGGATCTTGCCGGCCAGATCGTCGCGCGAGGGCGAGAAGTACTCCAGCGTGATGCCCAGGCGCTGCAGCAAGGTGGCGTCCACGCGGCGCACGGGAGAGTAGACGCTGTCGGCCACCAGGGCATGGTCGCCGGGCGAGAGCAGGGCGATGAGCACCAGGGTGATGGCGGACAGGCCCGAGGGCGTGAGAAAGGCGCGGTGCCCGCCCTCCAGCGCGACCACGGCGTCTTCCAGCGCGCGGTGCGTGTCCAGGCCGTGGCGGCCGTAGGAGGCCACGCGCTCGCCGGCCTCGCGGCGGTGGTGCAGGTCGGCGTAGGCGGCGCTGTCGGCAAAGCGCACGGTGCTGGTGCGCACCACGGGCACGTTGACGGGGCCGGAGCCGCCCTGCAGCGGCGGCGTGCCTGCGTGCAGCAGGCGGGTCGACGGGCCCAGGGGCCGGTGCTTGTCTTGGGGGATGCTCATGCCACGGCCTCGCTGGGACGGAAGTAGGCGGCGTTGTAGTTCTTGACTTCGCCGGTGTCGGGGTCGATGGCCACGCGGCCGCTCAGGGTTTCCAGCGGCTGGCCGTAGAGATGCAAGTGCAGCGTGGGCTGCTCGCCCACGACGGCAATGCTGTGGATGTCATCGGGCAGGAAGGCGATGGAGGCGCCCGGCTGCACGGTGAATTCGCGCGCCAGGTGGATGCTGGCGCGTGCGGGGTTGCTGCGGTCGTCCGTGCGCTCGTAGAGGCGGTTGAGCTCCTGGCCTTCGACGGCAACGATCACGGCCCAGGTCGTGTGGTTGTGCGGGGCCGTGGTCTTGCCGGGGTTGATGGAGTTCAGGTACAGGGCCAGGCCCGCATCGCCATCGGCCGGGTTGAGGCGGTAGCGCGTGGAGGCGCCCACGCCTTCGGTCTGCGCGGGCGGGGGAAAGTCCGCGCGGCTGAACAAGGCCTTGTGCGCGGCCAGCTGCTCCAGGCGTGCGGTGATGGCCGACAGGGTGCTGCGGTCGGGCGCGCCGGCCTGCAGCAGCTGGCGCACGTCGGCCAGGGCGGCGTCCACGGCCTGGCGGCGCAGTGTGGTGGCGTCTGTATGGGTGCCTGTATCTGCGCCTGTGCCGGCCGGGGTTTCAGTCGTTGTTTCTGCGGTCATGGGGATGTGCTCCTGGAGGTGGGGGATCAAAGGGCAAAGCGCAGGCTGTTGAAGGGCAGCGGCGTTGTGGCCGGGGCGGCTGGCGCAGGCCTGGGCCGGGCGCCATCGCCCAGGGCGCGCTGCAGGAATTCGCGCGTGCGCTCGCTGCGCGGGCTGCCGAAGATCTGGGCGGCCGGGCCGTGCTCGACGATGCGGCCGGCCTCGGTGAAATACACCTGGTCGCTGACCTCTTCGGCAAAGCGCATTTCGTGCGTGACCAGCACGCAGGTCATGCCGTCCCTGACCAGGTCGCGGATCACGGTCAGCACCTCGCCCACGGTCTCGGGGTCCAGGGCCGAGGTCACTTCGTCGAACAGGATCAGCTCGGGCCGCATGGCCAGGGCGCGCGCAATGGCCACGCGCTGCTGCTGGCCGCCGGACAGCTCGCCGGGGTAGGCGGATTCCTTGTGGTCCAGGCGCACCTTCTGCAGCAGGGCGCGGGCCTCGCGCTCGGCCGTGGCGCGGTCGCGGCCGACCACGCGCGTGGGGGCGATGACCAGGTTCTCCAGCACCGACAGATGGGGGAACAGGTTGTACTGCTGGAAGACGAAGCCCACGCGCTTGCGCAGGGCGATCAGCTCGGCCTCGGTGCGCAGCTGATCCACGCGCGTGCCCGCCACCGAGATGGCGCCGCGCTGGGGCCGCAGCAGGCCGGTGATGCAGCGCAGGATGGTGGACTTGCCCGAGCCCGAGGGCCCGATGATGGTCACCGCCTCGCCGCGCCGCACCTGCACGTCGATGCCCTTGAGCACCTGGTTGTCGCCAAAGGACAGGTGCACATCCTGCAGGTGGACCAGTGCGGGCGCCGTGCCTGCGGGGGCATCGGCCGTGGCGAGTTGGGAGAGAAAGGAGTCAGTGGCGTTCATGGCGTCGCTCCAATGCCCGGGTTGCCCGGGCGATGGGATAGCAATAGGCAAAGAAAAGCGCGAGCAGCGTGAAGTACACAAGGATGGTGAAGTCCGTGCGTGCCACGGTGTTGCTGGCGATCTGGGCGGTGTCCACCACGTCGTGCACGCCCACCAGCGAGGCCAGCGAGGTGCTCATGGTGATGCTGGCGTAGAGGTTCATCCACGGCGGCAGCATGCGGCGCACGCACTGCGGCAGCACGATGAGGCGGAAGATCTCGCTGCGGCGAAAGGCCAGCGACTGGGCCGCCTCCCACTGCGCGCTGGGAATGGACTGGATGGCGCCCCGGAAGATCTCGGCCACGTTGGCGCTGGTGGGCAGGGCCAGGCCCAGCACCACCTTGACCCAGTCGGGGAACGGAAAGGTCCAGCTCACCAGCTTCAGCTCGAACGGGAACACATAGGTGGTGAAGTAGATGAGCACCAGGATGGGCGCATTGCGAAACAGCTGCACATACCAGCGCACGCCCGTGCGCACGGCCGGCGTGGGCGACAGCGACAGGGCGCCCAGCACCAGGCCGGCCACGGTGCCGATGGCCACGGCCAGCACGCTGATCTCGATGTTGACCAGGAGGCCGCGCAGCAGCGCGGGCAGCCATTTCCACAGGTGCACGAAGGCGGGCGGGGCGCTGTCCGTGGCGGCCCAGCAGGCGCACAGGGCCAGCAGTGCGGCGCCCGCGATCAGCCAGGGGCTGCGCGCCGCGCGCAGCAGGGCGGCGGGCAGCGGACGGGGCGCGGCGCCGGTGTTCAGGGTGGCTTCATTGGCCATAGCCGGGCATCCTCAGGTGTTGCTCCAGCCAGCGGCCCGCCAGGCTGACCAGCCAGGTCAGCAGGCCGAACCACAGCAGGATGAGCAGCAGCAGCTCCAGCACGTTGTCGCGCTGCGACCAGATCATGATGGACTCGTAGGTCACGTCGCCCACGGCAATGGCCGAGGCCACGGCCGTCATCTTCACCAGGTCCACCAGGTTGTTGGTCAGCGAGGGCAGGGCAAAGCGCACGGCCAGCGGCAGCTGCACGCGCACCAGCAGCTGGCGCTGCGAAAAGCCCAGCGAGCGCGCTGCCTCCAGCGTGGTGGCGGGCACGGCCTCGATGCCGGCGCGCAGCGCCTCGGCATGGAACACGCCCTTGTGCAGCGAAACCACGATCACCACCCAGACAAAGGGCGTGAGCGGGTTGTTGCCCGCACCCCAGTCGCGCAGCTGCTGGGTGATCAGCATGTTGAGCACCAGGAAGGCGCAGTACAGCTGCACCAGCGTGGGCGTGTTGCGCGTGACCTCCACAAAGGCGCGCGCAGGCCGTGCCAGCCAGGCGCGGCCCGAGGTCAGGGCCGCCGCCAGCGCCACGCCGGCCGCCAGGCTGCCGGCAATGGTCAGCAGGGCCAGCTGCACGGTCACGAACATGCCGCGCACAAAGGCCTGGCGCTCGGACACGTCCAGCACGAAGGCGTAGTTCAGGCCCAGGCCCTTGAGCGCTTGCACGCCCTGGGCAAGCAGGCTGTCGTTCATGGCACGGCCTCCAGGGCAGCCGGCTGTGCATGCGCTTGCGCTTGTGCAGCGGGGTCTTTCAGCGCGGCCACGGCGCGTGCGATGCGGGCCGTAGCCTCGGCCAGCACCTCGTCGCTGGCGGCCGTGGAGATGCGGAAGTACGGCGACAGGCCGTAGGCCCCGCCATCCACGGCGGCCACGCCTTCGGACTCCAGCAGCCATTCGGTCAGGTCGGTGTCGCTGGCGATGGGCTGGCCGTCCGGGCGCAGGTGGCCTATCAGCGCGCCGCAGTGCACAAAGGCAAAGAACGATCCGCCCGGCGGCAGCAGGGCCAGGCCCGGCACCTGGTCCAGCGCCTGGGTGACCCGTTGCGCGCGCCGCGCATAGGCGTTGCGGGCCTGCTGCACAAAGCTCTGGTCGGGCGACTGCAGCGCCGCCGCGGCTGCGACCTGGGCCACGGAATTGGGGCCTGACGAGGCCTGCGACTGGATCACCACCATGGCCTGCACCAGCGCGGCCGGGCCTGCGCCCCAGCCGATGCGCCAGCCGGTCATGGCATAGGTCTTGGAGACGCCGTTGACCAGCAGCGTGCGCTCGCGCAGGTCGGGGGCTACCGCCAGCCAGTGCGCGGGGGCCTGGGGCGTGAACCAGATGTGCTCGTACAGCTCGTCCAGCAGCACCAGAACCTGCGGGTGCTGGCGCAGCACCTGGGCCAGGGCGGCCAGTTCCTCGCGGCTGTAGACGGCGCCCGAGGGGTTGCCCGGCGTGTTCAGCACCAGCCAGCGCGTGCGCGGCGTGATGGCGGCCTGCAGCGCGGCCGGCGTGAGCTTGAAGCCCTGCTCAATGCCGCAGTCCACGATGACCGGCGTGCCGTCGTTCACGCGCACGATGTCGGGAAACGAAGGCCAGTACGGCGCCGGCACGATGACCTCGTCACCCGCGTCCAGCGTGGCCGCCAGCGCGTTGTAGATCACCTGCTTGCCGCCGTTGCTGACGATGATCTGCCCGGCGTCGAAGTCCAGCCCGTTCTCGCGCCGGTACTTGGCGCTGATGGCCTGGCGCAGCGCGGCCGTGCCGGGCGTGGGCGTGTACTTGGTTTCGCCACGGGCCAGGGCCGCGATGGCGGCCTGCTTGATGGGCTCGGGCGTGTCGAAATCGGGCTCGCCCGTGGTCAGCGCAATGATGTCGCGGCCCTGGCGGGCCAGGGCCGTGGCCCGCGCGCTGGCCGCAGCATTGGGCGAGAGCCTGACGCGCTGCACGCGCTGCGAAAGGGGAAAGGGCGTGGTCATGGCGTGGGGCCTTCCTGGAATGCGGCGGCTGGCGTTGGAGAAACCTGCGGCAAGTCGTGCTGCAAATCGTCCGGCAGGGCCTGCAGCACCTTGCCGGGATTGAGCAGGCCCAGCGGGTCGAAGGCCTGCTTGAGACGCCGCATGAGCTGCAGCTCCACGGCGCTCTTGTAGCGGGGCAGCAGGTCGCGCTTGGTCTGGCCCACGCCGTGCTCGGCGCTGATGGAGCCGCCATGGGCGTGCACGCTGTCGTGCACCACCTCGTGGATGGCGTCTTCCTGGGCAAACAGCTGCGCGGGCGTGCTGTCCGGCGCGTGCGACACGTTGTAGTGCAGGTTGCCGTCGCCCAGGTGCCCGAAGGCCACGGGCCGCACGGCGCCAAAGCGCGCCTGCAGCAGCGCGGCCGTGGCCGCAAGAAAGTCGGGGATGCGCGAGATGGGCACCGACACGTCGTGCTTGATGTTGCGGCCGTCGCGCCGCTGGGCCTCGCCCAGGGCCTGGTCGCGCAGCCGCCACAGGGCCTGGCTTTGCTGCAGGCTCTCGGCAATGGCGGCATCGGTGACCAGGCCGTCCTCGAAGGCCTGGCCCACCACGCACTCGAAGCGCTGGCGCGCATGGTCCTCGCCCTCGCTGTCGGACAGCTCGATCAGCGCAAACCAGGGCGCCTTGAGCGCCAGCGGTATCGGCTGCTCAGGCACATGGCGGGCTATCAGGCCCAGGGCCGTGTCCGACATCAGCTCGAACGCCGTCAGGCCGGCGCCGAAGCCCGCCCGCGCCTGGCTGAGGAAGGCCACCGCATCGCGTATGCAGCCAAAGGCCAGCAGGGCCGTGTGCTGGGCGCGGGGCAGCGGATGCAGGCGCAGCGTGGCCGCCGTGATGATGCCCAGCGTGCCTTCGCTGCCCACGTACAGGTCGCGCAGCGCATAGCCGGTGTTGTCCTTGCGCAGCCCGCGCAGGCCGTCCCAGATGTCGCCCTCGGCCGTCACCACTTCCAGGCCCAGCACCAGCTCGCGCGCGTTGCCGTAGCGCAGCACCTGGGTGCCGCCCGCGTTGGTGGACAGGTTGCCGCCAATGGTGCAGCTGCCCTCGGAGCCCAGGCTGAGGGGAAACAGCCGGTCCGCATCGCGCGCTGCCTGCTGCACATGGGCCAGCACGGCGCCGGCTTCCACGGTCAGGGTGTCGTTGTCGGTGTCGATGGCGCGCACGCGGTTCAGGCGCGCCAGCGACAGCAGCACGGCGTGGCCCGAGGCGTCGGGCGTGGCGCCGCCCATCAGCCCGGTGTTGCCGCCCTGGGCCACGATGGGCGTGCGGTGGGCGCGGCACAGGCGCACCAGCTGCGCCACCTGGGCCGTGTCGGCAGGCCGTGCCACGGCCAGGGCCTGGCCCGTGAGGCGGCCATGCTGGTCGGTCAGGTAGCCGGCCGCATCGGCACCCGTGAGCACATGGGCATCGCCCAGGGCGTGGCGCAGCGCGGTGACCAGGTCGGCGGGGCCGGTGATGTGGCCGCTGGTGCTGGTGTTGGTGCTGGTGTGGGTGCTCATGCGGGCGCCTTCCTGAACTTGTCGTGCAGCTGGTGCAGCAGCGGCGTGGGCGTCATGCCGTTGCGCTGCTCCACCTCGATCAGCCAGCCCGTGCGGTGCCAGTCCTGCACGATGCGGTCGATGGCCGCCTGCGTGTCGGACTCGCCCTTGCGCAGCCAGATCACCGAGGGCGAGGGAATGATGTCCGCGGGCGAGACGATCTCGTAGTCCTTCCAGTCCGCATTGCTGGCCACGAGTTCGCGCAGCGTGGGGCTGACATGCACGGCGGCCGCGCAGTTGCCGCCCTTGAGGGCCAGCAGCGACTCGGGCTGGCCCCGGAAGGCCTTGATCTGGGCGCCGTATTGATCGGCCAGTGGCTTGGTGAAATTGCTGCCCTGCGACACGCACACGGGTTTGCCGCGCAGGTCGTCCCACTGGCGCACGCCGCTGCCCTTCTTGGCGATGGCGGCGCCGCCGACTTCCTCGAACGGCGTGGGCACGAAGGACAGGATCTCGCTGCGCTCCTGCGTCCACTGCATGTTGGCGATCAGGATGTCCACCTTGCCCTGCTGCAGGAACTGCACGCGGTTGGACGGCTGGACCTGCACGGTCTCCACCCCCACGCCCAGGCCCTTGGCCACGCCTTCGGACAGCTGCACGTTGTAGCCCACATGCTTTTGCGTGACGGGGTCGATGGTGCCGAACGGCGGCCCCGAAAGCATCACCCCCACCACGATCTTGCCGCGCTGCTTGATGCGGTCCAGCGTGGCGTCGGCATGGGCTGCCAGGGCCGTGAGGGCTAGCAGGGCCGCCAGTGCGGTGCGAGTCGGCTTCATGGCTTGGCTCCCTTGGCGGCGGCCTGGGTTGCCTGCGCATCGGCTTGTGCTGCCGCATACACCGCGAAGTCGTAGGGCGCGCGGTCGAACTGGCCCTTCAGCGCGCGTTCGTGGCGCTCGGCGATCCAGGTGTCGGGCACGCCGCTGGCGCGGGCCACCTTGAGCAGAAAGCCCGTGCGGTGCCAGTCCTGGATGGCCTTGTCCACGAAGGCCTGGGTATCGGCCTCGCCGCGGCGCGTCCACACCACGGTGGGCGAGGGAATCAACTGGTCCTGCGTGCCCAGCTCGAAGTCCTTCCACTCGGCTGCATTCGGGCCGGTGAGCTTTTCATAGAGCGCGGGCTGGATATGGACCGAAGCCGCGCAGGTGCCGCCCTTGAGCGCCAGCAGCGACTCGGGAATGCCGCGCAGGCCCTTGACCACGGCGCCATAGCTCTCGGCCAGGGGCTTGGCGAAGTTGCTGCCCTGCGACACGCAGGCCACCTTGCCGCGCAGGTCTTCCCAGCGCTTGATGCCGCTGGCCTTGGCCACCAGGGCGCCGCCGCCGATCAGGTCATAGGGCGTGGGCGCGAACGAGAGGATCTCGCTGCGCTCCTGCGTCCATTGGATGTTGGCGATCAACAGGTCCACCTTGCCGCTTTGCAGGAACTGCACGCGCGTGGAGGCCGTCACGGGAACCGTCTCCAGCGGCACGCCCAGGCGGCGCGCGATGTCGGCGGCCAGCTCGGTCTGGTAGCCGCCGGTCTTGCCGGTGGCGGGGTCCAGCACGCCGAACGGCGGGCTGGCGCCATCAATGCCCACGGACAGCTTGCCGCGTTGCTTGATCTTGTCCAGCGTGGCATCGGCGTGGGCGGCACCGGCGCCCAGCAGCAGGGCCAGGGCGGCGGCAAGGGGGGGAAGAAGGCGGGGCATGCGTGAATCCATCAGGGAACGGAAGGCCCGGCCCCGTCTTGCGGGGCCTGGGCCTGGGTGGTCGGAAAAAAGTAGGGGTGGACCGCCGTGGCGGTCGGCGGTCAACTGGCGGACTTGAACTTGGCCTGCAGCTCGGGCAGCAGCGGGTTGGCCGGCTCGATGCCCACGCGCTTTTCGGCGGCAATCAGCCAGCCCGTGCGGTGCCAGTCCTGCACCACCTTGTCCACGGCGGCGATGGTGTCGGCCTCGCCCTTGCGGGTCCAGACCACGGAAGGCGCGGGCAGCACCTCGCTGGCGATGGGGGCCGAGTACTGCGCCCATTCGGGGTTGCTGCGCAGCAGCGGGTAGATCAGCGTGCTGTCATGCACGGCGGCCACGCAGTTGCCGCCCTTGAGCGCCAGCAGCGAGTCCGACGAGCTCTTGTAGCCATGCACCTGGGCGCCGTACTCGCTGGCCAGCGGCTTGGCAAAGCTGCTGCCCTGGGACACGCACACGGGCTTGCCGCGCAGGTCTTCCCACCTGGCGATGCCGCTGCCCTTGCGCACGGCGGCAATGCCGCCCACGCGGTAGAAGGGCGTGGGCGCGTAGCCCAGGGTCTCGGCACGGTCGGGGTTCAGCTCCATGGAGGCGATCAGCAGATCCACCTTGCCGGCCTGCAGAAACTGCACGCGCGTGGCGGTCTGCACCTGGACCAGCTCGGCCTCCACGCCCAGGCCCTTGGCCAGGGCGCGTGCCAGCTCGGGGTTCCAGCCCACCAGCTGCTGGGTGGACGGGTCGATGGAGCCGAAGGGCCCGCCATTGACCAGCACGCCAATGGTGACCTTGCCGCGCTGCTTGATCTTGTCCAGCGTGGCATCGGCCCGGGCCTGGGTGCAGGCCAGGGCTAGCGCGGCGGCGATGAAGGTCAGGGATACGGAAAGGGTTGCGCGGGGCTGGCGGCGCAGGGTGGGGCTTGTGTGCATGGCGGGAGCGGGGCGGTCGGGACGAACGAAAGATGCGTACGCCCGCATCTTCTGGCCGCCCTTGACCCACGGCAACAAAGCTTTGGGAGCATGTTTATGCACTTTGAGTCGCTGCATCAGGGTGATCACCAGGGAAATGTGGGCCCGAGGCAGGGCGGGTCGATGGTGTAATCGCGACGGCCGGGGTGCTGCGCCCACCGGCACCTCCCAGCGAGCCCTCTTCCATGCACCAAGCCCTAGCGTCCCTACTCGCCCCTCTCGCCTGCGCCGCCCTGCTGTGTGCCAGCCCCGTGGCCTGGGCCGCCAATCCCACCAGCTCGGGCAATTGCGAGGAAAGCTCCACCAACATGTCCGAGGTGCGCGCCTGCCTGCACGAGCAGAACGTGGCCATGGTCAAGGCCGCCTACGCCTCGCTGTCGCTCAAGCTCAAGGCCCGCATGCCCCAGGCGTCGGAAGAGCTGGAAGTGGCGCAGAGGAACTGGGTGCAGTACGCGCGCAGTGCCTGCGAGTTCCTCTCTGAATTCAATTCCGCCAGCTTTGCCAAGGACGATGCGCGCGCCAACTGCTGGAGCGACTTCGCCCGCGCCCGCACCAAGCAGCTCAAGTCCTGGGAAATGCAGCTGGACAAGAAGCCCTGAGGGCGGGGACGCTGCTCACTGGTAGTTCAGCGTGAAGGTGGCCCTGCCGTTGGCCTGCCCCGTCGTGACTGCCGCAGCGGTCTGCACGTATTTGGCAGTCAGCGGGATCTTGAACTGGGCAACGCCCTGGACGATGGTTCCCGCACTCCATTGGTTGGTGTTGCCAGGCACGTTGGAGTCCGGGCCGTAGCCGAGAGCGGTGCCATCCTTCAATATCTGTATGCCTATTCCGGTGGCAACCGGCTTGCCGTCTGGCGCGGTCTGGCTCAAGGTCAGGACGGTGCTCCGATTGCTGGTGTCGTTGGCATCGGTGAGCGTGATGTGGGGGCGCAGAACGCTTTCGGGCGCGCCGCCCTTGCATTCCAGCGTGATGTCGAAGTGCTGGGGGATGGAGGTGGATTGGAGGCCCGTGAATCGCAGGATGGGCACAGCGCCCATGGGTACGGAGATGGTCGAGGCGGCCACCGAGCAGGAGGGACCGACCACCACCCTGGTGCGGCCGGACAGGTTGACGTTTCCTGCGATGCAGTTGGGGCACTGGAATCGCATATCGACGTTCATCCCGGAGCCCGTTAGCACGCCAGCGGAAACGCTGCCGGTTTTCACCAGCTCGATCCAGACATCCTGGGTGGATGAAACATTCCAGAAATAACCCAGCGCGCCCGAATGATTTTCTGATTCGGTGGTAATGGGCATGGTTCTGCCACTGGGAGCGCTGGGGCCGCGCCATGTTGCCCACCAGCGGATTCCAATGCCGGGAATATTGGTGCTGTAGACATTATTGTATCCGGGCGTCTTGTTTCCGGATTGAACATTGGCGGCTACAACAGCTTTGGAAACATCGTACTCGAATGCCGTGTTCAGCACCGCTTTAAGATTAAATACGGTTGCCGTAGACTTCCATAGCGTCGATCCGTTGGAGTAATTTCCGGGTACTGTTATTTCCTCGGGCAGTGAAATGCTGGAGCTGGTGGGGGAGAATACGCCCCCGGCAAAGGCATTGGTGTTCATCGTTGCCGCTGAAAAGGCGATGAGAAATGGAAGGGCGATCAATGCAAGGCGGCGTACTTGCGAGGGAAATGACGGAATGAAAGAAGAATGCATGATACTGATTCGCTCCATTGCTGAAGTATGATTCTCGAAAATATCACGCAATAGTTTTATTGAACTTTTGAGTGAATAATGAGAGGCTGGAAATGAAAGCATCGAATCATTCGATGGGTGGCCTCTTTAGTATTTCGCACTCTACGCCGAAGATATGAGGTGATGCAATCAGACTGCTCTGATAATGGAGCGTGGCTCAGTCAAAAGCCGCCCATGCACGCCATTCGTAAAGAGCAAGGCCCGCGTGTCACGGAGCTCGGGTGCGTGGAGGTTGCGCAGACAAGCCTGGTCCAGTCCGCTCAGTTGCTGAGAGGTGCGGTCGGAGAAGTGTCACTGGCACCTCTGGCGGCTTGCCAGAGCGCATCGGCCAGGGCTGTGATCTCAGGGGCCAGGTGCAGGCGTTCCAGCCAGCGGTCCGCAATGCCGCTGGCGCCGTGGAGGGCTCCTGCCAACTGGCCCGTGATGGCTGCCGTGGTGTCGGCGTCATCGCCCAGGTTGGCGGCCTGCAGTACCGCGCCTTCAAAGCTGTCATGCCTCGCAAAGCACCACAGGGCCGCCTCCAGGCTGTCCACCACGTAGCCGCTGCCGCGAATCTGTGCGGCCGGCTTGTCGCGATAGTCGCCACGGGCAATCTCCCGCAGGCGTGGGCTGGCGCAGTCTTGCAGAACGCCGCCCAGGTCCAGAACCTGCGACCGGGGCAGTCCCTGCAGTGCCCGGCACAGCGCCACGGCGAACAGGCGGCAGGCCTGCAGGCATTCAGGTGCCGCGTGGGTGGTGCGTGAGCTGAGTTCAGCCATGCGCTGCACCAGGTCCTCGTCGGGGCCGAAGAACATGGGCACGGGCGCCAGCCGCATCAGGGAGCCGTTGCCGGCCTGGTCCGGGTCGGGCGACCCGGCCAGCGGATCGCCGGTGGCCAGGAAGCGCTGGATGGCCGCCCTGGTGGCCATGCCGATGTCAAAGCAGTTGCCGGTGGAACTCCAGTACCCCCATTCGTACCAGTTGGCATAGCGCGTCATCTGGTCCTGCGGGTCGCAGCCGCCGCGCTGGAGCAGGCTTTCGGCCAGGCACAGGGCCATGGAGGTGTCGTCGGTCCACTTGCCTGCGGGCAGCGAGAACGGGCCGCCGCCGACCATGTCGGTCAGCGGCGCAAAGCTGCCGCGCGGCTGGAATTCCAGCGTCGTTCCCACGGCATCGCCACAGGCCAGGCCCAGCAGGGCACCACGGTATCGGTCCAGCGTGTCCATGGCCATGCCTGTGCTCGCGCTCATGGTTGTTCAGGAGCGGTGCTGCGCAGCCGCGCGCGCACCTGCATGAGGGCAAAGCCCAGCAGGTTCAGGCCCTGCCAGCGCGCGGGATTGGCGGCGCGCACATCGTCGGCTGCCAGGCCGATGCCCCAGATGGCGTCCACGGGGCTGGCTTCCACCAGAACCCGGTCGCCCGTGTTCAGCAGATAGCTGGCCAGGGCCGGGTTCTGGGAGAACTTGGCCTCGTTGGCGCGCACCACGATGCCCATGCGCGCGGCCACCCAGGCCGCTTCATCAAAGCCCTGGATGCCACGCCCCAGCTTCTTGGCCTCGCCCGGCGTGCGGCAGCGCACGATGGCCGCGTGCGCCGCCTCGTCGCCAAACAGCCGTGCCTTGCCCGCCATCATGAAATGCTCGGCCGTGGGGTAGTGCTGGCCATCGACCTCGAAACCCGCCTCGAACCACTGGCTCATGCAGGTCTTGCCGATGGAGCCATCGGCCGCAGGCTGGTGGCCCCAGAACGGCAGGAAGCGCGGGGTGAGACCCTGGGCCATGGCGTTCTGGAGGTCTTGCAGGGAGGCGATGTGGTCTGTGGTGGTCATGGGCTGTCTCGTTGCCGTGTGTGCCGTTTCAGGAATGCGATGGAGCTTGCTGCAGCCACCACTGACTGAAGGCCATCAGGTCTGCGTGCTGCGAGTGGGCGTGGACCAGGTCCGGCCCGGTGTTGGGCGTGCCGTTCGGGCCACGGCACACCAGGGCCGCGTGAATGCCCGGGCCAATGTCCCGGAGGTAGGGCAGATAGTCGTCCACGAAAGCGACCGGGCCGAGCCGCTGCAGGGCGTCTGCCTTGGGGCTGCGCACGCCGATGGTCCGGCCCGTGGCGATCACGCGGTCGATGGGAAAGCCGAGGTCGCGCAGGTTGCCCAGGCGGGCCTGCTCGAAGCGCGCCGCCAGGGCCGTCACGCAGACCAGTTCGTAGCCGGCGCCCTGCAGGTCGTGGCAGGCCTGCAAGGCATTGCCCAGCGCGGGAATGCTGCGCCAGAAGGCATCGTCCATGCAGGCCCTGAACTGTTGCAGGCGCTCGCCGTCCAGCGCCTGCACGGCCCAGCGGTCCATGGCCCAGTAGGCATGGGGGTCGGCCTCGGCGGGGCGCTGGCCGAACGCGCGCTCCCAGGCTCCGGCATAGGCGCGGTTGTAGTCCAGCAGCACGCCATCGGCGTCAAGGGCAATGATGGGTTTCATCGTGTTCCTCTTCGGCCAGCACGCGCAGGTAGTACGGTGCCACGCTGTCCGTGAGCCAGACGCCGTTGTCCGAACGGTAGAACAGGCAGGCATCGGCATGCATGCGCGCCGCATCGATCTCCAGCAGCACCAACCGGCCATAGCGCTGGCCCACGGAGCGGGCCGTGGCCAGGTTGTCGGTCAGGTGCACGTGGTGGCGGTTGCGCCGGTCCAGGCCGGTGCGCAGGATGGAGTCCAGAAAGCGCGTGGCCGTGCCATGGTAGAGGCGCTGCGGCGGCACGCTGGCCTGCAGGCCCAGGTCGATCTGCACGGAATGCCCCTGGCTGGCGCGGATGCGCAGGCCGTCGGCGCTGATGGCAAAGCGCTGCTTGGGGCAGCTTTGCACCACCTCCATCAGCAGTGCGGGTGAGATGTTGCGGCCGGCCGCCTGGGCGCCGCGCAGCAATGCGTCTATGGAGACCCAGCCCTGGGCGTCCAGTGCGAGCCCAGCGCGGCCGGGGTTGTGGCGCAGGACCAGGCTCATGAATTTGCTGGTCGATGTCATTGTGTTCTTGTTGTTCATACGGTCCATTTCCATGGATTTTCTTGTTGTGTCGATGATTGTCCGTGCTTCGGGCTTCACACCACCAGGCAGCCCTGCCGCTCCGACAGGCCGATGGTGGCCTGCATGCCCGCCGTGAACTGCAGGTAGTCGGCTTCCATGCCGTCCGAGAAGATGACGCCATGGTCGGGCATGCGCGAGCGCAGGGTCAGCGGCTGGCCGGCGGTGACCTGGCCATAGACCAGTTCGGCCGTGGAGGAGCGGCTGGGAAAGGGCTCGCGCACGGCGAAGTCCAGGCGTGGCGCATCCCAGGCGAAGGGCTGGTAGTCGAAGTCGGTGGACGCGCCGCGCACGGCGCGGGCAATGCCCATCGATCCCGTGACGATGCTCTTGATCCAGGCGGACGAGCCCAGCCCCGTGGCGACGATGAGGCCGGAGGACGATTGGGATTCGCGCCGCTCGCCCAGCGCGATGTCGTACAGGGCCGAGGTATGGCTGCGCGGGCCGATGAACAGGTCGTTGGCGGCGCGCAGCACCTGGCCGTCGCTCAGGCGCGCCTCGGCCAGCGTGACGGCGCGCGTGGGGCGGCGGTTGGCGGCCACGTCGCCCAGCAGGGCGGCCAGGTCGGCGGGGGCGAAGGGCAGCAGCAGGCCGTCCCAGCGCGCGGGCTCGGGATTGACGCCGATGAGCGGCTGGCCGTCCAGGTATTTCATGGTGTTGGCCACCATGCCGTCCTGGCCCAGTGCCACCACGATGTCGTCGGCGCCGAAGACGAAGTTGGGCACCAGGGCGCGGTCCACGATCTGGTAGCGGCCGCGTGCCTCCAGCGCCTGCACCACGGCCTGCAGGGCGGCGGCGTAGGCGGCGCTTTCGCGCAGGTAGTCGCCGAAGTCGGCACCCAGGTGCTCGATGTAGAAGCGCGCCTGGGACAGCGTGTGGTACTTGGCCACCAGCTCATCGAGCCGCGTGCGCCGCACCACCAGCACGGTCTTGCGTTCATTGGCGTTCACGGCGGCTCCTTGCGGGTTCGGGATCGGCCACGGCAGCTGCATGGCCTGCACCGGCGCCCATGAGCGACTGCAGCAGCTCGGGCGAGACGTTGAGCTGGCCGATGCGCTCGGCCTTCTCGGCAATGCCTCCAAAGGCCTGGGCGATGAGCTGGCCCGGCTGCATGCCCACGGCGGCCAGCGATTGCACGATGCGCGGGTCGGCCTTTTCCAGGGCCTGCATGACGGCGCCCACGCGGTAGGCCTCGGCCTCGGCCAGGGTGCGGCTGTTGGCGGCCTGGCCTTCGACGAAGTCGCGGCGGCTGGTCTCCAGCGCCACATCGGCGGACATCTGTTCGGCGCGCAGCTCGTTTTCCTTGCGCATCTGGGCGGCCTTGGCTTCCAGCTGGGCCTCGCGGATCTGGCGCTTTTTCTTTTCCACGGCCACATCGGTATCGAGCTCGTTCTGGCGGATGGCGCGCTCGTTTTCCACGGCAGCCATGCGGCGGGCATAGACGGCGTCGTCCGCAGCCTTGAGGTTGGACTCACGCGCCTCGGCTTCCAGGGCGCGGGCGATGTCGGGCGTGGGTTTGACGGCCATGACCGAGACGCCCAGGATCTCCAGCCCCAGCGCCTCGATCTCGGGCTGGGCGGCCAGCTCCTGCTGGGCCGTGCGCGCAATGAGCGCCGAGGAGCGCAGCGCCTGCTTGAGCTCCAGCGCCTGCACGGCCTGCTGGATGATGACCTCGGCCTGCATGGTCACGCGGTCGCCCAGGCGCTGCGGGTCTTCGGACATGTATTTCTGGCCGTCGCGCGCCAGGGAGAAGTCCATCAGCGTGGCGGTCTGGCGCGGTGTGCTGATGCGGTAGGTGACCTGGCCCTGCACGGTGACGCTCTGGAAGTCGGCCGTCACCAGCTCCAGCATGAAGTGGCAGTCCTGGCTGCCCACGGGCACCGCGACCAGGGTGGTGGTGGGGGCGTAGTAGAAGAAGGACTGGCCCGCACCCTCGCGCACCACCTTGCCGGCGCGGAACTGCATGAGGTGGACCGTGGGTTGGGACTTGATGAAACGGATGCCGAACATGGTGCTTTTCCTTTAAGTTGCTCTGTGCAACTTGTATGGGTTGCATAGTGCAACTTAAAATCCGGCACGTCAAGCACAATCCATCCCATGGCTGAAAAAAATTCCCCATCCCCGCAGGGCGCGCTGGACTTCCCGCGCCCGTTCACCACGGTGGACGTGGTCATCTTCACGGTGGCTGACGATGCCCTGCAGGTGCTGCTGGTGCAGCGCCCCACGGCGGGCAGCGAGCCCTTTCCGGGGCTGTGGGCGCTGCCCGGCGGCTTTGTGGATGTGCGCCAGGACGCGGACCTGCTGGCCTGCGCGCGGCGCAAGCTGCTGGACAAGACGGGTGTGGACAGCCCCTACCTGGAGCAGCTGGGAAGCTGGGGCGGCGCGGCGCGCGACCCGCGTGGCTGGTCGGCCACGCATGTGTATTTCGCGCTGATCCCGGGCCATGACCTGATCCTGGCCAAGGGCGCGAATGCGGCCGATGTGTCGTGGTTTGCCGTCGATGAACTGCTGCGCGAGCCTGCGCTGGCCTTCGACCACGGCGAGATCCTGCGCGCAGCGGTGGAGCGGCTGCGGGGCAAGGTGGAGTACACCTCGCTGCCGGCGTTCCTGCTGCCCGAGCCCTTCACGCTGCCGCAGCTGCAGCAGGCCTACGAGGTGGTGCTGGGCCGCCCCGTGGACAAGAGCGGTTTTCGCACGCGCATGATGGCGGCCGGCTTTCTGGTGGAGGCCGGCCAGGTGGAGGGCACGTCACGCCGCCCCGCCATGGGCTACCGCCTGGCCGACCGCAGCGCGCCCGTGGTGTTTCCGCGCACCTTCAGCCCGCGCGGGTGAGGGCGGCCTTCGATCAGGACCAGGATCAGGATCAGGATCAGGCGCCCAGCAGGCTGCAAAAGCGCTGCATGTCCACGTTGCCGCCGCTGAGGATGATGCCCACGCGCCGGCCGCGCAGTTCTTCGCTTTTCTGGCGCGCGGCGGCAAGGCCCAGGCAGCCGGTGGGCTCGACCACGAGCTTCATGCGCGTGGCCAGGAAGCCCATGGCATCGACCAGCTCGGCATCGCTGGCGGTGAGGATGTCGGTCACGTCGCGCTGGATGATGGGGAAGGTGATGCCGCCCAGGTGCTGGGTCTGGGCGCCGTCGGCAATGGTCTTGGGGGTGTCTATGTGGACGATGCGGCCTGCGCGCAGCGACTGCTGGCCGTCGTTGCCGGCCTCGGGCTCCACGCCGTAGAGCGCGCACTCGGGGCTGAGCGCACGCGTGGACAGGGCGGTGCCCGACAGCAGGCCGCCGCCGCCCAGCGGCACGAAGAGGGCGTCCAGCGGGCCGGTTTCCTCGAACAGTTCCTTGGCGGCCGTGCCCTGGCCGGCCAGCACGTCGGCATGGTCGTAGGGCGGGATCAGGGTCAGGCCGTGGCGCTCGGCCAGGCCGCGGCCGATCTGCTCGCGGTCTTCGGTATAGCGGTCGTAGACCACCACCTGGCCGCCATAGCCCTTGGTGGCCGCCACCTTGGCGGCGGGCGCGTCATGCGGCATGACGATGGTGGCGGGGATCTCCAGCAGCCGCGCTGCCAGGGCGATGGCCTGGGCGTGGTTGCCCGAGGAAAAGGCCACCACGCCGGCCTTGCGCTGGGTGGGGCTGAAGCGCGACAGCGCATTGAATGCTCCCCGGAACTTGAAGGCGCCCATGCGCTGCAGGTTCTCGCACTTCAGGAAGACGCGGGCGCCCAGCGCATCGTCCAGCGTGCGCGAGGTGAGCACGGGCGTGCGGTGGGCATGGCCCTGGATGCGTTGGGCCGCAGCGGCCACGTCGTCGTAGGTGGGAAGAAGGCTTGTCATCGGTACAGGAAAAACAGGGGTGGATCGGGAAGGGGGGCCCGGACCTACTTGGCGTAGCTGTAGACCGTGGCGCGCGACACGCCCAGGTGGGCGGCAATGGTCTCCATGGAGCGGCGAAGGTCCAGCAGGCCGGCGCCCTTGAGTTCACGGACCAGGGCGCGCCGCTCCTCGGGCTTGAGGGCGCGCGGCGTGGTCGCCAGGCGGGCCGCGAACTGATCGATGCGGGCACGCACCGTGTCGGCGCCTGCACCGGCGCCCGTGGGGTCCAGCATTTCGCGCGCGGGGGTGTCGCCGCTGACGGCGGCAAAGCGGTTGAGCATGCCCTGGAAGCCCTGGAACATCGTCAGGTCCACATTCATGCACAGGGCGGCGATGTAGCGGCCCTCGGAGTCGCGGATGCCGATGGACGTGCTCTTGGCCTGGCGGCCATCGGCGAACTGGTTGGGGTAGTTGGCGATGACCTGCTCGTAGCCGGGGTCGAGGATGCGGGCCAGGCCCAGCTCCGTCGCGCCCTGGCCCACTTCGCGGCCCGACAGGTTGTTGTGGATGGCCAGCACCGCATGGGACGGGTCGAGCAGGTCATGCACCACCACCTCGCAGAACGGGGCAAAGGTCTGGCCCAGGCCTTCGGCGATCTGGGCCAGCTGGTCCAGAAGCTGGCGCTGTTCAGGGGTTCGTTGGGTCATATTGGACATTTTGTTTTGAATTGGACAGAATGTCAAAATCCAGACGACTTCTCTGCGCTTTCCACCATGTTCGACACCCTTGTAGACCTGCTGCAATCCCAGGGCGCGCGTTTTCGCGTCCTGGAACATCCGGCCGAAGGCCGCTCTGACCTGGTCGCCGAAATCCGGGGCACCGCCCCCGGCCAGGGCGCCAAGGCCATGCTCTGCAAGAGCCGCGATGCGTCCGGTGCGGCCGATCCCCAGCTGTTCCTGGCCGTGCTGCCCGGCGACCGCAAGCTGGACTTCAAGCGCCTGGCCCAGGCCGTGGGCGTGCGCAAGGCCACGCTGGCCTCGCCCGAGGAGGCCCAGGCCGCCACGGGCTGCGTGATGGGATCGGTGCCGCCGTTCTCCTTCAACCCGCAGGTGCGCCTGGTCGTGGACCCGGCCCTGGTCGAGCGCTTTGGCGAGATCGCCTTCAACGCGGGCCGGCTGGACCGCTCCATCGTGCTGGACTCGGCCGACTATGTGCGCATTGCCCGGCCCGCGCTGCACAGCCTGAGCGGGGATGGCGCCGATTGACCCGGGGGCCGGGCGGTGCCCACAATCGCAGCAACGCCCGCACACCCTCTCCTGACCATGTCCACCTCTGCGAAGCAGCAACCTGACCGGCCCGATGCGGCCGGCTTTGTGCGTGCGGCGCTGGCTGCTGCCCTGGCCCAGGTGCAGTCGCATCTGGCGGTTTTGGAGGGCGGTGGCAGCGATGCCGAGACCATCCACCAGCTGCGCGTGGCCCTGCGGCGCCTGCGCACCGTGCTGCGTGAGTGCGCGGGGCTGGCGCCCGGCATGCGCGCCGAATGGGATGACCCCCTGGCCCAGGCCTTTGCGCAGCTGGGCACGCTGCGCGATGCCGATACGCTGGCCGATGTGGTGCGCCCGCTGCTGCAGGCAGCCCATGCGCCCCTGTGCGACTGGCAGGCGCCGCAGGCCGTGCAGGCGGATGCAGCCGCTGCCGTGCGCGAGCCGCCATTCCTGCACGCGCTGGCCGAGATCCAGGCGCTGGCGCAGGCGCCGCAGGGAGAGCCATCGGCCCGTTTTGTCCACCTGTCCGCCGCAGGCACGCGCAAGTACCTGGCACGGCGGCTGGCGCGCCTGCACCGCCAGGTGCTGCGCGATGGCCGGCACTTCGACCGCCTGCCGCTGGCGCAGCAGCACCGCGTGCGCAAGCGGCTCAAGCGCCTGCGCTACCTGGCGGACTTTGCGCGGGAATTCGCGCCCGGAATGTGGCCCGGCAAAAAGGGCCGGCGCTTTGCCGAGGCGCTGGTGCCCGCCCAGGACGCGCTGGGTCTGCACAACGACATGGCCGTGGCGGCCGAGCATTTCCATGCCGAGGCCGCGCGCGACCCGCGCGCCTGGTTCGCCGCCGGCTACCTGCAGGCCCGCCTGGCTACCAGCGCGCGCAGCAGCCGCCGCGCGCTGCGGGCGCTGGCCCGGGTGCCAGGCTTCTGGGCTGGGCGATAATCCGCCGCTGGCGCACCGCCGCAGCCTCTGGGCCGTGGCGGTGCGCTGTTGCTGAAGGTGCCCCATGCCGTTCACCGGCCAGGGGTTCAACGGGAAGCAGGTGCGCGATGCCATCGAGGTGGCCGCTCGCAATGCCTGCGCTGCCCCCGCAACGGTCAGCGGAATACAACTCCCCACGCTGGCGCGCTATCGACAGGTCGCGCGCCGCAAGCCACTGTGTCCTTCTCGGGCATGGGAAGGCGGGGATGCCTGCCGCAGCGCGCCCACCCTGCGTGCCGCAGCGTTCCGCAAGCCCGGATACCGGCCTTCTGCATTGCTTTCGGACGCCGCGGGAGTGCGCCTGTCCGGTCCGGCCCCAGCCTGCGCTGCCGTGGCCGGCTCCGGCGTGCGCGCTGTGCGGCGTGGTTCAGACGATAGGCCCCGCGGGTGAGTGGGGCAGTTGGGTCAACGCATGCGCTTCGCTTCCTCGGCCGCCGATTCCTCCGGCCTTCTCTCTGTTCTCCCTCTTGTCTCCAGCCTGCGGCCCGTAGCGGCCGCCGTCCTGCTGGCCAGCTGCGTTGCAGCGGCCGGCGCCGCGCAGGAGCCGGCTTCGGGCCGATCCACGGACTCCGCCGACGATGCGCTGGACGCCGTCTTCGTGACCGCCACCGCGCGGCCCGAGGCGCGCAGCCGCATCGCGGGCACCACGCAGACCATCGACCGCGAGGCCATAGAGCGCTCCAGCGCGCGCTCGGTCACCGACCTGCTGGCCGAGAACGCCGTGGGCTTTCTCAGCGAATGGACGGCGGCCCAGACCTCGATGAACCTGCGCGGCGCCTCCACCGACGGCCAGGGGCGCGACTTCCGCAGCCAGGTGCTGGTGCTGGTCAACGGCCGGCGCGCGGGCACGGCCAACCTGTCCAAGCTCAGCCCCTCGGATGTGGAGCGCATCGAGATCGTGCGCGGCCCGTCCTCGGTGATCTACGGCAGCCAGGCCATGGGCGGGGTGGTCAACATCATCATGAAGACGGGGGCCACGGCGCCCGGCACGCGCGCTCAGGTCCAGGCTGGTTCATGGGACCTGTGGCGCACCGATGCGCAGACGGCCGGCGCCAATGACCGCTTCGACTGGTACTTCGGCGTGAGCGCAGGCGGGCGCGGCGACTACGAGTCGGGCGACGGCGGCACGCGCATGGAGAACACGGGCTGGAAGCGGCGCGGCGCCAGCGGCGCCCTGGGCTGGCAGCTGCACGAGCTGCACCGCGTGGAGCTGCAACTGCGCACGGACGGCATCTACAACGCGGGCTTTCGCGGATCGGGCGCCAACATCTACAGCCGCGACAACCGCAGCAACCGCTCGCTGGACCTGACCTACGAGGGCGCGCTGCCCGGCCAGCGCCTGAGCTGGACGACCCACCTCTACAGCCTGGTCGATACCGATGAGTTCAACTGGGCATCGCCCGTGATCCGCTCGGGCAACAGCGCCGTGCCCGGCACGGCGCGCGACTACAACCACCGCCAGCTGGACGCCACGGGCCTGCGCTTTCAGCCGCGCCTGCGTGTCAGCCAGACCAATGACCTGCTGATGGGTTTCGACTGGGAGCGCAGCAAGCTGCGCTCCGACCGCCTGCGCGTGGCCATGCCGGGCGGCCCGGCGGGCCAGGTCGCGCCCTACGACAACAACCAGACCGAGCAGGTGCACGCGCTGTACTTCGAGGACGCGCAGACCCTGTTCGACGATCGCCTCACGCTGCGTGCCGGCCTGCGCAAGACCTGGGGCACGACGCGTTTCGACGATACGCCCAACCTCGCCCTGGCCCAGGCCAGCACGCGCGACTATGACAACCACACCTGGTCGGCCGGCGCCACCTGGAAGGCCACGGACCGGCTTACGCTGCGCGCTGCGGCCTCCACGGGGTTCCGCGCGCCCACGGCCACGGAGCTGGCTTCGGACTTCACGGCCGTCGGCGGTGGCCGCACCTTCGGCAACCCCAACCTCAAGCCCGAAACCAGCCGCCAGATCGAGGTCGGCGCTGCGCTGCAGCAGCCCGGCTGGCGCGTGGATGCGGCCCTGTTCCAGAACACCATCAGCGACCGCATCATCACCGTCTCGCGCGGGGCCACGACCAACACCTCGGACTACGCCAACAACGCGGCCGACATCGTGGCGCGCGGCCTGGAAATGCAGGCCGACATGGACCTGGCGCGGGCGCTGAACCTGACGGGCCACCAGCTCAAGGCCTGGGCTGGCGGCTACTACCACTTCAGCATGCGGGACAAGGGATCGCCAGCCTCGGCCAATACCGACAAGGTGCAGCGCATGTACCGCTACGAGGCTTCGGCCGGCGTGCGCTACGGCCAGGGCAGCGGGCGGCTGCAGGGCGACTGGAGCCTGCAGCTGTCCACGCTGCTGCGCGGCCCCATGTGGTACGACACGGAAGAGGCGCTGCTCATCCCGCAGGGCGAGCCCAGCAGCACCTTCATCCACCGCAAGGGCGCCTTCACCATCTGGAACCTGCGGGCCGACTACCGCGTGTCGCGCGGCGTCAAGCTGTTCGCGGCCGTCAACAACCTGTTCGACCTGAACCGCCATCCCATCTTCATCGCGCTGGACCGCGCGCCCTGCATCGCCAACCCGGCGTACCAGAACGGCGGCTGCGGAACGTCGATGGCGGGGCGCGAACTCATGGTCGGCCTGCAAGCAGAGTTTTGAGGACCATGGCATGAAGCAATCCAGCACCACGCGCCGCCAGTTGCTGCGCCAGGGCGCGGCGGCGGCCCTGGGCTGCGGCCTGCCCGCGGCATGGGCCGACACCGTCGCTGCAGGCGGTCCGGTGGTGCTGCAGGATGCGCTGGGCCGGCGCGTGGAGATTGCTGCGCCGCCGCAGCGCATCGTCTCCATCTTTGCCTCCAACACCGAGCTGGTGGCCGCGCTGGGCCTGCTGGACCGCGTGGTGGGCGTGGAGGATTTCACGCGCTTTCCACCGGGCGTGGAGCGCATTCCCAAGGTGGGCGGGCGGCTGGGGTTTTCGGTGGACGCCGTGGTGGCGCGCCAGCCGGACCTGGTCATCGTCACGCCCGCGCGCCAGGCGGCGCACCAGCTGGTCGATCCCATGGAGCGCATCGGCGTGCCGGTGATGGTGCTGCTCAGCCGCTCGCTGGCCGAGGTGATGGACAACCTGCGCCTGGTGGCCCGCGCCACGGGCGTGCAGGCGCGCGGCCAGGCGCTGGCCCTGGCGCAGGAAGCGCGGCTGCTGCGCGTGGACCGGCAGGTGGCCGGCCAGCCCCGACCGCGCGCCCTCATGGTCACGGGCCGGCTGGGCAACGGCATGCTGCTGGCGGCACGCCCTGGCACCTATACCGGCGAGGCCATGGTGCGCGCGGGCGCCGCGTTCGCGCTGGACGGCCTGGGCACGGTGCCCCAGGTCTCGCCCGAGGCCGTGCTGGCCGCCGACCCCGACGTGCTGCTGTTCGCAGGCACGCAGGAGGCCATGCAGGACCTGATCGGCCAGCGCGGCTGGCGCGACCTGCGTGCCGTGCGCGGCGGCCGGGCCACCACGGTGGCGCGTGCCGAGTTCCTGATTCCCGGGCCGCGCACCTTTGGCGGCGTGGAAAAGCTCTCGCGCTGGCTGCACCCTGCGGCCTGGGCCGGGGAGGCCGCATGAATTCCCTTTCACGGACACCTGCGTGGCGCCCCTGGGCCGGTGCGGTCCTGCTGCTGCTGGCCAGCCTGCTGATCGCCGCCTGCGCGGGCCACCAGTGGGCCAGCCCGGCCGACCTGCTGGCCGCGCTGGGCGGCGAAGACAGCCTGCGCAGCCGGCTGCTGCTGCAGTGGCGCGTGCCGCGCGTGCTGGCAGCCGCCCTGGTGGGCGCGCTGCTGGGCCTGTCGGGCGCCATCTTCCAGGGCGTGTTCCGCAATCCGCTGGCCGAGCCCTATCTGCTGGGCGCCTCGGGCGGCGCGGCGCTGGGGGCGACTGTCGCCCTGCTGGTTCCCATGCATCTATTGTTCGGCCTGTCCCAGGCCTGGACGCTGCCCGTGCTGGCCTTTGCGGGCGCCTGGGGTTCGACCGTGCTGGTGCTGGCCGTCTCGCGCGTGGCCGGTGCCACCGATGCGGCCGGCATGCTGCTGGCCGGCGTGGCGCTGGCGGCCGTGCTGGGCGCGCTGCGCTCGTTCCTGATGCTGGCGCTGTCCGATGAGACGGTGAGCCTGCAGGTGGTGCTCAGCTGGGTGCTGGGGGGCATACAGACGCCGTCCTGGAGCGGGCTGGGCCTGCTGGCCGGTGCCTCCCTGGCCTGCCTGGCCGGGGCCATGGCGCTGGCGCGCGGGCTGGACCTGCTGGGCCTGGGACAGGATGCGGCCCAGGGCTTCGGCCTGGACGTGGCGCGCTTTACGCCGCTGGCCGTGCTGGCCGGCTCGCTGGTGGTGGCCGTGGCCGTGGCCTATGGCGGGCTGGTGGCCTTCGTGGGCCTGGCTGCGCCGCACATCGCGCGCTGGATGGCGGGACCGCTGCACCGCGCGGCCCTGCCGGCGTCGGCGCTCACGGGCGCCATCATCGTCACGCTGGCCGATGCCATTGCGCGCAGCGTGCTGCCGCCGGCCGAGATCCCGCTGGGCCTGGTCACGGCCGTGGCCGGCGGGCCCTTCTTCATCGTGCTGCTCGCGCGCAGGCTGAGGTCCGCATGAACGATCAAGCCATGGACGACGCCGTGCCACGCCTGCAGGCCCGGTCCCTCACGCTGCGCCATCGTGGCCGCAGTGTGCTGGACGCCGTCTCGCTGCAGCTGCCCGCCTGCGGCGCCGTGGCCCTGGTGGGACCCAATGGCGCGGGCAAGTCCAGCCTGCTGTCCCTGCTGGCGGGGCTGCAGGCGCCTGCATCCGGCAGCGTGCTGCTGGACGGGCAAGACATTGCAACCCTGCCCGTGGCCGAGCGCGCACGCCGCGTGGGCTACATGCCCCAGCGCTTTGCGCCGCACTGGGACCTGACGCTGGCCGAGCTCATGCACATGCGGCTGGCGGGACGGGGTGATGTCGAGGCGGCCATTGCCGGCGCCGGGCTGCAGGATTTCGCGCGCAGGCGCTGGTCCACGCTGTCCGGCGGCGAGCAGGCGCGTGCCCTGCTGGCCACCGTGCTGGCCACCGACCCGCCCGTGCTGCTGGCCGACGAGCCCGGCGCCGCGCTGGACGTGCGCCACCGCCTGGCCCTGGTGCAGGCGCTGGCGCAGCGCGGGCGCGAGCGGCTGGTGCTGGTGGTCATGCATGACCTGGACCTGGCGCTGGCGCACTTCGGGCGCGTCATCGTGCTGGACCAGGGGCGCATTGCGCTCGATGGGGCCCCTGCCGAGCTGCTGCATGCGCCGGGGCTGGATGCCGTCTTCGGCGTGGATTTCGAGCGCATCGACGCACCTCCGCAAACCTTGCTGCGCGCGCGGCTGAAACAGGAGAACTGAACCCATGCGCATCGATCTGGCCGGCTGGACGCGCGACGCCACGCGCGGCGGGCACCGTGAATTCCTGGCGCTGTTCGAGCGCGCCGAGCGCCTGGGTTTCCAGGGCGTGTGGTTCAACGAATTCCGCGTGCCCGATACCGCCTGGCCCTATCCCTCGCCCCTGCTGCTGGCCGCCGCCGTGCTGGCGCGCACCGAGCGGCTGCGCGTGGGCACCTCGGTGCTTGTGCTGCCGCTGCACCACCCGCTGATGCTGGCCGAGGAGATTGCCCAGCTGGACCTGCAAAGCGCCGGCCGCATCGACGTGGGCGTGGGCCGGGGCACGGAGCCGGCCGCGCTGCGCGCCCTGCAGATCGATGCGGACAGCACGCGCGAACGCTTTGCGCAGTCCTGCCGCATTCTGGTGGAGGCGCTGTCCGGCAGGCTCATCGTGGCGGGGCAGGGGCCGTGGAGCTTCGAGGACCGGCCCGCCCTGCCTTCGACCGTGCAGCGTCCGCATCCTCCCTTGTATGTGGCCGGCTCCACGGCAGAGACCCTGGGCTTTGCCGTCGATCAGAATCTGCCCCTGCTGCTGAGCCTGGAGCCGCCCGAAGGCACACAGCTGGAGCGCCTGGAGGCCGCTGCCCGGGAGCGCGGGCGCGATGCCGCCGCGCTGCGTGCGCGTTCATCGCTGGCGCGCTATGTCTGCATCGGTGCCGATGAGGCCGCCGTGCAGGCCCAGCTGGCCACGCTGTGGCCGCAGCTGTACCAGCGGCGCGTGTACTTTGCGGGCAAGCGCGGCGTGCCGGCCGACCAGGTGCTGCCCATCGATGTGCCGCGCGTGCTGGCCGAACAATTCATCCATGGCACGCCCGAGCAGTGCCATGCGCAGATCACCGCATTGCGCGAGCGCACGGGCATTGGCCAGCTGCGCTGCGTCTTCAACGCCAACGGCCTGTGGAGCGATGCCCAGGCCCTCGCCGGCATGGAACTGTTTGCGCAGGAGGTTCTCCCTTCATTGCGCAGCGCCGTGCCTTTCGCCACCGTCTGACTTCCTCTTTTTTCTGGAGAACCTTCCATGCAAACCGCCAAGATTCCCGCCACCATCGTCACCGGCTTCCTGGGCAGCGGCAAGACCACGCTGCTGCGCCACATCCTGGACAACGCCGATGGCCGGCGAATCGCTGTGATCGTCAACGAGTTCGGCGAGCTGGGCATCGACGGCGAGATCCTCAAGGGCTGCGGCATCGGCTGCGACGACGACGGCAACGAGCGCGAAGGCGCGCTGTACGAGCTGGCCAACGGCTGCATGTGCTGCACGGTGCAGGAAGAGTTCTTCCCCGTGATGCGCGCGCTGGCCGAGCGCCGCGACCAGATCGATGCCGTGATCATCGAGACCTCGGGCCTGGCCCTGCCCAAGCCCCTGGTCCAGGCCTTCCAGTGGCCCGAGATCGCCAACGTGTTCACCGTGGACGCGGTGGTCACCGTGGTGGACACGCCAGCGGCCGCCAGCGGCCAGTTCGCCGCCAATCCCCAGGCCGTGGACGAGCTGCGCCGCGCCGACCCCAACCTGGACCACGAATCGCCGCTGCACGAACTGTTCGAGGACCAGCTGGGCGCGGCCGACCTGGTGGTGCTCAACAAGACCGACCTGGCCGATGCCGAGGCCCTGGCCCGCGTGACCGCCCTGGTGCGCGAGGAGCTGCCGCCCGAGGTCAAGATCGTGCAATCGTCCCAGGGCCGCCTGCCGCTGGACGTGGTGCTGGGCCTGGCCAAGGCGGCCGAGACCACCATCGACCAGCGCGTGAGCCACCATGACCACGACGAGGACCATGACCACGACGACTTCGACTCCTACGTGATCGACCTGCCCGCCGTGGACCGCGACCGCCTGCTGGCCGCGCTGGAGACGCTGGTGGAGCAGCACAGCATCCTGCGCGTCAAGGGCTTTGCAGAGATCCCGGGCAAGCCCATGCGCTGGCTGCTGCAGGGCGTGGGCCGCCGCTTCGACCACCATTTCGACCGCGCCTGGCGCGAGGGCGAGGCACGCGGCACGCGCCTGGTGTTCATCGGGCAAGACCTTGACGAAGCAGCGCTGCGCAAGGGCCTGGAGAATGTGGCCGCCTGACCTTCCGATTCCGCACTGAAACCTGTTCCATGCACCTGCTGTCCACGCGCCCCGGCGGCTTCGTCGAGGACGAGAGCATCGTCACCCGCCTCGACCAGACGCCGGCCGACATCGTCATCCTGAGCTCGGCCGACACCACGCTGGCCCTGCTGTCCTCGGCCGTGGCCGCGCTGGCCGGGGCGTCGGCGGACTTTCCTTCGGTGCGGCTGGCCAATCTGCTGTACCTGCGCCAGCCGGCCTCGCTGGACCTGTATGTGGACGAGGTGCTGCGCCATGCGCGCGTGGTCATCGTGGACCACCTGGGCTCGGAATCGGCCTGGCCCTACGGCATCGAGCAGATCGGCTCTCTGGCGCGCCGCAAGGGCCAGCGCCTGGCCATGTTCTCGGGTGACCTGCAGGAAGACCCGCACCTGCTGGCGCGCAGCACGCTGCCGGCCGCCGCCTGCCGCCAGCTGTGGCAATACCTGCGCTCGGGCGGCGCGGCCAATGCGCGCGAATTCCTCAAGGCCACCGTCTACCACGGGCTGGACCGGGGCGATGCGCCGCTGCCGCCGCGCACCCTGCCGCAGGCGGCTGTCCACGTTCCCCCCGCGCTGTTCGCTGCCCGGAGCCATGCCCAGGTCCAGGCCCATGCCCATGACGTGGCCGGCATCGACGACCTGCAGCGCGCCTGGACGCCGGGCGCGCCCACCGTGGCCCTGGTGTTCTACCGCTCCCACCTGCTGGCGGGCAATACGGCGGCCTTCGACGCCATGGCCCTGTCGCTGCAGCAGCGCGGCATGAACCCGCTGCCCGTGGCGCTGGACTCGCTCAAGGACCCGCTGTGCCTGGCCACCCTGCGCCAGCTCTGCGAAGACCATGCCGTGCAGCTGGTGCTCAACACCACGGCGTTCTCGGCGCTGGAATCGGGCACGGCCCTGGCCGGCGATGCGCCCGTGCTGCAAGTCATTGCCAGCGGTGGCAACCGCGAGGACTGGTGGGCCGACAGCCAGGGCCTGCGCCCGCGCGACATCGCCATGCAGGTGGTGCTGCCGGAGATGGATGGCCGCATCATCACGCGCGCCATCAGCTTCAAGGGCCTGTCCCACCGCTGCGCCTTCACCCAGGCCGACGTGGTGGCCTACCAGCCCGAGCCCGACCGCGTGGATTTCGTGGCCGACCTGGCCTGGCGCTGGTGCCGCCTGCGCAGCCTGCCCGCGCGCGACAAGCGCCTGGCCCTGGTGCTGGCCAACTATCCGGGCAGCGAAGGCCGCATCGGCAGCGGCGTGGGGCTGGATACGCCGGCCTCGGTGATCGCCATCCTGCAGCACCTGGCTGCCGAAGGACACGAGCTGGGCGACCCCGCGCAGCTGCCCGCCGATGGCGAGGCGCTGATGCACACCCTGCAGCAGGGCATTGCCAACGACCCAGCCCAGTGGCCGCTGCGCCCGGCTTGGCAAAGCTATGCGCTGGACGAGTACCTGGCGCGCCTGGCCGCGCTGCCGGACGGCATGGCCGACGCCATCACTGCGCGCTGGGGCGCGCCCGAGGCCGACCCGCTGCTGCGCCAGGGCCGCTTCATGATCGCGGGCCTGCGCCTGGGCCATGTCTTTGTCGGCATACAGCCGGCGCGTGCATTGGGCGGTAAAGGCATGGGCGCGCAGGACTATGCGAGCTACCACGATGCCGAGCTGGTGCCGCCCCACGGCTACCTGGCCTTCTACTTCTGGCTGCGCGACCGCTTTGCCGTGGACGCCATGGTCCACGTGGGCAAGCATGGCAACCTCGAATGGCTGCCGGGCAAGAGCCTGGCGCTGTCGGGCGCGTGCTGGCCCGATGCCATCCTGGGCCCGCTGCCGCACCTGTACCCCTTCATCGTCAACGATCCCGGCGAAGGCGCCCAGGCCAAGCGCCGCAGCCAGGCCGTGATCATCGACCACCTGATGCCGCCGCTGACGCGCGCCGAAAACCACGGCCCGCTGCAGGACCTGGAGCGCCTGGTGGACGAGTACTACGATGCCCTGCTGGTCGATGCGCGGCGCGGCGCGCTGCTGCGCCGCCAGATCCTGGACATCGTGCGCCGCCAGCACCTGGACCAGGAGCTGGACCTGGCGCCCGGTGCCGCGCAGGACGACGATGCCGTGCTCGAACGCATAGACGCCTACCTGTGCGAGCTCAAGGAAACCCAGATCCGCGACGGCCTGCATGTCTTCGGCGCCTCGCCGCAAGGGCGCCAGCGCCGCGACACGCTGCTGGCGCTGGCGCGCTTCCCGTCGGACGAAGGCCAGGGCCTGATACAGGCGCTGGCCGCCGACCTGCTGGACAGCCCCGGGTTCGACCCGCTGCGCATGGAGCCTGCACGCCCCTGGATCGGCGCGCGCCCCGCCGCCCTGCAGGCCGTGAGCGACGAGCCCTGGCGCCATGAGGGCGACACGCGCGAGCGCCTGGAACTGCTGGCCCAGCAACTGCTGGAAGGTGAGGCCCCGGCCGGTGACTGGCCGCAGACACGCGCCGCGCTGGAACAGGTGCATGCCGTGCTGGCGCCCGCGCTGGATGCCTGCGGCGGCGAGGAACTGCGCCAGCTGCTGCGCGGGCTGCAGGGCCGCTTCGTGCCGCCCGGGCCCAGCGGCTCACCCTCGCGCGGGCGGCCCGACGTGCTGCCCACGGGGCGCAATTTCTACACGCTGGACACGCGCGCCATTCCCACCCAGGCCGCCTGGGAGCTGGGCCAGCAGGCCACGCTCAGGCTGCTGGAGCGCTATCTGCAGGAGCATGGCGAGTACCCGCGCACCCTGGGCCTGTCGGTCTGGGGCACGGCCACCATGCGCACGGGCGGCGACGACATCGCCCAGGCCTTTGCGCTGATCGGCGTGCGCCCCAAATGGGCGTCCGGCAGCCAGCGCGTGGTGGACTTCGAGGTGGTGCCGCGCGTGGGCATGGGCCGGCCGCGCGTGGATGTGACGCTGCGCATCTCGGGCTTTTTCCGCGACGCCTTCCCGGGCGCCGTGCAGATGTTCGATGCGGCCGTGCAGGCCGTGGCCGCGCTGGACGAAGACGCCGAGGACAACCCCATACGCGCGCGCATCCTGGCCGAGGCCGAGCAACTGCAGGCGCAGGGCATGGACGCCGTGCAGGCCCGCCTGCAGGCCGGCTGGCGCGTGTTCGGCGCGCCGCCCGGCCACTATGGATCGGGCCTGGGCGGACTGTTCCAGAGCGGTGATTGGCAGGGCGATGCCGACCTGGCCCAGGCCTACCTGGGCTGGAGCCAGCACGCCTACGGCCAGGACGCCGAGGGCGTGCCCGCAGGCGATGCGCTGCGCCGCCGCCTGGGCGAGCTCGACGTGGTGGCCCACAACCAGGACAGCCGCGAGCACGACATCCTCGACTCGGGCGACTACTTCCAGTTCCAGGGCGGCATGGCCTCGGCCGTGCGCCACCTCTCGGGCCGCCAGCCCGCGCTCTACCACGGCGACCACGCCAACCCGGCCCAGCCGCGCGTGCGCTCGCTCAAGGAAGAGATTGCGCGCGTGGTGCGCTCGCGCGTCACCAATCCCAAGTGGATGGACGGCGCCAAGCGCCACGGCTACAAGGGCGCCTTCGAGATGGCGGCCACGGTGGACTATCTCTTCGGCTTCGATGCCACCACGCAGCAGGTGGGCGACCACCAGTACGCCCTGGTGGCCGATGCCTATGTGCTGGATGCGGCCACGCGCGACTTTCTCGTGCAGCACAATCCGCAGGCCCTGCGCGACATGCTGGAGCGCCTGCTCGAAGCCATGCAGCGCGGCCTGTGGGAGCAGCCCGGCGACTATCGCCAGCAGCTGGAAGACCTGCTGCTGGAACATGAAAACCACCTCGAAGGATTGCGCGGATGACCGCCTCCCCTGACCTGGGCAGCGGCGCCCAGCCCGCGCTGCCGCCGCTGTTTCCCTTTGCCGCCATTGCCGGCCAGCCCCTGCTGTGCCAGGCGCTGCTGCTGGCCGCCATCGACCCGCAACTGGGCGGCGTGCTGATCGAGGGGCCGCGCGGCACGGCCAAGTCCACGGCCGCGCGCGCCCTGGCCGAGCTCATCGATGCCGCGCCCTTCGTCACGCTGCCGCTGGGCGCCTCGCTGGAGCATCTGGCCGGCTCGCTGGACCTGGGCCAGGCCATGGCCGGCCATGCACTCAAATTCGCGCCCGGCCTGCTGGCGCGCGCCCATGGCGGCGTGCTCTATGTGGACGAGATCAACCTGCTGCCCGATGCCCTGGTCGATGTGCTGCTGGATGCCGCCGCCAGCGGCGTCAACGTGGTCGAGCGCGACGGCATCTCGCACCGCCACGCGGCGCGCTTCGTGCTGGTGGGCACCATGAACCCCGAGGAAGGCCAGCTGCGCCCGCAGCTGCTGGACCGCCTGGGCCTGTGCGTGCGCCTGGCCAATGTGGAGGATGCGGCCCAGCGCCAGGCCATCGTGCGCGCGCGGCTGCTGTTCGATGCCGACCCCGCAGCCTTCCGCGCCCGCCATGCAGACGCCCAGGCCGCGCTCGCCGCGCAGCTGCGCACGGCACGCGAGCGCCTGCAGCCGGCCGGCGCGCTGCCCTGGTCCGACTATGTGCTGCAGGCCGCGGGCGCGCTGTGCATTGCCGCCCAGGTGGACGGCCTGCGCGCCGACCTGGTGCTGCTGCGCGCCGCCCGCGCCTGGGCCGCCTGGCTGGGAGATGCCGAGGTCACGCCCGACCATGTGCAGGCCGTGGCCGAGCTGGTGCTGGTGCACCGCCGCAAGCCGGGGGCGCCGCAGCCGCAGCAGCAGCCATCCCCACAGCAAGCGCCATCGAATCCGCCTTCGCAGTCGCCGGCACAAAGCCGGCCGCCTGCAGAATCCACGGCCAACGGCGCAGGCGACAGCCCGCCCTCCGAGGCTGACTGGGGCGCCATGCCGCCCGAGCCCGTGGGCCTGCTGCGTGTCGCCGTGCCCTCATTGCTGGCCCGCGAGGCCGCAAAGGCGGGAGTGTCCGCCACAAAAAAAGCCTGAGCCCCCGCGGCCCCGCGCCACAGGCAAGGGCTGCGGGGGCGGGCCAGCCCCGGCTGGCCCAGGCGCAAGGCGGGCAGGCCACCGGCAGCTGGGACTGGCCGCGCACGCTGGCCGCACGCGGCGCCCAGGCGCTGGCACCCGAACATCTGCAGCGCCGCCGTGAGCCGCCACAGGCCACGCGGCTGCATTGCTTTGTGCTCGATTGCTCGGCCTCCATGGCCGGCAGTGGCGCACTGGCGCGGGCCAAGGGCGTGCTGCTGTCGCTGATGGAAGAGGCCTACCGCCGCCGCGAGCAGGTGGCGCTGATCTGCTTTGCGGGCACGCGCGTGGAGTTGCGCCTGCCGCCGCGCAAGGCAGCGGCCTGGAATGACGACTGGATCGCTCCCATTGGCGGAGGCGGCGGCACGCCGCTGCAGGCGGCCGTGGAGCAGGCGGGCCAGTTGCTGCAGCGCCATTGCGGCGCAGATGCCTCCTGCCAGGGCTGGCTGTGGGTGCTCACCGACGGCCGAACGCGCGAGCGGCCCGCGCGGCCTGCGGCGGCCCAGGAGGCAGGCATCGTGGACTTTGAATCAGGCCGCGTGCGCCTGGGCCGGGCCGCTGCGCTGGCCGCCGCCTGGGACGCACGCCATGTGCGGGCCGATGATTTCGCAGGCTGATCTGCGGCTCTGAAGAGGTCAGGCCGGCCAGCTCAGCTCGAACAGCGCGCCGCCACGCTCGCCCTGCAGGCACTGCGCCCGCCCGCCATGGGCCTGGGCAATGGCCTGCACCACGGCCAGGCCCAGTCCGCTGCCGTTGCCTGCACCCACGCTGGCATTCCTTCGGCTGCGGGCGCCTTCACCGCGCTGGAAAGCGTCGAAGATGCGCGGCGCAAGGTCCGCCGCCACGCCGGGGCCGCTGTCTTCCACGCGCACGGTGCACAGGCCGTGGCGCACGCGCGCGGCCACCAGCAGGGGGCCGGGCTGGGCATATTGCATGGCGTTTTCCAGCAGGGCCAGCAGGGCCTGGCGTATGCGCACGGGGTCGCAGACCACGGGCTGGTCATCGAGCTCCATCGCCAGCTGCAGGCCGGCCTGCTCCAGCGCCGGTCCCACGGCCAGGGCCACCGAGCGCACCTCGCCGGCCAGGCAGGTCTGGCGCAGCTGCAGTTGCAGATGGCCGTTTTCCTGCAGGCCCAGCAGGCGCAGGTCGTCGATCAGGCGGGTCAGCCCCTCGACCTGGGTCATCAGGCTGGCCAGCATGTCCTTGCTGGGCAGGAAGACGCCGTCGGACAGGCCCTGCAGCCGCCCGCTGAGGATGGTCACGGGCGTGCGCAGCTCATGGGCGATGGCCGCGCTCCAGAAGGCGCGCTCCTGCGCCATGCCTTCCAGGCGCCGGGCCAGGCTGTTGAAGTCGTGCACCAGCTGCGCGGCCTCGTGCAGCGCGCTGTCGTCCGTGCTGGCGCGCGCCGACAGGTCGCCCTCGGCCAGCTGGCGCAGGCTGATGGCCACCGAGTCCAGCGAGGGCAGGATGCGCCGCGACAGCCGCGTGGCCACGAAGATGGCAATCAGCATGGCCACCACCAGGGTCAGCAGCACCCAGGCCAGCTCCACGCTGGAGGGCATCCAGCCGTCGGAGACGCTGGCCGGGTGAAAGGTCAGCAGCAGCGCATAGAAGGCGTACGAGCCCAGCACGCACAGCACCACCACGGCCAGCGTGACGGCCGACATGGTCAGCACCACCTGCCGGCGCAGCCCGGCCGCTGCGCTCATGGGTCCATCCCCAGCCGGTAGCCCACGCTGCGCACGCTGTCGGGCATGCCCTGCAGGCCCAGGCCTTCGAGCTTCTTGCGCAGCTTGCTGATGTGGCTGTCCACGGTGCGCTCCAGCGTGTGGCCTTCGGGCAGGCAGCTCAGCAGCAGCTCGGCGCGGCTGAACACGCGCCGGGGCGAACGCACCAGGCTGGCCAGCAGGTTGAATTCGGTCACGGTGAGTTCGGGCACATGCGTGGCGCCCTGCACCTGCACGCTGACCTCGCGGCTGTCCAGGTCCACGCGAAAGGGGCCGGCCTGCAGCAGCTTGGTATCGCGGAGCCGGCCCTGGCCGCAGCGGCGCAGCACGGCCTGCACGCGCGCCACGACCTCGGCCGCGTTGAAGGGCTTGCCCACGTAGTCGTCCGCGCCAATGCGCAGGCCGATGAGCTTGTCCACGTCCTGGTTGAGGGCGGTGAGCATGATGACGGGCGTGTCGCCGCGCCGGCGGATTTCGGACAGCACCTGCCAGCCGTCGAGGCGTGGCATCTGCACGTCGAGAAGAACGAGATCGGGTTTCAAGTGGTGGTGCAGTTCAAGGGCCTGCTGGCCATCGGCGGCATGCACGGTGCGCAGGTCGCTGCGGGCCAGGTAGGCGCACAGGATGTCTGCGATCTCGGGCTCGTCCTCGGCAACGAGGATGAGCGATGTCGATGGCTGGAAAGGCAAGGGCTGGGCAATGATAGAAGCCATTTTGGGGTCGCGGCGGGGGCTGTGTTCATCTCCATCGTTCTTCCACATTTCCCGGGCCGAAATGCCATCGAAAGAACGCAAGCTGTTTCCCTGTGCCGCCGCAATTGGCCGGCATGCGAAACAAATCCCTGAATATGAAGTCACAGCGGCAATGCCGTATGAGCGGGTGGGAGAGCTGTTAGCTTTGCAGCGGCTCCATGGATGAATGGCCCTGGCGGCAACACGCCGCAGGCCGAAGCCGCACCGGCAGGAGTTTCCTCCATCCCCATGCCTCCTGGCAATCTGGATTTGCATCCGGATGGCCCCTCAGATGTATCGGCGCCAGGCGCCGTATTTTTTCCGCAGCGCGCCCTGGCGTGCATTGAAAACCAGACCTCGCGTCCATGCCACAGTTCTTCATTCACCGGCCCGTCTTTGCCTGGGTCATCGCGTTGTTCATCGTGCTGCTGGGTGTGCTTGCCATTCCGCAATTGCCGATCTCGCGCTATCCCACGGTGGCGCCGCCCACGGTGAGCCTGTATGCCACCTATCCGGGTGCCACGCCCAAGACGCTCAATGATTCCGTGGTCTCGCTGATCGAGCGCGAGCTGTCCAGCGTCCGCCACCTGCTGTACTTCGAGTCCTCGGTGGACACCTCGGGCTCGGCCGAGATCAAGGCCACCTTCAAACCTGGCACCAACCCCGAGCTGGCCCAGGTGGATGTGCAAAACCGCATCAAGGCCGTGGAGCCGCGCCTGCCGCAGGCCGTGCGCCAGAACGGCCTGCAGGTGGAGTCGGCCACGTCGAGCTTTCTGCTGCTGGTGGGCCTGATCTCGCCGGGCGGCGAGTTCGACGAGCTGGCACTCAATGACTACATGGCGCGCAATATCGTCGAGGAACTGCGGCGCATCGAGGGCGTGGGCCGCGTGCAGCTGTTCGGCACCGAGCGCGCCATGCGCGTCTGGGTCGATCCGGCCAAGCTGATCTCCTACGGGCTGTCCATGGGCGACCTCACCCAGGCCATCCAGCAGCAGAACATGCAGATCGCCCCGGGCCGCGTGGGCGATGCGCCCATCGCCCCGGGCCAGCGCGTGACCACGCCGCTCACCGTGCAGGGCCAGCTGACCTCGCCCGAGCAGTTCGCGGCCATCGTGCTGCGCGCCCATGCCGACGGCTCCCGCCTGGTGCTGGGCGACGTGGCGCGCGTGGAGCTGGGCGCGCAGTCCTATGCCTTCTCCAACCGCGAGGATGGCAAGCCCGCCACCAGCGCCGCCGTGCAGCTGTCGCCGGGCGCCAATGCCGTGCGCACGGCCGCCGCCGTGCAAAAGCGCATGGCCGAGCTGGCCTCCATCCTGCCGAGGGGCATGGAGCACACCATCTCGTTCAATACCGCGCCCTTCGTCAAGATCTCCATCGAGAAGGTGGTGCAGACCCTGGTCGAGGCCATGGTGCTGGTCTTCCTGGTGATGTACCTGTTCCTGCAGAACCTGCGCTACACGCTGATCCCGGCCATCGTGGCGCCCGTGGCGCTGCTGGGCACCTTCGCCGTGATGCTGGTGGCGGGCTTTTCCATCAACGTGCTGACCATGTTCGGCATGGTGCTGGCCATCGGCATCATCGTGGACGACGCCATCGTCGTGGTGGAGAACGTGGAGCGCCTCATGGCCGAGGAAGGCCTGTCGCCGCGCGATGCCACGCTCAAGGCCATGAAGGAGATCACGGGCGCCATCGTCGGCATCACCCTGGTGCTGACGGCGGTGTTCATTCCCATGGCGTTCGCCAGCGGCTCGGTGGGCGTGATCTACCAGCAGTTCACGCTGTCCATGGCCGTGTCCATCCTGTTCTCGGCCTTCCTGGCCCTGAGCCTGACGCCGGCGCTGTGCGCCACCTTGCTCAAGCCGGTGGCGGCGGGCCACCACGAGAAGAAGGGCTTCTTCGGCTGGTTCAACCGCGGCTTCGAGCGGCTGACGAACCGCTACGAGGCCCATGTCACGGGCCTGGTCCGGCGCACGGGCCGCATGATGCTGCTGTTCGCGGCCATCGTGGCCATCCTGGTGTTTGCGCTGCGCCAGCTGCCCTCGGCCTTTCTGCCCGAGGAGGACCAGGGCTACTTCATGGCGTCCATCCAGCTGCCGGCCGATGCCACGGCCGAGCGCACGCTGGACGTGGTCAAGCGCTATGAGGAGCATGTGGCGCAGCGCCCCGGCATCGCCTCCAGCATCTCGGTGCTGGGCTTCAGCTTCGCGGGCTCGGGCCCGAACGCGGCCATGGCCTTCACCACGCTCAAGGACTGGGACCAGCGCGACGGCGCCACGGCGGGCGAGGAAGTCTCGCTCGCGCAAAAGGCCATGGAACACGCGCCCGAGGGCGCCATCATGGTGCTGCAGCCCCCGGCCATCGACGAGCTGGGCACCTCCTCGGGCTTCACCATGTACCTGCAGGACCGCACGGGCCAGGGCCATGCCGCGCTCAAGTCGGCCACCGACCAGTTGCTGACGCTGGCCGGCAGCAGCAGCGTGCTGGGCTCGGCCTACCAGGACAGCCTGCCCTCGGGTACCAGCGTGCGGCTGGAGATCGACCGCCAGAAGGCCCAGGCCCTGGGCGTGGGCTTTGCCGCCATCAGCGAGACGCTGTCCACGGCCATGGGCTCGCTGTACGTCAACGACTTCCCCAACGCCGGACGCATGCAGCAGGTCATCGTGCAGGCCGACGCGCCCGCGCGCATGCAGGTCGATGACGTGCTCCGGCTGAATGTGCGCAATGCCTCGGGCGGCATGGTGCCCCTGGCCGAGTTCGCCACGCCCGTGTGGTCGGAGACGCCGCTGCAGCTGGTGCGCTACCAGGGCTTCCTGGCGTCGCGCATCTCGGGCACGCCTGCGCCCGGCACGTCCAGCGGCGCGGCCATGGCCGAGATGGAGCGGCTGGCGGCCCAGCTGCCGCCCGGCTTTGCCGTGGCCTGGACCGGCCAGTCGCTGCAGGAGCGCCAGTCGGCCGCGCAGGCGCCGCTGCTCATGGCCCTGTCCATGCTGGTGGTCTTCCTGGTGCTGGCCGCGCTGTACGAGAGCTGGTCCATCCCGCTGTCGGTGATGCTGGTCGTGCCCCTGGGCCTGCTGGGCGCGGTGGCGGCCGTGCTGCTGCGCGGCATGCCCAACGATGTGTTCTTCAAGGTGGGGCTGATCACCATCATCGGCCTGTCGGCCAAGAACGCCATCCTGATCGTGGAGTTCGCCAAGCAACTGCGCGAGGAAGGCCAGGACCTGCGCGAGGCCGCCATCAAGGCCGCGCGCCTGCGGCTGCGGCCCATCCTCATGACCTCGCTGGCCTTTGCGCTGGGCGTGGTGCCGCTGATGCTGGCATCGGGCGCCAGCGCCGAGACCCAGCACGCCATCGGCACGGGCGTGTTCGGCGGCATGGTCAGCGGCACGGTGCTGGCCGTGTTCTTCGTGCCCGTCTTCTTCGTCTTCGTCCTTGAATGGCAGCGGCGCATCGCCGGGCCGCGCGGCAGCGCGCGCCGGCCGCCGCCCGCTGCCGACCCCGGAACCTGAACCATGCCTCTCTGGATCGCGCTCAACGCCCTGTGCTTTCAGGGCCGCCCGCCGGCACAGTCTTCAAACCCTTGCGCGCCATCGGCGCCTGCAGCCCCTAAGCGGCAGGCCGGGCCCACCGGACCCGAGCCGCCGCGTGCAAACGCAGGTGCGCATGCCGGCCCCCTTGGCGCCGATGGCGCCGGTGGCGCCCCCTCCGGCACGGCCAGCATGTCCGTCCCATGATTTCTATAATGGCGGTTTCGTTCGCCATTGCAGGAGGTATTCGTCCCATGCGCCATTGATGCTGCCGCTGTCCCAGCGGCCCGCTTTTCCCGACCCTGCCCACCGCACGCGCAATGCATGCAAAGCGGCAAGGAACTGCGTTGGCATCCATGAACTGCGATATGACGAATACCACGATCACGCTCGACGGCGTTTCCTGCGTGCTGCCCGATGGCAGCCCCCTTTTCTCCGATCTTTCCGAAACCCTCGACCACCGCCGCACCGGCCTGGTGGGGCGCAACGGCGTGGGCAAGTCGCGGCTGGCGCGCATCCTGGCCGGGCTGGATGCGCCCTCGCAGGGCCGCTGCCTGCGCTCGGGGCAGGTGCTGTACCTGGCCCAGCGCACGGACTGGCACGACCAGCCTTCGGTGGCGGCGCTGGCCGGGCTGCAGCCCGCGCTGGAGGCGCTGGCGCGCATCGAGGGCGGCAGCTGCGATACCCGGGACTTCGAGCGGCTGGCCGACCGCTGGGATCTGCGCCAGCGCCTGCAGGCCCAGCTGGAGCTGGCGGGCCTGGGCCATCTGCGTGCCGATACGCCGGGCCACGCCCTCAGCGGCGGCGAGGCCATGCGCGTGGCCCTGGCGGGCGCGCTGCTGTCGGGCGCCGACCATCTGGTGCTGGACGAGCCCAGCAACCACCTGGACCGCGAAAGCCGCCAGGCCCTGGCCGCGCAACTGCAGCGCTGGCCCGGTGGCCTGGTCGTGGTCAGCCATGACCGCAGTCTGCTGCAGGGCATGGAACGCATCGTGGAGCTGTCGCCGCAGGGGCTGCGCAGCTACGGCGGCGGCTACGCCTTCTATGCCGAAGCCAAGGCGCGCGAGATGGCCTCGGCGGTGCAACTGCTGGAGCAGCGCAAGCTGGAGCGCCGCCGCGAAACGCAGCAGCTGCGCGAGCAGCAGGAGCGCCAGCAGCGCCGCGAGGCGCGCGGCCGCCGCCAGGGCCAGGAGGCCAACCAGGCGCGCATTCTGCTGGACCGGCAAAAGGAGCGCAGCGAGGCGTCGGCCGGCCGGCTGCGCCGCCAGCATGCAGACACGCGCGAGGCGCTGGACCAGCGCGTGCGCGAGGCGGCGCGCCAGATCGACCTGCAGGCCGGCATCCGCATGCAGGCGCCGCCCCCGGCCGGTGCTCCCTGCGACGTGGTGGCGCTGCTGGACGATGTGCTGCTGCCGTTTTCGTTGTCCACGGGGCCGCGCCTGAACCTGTCTCTGTACGGCGGCCAGCGCCTGGCCGTGACCGGTCCCAACGGCTGCGGCAAGACGCGCCTGCTGGATGTGCTGTCGGGCCGCCTTGCGCCCCAGGCGGGCGAGGTGCGCCGCATGCAGGCCTGTGCCTACTTGGACCAGCGCCTGTCCCTGTTGCAGCCCGGGCGCACGGTGATGGAGCAGTTGCAGGACGCCTGCCCCGGCACCCCCGTGGATGTGTTGCGCACGCGCCTGGCCTGGCTCGGGCTGGCGGCCCGGCAGGTGGAGCAGCCCGCGGGCCGGCTCAGCGGCGGCGAGCAGCTCAAGGCCGCCCTGGCCTGCGCGCTGCATGCCGAGCCGCCCGCGCCCCTGCTCCTGCTGGACGAGCCCTGCAACCACCTGGACCTGCCTTCCCTGCAGGCGTTGGAGGCCATGCTGCGCGGCTACGCCGGCACGCTGGTCGTGGTCTCGCATGACGAGGATTTTCTGCAGGCCATCGGGCTGACCGACCGCCTGGTGTGGTCGCCGCAGGGCTGGCGAATGGAGTCCGCCTAGCTTTCCTGCGCTATCAGCGCCTGCAGCGCGCGCACATCGGTCACCAGCAGCGCCTGGCGTCCCTCCTTGCGCAGCAGGCCGCGCCGGGTGAGGGCGCCCAGCTCGCGCGTGACCTGCTCGCGGTTGGTGCTGATCTTGCTGGCCAGCACCGAGTGCGAAGGCACGGGGCTGATGAGGGCCGTGTGCTCGGGCGAGATGCCCGCCTCCCGGGCCAGGCGCAGCAGCTCCATGTGCAGGCGCGTGGGCACGCCCAGGGTGCTCAGCTCCATGACGCGGTCGGTCAGCCGCCGCACCAGGCCGGCCAGGCCTTCCATCATGCGCAGGGCAACGGCGGGCTCGCGCGCCAGCAGGGCCAGGAAGTCCTGGCGCGAGAGGCTGGCCAGCAGCGAGGATTCCAGGGTGACCACGTCGGTGGAGCGGGCCTGGCCGTCAATGGCCGCCAGGTCGCCGAAGTGCTCGCCGGGCCCGTAGTCGCGGAAGCTGACCTCGCGCCCGCCCGGCGAATAGGTGGTGATGCGCACGCGCCCGCTGACCAGGAAGAACACGTCGCTGCCCGTGGAGCAGCGGCTGAACACGGGCTGGCGGGCCTGCAGCGGGCGCCATTCGCAGTCGGCGGCGATGCGGTCCAGGCTGGCGCTGCCCAGGCCCTCGAACAGGGCGATGCCGCGCAGGGCGAAACTGGAGGGCTGGGTGGGGTGGGCCATGGAACCAATAGCGGGCGTAAGGTACAAAGATTCTGGATCGGCCAGGCCCGGCCTAAGTTCCTTCAAGCTGCCGTTCTTCCGGTCTTCTCCTGTCTTCTTCCGCCGTCGGGCGCATCATCGCTTTCCATGGCCCGTGTCCCTCATCCGGCTCTGCCGTCCCTGCGCAGCCTCCACTGGTCCACCGGCCTGGTGCTGTGGACCTATGCGGCGCTGCACCTGTTCAATCACGCCCTGGGCCTGGTCTCGCTGGGCACGGCCGAGGCCGTGCGCGAGCTGGTCCACGGCGTGTGGCGATCCCTGCCCGGCAGCCTGCTGCTCTACGGCGCGCTGGCCGTGCACATGGGGCTGGCGCTGCAGGCGCTCGCGCGGCGGCGCAGCCTGCGCATGCCGGCGCTGGAGGCCGTGCGGCTGCTGCTGGGACTGGGCCTGCCGCTGCTGCTGGCCCTGCACGTGCCGGCCACGCGGCTGGCGCAGGAGGCCTGGGGCGTGGACCCCTCGTATGCGCGCATCGTGCGTTCTTCCTGGAATCCGTCCAGCATGTCCATCCAGCTGCTGCTGATGACGGCCGCCTGGACCCATGGCTGCATGGGCCTGCACATGGCCCTGCGTGCGCGCGGCTGGTGGGGGCGCTGGCAGCCGCTGCTGCTCACGGCCGCCGTGCTGCTGCCCGTGCTGGCGGCGCTGGGCATCGTCTCCATGGCGCGCGAGATCGCGGCGGCCGGCCTGCCAGTGCCGGCCGGCCCCTCGCCCGAGGCATCGCAGTGGCTGCGCGCGCTGACGGCCGGGCTGCGCCAGGGCTGGCTGGCCTGCCTGGCCGCGCTGCTGGCCGGCCCCTGGCTGTGGCGGCGCATGCGCCTGCGCGGCGCCCGCCAGGTGCTGCTGCACTATCCGGGCCGCACCGTGCAGGTGGCCCAGGGCATGAGCGTGCTCGAAGCCAGCCGCGAGCATGGCATTGCCCATTTGTCGCTGTGCGGCGGCAGGGCGCGTTGCTCCACCTGCCGGGTGCGCGTGTCCGGCCCGGCGGCCCACCTGCCTGCGCCGGGGCGGGACGAGCGCCTCACGCTGGAGCGCGTGGGCGCGCCGCAGGACGTGCGGCTGGCCTGCCAGCTGCGGCCCACGGGCGATGTGCAGGTGGCGCCGCTGTTCCGCTCGCCGGCAGCCGCCCAGGCCGGGCGAGGTGACGAGCAGCGCGAGGTCCGCGAAGTGCGCGCGGTGGCCATCCTGTTCGTGGACCTGCGCCGCTGGTCGGGCCTGGCCGAGCGGCAATGGCCCGTGGACCTGTCCTGGGTGCTGGACCAGTATTTCGAGCGCGTGGGCCAGGCCGTGCACGACAGCGGCGGCATGGCCAACCAGTTCATCGGCGACAGCGTGATGGCCATCTTCGGCCTGGACACCGACCTGGACACGGCCTGCTGCCAGGCCGTGCAGGCCAGCGCCCTCATCGACCGGCGCATGCAGGAATGGAGCCACACCTTTGAGGCGCAGTTCGGCCAGCCGGTGGATTTCGGCATGGGCCTGCATGCGGGGCGCGCCGCCGTGGGGCGCGTGGGCTTCGAGCACACCACCACCTTCACGGCCGTGGGCGAGGTGGTCAACACGGCCAGCCGCCTGCAGGAATACACCAAGAGCGCCCAGGCCCGGCTGGTGCTGTCGCTGGAGGTGGCGCGCCGCGCGGGCGTGGCCGATGGCCTGGGCGAAGTCCGGCAGGTGCAGGTGCGCGGGCGCTCCGAGCCCTTGCAGGCCCTGCATGTGGCGCGACCCGGCCTGCAGTGGCCGTGAGCGTGGATGGTGAGCGTGGACAGTGAGCGTGGACAGTGAGCGCGGGAACCGGAGAGTTTGCGCAAAGCTGTGCGTTTAGGCACTGACGTGCAGGCGGGCGAAGACGAGACTGCAGCCATGCAGAACGCAATCACGCGCTGCAGGATTTGACAAAGGATTCGCCATGAAGCACGCAAAGACCCTCTTCGCCATCGTTTCCCTTTCCTCCGCCTTGTGGTCGGGCATGGCCTCGGCTGCACCGGCCGCCACGGTATCTGCAGAAACCTGGTTCGGCGCCGAGCCCGTCGCCTCCGGCCCCGCGCTGTCGCGCGCCGAAGTGCAGGCCGACCTGGCCCTGTGGAACCGCGCCGGCCTCAACGTCTACCGCGAGTCCGACGTGAACCACTGGGATGCCGACTACCAGCAGCGCCTGGCCCAGTACCAGCGCATGCGCAGCGGCCCCGAGTACCTGGCCGAAGTGCAGCGCCTGGGCGGCTCGGTGAAGGCGGCAGAAGGCCAGGGTTCCGGCCGTGTCCCGGGCTGATGCGATGACGCGCGCCGCCACGCATCGCGCTGCCCACGCCGCAGCATCGCCCTGGGCCGACTTCGCACCGCTGCTGGCCCGGGTGCTGCTGAGCCTGCTGTTCATCTACAGCGGCATCGGCAAGCTGATGGGGCCGGAGGGCACCATGGCCTATATCGCCAAGGCGGGCCTGCCGCTGCCCATGCTGTCGTATGCCATGGCGCTGGTGGTGGAGCTGGGCGTGGCCACGGCCCTGCTGCTGGGCTGGCGCACCCGCGAGGCCGCGGCCGTGATGGCCGTGTTCAGCGTCATGTCGGCGCTGATGTTCCACAACCAGTTCGGCGACAAGGGCCAGCTGGTGCAGTTCCTGAAGAACCTGGCGATCGCCGGGGGATTCGTGCAACTGATGCTGGCGCCCGTGGCGCGCTGGAGCCTGGACGCACGGCGTTGAATGCGAGCCAGTGCTGTGCGCTGAACACTGCCTATGAAATCGGCGCTGCCCAAAGCCAGGGACACCGAGGTAGGGCCGCCCCGCACCGAGGGTGTCGTCCCCCTCCCTCGCGAAGCGAGTAGAGAGGGGGAAGGCGCGTAAGCGCCTCAGGGGGTGTCTATTGTTTTCACACCTTGATGCCCTTCTCAGCCAGGCGGCGGGCGTAGGCGGCGAGGATCAGCCGCTCCGAATGCACCAGGTAGTCATTGAGCGCGGCAGCGGCCTCGGCCGGCTTGCCGTCCTCGAATTGCTGCAGGATGCGCGCATTCATGTCCACATAGGGGGCATGCAGGAAGTGCGGGTCGCGCAGCAGGCCGAAGGCCAGCCGCAGCTCGGCCAGCAGATGCTCGAACATGGTGTCCAGGCGCTCGCTGTCGGCCAGCTGCACCACGGCCTTGTGGAAACTCATGTTGGCCGTGCCCACGCCCGACCAGTCCTGGGCCTCGCGGTGGCGCTGCGCTGCCTCCACGGCTTCGCGCATCAGGCTGCGCGCCGGGTGCATGGGATAGGCCTGGGCCAGCGCCTGGCACTCCACCATGCGGCGCACGCGGTAGATGTCGATGATGGAGGCGATGCTGGGCGCCGCCACCGACACGCCCTTGTTGGGCTCGTGCACCAGCAGCCCCTCCTTGGTCAGCAGCCGGAAGGCCTCGCGCAGCGTGTTGCGCGAGATCTGCAGGCTTTCGCTGAGTGAGGCCTCCGACAGCTTTTGCCCGGGCTCCCAGGCACCATCGATGAGCTTGCTGCGCAGCTGCTCGGTCACGCGGTCGGTCAGGTTGAGGATATCGGTGCTGCGGGTCATGGTGATGGGGGATGCAAGGGTCGATGGGCAGTGTAGCCAGGGCCGGCACTCCTTCCGGCCTCGCGCGGTGCTCAGTTGTCGTGGTGCAGTCGCGTGAAGGCCTGCAGGGTGCTGTCCACGGCCTTGTCGTCAATGTGGCGGTGCGTGACCAGGCGCAGCAGGCCTGCGCTGCCCGTGCGCACCAGCACGCCGGCTTCGGCCAGGCGTGCCTCCCAAAGGCGCGCATCGGCCGCGCTGGTGCCCACGCGCACCTGCACGATGTTGGTCTGCGGCAGTTCGGCCGCGCACCATGCCGGGTGGATGGCGCGCAGGCCCTGGTGCAGGCGGCGGGCGCGTGCGTGGTCCTCGGCCAGGCGATCGACCATGTGCTCCAGCGCCACCAGGCCCGCCGCCGCGATCACGCCGGCCTGGCGCATGGTGCCGCCCAGCATGCGCCGTATGCCGCGCGCCCGCGTGATGAAGTCGGCCGGGCCCATGAGCACCGAGCCCACCGGAGCCGACAAGCCCTTGGACAGGCAGACGGTGACCGAGTCCGTGTGCGCGGCGATCTCGCGGCAGGACAGGCCCAGTGCCACGGCGGCATTGAACAGGCGTGCGCCATCGGTGTGCACGGGCACGCCATGGCGGGCGGCCAGGGCATGCAGGGCCGCCAGCGATTCGGGCGCCGCCACGCTGCCGCCCCGTGCGTTGTGGGTGTTCTCCACGGCCACGAGGGCGCTGGGGCAGCGCGCGGATGCCGAGGTGTCCAGCGCCGCCTCCAGCGCGGGCAGGGCGATCAGGCCACCGTCGCCGGGCAGGCTGCGGTAGTGCATGCCGGTCAGGCCCGCGGCTGCGCGCTCGGCGTTCAGCAGATGGCTGCCGGCCTCGGCCAGCACCTCGCCGGGCATGCGGCCATGGGCGAGCACGGCCACGAGGTTGCCCATGGTGCCGCTGGCCACGAACAGGCCTGCGGCCTTGCCAAAGCGCTGGGCCGCCGTCTCTTCCAGCGCACGCACCGTCGGGTCGCCGTCCAGGCCGTCGTCGCCCAGCGGGGCGCAGGCCATGGCTTCAAGCATCTGCGGCGTGGGGCGTGTGACGGTGTCGCTGCGCAGGTCCACGGCGTCGTGGTGATGGTGCAGGGAGGGCATTCAGTCCGCCTTGATGTTGCGTTCCTTGATGACGCGGGCCCAGCGTGCGGCGTCGGTCTCCATCTGGGCGCCGAACTCCGCCGCAGTGCGGGGCGTTAGTTCCAGCCCCAGGGACTGCAGCTTGGCCTGCAGCGGGGGCGTGGCCATGGCGCGGGCCACGGCATCGTGCAGCGCGGTCTGTATGCCGGGGGGCAACCGGGCAGGCGCCAGCAGGCCGAACCAGTGCAGCACGGTGAGGCCGCGCACGCCGCTTTCGGCCATCGTGGGCACCTGGGGCAGGGCCGGCGAGCGCTGGGCACCCGTGGTGGCCAGGGCGCGCAGCGCGCCGCTTTTGATATGGGGAATCACGGTGGGGGCCGAGGAGAACATGCTCTCGGTATGGCCGGCCACCACGTCGGCGACGGCCTGGCCCGAGCCCTTGTAGGGAATGTGGGTGATGAAGGTGTCCGTCTGCTGCTTGAAAAGCTCGCCTGCCAGATGCGTGGCCGTGCCCGTGCCGCCCGAGGCGAAGTTGATCTGGCCGGGCCGGGCCCGGGCCATCGCGATGTATTCCTTCACGCTTTGCGCCTTGAGCTTGGGGTTGACGGCCAGCACCAGCGGCGAGGAGCCGATCAGGGCCACGGGCGTGAAGTCCTTGAGCGCGTCGTACGGTGTCTTGTAGAGACTGGGTGTGATGGTGTGCGGCATGTCGGCCAGGAGCAGCGTGTAGCCGTCGGGCGCGGCGCGTGCCACCAGCTCGGCGCCCAGCATGGCCGAGGCGCCGGGCTTGTTGTCCACGACCACGGGCTGGCCCAGTTCGCGCGACAGCTCCGTGCCCAGCGCGCGGGCGATGTTGTCCGAGCCGCCTCCGGCCGTGTAGGGCACGACGATGCGCACGGGCTGTGCAGGCCATTTCTGCGCCAGCGCAAGACCGGGCAGGGCAGCCGCTGCCACGATGAGCAGGCGGCGCTGCAGGCCCCGGTGGGAGGCGGGATGTGCAGCAGGGTGCAAGGCAGGGTGCAAGGCGGGGTGCGGAAGTGGGTGACGTTCGGCAGGCATGGCGAAGGCTCCTTGGTGCAGCGACAGGAAGAAACGATGGGCCGATCCGCCAGCGGCCTGGCCCGCAAGCCACCCGCCTTCATCAACCGATGAAGCGCCCCGCATTGCCCAGCACGCCCAGGTCGATGAAGCTGGAGCCGACATGGGGCGCCTGGCCGCTGTAGTCGATGACGAAGCCGCCCATGTCCCAGTTGCGGATGCCGGCCAGCGCCGAGCGCAGCTTGGCCTGGCTGGGGTCGCGGCCTGCGCGTTCCAGGCCCTCGGCCAGCACGCGTGTGTTCACATAGGCTTCCAGCGTGCCCAGCGAGAACTCCTGCTGCCCGTGGGCTCGCATGGCGGCCTGGTAGTCGCGCACCACCTGCAGCTTGGCCTGGTGCGGCGCGGGAACGACCATGGTCAGGGCAATGCCCCGGGCGTCCTCGCCCAGCGGCTTGAGGCTGTCGTTGGGCAGGGTCACGCTCAGGCCGGTGAGCAGCACGCCGGGCGCGCTCTTGCGCAGGCCGCGCACCAGATCGACCGACACCGTGCCAGCCGTGGCCAGCAGCACGGCCGAGGGGTGGGCCGCGTCCACTTTGTTCAACACATCGGCCAGATTCTTGCCATCGGTGGCGATGGCCGCCTGCACGGCGGGAGCCATCTTCTCGGCCTCCAGGGCGTGCGTGGCGTCCTCCAGCATTTCGCGGCCGTAGGCGTTGTCCAGGTAGACGATGCCAATGCCCTTGAGCCCCATGCCCGCAAGGCGCTGGACCAGGCGGCGGACCTCGGTGGTGTAGCTGGCGCGCACATGGAAGACGTTGCGCGATGCCTTGCGCAGCGACGAGGCGCCCGTGAAGGGCGCCACATAGGGAACGCCGGCTTCCTCGATCAGCGGGATGACGGCGGCGTTGTTGGGCGTGCCCACGCAGGACAGCAGGGCAAAGGCCGTGCCCTTGGAGAGCATCTGCCGCACGTTGTCGGCCGTGCGCTGGGGCACGTAGCCGTCGTCAACCATCTGCAGCTGCAGCGTGCGGCCCTGGATGCCGCCCCGTGCGTTGATCTGCGCCATGGCCGCTTCCGTGCCCAGCTTGATGTCGGAGCCGAACCCGGCCAGCGGGCCGCTCATGGCGGCCGAGCAGCCGATGGTGATGGTCTTGGCGGACAGGCCTGCCTCATCGGCGAAGGCATTGCGCACGAAGGCCGGCGCCAGCGCGGGAACCGCTGCGATGGCTGCAGCACGGGGAAGCAGGGAAACAAGTTGACGGCGTTGCATGGATTCAGAGCTCGGACAAAAGGGATGGGAGCAGGAAGGTGCCATTCACGCCGACTGCCACGCGTGCGCCGCAGGCCGGGAGGGCGGCCCATTGTAGGAGGCGGCCTCGTCACAGGCGATACCGGGGCAGGGGCATTGTTGTGTTCATGCCTTCTATGGATGTTCAATATTCGATAGTTTTTGACATTTGAAAAACCCGTGCGTGCTCAATCCCTGGGCAACGATATGCGGGTTTGTACTATCAGCATGCGCTGATTGTCTTATTCACAATTCGTTTCTGTAAGACAAATTCTTTGTTTTGTTGAACAAAACCAGGTTGGCAGCGCACTCCACGCCACCGGGTTGGGCCTGCGGGGCGGCTTGACGGCCGCCCCGCACCGCGGGGTGTGAAGGGGGAATCAACATGCTGACTGACGTCAATCTCTGGCCGCTTATCGGAGTGGCCATCATCGTTGCGGGCTTCGTGCTGCGCTTCAATCCCATGCTGGTCGTGATCGTCACGGCCATCGGCACGGCACTGGCGGCGGGCTTCCCCGTCGACAAGGTGCTGGCCACCATTGGCACGGGCTTCATCAAGACGCGCAACCTGCCGCTGATCATCCTGCTGCCGCTGGCCGTGATCGGCCTGCTGGAGCGCCATGGCCTGCGCCAGCACGCGCAGAACTGGATCAGCTCCATCAAGTCGGCCACCGCAGGCCGCCTGCTCATCGTCTACCTGGCCGCACGCCAGCTGACGGCCGCCGTGGGCCTGACCAGCCTGGGCGGGCATCCGCAGATGGTGCGCCCGCTGCTGGCGCCCATGGCCGAAGGTGCGACCCAGTCGCGCTTCGGCATCCTGCCCGCCAAGGTGCGTGACAAGCTGCGCGCCTACTCGGCCGCCACGGACAACGTGGGCCTGTTCTTCGGCGAGGACATCTTCGTGGCCTTCGGCGCCATCGTGCTGATGACCACCTTCCTGAAGGAAGCCGGCATCGAGGTCGAGCCCATCCACGTGGCGCTGTGGGGCATTCCCACGGCCATCTGCGCCTTCGTGATCCACGCTTGGCGCCTGGGCCGCCTGGACCGCATGCTCGAGCGCGAGCTGGCCCAGTACAAGGCCGGTGTCGAAGCTGACGCAGCCAACGCCAACGCCACCCAAGCCAAGGGAGCCTGAAATGACGCTGACCATCCAACACCTGTACTACCTGGTCGGCTTCGTCCTGGCCGTCACGGCCGTGATGACGCTGCGCGATGCCAGCAATCCCAAGCGCTGGTCCAGCGGCCTGTTCTGGGCGCTGTATGCGGCCGTCTTCCTGGTGGGCCATGAGCTGCCCCCCATGGTGGTGGGCGTGATTGCCGTGGCCATGGCCCTGATCGCCGGCTTCGGCGGCGTGGGCAGTGGCCGCCATGCGCCGCGCAGCGATGCCGAGTACCTGGCCAGCGCCAAGCGCCTGGGCAACAAGCTGTTCGTGCCGGCCCTGGCGATTCCGCTGATCACCATGGTGGGCACGCTCAGCGCCTCGCACCTGGTCTTCGGCGGCACGCCCCTGCTGGACCCCAAGGCCACCACGCTGGTGAGCCTGGGCGTGGGCTGCGTGCTGGCGCTGGGCCTGGCCTGCTGGCTGACCCGCGAGACGCCGGCCCAGGGCATGCGCGAATCGCGCCGCCTGACCGATGCGCTGGGCTGGGCCCTGGTGCTGCCCCAGATGCTGGGCATGCTGGGCCTGGTGTTCTCGGACGCCGGCGTGGGCAAGGCCGTGGCCTATGTGACCACCACCTATATCAACATGGACATCCGCTTCGTGGCCGTGGCCGTCTACGTGCTGGGCATGGCGCTGTTCACCGTGGTCATGGGCAACGGCTTTGCCGCCTTCCCCGTGATGACGGGCGGCGTGGGCGTGCCCATCCTGGTGGGCGTCTACCATGGCGACCCGGCCGTGATGGCGGCCATCGGCATGCTCTCGGGCTACTGCGGCACCCTGCTGACGCCCATGGCGGCCAACTTCAACCTGGTGCCCGCCGCGCTGCTGGAGATCGACAAGAATGCCGTGATCCGCGCCCAGGTGCCCACGGCCCTGGCCCTGTTGACGGCCAACGTCTTCCTCATGTATTTCCTGATGTTCCGTTAAAGGACGGACTGTTGCCATGACCGATTCCACTTCCCCGCGCATCCTGGTGACCGGCTTCGAGCCGTTCGAGCAGGACCCTGTCAATCCCTCGTGGGAAGTGGCGCGTGCCCTGCATGGCGAGATCGTGGAGGGCGCCACCGTCCACGGCCTGCAGCTGCGCTGCGTGTTCGGCGAATCGCTGCGCCAGCTGCAGGAGGCGCTGGCGCAACTGCAGCCGGTGCTGGTCATCAGCCTGGGCCTGGCCGGCGGCCGCAGCGAGTTCACGCCCGAGCGCGTGGCCATCAATATCGACGACGCCCGCATTCCCGACCATGCGGCGCGCCAGCCCGTGGACCAGGTGGTGATCCCGGGCGCGCCCGCCGCGTACTTTTCCACGCTGCCCATCAAGGCCGTGGTGCACAACCTGCGTGCGCGCGGCATTCCGTCTTCCGTGTCCAACACGGCGGGCACCTTTGTCTGCAACCACGTGTTTTTCGCGCTCATGCACTGGCTGGCCCAGGGCAAGGCGGCGCCGGGCGCGCGTGGCGGCTTCATCCACGTGCCGGCCCTGCCCGAGCAGGCAGCGCGCAAGCCGGGCATGCCCAGCATGTGCCTGGCCGACCAGGTGGCTGCCGTGCGCGAGACCATTCGCACGGCCCTGACCGTGACCCAGGATCTGAAGGAAAACGCCGGCCAGCTGCACTGAGAGCCTGTGCACCGAGTCCGGCGAGGAGAGAACGATGAAAATTGACCTGAACAGTGATCTTGGCGAGAGCCTGGGTGGATGGCGCATGGGCGACGATGCCGCCATGCTCGATATCGTCAGCAGCGCCAACGTGGCCTGCGGATTCCATGCCGGCGATCCGGCAGGCATCCTGGAGACGCTCAAGGCCGCCCGCGCGCGCGGCGCCATCGTCGGCGCCCATGTGTCCTATCCCGACCTCGTCGGCTTCGGCCGGCGCAACATGGATGTGGCCAGCGCCGACCTGGTGGCCGGCGTCATCTACCAGATCGGTGCGCTGCAGGGCCTGGCCCGCGTGGCCGGCACCGAGGTGCGCTACGTCAAGCCGCACGGCGCGCTCTACAACACCATCGCCCACGACAGGCGCCAGGCCACCGATGTGATCACCGCCATGCGCGCCATCGACCCCAGCCTGGTGCTGGTGGCGCTGGCCGGCTCGCCGCTGATCGACTGGGCGCGCGATGCGGGCCTGACCGTGGTGGCCGAGGCCTTTGCCGACCGCGGCTACACGCCCGAGGGCACCCTGGTCTCGCGCCGCGATCCGGGCGCCGTGCTGCACGATGTGGACCAGATCGCCGCGCGCATGCTGTCCCTGGTGCGCGACGGCGTGGTCGAGGCCGTCGATGGCAGCCTGGTGCGCATTGCCGCCGACTCCATCTGCGTGCACGGCGACAGCCCCGGTGCCGTGGCCATTGCACGCCACCTGCGCGAACGTTTCGAGCAGGAGGGCGTGCGCATTTCCTCCTTCGTGGGCTGAGGGCACACCATGCGTTTTCTACCCGTCAACCGGCAGGCCCTGATGGTGGAGCTGGCCGATCTCGATGAAACCCTGGCCCTGCTGGGCTCGCTGCAGCGCGAGCCCATCGATGGCGTGCAGGAGCTGGTGCCGGCCGCGCGCACCGTGCTCGTGCAGTTCGCTCCCGCCAGGCTGGGCGTGGCCGAGCTGGTGCGCCGCATTGCCGCGCGCGACCTGGGCCAGCGTGCGGAGCGCAGCAATGTGCTGGTCGAGATTCCCGTGCACTACGACGGCGAGGACCTGGCCGACGTGGCGCAGCTGCTGGGCATCACGCCCGAGGAAGTCGTGCGCCGCCACACGGGCAGCGAGTACGCCGTGGCCTTCACGGGCTTCGCGCCCGGCTTTGCCTACCTCAGCGGGGGCGATCCGATCTTCAACGTGCCGCGCCGCACCACGCCGCGCACGCGCGTGCCGGCCGGCTCGGTGGCGCTGGGCGGCACGTTCAGCGCCGTCTATCCCCAGGCCAGCCCGGGCGGCTGGCAACTGATAGGCCGCACCTCGGCCCGCATGTGGGACCTGGCGCGCGAGCTGCCCGCGCTGCTGCAGCCCGGCTACCGCGTGCGCTTTGTCGATGCGGCCGGCATGGCCCAGGTGGATGAGGCGCCCGCGCCCGCCGTGGCGCAGGCCGCGCCGCATGAAGGCAACGCGCTGCGCGTCAAGGCCACGGGCCTGATGACGCTGTTCCAGGACCGGGGCCGCCTGGGCCAGGCCGGGCAGGGCGTCTCGGCCTCGGGCGCCATGGACCAGGCAGCCTTCAAGGCTGCCAACCGCCTGGTCGGCAATGCCAGCGACCTGGCCGTGCTGGAGACCGTGGGCGGTGGCCTGTCGCTGCAAAGCCAGGGCGAGACGGTGGTCGCCATCACGGGTGCCGATGCGCCCCTGACCGTGACCACCGGGTCCGGCCAGCGTTGGAGCGTGCCGCGCTACCAGGCCGTGGCCCTGGCCGATGGCGACCAGTTGACCGTGGGCCAGCCCGTGGCCGGTGCGCGCTGCTATGTGGCCGTGCGCGGCGGCTTTGCCGTCACGCCCGTGCTGGGCAGCGCCTGCACCGACACCCTGGCGAATGTCGGCCCAGCCGCCCTGGCCGTGGGCCAGGTCCTGCCCGTTCGGCCTGCGGACCGCAAGGCCGTGGCCGCACCCGAGCTGCCGCCCGAGTCCCTGCCCACCACCGGGCAGGACGTGGTGCTGGACGTGGAGCTGGGCCCGCGTACCGACTGGTTCATGCCCGAGGCCGTGGCCCTGCTGGCAGCGCAGCGCTGGCAGGTCACGCCGCAATCGAACCGCGTGGGCCTGCGCGTGGCGGGCGAGCAGCCCCTGGCGCGCGCCGTGGCCGGCGAACTGCCCAGCGAAGGCACGCCGCTGGGCGCCATCCAGGTGCCCCCCAGCGGCCAGCCCGTGCTGTTCCTGGCCGACCATCCGCTGACGGGCGGCTATCCCGTCATCGGCTGCGTGGCGCCGCACCACCTGGATCTGGCCGGCCAGATTCCCGTGGGCGCCTGGATCCGCTTCAACCCCATCCGCGCTTTCGAGGAATACACCCCCGGCGCGCAAGGCTCCAAGAACTGAACGCGGGGAGCGCCCGGTGGCGCCTGCCCGCAACTGAAAGAAGCTGATCATGAAAAAAGTCCTGATTGCCAACCGTGGCGAGATCGCCGTCCGCATCGCCCGCGCCTGCGCCGACTACGGCGTGAAATCCGTGGCCGTCTACGCCGATGCCGATATCGACGCCCTGCACGTGCGCATGGCCGACGAGGCCTATGGCCTGGACGGCGAGCGCCCGGCCGACACCTACCTGAACATCGCCAAGCTCATCGCCATCGCGCACAAGAGCGGCGCCGACGCCGTGCACCCCGGCTACGGCTTCCTGTCCGAAAGCGAAGCCTTTGCGCGCGCCGTGCTGGATGCGGGCCTGCGCTGGATCGGCCCCACGCCCGAGACCATCGCCAAGCTGGGCGACAAGGTCGAGGCGCGCAAGATCGCCCTGCAGGTCGGCGCTCCCCTGGTGGCCGGCACGCCCGACCCCGTCAAGGATGCCGGCGAAGTGCTGGCCTTTGCCCAGCAGCACGGGCTGCCCATCATCATCAAGGCCGCCTTCGGCGGCGGCGGGCGCGGCATGAAGATCGCGTGGCGCATGGACGAGGTGGAGGAACTCTTTCACTCGGCCGTGCGCGAGGCCGTCACCGCCTTCGGCCGCGGCGAATGCTTTGTCGAGCAATTCCTGGACCGCCCCCGCCACATCGAGGCCCAGGTGCTGGCCGACACCCACGGCAACGTGGTCGTGCTGGGCACGCGCGACTGCTCGCTGCAGCGGCGCAACCAGAAGCTGGTGGAAGAGGCCCCGGCGCCCTTCCTCAGCGACGAGCAGCGCGCCCGCATCCACAGCTCCGCACGCGACATCTGCGCGGCGGCCGGCTACGTCAGCGCGGGCACGGTGGAATTCCTGTTGAGCCAGACGGGCGCCATCTCCTTCCTCGAAGTCAACACGCGCCTGCAGGTCGAGCACCCCGTGACCGAGCAGACCACGGGCGTGGACCTGGTGATCGAGCAACTGTGCGTGGCCGATGGCCTGCCCCTGTCCATCACCGAAACCCCGGCGCCGCTGGGCCACTCCATCGAATTCCGCATCAACGCCGAAGACGTGGGCCGGGGCTTCCTGCCCACGCCCGGCCCCGTGGTGCGGTTCGATCCGCCCTCGGGCCCCGGCGTGCGCCTGGACACGGGCGTGCAGACCGGCTCGGTCGTGCCCGGCAGCTTCGACTCGCTGATGGCCAAGCTCATCGTCAGCGGCGCCACGCGTGAACAGGCCCTGGCCCGCGCCCGCCGCGCGCTGGCCGAGTTCCGCATCGAAGGCCTGTCCTCCGTCCTGCCCTTCCACCGCGCCGTCATCGGCCATGCCGACTTCGTGGGCAACGACGGCTTCAAGGTCCACACGCGCTGGATCGAATCCGACTTCGCCGAACCCCTGGCCGCCGCCGTGCGCGCCGAGCCGCTGCCCGACGCCAGCCTGGTGCGCTGCGCGGTCGAGATCGACGGGCGACGGGTGTCGCTGGGCCTGCCTGCGGTGCTGCTGCAGGGGCTGGCATCGGCTGGCGGGGGTGTGGCTGCCGCGCCGGCTGCCGAATCTGCAGTGGACCCCGCTGCCGTCACCTCACCCATTGCAGGGAATCTGCATGCGTGGAAGGTGGCCGATGGCGACACCGTTCAGGAGGGCGATGTGATTGCCGTCATGGAGGCCATGAAGATGGAGATGCAGGTGACTGCGCATCGCAGTGGGGTGGTGGCTTTGGTGGCTGAGGCGGGGAAGGCGCAGGTGTTGGGGGCTGTGATTGCTCGGATTGGCTGATTTCTGGTTGACCTGTTTTTGATTCTGTTGTGCCTCTGGTGGCAGGAGCCGGGTTTCGGCCCGGCGGCCGACCCGCTTTCTTGTCGCGCGACAAGAAAGCGGGGCAAAGAAGCGCGCCCCGAACTGCCCACGACCCTTCGCTTCGCTGCGGGCGACCTGCGTTGGGCGGGATGCGGGGTGTGCCGCAGAACTCGCTGCGCGCTGGCGCGCTTCGCTCAAACAACTGCGGCAAGTCAGATGACGAAGCAAGCCTGTCCTTCGGCAGGCTTGCCACCCCGCATCCCGCCCAACGCAGGCGTGGGCAGAAGGGGGGAGGCTGGGGAACAGCCAAAAATACAAACAGCCAGAAATACAAACAGCCGATGCGCATTGGTGCGCTCGGCTGTTTTCATGGAGTTGGGTGCGGCGTCAGGGTTCGGGCCTGGCGGTGTTGCGCAGGACGTGGATTTCGTCGTCCATGGAGGTGGCCAGCCGCTCGGCGCTGTGCTGGATGGAGCGCAGGGCGTTGATCACCACATCCGGATCGCGCAGGCCCTCGGGCGTTTTCAGCCATGACTGCGCGAGTTGGGACAGGGCCGAAACCTCGTTGCAGCCTGACTGAACCATGGTGTTCATCTCTGCGATGGCCATGTTCAACTGCGTTGTCCTGGCGTTGTTGGATCGGACTTCCTGCTTCATGGCCTGGCCTTCCGTGTGCAGGGGGCCAGGGTCAAATGCGCTGTGTGCATGGTTCGGTGCTCCTTTGAGAGACTTGAAGCCACCCGTTCACGTTTTGAAGCGCGAAGAAGGTGGACGGGATGTTCAAAACACGCTCAAAGACGTGCGGACGCCCTTACGGGTAGCCCCATCCCGCCCGTAACCGTAGGGACGTGGGCAGGCGCCCACAGTCCAGTGATCCAGACGTGACAAGGCCTCGTTGACGGGGAGGCCGCACCGCTTTGAGAAAAGGTGTTTTGAAGCACCAGCCCCGGTACAAGGGGCCGCTCGGAATGATAGAGGCTTTGAAAGAAAAGCGAGGCCAAAGCCCCAGGCCGAGCACAGCGACGGCCCGAAAAAACTCCCCCGCAACCGCCACGACGCAGGTTGCCCCGCAGCGAAGCGAAGGGGTCGCGGACATCCGGGTCGCCTTTTCTTGGCCTACGTTCTTTCGGCCGGCGTACCGGTGGCGAAGCAAAAGAAGGTAGGTGGGCCGCCGGGCCGAGACCCGGCCTCGAAAAACACCCCCCCGGCAGGGTCTCAAAAAAGAGCGTGAACTAATCAGCGCCCACCCTGAAAACTACGCGTGCTGTACAGATCCATCGGCAGCCGCGACAGCAGCGGCAGACCAGACACCGCATCCACCGGCTGCCTCTCGATGTAGTTGAAGAACACATCGGAATCGAGCACACCAATGTCCAGACGGCGCGCATCAGGCACGGCCGCCAGCGTCTTGTAGCCATCGCCACCCGTGGCATTGAAGCTCAGCACGAACAGCTTGTACGTGCGCGCCGTATCCAGCGGCTTCCACGTCTTGCTCGCGTTGTCGTACACCTCGATGCCCGACACACGCTGGCCGGCCGCCGCTGCCGCATTCACGTCAAAGCGCAGGCCGCCCGTGTAGGGGTAGGGGCCGGTCGTGCCGCTGGGGCCGTACACGGCCTGCAGGCCGTCTTCGAGCATGCCCTTGACTTCCGTGCCGGTGATGTCCAGGCGGAACAGCTTGTTGCCGAAGGGCAGGACCTGGATGACCTGGGCGGCCGTGGTCTGGCCCAGCAGCGGGATGCGCACGCCGCCGCCGCTTTGCAGGGTGATGTCGGCGCCGCCGTAGTGGCGGTTGGCTTCTTCCAGGTAGGCCTGGGCCACGAGCTGCTGGATGTCGCCGCCGCGCACGCTCACGCTGCCTTCGGCATTGCAGGCTGCGCTGGACTGGCTGTAGTTCATGGTGCCGACGCCGCCGGGCACGCGGCGCGAGCACAGTTCCTGGGGCACGGTGGCGACCTGCTTGAGGTTGAACTGGGCGACCTTGTCCTTGAACGGCTGCAGCGCGGCCGTGGCCTTGGCCGAGGGCGTGGTCACGCGCAGCACGCCGGTGGCGGCGGCGCTGGCCTTGAGGGCGGTCTTTTGCGCATCGGTTGCGGCCTTGCCGGCGATGGTGAAGCTGTCGCCGATCAGCACATGGGGCGTGCCCGTGCACTGGGTGACGCGGCCGTCGGCGTCGAACTGGACCTTGAGGTCGCCGACGACCTGGGCGTACTCCCAGGCCTGGACCACGCAGACGGGGCTGCCGTCCTTGTCGGCCAGGCGCGTGGGGTAGGCGCCGCCCGGTGTGCCAACGCCGGTGGTGTTGAGCACGTCGGGGCCGAGCAGGGTGTGCGAGTCGCCGCCCACGACCACGTCCACGCCGCTGAGCTTGGGCACGATCTGGCGGTCGTACTCATAGCCCACATGGCTCATGACGATGATCTTGTTGATGCCCTTGGCGCGCAGCGCGTCGATTTCGCGCTGGGCCGCCGTGGCCTCGTCCTCGAAGGTGGTGTCGGCATCGGGGCTGGACGATGCCTTGGTCTTGCCCGCAATGGTCAGGCCGACGATGCCGATCTTCTGGCCGCCGCGCTCCACCACGGTGGAGGGGTTCACATAGCCGGGCGCCTTGGCCGCGTTCAGGGCCGAGTTGGCGCCAAAGCGCACGTTGGCGCTGAGCACGGGCGTCTTGCAGCTGCCTGTGCGCAGGCGGTCCAGGAAGGACTTGAGGCCGCTGTCGCCCTTGTCGAACTCGTGGTTGCCCAGCGTGAAGGCGTCAAAGCAGACGGTGTTCATGAGGGCGGCATCGGCCTCGCCGTCGGCGCCTGCACGGTTGAAGTACAGCGTGCCGGTGAGCGCGTCGCCGGCGTGCAGCTTGAGCACGTTGGGCGACTGCGCGGCCAGCTCCTCGATGGCCTGGGTCACGCGCGCAAAGCCTGCGGCGTCCACGGCCACGGCTTCGGCCTTGCCCGTGCCGGCGTCCAGCTGCAGGGTCTTGCTCTTGGACTCCAGCGTGGAGTGGTGATCGTTGATGTGCAGAATGCGCAGCTCCAGCGGCTGGCCTGCGGGCGTGTCGTTGCCGGAGCCGCCGCAACCGGCGATCAGGGCGGAGGCAGCCAGGGCCACGGCCAGCGGGCGCAGGGCGGGGCGATGGGAGGTCAAGGACATGAACGGGTTCTCTCTGTATCGGTTTGTCACGGCCGCCGATGCTGGGCAAGGCTGATGACACGGCGATGAAATCGCCTTGCAGGGGGCTTGACCTTGACATGGTGGCAATCTCTAAAGTGCCTGCATGCGAGAACAAAGGAGTCAGGCAATGAATGCATCGACCAAGGCCGGCATGGCCATAGACCTGCCCGTTCAGGGCATGACCTGCGCCTCCTGCGTGGGGCGTGTGGAGCGCGCGCTCAAGAAGCTGCCGGGCGTGCAGGAAGCCGTGGTCAACCTGGCCACCGAAAAGGCCAGCATCCGCTTCGAGGGCGCGGCCGACCTGCCCGCCGCCATTTCCGCCATCGAGAAGGCCGGCTACGAGGTGCCCCAGTCCAGCGTGGAACTGGAAGTGGAGGGCATGACCTGCGCCTCCTGCGTGGGCCGCGTGGAGCGGGCGCTGAAAAAGGTGGAGGGCGTGCAATCGGCCAGCGTGAACCTGGCCACCGAACGTGCAGTGGTGACGCTGGCTGGCAGTGCAGATGTGGCGGCCCTTGTCGCGGCTGTGCACAAGGCCGGGTACGAAGCGCGTCCGCTGGGCGCCAGCGCGAACCCGGCCAGTGAAGGCGGCGCTGCGCAGTCGCCGGCCGAAGACGGCACGGAGCAGCGCCAGGCGCGCGAGCGTGCGTCGCTCAAGCGCTCGCTGGTCGTGGCCACGGTGTTCGCGCTGCCGGTGTTCGTGCTGGAGATGGGCGGCCACATGGTGCCGGCCTTCCACCACTGGGTGGGGCAGGCCATCGGCACCCAGAACAGCTGGTATCTGCAGTGCCTGCTGTCGGCCATCGTGCTGTTCGGGCCGGGCCTGCGCTTTTTCCAGAAAGGCATTCCCGCGCTGCTGCGCGGCGCGCCCGACATGAATTCGCTGGTGGCCGTGGGCACCTCGGCGGCCTTTGCCTATTCGCTGGTGGCCACCTTCGTGCCGCAGTGGCTGCCGGCCGGCACGGTGAATGTGTATTACGAGGCGGCGGCCGTGATCGTGGCGCTGATCCTGCTGGGCCGCTTCATGGAGGCGCGCGCCAAGGGCAATACCTCGGAGGCCATCCGCCGCCTGGTGCGACTGCAGGCCAAGACGGCGCGCGTGCGCAAGGACGGCGCCGTGCAGGAAGTGGACATCGCCGCCGTGCGTGCGGGCGACACCATCGAGGTGCGGCCCGGCGAGCGCATTCCCGTCGATGGCGAGGTCATCGAGGGCAGCAGCTTCGTCGATGAATCCATGATCAGCGGCGAGCCCGTGCCGGTCGAGAAAACCCCGGGTGCCGAACTGGTTGGTGGCACGGTGAACCAGAACGGCGCGCTGGCCTTTCGCGCCACCAAGGTGGGCGCGGACACGCTGCTGGCGCAGATCATCCGCATGGTCGAGCAGGCCCAGGGCTCCAAGCTGCCCATACAGGCGCTGGTGGACCAGGTCACCATGTGGTTCGTGCCGGCCGTGATGGCCGTGGCCCTGCTGACCTTCGGCGCCTGGCTGGCCTGGGGGCCGTCGCCCGCACTGAGCTTTGCGCTGGTCAATGCCGTGGCCGTGCTCATCATCGCCTGCCCCTGTGCCATGGGCCTGGCCACGCCCACCTCCATCATGGTGGGCACGGGCCGGGCCGCGCAGATGGGCGTGCTGCTGCGCAAGGGCGAGGCCCTGCAGACCTTGAAAGATGCCCGCGTGGTGGCCGTGGACAAGACGGGCACGCTGACGCGAGGCCGCCCCGAACTGACCGACCTGGTGCTGGCCCCGGGCTTCGAGGGCGAGCGCAGCCGCGTGCTGGCGCTGGTGGCGGCCGTGGAAGACCGCTCCGAGCACCCGATTGCGCGCGCCATCGTGGATGCTGCCAAGGCCGAGGATCTGCCGCTGGGTGCTGTTGATCGCTTTGAATCGGTGACAGGCTTTGGCGTGCGCGCCCAGGTGGACGGCGTGCGCGTGGAGATCGGTGCCGACCGCTTCATGCGCGAATTGGGCCTGCAGGTGGACATGCTGGCAGACGAGGCCGCGCGCCTGGGCGACGAAGGCAAGACGCCGCTGTATGCCGCGGTGGACGGACGCCTGGCCGCGATGATCGCCGTGGCCGATCCCATCAAGGACAACACGCCGGCCGCCATTGCCGCGCTGCACGCCTTGGGCCTGAAGGTGGCCATGATCACCGGCGACAACCGCCGCACGGCCGAGGCCATTGCGCGGCAGCTGGGCATCGACGAGGTGGTGGCCGAGGTGCTGCCCGGCGGCAAGGTCGATGCCGTCAAGCGCCTGAAGGCCGAGCACGGCACGCTGGCCTATGTGGGCGACGGCATCAACGACGCGCCGGCCCTGGCCGAGGCCGATGTGGGCCTGGCCATCGGCACGGGCACGGACATCGCCATCGAGGCGGCCGACGTGGTGCTGATGTCGGGCGACCTGGGCGGCGTGCCCAATGCGATTGCGCTGTCCAAGGCCACCATGGCCAATATCCGGCAGAACCTGTTCTGGGCCTTTGCCTACAACGTGGCCCTGATCCCCGTGGCCGCCGGCCTGCTGTACCCCGTCAACGGCACGCTGCTGTCGCCCGTGTTCGCGGCCGGGGCCATGGCGCTGTCCAGCGTCTTCGTGCTCAGCAACGCGCTGCGCCTGCGGCGTTTCAATCCGCCGCTGGCGGCAGGGCGCTGAACGACGAAGGGCGTCAGCCGGGCAGCTTGGGGACGTCTATGAAGTCGTCCAGGCTCAGGCCCTTTTCTTTCAGCAGGGCCTCGAGCACGGGCTGCAGGCGGCCCAGGCTTTGCTGCACGGTCTCGCGCACCGTGTCCACCACGACCTGGGTGCTGCGGTCGATCTCCACATTGAGCAGGTCGCCTACGCCCTTGGACTCGAACACGGTCATGCGGCGCGTCTCGGGGATCAGCCAGACCTCGAACCAGCCGGCCTGGCGGTCCACCTCGGACACCGTGAGGCTGGCGCCGTTGATGGCGATGTAGCCCTTGGCGAACACGTAGTGGCGAAAGCCCTCGGGAATGCCGAAGCGGATGCGGTGGTTGGTGTCGCTGGAGGCCACTTCCAGCACGGGCGAGGTGAAATCCACATGGCCTGACAGCGGGTGGCCGCCGATCTCGGCGCCATCCTTTGCCGCGCGCTCCACATTGACGCGCCCGCCCACGGCATAGCCGCCCAGCGTGGTGATGTTCAGGCTTTGCAGCATCACGTCGAACGTGGCGCGCGTGGGCGAGAGGATCTCGGTCACCGTCAGGCACACGCCATCGGTGGAGACGCTGGCGCCGATGGCCAGGTCCTGGCAGAAGCCTTCGGGAAAGTCGAGGGTGAAGGTGCGCAGGCCGTTCTGGTCGCGCAGCGCGGCAATGCTTGCCACGGCCTGGATGATGCCGGTGAACACGATGTGGGATTCCTTGGAGCCGCCCGTGCGGCGGCGAAGCGGGTATTTTGCATCGCGGCGCTGCGCTGCGGGGGCGCAGGCCGGCGTGTCCCTGCGGGCATCAGGCCGGTGCCGCTGCCTCTTCCCACCAGCCGCTGAGCAGGGCTGGGGGCCGCTGCGCCGCATGCACCCAGGCACAGGACGGCCAGGCATCCTGCTGCACGTTCATGCCCGCATAGATGCCGTAGCCGGGGCCGGCCGCGATCTCGCCTTCGGCATGCAGGGTCTCGCCCGCGCGGATGCTGCAGGCCGCACGGATGTCGCCCAGCGCGCGCATGCCCCAGTCCACCTCGATGTGGCTGCCGCCTTCCACGTCGGCGCCAGCGTACAGGCCGTGGCCCAGCTCGATCAGGCCGCTGGCGCGGATGCTGCCGCCCGCGCGCAGGCCCTTGCCGCAGCGGATGGCGCCTTGCACCTCGATGTCCTGGCCGGCCTGGGCGCCGCCGGCCAGGCGCAGGTCGGCGCCGCAGCGCAGCTCCCAGCCGGCGCGCACGTCTTCGGCGCGCAGTTCCTCGTGCACGTCCACGCTCCAGGCGGCCTTGACCAGGCCCCCTGCCTGCAGCGGGCCGCTGCAGAAGATGGCGCCGCCGCTGTGCAGGTCCTGGCCGGCCTCGATGCGGCCGGCGTGGATGCCGGCGCCGGCCTGCAGCGTGCGGCCCACGGCCAGCAGGCCGGGCACGCGCAGCTCGCCATGCACGACGACGCTGCCCGAGAACACCACGGCATCGGCCTCCAGGTGATCGACCTCCAGCACGGCGTCGGTGGGGCCGAACTGGTTCATGAGCCAGCGCGCATCCTCGACGCGGCCATCGCCCACCAGGGCGTCGAGCACGCGCTGGTAGTCGTTGCCGTCATGGCGGTTGCGCACGAACCAGCGAAAGCCCGCCGCGCAGGGGCTTTTGGCACGCAGAAAGTTTTGGGAGAGTTCCATGTCCATCATCGGCTCCGGGGTCAAGGCGGCTGCGCCATGCGGCGGCGCGGCCGAAAGGGCGTGCAGGCCAGGGAGGTGCGGGGCGTGGGCCGGCAGCTCCTGGCATGCGCTTCGCATGCGGGATTCGCTGCGGGGGCCGTGCGGGAAGCTGGGGGTGGACCTCAGGCTTTCCGCACGGCGGCGGAAAGCAGGGCCGTGAAGCCGCACAGGCTGATGAAGGCCGTGGGCACGCCGTGCACGCGCTGCGGCCGCTGCGCGCGCAAGGCGGTGCAGCGGGTCGGGGCGTGGCGGAAAAGGCGTGTATGGGCCATGGACAGGGGCAGGAGCAGCCGCGATTATGCCGCGAGGCCATTTGCGCACGGGGGCATGGGGCCGTGTACAGGACGGGGCTTCGTTGCTTTGGGTAACATCACGGACCCTGCGGGCGCCCGGTGGAGAACCATCGGCGCCCGGTTGCCCTGCTGCGCGGCGATCGGCCCGGCAGGGTCCTCTCGCCAAGAGAAGCCCATGAATTCCAAGACTCCCCCCTCGTTCCTGAGCCGCATCGCCATCGCGATCGGCAGTTTCTTCGCCATCCTCGGCAACGGCCCCCTGGCCGCCGATGTGTCCCGCCTGCGCGACGGCGAGCCGCTGGCCGCCGACGTGCCGCCGCCCGCACCCAAGGAGGTGCGCGTGGAGGTGCCGGTGGACCGGATCGTCGAGGTCCGTGTCGAGGTTCCGGTCGAAAAGGTGGTCGAGAAAGTGGTTGAAAAGCGCGTCGAGGTGCCGGTCGAGAAGATCGTCGAAAAGACCATCGTGGAGCCGGCCGCACCCGCTGGCACCGCCGCCCTGCAGCTGCTGGGCCTGCTGCAGCGCGAGGCGCGCTTCGTGGACTTCGTGCAGGAAGACGTGGCCGGCTATGCCGACGCCGAGATCGGCGCCGCCGCGCGCGTGGTGCACGAGGGCTGCCGCAAGGTGCTGCGCGAGCATTTCAGCATCGCCCCCGTGCGTGCCGAGGCCGAAGGCAGCCGCGTCACGCTGGCCGCAGGCTTTGATGCCGCCGCTGTGCGCCTGACCGGCAACGTGGTCGGCCAGGCGCCGTTCACGGGCACGCTGGGCCACCGCGGCTGGCGCGTGGACGATGTGCGCCTGCCCCAGCTCACCGATCACAAGGCCGCCGCCATCGTGGCCCAGGCCGAGGTGGAGCTGTGAGCATGGACCAGTCCCGTCAATCCTCCCAGGCCCGTTTCAGCATCGGCATCGACCTGGGCACCACGCATTGCGCGCTCTCCTATGTGGACCGCCAGGCCAGCGATGGCGAGAAGGTGGAGCAGGGCGTGCTGGACATTCCCCAGCTCACCGGCCCCTCCAGCGTGGAGGCACGCCCGCTGCTGCCGTCCTTCCTCTACCTGCCGCATGAAAGCGAGCTGACTGCGGCCGACATGGCCCTGCCCTGGGGCGCCAGCCAGGACTTCGTGGTGGGCGAGTTCGCGCGATCGCGCGGCGCGGCCACGCCGATACGGCTGGTGTCCAGCGCCAAGAGCTGGCTGTGCCATCCGGGCGTGGACCGCCGCTCGCCCCTGCTGCCGGCCGATGCGCCCGAAGAGGTGCACCGCGTCTCGCCCCTGACCGCCTCCATCCGCTACCTGTCGCACCTGCGCTGGGCCTGGGAGCAGGCCCATCCCGAGGCGCCGTTCGACGCCCAGGATGTGACGGTGACCATTCCCGCCTCGTTCGACCCGGCCGCGCGCGAGCTGACGGCCGAGGCCTGCCGCGCCGCGGGCTTCCAGAAGCTCACGCTGCTGGAGGAACCCCAGGCTGCGCTGTACAGCTGGATCCAGGCCAGCGGCGGCCAGTGGCGCAAGCAGGTGCAAAGCGGCGAGATCATCCTCGTCGTGGACGTGGGCGGCGGCACCACCGACCTGTCGCTGATCGCCGTGCTGGAAAAGGACGGCGGCCTGGAACTGCAGCGCGTGGCCGTGGGCGAGCACATCCTGCTGGGCGGCGACAACATGGACCTGGCCCTGGCCTACGGCGTGGCCCGCAAGCTGGCCCAGGAGGGCAAGCAGCTCGACGCCTGGCAGACCCGCGCCCTGGCCCATGGCTGCCGCCAGGCCAAGGAGCAACTGCTTGCCGACGCCACGCTGCAGTCCGTGCCCGTGGTCGTGCCCAGCCGGGGCAGCAAGCTCATTGGCGGCAGCATCCGCACCGAGGTCACGCGTGACGAGGTGCTGCAGATGCTGGTGGAAGGCTTCTTCCCGCGCGCAGCCGTCTCCGACAAGCCCCAGACCCGCGCGCGTGCCGCGCTGACCCAGCTGGGCCTGCCCTATGCGCAGGATGCGGCCGTCACGCGCCACCTGGCGGCCTTCCTCTCGCGCCAGGCCGGCGCCACCGAGCAGATCGAAGGCCTCAAGGGCACGCAGCCCGAGGGCGCATCCTTCCTGCATCCCTCGGCCATCCTGTTCAACGGCGGCGTGCTCAAGGCGCCGCAGATCGAGCAGCGCATCCTGGAAGTCGTCAACGGCTGGCTGGCCGGCGAGGGCGCGCAACCCGCGCGCCTGCTGGATGGCGCCAACCTGGACCTGGCCGTGGCGCGCGGCGCCGCCTACTTCGGCCATGTGGCGGCTGCGGGCCGTGGCGTGCGCATCCGTGGCGGCACGGCGCAGAGCTATTACGTGGGCGTGGAAAGCAACATGCCCGCCATCCCCGGCATGGAGCCGCCCATCTCGGCCCTGTGCCTGGCGCCCTTCGGCATGGAAGAGGGCACCGAGGTGGCGCTGGACACCCAGGAATTCGGCCTGGTCGTGGGCGAGCCCGTGCGCTTGCGCTTCTTCGGTTCCTCCGTGCGCCGCGCCGACCAGGTCGGCACTGTGCTGGACTTCTGGGGCCCAGAGGAACTGGTCGAGCTGCAGGAGATCGAGGCCCACCTGCCCGCCGAAGGCCGTGCGCCCGGCGAGATCGTGCCCGTCACCCTGCATGCGCGCGTGACCGACATCGGCACGCTGGAGCTCAACGCCGTGCCCGTGGGTGGCGAAGAACGCTGGAAGGTGGAGTTCGATGTGCGGGCCGATGTAGCGTAGCCCGCCCCGGCGGCAGGCCCGGTCCGGGCCGCGCACCGTGCCCTGTATGACTGCCGATATGCCTGATACTGCCGCCCCCGCCTCCGCCACCCCCTTCGCTCCCGACGCCGCCCACATCGTGGGCATCGACCTGGGCACCAGCCACACCGTGGTGGCGCATGTGCCCGTAGGCGGCACGGCGGCCGACATCGCCTTGCTGCCCGTGGCGCAGCGCGTCTCGGCCAGCGAGGTCGCGGCCCAGGTGCTGCTGCCCTCGGCGCGCTACCAGGCGGCGCCCGGCGAACTGGGCGATGCCTGGCAGCAGCCCTGGGCGGCACTGGGCGCCGATGCGCAAGCGCCCGCCGTCAATGGCCGCTGGGCGCGTGACCTGGGCGCGGCCGTGCCGTCGCGCCTGGTGGCCAGCGCCAAGAGCTGGCTGTCGCATGCGGGCGTGGACCGCACGGCGGCCATCCTGCCCTGGGGCGCGCCCGAAGAGGTGGCCCGGCTGTCTCCGCTGCAGGCCTCGGCCAGTTACCTGGACCATGTCCGGCAGGCCTGGGACCGCACGCACCCCGGCGCGCCGCTGCGGGACCAACTGGTCGTGCTGACCGTGCCGGCCTCATTCGACGAAGGCGCGCGCGCACTGACGCTGGAGGCCGCGCAGCTGGCCGGCCTGCCTGCGGTGCAATTGCTGGAGGAACCCAAGGCCGCCTTCCACGACTGGCTGGTGCTGCAGGGCGAGCATCTGGCGGCCGAGCTGGCGCACTGCCGCCTGGTGCTGGTAGTGGATGTGGGCGGCGGCACCACCGACCTGACCCTGATCCGCGTGCAGCCCGGTGACGCTGTAGGCCTGCCCGTGCTGACACGTACGGCCGTAGGCGAGCACCTGATGCTGGGCGGCGACAACATGGACCTGGCGCTGGCCCATCGGCTGGAGCCGCAGTTCGCCCCGCCCGGCGAGCGCCTGCCCGCCGCACGGTTCGCCCAACTGGTGCAGCGCTGCCGCATGGCCAAGGAACAGTTGCTGGCCGACGATGCGCCCGAGTCCGTGGCCGTGACCCTGCTGGGCGGCGGATCGAAGCTGCTGGCGCAGACGCGCACGGCCACGCTGCGCCGCGACGAGGTGCGCGAGGCCGTGGTCGAAGGTTTCATGCCGTTGGCCGGCCTGCAGGATTTGCCCACCCGGCGCCAGGGCGCTTTGCGCGGCCTGGGGCTCCCATATCCTGCCGATGCGGCGATCACACGGCACCTGGCGCAGTTCCTCGCGCAGCACGCGGCTGGGGATTTGCCCGATGCGGTCCTGCTCAATGGCGGCGTCTTCCACGCCCATGCGCTGGCCCAGCGGCTGGTGGCGCAACTGCAGGCCTGGCGCGGCCAGCCGCTGCGCCTGCTGCACAACCCGCATCCCGACTGGGCCGTGGCACGCGGCGCGGCGGCGCATGGCCTGGCCATGCATGTCCAGAGCCGTCCGTCTGAGGATCTGCTGGAATCGGAAGATGCCCGGACTGTGCCCGCCCCGGTACCGCGCATCGGCGGTGGCTCGCCGCGCAGCTACTGGCTGGTCCTGCCTGAGAAGGCGGGTGCCGCACCACAGGGCATCTGCCTGCTGCCGCGCGGCACGGAAGAGGGCGTGCGCATCGTGCTCTCCGGCCGGCGCTTTGCGCTGCGCCTGGGCCAGGCCGTGCGCTTTTCCCTGGTGGCCAACAGCCTGGCCGCCGCGCCTGCGCAGGCCGGCCGCATCGCGGCGCTCGACGGCGAGGGCTGGGTCGAGCTGCCCGCCCTGTCCACCGTGCTGCCTGCGCCCGAGGGCCGGGACAAGGCCCAGGTCGAGGTGCAACTGCAGGCCTGCATGACCGAGGTCGGCACGCTGGAGGTGCGTTGCGTAGCCGCCGACGATGCGCAGCGCCAGTGGCTGCTGCCGTTCAGCGTGCGCGGTGCGCTGGCCGCAGATGCGCAGGACGCCGGCGATCGTTCTGCCCGGCAGGGCCGGCTGGCCGACGCCGTGGCCCTGATCGAGCGCATCTTCGGCAGCCAGGCCCAGGAGGTGACGGCCAAGGAGGTCCGCCAGCTGCGCCAGTCGCTGGAGCGACGGCTGGGCCCGCGCGAGGACTGGGACCTGCCGCTGCTGCGCGCACTGTTCGACGCCTTGCTGGCCCGCGCCAGGCGCCGCCGCCGCACGGCCGAGCACGAGCGCGTCTGGCTGAACCTGGCAGGCTGGTGCCTGCGCCCCGGCGTGGGCGCCGAGCTGGACGGCTGGCGCATGCAGCAGGTCTGGCAACTGCATGGCCAGGGCCTGGGCCATGGCGGCGAGGCGGCCAACCGCACCGAATGGTGGGTGTTCTGGCGCCGCGTGGCCGCGGGCCTGGATGAGGCCCGGCAGATGGAGCTGCTGGAAGAGGTTGCCGGCCACATGCAAAAGGCCGTGCAGCAGTCCACGCAGCGCAGCCAGGGGAAATCCGCCCATGGCAGCTACGACGACATGCTGCGCCTGTTCGCCGCCATGGAGGCCGTGCCCTGGCAGTACCGCCAGGAAATGGGCCAGTGGATGCTGCAGCGGCTGAAGCACCCTGGTGAATCTGTGCAGACCTGGTGGGCCATAGGCCGGCTGGCCGCGCGCATGCCGCTGGCGGCCAACGCCCACCGCGTCATGCCGCCCGAGGCTGCGCAGGAGTTCCTGGACGCCACCCTGGCCCAGGACTGGCGCCGCAATGAAACCGCCATGTTCGCTGCCGTGCAGATGGCCCGCATGACGGGCGACCGTGCGCTGGACCTGTCCGATGCCCAGCGCGCCCTGGTGCTGGAGCGGTTGCGCGGCGCCGGTGCACCGCAGCGCTGGATCGACCTGGTGGAACAGGTCCAGCAGATGGACGCCCAGGATGCGAAGCGCAGCTTTGGGGATAGTCTGCCGCCGGGGCTGGTGCTGGTGGGGTGAGGGCTGTTGTCCCAAGAAGAAGGCCCCGCAGTGCGGGGCCTTCTTTTTGGGGAGGCACTGCGGTGCAGTGCGCCGGGCCAGGCAGTGCTGGGCTTATTGCGAAGGCCAGACGTAATAGGCGATGCCTTCGTTGCGGAAGCGGGCAAAGGTGGCGATCACATAGTCGCGTTCGCTGGCGTTGGCTGTATAGAAGTGGGCTCCGGAGTCCAGGTTGTAGAACTGGTAGACGGGCACGCTGCCTGCGACGGCATTTTTTTGTGCGTACCAGGTCGGGCCTTCGTAGATGAAACGGGCAAAGGTCTGGTGGACGTAGTCGCGAACGCTTTCACTGATGGTGTAGTAGTGCGCTCCCGAATCCTGGTTGTAGAAGCGAAAGACGGGGCTCAGGTCTTGCTGGGGCTGGGCAGAGGCATAGAAAGCCACGTTCTCGTATTGAAACTCCGGGAGCTTGGCGATCACGTAATCGCGCTCGGCAACGCTGCCTGTGTAGAAGTGGGCGCCCGTATGCGCGTTGTAGAAGCGGTATACAGGGCTGCGCGCCGTGGTCGCACTGGCTGCCAGCCATTTCTGGAGGGCGGGGTACAGCAGGTCGAAGCGCCCGTAGATCGAGGTGCCGCCAGATGCAGAGCAGGTTTGGTCGTCACCCCCATAGAGCGTGCCCGCCAGCCGTCCCTGCAGGAACAGGCCCGAGCCACTGCTGCCCGGCTGCGTCAGCCCCTGGTTCCAGGTCACAAGGTTGAAGCCGCCGTTGCCCTTGCTGTCGTTGGAGCAAAGCATCGTGCCTTCACTCGACGGCTCGCATGCGACCGAGCCATAGACCGTGCCGAAGCTGATCTTTTGCAGGTCGCCACGGGGATGGTGTATGCCCACGACGCTGGCACCACTCGTCAGCGTCTGCGTGGTCCAGCCGGAGAAGACTGCGCCAGCGGGAGGCGTGTCGTTGAGGCGCATCAGGGCACCGTCATAGGTTGCCGTTGCGTAGAGCAAGGTTGCGCCGTTGCGCAGAACCTTGTTCCCGGATGACAGCGTGCGGCTGTTGCACGAGGGCGTGCGATAGAACCACGAGGTTTCCAGCGTGGAAGCCACGGTCTGGCTGCTGATGCAATGGTTGGCCGTGACGAAGTAGGGGGTGCCGGAGCTCGCCGTGTCGTTGAGCAGGGTGCCCGAGCAGACATAGCCCATCCCATCCTTGATGTAGAGCATGCGGGCCACGGCGTTGCGTTGCGAGCTGTATGCGTCGTAGCAGGTGGAATCCAGTTGGCAGGGCAGGGATTCGTTGAGCTGTGCCGAGAACTGCATCTCGCCTTCCAGCGGCAGCGAGAGGTTCTCATGCACATGCATCACACGCGGGATGGCGATGCGCAGCGTGTCGGCCGGGACGCCCGGGGGCAGTTCGATCTCCAGCGTCACCTCGTCGCCGCCCGTGTCGGGAGTCCACCAGGTGCGGCCGTCGGTGCCTGTGTCGCCCGCGTCCAGGTTGGCCTGCAGAACCTGCAGAATGCGCTGGCCGGCGATCTCGTAGGCGCCTGCGCGGTTTTGCTGCGCATAGACGCGCAGCAGCGCGTTGCCGGGCAACTGGTTCATTTCCACGCCCAGGCGTATGCCATAGGCGCCTTCCGAGCGCACGCTGACGGCCGCCACGCGTGCGCCGGAGGCGGTGGTGCTCCATTGCAGTTGCGATGCCAGTGCGTCCACCGTGGCCGTTTGTGTACTCAACCGCTGGGCGCCCACCTGCATTGCGCCGCCTGCCGGTGCCGATGCGGCGCGGTATTCCTTCCATGCGCCCAGCTCCACGCGCAGCGGCGTGACCTCGGTGGCTGCAGCCTGGCTGCGTGAAGCCAGGAACTCCCGAGGCGTATCCTGAGGCTGGACACGCGAGTCCACGCTCATGCGAGGGATGAACTGAGGCACATCGGCGGCGCCCTCCTGCCCCCATGCCAGCCCCAGGCTGCCTGCCAGGGCGAGCGCCAGCGCGACGCTGCGCAAACCCCTGCGCGCAGTGGTGTCGAAAAGATCGGTCATGAGCTCCCTCTCAACGGATTGGTGGATATTGCGAAACCCGGGCATTTTAGGTGTTGTGTGCGTGACATCCCGGTGACGGCACCGCCGTCCGGCGCTTCCTAGAATGGTCGCTGCGCTGCAGCGGCAGCCGGGTCCGGACACTGCGAGGACCGTGCCTGCCCCACACATCTGCCCCCTGTCATCTACCAAGGATCTGATCCAGCATGAGCCATTCCTACTCCGACACCCAACTCCTGATCGACGGCCAATGGCAGGACGCCGCCAGCGGCAGGAAGATTCCCGTGCGCAACCCGGCCAGCGGCGAAGTCATCGGCCATGTGGCCCATGCCGACGTGGCTGACCTGGACCGTGCGCTGGCCGCAGCGCAGCGCGGTTTCGAGGTCTGGCGCAATGTCTCCGCCCATGAGCGCGGCGCCGCCATGCGCCGTGCCGCCGCCCTGCTCAAGGAGCGCGCCGACGAGATCGCCGCGCTCCTGACGCAGGAGCAGGGCAAGCCCGTGGCCGAGGCCAAGGGCGAAATCCTGGCCGGCGTGGGCATCATCGAATGGTTTGCCGACGAGGCGCTGCGCGTGTACGGCCGCATCGTGCCCTCGCGCCGCCCCGAGGTGCAGCAGCTGGTGATCAAGGAGCCCGTGGGCCCCGTGGCCGCCTTCACGCCCTGGAACTTCCCCGTCAACCAGATCGTGCGCAAGATCGGCGCGGCGCTGGCCACGGGCTGCTCCTTCCTGTGCAAGGCGCCCGAGGAAACGCCGGCTGCGCCCGCAGCCCTGTTCAAGTGCTTTGTCGATGCCGGCGTGCCGGCCGGCGTGGTGGGCCTGGTGTTCGGTGATCCGGCGCAGATTTCCTCCTACCTGATCGCCCATCCCGTGATCCGCAAGGTCACGTTCACCGGCTCCACCGCAGTGGGCAAGCAGCTGGCGGCGCTGGCCGGCCAGCACATGAAGCGCTCGACCATGGAGCTGGGCGGCCACGCGCCGGTCATCGTGGCCGAGGATGCCGACGTGGCCCTGGCCGTGAAGGCCGCAGGCGCGTCCAAGTTCCGCAATGCGGGCCAGGTCTGCATCTCGCCCACGCGCTTTCTGGTGCACAACAGCGTGCGCGAGGAATTCACGCGCGCCATGGTCGCCCATGCCGAAGGCCTCAAGGTCGGCGATGGCCTGGTCCAGGGCACGCAGATGGGCCCGCTGGCCAATCCGCGCCGCGTCACGGCCTTGTCCCATCTGATCGAGGATGCGCAAAAGCAGGGCGCCAAGCTGCTCACGGGCGGTGCCTCGCTGGGCGGCGCGGGCAACTTCTTCGCTCCCACGGTGCTGGGCGACGTGCCGCTGAGCGCCGAGATCTTCAACCAGGAGCCCTTCGGCCCCGTGGCCGCGATCCGCGGCTTTGACGATCTGGGCGAGGCCATTGCCGAGGCCAACCGCCTGTCCTACGGCCTGGCGGCCTATGCGTTCACGCGCTCCATCAAGACGGCCCACCAGCTGGCCCAGCAGGTCGAGACCGGCATGCTGTGGATCAACCAGCCGGCCGTGGCCTCGGCCGAGATGCCGTTCGGCGGCGTCAAGGATTCGGGCTATGGCTCCGAAGGCGGCCCCGAGGCGCTGGAGGCCTATCTGGTCGCCAAGGCCGTGTCGATCGCGGCGGTGTAAGGCAGGCATCTGCCCCATGGACAAGGCCGTCCCACTCGCGTGGGACGGCCTTTGTTTTCATGGTGCGGCAACGCCCGACGTGGCGACCCCTGGTATGCGGTAGACGACGAGCACGTACTTTGAAAGGCTCTGGCGCTCAACCTCCACGCCACCCAGCCCCTGGGCAATGCGCCGGCTGGCGGTATTGGGCTCGGCCACCGGATAGCGCAAGGACTGTGGCGCAAAGGTCGCTCGGGCCCATGCTGCCAGCGCGGCCACGGCCTCGCGGCCGTAGCCCTGGCCATGCACGTCCTCGCGTATCCAGATGCCGAGTTCGGGCTCGGCGTCGCGCGCGCGGTGCAGGCCCAGCAGGCCGGTGAATCGGCCTGACGTGCGCTCGCGCAGCGTGAAGTTGAAGTCCGTGCCGGCTGCGATCTCCCGCAGCCATCCGCGCCAGACCGCCTCGAACTCGGCAGGAGTCGACGCCGGCTCGAAGGACAGGTAGCGCGTCAGCGTGGGCGTGATGCAGGCAAAGGCCTCATCGGCATCGGCGGCAGTGAAGGGGCGCAGCGCCAGGCGCTGTGAGGTGATGGTGGTGTCGCTCCACGACATGGATGCTTTCCTTGCAACAGGGGACAGGGAGCGTGGGGCGCTGCCGGCCTGAGCCGGCCATTCTGGCATGGGTCCGTGCTTCAGCCGGCGTTGCGGAAGAAGGCTTCGTGTTGCGCGATCTCATGCGCGGCATGGCGCAGCTGGCGGGCCTGGTCGGGATGGCGGTCGGCCACGCGCTGCGCCAGCGCGCGCAAAAGCGGCGGGCACTGGCCGGGCGCCTGCTGCAGCCGCTGCAGGCGCAGCAGCGCGGCGCGCACGGCGCGGGCGGTGCCGTCGCCCAGGGCCGCTTCCCCGGACAGCTGGTGCAGCGCCTGGATGGCACGGCCCACATGCAGTGCGGCCAGGCCGCACTCCGCTGCCTGCGCACCCAGCTGCCCTCCGGCCTGCTCCGACATGCGCACCAGGCGCAGCAGCCGGTGGTACAGGCGGGCGCGCCAAATGCGGCCATCGCGCGCATGGCCCGGCGTGGCGGCCATGTCCTGCAGCTCGTGGACCATCATGGAGCGCAGGCTTTGCAGCCTGCCCTGCAGCGTGACCGGCAGGATGAAGCGGTAGGCCGCCCAGCCAGCCAGCGGCCCGGATACCACGGCCAGCCCCAGGGCCAGCGCATGGCCGAAGCTGGCCGTCTGCGGGTAGTGGGGCTGCAGCAGGAGCAGCAGCACCATGTTGCAGTCATAGCCCGAGAGTGCGGTGCGCTGGTGCGAGAACAGCAGCGCGCCCACGTAGACAAAGGGTAGCATCAGCCACACCAGGCCCGCCTGGCTGCCGGCGAACGGCCAGACCAGCCACTGGCAGGCCAGGGCCACCAGCACGCCCATGGCCTGGCCCAGGGTCACATGGCGCATGGTGGCCGACGGGTTCTCGAAGCCCGAGAACACGGTCAGCATGATGGACATGCCCAGCAGCATGTAGGCACCGCCGCTCCAGCCCGTCACCACCCACAGCAGGCCCACGATGGCGATGGCCGCGCTGGCACGCAGCATGGCGCGGCGCGCGCCCAGCCAGTCGCTGTGCAGCACCACGGGCCATTGGCGGGCGCGGTGGCCGGGCGGCAGGGCCACGTCATGGGTGGCGGCCAGGTGGGCCTGCAGCGCAAAGCCCATCGGGGCCAGCATGTCGGCTGCGCCGGGCCAGGCCATGGCGGCCTGGCGTGCGCGCACCAGGGCCGCCGCAGCCTCGTGCAACTGCACGCGCGTCTCCAGTGCCACGGCGGCTTCGCGCAGCGCCTGCGCGGCGGCCAGGGCCTGCGCTTCGCCAAAGGCCGCAGGCGGCTCCTGTGATGGAGCATCGCGCAGCCACAGCAGGGCCGAGATCTGGGCATTCATGAGCCGGCGCAGCGCGTGTACGGCCTCGCGGGAGCGCTGCGAACCAGCGGCGTGCGGGTCCAGTCCCTCCTCGATCACCGCCATGGCCAGCAGGCGGGCGGCGATCTCCTGCGAGCCCAGTGACGCACGGCCGCGCGCCTGCAGGCTGCCGGCCAGATCGCGCAGCAGTTGCGCGAACAGCTGGCGCACCTCGGCATTGCCGGGAATGCCGCTGCCCTTGGGCGTGAACAGCCAGCCCACGAGCAGGGCTGCGAATACGCCGGTCAGCGCCGTGAACAGCCGGTCCCAGCCCAGGGCGAAGACCTGGTCGGGATGGGCGAAGTCCAGCAGCGCGACCATGGCCGCCGAATAGCCGGACAGCATGGTGCCGTAGGCCACGAAGCTGCGTTGCAGATTGCCCACGCCCGCGCACAGGCCCAGCCACACGGCCAGGCCCAACACCAGCCACAGCAGGTTTCCCTGGGCCAGCAGCACCAGGCCCACGCCCACGGCCGTGCCGGCCACGGTGCCTGCGACCCGGAAAAAGCTTTTTTCGAGCAGTTGCCCGCGCAGCGGCTGGGATGCGGCCCAGGTGGCCATGGCAGCCCACTGCGGATGCTCCAGCCCCAGCTGCCAGGCAGCCAGCAGCGCCAGGCAGGCGGCAAAGGCCGTGCGCAGATGCTGGCGCAGGCGCACGGGGTCGAAGCCCCAGCGGACCGAGGCCTTCAGCAGGCGGCCATAGGCATCGTGGAGGGCGCTCATGGCGCGCCTTCCGTGCGCAGCGCGGCCATGCGCGCCTGGATCTTGGCCATGCCGGCCAGCATGGCCTCGACCTCGGCATCGTCCAGGTCCTGCAGCATGGCCAGCTCGGCCTGCAGCATGGTGGCGCGCACGCGGTCCACGGCGCCGTTGCCTTCATCGGTCAGGAAGATGCGCTTGCTGCGCCGGTCGCCGGGGTCGGCGCGGCGTTCCACCCAGCCGTGGCCTTCCAGAATGTCGAGCAGGCGCACCAGGCTGGAGCCGTCCAGTCCCACGCGCTCGGCCAGTTCCTTTTGCGTGACGCCGTCGCCCCAGGCGCGCAGGTGGATCAGCGGTGCCCAGGTGGCATCGGTCAGGCCGTCGGCCAGCAGTTGCTCCTCGACCTGGCGACGCCACTGGCGTACCAGGGTGACCATGAGAAAGCCGAGACGGGCGCGGGGAGGAGCAGAGGCAAAGGACATGCCTCGATTATCTTTGCAATGCAATTAATTTGCATTGCAAATTAATTGTGTCTGCATTTGATTCAAGGGTATTCCCTTGTTCAGGGGCGGGCAGTCCATGAAAAAGGCCCTGCAAGACGATGCTTTGCAGGGCCGGTCGATGGATGCGGACGGCTTCAGAGCAGGATGGGCACCCAGCGGTTGAAGAGCAGGCCCGCCACCAGAAGCCATGCGAACAGCAAGGCGGCCAGCAGCAGGGGCTTCGTGCCTGCGGCACGCACGGCACGGACATGGGTGGTCAGGCCCAGGGCCGCCATGGCAACGGCCAGCAGGGCGTTGTCCAGCTGCACGCCCACCTGCACCACGGCAGCAGGCAGCACACCCAGCGAGTTCACGCCGGCCATGGCGACGAAGCCCAGCGCAAACCAGGGAATGGTGATGCGGCGCGGCTGGCCGTCGCTCACCTGGCTGCTGCGGTTGCCGCGTGCCACGGCCATGGACAGCAGCAGCAGGAAGGGGGCCAGCATCATCACGCGCACCATCTTGGAGATCACGGCCACGTCCGCAGCTTCGGGGGCAATGGCTTCGCCGGCGGCCACGACCTGGGCCACCTCGTGCACGGTGGAGCCCACGTACAGGCCGTACTGCGCGGGCGACATGTCCAGCCAGCCGTGGGAAGCGTTCCAGTGGAACAGCGCGGGGTAGAGGAAGGTGCCCACGGTGCCGAAGACCACCACGGTGGCAACGGCCACGGCCACGTCTTCGGCGCGGCCCTTGATCACGGGTTCGGTGGCCAGCACGGCAGCGGCGCCGCAGATGGAGCTGCCCGCGCCGATCAGCACCGTGGTGCGCGCATCCAGCCCGAAGACGCTGCGGCCCAGCCACTGCGCCAGCAAGAAGGTGCTGCCCAGCACCAGGGCATCGACCACCACGCCTGCCATGCCCACATGGCCTATGTCCTGGAAGGTCAGCCGCAGGCCGTAGAGCACGATGCCCGCGCGCAGCAGGCGCTGCTTGGCCAGGCCCACGCCGGCATGGCAGCTGGGCGCCAGGCGCGGATAGACGGTGTTGCCGATGACCAGGCCGATGCAGATGGCCAGCGTCAGCGCGCTCAGGCCCGAGCCGGCCAGCAGGGGCTGGCGTGCGCCCCAGGTGGCGGCTGCGGCAATGGCGCCGGCCAGCAGCAGGCCGGGCGCAAGCTCGGTCAACTGGCGCAGCCAGCCGGACGGATGGGAGGGGCGTGGGAGGGATGTGGTGTTCATGGTGCCTGCGCGCCGCGTCAGGAGCGCGGTGCATGGGAGGCACTTTAGATTTCTTGGCTATATTCGTATAACGAATAGTTTTTGTAGCATCAACCGGGGAAACAGGTTGATGCCTCGTCCAGACTGCACGCCATGCTGCACCTCACCCTGCGCCAACTTGAAATCTTCTGCGCCGTCGCCCAGGCGGGCTCCACCGTGGCCGCGGCCGATGCCGTGGCCCTGTCGCAGTCAGCCACCAGCGCCGCGCTGCAGCAGCTGGAGCAGGCCATGGGCGCTCAGCTGTTCGAGCGCGTGGGCCGGAGGCTGGCGCTCAACGACGCGGGCCGCGCCCTGCTGCCCGAGGCGCTGGCGCTGTTGGAGCAGGCCAGGGGCATAGAGCAGGCGTTTTCGGTGCGGGCCGCCAGCCTGCCCGTGCGTCTGCGCGTGGCAGCCAGCACCACCATAGGCACCTATGCGCTGCCAGCCGTGCTCGCGCACCTGGCGCGCAGCCATCCGCACCTGAGCGTGGACCTGCAGATCGCCAACACGCGCGAGGTGGGCCAGGCCGTGGAATCGCTGGACGTGGACCTGGGCCTGATCGAGGGCACCAGCCACTGGCCCGGGCTGGAGGTCGAGCCCTGGATGCGTGACGAACTCGTCATCGTGGCTGCAGCACAGGACCCGCTGGTGCAGGCCGCAGGCCAGCGCCCGCTGGGCGTGGCCGCCTTGCGCGGTGCGCGCTGGCTGCTGCGCGAGCCGGGCTCGGGCACGCGCGAGATGGTGGAGCATGCCTTGCTGCCGCATCTGCACCAGCTGCCGGCCGCCGCCACGCTGGGCAGTTCGGAGGCGATTGCGCGCTGCGTGGCGCAGGGCCTGGGCGTCAGCTGCCTGTCGCGCGTGCTGGTGCAGGCCCTGGTCGCCTCGGGAGAGCTGGCCGTGCTGCCGACCACGCTGCCGCGCATGTGGCGGGATTTCTCGCTGGTGCAGCGGGCGGGCAAGCGCCGCTCGCCGGCGCTTGCGGCCTTTGTGCAGGCCTGCCGCCAACACGCCCAGGACTGAGGCGGGTTATTTGCCCAGCGGAATCGGCGTGCTGCGCGGCACGGGCACGGCGGTGACGCTGTTTTGCGGAGAGCCTTCGATCACGCGGTCCGAGTAGGTCATGTAGACCAGGGTGTTGCGCTGCGCATCGACCATGCGCACCACGCGCAGGCGCTTGAACAGCAGCGAGATGCGCTCGGTGAACACCTCGTCCTGCTGCTTGAGCGGCGCAGGGATCTGGATGGGTCCGGTCTGTACGCAACTGATCGAGGCTTCGGCGCGGTCCTCGGCCAGGCCCAGGCCGCCCTTGATGCCACCGGTCTTGGCGCGCGAGACATAGCAGGTCACGCCCGCCACCTTGGGATCGTCATAGGCATCGACCACGATCTTGTGGTCCGGGCCTATGAACTTGAACACCGTGTCCACCGCGCCGACCTGCTCGGCGCGCGCACCGCAGGCGCCCAGCAGCAGCGTGGCCAGAGCGGCCGTGAGCAAGGCCCGGCCGTTCATGTCAAGCCTCACCCGCCACATGGCGGCGCAGGTGCTCCAGGGCTTCTTCCACCTGGTCCACCAGCACCAGGCACAGGTCGCCGGGTGTCAGTCGCGCCAGCGCGTGGTCGATGGCGTTGAACTCACCCTGGATCTGGGTCACGTAGTCGGTGCGTGGTGCGCCTTGCAGGCCTTGCTGCAGCAAGGCCAGGACTTCACCGTCGGCGCGGCCGCGCTGGCAGGCATCCTGGTAGAGGATGACGTCGTCGAAGGCCTTGCCCAGGATCTGGGTCTGCTCGGTGATGTCCTGGTCGCGGCGGTCGCCCGCGCCGCTGATGACCACGCTGCGGCGCTGGGCCGGCATGGCGTCCACGGCCTGGACCAGGGCGCGAATGGCGTCGGGGTTGTGGCCGTAGTCGGCGATCAGCGTGGCGCCACGGTAGTCCATGACGTTGAAGCGGCCCGGCGCGTTGTCGCTGTCGTTGACGAAGCCGGCCAGGCCGCGGCGGATGGTCTGCCAGGGCATGCCCACGCCCCAGGCGGCGGCGATGGCGGCCATGACGTTCTCCACCTGGAAGCTGATGGTGCCGTTGCGCGTGATGGGGATCTCGCGCAGCGCGATGGTCTCGCGCCACGAGCTTTCGGCCGCGACGATGCTGTCGCCGTCCACGTAGACCACGCGGTTGCCCTGGGCACGGTGCGTGGCCATCACGGGGTGGTGGCGGTCGGCCGCGAAATAGATGACCTTGCCCGGCGAAGTGGAGGCCATGGCCGCCACCAGCGGGTCGGCGGCGTTGAGCACGGCATAGCCGTCGGCGGCCACGTTCTGCACGATGACGCGCTTGAGCACGGCCACGTCTTCCACCGTGGTGATGTAGTTCAGGCCCAGGTGGTCGCCCGCGCCCACGTTGGTGACCACGGCCACCTGGCAGCGGTCGAAGCCCAGGCCTTCGCGCAGGATGCCGCCGCGTGCGCATTCGAGCACGGCCGCATCGGTCTCGGGGTGGGCCAGGGCGTTGCGCGCGCTGCGCGGGCCCGAGCAGTCGCCGCTGTCGATCTGGCGGCCGTTGACGTAGACGCCGTCCGTGTTCGTCATGGCCGTGCGCCAGCCATGCGAGGTGAACAGGTGGGCGATCAGGCGCGTGGTCGTGGTCTTGCCATTGGTGCCGGTGACGGCCACCAGCGGGATGCGGCCGTCCTGGCCCGGCGCGAACAGCTCATCGACCATGGGCACGCCCACGTTGCGGGGCTTGCCGAAGGACGGCGCCAGGTGCATGCGCAGGCCCGGTGCGGCGTTGACTTCGACGATGCCGCCGTTTTGCTCTTCCAGCGGGCGCAGCATGGTCTCGCAGACCACATCCACGCCGCAGATGTGCAGGCCGATGGTCTGGGCAGCCTCCACGGCGCGCGCGGCGATGTCGGGATGCACGTCGTCCGTCACATCGGTGGCGCTGCCGCCCGTGGACAGGTTGGCGTTGTTGCGCAGCACCACGCGCTGGCCCTGGGCCGGCACGGATTCGGGCGTGAGCCCTTCGGTGGCGATGCGCGCGATGGCGATGTCGTCCAGGCGGATCTTGGTCAGCGCCGTGCCGTGGCCCGAGCCGCGGCGCGGGTCCTGGTTGACGATGTCCACCAGCTCGCGGATGGTGTGCTGGCCGTCGCCCAGCACCTGGGGCGGCTCGCGGCGCGCAGCGGCCACCAGCTGGCCGCCGACCACCAGCAGGCGGAAGTCATGGCCGGGCAGGAAGCGCTCGACCATGATGTCGTCGCCGAATTCCGAGGCGGTGGCGAAGGCGGCCTTGAGCTGCTCGTGCGTGGTGATGTTGACCACCACGCCCTTGCCCTGGTTGCCGTCCTGGGGCTTGACCACCACGGGCAGGCCCACTTCCTGGGCCACGAGCCAGGCTTCTTCCACGTCCTTGACGGGGCGGCCCAGCGGCACGGGCACGCCGGCGGCGTGCAGCAGGCGCTTGGTCAGGTCCTTGTCCTGGGCGATGGACTCGGCCACGGCGCTGGTCTGGTCCAGCTCGGCGGCCTGGATGCGGCGCGCCTTGGAGCCCCAGCCCAGCTGTACCAGCGAGCCCGAGGTCAGGCGGCGGATGGGAATGCCACGCGCCACGGCCGCATCGACGATGGAGCCGGTGGAGGGACCGATGCGCTCGTCCTCGTCGAGTTCGCGCAGCTGGGCGACCACCTTGTCGGCGTCGAAGGGCGTGTCGGCCAGGGCCGACTGCAGCAGCTCGCCGGCCTGTTCCATGGCCAGGCGGCCCACGGCCTCTTCGGTGTACTCCACCACCACCTGGTAGGTGCCGGTTTCCACGGTTTCATGCGTGCGGCTGAAGGTCACCGGGCAGCCGGCCTGGGCCTGCAGCGACAGGGCCGCGACTTCCAGCACCTGGGCCAGCGACAGGCGCTGGTCGGCGCCGTGCGGCTGCAGCGTGCCGATCTTGGGAAAGCGCGCGCGCAGCCGGTCCTCGAAGCCGGGCAGGGCCGAGTAGTCGCACTCGCCGGGCTCGCATTGCACGATGGCTTCGATGGCGGTGCTGCGGGTCCAGAGATTGGGGCCGCGCAGGGCTCGGATGCGGGTGATCTGCATAGTGTCTTCTTTCGGAGGGCAGGCCCGCGTCGCCGGGCCTGCCTGCATGTCATCGTGTGGTCGGGCTCAGGCGGCGGTGGCTGCGGCGGCCGGCGTGTAGTCGAAGGTCTTGATGCCGGCGACGATGAGGTCGGGGGCAATGTCCATGGACCACGCGGCGGCAATGGCGGCCAGCAGGGCCGGCGTGTCCGGGCGCAGGCCGCCGGGCAGGCTCAGTGCGTCCAGCGTGCCCAGCATGCGCTCGGCCGCGCCCGTGGCCAGGATCACCTGGTTGCCGCGCACGAAGACGGCGCGGCCTTCGCTCTCGGAACGGTGGGCCGCGACCACTGGACTGTCTGCCTGCATCGAATAGAACAGCACCTCGCCGTCGCACAGGCGGGCCAGGTCGGCCACCTGCTCGATGTCGGCATTGAGGACGCCCGCGCCTTCGTCCAGCACCACGTCGATCTGGGTGCGCATCACGCGCGTCATCTGCGACTGCTCGTGCACGTCATGGTCGGGCAACTGCTCGAAGCCGTCCATGTCGGTGACCACGCCGACCAGGCAGCGATCGTAGGCCAGGCCTTCCTCCAGAATGGAGCGGGCCGTGGTCTGGATGACGGCGGCCTGGGCCAGGCGGTTGGTCAGCAGGCGGTGGGCACCGGCCCAGTTGGCGGTGTTGGTCTTCTGGGTCTGGCGGTTGGACAGGAACATGCCCTCGCTGCTGGCCACGCCCGTGAGCTTGCCCGACAGCTGCAGCAGCCAGCCCACCAGGCGGGCCGTGAAACCGTTGTTGCGCGTGCCGGCAATGCCCACCAGGGGGATGCGGCCTGCGCCCGTGCCCTCTTCGGTGCGCGGGAACAGGTGGTCGGCGATGGCCATGCCCACGGGGCGCGGCGCGCCGCTGGTGGGCTTCAGGTGCATCAGCAGGCCGGGGCCGGCGTTGACTTCGAGGATGGCGCCGCCCTGCTCCTTCATGGGGCGCGAGACGTCCTGCAGGATCATGTCCATGCCCGCGATGTCCAGGCCCACGATCTTGGCGGCCAGCGTGGCCATGTAGGCCACTTCGGGGTGGACTTCATCCGTGCAGTCGATGGCCATGTTGCCGTTGCGCTGCAGCAGCACGCTGGTGCCCTGGGCGGGAACGCTGTCGGGCGTGACGTCCTGGCGCTTGAGCTCCAGCTTCACGGCCGGGGCTTCGAGGTTGATCCAGTCCAGCGGGTATTCCTGCTCGGGGCCGCGGCGCGGGTCCTGGTTGACCACGGCGACCAGTTCGCGCAGCGTGGACTTGCCGTTGCCGGCCACGCTCACGGTCTCGCCACGGCAGGCCGCCACGACCTTGCCGCCCACGACCAGGATGCGGTGCTCGGTGCCGTCGATGAAGCGCTCGACGATCACGTCGGAGCCTTCGGGCTGGGCCAGCGCAAAGGCGGTCTTGATGTCGGCCTCGTCGCGCAGGTCCAGCGTCACGCCGCGCGCGTGGTTGCCGTCCGAAGGCTTGACGGTGACGGGAAAGCCGATGTCCTGCGCCACTTCCCAGGCTTCCTCGGGGCTGTGGACGATCTGGCCTTCGGGCACGGGCACGCCGCAGGCGGCCAGCAGGCGCTTGGTGAAGTCCTTGTCCTGGGCAATGCCCTCGGCGATGGCGCTGGTCTGGTCGCTTTCGGCGGTCCAGATGCGGCGCTGCGCGGCGCCATAACCGAGCTGCACGAGGTTGCCGTCATTGAGGCGGATGTGGGGAATGCGGCGCTCGCCTGCAGCATCGACGATGCAGCCCGTGCTCGGGCCCAGGTAGCGGTCGTTGATCTCGGTCTTGATGGCCTTGACGGCGGCCTTCAGGTCGAAGGGCTCGTCGTTGATGGCGGCCATGATCAGCCGGTGGCCGTAGGCCAGGGCCGTGCGCGCCACGGTTTCCTCGGGGCAGCGGAAGACCATGCGGTAGATGCCGCGCTGGGAAATCTCGCGCGTCTGGCCGAACTCGGCCGGCATGCCCGCCAGGTTCAGCAGCTCGATGATGATGTGCTCCAGCACATGGCCGCACCAGGTGCCGCCTTCCAGGCGCTGGATGAAGCCGCCGCGCTCGCCCACGCCGCAGTGGTGCTCGATCAGGTCGGGCAGCCAGGCCGTCAGGCGCTCGTTGAAACCGGCAAGCTTGTTCGAGGGATAGTCCTCCAGCTCACCAAGATCCAGCCAGACCTCCAGCACGGGACGGTAGGTCCAGACGCTGGGTCCACGCAGGTAGGTGGTGCGCAAGAGTTGGATGTCTTTGAATTTCGCCATGTCGATCAACGGGTAAGCGTGAGCGACGACCCGGGTGCGGATCGCCGGAGAATGGGAGAGGATTGTGCGCTCAGAAAGCCCATGCGCAGTGCTGTCAGCCTAAACCAGGGTTGGCGCGTTGAGCAGGGTATGCCGTGCAAAGCGCGGGATATCCACCGGGGAGCTGCGGTTGCCCGCATGACACCAGGAGCCGCCAGGGGCGGGAAAAACAACTCAACATGCAAGAACACCATTCTGTGGACGTTTCGGCCTTCCTTGCCAGCCCCCGCGGGGCTGGGCTGCGAGCCAAGCTCGCTTCCAATGAAAACGTGCTGGCCCTCGTCCCGGTTGACCTGACCCTCGATATGCGCTTCGGCGAAGGCTGGGTTGTGCTGACCAACCAGCGGCTCCTCGCCTGTGATCCTGCAGATCAGCAGTGGAGTGAGTGGGCACTATCCATTGATCAGAATCTGCGCACGCTGGACCACGGCGGCGTGGGCAACCTCGAACTGCATGGCCCTGCTGCGCGGCTGGCGCTGTGGCGCTTCACGCTGCGCCACCAGGCGGCCGTGCTGCGCCTGCTGCAGCAGTTCGACCATGAGCGCGAGCGCCTGGCACGCGGCGAGGACTTTGCCGAGCCCGAGGACGACGTGCCCCGCTGCCCGGCCTGCCAGGCCGAGCTGCCGCCCGAGGCCGACGAATGCCCGGCCTGCGCGCGCCAGCAGGGCCCGCAGACCTCCACCTGGGTGCTGCTGCGCCTGTGGCGCTTTGCCCATCCCTACCGGCACCAGCTGCTGCTGGGCTTTTTGCTGACGCTGGCCTCCACGGGCGCCACCCTGGTGGCGCCCTACCTGACGATTCCCATCGTGGACAAGATCCTGATCCCGTTCCAGAACGGGCAGCAGATCGACAGCAGCCTCGTGGTCTTCTACCTGAGCGGCCTGCTGGCGGCGGCGCTGGTGGCCTGGGGCCTGGGCTGGGCGCGCACCTTCGTGCTGGCCAAGGTGTCCGAGCGGATAGGGTCGGATCTGCGCACCACCACCTACAACCACCTGTTGACGCTGTCGCTGGACTACTACGGCAGCAAGCGCACGGGCGACCTGATGGCGCGCATCGGGGCGGAAACAGATCGCATCAATTTGTTTCTATCCTTGAATGCGCTGGATTTCGCCACCGACGTGCTGATGATCGTGATGACCTCGGTCATCCTGTTCTCCATCAATCCGTGGCTGGCCCTGGTCACCCTGGTGCCGTTGCCCTTCATCGCCTGGATGATTCATCTGGTGCGCGACCGCCTGCGCACGGGCTTCGAGAAGATCGACCGCGTCTGGTCCGAAGTGACCAATGTGCTGGCCGACACCATCCCCGGCATCCGCGTGGTCAAGGCCTTCGCCCAGGAAAAGCGCGAGGCCGACCGCTTCGCCCAGGCCAACCTGGTCAACCTGCAGGCCAATGACAAGGTCAACAAGACCTGGTCGCTGTTCACGCCCACGGTGACGCTGCTGACCGAGATCGGCCTGCTGGTGGTCTGGGGCTTCGGCATCTGGCTGGTGGCTGGCGGCCAGATCACGGTCGGTATCCTGACGGCCTTCATCGCCTACATCGGCCGCTTCTACAGCCGCCTGGACTCGATGAGCCGCATCGTCTCGGTCACGCAGAAGGCGGCGGCCGGCGCCAAGCGCATCTTCGACATCCTCGACCACGTGAGCAACGTGCCCGACCCGGTCAACCCGGTCAAGCTGCCGCGCGTGCAGGGCGCCATCACGCTGGACAACCTGAGCTTCCGCTACGGCAGCCGCGCCGTGATCAAGAACCTGGACCTGCAGATTCGTCCGGGTGAAATGATCGGTCTGGTGGGGCACAGCGGCTCGGGCAAGAGCACCCTGGTCAACCTGATCAGCCGTTTCTATGACGTGAGCGAGGGCTCCATCCAGCTCGACGGCGTGGACATCCGCAGGCTCAAGGTGTCGGACTTCCGCAGCAACATCGGCCTGGTGCTGCAGGAGCCCTTCCTGTTCTTCGGCACCATTGCCGAGAACATCGCCTACGGCAAGCCCGATGCCACGCGCGAGGAAATCGTGGCGGCGGCCCGTGCGGCCCACGCCCATGAATTCATCCTGCGCCTGCCGCATGGCTACGACTCCCTGGTGGGCGAGCGCGGCCAGGGCCTGTCGGGAGGCGAGCGCCAGCGCATCTCCATTGCGCGCGCACTGCTGATCGACCCGCGCATCCTGATCCTGGACGAGGCCACCTCGGCCGTGGACACCGAGACCGAGAAGGAAATCCAGAAGGCGCTGGACAATCTGGTGCAGGGCCGCACGACGATTGCCATTGCCCACCGCCTGTCCACGCTGCGCAAGGCCGACCGCCTCGTGGTCATGGACCGGGGCGAGATCGTGGAAGTGGGTCCGCACGACGAGTTGATGGAAAAGCAGGGCGCCTACTGGCGCCTGTACCAGGCCCAGGCGCGGCGCGCCGAAGAAGATGCCCAGGCCGCAGGCCTGACCCTGGCCGCAACCACCATCGAGGAATAAGCCATGTCCAACGCCCAACATTCCGCTGCCGGCGCCGATCTGAGCGGTGTGCGCATGGAGCGCAACGCCCATGGCCGCCTGGTGCTGATCCTGGCCGACGGCACGCGCCACGAATCCGTGGTGCCCGTGCGCGCCTTTCCCATTGCCGCACCGCTGGAAGGCCTGTCCCTGGTCTCCGTCGATGGCAAGGAGGCGCTGTGGGTGGACCACATGGACCACCTGCCGGCGCAGGCCCGCACGCTGATCGAGGAAGACCTGGCCGTGCGCGAGTTCGTGCCCGTCATCCAGCGCATCCACAAGGTGTCCGGCTTTTCCACGCCCAGCACCTGGGACCTGGAGACCGACCGGGGGCCCGTGCAGCTCGTGCTCAAGGCCGAGGAGGACATCCGGCGCCTGTCGGGCCGCACGCATCTGATGATCACCAGCCAGGACGGCGTGCAGTTCAGCGTGCCCGACAGCACGGCGCTGGACCGCACCTCGCGCAAGCTGCTGGAGCGCTTCCTCTAGCGCCTGGTCGGGGCGAATAAAGGGTTTACCCTTGGTTTGAGGCAGGTCGAAGCGTCTTTCAAAAAAAGCGCTTCAGTTCTTTCAGCTTCTGTCGATGATGAGGCGACGGCGGGAAATTCCCGCCCACAGCACACATCCAGCAAGAGGGTCGAGCCATGCCAATTCCACCTGTTGACCGATCACCCATACCGTGGCGCCCGCAAAGCGCCGATCTGTACTCCACCGGTGCGTCGGGCGCGGTGCCCGTGCGTCCTGTGAACGCCACCAACGCCGTCGAATCCACGGACCGCATCGGCGAGGGCCGGGTGGTGCGCGATCCTGAAAAGCCGTCCGTGGTGGACCAGGAAAACCGCGACTGGACGCTGGCCGAAGAGATCAAGCAGAAGGAAGAGGTCGAGGAGCCGCCCAAGGAGCCGATCTCCAAGCAGCTCATCGAGTTCATCCAGTCCATGTGGCGTGCCAGCGCCATGGCGGTGGAGCAGGCCCAGGAGGTCAGCAAGGCCGACGATGTGGCCCGCAACAAGATGCAGGTGCGCGACGAACCGTTGACCTATTCGGAACCCAAGGTCAAGCGTACCGGCGGTCTTTGAGTGTCAGGGGCCGGGCAAGAAGGCTCAGTCCTTTGAGCCTTCGCCTTCCTTCTTGTCCCTGGCTGCCGGTGCTGCTGCCGCATGCTCGGCGGCCTTTGCCTCTTCGGCCCGCGCCTTGGCCTTTGCCTTGTCGCGCTCGGCGCGGTACTTGACGGCAAAGGCCTGCACTTCCGCATAGGAGACGTATCCGTCCTTGTCGGTGTCGGCCTCGTCGAAGGCTGCCGACAGGCGCGGGAACAGCGCCACTTCGGCACGGCTGAGCTTGCCGTCCTTGTTGAAGTCCAGCATCTTGAATTCGCGCTGGGCCTTTATCTCCCCCTTGGTCATCGGCGCCGGGCTGGCCGTTGCCTGCTCGGTGGCTGCGTTTTCTGCCGCCTGCGCGCGCGCGGCGGGCAGCATGAAGGCGCTGGTCAGCAGCACGACGACGGCGGCCTGCAGCAGCGGTGGCCGGCGCAGCAGGGCAGAGCGGTTCATGAGGGGAAAATGCATTGGCTTTATTTGGGCACGGAACCGGCATTTGCAAGCACGGCCCGCCCGCCCTTTGCAATTGTTTACTTCGGCGGATCGGCGTCCGGATTGGAGATGCCGCTGCTCACATGGCCTGCCGGCACATGGCGCGCGGCCGAGTTGACGTGGCCGGTCTGGTCGTCGAAGAAGAAGTCCGGCTCGAACTCGCGCAGGAACGGGCCCTTTTCCAGGCCGCCGAGGAACATGGCCTCGTCCACCGCAATGCCCCATTCCAGCAGCGTGCGGATGGCACGCTCGTGCGCCGGTGCGCTGCGCGCCGTCACCAGGGCCGTGCGAATGCGCATGGTCTGGGACGAGTCCGCCTGCTGCTGCAGCCGGTGCAGCGCCACCAGCAGCGGCTTGAACGGCCCTTCCGCCAGCGGCGTGGCGGCATGGGAGACCTCGTGGCGCAGAAAGGCCGGCAGCCCGCCTTGCTGGTAGACGCGTTCGGCCTCGTCGGAGAACAGCACGGCATCGCCGTCGAAGGCAATGCGCACCTCCTGCGGGTAGCGGTCGCCTGCGGGCGTGGAGTCGACCATCACGCGCGCGGCAGGAAAGCCGATGGACAGCGCCCTGCGCACATCGACTTCATTGGCCGAGAGAAACAGGTGGGCGCCCAGTGGCCGCAGGTAGGAAAACGGATCGCGCCCGCGCGTGAACACGCCGCGCTCTATGTGCATGTCGGCCGCCTTGGCCGAGGCAAAGACCCGCATGCCGCTGGCCGGGTCGTTGCGCGACAGCATCATCACCTCCACGCGCTGCACTTCGGGCGTATTGAAGGCCAGCAGCTTGCGCACCAGCGGGAAGGCGATGCCCGGGCGTGCGGGCTGGTGCACCAGATCCAGCTGGCGGCGCATGTAGGCCTGCTCGTCACCGGCGTCGAACAGCCGGTTCTCCTCCTCGAAGTCGAACAGCGCCCGCGAGGAGATGGCGACGACCAGCTTGTCTTGCAGGGTCACGGGCATGGCTTGGCGCTTTTCGCTATTTGACGAACTGGTTGAGTTGGATGATGGGCATGAGCACGGCCAGCACGATCAGGGCCACGACCATGCCCATGGCCACGATCAGCAGCGGCTCCAGGATGGTGGCCAGGTGCATGGCACGGCGCTGCACCTCGGTGGACAGCTGGTTGGCCGCGCGCTGCAGCATCACGGGCAGCTGGCCGGTCTGCTCGCCCAGGCGGGCAAACATGGAGATCAGGCCCGGGAAGCGCTTTTTCTGCGCCAGGGCCGAGGCCAGCGGCGCGCCCTCGCGCACCAGGGCCAGCGCGTCCATGGCATCGGCGCGCAGCGCGCGGTTGCCCAGCGTTTCGGCGGCGGCCTGCAAGGCCTTGAGAATGGGCACGCCCGCACCCGCCAGCATGGCCAGCGTGCCGGCAAAGCGTGCCGCGTTGTAGTTGCGCGCCAGCCGGCCGATCAGCGGCAGGCGCAGCCACCAGGCGTCGAAGCGCTCGCGCAGCACGGGATTCTTCATGGACAGCCGGAATCCCACGGCGCCCAGCACCAGGGCGATCAGCGCGGCCCAGCCATAGCTGCGGACAAAGTCGCTGAGCGCCAGCATGGCCACGGTGAGCCAGGGCAGGGCGCGCTTGGTGCCGGCGAACACGCTGGCCACCTGGGGCACCACGTAGCTGACCAGGAACAGCACGATGACGATGGCCACCAGGGTCACGATGGCCGGGTACAGGGCTGCGCCAATGAGCTTGGACTGCAGGGCCTGGCGCGATTCCAGGTCGTCGGCCAGCCGCTCCAGTACCGGGCCCAGGCTGCCGCTGGCCTCGCCGGCGCCGATCACGGCGCAGTAGATGTCGGAGAACTCGCGCGGGTGCTGGGCCAGGGCACGGGCAAAGGTGGAGCCTGCGTTGACCTCGGCGCGCAGCGCGGCCACGAGGTGGTGCTGGCGCGGGTCGTCGGCTTCTTCGGACAGGGCGGCCAGGGCGCGCTCTATGGGCAGGCCTGACCCGACCAGCCCCGCCATCTGGCGCGTCCAAACGGTCAGCCCCGTGGAGCCAAGGACGGGACGGGTCAGCCAGCGCGAGGCGCCGCCCTGCGGGCCGGACGCAGAACCCGAGGCCACGATCTCCACGGCCATGGGCACCAGGGCCTGGGCCCGCAGCTGGCTGCGCGCGGCGCGCGCGTTGTCGGCTTCGATCGTGCCCTTGCGGGTCTGACCTTGTGCATCCAGGGCTTCGAAGGAAAAGGCAGGCATGCGCGGCGGGAGTCGGGAAGGGCTGGGAAAGGGATGGCGTTCAGGAAACGCCAGGCGGCGATCCAACCCCCGATGGTAGCCGCTGCCGGTGACGGCTGGATGGCGAGGCCGTCTCGGGCCTCGTCCCCAGGTCCCGGAGGTGCCTATGCCGGCTGGGCGGCCAGGTCCGCTTCGTTGAGCTGGATGGAGCGCAGCGAGGCCGGGCGTTCCATCAGCGGCTGGCCGTAGTCGCTGAACTCGGGCAGCGCGGGCAGCAGCTTCATCATCGTGCCCCAGCGCAGGTAGCTGGCCATGAGCACGTCGGCGGCGGTGAACTGGTCGCCGCACAGGTAGCGCCTGCCGGCCACGGCCTGGCGCAGCGTCTGCACCACGTCGTCATAGCGGCCATAGCCGGCGGACATGGCCTGGTCGGCCGTCTGCTGCTCCAGGTGGCCCTGGCTCTTGGCAGTCATCAAGGCGTCGACGGGGCCGGCCAGGAAGAACATCCAGCGGTGGTAGACGCCGCGCAGCGGGCTGTCCACGGCCGGCGCGAGCCTTCGTTCGGGGAAGATGTCGGCCAGATAGGCAAGGATGGCGGCCTGTTCGGTGATCACGGTCTCGCCGTGCACCAGGGCGGGGACCTTGCCCATGGGGTTGATGGCCAGGTAGTCGGCAGCCTTCATGGTGCTGCCGTATTCCAGCCGCACGGGCTCATAGCGGGCGCCGCATTCCTCCAGCATCCAGCGCGCGATGACGGCGCGCGAGCGGGGGTGGAAGTAAAAGCGCAGAGGCTTGATCGAGTCGTTCATGAAGGCTCCCAGTGGTTTGAATGCATGGCGAGAAGGCCATGGGAGCGACTGTAGGAGGTCATGCTGACAGTTTTTGTCAGCAGTGGTGTCAGCGGACCGTGTAGCCCAGTTGCCGCGACCAGCGTTCGATCAGGCCGCTGCGGTGGTCGGGATAGCGTTCCTGCAGATCGGTGACGGAGCGCACGCGGTCGGCGCGGAAATGGCGGAAGTCCTGGCGCAGTTCGCACCAGGCCGCAAGAATGCGCCGCTGATCGAAGAAAGCCATGGCAAAAGGCCAGATCTGGCGCTCGGTCGGCTGGCCCTTCTCATCCGTGTAGTGCAGCAGCACCCGGTGCTGGCGCCGTATCGCCAGGCGCAGCGCGGTCTGCCAGGGCTCGGTCACGGATTCGTGGCAGATGGGCGGCACCAGCAGGCCGCTGGTGTCCACCTCGATGCGCAGCTCCAGCGGCAGCGCGCTGCGTATGCGGTCCAGCGCGGCGGTGGCGGCCTGGGCGAGCTCGGGGTCGGCCTGGCGGCTGGCCCAGCGCGCGCCCAGCAGCAGGGCTTCCAGCTCATCGGGCGTGAACATCAGCGGCGGCAGCAGAAAGCCGGGCCGCATCTCATAGCCCACGCCCGGGTCGCCCGCAATCGCTGCACCCTGTTCGCGCAGGGTGGCAATGTCGCGGTACAGGGTGCGCAGGCTCACGTCCAGCTGCCGGGCCAGCACCGGCCCGGCCTGGGGCAGGCGCGCGCGGCGCAGCAGGTCGATCAGCTGCAGCAGCCGGGCGGAGCGGCTCATGCCTTCAGCGGCCCATGACGCCGGCCGTGATCTCCAGCGAGCGCAGGCGCAGGTCGCGGTCATACACGTCGCTGACCAGGATCAGCTCGTCGGCCTCGGTGTCGGCCTGCAGCTTCTGCAGGCGCGTGCGCACCTTGTCCGGGCCGCCGATGGAGGCCACGGCCAGGAAGTCGCCGATGGCGCGGCGCTCCTGCTCGCCGAGCTGGGCCGCATAGTTCTCGATGGGGCGCGGCAGCAGTCCGCGCCGGCCCGTGATGATGCCCAGCACGCGCTGGTAGGTGCTGCTGGCCAGGTACTCGGCCTCGTCGTCGGTGGGCGCGGCGATCACGGGGGCGCCGACGATCACGTAGGGCTTGGCCAGTTGGGCCGACGGCTTGAACAGGCTGCGGTACAGCTGCACGGCCTGGTAGAGCATGCGCGGCGCGAAGTGCGAGGCAAAGGCGTAGGGCAGGCCCAGGTGGGCGGCCAGCTGGGCCGAGAACAGGCTGGAGCCCAGCAGCCAGATCGGCACGTTGGTGCCCGCGCCGGGCGTGGCCACCAGCTTTTGCTCGGGCGTGGCCGGGCCCAGCAGGCGCTGCAGCTCCATCACGTCGCGCGGGAAGTCTTCCTCGGTCTCGACGCGGTCGCGGCGCAGGGCGCGCATGGTGGCGCCATCGGTGCCGGGCGCACGGCCCAGGCCCAGGTCGATGCGGCCCGGGTACAGCTCGGCCAGCGTGCCGAAGGCTTCGGCCACTACCAGGGGGGCATGGTTGGGCAGCATGATGCCGCCCGAGCCCACGCGGATCTTCGAGGTGCCGCCCGCGATGTGGCCGATCAGCACGGCCGTGGCCGAGCTGGCGATGCCGGGCATGTTGTGGTGCTCGGCCAGCCAGTAGCGCTCGAATCCCAGTGCCTCGGCCTTGCGGGCCGTGGCCAGCGCAATGTTCAGGGCCTCGGCGACGGTGCCGCCTTCGCGCACGGCCACGAGGTCGAGCATGGACAGACGGACTTCATTGAATGATGTCATGGCAGGTTCCAACTTCCAGTTCACGGTGGGTGGGGCGGCGCGGGCCTTGCCGCGCCAGGGCATTCCTGGTGCGCGTTCGCGCACTCAGTTTCTTCTGGACATTTCCCGCGCGCAGGTGATGCCCAGCACCACGCACCAGACCAGGGGGAGGATGGCAGCCGCCAGATGGTTCTCGCCCTGCTGGATGGCCAGCCAGGACAGCGGCAGCGCCACCAGCGCCGACAGGCGGATGACGCGGCGCAGCTGGCTGGTGGACAGCCGGGACTTGAACCACCACAGGGCGATGTAGCTGATCAGGCTCAGCGTGGCGACCCACAGGAACAGGTCGCCGCCATAGGGAGCGCTCCAGGCGCGTAGGGATTCCAACATGCCGACCATTGTGGCAAACGGGGATGCCCCGTGCTGCGCAGGGTCGGGCGTGGCCGCCTGCGCCTAGTCGCGCGTGACGCGCAGCACTTCCTCAGGCGTGGTGATGCCCTCGCGCACCAGGCGCTCGCCATCGTCACGCATCAGGCGCATGCCCGAGGCCAGCGCGGTGTCGCGGATCTCGGCCTCGCTGGCCTGGCGGTGGATCTGCGCGCGGATGGTGTCGTCCACCACCAGCATCTCGAAGATGCCGGTGCGCCCCCGGTAGCCGCTGGGCTCGGTGGTGTCGATCTTGCGCACCAGGCGCTGGGCCAGCACGCCCAGCAGGGAGGACGACAGCAGGAACGGCTCCACGCCCATGTCGATCAGGCGGGTGACGGCGCTGGAGGCGTCGTTGGTGTGCAGCGTGGCCAGCACCAGGTGGCCCGTCAGCGAGGCCTGGATGGCGATCTGCGCGGTCTCGAAGTCGCGGATTTCGCCGATCATGATCACGTCCGGATCCTGGCGCAGGATGGCGCGCAGGGCCTTGGCGAAGGTCAGGTCGATCTTGGCGTTGACCTGGGTCTGCCCCACGCCGGCCAGCTCGTACTCGATGGGGTCCTCCACCGTCATGATGTTGCTGCGGCTGGCGTCCATGCGCGACAGCGCCGCGTACAGCGTGGTGGTCTTGCCCGAGCCCGTGGGGCCGGTGACCAGCACGATGCCGTGGGGCTGGGCCGTCATGTGGGTGAAGCGCCTCAGCGTCTCGCCCTGCATGCCCACGGCCTCCAGGCTGAGCTTGCTCTCGCTCTTGTCCAGCAGGCGCAGCACGGCGCGTTCGCCATGGGCGCTGGGCAGGGTGGAGACGCGCACGTCGATGGCGCGCGTGCCCAGGCGCAGGCTGATGCGGCCGTCCTGGGGCAGCCGCTTTTCGGCGATGTCCAGGTCGGCCATGATCTTCAGGCGCGAGATCAGCGCCGCGTGCAGGGCCCGGTTGGGCTGCACGACCTCGCGCAGGTCGCCGTCCACCCGAAAGCGCACGCTGGAGTGGCGCTCGTAGGGCTCGATGTGGATGTCGCTGGCGCCGTCGCGCGCGGCCTGCGTGAGCAGGGCGTTGAGCATGCGGATGATGGGCGCGTCGTCCGCAGTCTCCAGCAAGTCCTCGACGGCGGGCAGCTCCTGCATCATGCGCGAGAGGTCGGCGTCGGATTCGACCTCGCTGACCACCAGGGCCGCGCTGGACTCGCCCTGCGAATAGGCGGCGCTGATGCGGTGCGCCAGCGTGCCCGCATCCAGCATCTGCCAGCGCTGCACCGCATGCTTGCGCTGGACTTCGGACAGGGCCTGCCAGTCGGGCGAGGGGCCGTGCCAGAGCAGGGGCTCGTGGCCGTCGTCCTCGATCAGCAGCTGGCTGGTGCGCGCAAACGAATAGGGCAGGGGATAGCGCATGGGGCCTTCCTGCCTCAGAGCGCGCCGGGGGCTGCCGGCACGGCGGGAGCGGCGGGCTGCGGCTGGGTGAAGTCGATCAGCTCGGGCTTTGCGCCCGGCACGTTGACGATGGCGGCCGGGTTGGTGAACGAGCCGGGGTCCGGCTGGGGCGTGAGCGTGGGCAGCACGGGTGCGGCATTGACCGAGCGCAGCAGGGCGCTGGGTTCGGGCTGCAGGCTCTGTTGCTGCGCGCGGATGGCTTCGTAGCGCTCGGAAGAGACCTGGTTGGTCGCAGTCGCATCGCGCATCACCACGGGGCGCAGGAAGACCATCAGGTTGGTCTTGTTGCGCTTGCGGTTGGTGTTGCGGAACAGGTTGCCCACGACGGGAATGTCGCCCAGCAGAGGCACGCGGTCCTCGGCCTGGGAGTAGTTGTCGTCGATCAGGCCGCCGAGCACGACGATGTTGCCGTCCTCGACCAGCACGTTGGACTCGATGGAGCGCTTGTTGGTGGTCAGGCCGTTGGTGTCCTTGCGCGTGGACTCGTCCACCGAGGAGACCTCCTGGAACACGGCCAGCTTCACCGTACCGTTCTCGTTGATCTGCGGGCGCACGCGCAGCATCAGACCCACGTCCTTGCGCTCCACCGTGGTGAACGGGTTGACCGTACCGCCCGTGGAGTTGCTGGCGTAGGAGCCCGTGACCATGGGCACGTTCTGGCCCACGATGATGCGCGCCTCCTCGTTGTCCAGCGTCATCAGGTTGGGCGTGGACAGGATGTTGGCGTCACCGCTGTTTTGCAGGAAGTTGGCCAGAAAGCCCAGCGTGTCCTTGCCATTGACGCGCTGCGTGAAGCCGAGGTTGGTGCCTCTCAGGCTGGACAACGTGTCTCCCGTGATGGCGCTGCCATCGAGGCCTCCATCCTTGACCAGGCCGAGCAGGTTCAGGATGTTGGCGCCCGCCACATTGGAGTTCGTACCCAGGGTGCCGATCACGCGGCCGTTGTTGCTGAGCATGGCCTGCCACTGGATGCCGAACTGGGCCAGCCGGTTGTCCTTGATTTCGACGATCAGGCTTTCGATCAGCACCTGGGCGCGGCGGCCGTCGAGCTTGTCGATCACGGCGCGCAGTTGGCGGTAGACGGGCGGCGGTGCCGTGATGATCAGCGAGTTGGTCGAAGGATCGGCCTGGATCATGCCGCCCGTGGAGGGCTGCTGGGCCACGCCCAGCGCGCCGCCCCCTCCGCTGCTACCCAGGCCCGAGGACGAGCCCATGCCCATGGATGCCGTGCCGCTGGAGTCGCGCGAGACCACGGGCTGCGATGTGGGAATGGAGGACATGCCGCCACCCTGCGGCGTGGTGCCGCCCGCACCGGGCTGGCCGCTGGCCGTGCCGGCGGCCGTGGCCTGGGCTCCTATGGCCGCGCGCAAGGTGGCGGCCAGCGCCACGGCGTCGGCGTTCTTCAGGTAGACCACGTGGATGTTGCCCTGGTCGCCGCCGCCGTTCATGGCGGGCTGGTCCAGCCGCGCGATCAGCGAGCGCACCTGGGCCAGGCGTGCGGGGTTGGCCGCGCGCAGCACGATGGAGTTGCTGCGCGGCTCGGCCATCAGCGAGGTCTTGAAGGCGTTGTCGCTCTGGCCCGGAATATTGGCGCCGCCGGCGGTCACGGTGAGGCCGCCGGGGCTGGCCGTGCCGCCTTCGATCAGGCGCGAGACCAGGGCCACCATGTCGGTGGCCACGGCATGGCGCAGCGGGATGATTTCGACATCGGTGGCGTTGGACACATCCATGGTCGCCACGATGCGCGAGATGCGCTGCAGGTTGTCTGCGTAGTCGGTGATGACCAGCGAGTTGTTGCCCGGGTTGACGTTGATGGTGTTGTTGGGGCTGATCAACGGGCGCAGCACGGGCACCAGGTTGGCCGCGTTCTCGTAGTTGAGCTTGAAGATCTGGGTGACGATCTGGCTGCCCGCGCTGCTGCGGCTCGCGCCCACGGCCACTTCGCTGGCCTGCAGCTTGGCGTCGGCTTCAGGGATGACCTTGTACAGGCCGGCCGATTCGACAATGGTGAAGCCCTGCAGGCGCAGCGCGGCCAGGAACTGCTGGTAGGCGGTGGCAGGCGGCACGGGCCTGTCGGTCAGCAGCGTGATCTGGCCCTTGACGCGCGGATCGACCACCACGTTGCGGTTGGTGATGGCGCCGATGGCGCGCGAGACGGCCTCGATGTCGGCGCCCGAGAAATTCAGTGTCACAGGCTCGCCGGGGCGCAGGCTGGGCGTGGCGCCGGTCGGTGCATTGGTCTGCTGGGCCTGGGCGGTGCCAGCGGTGCAGGCCAGCATGGCGCTGACGGCCAGCGTGTGCAGGGTGTTGCGCCAGAACGGGGTCGTGTGCTGCTGAGTCATGGATCAACCAAAGGAAATGATGGACCGGGGCCCCTGGCGCCGTCCCAGAATGTTGAGCAGGTTGGACAGCGCGGTTTCGCGCTCCGGGCTGGCCGAGGCCTCGCCCTGGAAATGCAGCCGCTGGCCCACCCATTGGCCCTGGCCGCTCAGGCGCAGGTCGCCGGTCAGGGTACTGAGCTGCAGCTGCGGACTGTCGCCCCCGAGGATGTCCAGCCGGTAGCTGCCCAGCGGGCGCAGCGGTGACAGGCGTGAGGATACGGCCAGCGCCTCCAGGCGCGTGCTGCCTTCGCTGCGCCAGCGGCCCGATTGCCACAGCAGCTGCAGTTGCAGGGCCTGCGTGGCCAGCCGCAGCTGGCCTTGCAGGTCCACCGTGTTCCAGGGCGTGCCCAGACCGGACAGCAGGGAGGCGGGCCAGCGCGTGTCGCTGTCATGCACCACGGCGCTCAGGCCCTGCCAGCGGGGCAGCAGGTCCAGCACCACGGGCGTGGGTGTGCAGCATTCGCTGCGCAGTTGTATGCGGGCGCCCTCCAGGCGGGGGCGCAGCGTCCATTCCAGCCGTGTGGGCAGGGCCGTGCGGTCGCGGCTGCCGGCGCCTCCGGTGAAGACCAGGGAGGCCGAGCCATTCCACAGCGTGCCGCGCGGCTGCTGCAGCAGTACCTGGCCCTGCGTGGCCGAATCCACGCCGCGCGCCAGCCAGGCGGCGGGTGCCCAGACGACGGTGGTGGCCACCAGGCCGCACAGGGCACCGGCCAGCGCCCAGCCGCGCGGTGCGCGCAGGGCCGGCTGGGAGCGGGGCTTGCGTTGCATGCTCAAGGCGCCCGCGACGGATCGACGGGCAGGTCCAGCACCAGGCTGCCATCCCAGCGCACGGCATCGGCAGCGCCTGCTGCGCCCGAGGCGGCGGCAGTGCTTGCAGATGCACTGCGGGCCAGCTTCATCTCGGCCGGAACGGCGTGGGTGTTGCTGCGGACCTGGGCCAGCCAGCGCGCCAGCGCGGCGGCGGGTGCGGCCTTGAGCGTGATCTGTGCGCGGTCGCCCATCCAGTTCAATTGGGCGGAGGCGCCCAGTTCGGCGGACAGCGAGCTTTGCAGCAGCGCCTTGGCATCGCCGACCACGGGGCGTGCGTTGCCGCGCAGCTGCTCGGCCTCGGCCTGCAGCAGCTGCATCTGGCGCAACTGGCGGTCGGCCTGGGCATGGCGTTCGGGCGCGGTGCGCAGGCTGTGCAGGGCGGGGGCCAGTGCCACCCACCACAGCAGGGCCAGTGCCACCACGCCACCGGCCAGCAGGGTCATGTTCTGTTCACGCGGCGCCAGGGCATTCCAGCGCGCGCGCAGGGGTGCCAGGCTTTGGCGGGATGCGCGCATGTTCATGGCCGGGCCTCCTGGGCAAGCAGCAGGTCGGCGCCGTCACGCTGCAGTCGCAGGCCGCTGCCGGCCAGATGTTGTTGTGCCTGCTCCAGTGCCTCGGCCTCCAGCGAGACGCCCTTGAGGCGCAGCTGCCGGTCCTGGTAGTCCATGGCCTGGGGCAACTGTCCAGCGGGCAGGGCCCGGGATGCGGCTGCCAGCAGGGGCTCCAGGTCGCCCTGCGTCAGCGCGCCGGCGGTCTGGCGCAGCGTGGCGACTTCGCGCTGCATTTGAATGGGCGCGTCGACGATGACGGGCACGCGGGGAAAGCTGGTGGCCAGCGTGGAGCGCACCTGGACCTGCTTGGCCGCAATGGCGCGGTTCTCGGTCCAGGCCCAGGCATTGAGGCCCACTACCTGGGCCAGCAGGGCAAGCACGGCGCCCCAGCGCGCGGCCTTCCATTGCGGCGCGCGCAGAAAGCTTTGCCAGCCGTCGAGCATGCGCCGCCGTGTGCGGCTGCCACCGCCCAGGTCGAGGTCGAACTGGGCCAGATCCCAGCTTTGTGCGCGGGCCGCTAGGCCGCGCTGGGCGTCCGTCAGCAGGCTGACGGGGCGCTGCAGGGCCTCGGCGGCGCGGGCCAGCGCCGGGTCGGCCTGGATCGGGGTGTCGGGGGGCAGGGCATGAAGCAGCGCGGCCAGCATGGCGGGGTCGGCACTGTCGGTGCGCAGCGGCAGGCAGGCCAGCGAGTCCATGCCCTGCGGTGCGGTGCTCAGGCCGGTGGCCAGCAGCCAGGCCGATTCGGGTGAGCCCACGGCCCAGAGCTGGGGCGTGGCCTGGGGCGGACATTCCGGCACGATGCGGCCCACGGGCCGCCCTGCGGATTCCAGGGCCTGCAGGTGGGCATGGAGCCAGGCCTTGTTGCAGGCGGCAACCCAGCAGGGCTCGCCTGCGCGTGCCTGCGGCTGCAGGGCCAGGTGCAATTGGGAGGGCTCGTCGAGCAGGCGCTCTTCCAGCAGCCCGTCGAGCACGGCGCGCAGGCGCACATGTCCGCGCCGGCTTCCCGTAGGCACGCCATGGGGGAGGCTGACCAGATGCCAGGACAAGGCCTGGTGCGGCACCACGGCAACCGTCTGGCCGGTGCGGCCAGGATCGGGCAGCAGGCCTGCGGCGGCGTGGCCATGCCGGTCGGCGCGCAGGCCGTCACTGCTGAGTGCGTAGGCGTATTCGCCAGCGGGGCCCGCAGGCAGATGAAGAATCAAGGTGCTCATGGGCGGAAGCGGGCATTGTAGGGGGCGAGTGTGACAGCCATCTGTCATGGCGCGGGAGCTTCGGGCAATCCCCAGTCCCCCCTCTCACGCCAGATGGTAGTGACTGTCATGTTGTTGCGACGCAACATGGAGCGTTCGCTGGCCACGATCTCGCCCAGGCGCATGCGGCCACGCGCCTCGAAGAAGCTGGTGGCCACCGACAGGTTCTGTCCTTCGAATTTCTGCGGCAGGCCCAGCGCGTTGGAGGCATCGGCCAGGCTGCGCAGCGGGCGCGATGCGCGCAGCTGCACCAGCTGGCTGGCCTGAGACCAGGTCAGGTCCTCCACGCTGGCCCAGATGACTTCGGCGCTGGCGGTGTTGAGGTTGACGGGCGTGTTCTCGGGCAGCAGGGTGATGTAGGGCTCCAGCCGCGCGACGACCTCGGGCGGCAATCCCAGCCAGCCGAACTGGCCCAGCGTGCGCGGCATCAGGAACTGCGCGCCCTCGCCAGGGGTGGCGGCTGCGCGAAGGGCCTGGACGATCTGCGTGGCATAGGCAGGGGGCAGGTTCAGGCGCTCCAGCAGGCGGGACAGCGGGCGCAGGGTTTCGGGCTTGTCGGGGGCGCTCAGCAGGTTGCGCAGGTTCAGGCGCGACTGCAGGTCGATGATCTGGCCCGAGAGAAAGGCGTCCTGCATGTCGGCCATGCCGTCATCGACCTGGCTGACGTTGTTCTGCGCGGCCAGAAAGGTGGACAGGCGCGCCTCCTGCAGCGGCACGGCCCAGGGCTCGGCCAGATGGTCCACCTGCAGGCTGGTGCGCGCATCCTCGGCCAGCACCACGCGCGACCAGTCCAGCGCACCCAGCAGGATCCAGGCGGCCTGCATGCGGTTGCGCTCGGCGGTCTCGACCTCCACGCTGCGCCACTGCTGCCACAGCGCGGTGGCGGCGAACGTGGCCACCAGGGTCACCGTGAGCATGGCGGCCAGCAGGGCCACGCCACGGTGGCGGCGGCGGCCGGGCAGGGGGCGGGGTGCGCGCATCATGATCGGCTGTTGGAGCGCAAGGGGTTGACCCAGTCCATGGTGACGCGGCCAGGAATGGCGCTGTCGGGCGGCAGGGTCAGTTCGACGCGGATGCCGTCGGGAATCGTGGGCAGCTGCGCGCTGCTGTTGGTGCCGCCGGACGGCGGGTTGACCGTGCCCGTGCCGTTGTCCGAGCCGCTGGACTGCGGATTGCTCCAGGCGTTGTCGCGGTAGTAGTACAGGCGCCATTGGTCCAGGGGCATCAGCACGGTTTCGCGCCGGCGCTGGTCGTCCGAGGGGTTGCGCCCCCATTGCGATCCCTGGTTCCAGGCATCGCGCCACTGTGCGCGCGTGCGCAGCGGCGGCGACTGCCAGCGCAGCCACTGGTCGCGCCCGGCCGTCTGGCGGCGCGCCCAGGCGACGACCACGGCGCCGTCGTCCACGGCGGCGCTGCTCTTGCGGGTCATGCGCAGCACCTGGCCGTCCCAGTCGATGACCTGTGTGTTTTCAAGCGGCATCAGCGCTTCGAGGTCGGCATTCCATTGGGCGATGACGGTCTGCAGCACCATCTGCTGCTCGTTGCGGGCACGAATGGTCTCCTGCGAGCGCACCATGCTGTCCAGCCCGCGCCAGCTCACCAGGGCCAGCAGGGCCATGACGGCGATGGCCACCATCAGCTCCACCAGGGTGAAGCCGTGCGTGCGGGAGGGGTGGCGCAAGCGCATTCAGAAGCGTCCCACGATGGTGGATACGCGCAGCACGGGGTGCTCTGCCGTGACCACCAAGGCATCGACACGGCGGAAGCTGGGATTGGGCGTGGGCCGCACGCTGAGCCGGACCTGCAGTTGCCGGCCGCCCTGCTCGCAAGTCAGGCTGTTGTCGCCCACGGGCGGCATCTGGCGTGACAGGCGCATGCGCACCAGCTCGTTTTGCGCGCACAGCTGGGCCAGCAGCACCTCGGACTGGCGCTCGGCATTGAGTGTCAGGGCCGATGTGGCCTGCAGACCGGCCATGAGCGCAATGCCCACGATGCCCAGGGCCACCAGCACCTCGATCAGCGTGAAGCCGCGTGCCTGGCGCCTGGGGGCGCCGTGCTTTCGGCGCGGTCCGTGGAGGGCTGTCATGGCAGGGACTGCACGGCAAAGGGCCGCAGTCCATCCGTGGCCACACGCAGCGGCGGGCTGGTGGAGTCGCGCAGCGTCAGCGTGACGGACTGGGGCGGAATCAGTGGCTCGGGGCCCAGCACCAGCGGCGTGGCCGGCTGCGCCTGCACACCGGGCTGCAGCCATTGGGAAGGCAGTTGAGCGCTGGCCGGCAGTCCTTCGAAGCGAAAGCCCTGCGGCATGGGGCGCCAGCGCACGGGCACGCCGTTGGCACGGGCCTGGGCGCGGGCCGACTCCAGCAGCGCGGCCAGGCGTTCGGCCTCGCGCTCCAGCTGCGCCTGTCCGCTGTCGCGCAGCGACAGGCTCACGCCTGCGGCGGCAATCGCCATGATGCTGATGACGACCATCAGCTCCAGCAGGGTGAAGCCGCGCGAAGGGGTGGACAGGGAGGAGGGAGCGGTCTGGCGGGGCATGAGAGCAGGCAGGCCCGCTGGGAGTGCGGGCCTGTGGTGCGGTGCGGCGCGGCCCCTGCGGGCCGTCGCCCGGGCCATCGACTTATTGCCAGCTGCCGATGTCGGCATCCTTGCCCTCTCCGCCGGCCTGGCCGTCGGCGCCAAAGGACATGATGTCGATGGGGCCCTTGATGCCAGGATTCAGGTACTGGTAGGGGCGGCCCCAGGGATCGTTGGGCAGCTTTTCCAGGTAGGGCTTCCAGTTGTTGGGCAGCGGTCCGCTCGTGGGGCGGACGATCAGGGCCTGCAGGCCCTGCTCCGCCGTGGGGTAGCGCTGGTTGTCCAGGCGATAGAGCTTGAGCGCCTGGGAGATGTTGGTGATGTCGGTGCGTGCAGCCGTGACGCGGGCATCGTCGGCGCGGTCCAGCACATTGGGCACGATCAGGGCCGCCAGCACGCCGATGATGACCAGGACCACCATCAGCTCGATCAGCGTGAAGCCGCGCTGGACGGCAGTGCGCAGGGCGGGCAACGGACGGCGGGGAAGGCTGGTCATGGAACGGTGCAGCAAATTGGACATATCGCTCCATCATAATCGCGCGATGGTGACACTTTCATTGAACCGCGGCCAGGCCCGGACCTGGCATGTCAAGGCGGCCACATTCGTGCTCTGGCTGCTGGCTGCCGGCGTCGTGGCTTTCTGGGCCATGCGCCTGGGCAACGGCGGCGCGGGAGCGCCCGTGCCACCCGCGCCCGCCGAGCCCTTGCAGGTCGATGCGCCCGCGCTGGCGCAGGCGCTGGGAGGCGTGGCAGCCGCGCAGGGCGCCGTCGCCCCCGCTGCAGCGCCTGTGGTCTCGCGCTATGCGCTGGTCGGTGTGCTGGCCGGGCGCGACAGCGGCGGCGGCGCGGCGGTCATCGCCGTGGGCAACCAGCCGGCCAAGCCCTTCCGCGTGGGGCGCGCCGTGGAAGACGGCGTGGTGCTGCAGTCGGTGTCGGGCCGCGAGGCGCGCCTGGGACCCAGGGTCGATGGCCCGGCTTCCATCACGCTGCAGATTCCCCTGCCCGACAAGCGCTGATCCCGGTCAGCGCGGCAACGGCAGGTCCAGCACCAGCCAGCCGCCAAAGTCAGGCGCGGGCAGCGTCCATTGGGCCGCCTGGGGCAGGGCGCTGCCTTCGCGCATCAGCCATTGCGCGCAGCGCGCCACACCGGCATGGGTGATCCAGACGGTGTCGCGTGCGGCGCCATCGCCCACCGAACCCCTGCTCGCCTGCTGCAAGGCCTCATCCACCCTGCGCAGCATGGTCGCCAGGGACTCTCCCCGGCCCGGCGCGTGCCCGGCAAGGTCTGCCGCCCAGGCATCGATGGCGCTGCGGTCCAGCGCATCCCAGGGCTGGCCTTCCCAGTGGCCGAAATCCATCTCCAGCAGCCGGCCATCCGCCTGCGATGCCAGGCCGGGCCGCAGGGCCTGCAGAGCCCGGGCCAATTGGCTGCATCGGCGCAGCGGCGAATGCAGCATCCGGCAATCCGCAGGCAGCGCGATATGCAGGGCCTGGGCTGCATCGGCCGTGGCCTGGGCGTCGGCTTGCATGTCGAGTCGGCCATAGCAGATGCCGGGCGCCACCAGGGGGCGAGCGTGGCGTACCAGCCAAAGGCGTGGTGCCGGGTTGGCGCAGACGGAGTTCATGGCACGCGCACCAGTACGGCGGCGGCTCCCAGCAGCATGGCCAGTTCACAAGCCTGCTGGGCAGCGCCCAGGCAATCCCCCGTCATGCCGCCCAGCCGGCGGCGCAGCCAGCGCACCATGGCGGCCGTGGCCAGGGCGCCGGGCAGAACCAGGCCGATGACGAGCGGCAGGCCCCCCAGCCAGCCTGTCAGCGCCAGGGCGGGCAGGCACCAGAGGGTTGCCGTGACCACGCCTATGGCGCTCAGCGGCTTGCCAGCCGCATGCACGGCCTTGGAGTGGGCCGCCTGGCCCACATAGGGAAGGCATTGCATGAGGGCCAGCGGCGCCATGCGCGACAGCACATGGATGCTGCACAGCAGCAAGGCCGCCCATTGCATGTTGATGTCGAGCAGCAGCGCGACCAGGGATAGCTTGGCCAGCAGCGCCATCACCAGGGCCATGGCGCCGTAGGCGCCCAGGCGCGAATCCTTCATGATTTCCAGCGCGCGCTCGGGCGGGACAAAGCCGCCCAGGCCGTCGGCCACATCGGCCAATCCGTCTTCGTGCAGTCCCCCGGTCAGCCACAGCGTGGCCACGGTGGAAAGAACGGCGGCAACCAGCGGCATCCAGGGGCTGGGCGCCAGCAGCCAGCCCGTTGCCATCAGGCACGCTGCGCCCCATGCGCCCACCAGCCAGCCGACACCCGGCAGATGGGCAACGCTGGCATGCTGCAGCTGGGGGCTCCAGCCAGCCCAGGCGGCCAGCCGCCCCGTGACCGGGATGCGGCTGAAGAACTGGACGGCCAGGACAAAGTGGCGAAGCGGCTGCATGGGCGTGTCAGTGCCGGCCCGCCAGGTCCGTCACTTGAGGAAAAGCTGGTAGGCCGGGTTGGCGGTTTCCTCGACCCAGGGGTAGCCAAGATTGCTCAGGAAGGCGTCGAATTTCTTGCCATCCTTGGCGGGCACCTGCATGCCGACCAGGATGCGGCCGTAGTCGGCGCCCTGGTTGCGGTAGTGGAACAGCGAGATGTTCCAGGTCGGCGCCATCAGGCTGAGGAACTTGAACAGTGCGCCGGGGCGTTCGGGGAAGACAAAGCGCAGCAGGCGCTCTTCCTGCGCCAGCGGCGAATGGCCGCCGACCATGTGGCGCAGATGCTCCTTGGCCATGTCGTCGAAGGTCAGGTCCAGCGCCTCGAAGCCCTGCTTCTCGAAGTTCCTGGCAATCTTCTCGGACTCGCCGCGTGCCGCCGTGGTCAGGCCCACGAAGACATGGGCCTTGTTCTCGTGGCTGATGCGGTAGTTGAATTCGGTCACGTTGCGCGGGCCGCCGGGCAGCTTGCCCACCGCTTCGCAAAAGCGCTTGAAGCTGCCGCGCTCCTCGGGGATGGTCACGGCGAACAGGGCCTCGCGCTCTTCGCCCACCTCGGCCCGCTCGGCCACGAAGCGCAGCCGGTCGAAGTTCATGTTGGCGCCGCACAGGATGGCGGCATAGGTCTCGCCCTTGGTCTTGTGCTTGGCAACGTACTGCTTGATGGCCGCTACGGCCAAGGCGCCGGACGGCTCGACGATGGAGCGCGTGTCCACGAAGATGTCCTTGATCGCGGCGCAGACGGCATCGGTATCGACCACCACGTAGTCGTCCACCAGGCCCTGGGCGATGCGGAAGGTCTCCTCGCCCACCAGCTTGACGGCCGTGCCGTCGGCGAACAGGCCCACGTCGGCCAGCTCCACGCGGTGGCCGGCACGCACGGACTGCAGCATGGCGTCCGAATCCTTGGTGTGTACGCCGATCACCTTCACGTCGGGGCGCACGGCCTTGATGTAATTGGCTACGCCCGAGATCAGGCCACCGCCGCCGATGGCGACAAAGACCGCGTCCAGGCGCGGGCTGCCCAGCTTTTGGAGCTGGCTCAGCATTTCCATGGCAATCGTGCCCTGGCCGGCGATCACGTAGGGATCGTCGAAGGGGTGCACAAAGGTCAGGCCCTTTTCCTTTTGCAGCTTGACGGCGTGCTTGTAGGCGTCGGAATAGCTTTCGCCGGCCAGTTCCACCTCGCCGCCCAGTGCCTGCACCGCATCGATCTTGACCTGGGGCGTGGTGGTCGGCATCACGATCACGGCGCGGCAGCCGAGCTTGCGTGCGCCCAGGGCCACGCCTTGCGCATGGTTGCCGGCCGAGGCGCAGATCACACCCTTTTCCAGCTGCTCGGCCGACAGGTGCGCCATCTTGTTATAGGCGCCGCGCAGTTTGAAGCTGAACACCGGCTGCTGGTCCTCGCGCTTGAGCAGCACCTTGTTGTGCAGGCGGCGGCTCAGCGCCTTGGCGGGCTCCAGGTCCGACTCCACGGCCACGTCATAGACGCGCGCGGTAAGGATCTTGGTCAGGTAGTCGGCAGGGGTCAGGGGGTGGTTCATCGTCGGCGAAAGGCTGGAGAGCAGCAGGCCGGGAGGCGGCCCGTCGGTGTCAGGCGGCCATCATAGGCGCTTGTGAATCATGCTGCAGTGCAGCGTCCTGCACAGGCCGGGAGCGACGAAACCAAAAAAAAGCCCCAGGCTGTAAAGCCGGGGGCTGAATCCACCAATAGAGGAGGTGGAGGAGACAACTGGTGCGATGCAGAGCGAAGTTGGTTCACAATCTGCAGTCCATCTGGGGGGGTGTCCGGGTTAACCCTTCAGATAACGCTTGGGTGCATTGTATGCACGACAGGTGCTGCGTTGCAACAAAATCAGGGTTTTTGTGTAGTTGATGCAAAATAGCAACAGTTTTTTGAGGACGCAACAATGGAATGCACAGTGAGTTGGACAGGCGGCACGACCGGCATGCGCTCGGGCATGGGCTTCGTGGCGGAAACGGGCAGCGGCCATGTGGTCAATATGGATGGGGCGCCGGATGCGGCCAACCCCGCCAACGGGGGGCAGAACCAGGCACCCCGCCCCATGGAGATGCTGCTGGCCGGCGCCGGTGGCTGCACGGCCTATGACGTGGTGCTGATCCTCAAGCGCGGCAGGCATGCCGTCAAAGGCTGCAGCGTCAAGCTCACCTCGGAGCGCGCCGATGCGGACCCCAAGGTGTTCACCAAGATCCACATGCAGTTCACCGTCAGCGGTACGGGTCTGCCCACGGGTGCGGTGGAACGTGCCATCGCCATGAGCCATGACAAATACTGCTCGGCCACCATCATGCTGGGTAAGACGGCCGAGATCACCACGGGATTCGACATCGTCGAGGCCTGATGCCGCCGATGGCTGGGCTTGCGCCTGGGCGCGGCCCTCCTGAAATGAAGAAAGCGGGCAAGGCCCGCTTTTTTTGGATGGAATGCTGTTTCAGATGTTTCTGAAGGTTCAGATGCGGTGGGCGGTTGTCGTCATCACCTTGGCTGCCAGGCGCATCAAGGCGCGGGCGGGGGGCGGCAATTCCAGGGCTCCGGCTTCACGCGCAGCGGCGGCATGGCGTTCCTCGTCATCCTTCATGCGGGCCACCACGGCCAGCGAGGCGCGGTCTTCCTCGGGCAACAGGTCCAGATGGGATTCCAGATGGGCGGACACCTGCTCCTCCGTCTCCACCACAAACCCCAGGCTGGCCGCGTCGCTGATCTTGGCGGCCACCACGCCAATGGCGAAGGCGCCGGCAAACCACAGCGGGTTCAGCAGGCTGGGCCGGTCGCCCAGGGCGTTGAGCCGGTCGCGGGTCCATGCCAGGTGGTCGGTCTCCTCGCGCGCCGCCTCCAGCAGGTGCTCGCGCAGCACCATGTCGCGCGTCACCATGGCCTGGGCGTTGTACAGCGCCTGGGCGCAGACCTCTCCGACATGATTGACGCGCATCAAGGCGCCCGACAGCCGACGCTGTGCCTCGGTCAGCTCTCCCTCCGCGATGCCGGCGGCCGGGGAGCGTTCGGCGGCGGAAGGCTGTGCAAACAGGGTGCGAAGCGCCGCATCGGCGGCAGTCAGTATCTTGTCCATGGGCGGTCCCTAGAGCGGAAAATCTTGGCAAATTCAGGGTCTGAACGGTACACCAGGACGCCATGCCCTCTCTTTGTGCAAGCGCAACAAGGCCGGCGCGATGTTCGGGTTGGGCCTGATTGTGTTGGCTTGCAGGTTTGTTGCGGCAGTGCAACGAAAAACGGGGGGTAATGCCCGTTTGTGGGTGAATTTCTTTGCATGGGCAGCGGTGGTCTGGTGCAATAGGCCCTAACTTCCCCACCAGGAGGTTGGCGCGGGAAACCGGTGGAGCATCAGGCCAAGCCTCTCTTCCTCACGACCGGCGCCCTTCTAAACCTTGGAGTAACTCGTAATGAAAAAATCTCTGATTGCCCTGGCAGTGCTGGCTGCTTCCGGCGCCGCAATGGCTCAATCCTCCGTGACCCTGTTCGGTATCGTGGACACCAACGTTGCCTACGTGAACAAGGACGCAGCTGGCGACAGCCGTTACGGCCTGGGCACCAGCGGCGCTTCCACGAGCCGTCTGGGCCTGCGCGGCACGGAAGACCTGGGTGGTGGTCTGAAGGCTGGCTTCTGGCTGGAAGGCGAAATCTTCGGTGACGATGGCAACGCCAGCGGCTTCAACTTCAAGCGTCGTTCCACCGTGAGCCTGTCGGGCAACTTCGGTGAAGTGCGCCTGGGCCGTGACCTAGTCCCGACCTCCCAAAAGCTGACCTCCTACGACCTGTTCAGCGCCACCGGTATCGGCCCATTCATGGGCTTCCGTAACTGGGCAGCTGGCCAAGGCGCCGACGACAACGGCATCCGCGCTAACAACCTGATCTCGTACTACACCCCCAACTTCGGCGGTTTCAACGCCGGCTTTGGCTACGCTTTCGACGAAAAGCAAACCATCGGTACTGCTGACAGCGTCGGCCGTTACATCGGTGGTTACGTTGCATACGACAACGGCCCCCTGAGCGCCAGCCTGGGCCTGGCCCAGCAAAAGACTGCCGTTGGCGGCCTGGCTACCGACCGTGACGAAATCACCCTGGGTGCTTCGTACAACTTCGGCGTTGCCAAGCTGAGCGGCCTGCTGCAACAGACCAAGTTCAAGCGTGACATCGGCGGCGACATCAAGACCAACTCCTACATGCTGGGCGCTTCGGCTCCCGTCGGCGGCGTGGGCGAAGTCAAGCTGCAATACGCTCTGTACGACCAAAAGGCCATCGACTCCAAGGCTCACCAGATCACTCTGAGCTACGTCCACAACCTGTCCAAGCGCACCGCTCTGTACGGCAACCTGGCATTCCTGAAGAACAAGGATGCTTCGACCCTGGGCCTGCAAGCCAAGGGCGTGTACGCTGGTGGCGTGCAAGCTGGCGAAAGCCAGACTGGCGTGCAAGTCGGCATTCGCCACGCTTTCTAATGAACGGCTGGCGTAAGCCAGTTGCCATTTGAAGCAAAAAAGAGCCAGTCTTCGGACTGGCTCTTTTGTTTTGTGCTAGGGAAAGACCTGTGTTGTGCTTGTGCCAACGGTGACGAGGCGGGAAAAGCGTTTCTAGAATGAAATTTCCACCAACCAATCGTTAACAAGAGAGAGACAACACAATGAATTCTTCATTCGTGAAAAAGAGCGTGGCACTGGCGGTGTTGGCAGCAACGGCACCCTTGGCAGCATTCGCCCAGCAAAGCAGCGTGCAGCTGTACGGCATCGTCGATGCCGCTGTGCGCCACACCACCAATGAAGGCCCGACCAAGAGCGGCAAGACCCAGATGATCGGCGGCGGCATGTCGCAGAGCCGCTGGGGCATCAACATCACCGAGGACCTGGGTGGCGGTCTGGCAGCGATTGCCAACCTGGAGGCCCGTTTCCTCACCGACACCGGCGAGCAGGCTGCGGCCAGCTACTTTCAGCAATCCTGGGTGGGCCTGCGCAGCAAGAGCTTTGGCCAGGTTACCCTGGGCCGCCAGTACAACCTGCTGTTCGACCTGGTGACTTCCACCTATGCCTCTTTCCCATATTCGCCGTACATGGAGGCCTACAAGCCTGAAATCGGCATGTCCATGGGCGCGCGCGCCAGCAACATGGTCAAGTACCTGGCCGAGTTCGGCCCCGTGCGCGGCGCCCTGCAGTATTCGTTCGACGAGAACAACACCTTCGACAAGGTGGGCACCGGCGTGAGCCCTGGTGGCGCCATCAAGACGGCTGGCGGCTATCTGCGTTATTCGCAAAGCGGCATCTCCGCAGGCGCCGGCTACCTGGGCACCACGCTGCCGGCCGGCACCAAGGTCGATGCCTATACCCTGGGCGGCTCCTACCGCGTGGGCCCCTGGTACGTCAACCTGGGCTACGGCCTGAACAAGCGCAAGGATGCGTTCCCAGCTGCAGCGGCAGGCGGTGGATTCGACCAGGCCATCCTCAACTCCTTCTGGACGGGCTCGTCCAACGGCGGCTTCGTGGCCGGCGACGCCAACAAGCGCCAGATGTACAAGATGGGCTTCGGCTACCAGATCACGCCCCAGATCAATGTGGGCGCGCATTACTACCATGCCAAGCAGTCGGGCTCGGGCACGGGTAATTTCAATGGCAAGGCAGACTTCCTGGTGGCGGTAGCCGACTACGCCTTCTCCAAGCGTACCGATGCTTATGTGGCCCTGGACCACACCAAGACCAGCGGTGGCTCGGGCGTGATGCTGGACGCCAATGGCGCCACCAAGCGCACGGGCTTCACCGTCGGCCTGCGCCATCGCTTCTGAGCACGCGGCGTCTGCGCAACGAATGGCCTCCTTCGGGAGGCCTTTTTGTTTCCTGTCGATGGGCTGACGGTGGGCGGGCGCGATTTCCTGCGTTAAGGTAATGCGCAGGCCAACGAAGCGAAAGAACCAAGGCTATGGAAGCCACTCGATACAAGGCAGGCGGTCGGGCCTTTGCCCAGATCGCCCAGTACCACCCGGAGCTGACGGCGCTGCGCCGCGAGCTGCATGCGCATCCGGAGCTTGGATTCGAGGAGCGCTTCACGGCGGCGCGCGTCAAGGAGGCCTTGCGCCAGTGCGGTGTGGACGAGATCCATGAAGGCCTGGGCACCACGGGCCTGGTGGCCGTGATCCGCGGGCAGGGCCACAGTTCGGGCGCCATGGTGGGCCTGCGTGCCGACATGGACGCACTGCCCATGGTCGAGCACAACGAATTTCCCTGGAAGTCCGGCAAGCAGGGGCTGATGCACGGCTGCGGGCATGACGGCCATACGACCATGCTGGTGGGCGCCGCCCGCTACCTGGCCGCGACGCGGCGCTTCGATGGCTCGGCCGTGCTGGTCTTTCAGCCCGCCGAGGAAGGGCGCGGCGGCGCGCGGGCCATGATTGCCGATGGTCTTTTCGACCGCTTTCCGATGCAGGCCGTGTACGCCATGCACAACTGGCCTGCCATGCGTGCGGGCACGGTGGGCATCAACATGGGCGCGATGATGGCGGCTGCCGACCGCATCACCATCGAGATCACGGGGCGCGGCGGCCATGGTGCGCATCCCTACCAGACGGTGGACGTGGTGCTGGCGGCCGCGCACATCACCACGGCGGTGCAGAGCATCGTCTCGCGCAATGTGCGCGCCATCGACAGTGCCGTCATCAGCCTGTGCGCCGTGCAGGCCGGGGACCTGGGCGCCTTCAGCGTGATGCCGGGCACGGCAACGCTGGTGGGAACCGTGCGGACCTTCGACCCCGCCGTGCAGGACCGTGTCGAGCAGCGCCTGCAGGAGTTGTGCAGCGCGGTGGCGCTGGGGCTCGGTGCCACGGCCAAGGTCAACTACGAGCGCATCTATCCCGCCACCATCAACTCCCCCACGGAGGCCGCCTTTGCTGCCGATGTGGCCCAGTCGCTGGTGGGGGTGGAGAACCTGGACCGGCACCTGGAGCCCAGCATGGGTGCCGAGGACTTTTCGTTCATGCTGCAGCACAAGCCCGGTGCCTACCTGCGCCTGGGGCAATCCACGGGCGCCCAGCCCGGGGTGCCGCTGCACAGCAGCCGGTATGACTTCAACGACGAAGTGTTGCCGCTGGGCGCTGCCCTGCACGCCAGCCTGATCGAGCAGGCCATGCCGCTGCATTCGCAGGACGTATAGCGCAGGCGGAGCGGGTCAACGGGCCTGGCCCTCGGGCGCAAGAAGGTGGGCCTGCACCGTTTTCAGAATCTCGTCGGACAAGGCTGGATTGGCCGCGACCGTGGCACGCGCCAGGACCAGGGCGCCCACCATGCTGCTGAGCATGGCCATGGCCTGGGCGCGCTGTGTGGCATCGGGTGCCTGATCGTCGCCAAGTGTGCCGATCACGCGCGCAAATCTGCCGATGTTGCGTTCCACCCCTTCGGCGAACACCGCTGAAAGATCGCCGCCTGCCCGGGCCACGTCCACGGCCAGCGCTGCGGCGGGGCAGCCCTCGCCGGGGCTGTCGCGGTGCTGTGGCGACAGATAGGACTGCACGCGCGCGGCAAGGCCGCCGGCCTGTTCACCCTGCAGGCCGTCCAGCGGCGCGATGGACCAGTCGAAGGCGCGTGCGCAGGCCTCGCGCACCAGCGCGTCCTTGGATTCGAAGTGGCGATAGAGCCCGCCGTGGGTGAGTCCCGCGCCGCGCGTCACCTCGGCCACGCCGACGCCGTCCAGCCCGTGCTCGCGGTACAGCCGTGCGGCGGCTTCGAGGATGTCCTGCCGGTTCTGCGCGGCCTGGGCTTTCGTGACTTTCATGTGCGCTGTCCAATGATTGTGGTCGTTATCAAAACACGTTTATGATGACGGCAATCATCATAAATCAGCCCCTGCCATGGCCTGTGCGCCATGTTCTGCAGGGGCTGTGCACTCTACAGGGAAGAACCGATGAATGCCTGTTCACTTCTGCGCAGCCTGCTGCCTGGGCCCGCTCCGACCTCCGCACGGTGTGCCAGGAGCGGCTCATGAATACGGCCCATACGGCGCATACGTCCCAGACGTCCCATACGGCTGCCCACCTGCCTCGCCGCGTGGTCATCACGGGCATGGGCATGGTCTCGCCGCTGGGGCGGGGCACTGAATTGGCCTGGCGCCGGCTGCTGTCCGGCGCATCGGGCCTGAGCCGGCTGCCCGAGGATCTGGCGCCCGATGTGCCGGGCCAGGTGGCAGGCCAGGTGCCCGACCTGGCCCGCGACCCGGAAGGCGGCTGGGACATCGATGCCGTGGTCTCGCCCAAGGACCAGCGCAAGATGGACCGCTTCATTCCGCTGGCGCTGGACGCATCGGACCAGGCCCTGGCCCAGGCCGGCTGGCAGCCTGCCAGCGAGCAGGAGCGCACGCGCACGGCCTGCATCATTGCCTCGGGCATCGGGGGCTTTGGCGCCATTGCCCAGGCCGTGCGCACCACGGACAGCCGGGGGGTGTCGCGCCTGTCGCCCTTCACCGTGCCGTCTTTCCTGGTCAATCTCGCGGCCGGGCATGTGTCGATACGCCATGGGCTCAAGGGTCCGCTGGGTGCGCCGGTCACTGCCTGCGCGGCCAGCGTTCAGGCGGTGGGCGACGGCCTGCGCATGATCCGTTCGGGCGAGGCCGATGTGGCGCTGTGCGGCGGCACCGAGGCTGCCATCGACCGCGTGAGCCTGGGCGCATTCGCGGCGGCCAAGGCCCTTTCCACGGGATACAACGACCGGCCCGAGGAGGCCTCGCGCCCCTTCGACACAGGCCGCGACGGCTTTGTCATGGGCGAGGGCGCGGGCGCCCTGGTGCTGGAGGGGCTGGACCACGCCCTGGCGCGCGGCGCCGTGCCGCTGGCCGAAGTGGTGGGCTACGGCACCAGCGCCGATGCCTATCACATCACCTCGGGCCCGGAGGATGGTGACGGCGCGCGCCGCAGCATGGCGCAGGCGCTGGCCATGGCCGGGCTGTCGCCGGATCAGCTGCAGTACCTCAATGCCCACGCCACCTCCACGCCCGTGGGCGACCGGGGCGAGCTGGCGGCCATGCGCTCCCTGTTTGGCGAGGGCAGCGGCGCGGCGATCAGCTCCACCAAGTCGGCCACGGGCCATTTGCTGGGCGCGGCGGGCGCGGTGGCGGCCATCTTCACGGTGCTGGCGCTGCGCGACCAGATGGCGCCGGCCACGCGCAATCTCGTGGAGCCCGATCCCCTGGCCCAGGGGCTGGACCTGATCGCCGGCGCGGCAAGACCCTGGGCCATGGAGCATGCCCTGGTCAACGGTTTCGGCTTTGGTGGCGTCAACGCCTCGCTGGTGCTCAGGCGCTGGCAGGGCTGAGCGAGGAGGGTGGGCCTGGGGGCCGGTGCTACGTGTAGCGCTTGGCCCGCAGGTTGTTCTTCATCTGCTCCAGCGCAGGCTGCAGGGCCGGGCCGATGCGCAGCGCCACGCAGGTGGCCAGCACGTCGATGACCAGCAGGTGCAGCAGGCGCGACACCATGGGGCTGTAGCGGTCGTAGCCCTCGGGATGGTCGGCGGCCAGATGGATGTGGCAGGCCGAGGCCAGGGGCGAGCCGCTGGCGGTGATGGCAATCGTGGTGGCGCCGTTCTTGCGCGCGATGTCGGCGGCGTCCATCAGGTCGCGCGTGCGGCCCGAGTTGGAAATGATCACCGCGCAGTCGCCGGGCCCCAGCAGGGTGGCGCTCATCACCTGCATGTGGCCGTCGCTGGTGGCCAGGCTGGTCACGCCCAGGCGAAAGAACTTGTGCTGCGCGTCCTGGGCCACAATGCCCGAATTGCCTGCGCCGTAGAACTCGATGCGCCGCCCCGTCTGCCAGGTCGAGGCGATGGCCTGCGCCGCCTGCTCTATGGCCGTGGTGCTGGCGGCATTGCGGTATTGCAGGAAGGCGGCCACGGCGTTGTCCACCACCTTGACCATCACGTCGCTGGTCTTGTCGTCGGTGTCCACGCTGCGGTGGATGAAGGGCACACCCTCGCTGACGCTGCCGGCCAGCTTGAGCTTGAAGTCGGCCAGGCCGTCGTAGCCCATGCTGCGGCAAAAGCGCACCACCGTCGGCTTGCTGACATGGGCGCGCTCGGCCAGTTCGCGCACCGGCTGCCGTGCGAAGGCCCGAGGATCGGCCAGCACCAGGCGGGCCACGCGTTGTTCGGCGGGAGCAAGCGAGGGCAGCGAGGCGGTGATGCGGTCCAGCATTAGGCGGTGGGCGTTGTTCTATGGGTAAAGGGAAGCGGTTGCCGCAAGGCAGATCCAGCGCGCATTTTGCATGAGCGGCAGCCTTCGCTTACTTTCCTGACGCCGATGCAAACCATGCGGGCGCATACACTCGAAGGATTTGCCGGTACAACCGCACCGCCCTGGTGCGATGCCGCCCCTCGCCAGGCTCCCGCCCAAAGGATGTTCCATGAACCAGCTTGACGCGCTTCGACAGTACACGACCGTGGTGGCCGATACCGGCGACTTCCACCAACTGGCCCAGTTCCAGCCACGGGATGCGACCACCAATCCCTCGCTCATCCTCAAGGCGGTGCAAAAGCCCGAGTACGCACCGCTGATGCGTGCCACCGTGGCCCAGTACAAGGGCCGCAGCCTCGACGAGGTCATGGACCGCATGCTGGTGCGCTTTGGCTGCGAGATCCTGAACACCATTCCGGGCCGTGTCTCCACTGAAGTCGATGCGCGCCTGTCGTTCAACACCTCGGCCACCGTGGCACGTGCCGAGCGCCTGATCGAGCTGTACCAAGCCGAAGGCGTGCACATCGACCGCGTGCTCATCAAGATCGCCTCCACCTGGGAAGGCATCGAGGCGGCGCGTCAGCTGGAGCTGCGCGGCATCCACACCAACCTCACGCTGCTGTTCTCGTTCTGCCAGGCCGTGGCCTGCGGACAGGCCAAGGTGCAGCTGATCTCGCCCTTCGTGGGCCGCATCTACGACTGGTACAAGAAGCAGGCTGGCGCCCAGTGGGACGAGGCCGCCATGGCCGGCGCCAACGACCCCGGCGTGCGTTCCGTGCGTGCCATCTACGAGCACTACAAGCACTTCGGCATCGCCACCGAGGTCATGGGCGCGAGCTTTCGCAACACGGGCCAGATCGTGGCACTGGCCGGCTGTGACCTGTTGACCATCGCCCCCGAACTGCTGGCCCAGCTGGGCGCCAGCGATGCGCCCCTGGCGCGCGCCCTGGACCCCGAGGCGGCGCGGACCCTGGAGCTCGATCCCGTGCACTACGACGAGGCCGGGTTCCGCCTGGCCCTCAACGAAGACGCCATGGGCACCGAAAAGCTGGCCGAAGGCATTCGCGCCTTTGCTGCCGACACGCGCAAGCTCGAAGCATTGATGCAGCAGGCCGCAGACTGATTGGATGAAGACCTTGCCCGTTCTGTGCAATACCTTGCCGGCATGGCCGGCACTTGAAAGCCATTTCCACGAAGACATCCAGACCCTGGATCTGCGCCAGGCCTTTGCCGCGGACGCGGGCCGGCTGGACGCGCTGAGCCAGCAGGCGCCCCATGTCTTTGCCGACCTGTCCAAGAACCTCTGGACCGAGCGCACCGAAGAGCTGCTGCGCGAGCTGGCGCAGCAGGCCGGCGTGCTGGCCCAGCGCGACGCCATGCTGGCCGGCGAGCCCGTCAACTGCACCGAAGGCCGTGCCGTCATGCACTGGCTGCTGCGCATGCCGCGCGACGGCGGCCAGCTGCGCCACTGCGCCACCGTGCAGCAGTGGCAGCCGGCCATGCACGAGGCGCTGGGCCAGGTGCACGAGACGCTGGACGCCATGCTGGCCCTGGCCGAGCAGGTGCGTGGTGACGAGGGCATCACCGACATCGTGAACATCGGCATCGGCGGCTCGCACCTGGGCCCCGAAGTGGTGGTCAATGCGCTGGAGGACTGGGTCGATGCGGGCAAGAATTTCCATTTCGTCTCCAACGTCGATGGCCATGAGCTCGGCCATGTGCTGCGCCGCGTGCGCCCGCACAGCACGCTGTTCCTGATCGCCTCCAAATCCTTCACCACGGCCGAGACCATGCTCAACGCGCACTCGGCGCGCCGGTGGTTCCTGGAGCAGGGCGGCAGCGAGGACCCGCAGGCCGCGTGCTCCATCGACCGGCACTTCGTGGCGCTCACCACCAATGTGCAGGCAGCAGCCGACTTCGGCATCCGCCGCACGCTGGGATTCTGGGACTGGGTGGGCGGCCGTTTTTCGCTGTGGTCGGCCATCGGCCTGCCGGTGGCCATTGCCATTGGCGCGGCGCAGTTCCGTGCGCTGCTGGACGGCGCGCATGCCATGGACGCGCATTTCTTTTCCTCGGGCGTGGACGGCAACCTGCCGCTGCGCCTGGGCCTGCTGGACGTCTGGTACCGCGATTTCTGCGGCTTCTCCAGCCGCTGCATTGCCCCCTACAGCCATGGCCTGCGGCGGCTGACCGCCTACCTGCAGCAGCTGGAGATGGAGAGCAACGGCAAGGGCGTGACGCGCGGCGGGCAGACCCTGCCCGTGCGCACGGCGCCCGTGATCTGGGGCGAGCCCGGCACCAATGGCCAGCATGCCTTCTTCCAGATGCTGCACCAGGGCCAGGACGTGATTCCCGTGGAGTTCATCGCGCTGCGCGACGGCGGCAAATACCTGGGCGCACACCACCAGAGCCTGGTCGTCAATGCCATTGCCCAGGCCCAGGCCCTGATGGAGGGGCGCCACGGCGAAGGGGCAGAGCGCCATTGCGCGGGCAACCGGCCCAGCAGCTTCCTGCTGCTGCAGCAGCTGGACCCGGCATCGCTGGGCGCCCTGATCGCGCTGTATGAGCACCGTGTCTTTTCCGCAGGTGCGGTCTGGGGCATCAACAGCTTCGACCAATGGGGCGTGGAGCTGGGCAAGCACCTGGCGCGCCAGCTGCATGCGCGCCAGGACAGCGGCGACTGGCAGGGCGTCGATGCCTCGACGCAGGGCCTCATGCACCGGCTTGCGGCAGGGTCGGCCGGCTGACCGGGCGCGGCGGGCCTGTGGCCAACGCGGCGCACCAGCAGGGTGCCGGGTCATGTGGGTGGAGCATGACCTTCTTCCATTTCATCGTTATGCACAGGCGCCTGATTGCTCGATAGTTGATGCAATCGCCTTGACGGCGGCCCTGCCTGGAGGCAGCCGGTGACGGCGGCACGGCAGGGTGGAGGCGCAGCGCGCCTTCGGACCTGCAACAACTATCCAAGGAGACCCTCGATGCGATTCGTACTGGCCCATGTGGCGATGGCATGTGTGGTGGCGGCAACTGGCGCTGCCCATGCACAGGAGGCGGCCGGCACGCTGGACAAGATCCAGAGCACAGGCAAGGTGGTGATGGGCGTGCGCGAAAGCTCGGCGCCCATGGCCTATGCCTTCGGGACCACGCAGAAGTACGTGGGCTACCACGTGGAGCTGTGCGAGAAGGTGCTGGCCCAGATCGTGCCCAAGGCCAAGATCGAGTACATGGCCCTGACCTCGCAGAACACCATGCCCCTGGTGCAGAACGGCACCGTGGACATCGGCTGCGGCCCGACCACGAACAACCTCGCTCGCCAAAAGCAGGTGGCCTTTGCCGTGACCACCTACGTGAGCCAGGTGCGCATGGCCGTGCGCGCCGACTCGGGCATCACCTCCTTCAAGCAGCTCGACGGCAAGCCCGTGGCGGCCTCGGCCGGCACGACCGCCGTGCAGCTGCTGCGCAAGTACGGGCGCGACAATGGCGTGAACCTGCCCACCTCGCTGGGCAAGGACCATTTCGAGAGCTTTCTGATGCTCGAATCGGGCCGTGCCGATGCCTTCGTGCTGGACGACAACCTGCTGGCCGGCGTCATCGCCAACTCCAAGAACCCTGCAGGCTTCAAGATCGTGGGCGAGGTGCTGGGCTCCGAGCCCATCGCCATCCTGTTCCGCCGCGATGACCCCGCCTTCAAGAAGGCCGTGGACGACGTGCTGGTGGGCATGATGGCCTCGGGCGAAGTGGCGAAGATCTACGACAAGTGGTTCGTGCAGCCCATTCCGCCCAAGAATGCCCCGCTGAACCTGCCCATGAGCGACCTGCTCAAGCAGCTGCTGCAAAAGCCCAACGACAAGCCGCTGGAATCCTACGCGCAGCAGTGATTGCGGGCTGAGTCCAGCTCCATCACCGCCCGCGCCAGCGCCTGGATGCCGGCATCGATCTGATCGATGGCAATGGAGGACAGGCGCAGCCTGAAAAAGGGGCAGGGCTGGCGCGGCGTCGCAAAGAACGCGCTGCCTGCCTCGATCAGCACGCCGTGGCGGCGCGCCACGGCGGCCAGCGCATCGGCATCCAGCCACGCCGGCGCCTGCACCCACAGCGATGCGCCGCCCTGGGGCTGGCGGAAGATGAAATCCGGCAGGTGCGCGCGCAGCGAGCGGTCCACCTGCGCCACGCGTTCCAGCATGGCCTGGTTCACGCGGCGCGCATGGGCCTCATGGTGGCCCAGCGACAGGAACAGCGCATAGGCATGCTGCAGGAAAGCGCTGGGGTGGCGCACCATGGCATGGCGCAGCACGCGCAACTCGTCGATCAGCGCGCGCGGCGCGACGATGTAGCCCAGCCGCAGCGCGGGCGACAGGCTCTTGGACAGCGAACCCACATAGATCACACGCCCGCCCTTGTCCAGGCTCTTGAGCGCGGGCATGGGCGTGCCCTGGTAGAGGTTCTCGGCCTCGTAGTCGTCCTCGATGATCACGAAATCGCCCTGCTCGGCGCGGCGCAGCAGTTGCTCGCGCCGCTGCAGGCTCAGCGTCACGGTGGTGGGACTCTGGTGCGAGGGCGTGACGAACAGATAGTCCAGCGGCGGCAGGCCATCGACCACCACGCCTTCCTCGTCCACGGCCACGGGCACCCAGTGGGGGCGGCGCAGCGAAAAGGTGTTGCGCGCATGCGGGTGGCCGGGCTCCTCGAAGCCCAGCCGCTGCGAGGGGTCCAATAGCGCGTCGGCCAGCAGGTAGAAGGCCTGCTGCGCGCCCACGGTGACCAGGATCTCTTCCTTGAGCGCGAACACGCCGCGCCGGGGCAGCAGGCGCAGGCGGATCTGCTCGATCAGGTCGGGAACGTCGTCGGTCTCGAAGTCCGGCGTCCAGTGCGGCAGCTGGGCGCGCGCCAGGCTGCGCGTGCAGCATTCCCGGAAGCCTTCGGTGGGAAACAGCGCGGGATCGTGCATGCCGTATACGAAGGGGTAAGGGTACTCGCGCCACTGCTGCGGCTTGGACAGCGTGTGCCTGTCCGTCAGCGAGCGCAGCACGCGTGCAGACCAGTCCGGTGCGGGCTCCCCGGGACTTGTCGCAGGCAGGGCCACGGCGCCGTCCACACCAGCCAGGCGCGAATCCCGGGCCACGAACACGCCGCTGCGCGGGCGGGCCTCGAGAAAGCCTTCATCCACGAGCTGCTCGTAGACCGTTGTCACGGTATTGCGCGACACCTCCAGCAGGCGCGACAGCTCGCGCGAGGGTGGCATGGCCGCGCCGGGTGGCAGGCGGCCTTCGAGGATGGGCTGGACCAGGGCCAGGCGCAGGCGGTCCTTCAGGGGAAGGCCGGGCTGCTCGGGCAGCGCGAACAGGCGGGCCCACTGGTGGCGTGGGTCTGTGGCGGAAGGGGTGCTCATGGCGCAACGGAGGCAATCGGGGGCGTTCTTGGCGCGGCCGGGCAGAGGGCGCGCGGTCGGCGCCATGTTGCGGTGCGGGTGCGGGCAAGTAAAGGTTTGGGCCGGCCGACGCGGGTAAACACCGGGCCTCTGGCTCCTACGTTTGGACGGCTGTGGCCCCCGCGGCCCGCGCCCTTGTTGCGTATTCTGGATTGAAGGCAGCGAGCCGCGCGGCCTGGCGATCCAACGAGGGAGACAGTCCATGCACACCATCACTTTCCGACGCCGCGCCCTGGCGGCCCTGGCCCTGGCCGGCGCGCTGGCGGGCCTGGCGGCCACGCCGCTGCAGGCCCAGGAGCCGCAGCGCGGCGGCACCCTGATCGTGGGCAGCACCCAGGTGCCACGGCACCTGAACGGCGCCGTGCAATCGGGCATTGCCACGGCCATGCCTTCCACCCAGCTGTTCGCCAGCCCGCTGCGCTTCGATGACCAGTGGAAGCCCCAGCCCTACCTGGCCGAATCCTGGAAGCTGGCCGAGGATGGCAAGTCGCTGACCCTGAACCTGCGCAGGAATGCCGTGTTCCACGACGGCAAGTCCATCACCTCGGCCGACGTGGCCTTCTCCATCATGGCCATCAAGGCCAACCATCCGTTCCAGACCATGCTGGGGCCCGTGGAGAAGGTGGACACGCCCGACCCCTACACGGCCATCATCCGCATGAACGCGCCGCATCCGGCCATCCTGCTGGCCATGAGCCCTGCGCTGGCGCCCATACTGCCCAAGCACATCTATGGCGATGGTGCCGACCTCAAGACCCATGCGCGCAACAGCGCCGACGTGGTGGGCTCGGGGCCGTTCAAGCTGACCGAGTTCCGCGCGGGCCAGCGCATCGTGATGGAGCGCTTCGACAAGTTCTTCCTGCCGGGCCGGCCCTATCTGGACAAGCTGGTCTTCAACATCGTGCCCGACTCCTCCAGCCTGCTGCTGAGCCTGGAGCGCGGCGACGTGCAGATGGTGCCCTACCTGCAGGCCTCCATCGACCTGAAGCGCCTGTCCACCAATCCCCAGATCACGCTGACCGGCAAGGGCTTCGAGGGCATAGGCTCGATCAACTGGCTGGCCATCAACACCGGCAGAAAGCCGCTGGACGATGTGCGCGTGCGCAAGGCCATTGCGCATGCCATCGACAAGAACTTCATCACCAAGGCGCTGATGGGCGGCTTTGCCACCGTGGCCGACGGCCCCATCGTGGCGGCCAGCCCCTTTGCCTCGGCCGACCTGGTGCGCTATCCGCTGGACCTCAAGAAGTCGGCGGCCCTGCTGGACGAGGCAGGCCTCAAGCCCGGGGCCAACGGAGAGCGCTTCAAGATCAGCATCGACTACCTGCCCGGCTCGGACGAGCAGCAAAAGAACGTGGCCGAGTACGTGCGCGCCCAGCTCAAGAAGGTGGGCATCGCGGTCGAGGTGCGGGCCTCGGCCGACTTCCCGGCCTGGGCCCGGCGCCTGGCCACGCATGACTTCGACCTGTCCATGGACATCGTCTTCAACTGGGGCGACCCGGTCATCGGCGTGCACCGCAGCTACCTGTCCACCAACATCAAGCCCGTGGTCTGGACCAACACCCAGTCCTACCGCAATCCCAAGGTGGACGAGCTGCTGAACACGGCCAGCAGCACGCTGGACACGGCCGAGCGCAAGAAGCTCTATGCGGCCTTCCAGAAGACCGTGACCGACGAGCTGCCGGTGATCTTCATCAACAACTCGCCCTACCACACTGCCGCGCGCAAGAACGTGGGCAACCTGCCGACCACGGTCTGGGGGCCGGCCTCGCCCTATGACGAGATCTTTCTGAAGTAGTCGGGAGGTGCAGTCCATGGCTTTTCTTCGCACACTCCTCAAGCGGCTGCTGCAGGGCCTGGCGCTGGTGCTGGCCGTGGTGGTGCTGAACTTCATGCTGGTGCATGCGGCGCCCGGCGATCCCGTGGAGACCATTGCCGGCGCCAGCGGCGGCATGGAGCCCGAGCTCATGGCCGAGCTGCGCACACGCTACGGGCTGGACCGGCCGCTGCCCGTGCAGCTGGGCATCTACCTGGCGCGCGTGGCCAGTGGTGATCTGGGCTACTCCTACTTCTTCAACCTGCCGGTGGCGCAGATGATTGCCGAGCGCGTGCCCGCCACCTTGCTGCTGGTGCTGGCCGCCGTGCTCACGGCCTTCGTGGTGGGCACGCTGCTGGGCGTGCTGTCCTCGCGCCGGCCCAACGGCCTGCTGTCGCAGTGCATCACCGTGCTGTCCCTGGTGGGCTTTGCGGCGCCCGTGTTCTGGACCGGCATGCTGCTGGTGCTGGCCTTTGCCTCCTGGTGGCCCGTGCTGCCGGTGTCGGGCATGCGCTCGGCCGATGCCGCAGGCGGCGCAGGCCTTGCCGACCTGCTGGACGTGGCCCGGCACCTGGTGCTGCCTGCGCTGACACTGGCCCTGGTCTACCTGGCGCAGTACAGCCGGCTGTCGCGCTCGTCCATGCTGGACGTGCTGGGCGCCGACTACATCCGCACGGCGCGCGCCAAGGGCCTGGCCGAGCATGTGGTGCTCTACCGCCATGCGCTGCGCAACGCGCTGCTGCCCGTGGTGACCATGCTGGGCCTGCAGTTCGGCAACGTCATGGCTGGCGCCATCATCGTCGAGACGGTCTTCAACTGGCCGGGCCTGGGCCGGCTCGCCTTCGACTCGGTGCTGAGGCGCGACTACCCGACCATCCTGGGCGTGCTGCTGTTCTCCTCCATCGTCGTGGTCGTGATGAACCTCGTCACCGACCTGTGCTACCGGCTGATCGATCCCCGCATCAAGGCGGCCTGAGACCATGAATGCCATCACACCACCTTCCGTGTCCGTGCCGAGCGTCGCCGCGCCGCAGGCCGCAGCCCATGCCGAGCACCCGGCGCGCGAAGCGCTGCGCATGTTCCTGCGCAACCCCTCGGCCATTGCCGGTATGGCCATGCTGCTCATCGTGCTGCTGGTGGCCATCGCCGGCCCCTGGATCTGGCCTGCGGACCCTTTCGAGATCCGCACCATGCCGCTGAGCCCGCCGTTCAGCGAGGAGGCCTGGCTGGGCAGCGACCAGCTGGGGCGCGACGTGCTCACGGGCATCATCCACGGCGGCCGCGCCACGCTGCTGGTGGGCGCCTTCGCGGCTTTGCTGTCGGTGTGCATCGGCGTGACGCTGGGGGCGATGACCGGCTACTACGGCGGCCGCGTCGATGCCCTGCTGATGCGCGTGACCGAGTTCTTCCAGGTGCTGCCCGCACTGCTGTTCGCCATGGTCGTGGTGACGCTGTTCTCGCCCTCGCTGGTGACGGTCACGCTGGCCATCGGCAGCGTCAGCTGGCCGGCCACGGCGCGGTTGACGCGGGCCGAGTTCATGCGCATCCGCCAGCTTGAATTCGTTCGCGCGGAGAGCGCCATCGGCGCGCGCCACGGCCGCATCATCTGGAAGGTGATCCTGCCCAATGCGCTGCCGCCGCTGGTGGTGTCGGCCACGCTGGCCGTGGGCGCCGCCATCCTGTTCGAGGCAGGCCTGTCCTTCCTGGGCCTGGGGGACCCCAATCAGATGAGCTGGGGCCTGATGATCGGGTCGGCCCGCCAGTACCTGCTGTCGTGCTGGTGGGCCGTGGCCTTTCCCGGTGCCGCCATCTTCGTCACCGTGCTGGCCGTCAGCCTGATCGGCGACGGCCTCAACGATGCACTCAACCCCAAGCTGAGGGAGCGCTGATGGACACCGACACCCCCCTGCTGCAAGTGAGCGGCCTGCGCGTGGCCTTCCAGGGCCGGCGCGGCCAGGCGACGGTGCTCAACGGCGTGGATTTCGATCTGCGCGCGGGCGAGACCCTGTGCGTGGTCGGCGAATCCGGCTGCGGCAAGAGCATGACGGCGCTGGCGCTGCTGCGCCTCATTCCCTCGCCTCCGGGCCGCATCACGGGCGGGCAGGTGCGCTTCCAGGGCGAGGACCTGGTGGCCGCCGGCGAGGCCCATATGCGCCAGGTGCGCGGCAACCGCATCTCCATGATCTTCCAGGAGCCGATGACCTCGCTGAACCCGGTGCTCACCGTGGGCGAGCAGATCGCCGAGCCGCTGCGCCTGCACGCCGGCCTGGATGCGGCCGCCGCGCGCCAGCGCGCGGTGGAGATGCTCCGGCAGGTCGGCATCCCCGCGCCCGAGCGGCGCGTGCACGAGTACCCGCACCAGCTGTCGGGCGGCATGCGCCAGCGCGTGATGATTGCCATGGCCCTGGCCTGCCGGCCCGACATCCTGATCGCCGACGAGCCCACCACGGCGCTGGACGTGACCGTGCAGGCGCAGATCTTCGACCTGCTGCGCGAGCTGCAGCGCGACAAGGGCACGGCCATCGTGCTGATCACGCACGACATGGGGGCCGTGGCCGAGATGGCCGACCGCGTCATGGTCATGTATGCGGGCCGCGTGATCGAGCAGGGCCGCTGCGAACAGGTGCTGTCGGCGCCCGCCCATCCGTACACGCGCGGCCTGATCGCCTGCCTGCCCGAGCTGGGCAGCAGCCAGGCAGGCGGGCGCACCGAGCTGCCCGAGATCCCCGGCGTCGTGCCCTCGATCTGGGAGTTGGGCAGCGGCTGCGCCTTTCGTGCGCGCTGCCGCGAGGCCCAGCCGCGCTGCGCCAGCGAAGCCCCGCCGCTGACCGCGCTGGATGATCCATCCCACGGCGTGGCCTGCTGGCTGCACGCTCCCGCTTCCCGCATCCGCGCCCATACGGAGGCCCTGGCATGAACGCACGCATGGACGAGACCCTCTTGCAGGTGGACGATCTCCAGGTCCACTTTCCGCGCCCGGGCAAGGGCCTGTTCGGCAGGCCCGAGGTGGTCAAGGCCGTGGACGGCGTGTCCTTCAGCCTGCGGCGCGGCAGCACGCTGGCCGTGGTGGGCGAGTCGGGCTCGGGCAAGACGACCACGGCGCTGGCCGTGATGCGCCTGGCGCCCGTGACGGCAGGCCGCATGCAGCTGGGCGATACCGACCTGGGCGGCCTGTCGGGCGAGGCCCTGCGCCAGGCGAGGCGGCGCATGCAGATCGTGTTCCAGGACCCGTTCTCCTCGCTGAATCCGCGCCAGCGCGCGGGCGATGCGGTGCGCGCTCCGCTGGACCTGATGGAGGTGGGCACGCCGGCCGAGCGCGAGGCGCGCGTGGCCGAGCTGTTCACCCAGGTCGGCCTGCGGCCCGAGCAGCGCCAGCTATTTCCGCACCAGTTCTCGGGCGGCCAGCGCCAGCGCATCAACATCGCGCGCGCCCTGGCCACGCGGCCCGAACTCGTGGTCTGCGACGAACCCGTGTCGGCGCTGGACATCGCCATCCGCGCCCAGATCCTCAACCTGCTGGCGCGACTGCAGCGCGAGCTGGGCCTGAGCTACCTGTTCATCTCGCACGACATGGCCGTGGTCGAGCACATCTGCGACGACATCGCCGTCATGTACCTGGGCCAGATCGTGGAGCGCGCACCGCGCCAGGCCTTCTTCGCGCGGCCGCTGCACCCCTACAGCGTGGCCCTGATGTCGGCCGTGCCCACGGTGCGCGGCGGGCGTGAGCGGGCGGCGCGGCGCATTCGGCTGGCCGGCGACCCGCCCAGTCCCATCGACCCGCCTGCGGGCTGCCGCTTCGCCGGGCGCTGCCCCGTGGCCGTGCCTGCGTGCTCGGCCGAGGCGCCACCGCTGCGCGAAGCCGCCCCCGGCCACTGGGTGCGCTGCATCCGCGTGGACCACATCGATGGCGTGCCGCGCGCGCCGCTGGCCCTGTGAACCCGGAGCACCCGCCACCATGAGCATCACTGTCTACGCCGCCCGCAAGATCATCACCATGAACCCCATGCAGCCCGAGGCCACGCACGTGGCCGTGCGCGACGGGCGCATCCTCGCGGTCGGGGATCTCGCGCGCTGCACGGCCTGGGGCGAATGCCGCATCGACGAGCGCTTTGCCGACCAGGTGCTGCTGCCCGGCCTGGTGGAGGGCCACTGCCACCTCAAGGAAGGCAGCATGTGGGATTGGACATACACGGGCTGGTTCGACCGGCGCGACCCCGATGGCAAGGTCTGGCCCGGCCTGCGCTCCATGGATGCCGTGGTGGACCGCCTGGCCGAGGTGGCGGCGCGCATGGATGCGCAGGGCCTGCCGGCCGGCCAGCCGCTGATCGCCTGGGGGTTCGATCCCATCTACTTTGGTGGCGAGCGCATGACGGTGGAGCACCTGGACCGCGCCGCAGGAGGCCGTCCCATCGTGATCTCGCACGCCAACGGCCATTTGATGAACGTCAACAGCGCCATGCTGCGCCTGGCCGAGATCACGCGCGACAACGAGGTCGAGGGCGTGGTGCGCTTTGCGCCCGGCCACGCCCTGGCCGGTGAGCCCACGGGCGAGCTGCAGGAGCCGGCCGCCATGTTCCTGGTACTGCGCAAGATCGGCAACGCCGGCCTGCTGGCGCCCATGACCGAGGCGGGCGTGCGCTCCTTCGCGCGCCTGGCCTGCCGCCAGGGCGTGACCACGGCCACCGACCTGGTCAACAGGCTGGGTGAGCAGGACTGCCGCGTGCTGGAGGCCGCGCTGGCCGATGACCAGGTGCCCATCCGCATCCTGCCCGCCTTCCAGGCGTTTCACGGCACGCATGGCGCCGAGGCCGGCGCCGGGCATGTGCGCGCGCTCATGGCGCGCAACACCGACCGGCTGCGCTACGGCCTGGTCAAGATGATGCTGGACGGCTCCATCCAGGGCTTTTCGGCGCGCCTGCGCTGGCCCGGTCACTACAACGGCGCGCCCAACGGCATCTGGGTCACCGCGCCCGCGCAGTACGAGGCCGATTTCGAGACCTACCACCGCGCAGGCCTGCTCATTCATACGCACACCAATGGCGACGAGGCCAGCGAAGCCTCCATCGACGCCATAGGCCGCGTGCTGGCCCGCGCCCCCCGGCCCGACCACCGCCACACGCTGCAGCATGGCCAGATGATCGATGCGCCGCTGTTTCGCCGCATGGCGGCGCTGGGCCTGTGCGCCAACCTGTTCGCCAACCACCTCTGGTACTGGGGCGACCAGCACTACGAGATGACCATGGGGCCGGACCGTGCCCTGCGGCTCGATGCCTGCGCCAGCGCGCTGGCCGCCGGCGTGCCGCTGGCCATCCATTCGGATGCGCCCGTCACGCCGCTGGGGCCGCTGTTCACTGCCTGGTGCGCGGTCCACCGGATCACGCCCAAGGGCCGCGTGCTGGGCGTGGCCGAGCGCCTGACCGTGGCCCAGGCCCTGCATGCGGTCACGCTGGGCGCGGCCTGGACACTGAAGCTGGACCACGAGATCGGCAGCATCGAATGCGGCAAGCGCGCCGACTTCTGCGTGCTGGAGGACGATCCGCTGTCCCTGGACCCCATGGTGCTCAAGGACCTCAGGGTCTGGGGCACGGTGCTGTCGGGGCGCGTCTTCAAGGCAGCATGACATGGGGCAGCGGTTGCCGTTCACGGTCATCGGCGGCTTCCTGGGCGCCGGCAAGACCACGCTGCTCAACCACTGGCTGCGCCATGCGGATGGCCAGCGGCTGGCCGTGCTGGTCAATGACTTTGGCGCGCTCAACATCGATGCAGGCCTGATCAAGGTCCACAGCGGCGACACCATCGCGCTGACCAATGGCTGCGTGTGCTGCCAGATCGGCGATGACCTGTCCATGGCCCTGATCGGCGTGCTGCAGCAGCGCGATCGCTTCGACGCCGTGGTGGTCGAGGCCAGCGGCGTCTCCGACCCCTGGCGCATTGCCCAACTGGGCCTGGCCGATCCCGCACTGGCGCTGGACGGCGTCATCGTGGTCGTCGATGCCGCTGCCCTGCCCGGGCAGGCGGCCGACCCGCTGCTGGCCGACACGCTGCAGCGCCAGGTGGCCCGGGCCGACCTGGTCATCGTCAACAAGACCGATCTGGCCGATGCCCGGACCCTGGAGCGCGTGCACGGCTGGATAGCCAGCCACGCGCCAGCCGCGCAACGCTGCGATGTGCGCGAAGCCCGGGTGCCCGTGCAACTGCTCAGCGGCGCAGCCCTGCTGCGTGGCGTGCGGGAGGTCTCATGGGGTGCCAGCACTGCGCGCCCCATGCATGGCCGGCAGTTCGAGACCTGGTCCTGCCAGCCGCCCGGGGGGCTGTGCGAGACGGCCCTGCAGGCGTGGCTGCAGGCCATGCCGGCTGGCGTGCTGCGGCTCAAGGGCGTGGTGCAGACCGGGGTGGGCCAGTGGAGCGAGCTTCAGTTTGCCGGGCGCAGCGGCCGGCTGCGTGCCGCATCAGCGCCCGCGCCCGCGCAGCAGCAGGTGCCCGCCATCGTGGCCATCGGCCTGGCCGGGCAGTTGCCGGTGGCCGCGCTGCAGGCGCTGGTGGCAGGCGCTGCGGGCGTCAGGGCTGCGGGCCGTCCCGCATGAAATCCTGGGCCGCCTGCTGCAGCCACTCGCGCAGGCTTTGCAGCGGCGGGTAGTTGCCGCGGCTCGTGGGCCAGGCCAGGTAGTAGCGCTCGGCGCTTTCCATCTCGGGCAGATGGGGCAGGGCACGCACCAGATCGCCCTGTGCGAGTTCGCGCTCGATCAGAAAGCGTGGCAGCAAGGCCACGCCCACGCCGGCGATGGCGGCCTGGGCGGCGGTGGCGAACTGGTCGAACAGCATGCCCTGGCCCTCGGCCATGGGCGCGTGGTGCACGGACAGCCAGCGCTGCCAGGCATCGGGGCGCGATGCCAGGTGCAGCAGCGGCGCCTGCAGCAGGTCCTGGGGCTGGGCAAAGCCATGCTGGGCCAGCAGGGCGGGGCTGCAGGCAGGCACCACGGTCTCGCTCATCAGAAAGGCCAGCTCGGCGCCCGGCCAGTGCGGCAGGCCGAAATGGATGGCGGCGTCCACGGCTTCGAGCTGGAAGTCGAACTGGGACAGCCGCGTCGTCAGGTTGATGGTGATGCCCGGGTGGGCGCTGAAGAACTGCGGCAGGCGCGGCGCCAGCCAGCGCGTGCCGAAGGTGGGCAGGATGGCCAGGTTCAGGCTGCCGCCGCGCGGGTTGGCCCGAAAGCCCAGCGTGGCGGTGGAGATGCGCATCAGCGCGCCGCGTATCTCCTGGGCATAGGCCTGGCCGGCCGGACTGAGGCGCACGGTCTGGCGCTCGCGCACAAAGAGCTCCGCCTCCAGCCGCTCCTCCAGCGCGCGGATCTGGCGGCTGACGGCGCTTTGCGTCAGGTGCAGCTCGGCCGCAGCTGCCGTGAAGCTCTGGTGCCGGGCCGCCGCCTCGAAGGCGCACAGCAGGGACATGGGGGGCAGGAAACGGCGGGACAGCAGCATGGCAGAGGGCGGTGGGGCAATCGTGGGAGGGGCATTCTGTTTGGGAATGACCTATGGGCCTGATTATCGTTTGACCAGGCTCAAGGCGCAGACCTAGCATGCGTGCCAGGAATCCACCCCGCCGCAGGGCTGCCCTGTGGCTCCAACTTCAGTCCCCACGAGCACCATGTCCTCTACGCCTGCCCACACCTTCGTGCCCTCCGACGAGATCCGCGCACGGTTTTCCAGCGCCATGTCCGAGATGTACCGCGATGAAGTGCCCCAGTACGGCACGCTGATCGAACTCGTGGCCGACATCAACCAGCGCACCCTGCAGGCCGAGCCCGCGCTGCTGGCCCGTATGCAGCGCAGCGGCGAGCTGGCCCGCCTGGGCGTGGAGCGCCACGGCGCCATCCGCGTGGGCACGGCGGCCGAGCTGTCCATGCTGCGCCGCCTGTTCGCCATCATGGGCATGGAGCCCGTGGGCTACTACGACCTGTCGGTGGCCGGCGTGCCCGTGCACTCCACGGCTTTCCGCCCCGTGGGCGATGCGGCACTGCTGGCCAACCCTTTCCGCGTCTTCACCTCGCTGCTGCGCCTGGACCTGATTGCCGACGAGGCGCTGCGGGCCCAGGCGGGCGCCATCCTGGCGCAACGCAGCATCTTCACCGAACGCGCGCTGGCGCTGATCGCCCAGGCCGAAGCCCATGGCGGCCTGGCCGACGCCGATGCCGACGCATTCGTGCGCGAGGCGCTGGAGACCTTCCGCTGGCACAGCGAGTCCACCGTGGACGGCACCACCTACGACGCGCTGCACAAGGCCCACCGCCTGATCGCCGACGTGGTCTGCTTCAAGGGCCCGCACATCAACCACCTGACGCCGCGCACGCTGGACATCGACGCGGCCCAGGCCGCCATGCCCGCACGCGGCATGGACGCCAAGGACGTGGTCGAAGGCCCGCCGCGCCGCGCCTGCCCCATCCTGCTGCGCCAGACCAGTTTCAAGGCGCTCAAGGAGACCGTGCGTTTTGCGGGCGATGCCACGGGCGCGGGCTCGCACACGGCGCGCTTCGGCGAGATCGAGCAGCGCGGCGTGGCGCTCACGCGCAAGGGCCGCGCGCTCTACGACCAGCTGCTGGCCCAGGTGCGCGACATGGGCAGCGCGGGCAGTGCCGCACCCGACTACGGCAGCCGCCTGGCCCAGGTCTTCGAGGCTTTCCCCGACACCCATGAGCAGCTGCGCCGGCAAGACCTGGCCTTCTACCGCTTCACGCTGAGCGACGAGGGAGCCGCCCTGGCCGCAGGCGAGGCCGCAGCGGCCGCCGCCTCGGACCTGGACGCCCTGATCGCCCGCGGCCTGGCCCAGGCCGAGCCCATCGTCTACGAAGACTTCCTGCCCGTGAGCGCGGCCGGCATTTTCCAGTCCAACCTGGGCGGCGAAGAGCAAAAGCAATACGCGGCCCATGCGGCCCAGCAGGCCTTCGAGGCCGACCTGGGTGCCCGCGTGCATGACGAGATCGCGCTGTACGAGCAGGCCCAGCAGCGCTCCATCGACCAGCTGCGCAGCGCGCTGCGCGGCCAGGCCACCAAGGTCGCTGCATAGGCGCCGCCCCGGGCAGAGCCCGCCACCGTTGATCCCCTTCCCCGGGGCGCATGCACAGGCGCCAGGCCTGCGCGTGCGCCCCTTTGTTTTTGCCATTTGCCGGAGGCCTTCATGAGCACCGCAGACCAGGGCGCGTCGTCGCCCACCGCCCATCTGTTCAACCCGCTGTTCGCACAGCCCGAAGGCTCGCCGATCCGCGAGCTGTTTCCGTACCTGAGCCGTCCCGGCATGCTCTCGCTGGCCGGAGGCTATCCCTCGCCCAGCCTGTTCGATGCCGAAGGTTTGCAGCAAGCCGCCATGGCCGCGCTGCAGCAGGATGCCGCCACCAGCCTGCAGTACGGCGCCAGCGAAGGCCAGCTTGCGCTGCGCGAAGCCCTGGCCGCGCTGTGCGCCACGCGCGGCATTGCCTGCACGCCGGCCGACATGATCGTGACCACGGGCTCGCAGCAGGCCTTCGACCTGCTGGTCAAGGTGCTGGTCGAGCCCGGCGATCCGGTGCTGGTCGAAGTGCCTGCCTACCCGGCCACGCTGCAGACCCTGAAGCTGGCCCAGGCACAGGTCGTTGCCGTGCCCACGGACGAGCAGGGCCTGGACACCGAGGCCCTGGCCCGCCTGCTGGCGCAGTGGCCCCATGCGCGTGCCCCCAAGCTGCTCTATACCGTGCCCAACTTCTCCAACCCGGGCGGCACCCTGCTGCCCGCGGCGCGGCGCACGGCCCTGGTGGAGCTGGCGCGCCAGCATGGCTTTGTCATCGTCGAGGACGATCCCTATGGCGAGCTGCGCTTCAGCGGCCAGCGCGAACCGTCGATCTACGAAACGGGCCTGGCGCTGTGCGGCGCCCAGGCCAATCCCGTGGTCTACCTGTCCAGCCTGTCCAAGACCGTGGCGCCTGCGCTGCGCATCGGCTGGATGCTGGCCGACGCCCAACTGCTGCGCCGCTGCACCATCGCCAAGCAGACGGCCGATCTGTGCACCTCGCCGCTGGCGCAGATGATCGCCGCGCACTATCTGCGCTCGGGCCGCTATGCGCCCCAACTGGCCCAGGCCTGCGCCGAGTACGCGGCGCGCATGGATGCGCTGTGCTCTGGCATGCAGTCGGCCCTGGGCGATCAGATCCGCTTCGTGCGGCCTGCGGGGGGCATGTTCGTCTGGGCCCAGCTGCTGCCGCCGCAGCGGCTTGCGGGCGATTCCCAGGCCCTGGCCCGTGCGCTGTTCACGGCAGCGGTGGAGCAGGGCGTGCTCTATGTGCCGGGCAAGGCCTTCTTCCCGGCCGATGCGGCAGACAAGGCCGGCCTGTGCATGCGCCTGTCGTATGCGGCGCCCACCGTGCCCCAGATCACCGAGGCCGTGGCACGCCTGGGCCGGGCCTGGGGCCAGGCCGTGTCCTGAAAGACATCGGCAAAAGCGTTCATGCAATGACAAAGGCCGCCCGAGGGCGGCCTTTGTCTTGCTGGGCAAACCGGGTATGGCGCAAGGCCTGCCCGGTTGCGGCGGGCAATTACATGCCCATGCCGCCCATGCCACCCATGCCGCCCATGTCGGGCATGGCAGGGCCGCCTTCAGCCTTGGGAGACTCGGCGATCATGGCTTCGGTCGTCAGCAGCAGCGATGCCACGGAAGCGGCGTTCTGCAGGGCCGTACGCGTCACCTTGGTCGGGTCCAGGATACCCATTTCCAGCATGTCGCCGTAGGTGTCGTTGGCAGCGTTGAAGCCGTAGTTGCCCGAGCCGTTCAGCACGGCATTGACCACCACCGAGGGCTCGCCACCGGCGTTGGCCACGATTTCGCGCAGGGGCGCTTCGATGGCCTTCATGATCAGCTTGATGCCGGCGTCTTGCTCGGCATCGCCGGTCTTCAGGTCGCCCACGGCTTGCTTGGCACGCAGCAGAGCCACGCCGCCGCCGGCCACGATGCCTTCTTCCACAGCAGCGCGGGTAGCGTGCAGGGCGTCTTCAACGCGGGCCTTCTTTTCCTTCATCTCGACTTCGGTGGCAGCGCCAACCTTGATCACGGCAACGCCGCCAGCCAGCTTGGCCACGCGCTCTTGCAGCTTTTCGCGGTCGTAGTCGCTGGTGGCTTCTTCGATCTGGATGCGGATCTGCTTGACGCGGGCTTCGATTTCAGCAGCTTGGCCAGCACCGTCGATGATGGTGGTGTTTTCCTTGCCGATTTCGATGCGCACTGCCTGGCCCAGGTCTTCCAGGGTCACCTTGTCCAGCGCCAGGCCCACTTCTTCAGCGATGACCTTGCCGCCCGTCAGGATGGCGATGTCTTCCAGCATGGCCTTGCGGCGGTCGCCGAAGCCAGGAGCCTTGACAGCCACAACCTTCAGGATGCCGCGGATGGTGTTGACCACCAGCGTTGCCAGGGCTTCGCCTTCGACGTCTTCTGCAATGATCAGCAGGGGACGGCCGGCCTTGGCCACGGCTTCCAGCGTGGGCAGCAGGTCGCGGATGTTGCTGATCTTCTTGTCGAACAGCAGCACGAAGGGGTTGTCCAGCAGGGCAACCTGCTTTTCAGGGTTGTTGATGAAGTAGGGCGACAGGTAGCCGCGGTCGAACTGCATGCCCTCGACGACGTCGAGTTCGTTGGCCAGCGACTTGCCTTCTTCAACGGTGATCACGCCTTCCTTGCCGACCTTGTCCATGGCTTCGGCAATGATGCTGCCCACGGATTCGTCGGAGTTGGCGGAGATCGAGCCGACCTGGGCGATTTCCTTGGAGGTGGTGGTGGCCTTGGATTGCTTCTTCAGCTCTTCCACCAGGGCGGCGACAGCCTTGTCGATGCCGCGCTTGAGGTCCATGGGGTTCAGGCCGGCGGCCACGTACTTGGTGCCTTCGCGGACGATGGCCTGTGCCAGCACGGTGGCGGTGGTCGTGCCGTCACCGGCGATGTCGTTGGTCTTGGAGGCCACTTCCTTCACGAGCTGGGCGCCCATGTTCTGCAGCTTGTCCTTGAGTTCGATTTCCTTGGCGACCGAGACACCGTCCTTGGTCACGGTGGGGGCGCCGAAGGAGCGCTCCAGCACCACGTTGCGGCCCTTGGGGCCCAGGGTGACCTTGACCGCGTTGGCCAGGATGTTCACGCCTTCAACCATGCGGGCGCGTGCTTCGCCGCCGAAAACTACGTCTTTTGCTGCCATTTCAATTCTCCGGATTCAGTTGGAAAGTGCGGTTTCGAAGCGCGGATTACTTTTCGACGACTGCGAACAGGTCGTCTTCCTTCATCACCAGCAGTTCGTCGCCATGGACCTTGACGGTCTGGCCGCTGTACTTGCCGAACAGAACGCGGTCGCCGACCTTCACGTTCAGAGCGATCACTTCGCCCTTGTCGTTCTTCTTGCCGGGGCCCACTGCCAGCACTTCGCCCTGGTCGGGCTTCTCGGCGGCATTCTCGGGGATCACGATGCCCGAAGCCGTCTTGGTTTCGTTCTCGAGGCGCTTCACGATCACGCGATCGTGCAGGGGACGCAGGTTCATACCAACTCCTAAATCATCAACAAAGTTGAAACAAAGACTTGCCGGCCCGGCGGGCCGGCATTCGAAGCAATGTGGGACAGAGGGCTGTTAGCACTCATACCCAACGAGTGCTAATAATAAGGCAATTCGGCCAGGATTCAAGGGGTAGGGTCGATGTGCCGCAAGACGGCACACCCGGTGCGGCACTAGCGCAAGGGCAGGGGCAGATTCACAACCCCCGCTGCCGCTGCCTTGAAGTTCTCCATGACTTCATCGATCGGCTGACCCATCTGCGCATGAACGATGGCGCCATCCGCCACCAGGGTGAGCGCAGCGCCCACGGACACGGGATGGCCACCGAACAGGCGATCCAGCACGGACGACATTTCCTGCTTGTGCCGCCGGACCGTTGCCAGGATCTCAGGGTCGCAAGAGCCCAGTTCGGCAGCGGCATTGAGAAAGGCGCAGCCCCGAAAGTCGGGCTGGCCGAACCAGCTCCTGAGGGTGGCGGACAGGGCATCCAACGCTGACGAGCCCCCGGCGGTGGCCTGCGCCAGGCTGGCCTGGAACCAGGAAATCCACCGCTCATGGCGGTAGTCGAGGTACGCCCGGATCAGGTCGTCCTTGCTGGCGTACTGGCGGTAGAAGGTGACTTTGCTGACCGACGACCGCTCGATGATCCGGTCCACGCCCGTGGCCCGGATGCCCTCTGCGTAGAAGAGGCCATGGGCTGCCACCAGGATGCGCTCGCGGGGCGGCAATGACTCGAAGGATGGCTCGGAAGTTTTCATGAAGACATTGTAGACAGATCGTTCCACCTCCGTTAGAGTGATGCATGTAGACAGATCGTTCTACATCTCTTCAAAAGGTCACATCATGGAAACTCGCCCACCCCTGCCCCCGTTCTCTCTCGCAAGCGCCGTCCAAAAGGTCCGTCTGGCCGAGGATGGGTGGAACACACGCGATGCGGCCAAGGTCGCGATGGCCTATACCCCCGACACGAAATGGCGCAACCGGGCGGAGTTCGCCAACAGCCGCGCCGAGGCCCAGGCCCTTCTTGAGAGAAAGTGGAAGAAGGAGCTGGACTACCGGCTGATCAAGGAGCTTTGGCTGTACGCGGAAAACCGGATCGCAGTCCGCTACGCCTATGAGTGGCACGACGATGCCGGGAACTGGTTCCGGTCGTACGGCAACGAGAACTGGGAATTCGAGGCCGACGGTCTCATGCGCCGACGCTTCGCATGCATCAACGACATGCCCATCCAGGAGTCGGAGCGCAAGTTCCACTGGCCGCTGGGGCGTCGCCCCGATGACCACCCCGGTCTGTCCGACCTGGGCCTGTAGGCAAAGCCCCGGGCCACGTCCCTAGGCAGCCAGCCGCTGCCGCGATGGCCTGGGCGGGGAGGAGCTCCGCCTTACCGACTCAACGCCTTGCGGACCTCCGCCTGAAACGCCTCGCTGTTGCGAAGGCGCAGGTACTCCTGGTATGCGGCCCGATATTCCTGCGTTTCGACTCCGTAGGAGATCGATATCTCCGCATGGCGGTCCAATCCGGCGCGGCGCCAGAGTGCGAGATCGGCGATGACTTCGGCGCGGGAAAGCGCTGCGTCCGATGTGGCTGCCGAGGCATCTTGCGTCTGCGAATGGGCTGCGAAGCAGGTCGAGAAGGCGATGGCCGCAAGCGCCGGCTTCAGGATGCGTGCGGCTGCAGCAACGGTGGGGGAGGGGATTGTGTTTGACATGGTTTGACGGATGGGGGTTGGTGGAGCCGGGCCATGGCTTCGGCCGCCTGCTTGGGCAGGTCGCTTGGGCCGCATGTCCCGCAGGGGTGTTCGGTTTCTTTGCTGTGTGTGGAAAGGGGGCTCCTTTCGGGAAGTGGCAGGTTCAGCGGGCAACGCTGGCGGGCAGACCGTGGCTGGCGGCTGCCAATGCCCTGGAAGGCTCCGGCGTCCAGCCGCCGCCCAGCGCCTTGAAGATCGCGACCGTCGATCGCGCCGACTCCATCCGGGCCTGCGCCTGTGCATCCAGCACGCCCAGCAGGCTTTCATCCGCCTGCAGTACCTCGATCAGGCTGACCACGCCCTTGTCGTAGGCGGCGCCTGCGGCCTGCCGGGCCCGCGTGAGCGCATCCGCGCCCCTGGCGAGCACGGCCATCAGCTCCTGCCGCTTGTCCAGCGAGACCAGGGCGTTCTCCACCTCTTCCGTGGCGCGCAGTACCGACTGCCGGTAGGCGGCAAGGCTTTCCGCCTCCTGTGCCTGCGCCTGGTGGATCTGGGCGTTGATGCGACCGAAGTCGAACAGCCGCCAGCGCAGGCCGCCCACAACGCTTGCCTGCGACGCGCCGGCGCTGAAGAGATTGCCCGCGGAGATGGAGGTGGCGCTGCCGATCAGGCCGCTGATCGAAAGCTTCGGGTAGTACTCGGCAATCGCCACGCCGATGCGTGCGTTCGACGCTGCCAGGCGCCGCTCCGCCGCGATGAGGTCCGGGCGTCGCCGCAGCAGATCGCCGGGCGCCTCCGCCAGGGAAAGGGTGGGCAATACGGGGACCGGGCGGGGATCGGCCAGTTCGGCCCGGTGCGTGCCGGGTGCCGTGGCCAGCATCACGTCCATGGCGTTGAGCGCGGCCTCGAGCGCATTTTCCAGCGGCGGAACGGTGGCTTGTGCCCGTGCGAGCGCTCCCTCGACCTGGCGCAGCTGAAGCTCGGGTGCCAGGCCCTTGTTCCACCGCAGTTCGACGATGGAGCGCAGTTGCTGCTGGGTTTGCACTTGCGAGCGTGCCACTGCCAGCCGCGCCTGCAGGCCGCGAATCTGGATATAGGTGTCCGCAGTCTGGGCGGCCACCGCGAGCCGCACGGCAGTGGCGCCGGCTTCCGATGCCTGGTACTCGGCCAGGGAGGCCTGCCTGGCCTTGCGCAGGCCGCCGAAGAGATCAAGCTCCCAACTGGCCCCGAGGTTGGCCTCCTGGGCGCTGCCGTAGCGATCGAACCCCGGCATGGAGTCGAGCACCCGGCCCAGCGGAGTCTCGACCGACTGATAGCTCCTGGCCGTTTGCGCCGAGATCTGGGCTGACGGCAGCAACGCAGCTGCCGCCGCATCCAGCCCGGCGCGTGCCTGAAGCACGCGGCCAGCGGCCTGGGCAACATCCAGGTTTTGCTGCAGTGCCGCCGTGACGAGGCGCGCCATCTGCGGATCGCCAAAGGCTGCCCACCAGGCTGCAAGGTCCGTGGAGGAGGCCGGCGAGGGCGGCTTGGTCTCACCCAGAACGCGGCTGCCCATGTAGGCCTGGGGCAGGGCCGTGGCGGGCGGCTGGTAGTCGGGGCCTACCGCACACCCTGCACAGAGGCTGGTGAGCATCAGAAAAACGGGGGCGGCAAGACGCGGCATGTTCAACAGTCAGAAGCGTGGTGACGCTGTGACTATATTCCAAAATAGTCACTTGCATAGTATTTTTTTGATGGAGTAAGCTAGGCCGCATGAGCACCACCAACGTCTATCCGACCTCTGCGCGCGGCCCGGTCGAACACGATGTCCGGCAACAGATCGTGACTGCGGCGAAAGAGCATTTCAGCCGCTACGGCTACGAGAAAACCACGGTGTCCGACCTTGCCAAGGCCATCGGCTTTTCCAAGGCCTACATCTACAAGTTCTTCGAGTCCAAGCAGGTCATCGGCGAGATGATCTGTTCCAACTGCCTGATGGAGATGGAGGCGGAGATCCGCCAGGCCGTCGCCAGCACGGATGCGCCTCCCGAGCAGCTGCGGCGCCTGTTCAAGGCGATCGTCGCTGTCACGCTGCGGCTTTTCTCCGAAGACCGCAAGCTGTACGAGATCGCCATTTCGGCGTCGGCCGAGCGCTGGCAGGCAGCGCAGGCCTATGAGGAACGCATGCATCAGCTGCTGCTGCAGATACTCGATGCCGGGCGCCAGCGGGGCGACTTCGAGCGCAAGACGCCGCTGGATGAAACCGGGCGCGCCATCTTCCTGGTCATGCTTCCCTACCTGAACCCGGTGATGCTGCAGCACAGCCTCGACCATGCGGACGAGGCGCCCGCACAACTGGCCGGATTGGTGCTGAGAAGCCTGTCGCCTTAAAATCCTCAGTTGTGACCGTTGACATAAATGGTCACTAATCACAGAATCGGGTCCTGCTCATTGATCGGGACCCCTCATGCTTCGGCACCGCCATCTGTCCATCGCCGCTGTCGGCGCACTGTCACTTGCACTCGCAGCCTGCGGCAAAAGCCCGCCGCCAGATCCGCGCACCCAGCCACCCCTCGTTCGCACCACCCTGGTAGCGCCAGGCAATGCTTCCGAGCGTGTCTTCACCGGCACCATCGCTGCCAGGGTGCAGGGCGATCTTGGATTTCGCGTGGCCGGCAAGGTGCTCGAGCGCCTGGTGGATACAGGCCAGACGGTCAGGCGGGGCCAGGCATTGCTGCGCCTCGACCCGGTGGACCTGAAGCTGGCCGCCCATGCCCAGCAGGAGGCCGTTGCAGCCGCCAGGGCACGGGCTCAGCAGGCCAGCGACGAGGAGCAGCGCTACCGTGACCTGCAGGGAACGGGTGCCGTTTCGGCCTTGGCCCATGAACAGATCAAGGCGGCCGCAGATGCCGCCCGCGCCCAGCTCAGGGCAGCCGAAGCGCAGGCCGCCGCAGCGTTGAACGCCAGCCGCTACGCCGAACTGCTGGCCGATGCCGATGGCATCGTGATGGAAACACTTGCCGAGCCTGGCCAGGTCGTCAGTGCCGGCCAGGTGGTCGTGCGCCTCGCCCATGCCGGCAGGCGCGAAGCAGTCGTCCAGTTGCCCGAAACACTGCGCCCCGCGCTGGGCTCGGCGGCCCAGGCCCGCCTGTTCGGCAGGGAGGATGTGGTCATCCCCGCCAGACTGCGCCAGCTGTCCGATGTGGCCGACCGGGCCACCCGCACCTTTGAGGCCCGCTATGTGCTGGACGCCGGCGCGGCGGCCAGCGCCCCGCTGGGCAGCACGGTCACGCTCAGGATGGGCGGGACATCGACATCGACATCGACAGCGGGCAAGGCAACCCTGCAGGTCCCCATCGGCGCCATCCTCGATGAGGGCAAGGGCGCCGCTGTCTGGGTGGTGCAGGGCGATCAGGTGAGGCGCCAGCCCGTCACCGTGGTTCAGGTACAGGACGGCAATGCCCAGGTGGTGGGTGCGCTCGACCTGGGGGAGCGGATCGTCGCGCTCGGCGCGCATTTGTTGAGCGAGGGCGCGCAGGTGCGACTGGACAGCGAGGCGCCGGCGCCTTCAACGGCAACAACGTCCACGGCGTCCTCCGTGTCCACGGGAGCGTCCCGTGAGTGAAGGCCGTTTCAACCTATCGGCGCTTGCCGTCCGTGAGCGCTCCATCACGCTGTTCCTGATCCTGCTGATTTCGCTGACGGGTGTCTTTGCCTTCCTGAAGCTGGGCCGGGCGGAAGATCCGGCCTTCACCGTCAAGGTCATGACCATCATCACGGCCTGGCCTGGCGCCACCCCGCAGGAAATGCAGGACCAGGTGGCAGAGAAGCTGGAAAAGCGCCTGCAGGAGCTGCGCTGGTACGACCGCACCGAAACCTTCGTCAGACCGGGGCTGGCCTTCACCACGCTGACCCTGCTCGACTCCACGCCCCCCGGCGAGGTGCAGGAGGAGTTCTACCAGGCCCGCAAGAAGCTCGGTGACGAGGCCCGCAACCTGCCGGCGGGCGTGATCGGCCCGATGGTGAACGACGAGTACGCCGACGTGACCTTTGCGATCTACGCCCTCAAGGCGCGCGGCGAAGAGCCCCGGGCGCTGGTGCGCGATGCCGAAGCCTTGCGCCAGCGTCTTTTGCATGTGCCGGGCGTCAAGAAGGTCAACATCGTCGGCGAGCAGTCCGAGCGGATCTACGTGGAGTTCTCGCACGAGCGCCTGGCCACGCTGGGCATCAGCCCGCAGGACGTCTTCGCTGCATTGAACAACCAGAACGCCCTCACCCCTGCCGGGTCGGTGGAGACCCAGGGTCCGCAAGTGTTCATCCGCATCGACGGGGCGTTCGACGCGCTGCAGAAGATCCGCGACACGCCCATCGTGGCCCAGGGCCGCACGGTCAAGCTGTCCGACATCGCCACCGTCCAGCGCGGCTACGAAGATCCCTCGACCTTCATCATCCGCAACGGCGCGGAGCCGGCCTTGCTGCTGGGCGTCGTCATGCGCGACGGCTGGAACGGGCTGGACCTGGGCAAGGCGCTGGACAGGGAGGTGGGCGCCATCAACGCAGACATGCCGCTGGGCATGGGCCTGAGCAAGGTGACGGACCAGGCCGTGAACATCAGCGCCTCCGTCGATGAGTTCATGCTCAAGTTCCTGGCCGCGCTGCTGGTCGTGCTGGTGGTGTGCTTCGCCAGCATGGGCTGGCGCGTTGGCGTGGTGGTGGCTGCGGCCGTGCCGCTGACGCTGGCGGCCGTGTTCATCATCATGGCCGCCACGGGAAAGAATTTCGACCGCATCACGCTCGGCTCGCTGATCCTTGCGCTGGGCCTGCTGGTGGACGACGCCATCATCGCCATCGAGATGATGGTGGTGAAGATGGAGGAGGGCTACGACCGCGTGGCCGCGTCCGCCTACGCCTGGAGCCATACCGCGGCGCCCATGCTGTCCGGAACGCTGGTGACGGCGGTGGGCTTCATGCCCAACGGGTTCGCCCGCTCCGCTGCAGGCGAGTACACCAGCAACATGTTCTGGATCGTCGGCATCGCGCTCATCGCGTCCTGGGTGGTGGCCGTGGTGTTCACGCCCTATCTGGGCGTGAAGATGCTGCCCCCTCTCAAGAAGGTCGAGGGCGGACATGCGGCGATGTATGGCACGCCCCGCTACGAGCGCCTGCGGCGCGTGCTGGGCAAGGTGATCGCCCGCAAGGGCATGGTGGCGGCAGTCGTGGGCGGGCTCATGGTGGCTTCCGTGCTGGGCATGTCCATCGTGAAGAAGCAGTTCTTCCCCATCTCCGACCGGCCCGAGGTGATGGTCGAGGTGCAGATGCCCTACGGCACCTCCATCGGCCAGACGAGCGAGACCACCCGCACGGTGGAAGCCTGGCTGCTGCAGCAGCCCGAATCGGAGATCGTGACCGCCTATATCGGCCAGGGCGCACCGCGCTTCTTTCTGGCCATCTCGCCTGAGCTGCCCGACCCGTCGTTCGCCAAGATCGTCGTGCGCACCGCCAACCAGGCGCAGCGCGACGCGCTCAAGCTGAGGCTGCGCGAGGCCATCTCCCAGGGACTGGCCCCGCAGGCGCAGGTGCGCGCATCGCAGATCGTGTTCGGGCCGTACTCCCCGTTCCCCGTGGCGTATCGCGTCTCCGGCCCCGACCCGCAGCGGCTGCGCGACATTGCCGGCCAGGTGCACCAGGTGCTGCACGACAGCCCGATGATGCGGACCGTGAACTCCGACTGGGGCGTGCGCACCCCCGTCATGCGCTTCACCCTGGACCAGGACCGGCTGCAGGCCATGGGCCTGACCTCTGCGGCGGTCGCGCAGCAGCTGCAGTTCCTGCTCAGCGGCGTGCCCGTGACCACCGTGCGCGAGGACATCCGCACCATGCAGGTGGTGGCGCGTTCTGCGGGCGGCACCCGCCACGATGTGGCCAGGGTCGGCGACTTCACGCTCACCAACGCCACTGGCCAGCGCATACCGCTGTCGCAGCTGGGCGAGGTCACCGTGCAGATGGAGGAGCCTGTCATGCGCCGCCGCGACCGCATGCCCACCATCACGGTCCGCGGTGACATTGATGACAGCCTGCAGCCGCCCGATGTGTCGGCGGCCATCACCCGGCAGCTGGAGCCCATCAGGAAGGCGTTGCCTGCGGGCTACCGCATCGACGAGGCCGGCTCCATCGAGGAATCCGGCAAGGCCATGACGGCCATGCTGCCCCTGTTCCCGATCATGATCGCCATCACGCTGATCATCATCATCTTGCAGGTGCGGTCGATATCGGCCATGGTCATGGTGTTCCTGACCAGCCCCCTGGGATTGATCGGCGTGGTGCCGACGCTCATCGTCTTTCAGCAGCCCTTCGGCATCAACGCACTGGTGGGGCTGATCGCGCTGTCGGGCATCCTGATGCGCAACACGCTGATCCTGATCGGGCAGATCCAGCACAACGAGCAGGAGGGGCTTGCGCCGTTCCAGGCGGTGGTGGAGGCCACTGTCCAGCGCGCCCGGCCCGTGATCCTGACCGCGCTGGCGGCGATCCTGGCCTTCATCCCGCTGACCCAATCGGTGTTCTGGGGAACACTGGCCTATACGCTGATCGGCGGCACGCTGGCCGGCACGGTACTGACGCTGGTCTTCCTGCCCGCCATGTACTCGATCTGGTTCAGGATCAGGCCCGGTGAAGCAGGGCGCTGATGCACGGCACACGCGCCCAGGGCTTTGGCCGATTGGCCACAATGGGGCATCCCGTTCCAGGCTCAGGAGGCCATGCATGTCCGATATCCGCTGCGGCGATTCCACCCACCCACGCGCATCCCTGGGCCGCCGCTGCGCGCGTGCCGCCGCTCCCCTGCTGGCGGCGCTGCTGCTGTCGCCGCTGGCCCAGGCCGCGCTCAAGGTGGGCGACACCGCGCCGCGCTTCACCACGCCGGCCGCGGTGGCGGGCAAGGCCTTTGATTTCGACATGGCCGCCACGCTCAAGAAGGGGCCGGTGGTGCTGTATTTCTTCCCCAAGGCCTTCACGCAGGGCTGCACCATGGAAGCCCACGCCTTTGCCGAGGCCACGCCGCGTTTCGCGGCCATGGGCGCCACGGTGGTGGGCATGTCGCATGACGACATCGATACGCTCAAGCGCTTTTCCACCGAGGCCTGCCGCGACCAGTTCGCCGTGGCATCGGACCCGCAGGCGCAGACCATCCGCGCCTACGACGCCTCGGCCGCCGCCGATCCCCAGCGCGCCGACCGCATCTCCTACGTGATCGGCCAGGACGGCAAGGTCCGCTTCGTGCACATGGGCTCGGACCCGGACGAGCATGTGCGCCAGACCGAGGCCGCGGTCAAGCGGCTGACCGGAAAGTAGCCCGCCGCGCAGCCCCTGTCAGGGGCCGTTGCCCTCGCTGGCCAGGATCTCGGCGTATTCCTCGTCCGTGAACAGCCTGGAGCGTGTGTGGAAGGCCTTGCCCGTGCTGCCCTCCAGCGAGAAGGTGCCGCCCTGGCCCTCGATCACGTCGAGGATGAGCTGGGTGTGCTTCCAGTATTCATACTGCGACTTGCCGATGTAGAAGGGCGCGCCGCCCACCTGGCCCAGCAGCACGTCCTGGGCGCCTATCGTCAGCTCGCCGGGCAGGTAGCAGTTGGCGGCGCTGTTGTCGCAGCAGCCCCCGGACTGGTGGAAGAACACCGGCCCGTGCTGCGCCTGCAGGTCGGCGATCAGCGCCAGCGCGGCGTCGGTGGCAGTCACTTTGTCAACCATGGGTTGGTCCTTTCCTGGGCGGCCGGCCGCGCTGTGCGCCGCCGGCCGCATTCACCTGGGAAGAACTTCAGAAGAAGCCCAGCTTGTTCTCGCTGTAGCTGACCAGCAGGTTCTTGGTCTGCTGGTAGTGGTCCAGCATCATCTTGTGGGTCTCCCGGCCGATGCCCGATTCCTTGTAGCCGCCGAAGGCCGCGTGCGCCGGGTAGGCGTGGTAGCAGTTGGTCCACACGCGCCCGGCCTTGATGGCGCGGCCCATGCGGTAGGCCACGTTGCCGTTGCGGCTCCACACGCCCGCGCCCAGGCCGTAGAGCGTGTCGTTGGCGATGGCCAGGGCCTCGGCCTCGTCCTTGAAGGTGGTCACGGCCAGCACGGGGCCGAAGATTTCCTCCTGGAAGATGCGCATCTTGTTGTGGCCCTTGAACAGCGTGGGCTGCACGTAGTAGCCGCCTTCCAGGTCGCCGCCCAGATGGGCCTGGCCACCGCCGGCCAGCACCTCGGCGCCCTCTTGCTTGCCCAGGTCCAGGTACGACAGGATCTTGGTGAGCTGCTCCTTGGACGCCTGCGCGCCCATCATGCTGTCGGTGTCCAGCGGGTTGGCATGCCGGATGGCGGCCACGCGCTGGAGCACGCGCTCCATGAAGCGGTCGTAGATGCTTTCGTGGATCAGCGCGCGGCTGGGGCAGGTGCAGACCTCGCCCTGGTTGAAGGCGAACAGCACCAGCCCTTCGACGGCCTTGTCGAGGAAGGCATCGTCCTTGTCCATCACGTCGGCGAAGAAGATGTTGGGCGACTTGCCGCCCAGCTCCAGCGTGGCCGGGATCAGGTTGTTGGCGGCGGCCTGGGCAATCACGCGGCCCGTGGAGGTGGAGCCCGTGAAGGCGATCTTGGCGATGCGCTTGCTGGTGGCCAGCGGCATGCCGGCCTCGCGGCCGAAGCCGTTGACGATGTTGAGCACGCCGGGCGGCAGCAGGTCGGCAATGAGCTCGGCCAGGATCAGGATGCTGATGGGCGTGGACTCGGCCGGCTTGAGCACCACGCAGTTGCCTGCGCCCAGCGCGGGCGCCAGCTTCCAGGCCGCCATGAGGATGGGGAAGTTCCAGGGAATGATCTGGCCCACCACGCCCAGCGGCTCCTGGATGTGATAGGCCACCGTGGTCTCGTCGATATGGCTGAGCGCGCCTTCCTGGGCGCGCACGCAGCCCGCGAAATAGCGGAAATGGTCCACGGTCAGCGGGATGTCGGCATTCAGCGTCTCGCGGATGGCCTTGCCGTTGTCCACGGTCTCGGCATAGGCGAGCAGCTCCAGGTTGGCCTCGATGCGGTCGGCGATCTTCAGCAGGACATTGGCACGCTCGGCCGCGCTGGTGCGGCCCCAGGCGTCGCTGGCGGCATGGGCGGCGTCCAGCGCCAGTTCGATGTCCTCGGCCGTGGAGCGCGCGGCGCGGGTGTAGACCTTGCCGCTGATGGGGGTGACCACGTCGAAGTACTGCTCCTTGACCGGAGGTACGAACCTGCCGCCGATGAAGTTGTCGTAGCGGGCCTTGTAGGCGATCTTGGCGCCAGCGGCGCCGGGTGCTGCGTAGACGGTCATGCTGCTTGTCTCCTGAGGATGCTTATGGGTCTGTTGTGATCGGGTGTGGATCGGCATATCCGGCCATGGCCGGACGGCAGACATGATTCAAAAGCCGTGCCAGCCTGCAGGCAGCAGGGCAGGTGCCCGCAAAGGCACGCGGGACGTGGCTGCTGCGGGTATTCCCGTGCGCGTTCGCCCTGTGCCGTGACGTTCCGCAACAGGACAACTGTCCAGAAATGGAACAGTCGGGCGCCTGGCCTGCCACTTGGCTTGCCCGGTGCCCGCCGGCCCCGCATACTGGTCTGCAACGTGGCGCAATGACGCCCGAGCAGGAGACAGCATGCAATCGAGAGCCTCCCTTGTGGCCTTGCGCCAGGCCCGTCACAGCCTGATGGAGTCAGGCCTGTGCCCCAGCGGCCTGGTGGACGAGCGCCTGGCGCGCTCGTGGCAGCGCTGCATCGAGCAGGGACTGCGTCCCACAGGACGGCTGGGCGCCGCCGACAACCTGGAGCAGCACGCGCTGGGCGTGCTGCGCAGCCGCCACCATGCGCTGCTGGCGCATTCACGGCCCGTCATGGAATACCTGTCCGAGCAGGTGCGCGGCAGCCAGAGCGTGGTGGTGCTGGCCGGCCCCTGCGGCACCCTGGTGGATACCTGCGGCGACCCCTTCTTTCTGGGCAAGGCCGAGCGCGTGGCCCTGGCCAGCGGCGCGTCCTGGCATGAGGCGCAGCGCGGCACCAATGCCATCGGCACGGCACTGGCCGAGATGGACTCCATCGAAATCCAGGGCGGCGAGCATTTCCTGGAGCGCAACGGCTTTCTCACCTGCGCGGCCGCGCCCATCCTGTCGGGCACGGGCCAGCTGCTGGGCATCCTGGACATCTCCAGCGAACATGGCCGGGGCAGCCCGCACACGCTGGGCCTGGTCGGCACGGCGGCCCGCATGATCGAAAACCGCCTCATGGCCTGCGACGGCCAGCGCCACATCCGCCTGCACCTGCACGCGCGGCCCGAAGGCATTGGCACGGTGGCCGAAGGCATTGCGCTGATCTCCGCGGACGGATGGCTGGTGGGCGCCAACCGCGCCGCGCTGGCCCTGCTGCGCCTGTCGCGGGGGCAACTGGGCAGCGTGTCGCTGGAGCAGGTGCTGGACGCCGGCCTGGAGGAGCTGCTGTCACGCCAGCACCGCCAGCCCGATGCGGCCCAGCCGCTGCGGCGCCATGACGGCACGGCGCTATTCGGCCAGCTGGTGCCGGACCGGCGCACGGTCCGGTCCTCGGTCGTGGAGCGGGTTGCAGAACAGCAGCAACAGCAACAGGCGCCGCAGCAGCCGGCGCGCGATGCGCTGGCGCGGCTGGACACGGGCGATGCGCGCTGGCGCACGGCGGCCGACAAGGCCCGGCGCGTGCTGGGCAAGCCGATTGCGCTGCTCATCCAGGGCGAGTCCGGCGTGGGCAAGGAATGGTTTGCGCGCGCGGCCCACGACAGCGGGCCACGCCGCGACGGCCCCTTCGTGGCCATCAACTGCGCGGCCATGCCCGAGTCGCTGATCGAGGCCGAGCTGTTCGGCTACCGCCAGGGCGCCTTCACGGGCGGGCGGCGAGAAGGACAGGCGGGCCTGCTGCGCCAGGCGCACGGCGGCACCCTGTTCCTGGACGAGATCGGCGACATGCCGCTGTCGCTGCAGACCCGGCTGCTGCGCGTGCTGCAGGAGCGGCAGGTGGTGCCGCTGGGCGGTGGCACGCCCGTTGCGGTCGATTTCGCGCTGGTCAGCGCCTCCAACCGCAGGCTGCGCGAGGATGCCGACCAGGGCCGCTTTCGTGCCGACCTGTACTACCGCATCAACGGCCTGGCCGTGGAGCTGCCTCCGCTGCGCGAGCGCGGCGACTTCGAGGCGCTGGCCGCGCGCATGCTGGCCGACATCGAACCCGCGCGCCCGCTGCACATGGCACCGGCCCTGCTGGCCCAGCTGGCCGGCCATGGCTGGCCCGGCAATCTGCGCCAGTGCGCCAGCGTGCTGAGAACGGCCTGCGCCATGCTCGACCCTCATGAGGACTGCCTGCAGTGGCAGCACCTGCCCGACGACTTCCAGGCCGAGCTGGCGCAGACCGCCCGCAGCGGCCCCCGGCTCGACGCTGCGCCGCAGAGCCTGGATGAACTCTCGCGCTCGGCCGTGCGGCAGGCGCTGGAGAACTGCCGGGGCAATGTCACCCAGGCCGCGCGCATGCTGGGCATCAGCCGCCAGACGCTGTACCGCAAGCTGGCCCAGGACCGTGCGGCGGACGGCTTGCGGCTGCAGTGAGGCGCCTGCCGGTGCTCAGGCCTTGAAGGTGATCCAGGGCCTGAGCTTCACGGCGGCGTGGATCAGGCCGGCGGCCTCCTGCGACTCGATGACCGGGCCGATGGGCTTGTAGGCTTCGGGCGCCTCCTCGATGCGGCGCTCCTCGCGCAGCGTCACGCATTGCCAGCCCTGTTCGCCCGCATGGCCTGCACGGGCTTCGGGCCGGAGCGCGCGCACGGCCTGGCGGCGCATGCGCCGCCCCGCGCCATGGCTGCAGGACCAGAGCCAGTCGGCCGCGCCCAGGCCCGTGACCAGGTACGAGGCATCGCCCATGGACCCCGGGATCAGCGCGAAGTCGCCCTCGTTGGCCGGTGTGGCGCCCTTGCGGTGGATGTTCATGCCGCCTTGCTGCAGGACCACGTTGTGCGGCACATCGACCACCAGGCGCGAATCCGCTGCGCCCACGATCTGCTCCAGGTCCTTGCGCACCAGCTCGGCCAGCACCACGCGGTTGGCCCAGGCATAGCGCGCCGCCACGCCCATGGCCTGCAGGTACTCGCCGGCCAGCGGACCCGACAGGCCGTACAGGCCGCTGGCCGGGTGCTTCACGCCTTGCGGCCACTCGGCCCGGGCGCGGTCCATCCAGGCCTGGCCCACGTAAAAGCCCAGGTCGCGCGAGCCGCTGTGGATCATCACCACCACGTCGCCCGCGCGCAGGCCGGCGCGGTAGGCCGCGTGGCGGTCCAGCACCTCGTCGACCACCTGCAGTTCCACGAAATGGTTGCCCGATCCCACCGTGCCCAGGCACGGGTCGCGGAACACGGCATGGCGCTCCTGCAGATAGGCATGGGGCGCGTGGCGGGCGCTGCCCGCGAAGCTGTCCAGGCCGATGCAGGCGGCCAGCTCGCGGTGCAGGCGATCCCTGTCGACATGGCCCCACAGGCCCTGGCCGCTCAGCCGGTCCACAAAGGCGGCCGGCCCGTGGTCGAACAGCGCGCGGAAGGCGGCCGTGGTCACGGGCACGTCGCGCCCGCTGCCCAGCAGGCTGGCGGTCAGCAGTTCCACCAGCCGGCCCTTGTGTGGCGCCAGCTGGTCCAGCCGGGCGCCCGTGGTCAGCAGGCGCACGCTGCAGTTGATGTCCGTGCCGATGGCGGCCGGAATGACGAAGTCCGATGGCGTGGCCACCACGCTGCCCACGGGCGCCACCGTGCCCGGATGGAAGTCGGGCGTGGCGCAGGCGCGGCAGACGGCGCCATGGCTGCCCTGGCCGTCATGCCGGCGCACGGCCGCAAAGGCCAGCAACTGGCGCACGGCCTTGTCCTCCAGGGGAAGGCTGTCGGGAAGAAGAATGTGGGCCTCGGCCTGGCCATCGCGCACGTGGTAGATGCCGTCGCGATAGTCGAGGGAGATGCCCGTGCGTGCAAAGGCACGCTGGAGTCGTTGAGGAGTGCTCATGGCTGCAGATCCGCGAGGCCTGGTTGGCGCTCGCCGCGTCCGGTGGGTGTACGGACGATGAAAGACACCCGGGCGGCAAAGGCCCGGAAAACGTCTTTCCTGCAGCAGCTCGTTCAAGAAAGAAGGGGCGCAGTATAGCGGGATCCGCGCTGGACGGCAGGCGCTACGCGTTGCGCCGCTCGTACTGGGCGATGGCGTTGAGCAGCAGAGGCGAGAACTTCTTCGCGTAGTCGGCGCCGCTCCACTGGCTTGACGATCCGCTCAGGTGCAGGGCGCCCAGCGGCACGCCGTCGGCATCGACCACGGCGGCGGCCAGCGCGACCTCGCCCATGATGAATTCATCGACCACCATGGCGTAGCCGCGCTCGCGCACCTTCTTCAGTTCCGCCTGGACGGCCTTGGCGGTGGTCAGCGTCCGGGGCGTGCTGGCCACCAGGCGGCCGGGGGCCAGCAGCTGGGCCACCTGCGCCTCGTCCAGCCGTGCCATCACGGCGCGCCCGCCCGCCGTGCATTGCAGGGGCACGCGCCGGCCCACGAGCGAGGCGTGGTAGTGCTCGGTGCTGGTCTGGTGGCGCAGCACGTGCACCAGCCAGTCGCCGTCGCGCAGCGACAGGCTGATCTTCTGCTCCGTGTCCTTGGACAGCTGCAGCAGCAGGGGGTTGAGCGCCTCGGCCAGCGCATGGGTGCGCAGGAAATGGAAGGTCAGGTCCAGCACGCCCGGGCCCAGCCGGTAGCGGCGGGTCTGGCTGTTTTGCTGCAGGTAGCCCTCGGCGCTGAGGGTGTAGGCGTAGCGCTGGGCGGCGCTCTTGTCCAGGCCGCTGCGCTCCATGATTTCCGTGAGGCTCAGGTCGCCCGCCGCGCCCTTGAAGCAGTCCAGCACGCGGAATGCCTTGCCCACGGAACCCACATACAACGCGTTTTCGATCATCGTTTTACCTGATTGTGAATCTGAAGTATTAAATAACAATACCAAGTATTGAAAAATACGGAGGCAGCGGATGCCACAGCAAGCCATTGTCAGTGCGGACCGGGCGGTCGGCGCGTCGGAGTGGATCAAGGGCCAGCGGGAGAACATGCTTTCGCTGCTGGCGGACATCGTCAACATCGACTCGGGCAGCTTCGACAAGCCTGGCGTGGCGCGCGTGTTCCGGCGCCTGGAGGTCTTCTTCCTGGGCCAGGGGCTGCAGGTCAGCCCGCATTTCGTCGATGGCGTGGAGGCGGCGATCTCGGTCACCGTGAACGCGGGCAGCACCGTGGGCAGGCCCGTGCTGCTGATGGGGCACTGCGACACGGTCTTCCCTGAAGGCGAGGCCGCGCGCAGGCCGTTTCGCATCGAAGGCGGCAGGGCCTACGGCCCGGGCGTGGCCGACATGAAGTCGGGCATCGTCATGAACGCCTTCCTGCTGGCTGCGCTGGCCCACAGCGCGGAGCCTGCGCCCGAGGTCACGGGCCTGTTCACCTGCGACGAGGAAATCGGCTCGCCCCTGAGCAAGTCCGTCATCGAGCCCTTTGCGCGCAAGGCGGGCTTTGTCTTCAATGCGGAGCCGGGCCGGCCTTCGGGCAACGTGGTCACGGGCCGCAAGGGCGGCGTGTTCTTCGGCGTGGAGATCGAGGGCAAGGCGGCGCACTCGGGCGCCAACTTCGCCGAGGGCATCAGCGCCATCTCGGAGCTGGCGCACAAGGTGGTGGCGCTGGACGCGCTCACCGACCTGGACAAGGGCGTCACCGTCAACGTGGGCCTGGTGTCGGGCGGCCTGTCGGTGAACACGTCGGCGCCGTCGGCCAAGGCGGCCATCGACCTGCGCATCTTCGACCTGGACCAGCGCGAGTCCCTGGTGGGCCGCATCCGCTGCATCTGCGACAAGTCCTTCATCCAGGGCACGCGCTCCACGCTGAACATCACCGGCGAGTTCCGCCCCTTCGTGCCCACGCCGCAGTCGCAGCAATTGTTCGAGCTGTACCAGGCCGAACTGGGCGCGCTGGGCCACAAGGCCGAGGGCGAGTTCAGCGGCGGCTGCGCGGACTCGGGCGTGACCTCCAGCCTGGGCGCCATCACGCTGTGCGGCACCGGACCCGTGGGCGGCAAGTTCCACACCACCGACGAGTACTGCGAGGTGGACACCATCGTCCCGCGCGGCCTGGCGGTGCTCCACACCATTGCACGCCTGCCCCACGCCCGGTGGTAGGGCGCGCCTGATTCCCGCCTTCCCCCTCAAGCCACTGCCTGGTGCACTTCCATGAATCCACTTGCCTTGCCCACACGCCGCTCGCTCCTGAAAATCGCCGCCGGCCTGCCGCTGGCGCCCCTGATGCTGCAGCCTGCCGCGGCCTCGGCGCCCGGCCCGGTCAGCCTGATGGTGCCCTACCCGGCAGGCGGGCCCAGCGACGTCAGCGCCCGCATTCTGAGCAAGCCCATAGGCGAGGGACTGGCGGCCAAAGTGATCGTGGAGAACCTGGGCGGCGCCACGGGGACGATTGCCGCATCCAAAGTGCTGGGCGCCAGGGCCGACGGCAGCATGTTCTTCCAGGGCACGCAAAACGAACTCATCCTGCCGCCGCTCACCAACAAGGCCGTGCGCTACCAGCCCGATGCGTTCGAAAACCTGCAGTACATCACCGTCACCCACCTGGTGCTGCTGGTGCGTTCTGGCCTGCCGGCCCGGAACATGGAAGAGTTCCTGGCGCTGGCGCGCTCGCGCAACGAAAGCAATTCGCTGACCTATGGCTCGGTGGGCGTGGGCTCGCTCTACCATCTGATCACGGAGTACATGGGCAAGGTGGTGAAGGTGCCGTTCACCCACGCGCCCTATGCGGGCACGGCGCCCGTGATCCAGGACCTGGCCGGCGGCCAGATCGACTTCAGCATCATGCCGTTCCAGGCGTCCATGCTGGAGATGATCCGCACCGGCCGTTTCCGGGCGCTGGCCGTGCTGTCGCGCAACCGGCCTGCCGTGCTGTCGGCCGTGCCCAGCATCACCGAAGTGCCGGCGCTGCGCGATTTCGAATACGCCAGCCTGGCGGGCTACTTCGTCAAGCGCGGCACGCCGCAGGACGTCAAGCAACGCCTGAACCAGGCCATCGGCCAGGCCCTGCTGGACCCGCAGGTCATCGCCAAGCTGGAGGCCGACGGCCGTGACGTCGCCAAGCCCATGGGCCTGGACGATGCGGCGGCGGCCTATGCGCGCGAGATCGCCAAGTACCGCGAGATGATCCGCGTCACGGGCTACGTGCAGGCGGATTGAGAACGAAGGCCGCGACCTACGCGAGTGTGCCCTCCAGCAGCTCGGCCATGCGCGGCAGGTCGGGCTCGGCGCTGGTCACCAGCAAGATGGCGCGCTCATAGGCGGCGCCTGCAATGGGCAGCATGCGGCAGTCGCCCATGAAGCGTTCCAGGCCCGTCCAGTGCGGCACCAGGCCCACCCCCATGCCGTCGGCGGCCAGCATGGCAATGGCCTCCAGCGCGTCCAGGTCGCACAGCACCGCGGGCTCCAGGCCCTGGTCGGCCAGCCAGTCGGCCGCATGGCGGCCTCCCCAGGCATCGGGGTCGTAGCGTATGTAGGGCAGGCTGCGCAGCAGCGCGGCAGGCCGGCCGCGTGCCTGGGGCGGGGCCAGCAGCACCAGCGGCTCGCGGCGCAGCTGCACGCTGCGCAGCGCCTTGGGCAGTTCAAAAGGGGGCGCCACGATGACGGCGGCATCGAGCTCGCCGGCCTGCAGCATCTGGAACAGCGCGCGCGAGGTGCCCGGCACGATGACGGGCCGGCACTGTGGCGCCGCCTGCGTGAGCTTGCGCAGCGCGGCCGGCAGCATGCCCGTGAGCGCGGTCGAGATGGCGCCGATGCGCAGCGTGCCGGCCAGGCCATCGGCGCTGGCATCGCTGCCCAGCAGCGCGGCCTCGCGCACCAGGCGCCGCGCGCGCGGCAGCAGGGCCACGCAGGCCTGGGTGGGGCGGGCCGCATGGCCGCTGCGCGAAAGCAGGGCAAAGCCCAGTTCGCGCTCCAGCGCCTGTACGCGCTGGCCCACGGCGGCGGCGGTCAGGTGCTCGGCGCGCGCCGCATCGGCGATGGAGCCGCTGTCCACCACGGCGATTAGGCTCTTGAGATAGCGGGTCTCCAAAAGATTTCCTTGGGGATTGCAAAGAAATCAACGCTATCACTTTTGAAAAGCCTCTGCTAGGCTCGCGCCACCCACGGCAGGCCGCGGCCCTGCGAAACCTGCCTGCACCACAAGCACAACCAAAGGATCAGCCATGCGCACCAGTTTCCACCTTGCCTACCATGTCCGCGATCTGGACGAAGCGCGCGCCTTCTACGGCACGCTGCTCGGCTGCCAGGAAGGCCGCAGCACCGAGACCTGGGTGGACTTCGACTTCTTCGGTCACCAGATCTCGCTGCACCTGGGCGAGCCCTTCCCGGTCACGAACACCGGCCGCGTGGGCGATCACATGGTGCCCATGCCCCACCTGGGCCTGGTGATGGCCATGGACGACTGGAAGGCCCTGGCCGCGCGGCTGTCGGGTGGCGTGGTGGATTTCGTGCTGCAGCCCGGCATCCGCTTCGAGGGCGAGCCCGGCGAGCAGGCCACCATGTTCTTCCGCGACCCCAGCGGCAATCCCATCGAGGTCAAGGGCTTCGCCGACCTGGACAAGGTTTTTGCCAAATGAGCGGTTCGCTGTCTCCTCGCGCCTCGCTCCCCCCGCTTCCTTTCGTCTGCGCACCCGGCTATCCGGCAGCCCAAGCCTGGCTGCAGGCCCTGCAGGCCGCCCTGCCCGAGGAGCGCGTGGTCGCCCTTGATGCGCTGGATGCGGACCAGCGCGCGGCCTGCGAGGTCGCCATCGTCGCCAACCCCCAGCCCGCCGACCTGCGCACGCTGCCGCGCCTGCAATGGGTGCACAGCGTCTGGGCCGGCGTGGAGCGCCTGGTGGCCGACCTGGGCGATACCGACCTGCGCATCGTCCGCCTGGTGGACCCGCAACTGGCCGACACCATGGCCGAGGCCGTGCTGGCCTGGACCCTGTACCTGCACCGCGACATGCCGCGCTATGCCCGCCAGCAGGCCGCGCGCCAATGGCTGGCGCATGACGGCGTGCGCGCGCAGGACAGGACGGTGTCGCTGCTGGGCCTGGGCGCACTGGGCAAGGCCGCAGCTCAGCGGCTGCTGTCGGCAGGCTTTCAGGTGCGCGGCTGGAGCCGCACGCCCAGGCACATCGAGGGCGTGCAATGCCATGCAGGCGATGCCGAACTGCCAACCATGCTGGCAGGCACCGACATCCTCGTGTGCCTGCTGCCGCTCACGCCGCAGACGCGCGGCATCGTCGGCGCGCAGGCGCTGGCCGCGCTGCCCGCCCATGCCTCGCTGATCAACTTTGCGCGCGGCCCCATCGTGGACGATGCCGCGTTGCGCGCCGCCCTGGACAGCGGCCGCCTGGCCCATGCCGTGCTGGACGTGTTCGAGCAGGAGCCCCTGCCTGAATCGTCCTGGCAGTGGGCGCACCCCGCCGTGACCGTGCTGCCCCACATCTCGGCACCCACGGACCGCGCGACGGCATCGGCCATCGTGGCGGGCAACATCCGCCGCTGGCGCGCCAGCGGCGAGCTGCCACAGGCGGTGGACGCGGCACGGGGTTATTGAGGGCGGCTACGGTACGGCTATGGCACGGCCATGGACTGGCTTCTGAGCCAGTCCATGACGGCGCGCACATGGGGGCCCGGCTCCCGTTGCTCGCCCACGGCCAGATGGTAGGTATGGCCGGTGATCGAGGGGCCGAAGGGCTGCAGCAGGTGGCCGGCCGCAATGTCCTCGGCCACCAGGGCCAGGCTCACCAGGGCAATGCCATGACCGGCAATGGCCGCCTGGATGGCATGGCCCTCGTCGGAAAAGCGCAGTTGCCCCGCCGGTGAATTCCAGGCCAGGCCTGCCTCGTCAAACCAGCGCTCCCAGGTGGGATTGCTGGCGTGCACCGTGTTCCAGTCAAAGCGGATCAGCGGCAGGCGGGCCAGGTCGGCCGGCCCCAGCACGCCCAGCCGGGGATTGGCCACGGGCGCAAAGCGGTCGCTGAACAGGGGCTCGGCCACCAGGCCCGGATAGGGGCCGCGCCCGTAGCGCACGGCGATATCGACGGCATGGGAGCGCAGGTCCACCACATCGTCCGAGGCCTGCAGTTGCAGGTCCACCTCAGGGTGCATCGCGCGGAAGCTGGCCATGCGCGGCACCAGCCATTTCACGGTGAACGCATTGGTGGCCGAGATGCTGACCTGGGCGCGCAGGCGCTTTTGCTGCAGGCGCTCCAGCGTGGCGGCAAAGGCGTCGAAACCGTCGCGCAGCACCGGATAGAGCTGGGCGCCGGCCTCGGTCAGCACCACCTTGCGTACCTGGCGATCGAACAGCGCCAGGCCCAGCTGTTCCTCCAGCGCGCGGATCTGGTGGCTGATGGCCGTGGGGGTCACGGCCAGGTCGTCGGCGGCCTGCTTGAAGCTGCCCAGGCGGGCGGCGGCCTCGAAGGCGCGCAGTGCGGAAAGCGGCAGCTGGTTGCGTTGCATGAGGGCTGGAGGACGCAAGGGTCGGGTGAGCAATGGGGTGAGGAAAACTCATCTTATGCCTGACAAATGAACCTTTGTCGCAATCATCCGGCTTCCCTATCGTTCACCCATGCCCCAAGCGCGATCCTGCCGGGGATGGATGAAGGAAATGAAACCATGCTGCACCGTGTCACCACACAACCCGACCCCTACGAGCCGTTTTTGCTGTCGCAAGGCATTCGCTTTGGCGAGCTGCTGTTCATCTCCGGTCAGGCCGGCGCCGGAGACGATGGCCGCATCGTGCCGGGCGGCTTCCTGGCCCAGGGCCGGCAGGCGTTTGCCAATCTGCGCCGCGCGCTGGAGGCGGGCGGCTCCAGCCTGAAGGACGTGATCAAGGTCACCATCTTCGTTACCGACATGGGCCACTTCGACGAGGTGGTCGCCCTGCGCCGCGAGTTCTTCGGCGCCCCCTATCCGGCCGACACGATTGCCCAGATCCAGGCGCTGTACGACCCGGCGGCCATGATCGAGATCGAGGCCATTGCAGCCGTGCGTGATGGCCAGGCCCGCTGACATGGTTGCGGCCGTTCTGGTCCGATGGCCTGGCCACGGCGTGCATGGCCGACGACTGGAGCCGATGGGGCCGATATCTGATCCCTTCAACCGTCGAGCAGTCCCGAGGTGCTCAGCGGCCCCGACGACAGCTGCTGTCCCCAGGCCTGCGTCAATGCCTCGATGGCATCGCCCACCACGCGGCAGGCCTGGGTGAGCTTGCCGTGCCGGGGCAGGGCCAGCGTCACATGGCGCACCAGGCCGGGGTTGACCAGGCGGCTGGCCTGCAGCCGGCCCTGGCGCAGTTCGGCATCGATGGAGTACGGGCCGATCACCGAGTAGAGGCCGGGCGCGTGGGCCACGAGTTCCTTTTGCACGGTCAGCGAGTCGGCCTCGGCGGCAGCCGCGAGCCGAAAGCCGTGGCTGTGCGCGGCCTCATCGAGCGCGTCGCGCCAATGGCTGGGGCGGCGCGGCAGCACCAGCTGCAGGCCGTCGAGCGCGGCGAACTCCGTGGTGGGCGCCAGGGTCAAGGGATCGCCAGGGCGCGACACCAGATAGCTGTGCGCGGTGCTCAGCAGCCGCTCGTCGCCGCCGGCCGGGCGCGCGAACCGAAAGAGGATGGCCAGGTCCACGGCGCCGCTGTCCAGCAGCGCGTCGAGCTCCGTGCCCTGGGCCTCGGTGATGTTCAGGCGTATGCCCGGGTGCTCGCGCTGCAGCCAGTCGAACACATGCGTCATCAGCGGGTGCGCGGCCGAGGGCACGATGCCCAGCCGCACCTCTCCCCATAGCTGGCCTGCGTCCGCACGCAGTGTTTCCTGCAATTGCTCGGTTTCCTGCAGCCAGCTGCGCAGCCGCAGCGCGGCCCGCGCGCCCAGCGGCGTCAGCGTGACGCCCCGGCCCGTGCGCCGCAGCAAGGGGCCGCCCAGAGACGCTTCGAATTCGCTGATCTGCCGGCTGATGTGCGACTGCACGGTGTGCCGCCGTGCCGCGACCTTGCTGATGCTGCCGGCTTCGGAGACCTCGAGGAAGAGCTTGACGCTGGGCAGGTGCATGGTGGTTACCCGGTTGAGGTATGCCTGATGAGGCAATTCTGAAAGCCTGAAATTCTATCTATCCAGATATCAACGGGATTTCTACAGTGCAGTCATGCCTTGCCAATGGCCTTGCCGTGGCAGGTTTTCCAGACACCGAACCTAAGGAAAATCCGTTGAAACTCGCCAGCTTCATCCATGCCGGACAGCCCCGCTACGGGCAGGTTCTGGCCGAGCGCTTCCTGCTGCCGCCCGCCGAATTTCTCGCCCGCCATCCCGACCTGCTGTCCGTGCTGCGCGCACAGGCGCTGGGCGAGCTGGAGCAGGCCCTGCAGGCCGGCGCCGTGTCCGTCGATGCGGCGCAGACCCAGGCGCTGCCCGTCATCCCCAACCCCGGCAAGCTCATCTGCGTGGGCCTGAACTACAAGACCCATGTGGCCGAGACGCGGCGCGCCGACAGCGAGCACCCGTCGCTGTTCCTGCGCTTCAACGACAGCCTGGCCGCCGATGGCGACGAGCTGCTGCGCCCGGCCTTCTCGGAGCGTTTCGACTGGGAGGGCGAGCTGGCCTTCGTCATCGGCCGGGGCGGGCGCCACATTGCAAAGGAAGATGCCTTCGACCACATCGCCGGCTATGCCTGCTTCAACGATGTGAGCGTGCGCGACTGGCAGCGCCATACGCACCAGTTCACGCCCGGCAAGAACTTTCCCGGCACGGCTCCCTTCGGCCCCTGGCTGGTCACGCGCGACGAGGTGGCCGACGTGCGCAGCCTGGCGCTGCAGACGCGCCTGAACGGCAGCGTGGTGCAGCAGGCCAGCCTGGGCGACCTGATCTTCGACATCCCCACCATCGTGGCCTATGTGTCGCGCTTCACGCCGCTGTCGCCAGGCGACGTGATCGCCACGGGCACGCCGGGCGGCGTGGGCGACCGCCGCGAGCCGCCTCTGTACATGAAGCATGGCGATGTGGTCGAGGTCGAGATCACTGGGCTGGGCGTGCTGCGCAACCGCATCGGCACTGATGTCTGAGATGACACCCCCTGAGTCGCTTCGCGCCTTCCCCCTCTCTCGCTTCGCGGGAGGGGGACGACACCCTCGGTGCGGGGCGGCCCTTCCTCGGTGTCCCTCGCTTTGGGGCACGCCGGTTTCAAGGACTGTGGGCGGCGCATGGCGCTGTGAATAACTGTCTCTGGAGAATTTCATGGATAACCAACAAGCGATTTCGCAGCGGCCCCGGCTGCGCATTGCCGTCGATATCGGCGGCACCTTCACCGACATGGCGGCGTTTGACGAGGCCAGCGGCCGGCTGCTGTTCGGCAAGGCCCTGTCCACGCATGGCGAGCTGGTCAACGGCATCCAGGCCACGATAGACAGCGCGGGCATCGACTGGCGCGACGGCCATCTGTTCCTGCATGGCTCCACCATTGCCATCAACACGCTGCTGGAGCGCAATGGCGCCCACACCGCGCTGCTGATCACCGAGGGCTTTCGCGACATCTACGAGATCGGCCGCGTGAACCGGCCCGATGCCTACAACCTGTTCTTCAACAAGCACCAGCCGCTGGTGCGGCGCTCGCTGCGCCATGAGGTGTCCGAGCGCCTGCGCGCCGACGGCAGCCTGCACAAGCCGCTGGACGAGGCGGCCGTGCGCGAGCTGGCCCGCGAACTGGCAGGGCAGGGCGTGGAGGCCGTGGCCGTGCTGCTGCTGCACTCCTACCGCAATCCGGCGCACGAGCAGCGCGTCAAGCAGATCCTGCAGGAAGAGATGCCGGGCGCCTTTGTCTGCGCCTCGCATGAGCTGTCGCAGGAGTACCGCGAGTTCGAGCGCGTGTCCACCGCCGTGGCCAATGCCTACGTGGGGCCGCGCGTGTCGCAGTACCTGGGCCAGTTGGAGAACCACCTGGGCGGCAAGGGCTTCGAGGGCGACTTCTACATCGTGCAGTCCACGGGCGGATTGTTCCCGGTCGAGCATGCCAAGGTGGGCTGCGTGCGCATGCTCGAATCGGGTCCGGCGGCCGGCGTGATCGGCGCCCAGGCCATCTGTGCGCAGCTGGGCATGGGCGATGCCATCGCCTTCGACATGGGCGGCACCACGGCCAAGGCCGGCGTGATCAGCGAGGGCCGGCCGCTGACCACGGGCTCGGCGCTGATCGGCGGCTACGAGCAGGCCCTGCCGATACAGATCCCGATGATGGACATCCACGAAGTGGGCACGGGCGGCGGCTCCATCGCCCGCGTGGAGACGGGCAACGCGCTGCGCGTGGGCCCGCAGAGCGCCGGCTCCATCCCCGGCCCCGTGGCCTATGGCCGTGGCGGGCTGGAGCCCACGGTGACCGACGCCAACCTGGTGCTGGGCCGGCTGGACGCGGAGCATTTCCTGGGCGGCGAGCTGCAGCTGGACATGGATGCCTGCCAGCGCCAGATGGCCGAGCGCGTGGCGACCCCGCTGGGTCTGGAGCCCACCGAGGCGGCCGACGGCATCCTGCGCATCGCCGTGACGCAGATGTCGCATGCCGTCAAGGCCGTGACCACCGAGCGCGGCCTGGATGCGGGCAGCTTCACCATGGTCGTCTACGGCGGCGCGGGTCCGCTGCACGCCTCGGCCATTGCGCGTGAGATCGGCATCCGCAAGGTGCTGATCCCCTATGCGCCCGGCTATTTCTCGGCCTACGGAATGCTGTTCTCCGACCTGCGCTACGACTACGTGCGCTCGGTGTTCCGCAAGCTGGGCGAGGTGTCCTTCGAGGAGATCGAGGCCGCCTACCAGAGCATGGAGGACGAGGGCCGCGCCGCGCTGGCGCAGTCCGGCATCGCGCCGGACGGCATCGTGATCGAGCGCGCCGCCGACATGCGCTACGTGGGCCAGGAGCATGCGGTGACCGTGGACCTGCCCATGGCCTTCTTCGAGGGACGGGACCGCTCGGCCATCAAGCGCCAGTTCGACGAGCTGCACAAGGTGCGCTACGGCACCTCGGCCCCGCAGGAGCCGGCCGACCTCGTGAGCCTGCGCGTCACGGTGCTGGGCACGATGAAGAAACCGCCCAGGCACAGCGTGGAACGCGGCAGCGCCGAGCCCAGCCGTGCCTCCGTGCGCACGGTCAAGCCCGTCTATTTCCGCTCCAGCGGCTGGGTGGACACGCCGGTGCATCTGCGCGAGCGCCTGCTGGCGGGCAACGAGATCGCGGGGCCCGCGCTGATCGAGGAACACGCATCCACCACCGTCGTGCAGCCCGGCGACCGGCTGCGCGTGGACGAACTGGGCAATCTGCAAATCGACATCGGGAGCGACCGCACATGAACCACCCCACTGACTCCAGGCCCGTCGATCCGGTCACCGTCGAGATCATCCGCAACGGCCTGTACGCCGTCACGGAGGAGATGAAGACCAACCTGACGCGCACGGCCTACAACCTCATCATCTACGAGGCGCTGGACTTCACGGTCGGCCTGTTCACGAGCGAGGGCGACACGGTGTCCATCGGCCTGGGCCTGCCCATGTTCATCCGCGGCATGTCGGAGACGGTCAAGGCCAAGATCCGCCATTTCGGCTACGAGAACATCCTGCCCGGCGACATCCTGGTCACCAACGATGCCTACACCACCGGCAGCCACCTGAACCACTTCACGTTCACCATGCCGGTGTTCCATGAGGGCCGGCTCGAAGGCTTCACCTGTTGCATGGCCCACTGGCTGGACGTGGGCGGCACGCTGGGCAACGTCACCACGGACATCTTCAGCGAAGGGATACAGATCCCCATCATGAAGTACCAGCGCGAGGGCGAGGTCAACCAGGACCTGATCGACATCATCGCGATGAACGTGCGCCTGGCCGAGCGGGCCCTGGGCGATCTGCGCGCGCAGATCACGGCCATCACCACGGGCGAGCGCCGCTATGTGGAACTGCTGCAGCGCTATGGCGTGGATGCGGTCAACGGCGCCATCGCGCAGATCATGGATTCCAGCGAGGCCGTGGCGCGCAAGAACACGCTGTCGATTCCCGATGGCGTGTACGAGGCCGAGTCCTTCATGGACGACGACGGGCTGGACATCGGCAAGCGCATTCCCATCCGCGTCAAGGTCACGGTGCAGGGCGACGAGATGACGGTGGACCTGTCGGATGTCTCCAAGCAGGTGCGCGGCTTCTACAACTCCGGCTTCACCACGGGCATCGCCTGCGCGCAGGTGGCCTACAAATGCCTCACCACGCCGACCGACTACCCGGTCAACGACGGGAGCTTTCGGCCGCTCAAGGTGATCATGCCCATGGGCACGGTGATCAGCGCCGAGAGGCCGTATCCCATGCGCGTGTGGATGACCTTCCCCATGACGGTGATCGACACCATCTTCAAGGCCCTGGCGCCGGCGATTCCCGACCGCTCCATCGCGGGCCACCATGCGGACCTGGTGTTTCCCAACATCCATGGCATCTCGCCCGAGGACGGGCGGCTGTTCATCGTCGGCATCGGCCCGCTGGGCGGCGGCTGGGGCGCCAAGAGCCGTGAGGACGGCGTGTCCGTCACCGTCTGCATCAATGACGGCGACACCCACAACAGCCCCACCGAGCAGCTCGAGGCCAAGTACCCGGTGCTGGTGGAGAAGTACGAGATCCGCCAGGACTCGGCCGGCGCGGGCCAGTACCGGGGCGGCCTGGGCGCGGAGATGGTGGTGCAGGCGCTGTCGCCCTTCACCGTCACCACGCGCATCGACCGCGTGCACTGCAAGCCATGGGGCCTGGAGGGCGGCGGCGATGCCATGGGCAACGGCCTGGCCGTGCGCCACAAGGGCGAGTGGAAGACCGACCATGCCAACGCCAAGATCTTCAACGTGCGTCTGGAGCGCGGCGATGCCTACCGCATGCTGTCGGGCGGCGGCGGGGGCTTTGGCGACCCGCTGGCGCGCGAACTGGACAAGGTGGCCGAGGACGTGCGCGAAGGCTATGTGAGCGCCCAGGTGGCCCGCGAGGTCTACCGCGTGGCGCTGGATGGCCAGGGACAGGTGGACCACGAGGGCACGCAGGCGCTGCGCAGCGGCAGGTCTCCGTCGGCCGCAACGGCAACCTCAGCCGTGGCCTGGGACGGGCAGTGAGCACGGCCATGGCCTCCGACCACGCCCTGCAGGCCGGCCGGCTCTGGGACCTGTGGTGCGCCCTGGCGCTGCGCCATGTCGCCCTGGGCGGTGCCTGCGCCTGCGGGGCGGGCGGCATCAGCCTGCGGCTGGAGGACTTCGAGCTGGACATCGTGGACTACCTGCAGGACGGGGGCGAGCGCTGCGAGCAGCCCGAGGTGGCGGCTTGGTTCCGTGCCCGGCCCGCAGCCGGGCAGGGTGCGCAGCCGCTGCGCGGCCTGCTCGATGCGCTGGGCTCGGACGAGGTGCCGCAGGCCGTGGCGCAGTGGGCGCTGGCGCGGCTGGAGCGCACGCTGCGCTCGTTCGCCGAGGTGCATGGCGGGGTGGCGTCATGAGCGGGCATTTCTCCAGCCTGCTGGCCCTGCCCGAAGCGGCGGACCAGCGCATTCCGGTCACCGTGCTCACGGGATTTCTGGGCAGCGGCAAGACCACGCTGCTCAACCGGCTGCTGGCGCTGCCGGACCTGCACGGGACGGCCGTCATCGTCAACGAGTTCGGTGCGGTCGGCATCGACCAGGACCTGACCAGCCTGGCCTGCGAGGACACGGTGCTGCTGGCCAATGGCTGCCTGTGCTGCAGCGTGCGCGGCGATCTGGTGGAGGCGCTGGAGCGCCTGGCCCTGCGCGAACAGGGCGCGCCGCGCCGCGTGCTGATCGAAACCAGCGGCCTGGCGGACCCGGGGCCGATACTGCGCTCCTTCCTGGGCGAGCCCGCCGTGCGGGCGCGCTATGCGCTGGCCGGCGTGGCCTGCACGGTCGATGCCGTGCTGGGCAGCGCCACGCTGGCAGGCTATCCCGAAGCCGTGCGGCAACTGGCTGTGGCTGACCTGGTGCTGCTGACCAAGACAGATTTGCTGGGCGGCGCACAGCCCGCTGCGCAACTGCTGGCACAGGTGCAGGCCATCAACGGCGAGGCGCCGCAAGGCATGGACCCCGGCCACCATGTGGCGCTGCTGCAGCGGCTGATGTCGGAAGGCGCGACGGGGCAGGAGGACGCCGCTGCGGGCATGCTCCAGACGCCCGGCTACCGGGCCATGGCTCCGGTGACAGCTCCGGTGACAGCGCCGGCAGGCGCGCACCGCGACGGCATCTCGTCCTTTGTGCTGCAGCGCGACGAGCCCCTGCCCGCGCAGGCGTTCGGAGAATGGATGGACTGGGTCACGGCCATGCGCGGCGATGACCTGCTGCGCGTCAAAGGCATCGTGCACCTGCAGGAGCACCCGGACCAGCCCCTGGTCATCCATGGCGTGCAGCACCTGTTCGCCCCGCCGCAGACGCTGCCCCGTTGGCCGGGTGCCGACCGGCGCACGCGCATCGTCTTCATCACGCGGGGGCTGGATGCCCAGGCCCTCGACGACACGCTGAGCGTGTTGGTGCGCAGGCACAGGCGGCGCGCGCCGAATCAGGACCCGGGCTGAGCCACGCAACGGCCGGCCCATTTTCAAAAGAAACAGGAGACAAAGCATGAAAACTCTGACACGGCTGAAGGGGCCGGTGCTGGGCGCCTTACTGGGTGCGCTGGCTGCCTTGCCCATCGCCAGCATGGCCTCGTCCAGTGCGCCCGCCGCCTTCCCTGAGCCGGGCAAGATGGTCAAGGTCATCGTCCCGTTCGTGGCGGGCGGCGGCGTGGACAGCGCCGCGCGCCTGTTCGCCGAGCAGTTGCGCAAGCAGCTGGGCACGACGGTCATCGTCGAGAACCGCGTGGGCGGCAGCGGCGTGGTGGGGGGCCGTGCGGTGCTGGCGGCTGCCCCGGATGGCTACACCCTGCTGTTCTCGGCCGCCACGCATGTGCTGGCCAAGCAGGTGCTGGCCCATCCGCCCTATGACCCGCAGACCGACTTTGTCCCCGTGGCGCGCGTGGGCGAGGCGCCGCTGATGCTGGTGATCTCGCCGCAGCTGCCCCACAGCAAGCTGGGCGAGGTGCTGGCCGCAGGCGCCAAGAGCACGTGGACGGCGGCCATTCCCGCCGTGGGCGCACCCAGCCACCTGGCCACGCTGCTGCTGGCCCAGCAGGGCCGCATGCGCCTCGAGTACGTGCCCTACAAGGGCACGCAGCCCGCGCTGGTGGATGTGGGCGGCGGCCATGTGGACCTGCTGCTCGACTCCATGGTCTCCGTGCTGCCCCTGGCCAAGGCCGGCAAGGTGCGGCCGATTGCCATCACCTCCGGCAAGCGCAGCCCGCTGGCGCCCGAGGTGCCCACCATGCAGGAAAGCGGCCTGCCGCGGTTCGCCTACACCTCCTGGTACGGACTGTGGGCGCCCAAGGACACGCCGGCCGACCGGGTGCAGCGGCTGAACCAGGCCTCCAACGCGGCGGTGGCCGAGCTGGCCAGGTCCGGCGCCTTCGCGAGCCTGGGCATCGACACGGTTTCGGAGAGCACCGAGCAGTTCAAGCGCTTCATCGCCGCTGATGTGGCGCAGAGCGCCGCGCTGCTCAAGGGCGCGGGCTTCAAGCCCGAGTAGCCGGGCAGACCCCGGCACACGCCCGAGAAAAACAAAGAGCAAAGAGCAAAGCAAAAAACCACAAGGAGACAACATGCAGGTTTTCATACGCCAGGCCCTGGCCGCCTCGCTGGGGCTGGCCGCCGCGCATGCGGGCGCGCAGTCCTCGGTATCGATCTCGGGCACCGTCGATGTGAGCGTCAGGCAGGTGCGCAACCAGGGCCTGGGAACGGTCACCTCGCAGGCCAGCGGCGCCAACTCCACCAGCAAGCTGGTATTGCGGGGGCAGGAGGACCTGGGCGATGGCCTGAGCGCGGGCTTCTACCTGGACGGCAGCCTGCTGGCCGACACCGGCGCCATGGGCACCAGCGGCCCGTTCTGGGACCGGCGCTCCACGGTCAGCCTGGCCTCGCGGCAATGGGGCGAGCTGCGGCTGGGGCGGGACTGGGTGCCCACGCACCTGGTGTGGAGCGGCTTCGATCCGTTTGCCACGCTGGGCATCGGCAGCGCCAATGGCTTTCGCTCGTTCACGGCTTCCCGCGCGCTGGGCCAGGCCTTCGGCACGGCGCCGGAGTCGCAGGCTGCCAATCCCACGCTGCGCGTGAGCAATGCGGTGGAGTATTTCCTGCCGGCCGGCCTGGGCGGGCTGCAGGGCGTGTCCGGCAGCCTGATCGCCACCTTGGGCGAGAAGGGCGCCACGGCGGCAGGCCAGACGCGCGGCAACGGCTTTCGGCTGGGGTGGGCGGGCGCGGGCTGGAACGTGGCGGGCGCGCAGTTCACCACGCGCAACACCCTGAGCGGCATCCATTTCAAGGACCAGAGCTACGGTGTCTCCTACGACTTCGGCTGGCTCAAGGCCAGCCTGGCCCAGCGCCGCTGGGTCCATGGCGTGGACCGCACGGTCAACACCCTGGTGGGCATGAGCGTTCCCGTGGGCAGCGGCGTGGTCAAGCTCAGCTACGTCAAGGCCGACCAGAAGGGCGCGACGGCGGCGCAAAGCGCCAGCGATGCCGACCTGTGGGCGCTGGGCTATGTGCACTCGCTGTCGCGGCGCACGGCGCTGTACGCGCATGCGGCCCGCATGTCCAACCGCAATGGGGCGGCCTTCGCCATTGCCGGGGGTGCGGCAGTCAGTGGCAATCCGGCCGCGGCCAATTACTTTGGCGGGCGCGCCTCCACGGCCTTCGAGCTGGGCATCCGGCACGACTTCTGACGGGGGCGTGGGCAGCCTGCGCGCTGGCTCGTGGTCATTGCTGCACCCCATGCAGCAGTGAACTGCACGCCGGCCTATTGCTGCCGTCAATCGCTTCTTCTACGCTGCACTCATTTCACGGAGCAGCGAGATGAATCCATTGATCAAGGTCCGCATGGACGCCGCAGGCACCCCCGACGCCATGCGCCTGGAGCCGGTCGAGGTGCAGGCGCCCGGCCCCGGCCAGGTCTGGCTGGAGCAGACCGCCATCGGCGTGAATCCGCTGGACGTGAGCCAGCGAAAGGGCGCTGTCGCCATCGCCTTTCCCTCGGGCCTAGGGCTGGAGGGCGCGGGGCGGGTGGCCGCCGTGGGCGAGGGCGTGACGAATGTGGCCGTGGGCGAGCGCGTGGGCTACGCCACGGGGCCGCTGGGCGCCTATGCCAGCGCCCGCCTGTATCCGGCCGAGCGCCTGGTGAAGCTACCCGATGCGCTGCCTGACGACGCGGCGGCGGCCGTGCTGTTCAAGGGCATCACGGCGCAGTACCTGCTCAAGACCACCCATGCCGTGGGCCCCGGCAGCCGAATCGTGATCTATGGCGCCGCCGGTGCGCTGGGCCAGTTGATGTGCGCCTGGGCCAGGCACCTGGGCGCCCTGGTGATCGGCGTGGTGTCCAAGGCGGCCAGCGTGGAGCGCGCGCGGGCGGCCGGCTGCGACGAGGTCTTCGTGTTCGATGCGGCCACGCTGCCGGGCCAGGTGCTGCAGGCCACCGGGGGCCTGAAGGCCGATGTGGTCTACGACCCCATCGGCCGCACGACGCTGGGCGCCTCGCTGGACTGCCTGCGCCCGCGCGGCCTGCTGGTGTCCTTCGGCACGACCTCCGGCCTGCCCGATCCCATTTCGGTGGCCACGCTCAATGCCAAGGGCTCGCTGTTCCTCACGCGCCCCTCGCTGGCCGCGCACACGGCCACGGCGGCCGAGTACCAGGAGCGCGCACGGGACGTGCTGGCCGCCGTGGCGGCCGGCATCATCGTGCCCGGCGTCTGGCGCCGGTATGCGCTGGCGGAGGTGGCGCAGGCGCATGGCGATCTGGAGCAGGGACGCTCCCAAGGTGCGATCATCCTGACCCCATGAACCTTCTGGACAGCCAGCACGCCGATGAACTGGCGGCCCTGGTGGCGCTGCATGAACAAGGCTCCTTCGCTGCGGCGGGGCGGGCCTTGCTGCGCCATCCGTCCGTGCTGTCCAAACGCCTGAACGCGCTGGAGACCCGGCTGGGCGTGCGGCTGGTGGAGCGCAGCACACGCCATCTGCACCTGACCGACGAGGGCCTGCGCCTGGTGGACAAGGTGCGCCAGGCGGCCGGCCTGATCGCCGATGCCCAGAAGGAGGCGGCCCAGGGCGCCTCGCAGGCGCGGGGCCGGCTGCGGCTGTCGCTGCCGGCCGCCATGGGACGGCGCTGGCTCAGCCCGCTGCTGGCCGAGTTTGCGCTGGCCCATCCGCAGATCGTGCTGGAGGTGGAGTATGCGGACCGCTTCGTGGACATCGTGGGCGAGCGCTTCGACGCGGCGGTGCGCATAGGCCGGCTGGCGGACAGCCGGCTGGTGGCGCTGCGGCTGGGCGGGCACCAGCGCATCCTGGGCGCCGCGCCCGCCTATCTGCAGGCCCACGGCACGCCGGTGCACCCCGAGGACCTGGCAGCGCACCGCTGCCTGGGCTTCACGGGGCTGCAGTCGTTTCCGCAATGGGAGCTTGTGCACGGTGGCGCATCGGGCGATGTGCCGCAAGGCCAGGCCCGGCACACCGTGCTGGTGCGCGGCCCCATGGTCAGCAATGACAGCGAGGCCCTGCTCACGGCCGCCGTCATGGGCGTGGGCATTCTGGCCGGCGGCGACTGGCTGATGAGCGAGCACATGGCCGCAGGCCGGCTGGTGCGGGTGCTGCCGCAATGGCGCCTGGATGGCGCTTCGGGCATCTACTTCGTTCTGCCCTCGGCGGCGTTCAGCAGCGCGGCCATGACGGCGCTGCGCGACTGCCTGGTGCGGTGGTTTGCCACGCGCAGCCCCTGGCGCACGGGGCATGACACACTGGCGCCGCCCCAACCCCTGCCGCCGCCCTTTTCCGCATCCGCTCCATGACCCAAAAAACCTCGCCGCCCGCCATGGCGGCCGCCTTGCTTCCCTGGCTGTTCGTGCTGCTGTGGAGCACGGGCTTCATCGGCGCCAAGTTCGGCCTGCCCTATGTGGAGCCGCTGACCTTTCTGACGCTGCGCTATGCCATCGTCCTGGTGCTGATGGCGGCGGTGGCCCTGGTGCTGCGCGCGCCCTGGCCACGGTCGGTACGGCAGTGGCTGCACATTGGCGTGTCAGGGCTGTTCGTGCATGGCGTGTACCTGGCCGGCGTGTTCACGGCCATCGCCCACGGCCTGCCTTCGGGCGTGACGGCCCTGGTGGTGGGGCTGCAGCCGCTGATCACGGCCCTGGTGGCCGGCACCTTGCTGGGCGAGTCCGTGCGGCCCCGGCAGTGGGCCGGGCTGGCGCTGGGCTTCACGGGCGTGGCCCTGGTGGTGGCGGGCAAGATCGCCTCGGTGCCGGTCCATGCCCTGCTGGCCATGCTGGTGCCGGCCGTGGTGGCGCTGGCCGGCATCACGGCCGGCACGCTGTACCAGAAGCGGTTCTGCCCCTCGTTTGATCTGCGCACGGGCTCGGTCATCCAGTACCTGCCCTGCCTGGTGGCGACGGGGGCGCTGGCCCTGGCCACCGAAACCATGCAGGTGCGCTGGAGCGGCGAGTTCCTGTTTGCGCTGGGCTGGCTGGTGCTGGTGCTGTCCGTGGGCGCGGTCAGCCTGCTCAACCTGCTGATACGCCGCGGCGGCGCCGTGCACGTGGCCAGCCTGTTCTACCTGACGCCACCGGCCACGGCCCTGATCGCCTGGGCCATGTTCGGCGAGACGCTGGGCGGCCTGGCGCTGGCGGGCATGGCCTTGACGGCAGCCGGCGTGTGGCTGGCGCGCCAGGGGCGCTAGCTTGCCCCGCAAGCCGCGGGCAGGGCATGCGCAAAGGCGGGATACTGCGGCACTGTCAGCCCACGAATACCGGATTTCCGCACCATGCCCATCAATGAACTGCGCGCCATCGCCACCTTTGCCAAGGCGGTCGAGCTGGGCAGCCTGCGCCAGGCGGCGCTGTCCCAGGGCGTGAGCCCCCAGGCCGCCAGCCAGGCGGTGGCCCATCTGGAGCAGCACCTGGGCGTGCGCCTGCTGCACCGGACCACGCGCAGCCTGGCCCTGACCGAGGAGGGCCAGCGTTTCCTGCAGGACACCCAGCCGGCGCTGGCCGCGCTGGACCGCGCACTGAACCTGGCACGCGACAGCCGCGAGGGCATTGCGGGGCCGTTGCGCATCGTGGGCCCCAAGTCCTGCTTTGCGCCCGTGCTGATGCCGCTGCTCGATGAGTTCTGCCGCCTGCACCCGGGCATCGTCCCCGATGTGCGGCTGGACGACGGCATAGGCAACTGGGTGCTGGACCGGGTCGATGCGGGGTTTCGCATCGGCGCCTCGCCCGATGAAAGCGTGATCGGGCGGCGGCTGTTTCCCGTGCAGCTCATCGTCTGCGCGGCGCCGCAGTACCTGCAGCGCCATGGCGTGCCCCGGTCGCTGGACGAGCTGGCCGTGCACCGCTGCAGCATGTTCCGCCATGCGGCCACGGACACGGTGATGCCCTGGTACCTGCCGGTCGATGGCGAGCTCACGCACCGCTACCTGCAGCCGGCCCTGTCCACCAACGATGCCGAGCTGGAGCTGCATGCCGTGCTGGCCGGCCAGGTGCTGGGCCAGCTGTCCAACATCTGCGCGGCCGCGCACATCCGCGCGGGGCGCCTGGTGCCCGTGCTGCTGGCGCATGTCAGCGAGCACATCGGCCTGCATGTCTACTACGGCAGCCGCGACGCGCTGCCCCGGCGCGTGCGTGCCTTCATCGACCTGGCCGTGCAGCGGCTGCAGGACTGCCCGGACTATCTGCTGACCATGGAAGAACTGGAAAGGGCGGCGGCCGCAGGTGCCGCCGCCCTTTCCGGCGGCTGATCGGGATCAGGTCCGGTCGTTCAGGCCAGCTCGATCACTCCAGCGCGATCACGCCAGATCGAACGGCAGCTTGCGCACGGGCTTGCCCGTGAGCTGCGCCACGGCGTTGGCGAAGGCCGGGGCCAGCGGCGGCAGGCCGGGCTCGCCCATGCCCGTGGGCGGCTCGGCGCTGGGCACGACGTGGACGGCGATCTCGGGCATGTCGGTGATGCGCGGCACGGCGAAGTCGCCGAAGTTGCTCTGCTCCACCACACCGTCCTTGAGCGTGATCGCCGCGCCGGGCAGGCACATGGACAGGCCCATCAGCGCCGCGCCCTGCACCTGCGCCTCGATGGTGCGCGGGTTCACGGCCAGGTTGCAGTGCACGCCGGCCGTGGCCTTGTGCAGCACGGGGCGGCCGTCCTTGACCGAGGCCTCCACCACATAGGCCACCACCGTGTCGAAGGACTCGTGCACGGCCACGCCCCAGGCGCGGCCCGCGCGCAGCTGGCGCTTGCCGTAGCCGCTCTTGTCCACGGCCAGCTGCAGGGCCAGGCGATGGCGCGGGTGCTTGTCGCCGAACATCTGCATGCGGTAGGCCACGGGGTCCTGGCGGCTGCTGCGCGCGATCTCGTCGATCAGCGTTTCCATGACGAAGGCCGTGTGGGTCGATCCCACGCTGCGCCACCACAGTACGGGCACGTTGAGCTTGGGGTGGTGCACGGTCAGGCGCATGGGCAGCGGATAGGGCTCGCGCATGCCCTCCACGGCCGTGGCGTCGATGCCGTTCTTGATCATGCCGCCCTCGAACATGGTGCCCGCCGTGATGGACTGGCCCACGATGGCGTGGTCCCAGGCCAGCACCTTGCCGCGTTCGTCGAAGCCGATCTTCGCGCGGTGCAGGTGCATGGGGCGGTAGTAGCCGCCCTTGATGTCGTCCTCGCGGCTCCAGACCATGCGCACGGGGGCGTTCAGGCCGGCGCGGCGCGCGGCCAGCGCCACCTGGCAGGCCTCGACCACATAGTCGCTGGTACCCACGCCCCGGCGGCCAAAGCCGCCGCCGGCCATCTGCACGTGCACGCGCACCTGCTCGGGCTTGAGGCCCAGCACGCGCGCGGCGGCCATGCCGTCCACGCCCGCGAACTGCGTGCCCAGGTAGAGGTCGGCTCCCGCCTCGCCGGTCTCGCCCATCTGCACCGTGCAGTTGAGCGGCTCCATGGGCGCATGGGCCAGGTAGGGGAAGCTGAACTCGGCCTCGATATGGCGCGGCGCCTTGTCCAGCGCCGAGATATCGGCGTCGAAGTGGCGCGCGCCGGGCTGCGCGGCCAGTTCGCGGTACTGGGCCAGCTGGCGTTCGCTGTCCACCTTCTCCACGGCGTCGGTGTTCCATTGCGCCTTGAGCGCCTCGCGGCCCTTGCGCGCTGGCCAGTAGCCGGTGGCGATCACGGCCACGCCTTCGCCGCCACCGTCCACGGGCACGCGCAGCACGGCCTTGACGCCGGGCACGGCACGCGCCGCAGCGTCGTCCAGCGAGGCCAGCTGCGCCTTGAACACGGGCGGATGTGCAATCACCGCCGTCAGCTGGCCCGGCAGGTGCATGTCGATGCCGAAGCTCTGCTGGCCGCTGCTCTTGGCCCGGGCGTCGATGCGGCCCGTGGGCTTGCCGATCAGCCGGAAGTCCTTGGGATTCTTCAGCACGACGGTGGCCGGCACGGGCTGGGCCATGGCGGCCTGGGCCAGCTCGCCATACGACAGCTTCTTGCCATTGGGGCCGAGCACGAAGCCCTCGCGCGTGCGCAGCGTGGCGGCGTCCACCTTCCACTGCGCGGCGGCGGCGGCCACCAGCATGGCGCGCGCACGGGCGCCCAGCTCGCGGTACTGGGTGTAGCTGTGCTTGAGGGCGGTGGAGCCGCCCGTCATCTGGATGCCGTAGCGCGGATCGGCATAGGCCGCATCGTTGCCGCCCAGGCGGGCGCGGACCTTGCTCCAGTCTGCGTCCAGCTCCTCGGCCAGCACCAGGGGCAGGGCGGTGTGCACGCCCTGGCCGAATTCCAGGCGGTTGATGGCCACGGTGACTTCGCCGCTGGGCGAGATCTCCACGAAGGAGGCGGGCTGCTCGGTGGGCTTGAGGCCGGCGGCCTCGCCCTTGCCCGGCGCCTGCGCCATGGCGGGAAACACGCCCAGGGCCAGCGAACCGGCACCGGCGATCTTGAGGAAGCTGCGGCGGGGGATCTGTGCAAGGGTGGGCGCGTCGGCGATGGCAGCAGCGGCCTCGTCACGGTCCAGGATGTGCTGCAGGGCGCGCGGCAGTTCGGCGGGGTTGAAGGTGGTCAGCATGCGGCGTTCTCCGTTCAGCCCAGGGTGCGCGCGGCATCGGCCACGGCCGTGCGGATGCGTGCATAGGTTCCACAGCGGCAGATGTTGCCGGCCATGGCCGCGTCTATCTCCTCGCCGCTGGGCTTCTTGCCCTTGGGCAGCGACTTGAGGAAGGCCGTGGCGCTCATGATCTGCCCGCTCTGGCAGTAGCCGCACTGGGCCACGTCGTGGCGCACCCAGGCATCGCGCACGGCGGTGCCCACGCGGTCGGAGCCCGAGGTCATGGCCTCGATGGTGGTGATCTTCTGGCCCGCGGCCGCCGAGATCGGCGTCACGCAGGAACGTATGGCCTGGCCATTCATGTGCACCGTGCAGGCGCCGCACAGCGCCGCACCGCAGCCGAACTTGGTGCCGGTCATCTCCAGCGTGTCGCGCAGAGCCCACAGAATGGGCGTCTCGGGGTCCAGGTCCATGGAAACGGTCTTGCCGTTGATGGTGAGATCGGTCATCGCAGTCTCTCCTTGTTGTGGGTCAGTCAGGCAGGGGTGGGGTCCCCGCAGTAGTGTCGTGCGCAGCTGCGGCCCATGGAAGCCGGGCGCCGTCGAGGCGCGAATATAGAAAGAGGCCTTGCTTGCAACTAGTCCTGATTTGCTTGATGCATTGGCAAGTGCAAGTTGCGAATGGGATGGCGATGGTCCATCCCGGTCCGGGGCCAAGGGGCGAGCGCCTGCAATGGCGGGATCATTGGCCGTATGATTTGAGAATAATTCTCATTCATAGATTTGCAACGTGTTCCAGTGGAATTCCAGATTCGACAACCAGCTGTGCCTGGCGGCCGGCTGCCGCATGACGCAGGAGCCTGTGGAGGTCCGCGCGCCGGTGTTCCAGGGCCTGCAGATCATCGTGGCCCTCAACAGCAAGGTGCAGGCCGGGGTCAACGGCCGTCTGATGGAGGTGTCCGATGCCGGGGTCTACCTGGTGCTGGCCACGGGCCTGCATGAGGGACTGGACCGCTATGAATCCCACAGCCTGCAGCGCTATGTGCGCATAGGCTTTGACGCCGAGGCGGCGGAGCGCCAGGGCTTCGGGCTCGATCTCATAGCGCGCAGCGGCCACCACTGCTTCAACGACAACGATCTGCTGGTATTGCGCCAGGGGCTGTCGGCCACGGCGCGTGCGCTGGCCACACAGATTCTGGTCTGTCCCTATCAGGGGCCCATGCGTGATCTGTTCCTCAATGCCAAGAGCCTGGAACTGTCGGCTGCCGTGCTGCAGCAGTGCCTGCCGGCGGCGGGCGCGCAGGGGGCTGGCGCCGAGCTGTCACGCGCCGATGTGGAGCGGCTTTGGCATGCGCGCGAGGTGGCCACGGCGCACGCTCGCAGTCCCCTGTCGCTGGCCGAGCTGGCGCGCGAGGCCGGCATCAACGAGCGCAAGCTCACGGCCGGCTTTCGCCAGCTGTTCGGCATGAGCGTGTTCGAGCACCTGCAGCAGCACAGGCTGGAGCAGGCCTACGGCCTGCTGACTTCCGGCGGCTGCTCGGTCACGCAGGTGGCGCTGGAGGTGGGCTACAGCATTGCGCATTTCTCGACGGCCTTTCGCAAGCGCTTCGGCATCGTGCCCAGCGAGTTGCTGCGCTGAGCCGTCTCCGGCGGGCGAAAGCCAAACTCCGGCCAGCGAAAGCGGCGAGCCTTCCTCTTGCCTACAGTCGAATGCAATTGATTTTCATTTGCTTCGAGAGGGTTGAATGTCGCTGCCAGATTCTGCGGACCGGGATGCCGGCCCGCCCCGTTTTTCCATCACATCGATCGCACTGGCCGTTTGCGTCCTGGGCCAGTGCGCCCTGGCCCGGGCGGCCGAGGAAAGGCTGCCGGAGGTGCAGGTCACGGGCCAGGCGGTCAAGGACCGGCCCACCGAGCTGACGGGTGGCTACGCGGCCCCGGGCGTCTCGGTGGGAACCAAGCTGCCTGCCACGCTCAGGGAGACGCCGCATTCGGTCTCCGTCATCACGCGCCAGCAGATCGAGGACCAGAACCTGCACACGCTGGACGAGATCATGGCGCAGACCCCCGGCGTGACTGTGGACCTGTCGGGCACGGGCGTCATTCCGGCCTTCTATGCGCGCGGCTATCCCATCGAGTACTTCCAGTACGACGGCCTTCCCGTGCAGACAGGCGGCGCTTCCTGGAGCCAGCCTGACATGGTGATGTTCGACCATGTGGAGACGCTGCGCGGCGCTGCGGGCCTGTTCAATGGCGCGGGCCAGCCCGGCGGCGTGATCAATCTGGTGCGCAAGCGCCCCACGGGCGACCGGCGCTTCACGGGCTCGCTGGGCCTGGGCTCCTGGAATGCGGCCCGTGCCGAGATCGACTACAGCACCCCACTGAACGCCGATGGGTCGGTGCGTGCCCGCCTGGCGGCCGCGCACGACCAGCGCGATTCCCATGTGCGCTATGCCAGCAGCCGGCGCGATTCGCTGTACGGCATCGTCGAGGCCGACCTGGGATCGGCCACCACCGTCTCCTTGGGCGCCGGCCACCAGACGCGCGACTGGGTGCCGCCCATGATGGGCGTGCCGCGCTACGCCGACGGCGGCGACCTGGGGCTGGCACGCAGCACCTTCCTGAGCACGCCCTGGACGCACTGGGACTTCGAGGCCACCCAGGTCTTCGCCGACCTCAGCCATTCCATCAATGCAGACTGGCAGTTCAAGCTGGCGGCGGTCTCCGACCGCGAGTCCAGCGCGCTCAAGTACGCCTATGTCTCGGGCGCGGTGGACCGCGCCACGGGACTGGGTCCTCGCCTGATGGGTGGCGCCAATGACTACGGCAACGAACAGCTGTCGCTGGACGCCATGCTCAGCGGGGCCTGGCAGGCCTGGGGCCGGCGCCACGAGGTGGTGCTGGGCGCCAACTGGTACGACCGCGACGCGCGCTCGCAAGGCGGCAGCCTCCCGGGCTTTGGCGGCATTCCCGTCAATGTGTTCGACTTCGACCCGGCCGCCTACGCCGATCCGGGCGCCGTGCAGTGGACATCGGACTCGCGATCGCGCACGCGCCAGTACGGCATCTATGGCGCCGCGCGGCTGAAGCTGGCCGATCCGCTGACCCTGCTGCTGGGCGGTCGCTGGAGCTGGTGGCGCACCGACTCCGTCAACCAGCGCACGGGCGCGCAGACGGCGGACTACCGGCAGGACGGCCGCTTCACGCCCTACGCGGGCCTGGTCTTCGATCTGGACTCCCGCTGGTCGCTCTACACCAGCTATGCCGACATCTTCCGCGTGCAGAGCAACTACCGGGGCGAGGATGGCGGCGGACTGCCGCCCGTGGTCGGCGCCAACTACGAGGCCGGCATCAAGGGCTCGCTCAACGATGGCCGGCTGCAGGTGGCGCTGGCGGCCTTCCGCATCGTGGAGAGCAACCGCGCCGTGGCCGTGTCGCCCGTCATCGTGGACAGCTGCTGCTACGCCGCGCAGGGCAAGGTGCAGAGCCAGGGCTTCGACGCCGAGCTGGCGGGACAGATCGCCCCGGGCTGGCAAGCCATGGCCGGCTACACCTACAACACCAGCGAATACAAGCGCGATCCCAGCTATCAGGGCCAGTCCTTCAGGACCTTCAGTCCCCGGCATCTGCTGCGGCTGTGGACCACATACCGGCTGCCGGGCGCGCTCAACGCCTGGGATGTGGGCGGCGGCATCAACGTCCAAAGTGGCACCTACAGCGAGGGCGGCAAGCCCCTTGTTCGAGCCACCCAGGGCGGCTACGCCACGGCCAGCCTGCGCGTGGGCTACCGCATCAGCCCGCAGTGGAGTGCGGCGCTGAACGTCAGCAACCTGTTCGACCGCAGCTACTACACGCGCCTGGGCAGCGGCGGATTCGGGCCGGCCAACTTCGGCAATGTCTATGGCGAGCCGCGCAATGTGCAGGTGAGCTTGCGCGGCCGGTTTTGAACCCCTGAGCCGCTTTGCGGCGTCTCCCTGAGGGAGACGGCAGCCTTGCTGCGGGGCGTTGCGGCCGGCTCAGGCCCTTGCTTGCTGTCCCAGGCTTTGGGGCGCGCCGGTTGCATTGGGTATGCCGGCAACGACTGAGAGAAGAAAACATATGCAAATACAGACAGGAATGCGGCGCGGGTTGCGCGCTGCGGTGGCGGCGCTGACGCTTTGGAGTGGGCTGGCCCAGGCCTTGACCGTGACGGACATGGCGGGGCGCAGCGTGCAGGTGCCGGACCGCGTGCAGCGCGTGCTGTTGGGCGAGGGGCGCATGGTCTACACCATGGCCCTGCTGGAAGGCCGGCAGGCGGTGGAGCGCGTGGCGGGTTGGCAGGGGGATTTCCGCCTGCTCGATACCCAGGGCTATGCGGCTTTCTCCAAGGCCTTTCCTGCCATGGAGAAACTGCCGCTGGTCGGCGGCGCCACGCCCGAAAGTTTCAACGTGGAACAGGCCCTGGCCGTGCGTCCCGACGTGGCCTTCATGGCCGTCTCGGGCGGTCACGGGCCCGCGCCCGACAGCGAGGCCGTGCGCCAGCTGCAGGCGGCGGGCGTGCCCGTGGTCTTTGTGGATTTCAGCCAGCATCCGCTGACCCATACCGCGCCCAGCCTGCGCCTGATGGGCCAGGTGCTGGGCCGCCAGCAGCGCGCCGAGGACTTCATCGCCTTCTACGAGCAGCGCATCGAGCGCGTGCGCCAGCGTGTCGCGGCGGCGCGCAGGAAGGACGGATTCCAGCGGCCCGCCATCTTCATCGACATGCTGGCCGGTCTGCGCGACTGCTGCGGCTCGCCGGGCAAGGGCAATTTCGGGGAAATGGTGGAGCTGGCCGGTGGCGACAACATCGGCGCCGGTCGCATTCCCGGTCCCATCGGTACGCTGAACCTCGAATATGTGCTGTCGCGCGATCCTGCCGTCTATGTGGCCACGGGCGTCTTCGCCAGTGGCCAGGGCGGCGTGACGCTGGGCTACCAGGCCACGCCTGCCCAGGCACAGTCCAGCCTGGCGACGGTGGCGCAGCGTGCCCAAACGCGCGAGCTGTCCGCCGTCCGAAAGGGGCGCGTGCACGGCCTGTGGCACATCTTCTACGACTCGCCGGAGCATGTGATTGCCGTCGAGGCGCTGGCCAAGTGGCTGCATCCCGAACTCTTTGCCGACATCGACCCGCTGCGCACGCGGCGTGAGCTGTACGAGCGTTTCATGCCGATTCCGATGACCGGCGTGCTGCTGACCGACCTGCCTTCCGGGGCCGGCCGATGAGCGCGGCCATTGAGGCCAGTGCCGTGGCGGCAGAGACGGGCGCTGCGGCGGCCGGTGCCGCGCAGCGCTACCGCCGCCGCCATGCCCGCCACGGGCTGGTGCTGGCACTGCTGGCCCTGGCGCTGCTGGCCAGCCTGGCACTGGACGTGGCCACCGGCCCGTCGGGCATGGGGCTGGCACGGCTGTGGCAGGTGCTGGGAGATCCGGGCAGCGTGTCGCGCGTGGAGGCCGTCATCGTCTGGAACGTGCGCCTGCCCTATGCGCTGATGGCCGTGCTGGTGGGTGCGGCGCTGGCGCTGGCTGGCGCGGAGATGCAGACCGTGCTGGCCAATGCGCTGGCCAGCCCGTTCACGCTGGGCGTGTCGGCGGCCGCCGCCTTTGGCGCGGCCCTGGCCATCGTGCTGGGACTGGGCGTGCCGGGCGTGCCGGCGCAGTACGTGGTGTCTCTCAACGCCTTCCTCTTCGCGCTGCTGTCGGTGGGCCTGCTGTACGGGCTGGCCATGTGGCGCGGATTTGGCGTGCAAAGCCTGGTGCTGTTCGGCATCGCCCTGGTGTTCAGCTTCAACGCCCTGGTGGCACTGCTGCAGTTCGTGGCCGACCAGAACACCTTGCAGCAGCTGGTCTTCTGGACCCTGGGCAGCCTGGCACGCGCCTCCTGGGACCGGATTGCCGTCATGGCCGCCGTGCTGGCGCTGTGCCTGCCCTGGTCCTGGAGCCAGAGCTGGTCGCTGACCGCGCTCACGCTGGGCGAGGACCGCGCGCGCAGCCTGGGCGTGCCGGTCACGGCGCTGAGAGGCTGGGCGCTGCTGCGTATCAGCCTGCTGTCGGGCGTGGCCGTCTCCTTCGTGGGCACCATAGGATTCGTGGGGCTGATCGCACCGCACATCGCGCGCATGCTGGTGGGCGACGATCACCGCGTGCTGCTGCCGGCCTCGGCGCTGGCGGGGGCACTGATCCTGTCCATGGCCTCGGTGGCCAGCAAGACGCTGATCGAGGGCGTGCTGGTGCCCGTGGGCATCGTGACCTCGCTGGTGGGCATTCCCTTTTTCATGGCCATCGTTGCCCGCACGGGCCGGCAGGAGCGCTGAGCATGCCATTCCGCAACGCGCTGCATGTCAGCGATGTGCACATGGGCTATGGCGCAGCACCCGTGCTGCGCGGTGCCACTCTGGGGCCCTTGGCTGCGGGTTCGGTCAATGCGCTGGTGGGGCCCAATGGCGCAGGCAAATCCACGCTGCTGCGCGGCATTGCAGGCTTGCAACGCATGCGTGGCGAGGTGCGCCTGGGCACGGCGCTGCTGTCTTCCCAGCCGCCGGTGCAACGCGCGCGCCAGGTAGTCTATGTACCCCAAAGCCTGCCCGAGCGCTCGCGACTGGCGGTGTTCGAGTCCGTGCTCAGCGCGGCCATGGCCGGCGAGCCCGCACAGGCGGCCCGTGGCTGGCCGTTGGCCGGCACGCATGAGGCCGAGACCGCCGTGGAGCAGGTGCTGCAGCGCCTGGAGCTGACGGCCCTGGCCGACCGGCCGCTGGCTGCGCTGTCGGGTGGCCAGCGCCAGATGGTGGGTCTGGCCCAGGCCCTGGTGCGCCGTCCGCGCCTGCTGCTGCTCGACGAGCCGACCAGCGCCCTGGACCTCTACCACCAGCACCGCGTGCTGGACGTGGTGACCGAGATCGCACACGAGCGGCAACTGGTGGTGCTGGCCGTGCTGCACGACATCAACCTGGCCATGGGCTGGGCAGACCGGATCATGGTGCTGGACCAGGGCCGCGTGGTGCGTGCCGGCAGCCCTGTCGAGGTGGTGGACAGCGCCCTGCTGCACGAGGTCTACCGCGTGCAGGCTGTCGTGGAAACGGTCAACGGCCGGCGTCTGGTCGCCGTGAGGCACGCGCTGGGCGGCCGTGGGCAGGAGCCGTCATGAGCACCTCGCTGGAACGTTGGATGGTGTCGCGCTCGCGCGCGCAGCTGGCGGCCACGGTGGCCTGCGGGCTGCTGGCCCAGGCCATGCTGGTGGTGCACGCGCTGTGCCTTGCTCGACTGCTGGCCCAGGCCATGGAGGGGGCGTCGCTGCATCCCTGGCTGGCGATCGGTCTGGCGGCCCTGGTGCTGCGCGGCGTCCTGGTGTGGCTGGAAGAGTGGTGGGCGCAGCAGGTGGGCATGCGCACGCGCGCCGTGCTGCGCGAACGCCTGCTGGCCCGGTTGATGCGCCTGGGGCCGGCCTGGGCTGCGGCCCGCCCCACGGGTGAGCTGCAGGCCACGCTGGTTGCGGCTGTCGATGCCGTGCAGGTTCATGCCAGCCGCCACGTTCCCGGCCTGCTGGGAGCCGTGCTCGGCTGCGCGCTGGCGCTGGGCTCCCTGGCCTGGGTGGACGCGGGCTGCGCGCTGCTGCTGGCCGTGTTCGTGCTGGGCCAGCCGCTGCTGGACCGGCTGTGGCTGCGCCGGCACATGCCAGGGGCCAGCGGCGTCATGGCGGCCCTGGCTGCCTTTGGGGCGCAGCTGCTGGACAGCCTGCGCGGCATGGAGACGCTATGGGCCTTTGGCGCCTCGGCGCGCTGGCGCATGCGTCTGGCCGAACAGGCCGCCCGCCTGCGTGCCGAGTCCATGCACACGCTGCGCGCCACCTTGCTGCGCACCGGCCTGACGCGTTTCGTTGGCCTGGCCGGCATGGCCAGTGTCCTGGGGTGGGGCAGCTGGCAACTGAGCCAGGGCCGGCTGGATGCGGCATCGCTGCTGGCCGTGCTGCTGCTGTCGCGTGAGGCCTTCAGGCCGCTGGAGCGGCTGGAGAAAGCCTTTCATGCGGCCTGGGCCGCGCGCGACGGCCTGCATGCCATCGACGCGCTGCTGCACGCGCCGCTGCCCGTGCCTGAGCCGCAGCGGCCCGGACCTGCTCCTGCAGACGGCCGCATCTCGCTGAGCGGGGTGTGCTTTTCCCATGACCGGGGGCAGGAACCGGGGCGGCCCGAGGTGCTGCGCGGGCTGGACCTGGATATCGCCGATGGTGAATGGGTGGCGCTGGTGGGGCCTTCGGGCGTCGGCAAGTCCACGCTGCTGTCGCTGCTGTGGCGTGCCGCCGATCCCCGGCGCGGCATGGTCTGCCTGGGCGGCCGGGACCTGCGGGAGCTGAGCCTGGCGCAGTTGCGCTCCAGGGTCGCCCTGGTCGCCCAGGACACACTGCTGTTCAGCGGCAGCCTGGAGGACAACCTGCGCATGGCCAGCCCCCAGGCCTGCCTCCGCGACATCGAGGCTGTCCTGCGTGATGTGCAACTGGCCGATCTGGTGGACAGCCTGCCCCGAGGCCTGCAGACCGAGGTGGGCGAATTCGGCGCGCACCTGTCGGGCGGGCAGCGCCAGCGGCTGGCCCTGGCGCGTGCCTTGCTCAGGCGTACGCCCGTGCTGCTGCTGGACGAGCCCACATCCAGCGCAGATCCACGCACGGAGCAGGCCTTGCTGCAGGTGTTGCGGCCATTGCGGGGCCGCCGCACTCTCGTCATGGCCGCGCAACGCCTGGAGACGGCGCGCGAGGCGGACCGCATCGTGGTATTGGAAAACGGCCGGGTGGCCGAACAGGGCACGCACGATGATCTGCTGCGCCGCGGCGGCCGCTATGCACGGCTCTGGGCGGCGTCGCAGGCCAACAGGATGACGGAGGAGGCCGCATGATCCGCGATGAACCCAGCAGCTGGGCCGGCCTGCTGGCGCCGGTGGCGTCGCACAAGCGCCTGCTGGCAGCGGCGTTGCTGGCCGCCGCGCTGGCGCAGGCTACCGTGGTCGGCGCCTGGGTGCTGGTTGCCTGGATTGCCGGACAGGCCGCCATGGGCGCGCCGTGGACTGCGCTGCAACCGGCACTTGGTGCATTGGCCTTGACGGCGCTGGTGGCCGCGCTCAGCCAATGGTGGCAGACCCATGCCTCCCATGCGCTGGCGTTTGCGTTGATAGAAACACTGCAGCTGGGCATCTACGACGGGCTGGAGCGGGGCGCAGGCAATGCGGCCGGCCCGCAGCGCAGCGGCGACATCGCCGCCACCGCCACGGCCGACGCCGAGCTGATGGAGCACTTCTACGCCCACATGCTGGGCGAGCTGTCCGGCGCCCTGTGCGTGCCGCTGGCGGCGCTGGGCCTGCTGGCCCGGCTGCATCCGCTGCTCGCCCTGGCCTGGCTGCCCTTTGTTGCCTTGCCGGTGCTGGTGTCCTGGTGGCTGGCCGGCAAGGCGCAGCGGCAGGCCAGGGCGCTGGCAGCGGCCCAGGGCGAACTCAATGCCGATGTGGTGGAAGGCCTGCGCGGGCTGCGTGAACTGGCGCTGCTGGAGGCCGGGCCGCACTGGCTGGCACGCATGCGTGCCAAGGCTGCGGCGCTGTCCCCGCAGGTGCGCAGGCATGCGTCGCTTGCTGCGGGCCAACTGGCCACCGCGGACCCGCTGCCGGCCGTGTCGGCCCTGGCCATGGCTGCCGTGGCCGCCTGGCTGCTGGACCAGGGGCATATCGATGCCGCTTGGCTGCCGGCCGTGGTGGTGCTGGCCGGCATGGCGCTGGCGCCGCTGGCCGAAGTGGCGCAGGCCGCGCGCAGGCTGGGCGATGTGAAGGCTGGTGCCGACCGCATCGTGCAACTGCTGCGCCAGCCCCGGCGCATTGCGGACAGCGGAACCCGTGAGGCGCCGGCCACGGCGTCGCTGGACTTCTGCGGTGTGCATTGGCAGCGTGGCGGCGTACCCGTGCTGCGCGGACTGGACCTGTCCCTGCGGCCTGGCGAAATGGTGGCCCTGGCCGGCGCGTCCGGCGCCGGAAAAAGCAGCTGCGTGCAGCTGTTGCAACGCCTGGGCGAGCCCGACGCCGGCAGCCTGCGCATGGGCGGCATGGACATCCGTGAATTGCCGCTGGCCGTGCTGCGGCAGCAACTTGCCGTGGTCCGCCAGGAGGTGCATTTGTTCGACATCTCCATCGCCGACAACATCCGCCTGGGCCGGCCTGACGCCGGCGATGACGAGGTACAGCAGGCCGCCATGCTGGCGCAGGCCCATGGCTTCATCAGCGGGCTGCCGCAAGGCCATGCCACGCGCTGTGGCGAACAAGGAATGCGCCTGTCGGGTGGCCAGCGCCAGCGCATCGCCCTGGCGCGCGCGCTGCTGACCGGTGCCCCCGTGCTGGTGCTGGACGAGGCTTCCTCACATCTCGACAGCGAAAGCGAGCAAGCCCTGCTGCGTGCGCTTGACGCCTTGCGCGAGCACCGTACCGTGCTGCTCATCGCCCACCGGCCCGCCATGCTGGCCCGCGCCGACCGCGTGGTCCTGCTGGAGGGCGGCCGCATCGTGGAGCAGGGCACCCACCGGGAGTTGCTCGCGCGCCAGGGCGCCTATGCCAGCCTGATGGCGGCGGATGGCTGATCCCTCAGTGCACAAACCCACCCTTGATGAACCGCACGGGTTCGGCATCCATGCGAGCGATCAGGGCCCCGAGGCCGTCGGATGAGCCGTCGGGTGAGCCATCGGACGGGCCATCGGACGGGCCGGCGGTTGCCGCAGCGGCCGTCGTCGCCTCGACCGTCGTCCTCGCGGGCGTGTCCGTGCGGCAGACCAGGTCGTCCTCCGACCAGCCCTGGGCGCCCGGACGCGATAGCGCGCGCAGCCAGCCGCTGCGGTCGCCCAGCCATTGCATGCCCTGCAGCTGCTCCGAGCCGCTGAGCAGCGCCATGGCCTGCCAGGCGCGCGGGTCGTTGACGGTGCAGTCCAGGGCGCTGGCGGCGCGGTTGCCGCCATCGGGCGACAGCTGCAGGCTGACCAGGCGCGGGTCTTCCTGCACCGGGCCGCTGCCTGCCACCACCCTCAGCCGCTGCTGGCGGCTTTGCCAGGTGCTCAGGCGGCGTGCGGGCTGGCCTGCGCACTGCACGGCCATGTCGGGAAGGCCCACGGGATAGGGCCAGTTGCCGGCGATCTGCAGCATCTGGCCTGCGGCGCGGGCCTTCATGAAGTCGATCAGGGCCCAGGCGTCGTCGCTGGACAGCCGGTCGGCTTGGCCGTGTGCCCGTGCGCCGTCGTCAGACTCCACGGGGCGGCGGTCATGAAGAATGGCCCAGAGCAATTCCCCATCGGCGCGGCGCCACAGCAGCGGGCTGGTGAAGTTGGGGGGCCAGACCGGCTGGCTGGCGGCCAGCGGGCCGTGGCCCCGGCCATCGGCACCGTGGCAGGCCGTGCAGTGCTGGGCATAGACGGCGCCGCCGCGCGCAATGCTCTCCACGCTGAAGCCCGTGGGCGAGGCATGGAAGCTGGTGGCATGCGCGGGCACCAGGATCAGGTCGGCACGCGGCCAGGGGGCCAGCAGCAGGGCGAGCGCGGCCAGCGCGGTCAGCACCAGGGCCGGCAGGCGGATGCGGCGCAGAACCAGGACCAGCACCAGGGCCAGCAACAGCAAAACGATGGCGGTGGCCACGGCCGCCAGCGACCACAGCAGGCCCCGGGCCTGGCCCAGGTCGATCACCAGGTTTTCGCCGGACAGGCGCAGGGCCCAGGGCCAGGCGGGCTGCCCATCCACCGTGCCGGCCAGGCCCAGGCCGTGCAGCAGCTGCAGCAGGCCGACCTGGGCCTGCTGCATGGCGCCGATCAAGGGGTTGAGCCAGTCGGGGGAGTCGCTGCGTTGCATCGGAGGCGGGCGCTACCAGGTCTGGTCCAGGCCCAGGTGGCGCAGGGCCTCGTGGCGCAGCTCGGACAGGCGGGCGTGGCCGCGCTGGCGCGGGTAGGGCAGGTCCACATCGATCTCGGCCACGATGCGGGCGGGCCGCTGGCTGAAGACCAGCACGCGGTGGGCCAGGAAGAGGGCCTCTTCCACATCGTGCGTGACCAGCAGCACGGAAAAGCCTGCGCGCTGCCAGATCTTGAGGATCTCGCTTTGCATGGCCAGCCGCGTCAGCGAGTCGAGCTTGCCCAGCGGCTCGTCCAGGATCAGCAGGCGCGGGTCGTTGACCAGGGCGCGCGCCAGGGCCGCGCGCTGGGCCATGCCGCCCGACAGCTGGTGGGGATGGCTGTCCGCGAAATCCTCCAGCCCCACCAGGCGCAGGGCCTCGTCGATGCGGTGGGCCTGGCTGTCCAGCAGGCCGCGTGCCTGCAGGCCCAGGGCCACGTTGCCGCGCACCGTGCGCCAGGGAAACAGCGTGGGGTCCTGGAAGACGACGATGCGCGAGGGATCGGGCTCGGTGATGGCCGTGCCGTCCTGCGCCACGGCGCCGGCCGTGGGCGCGTCCAGCCCGGCCACCAGGCGCAGCAGCGTGGACTTGCCGCAGCCGCTGGGGCCCAGCAGGGCGACGAACTCGCCGGGCCGCACCTGCAGGCTGACCTCGTCGAGCACCTGCAGCGCGCCCTGTCCCTGGCCGAACCAGTGGCTGACGGCCTGCACATCGATGGCCGCGCCGGCTAGGGCCGCCCCTGCGATGGCGGGCGTGGCTGCGGCGTTGGCGGCGTGTTCTGCGGCAATCACCATTTGACGGTTCCCTTCTGCCACGACAACGTGCGGTCGCGCACGGTGAACAGCAGCGTGATCAGGCCCGAGCACAGCACGGCCATGACCAGCAGCGCCGTGTACATGTTGGCGTAGGCTGCCCAGCCCTGGGCCCACTGCAGATACCAGCCCAGGCCGGCCTTGACGCCCATCATCTCGGCCGTGATCAGCACCGAGAACGAGGCGCCCAGCCCCATGAACAGGCCCACGAAGACCTGGGGCAGGGCGGCCGGGATGGCCACGCGCAGCACCAGGAACCAGGGCGATGCGCCCAGCGTGCGCGCCACGTCGTAGTAGCTCTTGCTGACCGATGCCACGCCCGACCAGGTCAGCACGGCCACCGGAAAGAACGTGGCCAGCGCCACCAGGAACACGGCTGCCGAGTAGCTGGACGGCGCGAAGAAAAAGGCCAGCGGCAGCAGGGCCGAGGCCGGCACCGGCCCCAGGAAGCGCAGCAGCGGATGCACCCAGTAGCCCGCGATGCGCGACCAGCCTATCCACACGCCCGTGAGAAACCCGATCACCGCGCCGAACACGATGCCGTTGAGCAGCAGCCGCAGCGAATACAGCGTGGACAGGCCCAGGCGCTGCCAGTCCTCATGGACCACGTCGATCAGGCTTTGCGGCGGTGCGAAGAACGGCGGCGGCAGCGCGCCGAGCTTGGCCGTAAGCGTCTCCCACAGCGCCAGCAGCAGCGGCGCGGCCACCAGCCAGGCACCGGCCGGGCGCAGCCAGCGGTCGATGCGCCGTGCTGCCCGTACGGGTCGCACAGGCAGCGCGGCCGATGCCAGCAGCAAAAGGGCCACGACCAGGGCGGCAATGCCGAATTCCTGCGTGAATGCCCATTCGCTGAAGCCGATCTCCTTGTTGGGCCACAGCAGGGTCAGCATGCCCAGGCCGGCCCAGGCGGCGGCGGCCAGCAGGCCAGTGCGCCAGGGGCCGGCCTTGCGCGTGCCCTGCGCCTGTTCCCGCTCCAGGCCGGGTGCGGCATCCGTGGCGCCCAGGCGCCAGCGTGGTCTTGCGGTGCTCATGCGAGGACGTCCAGCGTGATGTGGCTGGCAAAGCGGCCAGGGTCGGTCTGCTTCTTGAGCACGCCGGCCGTGCGGAAGTCGGCCGCAAAGGCCTGGACCTCGTCGCGCAGCGGCTTGCCGTGCGGATGGTGCTTGAAGGTCAGCTCGGCCAGCAGGCGCTGCAGGTCCTCGACGGGCACCTTGGGCGAGTACTTGGCAAAGATCTTCGCCGTTTCGTTGGGGTTCTCGGCGATGTAGTCCGAGGCCTGGGTCAGCGCGCGCACCACGCTGGCCGCTGCGGGCTTGTTGGCCCGGGCGAACTTTGCGCCTGCGCCGATCACGCAGCAAATGCTTTCGGCGTACTCGTTCTTGGCGCTGTTGCCCAGTTCGAGGAAGGTGCCGGGGTTGCGCTTTTCGATCAGGTAGAGATTGGGGTCGCCGTCGGCAATGGCCTGGATCTCGCCTTTTTTCGCGGCCACATCCAGCAGGTCGGCCGGGTAGACGCGCCATTCGATGTCCTTGTCCACATCCAGGCCGCGCTTGGCCAGGTGGATGGAATAGAACTGCTTGGCCGGGCTGTTGAGATCGGCCACGCCGATGGTCTTGCCCTTGAGCGTCCTGGGGTCCAGCGTGACGCCGGCCGACTTCAGGCCCACCAGGCGCAGGCAGCCGCCGTGCACGCTGCCGATGAGCTTGACATCCAGCCCCGCCTCCAGCGGCTTGATCCAGCGGTGGATCAGGCCCGCGCCCGCATCGGCCTTGCCCGTGGCCAGCGCCTCCAGCAACTGGTCGGCCGAGCCGCCCCAGTTCAGCAGTTCCACGTCCAGGCCGTTGCGCTCGAAGAAGCCGCGCTCCAGCGCCACGGGAATGGGCGAATGGCAGAAGCTGGCCTGGCTCCAGGCAAAGGTGATCTTCTGGCGCGGCTGCGCCCCGGCGCGGCCGCTGAACCAGGCGGCCGATCCCAGCGCGCCGGCTGCGGCGCCGGCGCGGATCAGGGTGCGGCGCGAGAGCGAGGGCTCGGTCGCCTCGGGAGCATCGAGCGCCCCGAAAGCACCGCAATCGGCGCCATGGGCGCAGCGGCTGTCCTGGGTCCTGTCGATCTCGGTCTGGGTCTTGCGGGTCATGGAACTCCCTCCAAAGCAGTTTCGGGACTGCCGATGCTGTCCGCTGAGTGCCGTGTTTCCAACGACGCAAAACGCGCATCCATATGTGCGTGGCAACTAGGAAAGCAGCGGCTCGGCGACATGCGCAAACCGAATAAGCGAACGCGTTTTTCTTCGTAGTGCGCAGGGCGCGGGCTTCGAATAATGGGCTGCATCGACCACTCATACGGAGTCCATGCATGACCTCAGCGACCGGCACCGAGTCCGCCCCGCACGACGCAGCCAGCGATGCGCTGTGGCAGCAGGACACCCAGGCCCTGCACGCCGGCTACCGGGGGCGAGAGCAGCAGCGCAGCGCGGCCGTGCCCATCTACCAGAGCACCTCCTTCGTGTTCGACAGCGCCCAGCACGGCGCCAACCTGTTCGGCCTGGTGGAGGAGGGCGATGTGTACTCGCGCACGGCCAACCCCACGCTGGCGGTGCTGGAGCAGCGCATTGCGGCACTCGAAGGCGGCGTGGCCGCGCTGGCCCTGGCCTCGGGCATGGCCGCCATCGACGTGGCGCTGGCCACGCTGGCCAGTGCGGGCGACCATGTGGTCGTGGCCTCGCAGCTGTATGGCGGCACGCACAACTTCATCGCCCATGTGCTGGCCTCGCGCGGCGTGCAGAGCACGGCCGTGGCCAAGGATGATTTCCAGGCGTTGCACCGGGCGATAGGGCCGCGCACCAAGGCCGTGTTCGTGGAGTCCGTGGGCAATCCATCGGGCGGCATTGCCGACCTGCGCCAGCTGGCCGATATCAGCCATGCGGCGGGCGTGGCGCTGGTGGTGGACAACACCGTGGCTTCGCCGCTGCTGCTGCGGCCCTTCGACTGGGGCGCCGACATCGTCGTGCATTCGGCCACCAAGGCCATCGGCGGACACGGCAATGTGCTGGGCGGGCTGATCGTGGACAGCGGCCGCTTCGACTGGGTGGCACACGCGGGGCGCTACCCGCAGTTCAGCGCGCCCGAGCCGGCCTACCAGGGCTTTGTCTTCACCGAGAAATTTCCCGACCGCGCCTTCATCGCGCGGGCCCGTGCCGTGCTGCTGCGCAACTGCGGCGCGGCGCTGGCGCCGCACAGCGCCTTCCTGCTGCTGCAGGGGCTGGAGACACTGGGCCTGCGCCAGGAGCGCGCCAGCCGCAACACGCTGGCCGTGATCGATTTCCTGCAGCGCCATCCGCTGGTGGAGCGCATACACCACGCCAGCCAGAGCGGCCACGCCGACCACGCGCTGGCCCTGCGCCAGCTGCGCGGCGGGCATGTGCCGGCGCTGCTGGGCTTCGAGCTGCGCGGCGGCCGGCCGGCGGCGCGCGCCTTCTATGACGCGCTGCGCCTGTTCCTGCGCCTGGTCAACATCGGCGACAGCAAGTCGCTGGCCGCCATTCCTGCCGAGACCACGCACAGCCTGCTCAGCGACGAGGAACTGGCGCGCGTGGGCATTGCGCCCGGGCTGGTGCGCCTGTCCATCGGCATAGAGCATCCGCAGGACCTGCTGGCCGATCTGGAACAGGCGCTGGACCATGCGGTGTTGGCTGCAGAACGCGAACAAGACCGCGAACAAGACCGCGATCAGCGCCTGGCGGCCTGAGCGTCCCTTCCTTCCCACTTCCCTGGCAGCACAGCATGAGCACCTTGACAGCATCCACTCTCGACGCGCCCGCCGCCACAGCGGCAACCCCGGCCCTGCCCGTCATCGATCTGCAGGCCCTGCGCGACCCGGCCACGCAGGCCCAGGCGCTGCGCCAGCTGGCGCGCACGGCACGCGACACCGGCTTCTTCTACCTGGAAGGGCACGGCATAGACCGGGACGCATGGCTGGGCATACAGCGGCGCGCGCGCGAATTCTTTGCGCAGCCGCTGGCGGACAAGCAGGCGCTGGCCATTGCCAACACGCGGCACTTCCGGGGCTATACGGCCGTGGGCATGGAGATCACGCGCCAGCGGCCCGACCAGCGCGAGCAGATCGACCTGGGCGAGGAATCGCCCGAGATTCCCGCAGGCCCCGGCGTGCCGGACTGGAAGGGGCTGCAAGGCCCCAACCAGTGGCCGCAGGCCCTGCCCGGGTTCCGCGAGGAGGTGCTGGCCTGGCAGGCGGCAGCGCATGGCGTGGCGCTGGAGCTGCTGCGCCACTTCGTGGCCGCGCTGCAGCTGCCCGAGGGCGCGCTGGACGCCCTGGTCAGCGGTCTGCCTGCGCACCGCATCAAGATCATCCACTACCCGGGCAGCGAGCTGGGCGCAGCAGGCCAGGGCGTGGGCGCGCACAAGGACGGCGGCCTGCTGACCCTGCTGCTGCAGGACGAGGTGGGCGGGCTGCAGGTGGAGACGCCGGCCGGCTGGGTCGATGTGCCGCCGCGCGACGGGGCCTTCGTCATCAACATCGGCGAGATGCTGGAGCTGGCCACCAACGGCTATCTGCGCGCCAACGTGCATCGCGTGCTGGTGCCGCGCGCGGGCGTGCAGCGCTACTCCATCGCCTACTTCCTGGCGCCGCGCCTGGACCTGGGCCAGGTGCCGCTGCTGACCCTGCCGCCCGAGCTGGCCGTGCTGGCCACGGGGCCGCAGAGCGACCCGGACAACCCGCTGTTCAGCCATGTGGGCGAGAACGCGCTCAAGGGCCGCGTGCGCTCCCACCTGGATGTGGCCCAGCGCTTCTATCCCGAGCATTTCGCCCGCCTGCAGGCCCAGGCCCGCGCGGCCGGCCGTGAGTTGCACCCTGGTGCCTATTGATTCTTGAAAGGACTGTGCGATGGACAAGCGAGTATTTCTGCGGGGACTGGCGGCGGGGGCCTCGGTGGCGGCGATGTCAGGCGCCATCCGCGCCGCGCAGGCCGGCCCGCTGCGCGTGGGCGTGCGCGGCGGCGTGGACGAGGAAATCTGGGAGGTGGTGACCCGCGTGGCGCGCGAGCAGGGGCTGCAGGTCAAGCCCGTGGTCATCAGCGGCGCGGCCAGCCCCAACGAGGCGCTGAACAACGGCGACATCGAGGCCAACTCCTTCCAGCATGTGCCGTTCCTGCGCGACCAGAACCAGCAGCGCGGCTACCGGCTGGTGGCGGCCGGCGACACCTACATCTCGCCCATCGCCTTCTATTCGAAAAAACACAAACGCCTGGCCGACCTGCCCGCTGGCGCACGCCTGGGCATTCCCAACGATCCCAGCAACCAGACGCGCGCGCTGGTGGTGCTGCAGGACCAGGGCATCCTGAAGCTGCGCGAGGGCTTCGACCCCTTCAAGGGCACGGCGGGCCTGGGCGACATCGCCAGCTACCAGAAGAAGGTGCAGCTGGTGGAGGCGGCCTCGGTGGTGCTGGCGCGCTCGCTGGACGATCTCGATGCCTCGGCCATCGTCAACAGCTTTGCCTACCAGGCGGGGCTGATCGCCACGCGCGATGGCATTGCCGTCGAAAGGCGCGAGCGCAATCCCTACGTGAACATCATTGCCGTGCACGAGCGCGACCGCGCTGCACCCTGGGTCGCGGCCCTGCTGCGCGCCTACCAGTCCGAGCCCGTGCGCCAGTTCATCGTGAGCAGGTACCAGGGCTCGGTGCTGCCGGCCTTCTGAGGCGTGTAAGGCAATGAAGGTGGAACAGGCGGCGGCCGGCGAGCCCCATGCAATCGATGCGCTGCAGCGGCCGCACATCGTCTTCGAGGGCGTGCGCAAGCACTACCCGGGCACGGGAAGGGGCGCGGGCGAGCCCGTGCACGCGCTGCAGGCGCTGAGCTTCGAGGTGGCGCGTGCCGAGGTGTTCGGCATCATCGGCCGCAGCGGCGCCGGCAAATCCACGCTGCTGCGCACCATCAATGCGCTGGAGCGGCCCAGCAGCGGCCGCGTGCTGGTGGACGGCACCGATGTCGCCACGCTGGACGAGGACGCGCTGGTGGCGCTGCGCCGGCGCATCGGCATGATCTTCCAGCACTTCAACCTCCTGTCCTCGCGCACGGTGTACGAGAACGTGGCCCTGCCGCTGCAGGCCGCGGGCTGGCGGCCCGCGCTCGTGCGCGCGCGGGTGGACGAGCTGCTGGCCCTGGTGGGGCTGGCGGACAAGAGCGGCGCCTATCCGGCCCAGCTCTCGGGCGGGCAAAAGCAGCGCGTGGGCATTGCGCGTGCCCTGGTGCACGAGCCCGAAATCCTGCTGTGCGACGAGGCCACCTCGGCCCTGGACCCCGAGACCACGCAGTCCATCCTGGAGCTGCTGCGCGAGATCAACCGCAAGCTGCAGCTGACCATCGTGCTCATCACGCACGACATGGCCGTGATCCGCGAAGTTTGCGACCGCGTGCTGGTGCTGGACCAGGGCAGGCTGCAGGAGATCGGCGAGGTCTGGCAGCTGTTTGCGGCACCGCGCTCGGAGGCAGCGCGTGCGCTGCTGCGGCCGCTGCGGCAGGCCTTGGCGGCGGACCTGGAACTGGTGGCGGCGGCCGATGGCCTGGAGGCCATCGCCGTGCTGGCCATCGGATGGGCCGACGGCGGCAGCCAGCAGGGCCTGCCGCTGGCGCAGCTCCAGGTGCTGGGCCCGCGTGCCCGTTTGCTGCAGGGTGGCCTGGACTGCATGCGCGGGCGTTCGCAGGGCCGCCTGCTGGTGGGCGTGCCGGTGCAGGATCTGCCGTCGTCGCTCTCCCCGCTCTCGCCGGACGCGCTGTCTTCCCTTCAACAGGCGCTGGGCGCCGATTCACTGCAACTGCTTGGCCATGTCCCTGCCCCCGCTCGATAAATACCTGCAGGCCTTTCTGGAAACCCTGCTGATGGCGGGCGCGTCCTCGCTGATCGCCATCGTTGCCGGGCTGGCGCTGGCCATCGTGCTGCACACCACGGCGCCGGGCGGGCTCTATGCCAGGCCGCGGCTGTACCGGGGGCTGTCGGCGGCGGTGAACATCGGCCGGGCCATTCCCTTCATCATCCTGCTGGTGGCCCTGCTGCCGGTAACGCGCGCCATCGTGGGCACCACGCTGGGCACCTGGGCGGCGGTGGTGCCGCTGTCGGCCAACCTGATCCCGTTCTTTGCGCGCATCGCCCAGGTCAGCCTGGGCGAGGTGGACGGCGGCCTGGTGGAGGCGGCGCGCGCCATGGGCCTGCGCCGCCCGCAGATCGTGCGCCAGGTGCTGCTGCCCGAGGCGCTGCCGGGCCTGATCGGCGGCATGACCGTGAGCGTGATCGCCATGGTCAATGCCTCGGCCATGGCGGGCGCCGTGGGGGCGGGCGGCCTGGGCGACCTGGCCATCCGCTACGGCTACGAGCGCTATGAGACGCGCGTGATGTTCGAGGTCATCGTCATCCTGGTGGCCCTGGTGTCGGTGCTGCAGTTCGGCGGCGAATGGCTGGCGCGCCGTGCCGACCACCGGCGTTCGATCTCTTGAGATGATTTGGAAATAACAGACTGAATTTTTATTATTTTTGGTTTTTTCGACTTGTCTCGACAATGGCCTGCAGCAGCATTCGGGCTGCTGATTCTTTTCCGAGACGCTTCGATGACCCACACCACACGCCCCGCCTGGCCTTCCCCTCTTGCCGGCCGCACTGCCATGAAGCCGGGCGTGGCCATCGTCTGTGGCGTCCACCATGTCCAGCTGTCCTTCCCGGCGCGCGCCCAGGCGGCCATGGAGCGCTTTTATGGCGAAGTGCTGGGCCTGTCTGCCCTGACCGTTGTCGGGCGTCCGGGCCTGAGCTTTCTGGCCGGCGGGCAGCGCATCGATCTGGTGCCCTACAAGGGGCAGTCCGGCGGCACTGAGCGCGCGGCGGGCAACCTGGTGCACCTGGCGCTGACGGTCAGCGACGTGGATGCTCTGCGCCAGCAGTTGCTGGTGCACGGCGGCCTGGCGCTGGAGGTGGCGCCCGTGAGCGAGGGCCGGCGCTGCTATGCGCGCGACCCCGCAGGCAATCTGATCGAGCTGCTGGAGCTGCCCCGCGAGGCAGCGGCCGATGCCCCGGACGAGCCGGCCGTGGCCTGTTCGGCCTGAAGCCTCTCGCCGTTCCCCTCTCTCTTTCCTTTCTGCTTTTGCCTTCCACAGGCCCGGGCCACACCGGCCCCGGGCGGAGCCTTGCCCATGAACTTCCAGCAACTGCGCTATGTGCGCGAAACCGTGCGCCGCGGCTACAGCCTGACCGAGGTGGCCCACACGCTGCACACATCCCAGCCCGGCGTGAGCCGTCAGATCCGCGAACTGGAGGAAGAACTGGGCGTGGAGATCTTCATCCGCGCAGGCAAGCGGCTGACCGGGCTGACGCCGCCCGGCGAGGCGCTGCTGCCCATCGTCGAGCGCCTGATGCTGGAGGCCGACAACCTGCGCCGCGTGGGCGCCGACTTCAGCGCCAGCGAGCAGGGCCGGCTGTCGATTGCCGCCACCCACTCCCAGGCCCGCTATGCGCTGCCCCATGTGGTGCGCGACTTCCGCCAGCGCTATCCGCAGGTGCGCCTGCACCTGCACCAGGGCTCGCCCGAGCAGGTGGCGCAGATGCTGCGCAGCGGCGAGGCCGACATCGGCGTGGCTACCGAGGCGCTGGCCGGCTATGAAGGCCTGGTCGCGCTGCCCTGCTACCGCTGGACGCACGGCGTGGTCGTGCCGCCGGGCCACCCGCTGCTGCAGTCGCAGCAGGCGCTGACGCTGGAGGCGCTGTCGCGCTTTCCCATCATCACCTACGAGCAGGGCTATACGGGCCGCGCCCACATCGACGAGGCCTTTGCGCGCGAGGGCCTGGAGCCCGACGTGGTGCTCACGGCCATGGACGCCGACGTGATCAAGACCTATGTGGAGCTGGACATGGGCGTGGGCATCGTCGCCTCGGTGGCGCTAGATGCCGAGCGCGACCAGGGCCTGCGCACGCTGGACGCCGGCCACCTGTTCGAGGTCAACACCACGCGGCTGGGCCTGCGCAAGGGCGCCTGGCTGCGCGGCTATGCCTATGCCTTCATCGAGACCTTCGTGCCCACGCTGACGCGCGAGGTGGTCGAGCAGGCCGTGCGCCAGGGCGTGGAGCCCGAGTAGGCAGACAAAGGGGGCCGGCCTCAGGCCGGCTCGCGCGCCATCTCCAGCAGGGTGTCGCCGGTCACGCGGTAGCGGATCCACTCGGTCTGGGGCAGGGCGCCCAGGCGGTCGTAGAACTCGATGGAGGGCAGGTTCCAGTCGAGCACGCTCCACTCGAAGCGGCCGCAGTCCTTCTCGACGGCGATCTGCGCCAGGCGGCGCAGCAGCGCCGTGCCCGCGCCCAGGCCGCGCGCCTCGGGCGTGACGTAGAGGTCTTCGAGGTACAGGCCGTGGCGGCCCTGCCAGGTCGAGTAATTGAAGAAGTAGACCGCAAAGCCCACGGGCTGGTCGCCATGCAGGCAGATCAGGCCGAAGACGGCGGGGTTGTCGGCAAACAGGGTGCGCTTCACATGCTCTGGCGTGGCCAGGACTTCATGCTCGGCTTTTTCATAGACGGCGAGTTCGCGCACGAAGCGGACGATAAGTTCGGCGTCATCGGGGGTGGCGGGTCGGATTTGTAGGGTGGTAGTCATTCAATCGCGGGGGAACACGGGAAGCCCGGAAAAACGGTATTGCGGCGCAAGATGGCGCCGCAATCTCCGGTTTTAGCCGATTTTCGCGCCCGTGTCCGCCAGGGGCTGTTGCACCGGAAGGGGCAGGAACTGGCGCAGGATCTGGAAATGGTCCTCGAAGAACGCGCTTTCCATGGCGGGCAGGTCGCAGACGGCCACCCAGCGCGCCAGTGCCGCATCGTCGCCGCCCTGCACGGGCGGCAGCGAGGGCAGCACGCCCAGGTCCAGGTAATGCACATGGGTGATGGTGCGCCCGCGCAGGCTGCGGTCGGGATGGTCGAAGACCTGCACGGACTGCAGGGCCGCCTGCAGGTCGGCCTCGCTGAGCGTGGAGCAGGTCTCCTCGCGCAACTCGCGCAGGCAGGACTGCCACAGCGTGTCGCGCGGCTCCAGGAAGCCGCCCGGCAGCGCCCACAGGCCCAGGCCCGGGGCATGGCCGCGGCGTATCAGCAGGATGTGGTCCTGTTGCGCGTCTTCGTGCGGCACGCGGCAGCGCAGCAGCGCATCCACGGTCACGAAGACGGGTGGGTAGGGCGCCGCAGCCCAGGCCTTGCGGTACCGGGCCAGCATGCGCCATTCCTCGCACATCTGCGCATGGACGGGCGTGGTGGCCCATTGACGCAGGAACTGCAGGGTGGCGGGCGGCACCTGGGCGGCCAGGGCTTCGAAGTCCACGCCGGATTCGCCGAAGTAGATGTCACGCAGCGGCGTGGCGTCGAACTGGCCCAGGCGCGGCAGGCTGATCAGCTGCCAGCGCGGAAAGCGCGCCAGGTAGCCGCTGGTCGCGTCCTTGAAATGGCCGACCAGGGCCACGCTGGCGCCTTCGGGCACGCAGGACTGCACGGCCTGCTGCACGGCCTGTACCCACAGCGGCTCGTTGTAGTAGTCGCGCACGGGCACGCAGTGCAGACGGGCCGCGTCCGCGGGCGGCAGCGCCTCGCGCAGCATCTGCGCGCGTTCCTGCCAGCTGAAGGGGTTCTTGGGATTGGGCGCCTGCCAGGCGCTGCCCAGCACGACGACGATCTGCTCGGCACGCTCCAGCGCCGCGCGCAGCAGTGCCATGTGGCCGTTGTGCAGCGGCTGGAAGCGCCCGATCAGCACGGCGGTGTGCACGCGCTCGCTGGTGGCCGGGGTTTCGGTGGGGGCGTCCATGGCAGCAGTCTCTTGCATAAACAGGCTCGGTGGCTTCACTCTGGCTTCATTCGTAGTGGGCGGCAATGGGCATCTGGCGCCCGGTACCGAAGGCGCGCGGGCGCACGCGCAGTATGGGCGGGGCCTGGCGGCGCTTGTACTCGCTGCGGAAGATCATGCGCTTGACGCGGTCAACCAGCTCGGCCCCGCCGGGTTGGTCCAGCAGCTGGGTCACAAAGCGCTCGGCCGTGCCGTATTCGGCGGTGGACAGGTGCCGGCCCTCGATGGCGTATTTGAGGATTTCGTCCAGCACCGCATAGGGCGGCAGGCTGTCCTCGTCCTTCTGGTCGGGCGCCAGCTCGGCCGAGGGCGGCTTGTCGATGATGGCCTGGGGAATCAGCTCTCGGCCCGCACTGTGGTTGATGTGGCGCGACAGCTCGAAGACCTCGGTCTTGTACAGATCGCCCAGCAGGCCCAGGCCGCCGTTGGTGTCGCCATACAGCGTGCAGTAGCCCACCGATATCTCGGACTTGTTGCCCGTGGTCAGCAGCAGGTGGCCGAAGGCGTTGGAGTACTCCATCAGCGTGGTGCCGCGGATGCGTGCCTGCAGGTTCTCCAGCGGCAGGCCCTGCAGCGGCTGGCCGAAGCTGGACTCGAACTGGCGCGCATAGCCGTCGACCAGCTCGCGGATCGGGTGCTCATGCAGCGTGATGCCCAGGTTGCGGCACAGGATCACCGAGTCATCCACCGAGCCGCTCGACGAAAAGCGCGAGGGCATGGTGACGGCCACCACGTTGTCCGCGCCCAGGGCCTCGGCCGCCAGGGCCAGGGTCAGCGCGCTGTCGATGCCGCCCGAGCTGCCGACCACCGCGCGCGTGAAGCCGCAGCGGCGCGCATAGTCGCGCAGGCCCAGCACGATCTGGCGGCGGTAGAACTCCATGGTGGGCAGGCCTTCGGCCGGCACGCTCATGCAGGGCTGGCCGGCCGCGTCGAGGAAGCGCCCATCGTCGAACTGCAGCGTGCGCAGGTCTTCGACAAAGCGCTCGGCCTCGAAGACCACGCCGCGCCCGGGCTCCACCGCGAAGGAGGCGCCGTCGAACACGATCTGGTCCTGGCCGCCGATCTGGTTCACGTAGAGGATGGGCAGGCCGTGGCGCGTGGCCGCCTGGCCAAAGATCTCGTGGCGCTGCTCGCGCTTGCCCAGGTGGCTGGGGCTGGCGTTGATGCTGACCACCAGGTCGGGGGCGGCGTCGGCCATGCGCGCGAAGGGGTTGGTGGCGTAGTCGGCACCGGCGTCGTTCCAGCCGTCCTCGCACACCAGAAAGCCCACCTGGGCCTGGCCTATGCGCAGCACCTTGGCCGCGTCGGGGCCGGGCTCGAAGTGGCGGCGCTCGTCGAAGATGTTGTAGGTGGGCAGCAACTGCTTGTCGTAGCGCAGGCGCACGGCGCCGTCCTTGAGCACCAGCAGGCTGTTGTGCAGTGGCTTGCCCGGCCCGCTGGCGCGCGTGGGCGCGCCGATGACCCAGTGCAATTGCGGCCACTGGCGCGTGGCCTGCAGCAGCTGCTGCAAGCCTTGCTCCAGGCGTTCGCGAAAGGCGGGCTCGTCCAGCAGGTCGCCAGGGTAGTAGCCGCACAGCGACAGCTCGGGAAAGACCAGCAGGTCGGCCTGCTCGTGCGCGGCGCGGGCAGCGGCCTCGGCCATGCGGGCAACGTTGCCGGCGATGTCGCCGACGGTGGGGTTGAGTTGGGCAATGGTGATGCGCAGCATGAATGGAGCCTTGGCGGTGTCAGGCGGTGTCAGACGGCGACAGGCTGGGCCAGGCCGAAGACCTGGCGCAGATAGGCCAGATAGGTTTCGTCGTTGCACAGCGTCTTGCCCGGCGAGTCCGAGATCTTGGCCACGGGCTGGCCGTTGGCGTGGGTGAGCTTCATCACGATGTTGATGGTCTCCAGCCCCATGTCGTTGGTCAGCCGCGTGCCGATGCCGAAGCCCAGCTGTATGCGGTCGGCAAAGCGCTGGTACAGGGCCAGGGCCGTGTCCAGGTCCAGTCCGTCGGAGAACACCAGGCGCTTGGCCTGCGGGTCTATGCGCAGCTTCTGGTAGTGGGCGATGGCCTTCTCGCCCCAGGCATACGGGTCGCCCGAGTCGTGCCGCAGCCCGTCGAAGAGCTTGGCGAAGTACATGTCGAAATCGGCCAGGAAGGCATCCATGCCCACGGTGTCGGTCAGGGCCACGCCCAGGTCGCCCCGGTACTCCTGCACCCAGTCCTCCAGCGCGGCGATCTGGAAGTCGCGCAGGCGCACGCCCTGGGCCTGGTAGCTCTGCAGGTACTCATGGGCCATGGTGCCTATGGGCACGATGCCGAAGTCGCGCGCCAGCAGCACGTTGGACGTGCCCTTGAACCACTGCGCCGTCTGAGTGGCAAAGGCCTGGACCACCTCGCGCTGCCAGGCGCCCGAGAAGCGCCGGCGCACGCCGAAGTCGAACAGCTCGAAGGGATTGCGCAGCCTGGCCTCGCAGGCCAGGTGGCGCAGGCGCTCGATCTTGCCGGCCAGGCGCCTGCGGCCTTCGGCCAGCGCCGCCTCGGCGTCGAAGCGCCGGAAATACAGCTCGTTGACGATGGCCAGCACATAGATCTCGAAGCCCATCACATGGACCTGGGGGCCCTTGGCCTCGATGTGCAGGGTGTCGCCATCGGCCCAGGCACGGATGAAGGCGCGCTGGAACTGGAAGATGCGCAGAAAGTCGATGAAGTCGCTCTTCATGAAGCGCAGCCCGCCCAGGTAGGCCAGGTCTTCGGGCGTGAAGCGCAGCGCGCACAGGGCGTCCAGCTCGCGCTCCACCTCGGGCAGCAGCTCGGCCAGCGGGAAGGCCGTCTTTGTGCGGCAGACGAATTCGTACTCGGCCTCGGTCTGGGGATTGCGGTGCAGCATGGCCTGCCACATCGTGAATTTGTAGAGATCGGTGTCGAGCAGGCTGGTGATGATGGGAGCCATGGTGCGATGCTGGAGAAACAGGAAAGGGGGCTGCGCGGGAAGGCGGTCCGGCCCCTACAGGTAGAGTTCTTGGCTGGAGGCCAGCCGCAATCCGCGGGCCTGCATCGCTGCCAGGAAATCATGGTGCGCGGACTCGAAGCCCGGCACCGGGCTCATGGCGTCGTGCATCAGCACGATGCGCTCAGGATGGGGAAGGTGCTCGACCAGATGCTCGACCGTGGAGCGCACGCAGTGACTGCTCGCCTCGCCCGCGACCACCAGTATGTCTGCCTGCCCCAGCCGCTCCAGCAAGGCCGTATTCAGCAAGGTCGCCGGATCGGCCGGGTCGGGGACCTCGGCCAGCAGCGCGCTGTAATGCTCGGTCCAGGGATTGAGCCCCTTGAAAACGTTGTACAAGGCGCGCTGGCGCTGCTGCTGCCAGTCGCCGCAGGCCGCCAGCACATCGGCATGGATACCGTGGCCCCAGCTGCCCACTTCGCAGTGCACGGGCCAGACCATCAGCGTGTAGCGGCTGTTGGCTTCGAGTGCATCCAGATAGTCCAGGCTGCGCTGCAATGCCTCGGCGTTGCGCGGCCGGAACACCCCCGCCCGCACCTGCGCCGCCGTGATCGCGGTGAACGGCGCCACATCGCCGCCGTCACCGTGTTGCCAGAAAGCCGGATGGGCGATGTCGTAGCGCTGGTGCGAGTCCAGCGTCACCGTGATGGCGTCCACCTTCGCCCCCTCGCGCCGTATCCAACCGCCCAGCCGCTGCATGTCGGCATGTGCGCCCGCCACGGGAAGGCTGGGACGTTGCCCGCCGGGGCGCCAGTCCTCAGGCAGATCGCAGAAGTCGTTCTGAGGGTCGATGACCAGGAGCTGAGTGGTGGCAGATGGCATATATATGAGGGTGCACGCAAGCAACAGTGCGTGGCAGGTGCATCAGGTCAATGCTTCAGTGTAGTGCTGCAGGAACCTCGTCTGTCACCAAGGCTTGATCCTGCCGCTTCTGCAGGGGCTGTGAAATACGGCGCCACATCCCTGTCAAGGCCAGGGCGAAACGAGAGGGGGAAGCGACTTCGGAACATGATGCGGAACCTACAATGGGAGGTTTTACGTATTCCCTGGGTGGTTTGGACCGTTTCATACGGCAATAGCGCTGGTTTCGGGCGTGCCCTGCATCAACCGAATGCGTTCATTCGGTAGCTTTTGATTATCAATATGGCTTCCCTTCAGGTAACAACGACTTTCATGGGCATAGGGTTGGCCGCGCTGATCCTGTACCTGATTCGGCGCGACCACCTCTATCTCATGCACGGCCTGTTCTGGGTGGTCGTTGCCGTGGCTGCCGTCGTGCTGGGCGTCTGGCCCGGGATGATCAACCGCCTGGCAGCGGTGCTGGGCATCAGCTATCCACCGGCCATGCTGCTGCTGCTGGCCAGCATCGTCCTGCTCATCAAGGCCTTGCATGCCGACATGGTCAACACCCGCATCGAGCGCGATGTGCGGCGGCTGAACCAGCGGTTGGCAATGCTGGAGGCCGATGCTGAAAATCTTCGTCACGCTTCTTCTGACTCCTCGTCCTCATGACCTCTCCTCTGCTTCCCGTTATTTTGTGTGGGGGCTCCGGCACCCGGTTGTGGCCGCTCTCGCGTGAAACCTATCCAAAGCAGTTCCTGGCACTTAGCGGGGACGGGGTATCCATGCTGCAAGACACAGCGAAGCGATTGGATGGTGTGGCCTCCCATATCCCGAAGGTCCCTCCTATCGTGATCTGCAATGGCGAGCATCGCTTTCTGGCTGCTCAACAGTTGCATGAAGCAGGTATCGAAGGAGCCAGGCTGGTGCTGGAGCCTGTGGGCCGCAATACGGCTCCTGCGTTGACGCTTGCCGCCCTTGTGGCAGAGCCGCACGCGGTAATGCTCGCAATGCCCGCTGATCATGTGATGAACAATCTGACCCAGTTGCATGAAGCTGTGCAGACAGCCTGGCAACTGGCCAAGGACGGGGCCATGGTGACCTTCGGCATCGTGGCCAATCGCCCGGAAACAGGTTACGGCTACATCCAGAAGGCTCAGGCGATTGAAGGCCACGCAGCCTTTGCCATCAAGAGCTTTGCTGAGAAGCCCAGCCTGGAGGTGGCACAAACCTACCTTGAAAGCGGCAACTACCTGTGGAACAGCGGACTGTTCATGGTCCGCGCGGACCAGTGGCTGAAGGCCATGGCCGCACTGCAGCCTCAGATGCTGCAGGCCTGCCAGGCTGCCATCGAAAAAAGCAGCCAGGATCTGGACTTCATCCGTCCCCACAGCGAAATCTTCGCCAGTTGCCCCGCCGACTCGATCGACTATGCGGTCATGGAGCACTTGCCTAGCAATCAGGACCTGGGAATTCCCGCTCGCGTGGTGCCCTTGGATGCCGGATGGTCCGACCTTGGCGCCTGGGATGCCCTGTGGGACGTGCTGCCACGAGATGCCCATGGCAACGCCCACGCTGGCCAGACGTTGGCGATCGATACGCAGAACAGCCTGCTGTTCTCCGAAACCTGCCTCGTGGCCACGGTAGGAGTCGACAACATTGTGGTGGTTGAAACGGCGGATGCGATCTTGGTCGCGGACAAGCGCCGTACACAGGATGTCAAGAAGATCGTGGCCGAGTTGAAGGCGCAAAAGCGCAAGCTGGCCTCCTCGCACCGCAAGGTACACCGTCCCTGGGGCTGGTACGACAGCATCGACAGCGGCGAGCGCTTTCAGGTCAAGCGCATTGTGGTCAACCCGGGTGCGCAGCTCAGCTTGCAGATGCACCATCACCGGGCTGAGCACTGGGTGGTGGTCAAAGGTACGGCCGAAGTCACCAATGGCGACAAGACCTTCCTGCTGGCGGAAAACGAGTCCACCTTCATCCCCCTGGGGCACACGCATCGCCTGGCCAATCCCGGCAAGGTTCCTCTCGAGATCATCGAAGTCCAGTCGGGCAGTTATCTGGGGGAAGACGATATTGTTCGATTCGAGGATACCTATGGCCGTGTAGCGACCGCATTGGAGAGCAATTGAGCATGCCAGGTCTTGCCATGCTACGTGCCCTATGGGCGTATCGCGGCTTTGTATGGAGCAGCGTCATGCGGGAATTTCATGGGAAATACCGCGAATCGCTGCTGGGAGCATTCTGGTCAGTGGCCAATCCACTGACCATGATCATCATCTATACCGTGGTGTTTGGTCAGCTCATGCGTCCAACGCTTCCCGGGCATGAGCAGATGCCCTTTGCTTTCAGTATTTATCTCTGTGCAGGTGTTACGACTTGGGGACTGTTCTCGGAAATGCTGATGCGCTTGAATAGCGTATTTTTGGAACATGGAAATTTGATAAAAAAGTCAAATTTCCCCCGCATCTGCCTCCCTGTCATCGTTACCATTTCGTCGCTGATTAATTTTGGTATCGTTTTCTTTCTATACCTGGTATTTCTTGCAATCATTGGTCATTGGCCTGGATGGTCTCTTCTCGCATTGATTCCCTTGCTTGCCTTGCAGCTTCTCTTCACGTTGGGATTGGGTGTGCTTCTGGGGACTCTTAACGTGTTCTTCAGGGATGTAGGGCAGCTTACGGGAGTGGTTCTTCAGTTTTGGTTCTGGTTGACACCTATTGTTTACACATTGCCAGCCCTTCCGCAGCAGGTGCGCGATGCAATGCGCTTCAATCCCATGCATCCTCTGATTGCTGCTTATCAGCAAATATTTCTAGACAAAACCACTCCGGATTTCGGCTCTTTGCTTCCCTTGTGTGGACTGACCATGATCTTTATCTTCATGGGCGCGAAGTTCTTTCTGAATCGGGTTGGTGAACTGGTGGATGAACTCTAATGAATACCCTTGTTATATCTGGGGTCAGCAAAGCTTACAAGCGATACAAGGGGAAATGGTCTCGGATACGTGAATGGCTGACCGGCATGTCTGGACATGAAAAGACTTGGGTTCTACGAGACATTGATATCGTCGTAAAACAAGGCGAGTCTGTTGGCATCGTTGGAGTGAATGGTGCCGGCAAGAGCACCCTGCTGAAAATTATCACGGGGACGACGCAGCCAACCAGCGGCAGTGTTGAAGTCAATGGACGAGTGGCTGCATTGCTTGAGCTGGGCATGGGATTCCATCCGGACTTCACGGGGCGCCAAAACGTCTACATGGCTGGCCAGTTGCTGGGGTTGCGTTCTGAGGAAATTGCGGAATGCATGCCAGAGATTGAAGCCTTTGCTGAAATCGGAGATTACATAGAGCGTCCTGTTCGCACCTACTCCAGTGGCATGCAAATGCGCCTTGCGTTCAGCGTCGCCACGGCAGTCAGACCGGATTTGCTGATCGTTGATGAAGCTCTGTCCGTGGGAGATGCATATTTTCAAGCAAAGTGCTATCAGCGGATTGCGGAATACAAAGAGCAGGGAATGACTCTATTGCTGGTATCGCACAGCCCAGGAGACTTGGTGAAGCATTGCGATAGGGCGATTCTGCTTAAGGACGGAAGAGTAAAGAAGGATGGCACTGCACGCTCCGTGACCAATGAATACCTGGATGAGCTTTTTGGAAGAAATAAAGGAGCGGGCAAGGACTCTTCCATAAAAGATCGCACCAGACGACAGGAAATCGCCCTTGGTAATGTCGATTCATTTCATACAAGATCGGGGTACCACCCAAATGAACATCGATGGGGCAATGGCGGAGCCGCCATTATTGACTATACCTTCATCTCTCAAGAGAGAAGTTATCCTTCCAGGATCGAGAGCAATGAAGTCGTTGATTTTTTCTTTAAAGTACGGTTCGACGAGGCGTTTGAAAGTATTGTTCCTGGACTTCTGATAAAGACTTTGGAAGGAATATTTGTCTATGGAACGAATTCGCTTATAGCGAGCCGTGAAAGTAACGAGATTTCCGTAGATGCTGGTGAAGCAAAGATTTTTAAATTCTCACTACCCCTGAGCCTTAATGAAGGTTACTATTTGGTTTCGTTCGGAGTTTCGTGTGGAAATCCATTGCAGGATTTGACTCCGCTCGATCGGCGGTATGATTCAGTAATGATTCACGTAGGGCGAGATTCCCCACTTTCGGGGATCGTAGACTTGAGAGCTTCGTTCGGCTGTATTGATTCTCAAAATGAGATTGTCGCATCATGATTGAGTCTCTTGTATCTCAGTTGCCAGAAATATATCAGCCAATCTACGGTTACCCCGCTTTGTCAAGCAAGGTTTCTCGCCCATGTTTTGATAGACTGGAGAAAATTTCTGATATCTATATTGCCTTGCGAAGCTTGCTCGGCCGTCAGGTAAGAGTTCTGGATCTTGGTTGCGCCCAGGGGTTTTTTAGCTTGAAGCTTGCAGAATGGGGCGCCATTGTACACGGCATTGATTATTTGGATAAAAACATAGAAGTATGCCAGGCGTTGGCACAGGAAAATCCAGAACTCAGTGCTACTTTTGAGCAAGGTCGTATTGAGGAAGTCATTGATCGAATTGAGTCCGATCAATATGATATGGTACTGGGACTTAGTGTATTCCATCACATAGTCCAAGAGAAGGGGCAGAGCTTTGTCAAAAATATGATTGATAAAGCTGCGGTTCATGTGGGTGTTTTGGTGGTTGAGTTGGCATTGCGCGAAGAGCCGCTGTATTGGGCTGCTGCTCAACCAGAGAATCCTCGGTGGTTGCTTGAGTCCGTTGCATTCGTGCACGAGATAGCAAGGCACGAAACACATCTTGCTGCGATACCTAGACCTTTGTTTGTCGCTAGCAATAGATTCTGGCTACTTATGGATTCCGCCGAGGAATTCAGCAAATGGTCGGAAGATCCGCATCATCTTGCAGTGGGGGCACATAAGAAAAGCAGGCGATACTTTTGGGGGCAGAGGTACATCCTAAAGCAGCTGCAATTTAACCATGAATTTGGCGAGCGTAATAAAGCGGAGTATTTGAAGGAAATCCGAATTAAGGAGTTGCTGCCAAATGTGTCAAAGCTAGTTAAATATGGCTGCTCAGAGGATGAAGGATGGTTGATTTCGGAAAAAATACCTGGGCGCTTACTCCTTGACCTGATTAGGGATGGTGCCAAATTCGATAATCGTTCGGTGATCCTTGGAGTGCTTTCTCAACTTGCATCATTGGAACGAGATGGTTTTTATCATGATGACGTTCGAACATGGAATGTCATTGTTGAGAAAAATGGATTTGCTCATTTGATCGACTGTGGTTCAATATCGGAAAAACCAGAAGATTGCGTATGGCCTAGAAACATATTCTTTGCCTTCATCATATTCGTATATGAGGTCAGCAAAGGAATCGTTGAGCATCCGGATCCTCTTCGCTCGATGGCAATCAGTCCTTATGGATTGCCAGAGCCTTATAAAACCTGGATAAAATCGTTTTGGAATCGTCCCATGGCGGAGTGGTCGTTTGGGAAAATGCATGATAGTCTGAATAAAATGCCATTGCATGGCTACAGGGAAGCTCCTTTAGAAACTGCCGAAGAATTGTGGGCAAGAGCGATCGAGGAAGCGATTGAGAAACAAAAAGTGTTTGCCAGCTACATCCGCGATAAGAATAGAAAAGAAATAGATGATTTGAACTTGATGACATCAAGGGCAATGCAGGCTCACTCAGTGGAAATAAACCTCTTGAAGACGTCATTTGAGAAGCTCGAACAAAGCTTGTCGCGTCACATAGAAGAGGTCGCAATTGCAGAAAAGCAATTGGAGTTCTCCAACGCGAATTATTTTCGCGCCGAGAATAAAATATCAGAGCTGGAGCATCAGCTCGCGAGAGAGCGTGAAATATCGTTTCAGAATACAAATCAGGTTTCCCATGGGGCTGAAGTTGCGATATGCCACACTTCATCGGAAAAAGATGTTTACGAGCGCGAAAAAAAAATACATGAACTAACGCAAAATTCGCATCATTGGTGGTTACGGGCCTGTGAGTTGGAAAAAGAGCGTAATGCGTTGCTGAACAGCTGGTCTTGGAAGTTGACGTCTCCCTTGAGAAAGGTGGCCAAGTTCCTAATAGCACCGGGAAGTAGCTTGCGTAGTTCAATCAACTACTTATTGTTTCATTCCATTGAAATACTATCTAAGCCAATAGCATACGCGATGCCTTTTATTTTGAGGCGGCCATGGGTGGTTAACAGAGTGAACAAGTGGCTTTTTAAATATCCGCCACTATACCGCCAACTAGTAGATGTGGCTCGGCGTGGTGGTGTGCTTCCCGGGGCTGGTACTTATAGTCCGCCAAAAGTGATGGCTATTGCTAGCGCCAATGGAGACGATGAAAATATGTCATCTCGTGCCCATGGAATATATCTAGAGCTAAAAGCAGCGGTAGAAAAGAAGAAGAGGGGGAAATGATGCGTATTGTTATTGATCTGCAAGGTTCACAAGCGGAGAACAAGGATAGAGGTATTGGGCGGCTGTCTTTGTCTCTTGCAAAAGCGATAGCTATAAATCGCGGGAATTATGAAGTCCTGATTGCTTTAAATGGCGAATTTCCAGTATCCATTGATGCGATACGGGAGGAATTTGATTCCATTCTGCCCCAGAAAAATATTAGAGTTTGGAGTCCATTAAACATACCATCTGCAGATGGCGATCGTCCTCAGATACATTCAGAACTGCTGAGAGAATTTTTCTTGGCTAGTCTGAAGCCAGATGTTGTTTTGGTCCTTAGTCTCTTCGAGGGATTTTCAGATCGTGCGATAACAAGTATTGGAAGAGTTCCTGCGTCTTATAAGACAGTGGTTTTTTTGCACGACTTAATTCCACTTATATATGCGGATCATTATCTGGCAAATCCCTCAATGAGGGCTTGGTATCTGGGGAAAATAGATGATTTAAAACGTGCAGATTATCTAATATGCAACTCCAATTCAACAAAATCTGAGGCGATTGAGCTTGCTGGTTTTTCATCGGCGGACGTCGTCACCGTCTGGGCGGGGATTGATTCAGAGTTCAGAAAAAAAAATATAGATGAGGAAACAGAAAGGAACGTAAGAGAAAGATATGGGTTGTCCAAACCGTTCATCATGTATGGCGGTGGGATCGATTATCGGAAAAATATTGAAGGTCTGATCCGAGCCTATGCTCGGCTACCTCTTCAGACTCGCAAAGACCATCAGCTTGCCATCGTTTGCTCTATTCGAGATGTTGACCGTTGGCGTCTTGTCGAGTTGGCAAAAGAGCATGGCATCGATGAGAAGGATTTGATCCTAACGGGCTTTGTCTCGGATGAGGATTTGCTTGCACTCTACAATTTATGCAAGATATTCGTATTTCCATCCTGGCACGAAGGATTCGGTTTGCCCGCATTGGAGGCCATGGCTTGTGGCCGTGCTGTTATTGGATCTAACTGCTCAAGTTTGCCAGAGGTGATTGGGCGATCTGATGCATTGTTTGATCCTAAAAATGATGAATCCATTGCCAAAAAAATACAGCATGTGCTTTCGAATTCAGAGTTCAAGACATCACTTGAGTTACATGGCGTAGAGCAATCGAAAATCTTCAGTTGGGAAAGAAGTGCAAAGCTAACCATTTCTGCAATCGAAGGTTGGCTCGGAGGTGAAGAAGGGCAGAAGAAGAAAATTCCATTCAAGAAGCCATTGCTTGCGTATATATCACCTTTGCCCCCCGAGCGTAGTGGAATTTCTGACTATAGCGCCGAATTGTTGCCAGAGCTGGCTCGATACTACGAGATTGAAGTAATTGTCGTGCAAGATTCAATTGCCGATGAATGGATAGTAGGTAACTGCAGGAAACGCAGTGTTCAATGGTTTATGGATCATTCTGATAATTACGAGCGGGTAATTTATCATTTTGGTAATTCTCATTACCATGAGCACATGTTTGGCTTGTTGCGGATGATTCCTGGTGTCGTTGTTCTGCACGATTTCTTCCTGTCTGGAATAGTTGCGCATATGGAGCACATTGGAGTCTCCCCTGGGATCTGGACGAAATCTCTGTATTCAAGTCACGGATATAATGCAATATCTCGGAGAATACATGCAGAAGATACGTCCGATGCCATTTGGGAATATCCATGCAACTACTCCGTCTTGGATCTTGCCCAGGGAATCATTGTTCACTCTGAATTTTCACGTGAGTTGGCTAGGCATTGGTACGGAAAAAATTCGGGGGACCACTGGAAAATTATTCCCTTGCTGCGCTCTCAACGAACGCTAGATGTAAATAGTCGCCTTTCCGCTAGAAAAGCTCTCGGATTGAGCGGAAGAAGTTGCATAGTTTGCAGCTTTGGGTTACTAGGTAGGACCAAGCTCAATCATCGGCTACTTAATGCGTGGCTTCAATCGTCTTTGGCAAACGACCCGAGTTACACACTAATATTTGTCGGAGAAAATGACAATGGCGAGTACGGTGCATCTCTAGAAAGATTGATTGCTGAGAGTGGGCTGGGTGATCGTATCAAGATTACAGGTTGGCTGAATTCTGGAGAATTCCAAAAATATCTGGAAGCTGCGGATATCGGTGTTCAGCTCCGCACTTTATCTCGAGGAGAAACGTCCGCTGCTGTACTTGATTGCATGAATTATGGGTTGGCTACCATTGTCAATGCTAATGGTAGCATGGGCGATCTACCTGATGATGGGGTCTTCAAGTTGAAAGATGAATTTGAAGACTCGCAGCTAGTTGAAGCATTAATGATGCTTTGTAAGGATGAATCTTATCGCCGTGACTTAGGGACTCGTGCGCGGGAAATCGTCAAAACGCAGCATGATCCGGCTAGCTGTGCTGCTAGTTATTTCGAGGCAATAGAGGACTTTCAGTCGGAGAGGCTCACTTCCATCAAGTCACTAATAGATAGAATGGCATCTATAGCTAATCCAATCTTGGATGACACGAGTTTAAGGAATATAGCTTCATCGATCGATGCCTCGATCGTTCCAAGAATATACCAGACACAAATACTGGTAGATATTTCTGAGTTGATTCAGCGTGACTCACGTAGCGGTATTCAGAGAGTGGTGCGCTCAATTCTTCAGGAGTGGCTGAAGCTTCCTCTTCCTGGATATAGAGTCGAGCCAGTATATGCGTCTGAAAATGGTCTTGGTTACCGGTATGCTCGTAATTTCACACTGGAATTTTTGAATTGTCCTCGCTCAATGCTTGAGGATGAACCGCTCAGCTATCGAGCCGGGGACTATTTCTTGGGACTTGATTTGCAGCCGGTCATTGTGCCAAAGCAACGAGAATATTTCCAAATGATGCGCAGAGCTGGCGTAAATGTCAAGTTCGTCGTATACGATTTATTGTTGCTTCAGTTTCCCCATTGCTTTATCCCCGATGGAGATAAGTTGCTTCAAAGCTGGCTGGAAGTTGTCAATGAGTGCGATGGCGCTATATGTATCTCTAAATCCGTGGCCAACGATCTGGAATCTTGGCGTATAGAGAATAAAATTTCCAGTGGGCGGCCGTTCGAGATCGAATGGTCCCATCTTGGGGCAGATGTGGAGAGTTCCATTCCTACATATGGATTGCCTTCGGACTCTGAAGGAATACTCCAGAAACTGAAATCTCAGCCCAGCTTTTTGATGGTCGGAACGCTAGAGCCTCGTAAAGGCCATGAACAGGTATTATCGGCGTTTGAAAAACTGTGGGAAAACGGAGAAGAACTCAGCCTGGTGCTTGTTGGTAAACAAGGATGGTTGGTGGATAAATTAGTTGAAAGAATTGTCAGTCATAGAGAGTATGGCAAGCATTTATTCTGGCTGAATGGGATCAGCGATGAGTATTTGGGACATGTCTACAAGTCTTGTTCCTGCCTTATTGCTGCTTCTTACGGTGAAGGATTTGGCTTACCCTTGATTGAGGCTGCAATTAATCAACTGCCGATCATGGCTCGAGATATTACGGTGTTTAGAGAGGTGGCTGGTCAGAATGCTTACTATTTTGACGCAAGAAATCCAGTAGAACTTGCAGATCATATTTTAAGTTGGCTGTCTTATTTCAAACAGAAGAAGCACCCTTTGTCGAGCAATATGTCTTGGATGACATGGAAGGAGTGCTCAGAAAAAATGCTTGGTATTCTCCTTCGAAGTGATAACGAGCAGAATCGAGCTTCACTATGAAAAGCTCTCCTGATAAGAGAGGCGATGGCTATTATGAATTGCTGGCTGTAGTTCTATGCCTTCCCATTTTTTACTTTTCTATATTGTGGATTAGCACGGGCCTGATGCCTTTTAAATGGGATGGTGGCTGGTACAGAGGAATTGCAGAACTTGGGTATCAATTTGATGGGAACATTGATAAGCAAAGCAATTTGGCTTTTTTACCTGGATATCCGATTCTTATTTCACTTTTGAAAAAAACTTTGGGATTGAGTTATGTTGCTTCCCAGTTTTTGGCATCTGCGCTTGCATTTTTAGCGGGTGGTATATTTCTGTTTAGATATCTAGTGGAAAGAATAGGTCCCCGGTGCTCATTGATGGCGGTTTTGCTTCTGGGATTCAATCCTTATGCTATCTATTATTTCAATGGATATTCGGAGGCGCTATTTTTTCCAATTTTGGCTGCATTTGTTTATTTTATTGGGAAAGAAAAGTTTTTGATAGCGTCCACTATCTTGTCACTGGGATTGATTACCAGGCCTCACGCAATCCTCCTCATTCCTTTGCTTTGTGCCGCAATATATATGTCTGAGCGCGTAGACGATACAGAAAAGGAATGGGGCTCTACAGCTTTGCGCTCTATCGTACGGCTGATTAATCTATTTCCCGTGGTATTGATAGCGCCGATGTTATTAACTTTATTTTACTATATAAAGTTTGGAGATTCTCTGGTCTATGTGAATGCTATTTCGGCTTGGAGTATACATAACAATAACTTGAGCGGCTTCCAATTTTTGAGTCATATTGTTTCCTCTGCATCTAATTTGATATCGACACCGGACTCCATTCTTGGGATTAAATTTTGGATTGACCCAATTAGATTGGGTCCATTGGTTTTTTTGTTAAATGTAATCCTCTTGGGTTTGAGTTTTCATATTTTCCTTAAAAAGGGAATGTGGCAGATATTTTGCTTTTATCTACTTATGACGGTATTTGGTCTGATTACAGGATCTGTTTTTAATTTTGGTCGACATACCGTATTTTTGAATCCTTATATAATTGTTTTCCCAATTATTCTGGGCGAATTTGTCAATTGGATTATTGGTTGTGAGAAAAGCTCTAGATCCGTATATAGAAGGTTCGTCGCAATGCTTGGTGCATTTCTTATGCTAATGATATTTTTCGCTGGGCTGTATCTTTTTACTATATATGGGATAGCTCAATTGAACGGCGTTTGGATATCATGAGATTGTTTTTTTCGTTAGGACTTGTTCTCATCTGGATTGTCCTTGTTCTTTTTGGCAGAAAAACGCAGGATGATTATTTTCTGAGCATGACAACACCTCTTCAGTCCGAGGAGTCTGTAGACTGGCGGAATGAAGATAAGAGAATAAAATTCCATGGATTCTCTGGCACAGAAGAAGGATATCGATGGTCAGAAAAGCGGGATCCGAAAATTTGCTTTGTGTATCCAAAAGTCAACAACACAACTCAGCACGCAGAAGTTTCGCTTGTTGTAACTCTGATTGATGGATTGGTGAATCAACCTATTTCTCTGAAAAATGGCACGCAATCCGTAGACAGGATCTGTGAGAAGGCCGCATGTACCTTGGCTATGCCCGTGAGTATTGGGCAGGGAAATAAACGGATACTTTGTGCTCAAATTAATCTGCCTGTAACAGCGAGTGTTCCGGGTGATTCTAGAGATTTAGGATTTAGATTTCACAAGATTTACTATACTCAATGAAGGATTATTCTAACTGGAAGATTGTCCTAAATTTGGTGGGGGATGGTTGAGTAATTTGATGTACTGCCTGCGTTAGTCATGGTCATTTCATTAGTGCAGTGACAATGACATAGAATTAGTGGCTGATATTAGAATATTTGAAGAAAAAAGTTTTACAATTAGTACGAAAGAGAAAGAGACGCGCTAGGAAATATGATGAGCTCAGATACATCTGTTTGTTAAACGCTCCCCGGTTTCACGCATGAATAAGATGTATTTTGACAATTGTCGAAGCGTCATAACACGTGTCGAAATGTCCTGGGCTTGCAGAAACTCTGCTTAATATTATCGAAGAATAAAAAAATGATTGGTATAGGATTCTTGTAGAATGAAAAAAATTGCTATTCTCCAATCCAACTATATCCCTTGGAAGGGATATTTCGATTTAATCGATTCGGTTGATGAGTTTGTGTTTTACGACCAAGTCCAGTACACCAAGAATGACTGGAGGAATAGAAACAAGATTAAAACCCCTCAGGGACTGAGTTGGTTGACTGTACCCGTAGGCATTCATCTGGATCGTCGCATATGTGATGTCACGATAGATGATGCTTGGCAAAAAAAGCACTGGAAAACATTGTCATCGAACTATCGTCGTGCGAAGAATTTTGACGTTATCGCAGAATTCTTGGAGCCTCTGTATCTCGATTCAAAATATGAGAATCTGTCCCAGATGAATCAAAAATTCATTCGTGAGATTTGTGATTTTATTGGAATTGGTACAAAGTTGTCAGACTCTTCTCAGTATGAATTGGTAGGCGATCGGGTAGAGCGGCTTGCTAATATATGCATTCAGGCCTCCGGCAGTGAATATGTTTCCGGCCCGTCTGCGAAGAGCTATATTGAAGAATCTATTTTTCAAGACCACAAATTAGACCTTACGTGGTTCAGCTACGGAGAATATCCCGAGTATCCTCAGCTATGGGGTGATTTTCAGCATCAGGTCTCGATATTGGATCTATTGTTCAATTGCGGCAAAGATTCTGCCAAATATATTAGAAGGCTTGGCTGATGAAAATATCAGTTGTAACAACATTGTATAAATCATCGGGGTGGATTAATGAGTTCTATGAAAGAGCTCTGGCCGCGGTGAGAAATATTGCAGGAGATGACTACGAGATTATCATGATAAATGATGGATCTCCTGACAATGTATTGGATGTGGTTCTGGAAATAGCAAAGGAAAATCCACGCGTGACAGTCGTGGATCTTTCTAGAAATTTCGGACACCATAAAGCCATCATGGCCGGGCTGCAGCAATCCAGGGGAGATGATGTCTTTTTGATCGACTGTGATCTAGAAGAGGCTCCAGAATTGCTGTTGGAATTTGACCGCGAAAAACGCCATTTGGGTATGGATGTCGTGTATGGAGTTCAGGCAGAGAGAAAAGGCGGATTTGTTGAGAAAGTCGGCGGCGCCATTTTCTATGCAGGGTTTAACCGTTTGTCTGGTATCGAGCTCCCTCGCAATATTTTGACTGCCCGGTTAATGAGCAGAGATTATGTGAATGCACTGATTTTGCATGAAGAAAAGGACTTGTTCCTTGGTGGAGTCATGCAGATTACCGGGTTTCGCCAGAAGGCACTGTCCGTAACAAAGAAATCCCGTGGAGAGACATCGTACACCTTGGGTCGAAGACTGTCATTACTGATTAGTGCAATAACCTCATTCTCTGCAAAACCACTCCATTTCATTTTTTTCATCGGGGTCGGGATATTTTTTGTATCAATGATTTGCGCATTGATTGTTTTTTTGGAATCGGTGTTTGTCGGAAACTACCTGACGGGGTGGACATCTCTGATTCTGTCGATATGGATTCTCGGTGGATTGACATTGGCTTCCATTGGTGTGGTCGGCATCTACATCGCGAAAGTGTTTGTTGAGGTGAAGGCACGGCCTAATTCAATAATCAGAGAGATTTTTAATTTCGGAGATGACCATGAGTAATGATCTGTCTAGATATCTCAGTCGCTCTGAGGTATTGGCTATGGGATTCTTGTCCGTCGGGGATAATGTAAAAATTGCCAGGACTGCCAGGATATACGATGCAAAATATACCTCGATCAAGAATCGGGTGATTATTGATGATTTTTGCGTGATTTCTGGGGCTATTGAGTTTGGTAACAATGTCCATCTGGCGCATTCGAGCCTTGTGATTGGTGGTCGGGAAGGAGTGAACTTCGGAGATTTTTCCGGGCTGGCATTTGGTGCTTGCATATTCTGCCAATCGGATGATTACACGGGTGCGCATTTGACGAATCCAACAGTTTCGATGGAATATAGGAAAATAGCCCGAGGTAGGGTGTCGCTTGGCAGACATGTGATTGTCGGGACTAGGTCGGTCATTTTCCCTGGAGTTAATTTGTCTGAAGGATGTGCTGTTGGTGCGATGTCTGTGGTAACCAAGTCTACTGAAGAATGGTCGATATATATCGGTAATCCTGCGAAGCGAATCAAGGCCCGCAGCCGGGATTTGCTTGAGAAGGAAGACGCATATATTTCATCCCTAAAATGAATTTGAATATTCAACGATACTGATGAATAAATCCCTGCTAAATCATTTGTATATTCTCCTGATGCTGGTATTTACGGTATACAGCCAATTGGTGATGCGCTGGCAGGTGACGGCGGCAGGAGAGTTGCCCGACTCATTGAAGGGGAAGTTTTTATTTATATTCAATCTTCTGATAAACCCCTGGGTAATTTCAGGTATGCTGGCCACTTTTATGGCAGGCGTTTCCTGGATGATGGCAATGACGAAATTTGAGTTGAGCTATGCTTATCCGTTCGTCGCATTGAACTATGTTCTGATTCTTTTTATGGGATTTGTTCTTTTTCATGAGGCAATCACTCTTTCAAAAATTCTGGGAAGCCTGCTAATTGTTGCTGGTGTGTTGGTGCTTTCGCGTGGCTAGCATTTTGAGTTGCGGGAAAGCCATGTAGAATCTAAATAGACAAGGGATCTGCGAATTTTGAAGATAAGGGAGTTTTTCCCTTGTATGCATTAGATTACGGAGCGTGGTAAATGAATATTCCATTTAATAAGCCATACATGACTGGCAAAGAGCTTTGGTATATTGCTCAGGCACATTCAAACGGCCATTTGGCCGGTGATGGATTTTTTACAAAATCGTGCTCTCGTTGGCTGGAATCTAGTATCGGCTGTAAAAAGGCGCTTCTAACACATTCCTGCACGGCTGCCTTGGAAATGGCTGCCCTGCTGGCAAATTTAGGACCGGGCGATGAGGTGATCATGCCATCCTATACATTTGTTTCCACGGCAAATGCTTTTGTGTTAAGAGGAGCAGTTCCCGTTTTTGTCGATATAAGGCCGGATACCCTGAACATTGATGAAAACCTCATCGAGGCAGCTATTACACCTCGAACCAAGGCCATCATTCCAGTCCATTACGCAGGAGTCGCTTGTGAGATGGATACCATCATGGAGATTGCCAAGCGCCATGACTTGATAGTCATCGAGGATGCGGCTCAAGGTATCATGTCCAAATATAAAGGACGTCCTCTTGGTTCCATAGGCCATCTGGGTTGCCTCAGTTTTCACGAAACAAAGAATATTATCTCAGGGGAAGGCGGTGCCTTGCTCATCAATGATCCTGAGCTTGTGCAGCGCGCAGAAATAATTCGCGAAAAAGGAACCAACCGTAGTCAGTTCTTTCGTGGACAGGTTGATAAATACACCTGGTGTGACCTCGGTTCAAGTTTCTTGCCCGGTGAATTGATAGCTGCGTTTCTATGGGCTCAGATGGAGGCGGGGGAAGATATCAACAGCCGTAGAATTGCGTTGTGGAATAGATATAATTCAGCCTTCGAGGTTTTTGAGAGAAATGGAAGATTGAGACGGCCGGTTGTGCCCGATATGTGTATACATAACGCGCACATGTATTATGTCCTGCTTCCCAGTCTTGATAAAAGAGCAGCTTTCATAAGCTATTTGAAATCGCAGGGTATTGGTTCGGTTTTTCACTATGTTCCTCTCCACTCAGCGCCGGCTGCAAGAGATTTCAGCCGCTATCACGGAGATATGGATATAACTGATCAGTATTCAGATAGATTGGTAAGGCTGCCTCTTTGGGTCGGACTTGAGGCTGAAATTGATGAGGTGATCGGCAAGGTGTCGGATGCGATTGCACATATTGATGATAATTTCTGAAAACAAGGGTGATTGATTTTTTGGATGGAATCTTGGAAATATATTCGCCTTTTGATGCTGGCAGGGTGAAGTTGTATTTCAGTTCCTTTCTAAATGATGATCATTGCTTGTTTTGCTAATAAAGGAGGGTTTTATGAAAATTGGAATTATTACGGGAATTACTGGACAAGATGGTGCCTATCTCGCACAGTTGCTGCTTGAAAAAGGTTATAAGGTATTTGGGACTTATCGGCGTACCAGTTCAGTTAATTTCTGGCGTATCGAAGAATTGGGTATAATCAATCACCCCAACCTGCACTTGGTTGAGTATGATCTGACAGACTTGTCATCCAGTATTCGCTTGTTACAGGCATCCGAGGCTACTGAGGTATATAACCTGGCTGCCCAGAGTTTTGTCGGGGTCTCCTTCGAGCAGCCAGTCACCACGGCAGAGATCACTGGAATTGGTGCAGTGAATCTTTTGGAGGCCATACGCATCGTCAATCCAAAGATTCGCTACTACCAAGCCAGCACCTCCGAGATGTTCGGCAAGGTTCAGGCCATACCTCAATGTGAATCCACGCCATTTTACCCGCGCAGCCCCTATGGGATTGCCAAGCTATATGCGCATTGGATGACGGTGAATTACCGTGAAAGCTACGGAATTTTTGGTGCCAGCGGAATTCTGTTCAATCATGAAAGCCCGCTGCGTGGCCGCGAGTTCGTCACCAGGAAAATTACCGACTGCGTGGCCAAGATCAAGCTGGGCAAGCTTGACGTCCTGGAACTGGGCAATCTGGATGCCAAGCGCGACTGGGGGTTCGCCAAGGAGTACGTGGAAGGCATGTGGCGCATGCTTCAGGTCGATGAACCCGACACTTTCGTGCTTGCCACGAACCGCACTGAGACCGTGCGCGACTTTGTGCGCATGGCCTTCAAGGGTGTGGGTATCACTCTCGACTTCCAAGGGCAAGCGGAAAATGAAGTTGCCTTGGATGTCGCAACGGGGAAGACCGTGATGCGTGTCAACCCCAAGTTCTATCGTCCTGCGGAAGTGGAGCTTTTGATCGGTGATCCTGCCAAGGCCAAGGCGAAGCTTGGTTGGGCACCGAACACTACGCTGGAGGAGCTGTGCCTGATGATGGTGGAGGCCGATTTGCGTCGCAATCAGGCCGGTTTTTCCTTCTGACGGACCCCGTGGGTAACTTATGAATCAACGGCAAAACGGTGCAAAAAAGCGAGCCCTGGTGACCGGCGCGGCCGGTTTTACCGGACGCTACCTTACGCAAGAGCTTGAGCAGCATGGCTGGGAGGTCTGGGGGCTGGGCCACACGCAACAGCCAGATCTGGCCAACTATCGGGTTGCCGATCTCGAGGATTACACCCAGTTGCAAGAGGCCGTGCAGGCCATTGCGCCGCAAGCCGTGTTTCACCTAGCGGCCATCGCTTTTGTTGGCCATGGCTCTCCGACAGATTTCTACCGAGTCAATGTGGGTGGGTCCCGAAACCTGCTTCAAGCGCTTGCCAGCCAGGAGCAAGTCCCGGAGAGCGTGTTGATTGCCAGCAGTGCCAATGTTTATGGCAATTCTGCGCAAGGCCAATTGACCGAGGCTACTCCCATGTGTCCGGCGAATGACTATGCCGTAAGCAAGTCTGCGATGGAAATGATGGCCAGGATATGGATGGATAAGCTGCCCATCACAATAGCCAGGCCCTTTAATTACACGGGAGTCGGGCAGTCCAGGGATTTCCTGATTCCCAAGATCGTGGACCATTTCCGCCGTCGGGCAACACAGATCGAACTGGGGAATCTCCAGGTTTGGCGCGATTTCTCCGATGTTCGCGACGTGGTACGTGCCTATCGAATGTTGGCTGAAAGCAATTTAGCCAACCATGTGGTCAACGTGGGTTCACAAAAACTCTTTTCGCTGCAGGATATTTTGGATCAATGCATTCGGATCACTGGCCATGGATTGCAAGTTCGTGTGAATCCTGCCTTCGTGCGGGCGAACGAGGTAAAAACCCTGTGCGCGGATACCAGCTTGCTGGAAAGCCTGATCGGCACTAGGTCACTGAGGCCTTTGGATGAGACGCTGCAATGGATGCTTGCATGACTTCATGTGAAAGCAGTTGATGACCTTGGATGTGATTTTGGCAACCGATATCCTCAATCCCCCTCTGACGGGGATTGGGCGATACAGCTATGAGTTGGCCAAGCGCTTGGCTGTGAATTCTCGTATCAGGCGGCTGCGGTATTTTTCGATGGGGCGCTGGGTGAGTGATCCTTTTTCTGGTCTGGAGCACCCCGCTCAGGAAAGGATGACATTGCGCGGCCGCCTGGTGTCTAATCGGTTGGCCGTCCGTGCCTATCAGGCTATAACGCCCACCTTGTACGGATGGCGCCTACGTGGCAACAAGCATGCCGTGTACCACTCTCCCAACTACGTCGTTCCTCCATTCGATGGTGCGGCAGTCAGCACCGTGCATGATCTCTCGCATGTGCTGCATCCGCAGTTTCATCCTCCAGCGCGGATCGATTTCCTGAATCTTGCCTTCGGCGCCAGCATGCGGCGTACGGACCATGTCATTACCGATTCGGAAGCCGTCCGTCAGGAGTTTCTCGAACGTTATGACTGGGCTCCTGAAAACGTGACGGCGATCGGTCTGGGCGTCGATTCTGCGTACCACCCCAGATCAAGGGAGGATGTGGAGCATGTGCTCTCGCAGTGGAAGCTGCGATATCACGGATATTCGCTCTATGTGGGCACGATCGAGCCCAGGAAGAACCTGGGGCGTCTGCTGAAGGCCTATGGCAGTTTGCCGCTGGAGCTAAGGCACAACTTTCCCCTGGTCGTAGCTGGCTCGAAAGGCTGGAGTTCGGAAGATATACATCAGCAGATGGTCATCGCTCAGGACGAAGGGTGGATGCACTATCTGCGCTTTGTGGACCAAGCTCAGCTCCCCTTGCTGTATGCCGGAGCGCTATTGTTTGCCTATCCATCGTTGTATGAAGGATTTGGCCTGCCCTTGGTTGAGGCGATGGCCAGCGGAGTGCCGGTTCTGACCTCCAACACGTCTTGCATGCCGGAAATTACGGCAGGAGCAGCCCGTCTGGCCGATCCGATGCAGGTGGAAGATATCGCGTATCAGCTAAGGGCTTGCCTGAGCGATACCCAGTGGCAGGATTCAGCACGGGCCAAGGGGCTGGTTCGGGCCGCACAGTTTTCCTGGGATCAGTGCACGGAGCAGACTGTGGGCGTGTACACGCGAGTACGCCGCTAAATCGAGGGAGGGCAAGCCGAGCCGCTTCGGGTCTTGCCATGGGCAATGCTCAACAGCGAAGACACGGCCACGTAGCGGACCGCGTTGCCCCATGACCGGAAGATCTTCGATCTGTTGACCTTTGCCGTATGCAAAGGCAGTGCCACCTCCGCAATGCGCAGACCCTGGCGGCGCATCAGCAGCAACGTCCCGATATCCTGATAGTCGAGCATGGTCGCTTCGGTGGAGCTCGCAACCTCCAGCGCCTGCCGGTTGTACAGCCTGAATCCAGAAACGAAATCCCGCAGGCCAAAACCTGTCAACCAGCGGAACCATTGCCACGCAATGCGGCGCACCAGGCTGTTGCGCTCGGCGAAGTAGGCTACGACCATGTCCGCCTGCTGGCGTTGTGCCAGCAGCGTGGGCAGCTCCTCCACCTCATAGCGACCTTCAGCGTCGATGGTGACGACGGTCTGGAACCCATGGGTCTGCGCGTAGCGCAGGCCGGTCTGCAGGCTGCCCCAATTGGTCATTGCCAGCAAGGGGCGCAGTACCCTGGCGCCGCATTGCTCGGCTTCATGGCAGGTGGCATCTGTGCTGCGGTTGTCCACGACGAGGACGCTGGCCTCGACCAATGCATGCACGCGACGTATCAGGTGCGCAATCTCGGCTTCGTTGTTGCGCGTGGAAATGACAACCAGCAAGTCCTGGCGTGCTCTTGCCGGGCGGGTGTCGGGGGCCAGGCTGCGGTAGTGGCGCGCCACGCTTCGTTCACAGGGGCCGATGCTGAAAAACCGATGCAAGGCCTTGTAGCCCGATTGGCCCAGCCGCTGCCTGAGGGCCGTGTCGTGCTGCAGGCGAGCAATGCTGCTGCGCCAGGCATCAATGTCTTCAAACGGTACATGCAGGCCGGCGTGCGAGTGGGCGACTACCCAGGGCATGCCCGAACCGGGGAGGTCGGTTACCAGGCAGGGCTTACCGTGCAGCATGGCCTCCAGCAATACGATGCCGAAAGCTTCCGTACGTTCGCGCGAGGCAAGACAGAAGATGTCGCACTCTGCAAACAAGGCATGTTTTTCCTCGTCCGACACCGAGCCCACCAGTCGCACACTGGCCTGTCTGCCCTCAGGAGTGCATTGGCGTATCAGCTCTTCCAGGGATGCTCGCAGCTCGCCTTCTCCCGCGATCAGCAACTCCACGCCTGGCATGGCCGAGACGGCTCGGATCAAGGTCTCGAAGCCTTTGTAGTAGGTCAGCCGCCCGATGGACAACAGGCGCAGCCGGGTGTCGGGGCGCCAGCCTTGGCTGTGCTGCAGCGATGCTGGTGCAGGAATGGTTTCGAGGTTCAGGCCCAGCGGAACGATCTCGCATTTGCTGCGCCAGGTACGCAGGGCATTGCTGGCCTCAAGATAGGGTGGCGACGTTGCGAATACCTGTTGGGCGCGTTCCAGCAAGGCCTGCTCGAACGGCCGGTACAGCATGTAGGCCAATGCCACGGACCACTTGATGTTGGACACCACCACATCGGAGTGCCAGTGGATGACCCAGGGCACGCGCCGCGCGATGGGCAGGGTCAGTGCCCAAAGCGCCGAGTTGTTGGGCAGATGCAGGTGCAGTACGTCGGGCTGAATGCGTTCGATGGCGCGGCCCAGTGCGCGCCGGAATCCCATGGCCATGGGGGCATAGACAAGGTTGAACTGCACGGGCACGCGCTCCAGCCACGGTGGATCGTCCGGCTCCGGATCACCATGGACCAGGGCATGGGCATCGACACCCTGGCGTCGTTGCTCGTGTATCAGGTCGGCCAGAAAGACTTCCATGCCGCCTCGGTAGGGGGGGAAGAATTTGCCGACGTGAAGTATGCGCAGGGCCATTGCAGAGGGCCTTACTTCGCTGGCTGGGGTTTGGCCGCCGACTGTTGGCTCAACTGGTTACGGATTTGCCTATATTGCGGATTTTGAGGCTCCCGCCGAATGGCCTGGTCCAAGTATTTCAGGGCTTCAGTCAGATTTCCTTGGCCGTGATAGGCCATGGCAAGACCGTACAGCGCAGGTGCGCTAGGGTCGCGGGCTACCAGCGGTTTGAGTAATTCCTTGGCTTGGGCACTTTCGCCCTTGCCAATCAAGGCCAGACCCATCCCGACAATCAATCGAGGGGCGCTAGGCGAGGTTTTCAGCAGAATTTGAAAGTCATCAAGGGCTACCTGATATTGCTGAGCCCCGATGGCTGTTTCTGCACGCTTGAGGCGAAGGGTTTGCTCCATCTGCTTGGCGCTGGCAGTATCTTCCGCAGGCGCTGAGAGTGCTTTGGTGTATTCCTGGAGTGCTTCGCGAGGTTGGCCCAGGGCCAAAAGCGCCTCGGCTTTTTGGTAATGCAGAGCTTGGCCGTTGAAGCCCTTTGATTGTGCTGCCCAGAAGGCATTCAGGGCTTCGGAGAATTTCTTCTGCTGAGAAAGCACAGCACCCATGTTGAACAGCGCATTGCCTCCCAGGTCTCCAAGTGCGTTGGCCGTGGCGAAGTCCTGCAGCGCCTGGTCGAGCATGCCCTTGTCTGCGTGTGCTGTTCCTACGTTCAGGAAGGCACGGCCACGTCCCACGGCATTGGCGGGGGCTTTTTTGTCGATTTTTTCAGCGGCATCGGCCCAGGATGTGCCTACATCCTGAAGAGAGAGCACGCGTTCGAAAGCGAGGGCTCCGAACACCACGCCGATGACGATGCCGACGATGTAGATGGTGCGTGGTTTGACCCCCGTCAGCGCAATGGCCGCCAATCCCGGGATGGCCACAGCCCACAGATAGCTGCGATACAGAACGAAGGGGTCCTGCAGCCAGACCGTGGCGAATTCGGTCGCGTACCAGAGCAGGGGAAACAGGAGGCAGAGCGCGACCAGGCCAATGACACCGGGACGCCTGAGCACGGCCCAGATCGAGCAGGACAGCAGGGCCAGGTAACCGAGCGCGCCGGCTAGGTGCCAGATCGAGCCGAAGCCGAGAGGAAATGCCGGTCGCAGATCGATGGACATCCAGCCCGCATAGGGAACGATCCACAGAAAGCCATAGGCAAAGAAAAGGGCTGCCTCGTTGAGGATGCTCAGGGGATAGATCCGAGAGGTGATGCCGGGTTGAAGGGCTTCCAATTGCCTTGCATAGCCCTGGGATTGCTCATCGAAAATCTGGCCCACCAGACTGCCGAAGAAATGAAAGACTGCCGCCGAGGCAACGGCCAGCAGCAGCAAGGCCATTCCCACAATGACCATGGCAGCCTTCAGGCCGGGGCGCCGCACAAAGATATAGAGCGGCACCACCATGGCGACTGTCAGAAAAGCATGCTCCTTGGACAGTACGGCAAGCACATAGCAGATGAATGCCGCGACATGCCACAGGGCGCGCCCGCTCTGAAGCCCGCGCACAAAGGCCCAGCATGCCAGCACCGCGAACAGCGTTGCCATGACGATGGAGCGCTGCACCAGGTATCCAACGGCGTAGACCGCGACGGGGTTCAGTGCAAAAAGGATCAGGCCCAACTGCAGGGCTGCATCGCGCGATGCGAGGAAATGGGGCTGCTCTTCGATGTCATGCGGAAAGCGCGTCTGCGTCAGCAGGGCCTTGAACAGTGCATACAAAGCCGCTACGGTTGCGAGATGCAAGGCGATATTGAAGACGCGCTGCTTCCACCAGCCGGCTCCAAAGAGCTGTTCGATCCAGACGAAGCTGCCATACGACAGCGTGCGCTGTTTGAAATCCAGCAGGCTGCCGTAGTTGCCGAAGATCGTTCCATCCGTCAGGCGCATATCGTCGAACAACAGCCCGTTGTTCAGGCCGGGCAGGTAAACGCCCAATATGGCCAGCAAAAGAAGGGCACTGAACCAGTAGATCGCTTTGGGGGAGGCAGCCATTGCTTCTTGTCTTGTCTCGGATGTGGCGGAGCTTGGATGGGTTGGCCTTGCAAATGGCCTCTCATGGGAAAAGCGCAGGCAGTTTAACAGCCGTGAAACCCGGTTACTGCGCCTGCTGCGTCAAGTGATGTGAGTGTTGTGAGAAGGCCCGCGATGAAAAAAGCCCCATGTCGCGGCAGGCACGGCATGGGGCCGGGAGGCCATCAGGTGGGGCAAGCGCCCCTGGCATTTTGCTTACAGGCCGGCTGCAGCGCGCAACACGGCTGCCTTGTCCGTCCGCTCCCAGGAGAACTCGGGCTCTTCACGGCCGAAGTGGCCGTAGGCGGCGGTCTTGCTGTAGATGGGGCGCAGCAGGTCCAGCATCTGGATGATGCCCTTGGGGCGCAGGTCAAAGTGGGCGGCCACCAGCTTGGCGATCTCGGCGTCGGGGATGACGCCCGTGCCTTCGGTGTAGACCGTGATGTTCATCGGGCGAGCCACGCCGATGGCGTAGGCCACCTGGATCTGGCACTGGCGCGCCAGGCCGGCGGCCACGATGTTCTTGGCCACGTAGCGCGCAGCGTAGGCGGCGCTGCGGTCCACCTTGGTCGGGTCCTTGCCGCTGAAGGCGCCGCCACCATGGGGGCAGGCACCGCCGTAGGTGTCGACGATGATCTTGCGGCCGGTCAGGCCGCAATCGCCCTGGGGGCCGCCGACAACGAAGCGGCCCGTGGGGTTGATCAGGTACTTGGTGTCCTGCAGCCACTCGGAGGGCAGCACGGGCTTGATGATTTCCTCGATGATGGCTTCGGTGAAGCTGGCCTTCATCTTGGTGGCGGTTTCCGACTGGTCGGGGCTGTGCTGGGTGGACAGCACCACGGTGTCGATGCTGTGGGGCTTGCCGTCCACGTAGCGCATGGTCACCTGGCTCTTGGCGTCGGGGCGCAGGAAGGGCAGGCGGCCGTCCTTGCGCAGTTGGGCCTGGCGCTCGACGAGGCGGTGCGCGTAGTAGATGGGCGCGGGCATCAGCTCGGGCGTCTCGTCGCAGGCGTAGCCGAACATCAGGCCCTGGTCGCCGGCGCCGGTGTTGAGCTCGTCATCGCTGGCCTTGTCCACGCCCTGGGCGATGTCCTGGCTTTGCTTGTCGTAGGCCACGAGCACGGCGCAGCCCTTGTAATCGATGCCGTAGTCGGTGTTGTCGTAGCCGATGCGCTTGATGGTGTCGCGTGCGACCTGGATGTAGTCGACGTTTGCGCCGGTGGTGATCTCACCTGCCAAAACCACCAGGCCCGTGTTGGTCAGCGTCTCAGCCGCCACGCGACTGTACGGGTCTTGGGCGAAAATGGCGTCCAGGATCGCGTCAGAGATCTGGTCAGCCACCTTGTCCGGATGGCCTTCAGAGACGGATTCCGAGGTGAAAAGAAAGTCGTTCGCCATATGAATAAACTCCTTGGTTGCAGCTTTTTTGCTGGGCGCTGCCCAAGCTGCAGGAGCTCTGGCGAACGCTTTAGCAGAAATTGTTTAACGTCGCTCTGCAAGTTGCTCAGTTAACTCAGCGACACCCATCATTTTAATGCCATCCCTGTTCCGACTGTTTGCTGCACTGCCTTTGTGGCTATTGCACCCCCTTGGCGCGCTCATGGGCTGGGTGGCGTTCGCCGCTTCGGCCACGTACCGGCGCCGCTTTCTGGCCAACGCCCGGCAGGCCGGCTACGGCCTCGGCGCCGTGGCGCCGGCTGTGGGACATGCGGGGCGCATGGTGGCGGAGCTGCCGCGCATGTGGATGGGCAGGCAGCCGAGCTGCGAGATGCACAACGAGGAATGCGTGCGCCGGGCCTACGCGGCCGGGCGCGGCATCATCTTTCTGACGCCGCACCTGGGCTGCTTCGAGCTGTCTGTGCAGCAGGCGGCGCGGCAATGGTCGGCCGAGCATGGCGAGATCACCATTCTTTACCGTCCCGCGCGCCAGCCCTGGCTGGCCCGCGTCATGGAGACGGCGCGCAACCGCCCCGGCGTGCAGGCCGTGCCGACCACGCTGGCCGGCGTGCGACAGATGATCAAGGCGCTGCGCAAGGGCATGGCAGTGGGGCTGCTGCCAGACCAGGTTCCGCCCGAGGGGCAGGGCGTCTGGTCGCCGTTCTTCGGCCGTGATGCCTATACGATGACGCTGGCGGCGCGCCTGGCGTTGCAGACGGGGGCCGCGGTGATCGTGGCCCGTTGTGAGCGCTTGTCCTGGGGGCGGGGCTATGCGCTGTATCTTGAGGAGTTGCCCGTGCCCTTGTCCGAGAATCTGGAAGCTGCGGTGCAGCAGATCAACGAGGCGATGGAACACACCATCCGCCAATGCCCGCAGCAATACCTGTGGGGCTATGCGCGCTACAAGCAGCCGCGCCGTGAAGCAGCTGCCGGCGAGGTGGGTGCATGAGCGGGCGCATCGGCGTGTGGCTGATGCGATCGCTGGCTTGGATGCCGCTGCCGTGGCTGCGGGGGCTGGGTGCGTTTCTGGGGCGTGTGCTGTTCGTGCTGGCGGCTCCGCGCCGCAAGGTGGCGCTGCGCAATCTTGCGCTGTGCTTTCCCGAGCTGACCGAGGCGCAGCGCGTGGAGCTGGCGCGCAGCAACTTCATCGTCTTTTGCCAGACCTGGCTGGACCGCAGCTGGCTGTGGGCCGCGCCGCGCGAGGTGGTGGCCGAGCGCGTGAAGCTGCAGGGCGCCGTGCATGAGCTCGATGGCGATACGCCCACCATCCTGTTCGCGCCGCATTTCTACAGCATGGATGCGGGTGGCCTGGCGCTGCCGCTGCACACCACGCGGCCTTTCACCTCGATTTTTTCCACCCACCCGGACCCGGCGGTCGATGAGTGGTTCATGTCGGGGCGCCAGCGCTTTGGCGATGTGCGCATGCTCAACCGCGCCGACGGGGTCAAGCCCATCATCTCCAGCCTGCGCAAGGGCGGGCTGCTGTACCTTTTGCCCGACATGGACTTCGGCCGCAACGACTCGGTCTTCGTGCCCTTCTTCGGCGTGAACGCGGCCACCATCCCCTCGCTGTCGCGCTTTGCACGCCTGGGCCGGGCCAAGGTGCTGGGCATGTATACGCGCATGACGCCCACGGGCTACGTGGCCGAGATCACGCCGGCCTGGACGGACTTTCCCACCGACGATGCCGAGGCCGACACGGCACGCATGAACCGCGAGTTGGAAGCGGTGATTCGCACCATGCCCGACCAGTACTACTGGGTGCACAGGCGCTTCAAGACCCGGCCCGAGGGCGAGCCTTCGGTCTACTGAACGGGGCGGGACAGGAACTGCTCCAGCGCTTGCCGCACCGCATCGGGCTGCTCGTGCACGACCCAGTGCGAAGTGCCTGCCAGGTGCTGCACCGTCAGGCGCGGCACCCACGGCTCCAGACCTTCGACCAGGGCAGGCTGCAGCGCCGGGTCGCTGTCGCCCCAGAGCACATGCGTGGGCACGCCGATGTCCAGCATCTCGGGCGGCAGCCTCAGGTTGCGCAGTGCGTCGGCTGAGGCCGGATCTTCGGGCCGGGGCGGCACCAGGGGACTGGCGCCGTAGTAGTGGCAGGAGCCTTGCACGCCCAGGTCCCAGTGCTCGCGGTAGCGCTGCTGCAGCTGCGGCGTGAGCCAGCCGGGCAGCTCGCCCTGCGGTGTGCGGAAAAATCCCAGCATGCGCTGCCAGTTGTTGTCGGCCAGCAGGGCGGGCGCATCGGGGCGGCGCAGGAAATGCATGTACTGGCTTGCGGCCTGCTGCACGGGGTTGTCCAGCAACTCGCGCAGAAAGGCGCCTGGATGCGGGGCGTTGAGGATCATCAGCCGCTGCATCAGCCCGGGATGGCGATTGGCCAGACCCCAGGCCAGGGCACCGCCCCAGTCGTGGGCGATCACGCAGGCTGCGGGTGCGCCAGGGCTTTCGATGGCGATCAGCGCCGCCAGATCCTGCAGCAGGTGCTTGGCCTTGTACTGCTCCACGCCGGCCGGCTGGCTGGAACGGCCAAAGCCCCGCAGATCGGGGGCGACGCAACGCCATTGCGTGCCGAACTGCTCCAGCATGCCTTCCCAGATGAAGCTGCCTTCGGGAAAGCCGTGCAGGAACAGCAGCAACGGCCGGCCGGGTTCGCCGCTGACGCGGCAGTGCAGATGGATGCCGTGAGGCAGCTCACGAATGCAGGTGGTCACCATGTTGCGCTCCTTGCGGGGCGCTGGCTACACGAGCGCCTCCGGGCGCTAATCTTGGGGGCTGTCGCTCTCGCCGGGCGTCGCGGCTGCGACGTTCTCCTGCGGTGCAGCGGCGGCCGGCTGGGCCAGCCCTTCGGGATGGCTCCAGTGCCACAGCAGCTGGGCCACCTCGTCCACACCTTGCTTCTTCAGCGCGGAGAACATGCGCACCTCGCCACCGCCGGCATTGAGCCGCGTGATGGACAGCACCTTGGCCTGCTCGGCGCGCGTGAGCTTGTCTGCCTTGGTCAGCAGCACGAGGAACTTCAGGCCCTCCTGCACGCGCGGGCGCAGGGCATCGAGCAAGGCTTCGTCGAGTTCGGTCAGGCCCAGTCGCGGATCGCACAGCAGCACGATGCCCGTCAGGCTCTCGCGGCTGACCAGGTAGTTCAGCATCACGCGCTGCCAGCGCTGCTTGTCCGTGCGCGACACGGCGGCGTAGCCGTAGCCGGGCAGATCGGCCAGCACGGCGTCGGTCACGCCCTGCTTGCCCAGGGAGAACAGGTTGATGTGCTGCGTGCGGCCGGGCTTCTTCGAGGCGAAGGCCAGCTGCTTTTGCTGCGTCAGCGTGTTGATGCAGGTGGACTTGCCGGCATTGGAGCGGCCCACGAACGCGATCTCGGGCACATCGACCTTGGGAAGATGGTGCAGTTGCGCAGCCGTCGTCAAAAAGCGCGTCGTGTGCATCCATCCCATGGCGAGCTTGGGATCGATCAGGGAGGAGGTGGGGGCGGCATCGGCAGCCGGCGCAGCAGGATTCATGGTGTGGTCAGTCTCTCGGGGCCTCATTGTAGGTTCCCCCATGATTCAACGTTTCTCACGGGCCATATGCCAACTGCGTGGCGCCATATGCAGGCGCGGCGTATGAAACTGTCGCGGCCCACCCCAGGGACACCGAGGAAGGGCCGCCCCGCACCGAGGGTGTCGTCCCCCTCCCGCGCAGCGAGAGAGGGGGAAGGCGCGCAGCGCCTCAGGGGGAGCCTCAAACCTCCTCGCTCCAACAAAAACCATCCCGCGCAATCATCGCGCTGGCCGCGCTGGGCCCCCAACTGCCTGCCGCATAGCCGCGCGGCCCCGAGAGATCGTTGCGCCAGTGCTGCAGTATGGGTTCCACCCAGCGCCAGGCCTGTTCCTGCTCGTCGCTGCGCACGAACAGGTTCAGCCGCCCGGCGATCACGTCCAGCAGCAGGCGTTCGTAGGCGCCCACGCGCTTGGCGCCGAAGCGCTGGTCGAAGTCCAGGTTCAGGTGTACAGGGGCCAGCGAAGGCTCGGCCTGCTGCTGGGTGGCGCCCTGGGCCAGCAGGTGCAGCTCCAGGCCGTCCTTGGGCTGCAGGTTGATGACCAGCCGGTTGGCTTCGGACAGGGGCGAGCGGAAGATGGGATGGGGCACGGGCCGGAAGTTCACGACGATGCGCGCATCCCTTCCTGCCAGCCGCTTGCCGGTGCGGATGTAGAAGGGCACGCCGGCCCAGCGCCAGTTGCAGATCTCGGTGCGCAGGGCGACGAAGGTCTCGGTCTGGCTGCCGGCCGCCACGCCTTTCTCTTGCTGGTAGGCGGGCACGGGCTGGCCCTGGCTGGCGCCGGCCAGATACTGGCCGCGCACCACGTGCTGGCTCAGGGTTTCCGGCGTCCAGGGCTTGAGCGACTGCAGCACCTTGAGCTTTTCGTCGCGGATGGCGTGGGCCGAGGCGTTGATCGGCGGCTCCATGCCGATGGCGCACAGCAGTTGCAAGGCATGGTTTTGCACCATGTCGCGCAGCGCGCCGGTCTGGTCGTAGAAGGCGCCACGGCTTTCCACGCCCAGTTCCTCGGCAATGGTGATCTGGATGTTGGCAATGGTCTCGCGCCGCCACAGTGGCTCGAACAGGGCGTTGCCGAAGCGCAGGGCCAGCAGGTTCTGGACCGAGGGCTTGCCCAGGTAGTGGTCTATGCGAAACACCTGCTCTTCGCGCAGGACCTTACGCAGCGTGGCGTTGATGGCCTGGTTGGAGGCCAGGTCGTGGCCCAGCGGCTTTTCCAGCACCACGCGCGTCTGCGGGCCATTCAGGCCCACGGCGGCAATCTGCTCGCAGACCGTGGTGAACAGGCTGGGCGCAGTGGCCAGGTACATCACCACCGTCTCGGCGCCGCGGGTGTTCAGCGCCGTGGCCAGGCGCTCGTAGTCGGCGGGTTGCGACAGGTCCATGCGCAGGTAGTGCAGCAGGGCCGCGAAACGCGAGAACTCCTCTGGACTGGGGCGCTTGGACAGTTCCACCTTTTCGAAGCGGCCCTGAATGAGCGCGCGGTACTGGTCGTCACTCAGATCATCGCGACCCACGCACAGGATGCGTCCCCCCTCGGGGAGGGTGCCGTGGCGGAACGCCTGGAATAGCGCGGGCATGAGCTTGCGCCATGCGAGATCACCCGTGCCACCGAACAAAACCAGATCGAAACCCATGCTGTCTCCACAAGTTGGTGTGTCTATTTTTGGTAACTTGGTTACCAAAATTTTGAAGAATCGGATAAATTATAGGAAGGTATTGAGATTTTGTTCCAGAGATGTGTTGTCGATTTGGTAATCAGATTACTTTCATCCCATGCTGTCCGTCATTCCCCAGCCCCCGCGCTGCGACCATGCCACTGTCTGGCCTGCGCTGCACCACCATGCCTTGGCCCTGCGCAAGGGCTTCGATCTGCGCCACGCCTTTGCCGATGATCCCGGCCGGTTCGCGCACTTCAGCCAGGAGGCGCCACACTGTTTTGCAGACCTGTCCAAGAACCTCTGGGATGCCCCGGCCGAGGCGCTGCTGTTGCGTCTGGCGCGCGAGTGCGCAGTGGAGCAGCAGCGCGATGCCATGTTCGCCGGCGAGCACGTCAACGGCAGCGAGGGCCGCGCCGTGCTGCACGCGCTACTGCGCTGCCCGCGCGGCGAGTCGCCGCCGGGCCTGGCATGGGCCCTGGCCCAGGTGCACGAAACGCTGGATGCCATGCTGGCCTATGCCGAGCGCGTGAGGGCCGATGCCGGCATCACCGATGTGGTGTGCATGGGGATCGGCGGATCGGGCCTGGGGCCGCAGATGGCCGTGCAGGCGTTGCAGGGAATGTGCGATGCACGGCGGCGCATGCACTTCGTCTCGAACGTGGATGGGCATGAGCTGCAATCGGTGCTTGATGGGCTGCAGCCGCGCAGCACGCTGTTCATCGTGGCCTCCAAGGTCTTCAACACGCAGGAGACGCTGACCAATGCGCGGAGCGCGCTGCAATGGTTCCATGCGCAGGGCGGTGAAGATGTGGCGCGGCATTTCGTGGCGCTGACCACCAATGCCTCGGCGGCTGCGCAGATGGGCATCACCACCACTTTCGGCTTCTGGGACTGGGTGGGCGGGCGCTATTCGCTGTGGTCGGCGATCGGGCTGCCCGTGGCCCTCGCCGTGGGAGCTGCGGCATTCCGCGACCTGTTGGCTGGCGCGCATGCCATGGACCACCATTTCCGCACGGCACCGCTGCAGGCCAACCTGCCCGTGCGTCTGGGCCTGCTCGATGTCTGGAACCGCAATCTGCTGGGCTTTGCCAGCCGCTGCATTGCGCCCTACCACGCAGGCCTGCGGCGCCTGCCGGCCTATCTGCAGCAACTGGAGATGGAGAGCAATGGCAAGCGCGTGGACCGCCAGGGCCGGCCGCTGGCGCTGGGCTCAGCCCCCGTGCTCTGGGGCGAGCCTGGTACGGATGGGCAGCATGCCTTCTTCCAGATGCTGCACCAGGGGACGGACATCGTGCCGCTGGAGATCATCGCCGTGCAGCGGCCGTCGCACGGCCTGCAGGGCCACCATGAGCAACTGCTGGCCAACGCCCTGGCCCAGGCCCAGGCCTTGATGCAGGGGCGTTCCTGCGATGATGGCCATCGCCACTTCCCGGGCAACCGGCCCAGTACCTTTGTACTGCTGGATGCGCTCACGCCGGCGGCGCTGGGTGCGCTGATCGCCTTGCAGGAGCACCGCGTGTTCGTGGCGGGCGCGCTGTGGGGCCTCAACAGCTTCGACCAGTGGGGGGTGGAACTGGGCAAGCTGCTGGCGCGCGACCTGCAGCAGCGCCTGGCCAGCGGTGATGTGGCGGAGCTCGATGCATCGACCGCAGGACTGCTGCAGCGCATGCGGGCCTGACGCCCCTGGCAACACGTTGCCGGGGCTGTGCAGGCTCAGGCTTCGCGGAAGCTGTTCACCGGCAGGCCCGGCACATCGACACGGCACTCCATCAGTGCGCCGGCAGGCACCTGCGCCGATCGCTCCGGATCGGGCCGGCCGTGTCCGGCCGAGGTGATGTACAGCGTACGCAGGTCCTCCCCCCCAAAGCAGACCATGGTGGGGCAGCGCACGGGCGTGTCCAGGCGCTGCAGCACATCGCCCTCGGGGCTCAGTTGCAGCACGCAGCCGCCTTCGTACATGGCCACCCAGTAGTTGCCCCGGACGTCGACGCTGGCGCCGTCGGGGCGGCCGCCATAGAGCCTGCCCTCGGCCTTGGGGGCGAAGGCCTTCCACAGAGAGCGCGTGCCCAGCGTGCCGGAGTCCAGGTCGAAGGCAAAGCGGTCTATGCGGTGGGCTGGCGTGTCTGCCCAGTACATCCAGTCGTCATCGGGGCTGAAGGCCAGGCCATTGGCCGTGGTGCAGTCGCCTGCCATGCGCTGAACGGCGTAGCCTCCGGAGCCGTCCGCGCGAAGGCACCACAGCGCGGCATCGGGCGCCGTCTTGGGCGAGAACAGTGACCCCGCCCACAGCCGCCCGGCGCGGTCGCAGCGCCCGTCGTTGAGCCGCAGCTGCTGCGGATCATGGTCCAGGCGGGCGATCATTTCGGTGTGTCCCGTGGCGGTGTCCAGCAGGCCGAAGCCATCGCGCAGCCCCACCACGATGCGGCCCCGGTCCGTGGGAGCGCAGCAGCCCGGTTCGCTGGGCGTGGCCCAGCTGCGGTGCAGGCCTGTGGCGGGCTCCCAGGAATGGATGTGCCGGTCCTGGATATCGCACCAGTAGAGCCGGTGTTCCTGCGGGTGCCAGAAGGGGGACTCGCCGAGTGCACTCGGTGGAACAGGGATGCGCTGCACGGCCATGGTCTGTCTCGGAGATGCGGATGAACGGAATTCTAGGAGGTCGGGACGCACCGCAGCAGCGGCAAATGGTTTGATGCATCGGCTAAGGGATATCACCGGCTTGGCTGCGCATAAAAGTATCGAAAGGCGCATCTGTCGTACCAGTCCAGGCACGAGGCCGTCGCCACAATGCCTCATCCGCAGCCGGGATGGGAGGCGCGGTGATCCAGCATTCGAAGACCAGGGAACAAGGAGACAAAAATGCACAGCTTGCTCAAGGCCAGCCTCACATGGGCCATGGCCACTGCCGCAGCGGGCGCACTCGCCGGCACCGAACTCGTGATCGCCACCGTGAACAACGGCCACATGATCGAGATGCAAAAGCTCACCCCCCGGTTCGAGAAGGCCCACCCCGACATCACGCTCAAATGGGTGACGCTGGAAGAAGGCGTGCTGCGCCAGCGCGTGACCACCGACATCGCCACCAAGGGCGGCCAGTTCGATGTGATGACCGTGGGCATCTACGAGGTGCCGATCTGGTCGAAGAAGGGCTGGCTGCAGCCCATTGCCACCGATGCCGCCTATGACGCGGCCGATCTGCTGCCCGCCATCCGCGAAGGCCTGTCCTACGAAGGCAAGCTCTATGCCTCGCCCTTCTATGGCGAAGGCTCCATGCTCATGTACCGCAAGGACCTGGCGGACAAGGCGGGTTTTCAGATGCCCGACAAGCCCACCTGGGAGCAGGTCCGGGAGTTCGCCTCCAAGGTCCACGATCCCAAGGCCGGGGTCTACGGCATCTGCCTGCGCGGCAAGCCGGGCTGGGGGGACAACATGGCCCTGATCACCACCATGGCCAATACCTTCGGCGGCCAATGGTTCGACATGCAGTGGAAGCCGCAGATCGACACACCCGCCTGGAAGAAGGCCGTGGGTTTTTATGTGGACCTGATGAAGGCCTATGGCCCCCCGGGCGCCTCGGCCAACAGCTTCAATGAAAACCTGGCGCTGTTCAACGAGGGCAAGTGCGGCGCCTGGGTGGATGCGAGCATCGCCGCCTCCTTCGTGAGCGACCCCAAGCAATCCAAGGTGGCCGACAAGGTGGCCTATGCGGCCGCACCCATGGCCAGCACGCCCAAGGGATCGACCTGGCTGTGGACCTGGAACCTGGCCATTCCCTCCAGCTCGAAGAAGGCCGATGCGGCCCAGGTCTTCGTGAAGTGGGCCACCTCCAGGGAGTATGTGCAGTTGGTTGCGCAGGAGCACGGCTGGCGTGCCGTGCCCACAGGAACGCGCCAGTCCACCTATGCCAATGCCGAGTTCCAGAAGGTGGCGGGCTTTGCCGCAGCCGAGAAGCGGGCCATCGACAGCGTGAGCCTGACCGATGCGACCGAGCCCAAGTCGCCCTATGCCGGCGTGCAGTACGTTGCGATTCCAGAGTTCCAGGCCATTGGCATTGCCGTGGGCCAGCAGATGAGCGCTGCGCTGTCGGGCAAGGTCACGGTGGAGCAGGCACTCAGTACCTCGCAGACGCTGGCCGAACGCGAGATGAGGAAAAGCGGCTACTACAAATGAGGGCCGATAGGACTCCCGACAGGGCGGCGTCCGCCAGGCGCCTGCTGCCCCGCGCCCTGATGGCGCCCGCCGTGGCCGTGCTGCTGTGCTGGATGCTCGTGCCCTTGTTGATGACGATTTATTTCTCGCTCGTCAACTACAACCTCATGCAGCCGGGCGAGCACCGCTTCGCCGGCTGGGACAACTACGCCTTCTTCATCACCGATCCGGACTTCCTGCCCGCCGTGTGGAACACGCTGAACTTCCTGGCCAGCGTGGTGCTGATCACCCTGGTGCTGGGCGTGCTGATCGCTTTGCTGATCAACGAGCCGTTTCCGGGGCGTGGCGTCGTGCGGGTGCTGCTGATCTCGCCGTTCTTCGTGATGCCCACGGTCAATGCGCTGCTGTGGAAGCACATGATGATGAACCCGATCTATGGCGTGCTGGCCAGCCTGTGGAGGGCCGTCGGACTGCAGCCCGTGGACTGGCTCACCGAGATGCCGCTGCTGTCCGTCATCGTCATGGTGTCCTGGCAATGGCTGCCCTTCGCCTGCCTGATCTTCATCACCTCGCTGCAGTCGCTGGACCGCGAGCAGATGGAGGCGGCGCGCATGGATGGCGCCAACGCCCTGCAGCGCTTTTACTACCTCACGCTGCCCCATCTGGCGCGGCCCATGGCGGTGGTAGTGATGATCGAGATGATCTTCCTGCTCAGCGTGTTCGCCGAGATTGCCATCACCACGGCAGGTGGGCCCGGCAACGAGAGCACCAACCTGACCTACCTGATCTACAAGCAGTCGCTGATGAACTTCGACGTGGGTGTGGCCTCGGCCGGTGCACTGTTTGCCGTGGTGCTGGCCAACATCGTCTCTCTCTTCCTGATCCGCATCGTGGGCAAGAGCCTGGACTGAGGGCATGATGAAAACAAGTTCCTCCACCCTGGTGCGCGCCGCTGCGGCATGGGCCGTGGCACTGCTGCTGTTCTTTCCGCTGGCCTGGCTGTTCCTGACGGCCTTCAAGACGGAACTGCAGGCCATTGCCGTGCCGCCGCTGTTCGTGTTCGAGCCCACGTTGGCCAACTTCGGCGAAGTGCAGCAGCGCAGCGACTACCTGCTGTATGCGCGCAATTCGCTGATCACCAGCCTGGCCTCGACCCTGATCGGCCTGGCCATCGCCGTGCCTGCTGCCTACTCCATGGCGTTCTTTCGCAGCCGCCACACGCGCGACGTGCTCATGTGGATGCTCTCGACCAAGATGATGCCGGCCGTGGGGGCCCTGCTGCCCATCTATGTGCTGGCGCAAGGGGCGGGCTTGCTGGATTCGCTCACCGTGCTGGTCATCGTCTTCACGCTGTCCAACCTGCCCATCATGGTCTGGATGCTCTACAGCGCGCTCAAGGACATCCCCAACGAGATCCTGGAAGCGGCGCGCATGGATGGCGCAGGCCTGTGGGCCGAGTTCCGCCATGTGGTGCTGCCGCTGGCTGTGGGCGGCATTGCCTCCACCGGGCTGCTGTGCCTGGTGCTGAGCTGGAACGAGGCCTTCTGGTCGCTGAACCTGAGCAGCGCCCGGGCCGGCACGCTGGCCACGCTGATCGCCTCGTATGCCAGCCCCGAAGGGCTGTTCTGGGCCAAGCTCTCGGCCGCTTCGCTGATCGCCATCGCCCCCATCGTGGTGTTCGGCTGGTTCAGCCAGAAGCAACTGGTGCAGGGCATGACCTTTGGCGCCGTCAAGTAGCCGTCCGGCATCCATTTCGCGGCTTTGTGCTGCACAAGGAAAACCATGGCCTATCTGCAACTTCAGGACATACGCAAGCGCTTCGGAGAGGCGCAGATCATCCGCGGCGTGGACCTCGCCATCGAGCGCGGCGAATTCATCGTCTTCGTCGGGCCTTCGGGCTGCGGCAAGTCCACGCTGCTGCGCCTGATCGCTGGGCTGGAGAGCATCACTTCGGGGCAGTTGCTGCTCGACGGGCGCGACATCACGCATGCGCCATCGGGCGAGCGCGACCTGGCAATGGTGTTCCAGAGCTATGCGCTGTATCCGCACATGAGCGTGTACGACAACATGTCCTTCGCGCTGCGCCTGGCCGGCGTGCCGAAAGAGGAGATACGCCGAAAGGTCGGGCAGGCGGCCGAGACGCTCAACCTCACACCCTATCTGGAACGCAAGCCGCGCGACCTGTCCGGGGGGCAGCGTCAGCGCGTGGCCATAGGCCGGGCCATCGTGCGTGCGCCCAAGGTGTTCCTGTTCGACGAGCCGCTGTCCAACCTCGATGCGGCGCTGCGCGGCAACACGCGGGTGGAAATCCACAAGCTGCACAAGGCGCTGGGCGCTACCACCATCTATGTCACCCATGACCAGGTCGAGGCCATGACCCTGGCCGACCGCGTGGTGGTGTTGCGCGATGGCTGCATCGAACAGGTGGGCGCGCCCCTGGCGCTCTACGACCATCCGGCCAACCAGTTCGTTGCGCAGTTCATCGGCATGCCGTCGATGAACCTGATCGCCGCCGGGGCACTGCCCGTGTTCTCCGGGGCCACGCAGGGCCGCCTGCCCGCCGACGGCACGCTGGGCATACGCCCCGAGGCCTTGCGCGTGGCCAGAGCGCAGGTTGCAACCGATGCCGCTGCACAGAGACAGGTCATGGGCCGCGTGGACCTGATCGAGGCCTTGGGCGCCGACACGCTGATCCATGTCAGCGTGGGCGGTGCGCAGCTCATTGCGCGCCAGGCCGAGCGCACGCCACTGGCCGTGGGCGACGCGGTGTCCGTCGCGCTGGACACCGGGTGCGCACTGCACCTGTTCGACCGCCAGGGACGCACGCTGGCAGGCGCCTGAGCGCTTCGCTCCGAGAGGCTGCCCGGAGCAGTCATCCTTTCTTCCTCATCTCCCTCTGGTCACCATGAACGCGATTGTTCCGCATCTTTCCAGACCCACGGTGCTGCACCTGGGCCTGGGTTCCTTTCACCGTGCGCACCAGGCCGCCTATCAACAGCGGCTGATCGATGCGGGGGATACGCAATGGGAGCTGGTGGGGGCCAACCTGCGCTCCGACATGGCGCAGACGCTGGAGGCGCTGGCGCGCCAGGGAGGGGCTTACACACTGGAGACGATTTCGCCTGGCGGATCGGTGCGCTACCAACGCATCGAGGCCCTGCGCGAAGTGATCCCCCATGCGCCCGGGCTGGCCGCCGTGATCGCGCGCGGAGCCAGCCCCTGCACACGTGTCATCTCCCTCACCGTGACCGAGGCTGGCTACTACCTCGATGGCAGCGGCGTGCTGGACACCGGCAGCCCGGAGCTTGCGGCCGACATCGGCCGCATGCGACAGGGGCAGGTCGGAGAGACGATCTATGGCGTGCTGTGCGCCATCCTGCAGTTGCGCCGCTGTGCACATGCAGGCCCGGTCACACTGCTGAGCTGCGACAACCTGCGCCACAACGGCGATCGCCTGCTGGCCGGCCTGCTGGCCTTCATGCAACTGGCGCAACTGCAGGAACTGGCTGAGTGGGCAGGGCACAACATCAGCTGCCCGAATGCCATGGTCGACCGCATCACCCCGCGCCCGCCGCCGGAGCTGCGCGAGCGCGTGCAGGCCGCGACGGGCTGGGACGATGCGGCCGCCGTGACGGCCGAAAGCTTTTCACAGTGGGTGATAGAGGACCGCTTCGTCGCAGGCCGTCCGCCCTGGGAGCGCGTGGGCGTGGAGATGGTGTCTTCCGTGGCCCCCTACGAGGAGGCCAAGATCCGCATCCTCAACGCCAGCCACAGCTGCATTGCCTGGGCCGGCACGCTGGCGGGCCTGCGCTTCATCCACGAAGGCAGTGCCGTGCCGGCGATACGCCAGCTGGCATGGGACTATGTGACGCAGGACGTGATTCCCTGCCTTGCAACACCCGGCAAGGCATCGGCCCTGGACCTGCCGGCCTACCGCGACACCGTGCTGGAACGCTTCGGCAATCCTGCGATACGCGACACCAACCAGCGCGTGGCGGCCGACGGCTTTGCCAAGATCCCGGGCTTCATCGCGCCCACGGTGCGCGAGCGCATCGCGCAGGGCGCGTCCATGGATGCCGTGGCCATGCTGCCGGCGCTGTTCCTGGTTTTTCTGCAGCGCTGGCACCATGACACACTGCCCTATGCCTACCAGGATCAGGCCATGGACCCCGCAGTGGCGCACGCCATCTGCGCCGCCGCCGACCCCGTGGCCGCGCTGTGTGCCGAAGTGCCCTTGTGGGGTGAGGCCGCGGGCCATCCGCATCTGGTGGAGGCGGTCCGCCGTGCCACAGACCGTGTCCATGCTTTTGTCCAACAGGCAGCGAGGTAGAACGCATGCGCATAGCCATCGCGGGCGAAGCCCTGATCGATTTCACCGCCACGGGCGGCCTGGCCTTCCAGGGCCATGAAGGAGGCGCGCCCGCCAACTGCGCCGTGGCCGCCGCGCGGCTCGGGCAGGCCACGGGCTTTGTCTCGCAACTGTCGCGCGATCTCTTCGGCGAACGCCTTTTCGCGCACCTGCAGGGCAACGGCGTGGACATGCGCCTGGTGCAGCGCTGCGACGCGCCCAGCACGCTGGCCTTTGTCGAGCATGCGCAAGGCACCAACCGCTATGCCTTCTACACGCAGGCAACGGCGGACACGCTGTGGGCACCTGCCGAGCTGCCCGAGTTGCCGCCCGAATGCCGCTATCTGCAGTTCGGCTCCATCGCATTGCTGCACACCCCTGTCGGGCCGCGCATCCTGGACCTGGTGGCGGCTGAGCGCGGGCGGCGCATCATCGTCTTCGACCCGAACGTGCGGCCCACGCTGATCCGCGATGCCCAGGCCTTCCGGCGCGACTGCCTGGGCTGGCTGGCCCAGGCAGACCTGGTCAAGCTCAGCGATGAGGATCTGGCCTTTATCGCGCCCGGCGTTCCGGCGCTGGAGGCCGCCGCGCGCTGGCTGGCGCTGGGTCCCCGGGCCGTGGTGCTCACGCGCGGAGCGGCCGGCGCGACCTTGCTGCGGGAAGGACAGGCCCCTGTGTCGGTGCAGCCGCCGGCCGTGCAACTGGTGGATACCATCGGCGCGGGCGACACCTTTGGCGCGGCGCTGTCGGTTGCGCTGCTGGAGCAGGGAGTCGAGCAGCCGGGCCAGTTGCAGGAGCTGCCCGAGAGCGCGTGGCGCCAGGTGCTGCGCTTTGCCGCAACGGCCGCAGCGCTCAACTGCACGCGCGCCGGTGCCCAGCCGCCCCGGCGCGCGGAACTCGATGCCGCGCTGGCAGCCCATTGCGGTGGATAGCCGCCGCTGGTGATACTGTTTGCCCATGGCCTCTCCAGAAACCTTCACGCCGCCATGACCAGCCCACGCCGCCGCACACCCCGCCAGCGTCACCCTGAACTGGAGCGCGATTTCGTGCGGACGCCCGCGCTGGGCTATGAGGATATGGAGGGCAGCGGCCTGGTGCGCTGCCTGGCACATGGTTTCCCAAGCCCCCTGGTGCGCTGGCATTTCCATGAGGAGTACGAGCTGCACCTCATCACCGACACCTCGGGCCGCGCCTTCGTGGGAGACTGGATAGGACCCTTCGAGCCCGGCCACCTCGTGCTGTGCGGCCCGCGCCTGCCGCACAACTGGATCTCGTTCGATGCGCCCGATGGGGGCTCGCCTGCACGCGATTACGTGATTCTTTTCAACCACGACCCCATCGCCCGTGCGGCCGAGCAGATCCCGGAGATGCGCGAGGTGCTTCAACTGCTGGACCGTGCGCGCCATGGCATCGAGTTCTTCGGCTTGGCGCAGACGGCGCGCGCGCACTGGGATGCGGTCAGGAGTGCGCGCGGAATGCGCCGCTTCACGGCCTTTTGCGCGCTGCTGTCCGATCTTGCCGAGTGCACCGATTACCGGCTGCTGTCAGCCGTGCAGATGCAGGGCGCCCAGGGCGAGGCTCAGGTGGATCAGATCAACGAGGTGGTCAACCGCATCATGGCGCGCGTGAGCGAGCCGCTGAGCCTGGCCGACGTGGCGGCCGAGCTGGGCATGAGCGAGAGCCGCTTCAGCCGCTTCTTCCGCCGGGCCACGGGCAACAGCTTCACCGACTTCGTCAGCCGGGTACGCATCAACAGCGCATGCCACCTGCTCATGCAGACCGACAGCTTCATCGCCGACATCTGCTACCAGGTGGGCTTCAACAACGTGGCCAACTTCAACAGGCGCTTCCTGGAGATCAAGGGCATGACGCCCTCGGAGTTCCGCCGCCAGGCGGACAGCCGCTTCGGCGCGGGTTGAAGCGGGCAGGAAACGGTAGGGAAGCGGAATCTGGCGCGCAAGGGTGTGGTATTGCGCGCCACATGGGTAGAGCCCTTATTGCCGCGCTGGCACAGATCGATATGCTGGGCTGCGAAAAACATATGTTCAGTACCGAATCCGTGGCCAGTTTGTGACCACGATCAAGGAATATGTTTTCCTCTGTGCGCAGGGGCGAAACCAGGGTTCCTGACGATATCAATCACAGGGGACCCCATTGTAGAATCCGCCGAATTTTGCGCTTTCAACAACAGAACCACGCCCTCGATATGAAGTTGCTTGCCTCTTTGCTGACGGCTGCCATTCTTGCTGCAGCCCCCGCCTTTCCCGCTTTCTCCGCTGGCGAGGCACCTGCTGCCTCGGCACAGCCGAAGGCGGCCAAGGCCGACCTGGCGAAGGGCGAGGCCAGCTACACCGCCGTCTGCGCGGCATGCCATGCGGCCGACGGCAATTCCACCATCCCGCTGCAGCCCAAGCTGGCCGGCCAGCATCCCGAGTACCTGGTCAAGCAGTTGCTGGAGTTCAAGGGCGACAAGCGCAAGGACCCCGTGATGAAGGGCTTTGCCAGCATGCTCAGCGAGCCTGACATGAAGAACATCGCCGCCTGGCTGCACACGCAAAAGCCCAAGGACGGCTTTGCCAAGGACAAGGACCTGGTGGCCATGGGCGAGCGCATCTACCGCGGCGGCATCCAGGAGCGCAACATTGCTGCCTGCGCGGGCTGCCACAGCCCCAACGGCGCCGGCATTCCAGCCCAGTACCCGCGCCTGGCGGGCCAGCATGCCGACTACACCACGACCCAGCTCACGGCCTTCCGTGACGGCAAGCGCGGCAATAGCATTCAGATGACGCAGGTTGCTGCCAAGCTTAACGATCGCGAAATCAAGGCCGTGGCAGACTACATCGCTGGCCTGCGTTGATGCGATCCCGGGGCCGACGCGGTTCCCAGGGTAATCACCGGGAACCTATTGCTTTATAGACACCCCAAGCCAGGCGGGTCCATCGCATGAATGCAGATGGTCCCGCTTTTTTCATTCGGGTTTTGGCTTTTCGTTCTTCATGTCAGACAACTCTTCCGGTGCCGCTCTTGCTCCCTCCCGCCCGCAGGCCGCGCGCGCGACCCTGGAGCTGCTGGCATCGATGCGCTTCGCGATCTCGCTGCTGACGGTCATCTGCATTGCCTCGGTGATAGGCACCGTGCTCAAGCAGCATGAGCCGGTGGGCAACTACGTCAACCAGTTCGGGCCTTTCTGGGCCCAGCTGTTCCTCGCGCTCAAGCTCAATGCGGTCTACAGCGCCTGGTGGTTCCTGCTGATCCTGGCTTTTCTGGTGATCAGCACCTCGCTGTGCGTGGCACGCCATGCGCCCAAGTACCTGGCCGATCTGCGCAGCTACAAGGAAAACGTTCGCGAACAAAGCCTCAAGGCCTTCGGCCACCGTGCGCAGAACGTGGTGCCCGGCAGCACCGAAGAGGCCGCCAGGCGCCTGGGCCAGCAGCTGGTATCGGGCGGCTGGAAGGTGCGGCTGCAGCAGCGCGATACGGCGGCCGGTCCCGGCACGGGCTGGATGCTGGCGGCCAAGGCGGGCGCGGCCCACAAGCTGGGCTATATCGCGGCCCACAGCGCCATCGTGCTGATCTGCCTGGGCGGGCTGTTCGATGGCGACCTCATCGTGCGCGCGCAGATGTGGCTGGGAGGCAAAACACCTTATACCGGCGGTGGCCTGATTTCCGAGGTGTCCGAACAGCACCGGCTGAGCGAGCGCAACCCCACCTTCCGAGGCAACCTGCTGGTGACCGAAGGCGGCACGGCAGGCACGGCCATCCTGTCGCAGTCCGACGGCGTGCTGCTGCAGGAGCTGCCCTTTGCGGTGGAACTCAAGAAATTCATCGTGGAGTACTACTCCACGGGCATGCCCAAGCTGTTTGCCAGCGAGGTCGTCATCCACGACAAGGCCACGGGCGAGAAGGTGGAAAAACGCATCGAGGTCAACCACCCGGCCAGCTACCGTGGCATCGAGATCTACCAGTCCAGCTTTGACGACGGCGGCTCGTCGGTGAAGCTGCGCGCCGTGCCGCTGGAGGCGGGAGCCAAGCCCTTTGATGTCGAGGGCGTGATCGGCGGATCGGACCAGTTCGTGCGCAAGCTTCCGGACGGCAAGGACGAGACAGTGACGCTGGAGTTTGCCGAACTGCGCACTATCAACGTGGAGAACTTCGGCGGTGGCGGCGGGGCCAATGGCAGCGGCACCGATGTGCGCAAGGTGGACCTGAAGCAGGCCATCGACGAGCGTCTGGGCGCGGCCCACAAGACCGTGACCAAGAAGGAGCTGCGCAACATCGGTCCCAGCATCCGCTACAAGCTGCGCGATGCCTCGGGCCAGGCGCGCGAGTTCCAGAACTACATGCTGCCCGTGGACACGGGCGACGGCCAGCGCGTGTTCCTGCTGGGCGTGCGCGACAACCAGGCCGATGCCATGCGCTACCTGCGCATTCCCGCCGATCCCGAAAGCGAGATGGACACCTTCCTGCGCCTGCGCAGCGCGCTGCAGGACCCCAGGCTGCGCGAGCAGGCGGCCAAGGCCTATGTGGCCAAGGCCATCGACGCCTCGCGTGCCGAACTCAGTGGCGCGCTGGCGCAGTCGGCCACCAAGGCGCTGGAATTGTTCGCGGGCCAGACCGACAAGAAGGGGCCGGACGGCAAGCCGCTGGGCGGGCTGCAGGCCATCTCGGACTTCATGGAAAGCAATGTGCCGGCCGCCGAGCGCGAACGCGCGGGCGAGGTGCTGGTGCGCATTCTCAACGGCGTGCTGTTCGAGCTGGCCCAGATCGTGCGCACGCAGGCGGGCCAGGCGCCACTGGAGCCCAGCGAGCAGACGCAGTCCTTCATGACCCAGGCCGTGTTCTCGCTCAGCGATGCGCAGTTCTACCCCATGCCCATGGTCTTCATGCTGCAGGACTTCAAGCAGGTGCAGGCCAGCGTCTTCCAGGTGGCACGCGCCCCGGGCAAGAACGTGGTGTATCTGGGCTGCCTGTTCCTCATCATCGGCGTGTTCTGCATGCTGTACGTGCGCGACCGCCGCCTCTGGATCTGGCTCACGCCCCGCGATGGGGAAAGCCATGCCGAAATGGCCTTGTCCACCAATCGCAAGACACTCGATGGTGATAGAGAATTCGCCATGCTGGCCGGCAAGCTGATAGGCGCCGAGCCCATCCACAAGTACGACTTGCGCAAGAAGGAACAAAGCGAACGGTTTGCCACGGGGCACAGCACGTTGTCGCATCCTGTTTGCGCAAGTCTTGACAAGAAACCCCCCGGAGGTTCCGCATGAACACCGCCACTACCACGACGACTTTGACGCTCAATGAGGGCTTCTTCGCCCGCCGCAACTGGTTCGACTGGGTGTTCGCGGCCCTGGTGGCGGCGGGACTGCTGTATGCGCTGCAGCGCTATGGCGAGTACATGGATGTCTACGAAAAGTGCATCCTGGTCGGCACCATTCCCTCGGCCATCTGGCTGGGCTGGTTCTGGCGCCCGCTGCGCGGGCTGATGCTGGTGGTGGCCGGGCTGTCGCTGCTGGCCATCGGGCTCTACCAGGGGCCTGAAGGGGCGCAACTGGCTCGCTCGGACACGGTGTTCGGCCTCAAGTACTTCCTGTCCAGCCAGTCGGCCATCCTCTGGATGAGCATGGTGTTCTTCATGAGCACCGTCTTCTACTGGATCGGCATGTTTGCGCGGGGCGAGGGCACGGCGCTGTCGCTGCTGGGCTCGCGCCTGGCCTGGCTGGCCGTGACGCTGGCGCTGGTGGGCACCATGGTGCGCTGGTACGAGAGCTACCTGATCGGCCCCGATGTGGGCCACATCCCGGTCAGCAATCTCTATGAAGTGTTCGTCATGTTCTGCTGGATGACGGCGCTTTTCTATCTCTATTACGAACAGCACTACGACACGCGCGCCCTGGGCGGCTTCGTGATGCTGGTGGTCAGCGCGGCCGTGGGCTTTTTGCTGTGGTACACGCTGGTGCGCGAGGCGCACGAGATCCAGCCGCTGGTACCGGCACTCAAGAGCTGGTGGATGAAGCTGCACGTGCCGGCCAACTTCATCGGCTACGGCACCTTTGCACTGGCAGCCATGGTCTCCTTTGCCTACCTGATCAAGCAGCAGGCCACGGAGACCCGCTGGTACAAGCTCGCGCCGCTGTGGATGCTGGGTGTGGTGCTGTGCTTCGAGCCCATCGTCTTCCGCAAGGGTGCAACCGAGAACGGCGGCAGCTACTGGATGGTGTACTTCGGCGTTTCGGCGCTGATCGTGGCCGGCATCCTGCTGGCGCGCAAGCGCATCGCCGAGCGCCTGCCCAGCTTCGAGCTGCTGGACGATGTGATGTACAAATCCATCGCCGTGGGTTTTGCCTTCTTCACCATCGCCACCGTGCTGGGCGCTCTGTGGGCGGCCGAGGCCTGGGGCGGCTACTGGAGCTGGGACCCCAAGGAAACCTGGGCGCTGATCGTCTGGCTCAACTACGCGGCCTGGCTGCACATGCGCCTGGTCAAGGGCCTGCGCGGCACGGTATCCGCCTGGTGGGCGCTGGGTGGACTGGCCATCACCACCTTCGCCTTCCTGGGGGTGAACATGTTCCTGTCGGGGCTGCACAGCTACGGCGAGCTTTGAGCCACGGCAGTGGCAGAGTGACAGTGGCAAGATAAGGGCAGCGGCATGCGTTCAGGCGCATGCCGCTTTTTCGTGCACCATCGCATCGGTGCCGCAGGGAACTTGCGCGCGCCTGCGAGGCTCCCAATCGCCATATCGCCAGCAATAGCGCCCCGTGCCCGCCGGCACACCAGGAGATTCCCATGCTGATCCGCTCCCACGACAACGGCTTCCAACACCCGCAAGGCAGCGAGATCACGCCCCGGGCAGGCTACCTCAAGCGCCGTGCCTGGCTGCAGTACCTGGCCGCAGGCTCGGCGGGCGCGGCCTTGCCCGGCTGGGCGGCGGGCGTGCAGCGCCCCGGCAAGCTGGCGGCACTGGCCTCCGTGCCTTCCCAGGTAGTGGGCGCAAACACCATGGACCGTGTCACGGCCTATGCCGATGTGTCCCAGTACAACAACTTCTATGAATTCGGGCTGGACAAGGACGATCCTGCCAAGAATGCCCACACGCTCAAGACCCGTCCCTGGACGGTGAAGATCGAGGGTCTGGTCCAGCAGCCGCAGACGCTGGACCTGGATGCGCTGCTCAAGCTCGCTCCACAGGAAGAACGCATCTACCGGCTGCGCTGCGTGGAGGGCTGGTCCATGGTGATTCCCTGGGTGGGCTATTCCCTGGCCGAGCTGCTGCGCAAGGTGCAGCCGCTGGGCAGTGCCAAGTACGTGGAATTCGTGACCCTGGCCGACAAGGCGCAGATGCCGGGCCTGCGCAGCGGCGTGCTGGACTGGCCTTACACCGAGGGGCTGCGCCTTGATGAAGCCATGCACCCGCTGACGCTGCTGGCCTTTGGCATGTATGGCGAGGTGCTGCCCAACCAGAATGGCGCGCCCGTGCGGCTGGTCGTGCCGTGGAAGTACGGCTTCAAGAGCGCCAAGAGCATCGTCGCCATCCGCCTGACCGACAAGGAGCCGGGCACGGCCTGGAACAAGGCGGCGCGCAACGAGTACGGCTTTTATTCCAATGTGAACCCCGACGTGCCGCACCCGCGCTGGAGCCAGGCCACGGAGCGGCGCATTGGCGAAGACGGCCTGTTCGCCAAGAAGCGCAAGACGCAGCTGTTCAACGGCTACGAAGCCCAGGTGGGCCAGCTCTACGCGGGCATGGACCTCAAGAAGTTCTATTGATGTGGCCAATGCAATGACGGCGGTGCAGCGTCTTTTGCTGCACCGGACGGCCAAGCCGCTGGTGTTTCTTGCGTGCCTGCTGCCGTTTGCGTGGCTGCTGGCTGGAGCCATCCTGAACACGCTTGGCGCCAATCCGGCCGAGGCCTTGCTGCGCTCCACTGGTGACTGGACCTTGCGCTTTCTGTGCGTGGTGCTGGCCGTGACACCGCTGCGCCAGGCGCTGGGACTGACGGCACTGGCGCGCTTCAGGCGCATGCTGGGCCTGTATGTGTTCTTCTACGCGCTGCTGCACCTGCTGTGCTATGCATGGTTCGACATGGGGCTGGACTGGGGCGAGATCGTGCTCGACATCCCGAAGCGCCCATTCATCCTGGTGGGCTTTGCGGCGCTGCTCTTGCTGACCGCTCTGGCGGTGACTTCACCGCACCGTGTCATGCGCGCCATGGGCGGCAGGCGCTGGCAATGGCTGCACCGCTGTATCTATGCGGTCGCGCCGCTGGCCCTGTTGCATTTCTTCTGGATGCGCGCAGGCAAGAACAACTTTGCCGAGGTCGGCGTGTACGCCGCCATTCTTGCGCTGCTGCTGGCCTGGCGCGTGGTCCATGTACTGCGCCGCCGGCGCGCCAGGCGCTAGCCGGCCACGGCGCGCAGGGCAGGACGCAGCTGGCGGGTCACCGGGTCGATGTCCGCCATGGGCAACTGGTAGTTGCGCTGGTCGAACAGGTCGATGCCGCACTGCAGGCCTTCGAGCCAATTGAACAGGTCGGCAATCGCCTTGGCGCCCATGATGGGCGCGCCGTGCTGGGGCACGATCATGTCGATGGGCAACTGGCGCGCCATCTGCACCCACAGCCGCAGGATCTTGTTGGAGACCATGTATCGGCGGTGAAAACCTTCCATGCGGGCGATGTGCGGCACGAGGTCGGTCACGGGCACCTGCGCCTCGATGCCGTTCATCAGGGACACGCCCAGGTCGCCCGTGAAGAGGATGCGGCTGACCGGGTCGTAGAAGTGGAAGTTGCCTTCGGCATGCAGGAAGTGGGCGGGCAGCAGGTGCAGTTCATGGCGGCCCAGCGGCAGCCGGCCACCGGCGTCCGGCACGCCGATCACGCGGTTTTCGGTCTTGCCGACCTTGGTGAAGTGGGGCGCGAAGCGCTCCCAGATGCGCGAGATCACCAGTTGTGCCTTGGTGCTGGTCATCCAGCGGTCCAGCGAGGCAATGATGTCGGGGTCGGCGTGGGAAGCGATCAGATAGGACAGCTTGTGCGGCGCGAAATGCCGCGACATGCCCATGAACAGCTCGTTGAATGCGAGATTGCCGCCCGGGTCGATGATGGCACCCGTGTCGTCATCGACGATGAGGAACTGATTGGCCTGTATGGCCTGTCCATCTTCCTCGATGAGGTCGGTGAACATCAGGCAGGCGTGGTTTTTGTCTCGGTAGAGCTCTACGGGCATGGCGGGTTGTCGAGGGACAAGAGAAAGTCACTCTAAGCGCCATGCCTGGCAGCGGTGTTGATGTGCATCAAGCCGCGGCGCGGCTGCCGACTCAGTCGGCCTGCTGCTTGCGGGAGTCCGTGGTGCCGGTGGGTGTCGAGCTTTCCTCGACGGCGGCACTTGACGGGCCAGCGGGCAAGGTGGTGGGTGCAGGCGCGGGCGTTGCACGCTCGGCCGGGCTGGAAATGCCCAGGGTCTGCGGCAGTGTGGCGCGGTGGCTGGCCGCAGGCGAGCTGGGCAGAAACAGCGGGCCTTTCTGGCCGCAGGCGGCCAGGGACGCCGCACAGGCGCCAAGGGCAATGCACCTGACTAGAATTTGCGAGGCTTTCAACATAAGCGAATTGTAATGACCGACCAAGAATTTCTGGACCTTGCCGAACGACTGCTTCTGGCCGTTGAGCAAGACTGCGATCGCATCAACGATGAAACCGATGCCGACCTCGATGCCCAGCGCGTGGGTGGCATGGTGACCCTGGTCTTTGCCAACCGCAGCCAGATCGTGATCAACCAGCAAAAACCGCTGCACGAGATCTGGCTGGCGGCCAAGGCCGGAGGCTTTCACTACCGCTACGACGCGGCGCAGGGCGCCTGGCTCGATACCAAGGGCGCGGGCGAGTTCTTCGCCAACCTGAGCCGCTACGCCACCGAGCAGTCGGGCCTGGCGCTGCAGTTCTCGGCACGCTGATCCGCCGTTATCGGCAGGCTCCATGAAGAAAGCCCGGCATGGCCGGGCTTTCTTGCGTGGTCAACCGCTTGTGTGGCGGTCAGTTGCGGAAGAGGTCGAGGATGCGGTTGCGCTCCTCGGTGGCGGGCGGGGGCGTGGCGCCTGCAGCGCCGCCCGAGGAGGCGCTGTCCATGCCCAGGCTGCTGACGCCGCCGTTGCGCGCGTTTTCCTCGTAGTACCACTCACCGCCCATGTTCACGACGCCAGGGGGCACAGGCATCTCTGCCACCGGCACGCCCTTGAGGGCATGCTGCATGAAGCCGATCCAGATGGGCAGGCTCAGTCCGCCGCCCGTCTCGCGGCTGCCCAGGTTGCGCGGCGTGTCGTAGCCGATCCAGGACACTGCGGCCAGCGTGGGCTGGAAGCCTGCGAACCAGGCATCCACCGAGTCGTTGGTCGTGCCCGTCTTGCCGTACAGGTCGGGACGCTTGAGCGTGGACTGCGCGCGTGCTGCCGTGCCCACGCGCGCCACGTCCTGCAGCAGGCTGTCCATGATGAAGGCGTTGCGCGCGTCGATGGCCTGGGGCAGTTCCTGCACCGGGGGCGGCGTGAATTCGGACAGGATGCGGCCCTTGTGATCGGTGACACGGGCAATCAGCCAGGGGTTGACGCGGTGGCCGCCATTGGCGAACACGGAGTAGCCGGCAGCCAACTGCAGCGGCGTGACCGCTCCGGCACCCAGCGCCATGGTCAGGTAGGCCGGATGCTTGGCGGCGTCAAAGCCGAAGCGCGTGACCCACTCCTGGCCCTGCTTGGGTCCCACGGCCTGGAGCAGGCGGATGGAGATCATGTTCTTGGACTTGTTCAAGCCCGTGCGCATGGTCATCGGCCCGTCGTAACGGCTGTCGTAGTTCTTGGGCTCCCATGGCTGGCCACCCGTCACGCCGGCGCTGAAGAACAGCGGCGCGTCATTGATCATGGTGGAAGGCGAGAAGCCTTTTTCCAGTGCCGCAGAGTAGATGAAGGGCTTGAAGGCCGAGCCGGGCTGGCGCCAAGCCTGGGTCACGTGGTTGAACTTGTTCTTCTGGAAGTCGAAGCCGCCGATCAGGGCGCGCAAGGCGCCTGTCTGGGGGACCAGGGCCACGAAGGCGCCTTCCACTTCGGGCAGCTGCGTGATTTCCCAGGTGTTCTTGGGCGTCTTGACCACGCGGATCACGGCACCGGGACGGATCTTGATGTTGGGCGGTGCCTTGGGGTTCAGGCCCGATTCGGCGGGTTTCAGGCCTTCACCCGTGATCTCGATCTGTTCGCCGTCGGCGCGTGCCGCTAGGATCTTGCGCGGATTGGCATCCAGCACCACGGCGGCGAGCACATCACCGTTGTCGGGGTGGTTAGCCAGGGTGTCGTCAATGGCGTCTTCACGGTCCTCGGCGTCGGCCGGCAGGGCCACGAACTTTTCGGGACCGCGGTATTTCTGGCGGCGCTCGTAGTCCATGATGCCCCGGCGCAGCGAGGCGTAGGCGGCTTCCTGTTCGCCGGCATTGATGGTGGTGTAGACGTTCAGGCCGCGCGTATAGGCTTCGTTGCCGTACTGGGCAAAGATCAGCTGGCGTGCCATCTCGGCCACGTATTCGGCATGCACGCGGGTGTTGAAGGAGCCCGTGCGGATCTTCAGCGGCTCGGCCTTGGCTTCAGTGGCCTGGGCGGAGGTGATGAAGCCGTTTTCCTCCATGCGCTCGATGATGTAGAGCTGGCGCGAGCGGGCGCGCTTGGGATTGCTGATCGGGTTGTAGGCCGATGGTGCCTTGGGCAGGCCTGCCAGCATGGCCGCCTCGGCCACCGTGATGTCCTTCAGTGGCTTGCCGAAATAGGCTTCACAGGCAGCAGCAAAGCCATAGGCGCGATTTCCCAGATAAATCTGGTTCATGTAGATCTCGAGAATCTGGTTTTTGCTCAACAGATGCTCTAGCTTAAAAGTCAGTAAGACTTCGTAAATTTTGCGTGTAAAAGTTTTCTCGGAAGACAGATAGACGTTGCGCGCCACCTGCATGGTGATAGTCGATGCGCCCTGGCTTTTCACGCGGCCCAGATTGGCCAGCGCGGCGCGGGCCATTCCCTTGTAGTCCACGCCGCCATGCTCGAAAAAGCGCGTGTCTTCAATGGCCAGCACGGCGTCCGTCATCACCTTGGGGATGTCCTGGATGGGGGTCAGCGTGCGCCGCTCCTCGCCAAATTCACCCAGCAGGGCGCCTTCGCTGGAGTACACGCGCAGCGGCAGCTTGGGCCGGTAATCGGCCAGCTCGGACACGTCGGGCAGGTTGGGGTAGGCCATGGCCAGGGCCACGGCCACGGTCAGCATCAAGGCCAGCGCGCCGGCGACGGCGATGCCCGCCAGCCATAGCAAGGCCTTGGGAAACCAGTGCATGGGCTTGGATGGGGCGGAGCGAGGCTTTGCAGCCTGGGGTTCTCGGGAGTCTGAAGACGGCATGTCGCAGGGAGTGCTGAGGAGTGCCGCATTATAAAAATGCGTGCCCCAGAAGGACGGTAGGAGACGGCTGCACACGGTTGCCAGCATGGCCGCAAGCCACGCATCCTAAGCCAGGCGTGCAGGCCGACATGCAAGCAGGGGTGCATTCATGTCGCATTTGATGGCCCGCAATAATGTCTGTTTTTGGCCACTACCGCCAAGCGTGCTCCGGCTGGCATGGTGAGCTGCGCACAGTCTTGCTGATAGCATTCAACCTATATGTGAAGGTTTGTTGCGTTCTTTACATACACAAGAAGAGGGAGGGCAAGTTGATTGCTATGGGATCCTTATTCAGTCGCCAGCCCGCACCTTTGCTAGGCATCGACATCAGTTCTTCGAGCGCCAAGCTCGTTGAGTTGTCTCGTGCCAAGTCGGGCGAACTGTTGCTGGAGCGCTGTGCCATCGAACCGCTGGAGCGGGGATGGATCACGGACGGCAACATCGAAAAGTTCGACGAAGTGGCAGAGGCTGTACGGCGACTGGTCAAAAAAAGCGGCACGCGGACCAAGAACGTGGCCATGGCCCTGCCGGCCTCGGCCGTGATCACCAAGAAGATTTCGCTGCCGGACGGCATGAGCGAGCAGGAATTGGAGGTCCAGGTCGAATCCGAGGCCAATCAGTACATTCCATTCTCGCTCGATGAAGTGAGTCTGGACTTCTGCGTCATAGGCCCGTCATCGAATTCACCCGGCGATGTGGACGTGCTCATTGCCGCATCGCGCCGCGAGAAGGTCCAGGACCGCCAGGGCCTGGCCGAGGCGGCCGGCCTCAAGCCCATGGTCATCGACATCGAGCCCCACGCCTCCCGCATGGCGGCTGCACGGCTGATCGAGCGCCTGCCCAATCAGGGCAACAACGCCCTTGTGGCCTTGTTCGAGTTGGGCGCCATGACGACCAGCATGCAGATCCTGCGCGACGACGAGGTGCTGTATGACCGGGACCAGGCCTTTGGCGGCGCACAGCTGACGCAACTGATCGCGCGCCAATATGGTTTCTCGCTCGAAGAGGCCGAGTCCAAGAAGCGCAGCGGCGAACTTCCGGAGGACTACGCGTCCGCCGTGCTCAAGCCCTTTGTGCAAAGCATGACGCAGGAAGTGTCGCGCGCACTGCAGTTCTTTTTCACCAGTACGCCCCACAACCGCATAGACCACATCCTGCTGGCAGGCGGCTCGGCCCCACTTTCCGGCCTGTCCGAGGCCATCACGCAGCAAACGGGTTTTGCCTGCAGCTTGGCCAATCCTTTTGATGGAATGGAAGTCGGCAGCGGCGTACGCCTCAAGCGCATGTCGCGCGAGGCTCCCGCCTACCTGACCGCCTGCGGACTGGCCATGCGGAGGTTTGTGTCGTGATCCTGATCAATCTGCTTCCTCACAGAGAAGCAACACGAAAGCGCCGCAAGGAAGCATTCCAGGCCACCATGGTTCTTTCGGCCCTGATAGGGCTTTTGATCATTGGTGCAGTCTATTGGTGGTACCAGATGATGATCGAGGCCCAGCAGGCAAAGAACACCATGCTGCGCGCCGAGATTACCGTGCTGGAGTCTCAGATCAAAGAAATTGCCGGGCTGGAGGATGAGATCACGGCCCTGCGTGCACGTCAGAAGGCCGTGGAAGATCTGCAGTCCGACCGCAATCTTCCGGTGCACATGCTCAACGAGCTGGTGGCGCAGTTGCCCGATGGCGTCTACATCACAAGCATCAGGCAGGAAGGTCTGTCTGTGACCATGCAGGGTACGGCGCAGTCCAATGAGCGGGTTTCCGAAATGCTGCGCAATTTGTCCGAAGGAACGCCCTGGATCTCCAAGCCTGATCTGGTGGAGATCGTGGCCAGGACGGTCAATGTCACACCCAAGGACCAGCGCCGCGCTGCTGCGTTCAATCTGCGCTTTCAACTGACGCGCGCCAGTGTGGCGGAAAAGAGCCTTTCGACGCCGGCCAACCCAGGAAAGCCCCAGTGATGGCCAAGAAGAAAAAGAAAGACATTGACTTCTCCGCACTGCAGGAGAACATCCAGCGCCAGTTCCGTGGTCTTGATCCCAATGACCCGTCGCGGTGGCCTGTGTTGCCGCGGGCGCTTTTGTGCGTAGCCATCGCGCTGGCTGTGGCCGCCGTGCTTTGGTATGTGCTGATCAAGGACTACGAAGACACCCTGGAGCAGGAGCGCAATACCGAGGTCACGCTGCGCCAGGACTTCAGCCAGAAGCTGTCCAAGGCCGTCAGCTTGGATGGCCTGAAGAAGCAGCGTGAACAGGTCCAGCAATATGTGACGCAACTGGAAAAGCAGTTGCCCAGCAAGGCGGAAATGGCGGCCCTGCTTTCGGACATCAATCAGGCCGGCCTGGGCCGCAGCCTGCAGTTTGAAACCTTCCGGCCTGGTGCGATGGTGGTCAAGGAGTACTACGCCGAGTTGCCCATTGCGTTGAAGGTCACGGGCCGCTTCCATGACATTGGATCCTTTGCTTCCGACGTGGCCTACCTGTCACGCATCGTGACCTTGAACAATCTCTCGATCGTCCCCGTGGGCAAGGAAGGCAGCGAAGTCTTGAGCATGGAGGCGACGGCACGAACCTTCCGCTACCTGGATGCCGACGAGGTACAGGCGCAACGCGCGGCTGCAGGGAAGGGCAAGAAATAATGAGACACATGCGTTTCAGCGGCTGGCTCACGCTGGCAGCCTGCTTGGCCGTCTCAGGCTGCTCTTCTTCTGATCAGGAGGAGCTGCAGACCTGGATGGCCCAGGAAAGAGCCAATGCCAAGCCCCGTGTCAAGCCTTTGGAAGAGCCCAAGATCTTCACGCCCCAGGCCTATCTTGGTTCTGATGGCATGGATCCTTTCAATCCCATGAAGCTGATGCAGGTGCTGCGCAGGGAGTCTGCACAGACTAGCGCCAATACCACCCTGATTGCTTCTGAACTCAATCGCCGCAAGGAACCGCTGGAGGCCGAGCCTTTGGATGCAATGACCATGGTCGGCAGTCTAGACAAAAAAGGCGTGCCTACGGCGCTTGTCAGGGTGGGGGCTTTGCTGTACCAGGTTCGGGCAGGAAATTACCTGGGACAGAACTACGGCAAGGTTACCCGGATCACCGAGACGTCCATCCAGTTGCGGGAAATCGTCCAGGACGGCAGCGGCGACTGGATAGAGAGAAATAGCACACTGGAGTTGCAGGAGGGAAGAAAATGATGGGCACACATCGAAGCATGTTGCGCAAGGCTCGCTGGGGAATCGCCGTAGGCGGTTGGCTGCTTGGCTCCTTGGCATGGGCGCAGTCCACGATAGAGTCGGTCTCAGGCTCGATTCAAGGAGGCACTGAGGTTGTGCGCATCGAGCTTTCCGAAGCGCTGGCTGCGGACCCGACCGGATTTGCAATCCAGTCGCCTGCACGAATCGCACTGGATTTCCCTGGCGCAACCAATGCCACGGGTAAATCGATGGTCGAGCTCAACCAGGGTAACCTGCGCTCCATCAATATCGTGGAGGCATCCGGCCGCTCCCGCCTGGTGCTGAATCTGAAGTCTGCGACGTCCTACCGCACTGAACGCCAAGGCAAGGCGCTGCTGATCCTGTTGGATCCGGTGGCAACGTCTGCCGCAGTAAAGCCTTCTACGCAGCAGGGCGTGTTTGAAGCCAAGACGCCTGTTGGCAGTGACGTCCAACCCATTCGGGATGTTGATTTCCGTCGCGGCAGTGATGGTTCTGGCCGCATCGTCGTGGGGCTGAGCAACAGCCAGGTCGGCGTGGATCTGCGCCGCGAAGGCAAGGAGCTGGTGGTCGATTTTCTGCGCTCCTCCCTGCCTGAAGGATTGCGTCGCAAGCTGGATGTTGCGGATTTCGGAACGCCGGTGCAGACAATCTCTTCGGTGCAGCAGGGTGAGTCGGTGCGCATGCGCATTGCCCCCACAGGTGACTGGGAGCACAGTGCCTATCAAAGTGACAGCCAGTTTGTGATTGAAGTTCGCCAGAAAAAGGTGGACGTGAGCAAACTGACTCAGGGTCCTGGCTACAGCGGTGAGAAACTCTCCCTGAACTTCCAGAATATCGAAGTGCGATCTCTGCTTCAGGTGATCGCCGATTTCACGAACTTCAATATAGTGACTTCGGACACGGTTTCCGGGGCACTGACCCTGCGCCTGAAGGATGTTCCCTGGGATCAGGCGCTGCAGATCATCATGGATGCCAAGGGCCTGGGCATGCGCAAATCGGGCTCGGTGCTCTGGATTGCGCCAAAGGATGAGATCGATGCGCGCACCAAGCGTGACTATGAAGCCGCGATGGAAATCCAGAAACTGGAGCCGCTGCGCACCCAGGGCTTTCAGCTGAACTATGCGAAGGCGGCCGATATTCTGTTGCAAATCACGACGAACACCAGTGGTGCGGGTGTTGGTGGAACTGCCACGAGATTTCTGTCCGAGCGTGGTTCTGCAATCTCCGAGCCTCGAACCAACCAACTCTTTGTGACGGACACCCCTGCCAAGCTTGAGGCCATGAAGGCATTGCTGGCGACGCTGGATGTGCCAGTGCGGCAAGTGCTCATTGAAGCGCGTATTGTGGAAGCCCGTGACACGTTCGGTCGTGCGCTGGGTGTGCGCCTCGGCGGCGGGGACTTGCGTGCCCAGCGCGGTGGTGATGGCGGCTACAGTATCGGCGGTGACAATCGTGTTGTCTTCGGTACGGGGTTCGATAACGCAAATGCCTCTGCAGGTGCGGGAGGCACGGTCAACACTTCGGGCAGCTTTGTGAATCTTCCTGCATCCGTGTCAGGAGTTTCAGGATCTGGCACGTTTGCCATGTCCATCTTCAATGCTGCAGCCAATCGCTTCCTTACGCTGGAACTTTCAGCAATGGAAGCCGATGGGCAAGGCAAGATCATTTCAAGCCCTCGTCTCATGACCGCCGACCAGACCAAGGCGCTGATCGAGCAGGGTACGGAGTATCCGTACTCAGTCACCGCACCCAACGGAGCGACCACCATAGCCTTCAAAAAGGCGGTGTTGAAGCTGGAAGTGACGCCGCAAATAACTCCTGAAGGCGATATCATTCTGGATCTGGATATCAACAAGGATTCTCGCGGTGAAACCACGACCCAGGGGGTGGCTATTGACACCAAGCATATCAAGACGCAGATCCTAGTGCAAAACGGCGGCACCGTGGTGATTGGTGGCATCTTTGAACTGGAAGAAACCAATCAGGAGAACAAGATTCCGTTGTTGGGTGATGTGCCTGTACTTGGTAATCTTTTCAAGAGCCGCTCCAGGGCCTCTTCCAAGAGAGAAATGCTGGTATTCATTACACCAAAAATGATTTCTGATAGCGCTGCAAAACGCTGAGTGAAAATTTAGGGAGATATTTGATGAAGAAAATATGGTTGGCTACTTTGACGGCCTTTGCTCTGGTTGGGTGCGGGGGGGGAGGCGGGAATCCGGGGACACCTGGAGGAGGTACGGGGGGCGGTACGACACCGGATGTGGCCAGTGTCGAGTTCCTTCTCGACAAGACTGTTGTCGCCAATTCGGGAAGTGACTCCGCTACCTTGACGGTCACAGCATTGTCCGCAAGCAGGAATCCTGTAGCCAATGCACCTGTCTCCGTTGTGCTTGATTCGGGTGTTTTTACACCCAACGCCAACGTGACGGATGCCTCTGGCCGTGTTACTGGAAAGATAGAGATCGGTGGTGATCGTTCCAACCGGGATATCCGCTTCAACCTGAAGGCTGGTAATCAGTCTGGGACAGGTGTTGTGGCTGTCACCGGCAGCCAGATCGCCTTGACCGTGGTTCCCTCTGCTCCTTCTCCTGGACAACCAGTGGAGGTCACGGCAAAAATCTCGGATGCGAATGGCGCAGGAATTTCTGGCATTCCTGTTGTGCTTTCCGGATCGGTTCTCAGTGCTGCGGTGACGGCCCAGACGGACACATCTGGCGTGGCCAAGTTTGCGGCATTCAATGCACCAGGCACTGCCCAGATCTACTCCTTGCAGGCCAAGGCTTCGGGAGTGGTCTCAAACGAGCAGATCACTGTGGCAGGCGGCGCTGCCCAAGTTCCTGACGCGGTGGGTGTGGTCAGTGCGGCGAGCCTGTCCATTGTGCCGAATACCGTCAAGCCAAATCTGGATGGCGGTCGCACCAATATGGCGCAATTGCGAGCCCTGTTCCTGGACAAGGACAATCGCGCCATTCCCAATATGCGAGTCCGCTTTGAGATCGTTCCGCCTGGACTGGGCTCTGGAGAGGCTATCTCTACAGGTGGCCAATCCGTGATATCCAATGCCAGCGGAGTTGCCATGGCGCAATATATTCCTGGCGCACGTATCAGCCCGACAGATGGGGTCAGCATTCGCATGTGCTATGGTAATTCTGACGCAGCTGTGTCCAATGGGAAATGCCCCAATTCGCGTATCAGTACGCTGACTGTTGCCAGCGAACCTGTCTCCATCACTATCGGCGACAACAATGAGTTGGAAAAAGGCACCAATAACCTTACCTATATCAAGAAGTTTGATGTGGCCGTTGCCAATGCTGCTGGTGAGGCCGTTGCGGATGCGGATGTTTCAGTAAGCGTGGATATTCTGCGATACGGATTTGGTAGCTATGACAACGTCAAGAATGCACACGTCGCTGGATCCGGTTTTTGCTTGAATGAGGACATCAATCGCAATGGAAATCTGGACAGCGGTGAAGACGCCAATGGAGATGGCCGCTTGACACCCCCCAAGGCCGATATTGTGGTGTCCTATTTCAACGGACGAAAAACAGGAGCCAATGGCCGTCTGATCGTTCAGACTGAATATCCGCAGAACGTTGCCACCTGGCTGCTGTACAAGCTGACCGTCAGCTCAAATGCTGCCGGCTCCGAAGGTCGTGCCGAGCGCATCTTCCTTACCTCGTTCGTCGAAGGTGACCAGAAGAACGGCTCCTTTCTGACCTCGCCTTACGGAGTGACATCCGTCTGCCTGCCCGAGTGAACACGCCGGTGAATTCCGATCAAGGTCCTGCCTCGCTCCGTGCGCCGGTGGTGGCCCTGATCGGCCTGCCCGGCTCCGGCAAATCGACCATAGGGCGCCAGCTGGCGCGCCTGTGGTCGATGCGTTTTGTGGATTCTGACCATGTGATCGAGCAGCGCATAGGCTGCAGCATCCGGGAGTTTTTCGAGCGCGAGGGCGAGCAGGCTTTTCGAGACATGGAGTCGCAGGTCATTGATGAGCTGTCGGCCTCCACATCCAGCCTGCTGCTGTCCACGGGCGGCGGCGTGGTGCTGCGCGAGCAAAACCGCCGCCATCTGCATGCGCGCACCCAGGTCTTCTATCTGGATTGCACGCCAGAGGCCATCGCCGCGCGGCTGCGCAACGATGTGACGCGGCCCTTGCTGCAGGTGGAAGATCCGGCACTGCGCCTGCGGGAGCTGCTGCTGCAACGCGAGCCGCTTTATCTGGAGACGGCTCACTTCGTGATCCAGACATCCGGCCTGTCTGTGGCGCAGGCCGCCCAGCGCATACGCATGCAGGCGGAACTGGCCTGAGCGGCAGCCCGCTGGAACACCAAAGGCCTCGGCACTTGCCGGGGCCTTTTTCTTTAAGATCGGCGGTTGCCGGGCGCGCTGTCGTGTCGCGCAATTCCTTTCACTCTTTCTGCCTTGGAGCGACACCATCTTGCCCACCGCTTCCTCCTTGCCAGCCGCCCAGGTCGTGACCATCGACCTGGGTGACCGTTCCTATCCGATCACCATCGGCACCGGCCTGCTGGACCAGGCCGCGACCTATGCCGCCCTGCCTTCTGCGGCCCAGGCCGTGATCGTCAGCAATGATGTGGTCGCACCGCTCTATGAGCCCGCACTGCGTCGCGTGCTGGAACAACGCTACCGCAGCGTGCGTACCGTGGTGCTGCCCGATGGCGAGGCCCACAAGGACTGGCAGACGCTGAACCTGATCTTTGACGACCTGCTGTCCGGCGGCTGCGACCGCAAGACCGTGCTGTTCGCGCTGGGCGGTGGCGTCATCGGCGACATGACGGGCTTTGCCGCCGCGAGCTACATGCGCGGCGTGCCATTCGTGCAGGTGCCCACCACGCTGCTGTCGCAGGTGGATTCGTCGGTGGGCGGCAAGACCGCCATCAACCATCCGCTGGGCAAGAACATGATCGGCGCCTTCTACCAGCCGCAGCTGGTGGTTTGCGACCTGGCCTCGCTGGACACGCTGCCCGTGCGCGAGCTGAGCGCCGGCCTGGCCGAGGTCATCAAGTACGGGCCCATCGCCGACATGGACTTCCTGGCCTGGCTGGAGGAGAACATGGATGCCTTGCTCGCCCGCGACCGCACTGCACTGGCACACGCGATCAAGCGCAGCGTGGAGATCAAGGCCTGGGTCGTGGGGCAGGACGAGAAAGAGGCTGGGCTGCGCGCCATTCTCAATTTCGGCCACACCTTCGGGCATGCGATTGAAGCCGGCATGGGCTACGGCAACTGGCTGCACGGCGAAGGCGTGGGCGCCGGCATGGTCATGGCGGCCGAGCTGTCGCAGCGCCTTGGCCTGGTGGATGCCGCCTTTGTGCAAAGGCTGCGCGTGCTGATCGAACGTGCGGGCCTGCCCGTGCGCGGCGCCGTGCTGGATGCGCGTGACAACGCTGGCCGCTATCTGGAGCTGATGCGCGTGGACAAGAAGTCCGAGGCGGGCGAGATCCGCTTCGTTCTCATCGACGGGCCAGGAAAGGCCGTCATGCGCTCGGCACCCGATGCCTTGGTGCGCGAAGTCATAGACGCCTGCTGCGCCTGACGCGCGGCGCTGGGGGCAAGCCGGAACTGCTAGAGTGCCCTTGTCAGCATGATGAGGCGATCGAATGCAGAAACAGGCCCTGGCCCCCTATGCCTGCAACCCGGCGTTCAGCCGGGGGCGGCGTTTCCCGGAGGCGCCTGCGCCCACGCGCAGCGATTACCAGCGCGACCGGGACCGCATCGTCCATTCCTCGGCCTTTCGGCGGCTGGTCTACAAGACCCAGGTCTTCGTCAACCATGAAGGCGACCTTTTCCGCACACGGCTGACGCATTCGCTGGAGGTGGCCCAACTGGGCCGCTCGGTCGCCCGGTCCCTGCAGCTCGACGAGGATCTGGTCGAAGCCATCTGCCTGGCCCACGACCTGGGCCACACCCCCTTCGGCCATGCGGGCCAGGACGCACTCAATGCCTGCATGCAGCCGCATGGCGGCTTCGAGCACAACCTGCAAAGCCTGCGCGTGGTGGACCGGCTGGAGGAGCGCTATCCGGCCTTTGACGGGCTCAACCTGAGCTTCGAGACGCGTGAGGGCATTCTCAAGCACTGCTCGCGCACCAATGCCGAGCACATGGAAGCGCGGGAGCCCGGCGGTGTGGCCCAGCGCTTTTTGCTGGGCCGGCAGCCTTCGCTGGAGGCCCAGCTGTGCAATCTGGCCGATGCCATTGCCTACAACGCCCATGACGTCGACGATGGCGTGCGCTCCGGCCTGATCACCATGGCCCAGCTGTGCGAGGCCGTTCCCCTGTTCGCGCGCTATCACGACGCAACGCTGGCCGAGCATCCTCAGTTGGGCATGCCCCTGGCCGAGCGGCGCCTGCTGTACGAAAGCATCCGCCGCATGCTCAGCGACCAGGTCTATGACGTGATCGCCGCCACGCAGCAACGCATTGCTCAGGCGCGGCCCTGTTCGGTCGATGAGGTGCGCGCACAGGCTGGCCCCCTGGTGGGCTTCAGCGATACCATGAGGCAGCAGTCGCTGCAGCTCAAGCAGTTCCTGTTCCGCAATCTCTATCGCCATGAGCAGGTGATGAAGACCATGGACGGCGCGCAGCAGGTGGTGGCCGAGCTGTTTGCGGCCTACATGGTGGAGCCCGATCGCATGAAGCCGCGCTTTGTGCAGCGGGCCATGCTGGCCGAGGACGTATCGGCGCGTGCGCGGGTGGTGGCCGACTTCATCGCCGGGATGACGGATCGCTACGCGGCCCGGGAGCATGAGCTGCTGACAGGCCTGCGCCTGCTGGGCTGAGAAATCCGAGCACCGGCATCGCCCGGGCGGCGCGGCTAGAATGCGGACCCTGCGTGACAGGGCAGGGAAGGGTTCCTGGACGGTTTCGCAATGTCTGGGGGCGCATTGCCCCCGTTCGCATTTTTGAAGGGCACAGCCATGACCGATACCAACCACGAGATTCGCGCGGCCGAGTTTCCGCCTGTCACCGTGATCGAGGATACGGTGCACTGGCTCGAAAAGGCCGTGATCGGCCTGAACCTGTGCCCCTTCGCCAAGGGCGTGCACATCAAGGGCCAGATCCACTACACGGTCAGCCAGGCCACCGACGCCGAGGGCGTGGCGGCGGACCTGCACCGCGAGCTGGAGGCGCTGGCCGAGGCCTCGCCCGAGAAGCGCGACACCACGCTGCTGATCCTGCCCCATGCGCTGCAGGAGTTCCTGGATTTCAACGACTTCCTCGAAGTGGCCGACGCCATGGTCGAGGAGCTGGACCTGGGAGGCATCCTGCAGGTGGCCTCGTTCCACCCGCAGTTCCAGTTCGAGGGCACCGAAGCCGACGACGTCACCAACTGCACCAACCGCTCGCCCTATCCCACGCTGCACCTGCTGCGCGAGGACAGCATAGACAAGGCGGTCGAAGCGTTCCCCGAGGCGGAGTCCATCTACGAGCGCAACATGGAGACGCTGGAGAAGATCGGCATCGAAGGCTGGCTGGACATGGGCGTGGGCGCGCGCTGCCCCGTGGCGCATGCAGCCAAGCCGGGCGCAGCCGAATGAAGGCGCGCCAAGGCAAGCCTGCCGCGAAACCCGAGCAGGATGTGACCGAGCAACTGGGCCTCAAGCCCGGCCAGTCCATCGAACTGCTCAAGGCGCTGCACATCCTCACGCGCGAAGGCAAGATCAACCAGGACTCGCGGCGCAAGCTCAAGCAGGTCTACCACCTGTACCAGTTCATCGCCCCCATCCTCGAAGAACTGTCGGCCGACGACCATGCAGTCACCCTGGCCGACCACGGCGCCGGCAAGTCCTATCTGGGCTTCATCCTCTACGACCTGTATTTCAAGCCGCTGGGGCGCGGCCACATCTACGGCATAGAAACGCGCGCGCCGCTGGTGGACGCTTCGCAGAAGCTGGCTGCCGAGCTGGGCTTCGAGCGCATGGGCTTCCTGAACATGTCGGTGGCCGAATCCACGCATGCCGACTTCATGCCTGCGCAATTCGACGTGGTCACGGCCCTGCACGCCTGCGACACCGCCACCGACGATGCCATCGCCTTCGGCCTGGAGAAAAAGGCCAAGGCCATGGTGCTGGTGCCCTGCTGCCAGGCCGAGGTCGCTGCCTGCCTGCGCCAGACCAAGGCGCTGAGCCTGACGCGCACGCCGCTGGCAGAACTGTGGCGCCATCCCATACACACGCGCGAAATGGGCAGCCAGCTCACCAATGTGCTGCGCTGCCTGTACCTGGAAGCCTGCGGCTACCAGGTCACCGTGACCGAGCTGGTGGGCTGGGAGCACAGCATGAAGAACGAGCTGATCATTGCGCGTTACACGGGGCAGAAAAAGCGCAGTGCGGTCGAGCGCATGCGCGCCATCCTGGCGGAGTTCGGCCTGCAGGATGCGATGGCACAGCGCTATCCGCTGCTGCAGGCAGCCTGAGCCGGCTGCCTGCAGCAGTCTCAGGCCCCCGCCACGGCGTGGTACCAGGCGATGCCATCGGCATCGATGCTGCGCTCCACCTGCCCTGCATGCATCAGGTGGTTGAGGCAGGCCAGGCTTTCGCCCGTGGCCATGCCCAGCAGGGCGGGGCTGGATTCGCTGATCGGGCGTGAGAACAGGGCGCCGAAGACATCGACGGCGCGACGCGGTTCGGCCAGTGCGGCCAGCAAGCGGGCGTTGGCGCGTTCCTGGCCTGCGGCCAGTGAATCGATCCGTGCATGCAGTCCGCGAAAGCAATCGCCATGCGCGGGCAGGACGAGCACATCGTCGGGCACTTCGCGCCTGACCTTTTCCAGAGAATCCATCCAGTCGGCCATGGGGTTGGCGTCGGGCTCCATGGCATGGACCGAGACGTTGGACGAGATGCGCGGCAGCACCTGGTCGCCCGAGATCAGCAGCTTGAGATCGGGGCAGTAGAGGCTGGCGTGCTCGGGCGAGTGGCCGCTGCCGACCACCACGCGCCACAGGTGCTTTCCTATGCGCAGTTCCTCGCCGTCGTGCAGGCGGCGGTAGCTGTCGGGCAGGGCGTGGATGTGCTTGCCGAAGTTGCCGAAGCGGGCGCGGTAGGACTCCAGCGCGCTGTCGCTCCAGCCTGCGCGGCGGTAGAAGGCGATGGCGTCGGGCGGCGCCTCGCGGCTGCAGTCCGAGACCACGACGCGGCAGTTCAGATATTCCAGGCGCGTCATGTACAGCGGCACATGGAACTTGCGCGTCAGCCAGCCGGCCAGGCCCACATGGTCGGGGTGCATGTGGGTGACCAGCACGCGCGTCAGCGAGCGGCCATCGGTGGATTGGGAGAACAGCGCGCGCCAGGTGGCCACGCCTTCGTCGGTGCGCGCACCGGTATCGACGATGGCCCAGCCCTCGCCGTCATCGATGGCCCAGAGATTGATGTGATCCAGCGCATAGGGCAGGGGCATGCGTATCCAGAGCACGCCGGGTGCGACCTCCAGCGTCTGCCCGCGCTGCGGTGGCGCCTCGAACGGGTAGTCGAGCACCGGCTTGGGCGGCGCATCCGTGGCGTGCGAGGCGTTCGGGGCTTGGGCTTTCTGGTCCATGGGGTTCCTTGTTCAGTCGCGGGGGTGGCCGGGGGCTCCCCGGCTGGCAGCGCATCCCCGCAACGATACGCCTGCCGCTGCTGCCTTGCTGTCACGGGCTCGTCACAGGTCGCTCCTACAGTGCACGGGTCAATCAACAGGGGGAGGGCGCGGCCGTGCTGCGGGGTCCCCTGCCTACAGAGGGATATCCGCATGAAATTGAAGATGTTGTGCAGCGCGCTGGCTGGTGCCTCGCTGCTGTTGAGCGCCTGTGGCGGCAGCGACGGTTCGTCCGCAGCCGCTCCGACCAAGAACGTGCTGTTCTTCCTGGGCGATGGCATGGGCATCACCACCATGACCGCCGCACGCATCTACAGCGTGGGCGAAGACGGTGAGCTGACCATGGACAAGCTGCCCGAGACGGCCTTTGTCCACACCTTCTCGAACGACGCCCAGGTGACGGACAGCGCGCCCTCGATGGCCGCCTACATGACCGGCGTGAAGATGAACAACGAAGTCATCTCCATGACGCCCGACACCAAGGCCACGGACGCTGCGGGCAAGGCCTATCACACCAACTACGACAGCACCTGCCCCAGCGGCAACGGCCAGGCCGTTCCCACGCTGCTCGAGCAGATGAAGTCCGCCGGCTACGGCACGGGCGTGGTCTCCACCGCGCGCATCACGCATGCCACGCCGGCAACCACCTATTCGCACGTCTGCCACCGCGATGCGGAGAACACCATTGCCGCGGCCCTGGTGCCCGGCGGCTCCGGCTACAACAGCAAGCTCGGTGACGGCGTGGACGTGATCCTGGGTGGCGGCTCCTACTACTTCACGCCCAAGGCCGACGGCGGCCGCCGCAACGACAGCCGCAACCTGATCGCCGAGTTCAAGACGCAGAAGTACAGCTACGCCGCCAACAAGAGCGAGTTCGACAAGCTGCCCGTGGACGGCAGCAAGATCGCCGGCCTGTTCACCAAGGACCACATGGCCTATGACCTGGACCGCGATGCGACCAAGGAACCGAGCCTGGCCGAGATGACGGGCAAGGCCATCGACGCGCTGTCGGCCAAGAAGAAGGGCTTCTTCCTGATGGTGGAAGGCGGCCGCATCGACCATGCGCTGCACGCCACCAACGCGCGCCGCGCGCTGCAGGACACCGTGGCCTTCGACAACGCCATCCAGACCGCGCTGGACAAGATGGCCAAGCTCGATCCGGGCCTGAAGAACACGCTGATCGTCGTCACCGCCGACCATGACCACACGCTGCACCTGAACGGCTATGCCGCGCGCACCGGCAAGACCGAGGCCGGCAAGCCCGGCGTGCTGGGCCTGGTCAAGAACTACGTGGACGGCAAGGCCTCCACCGATGTGGACGGCAATCCCTACACCATCCTGGGCTTCGGCAACGGTCCCAAGCGCTTGGCCACGCGGGGTCCCATCGACGCTGCCTCGCTGGAAAGCCCCGACTACCTGCAGGAGGCCGTGGTGCCCCTGGCCTCCGAAACCCACGGCGGCGGCGACGTGTTCCTGGGCGCGCAAGGCATGGGTGCCGATACGTTCTCGGGCGTGATCGACAACACGGCCGTGTTCAACCTGATCAAGAAGAGCATCGGCTTGTGATGCCGCACGCTGCATTCAAGGCACTCAAGGAATTCCACATGCATCCGATCCTCCAAAAGACCTCCCTCGCCCTGGCTGCGGCCGGCGCGCTGGCGCTGCTGGCACCTGCCGCCCATGCGGCTGGCGAGGCCAAGAACGTCATCTTCTTCCTCGGCGACGGCATGGGTCCGGTCACCGTGACCGCCGCGCGCATCTACAAGGGTGAGAAGCAGCTGGCTGCCAATCCCACGGCACTGACCAGCAGCGAGCGCGCCACGCTGACCATGCAGTCCCTGCCTTACGCCAGCCGCGTCAAGACCTTCTCGCGCGATGGCCAGACCACGGACAGCGCGCCTTCGATGGCGGCCTACATGACCGGCGTGAAGATGAACAACGAAGTCATCTCCATGTCGGCCGAGACCATGGCCTACGCGGCCAACGGCCAGCAATACATCAACGGCGAGGACACCACCTGCCCGGCCGGCAACGGCCAGCCCGCGCAGACCCTGCTGGAGTTGTCCAAGGCCAAGGGCCGTGCCGTGGGCGCCATCTCCACCACGCGCGTGGGCCATGCGACGCCTGCGGCCACCTACGCCCACATCTGCAACCGCAATGGCTACAACAGCATTGCCGAGCAGTCCGTGCCCGGCCATGCCAACTACAACGCCAGGCTGGGCGACGGCATCGACGTGCTCATGGGCGGCGGCCAGCGCAACTACCTGCCCAAGTCGGTCAACCCCAGCAGCAAGCGCACGGACACGGCCAACCTCGTGGACATGATGAAGGCCAAGGGCTACGCCTATGTCGCCAAGGGCAGCGAGCTGTCGGCTCTGGACGCGACCAAGGCCCCCAAGCTGCTGGGCCTGTTCACGCAAAGCGAAATGGCCTACGAGCTGGACCGTGTCAAGCAAAAGCTGGACGAGCCCAGCCTGGCCGACATGACCGGCAAGGCGCTGGACGTGCTCAGCCGCAATGACAAGGGCTTCTTCCTGATGGTGGAAGGCGGACGCATCGACCACGCACTGCACGGCACCAATGCCAAGCGCGCGCTGGAAGACACGCTGGCCTTCGACCGCGCCATCGAGACCGCCATGGCCTACATGGAAAAGAAGGACCCGGGCCTGAAGAACACGCTGATCGTCGTCACGGCCGATCACGACCACAACATGGTGTTCAACGGCTACTCCAAGATCGGCAACCCGATCCTGGGCAAGGTGCAGGACTACCAGACCGGCCAGATGGCCAAGGCCCAGGACGGCAAGCCCTACACCACGCTGGCCTTCGGCAATGGCGGACGTCCCAACGCCACGGCCTCCAGCCAGGTCAATGCCGAAGATGGCAACAAGCCCTGGATCGCTCCCACGCGCGGCGCCTCGCGCGACGACGTGACGGCCGTGGACACCACGGACGACAACTACCTGCAGGAAGTCGGCCTGAACCTGGGCACGCCGGGCTCCGAGACCCATGGCGGCGGCGACGTGATGCTGTTCGCCGGCGGCGCGGGCGCCAAGATCTTCAAGGGCACGATGGACAACACCAAGGTGTTCTCCAAGGTCCGCGAAGCCGCTGGCCTGTAATTGTTTCTTCCTTCGTTGGCTGCTTGCCAACCCCTGGCCGGAGCCGTGGCACATGCGTGTGCCCGGCCCCGGTTTTTTCGCATTGGCTGGATTCCATGACGCTTTCCCTTCCGGCGCCGCGCGCGGCGCGCCACATCTACGCGGCCGCGCTGCTGGCCTGTTCCGTCTCCGCAGCATGGGCCGCCGAGCCGGCCAAGGCGGCGGCACCCGTACCCACGGCCGCAGTCCCTGCTGATTCCGTGGCGCGCACCACGGCCGCCGTGCAGGCCACGCCCGAGGCCGACCTGCGCATCACCTACGAAGCCATGAGCGTGGGCAGCGATGGCGTGCAGCGCAGCAGCGTCTATACCAACCGTGTCTACCGCCGCAAGGCCCAGCTGTGGATAGAGCGCGAAATGCCCGCCGCCCTGCGCCAGAGCCAGGACCACGGCCACGACCATGCCCACGGCCCGCACGCCGGCCACGCCCATGACGAGGCCCGCGCCGCACCCCTGTCCATCCGCCGCGCCGATGACGGCAAGGTGGGCGTGGAAGTCATCCTGGCCAAGCTGCGCCGCGTCATCAGCGTGGACCTGGCTCACCACGGCAACGTCGGCTACGGCGGCTCCTTCGACAACGTCTACTGGATCGTGCCGCCCACCGCGCTGCAAGGCATGGAACGCGTGGGCAAGCCGCACAACGGCGTGCAGCGCTACCGCGGCACGGCAGGCGAACAAACCACCGTCATCGACTGGGACGTGGCCAACCAGTTCGCCCGCCGCGTGGAGCGCAGCGACTCCCACGGCACCGAGCGCATCGTGGTCACCGCCAGCAAGCTGCCCGCCCCGCTGGCCCAGCCCTGGAAGGCCATCGAAGGCTACGACAAGGGTGACTACTCCGATCTGCTGGATTGAAATGATTACCCCCTGAGTCGCTTCGCGCCTTTCCCCGTTGCACGGCGCCCCTGAAGGGGGACGACACCCTCGGTGCGGGGCGGCGCGGCCGGCGTAGGCCCTTCCTCGGTGCCCCTGAGTTGGGCCGCGCTCGTTCGTGCGATGTGGGCGGTGCTTAGCAATAGGTCGGTGCTCCAATGAAAAAGAGCTGCACGCAGCAGCTCTTTTATACGGAAACGAAGGTCAGACTTGCGCCCCGGAGTCCTTGACGACCTTGCTCCACTTGGCGGACTCGGCCTTGATATAGGTGAGGAACTCGGCCGGCGTGTCGATCACGACATCGCCGCCCTGGTCGTTGATCTTCTTGACCACGGCCGGGTCCTTGAGCACCTTGGCAATGGCCGTGTACAGGCGCTGCTGCACGGCAGCGGGTGTCTTGGCCTGGGTCCACAGGCCGAACCACGAAGTGGCCTCGTAGCCGGGCACGCCGGCTTCGGCCACGGTGGGCACATCGGGCAGTTCGGGCGAGCGCTTGGCCGTGGTCACGGCGATGGGACGCAGCTTGCCCGAGCGCACGTGCTGGATGGCCGAGGGCATGTTGTCGAACATGATGGCGATCTGGTTGCCCAGCAGGTCGGTGATGGCCGGGGCGCTGCCCTTGTAGGGCACGTGCACCATGTCCAGGCCCGTCATGGAGCGGAACAGCTCGCCCGACAGGTGGATGGAGCTGCCGCTGCCCGAGGAGCCGTAGTTCAGCTTGCCGGGATTGGCGCGCGCGTAGGCGATCATTTCCTTGACGGTCTTGAACGGCTGGCTGGGGTGGGCCACCAGCAGGTTGGGCACGTTGGCCACGCGCGTCAGGGGCGAGAAGTCCTTGATGGGGTCGAAGCCGGGCTTGGCGTAGAGCGCGGCATTGATGGCATGCGTGCCCACGGTGCCCATGAACAGCGTGTAGCCGTCGGCCGGTGCACGCGCGGCGGCCACGGCGCCGATGTTGCCGCCAGCGCCGGGCTTGTTGTCCACGATCACGGTCTGGCCCAGTTCCTGCTGCAGCGCCTGGGCGACGATGCGCGCCAGGATGTCGGTGGTGCCGCCAGCGGCGAAGGGCACGAGGATGGTGATGGGCTTGCTGGGGAAGCCGTCCTGGGCCAGGGCGGCGGTGCCGGTCAGGGCGCCGAGCGCGGTCAGGGATGCGGCGGCCAGCGCCTGCAGGCCACGGCGGCGGGTGAAGTGGGTGGTTTGATCGGACATCGAGAGGTCTCCTGATTCGGCAATAGGGTGGATGGCCCAGCCCGGCAACGCCGGGCTGGGCCAGGGCAAGGCCCTGTGTGGCGCCCGCCTGTGCAAGCGGGCGCTTCCAGTGGTTCTTCTTGAAGGGTGTTGTGCCTGGAAAGGCGGTCGGTCAGACGGGTGGTCAGACGGGCGCCACGCCCAGCGTGGTGCCGCCGCAGATGTAGAGCACCTGGCCGGTGACGAAGCCGTTGTCGGGCGACAGGAAGAACAGCGCGGCACGGGCCACGTCTTCCGGTGTGCCCATGCGGCCCACGGCAATGCTATTGAGGATGCGCTGGGTCTGCGGCGCGCCTTCGGGGTTGCTCTTGGTGAACAGCTCGGTGGCGATGGGGCCGGGACCCAGGGCGTTGACCGTGATGCGGTCGCGGCCCAGTTCCATGGCCAGGGTGCGCGTCAGGCCGATCAGGCCGGCCTTGGTCGCCGAGTAGACGATGCGGTCGGGCTTGCCCAGCGCGGCGCGCGAGGACATGTTCACGATGCGCCCCTCGCCGCAGGCACGCAGCGTGGGCAGGAAGGCCTGCACCAGCAGCATGGGCGCGCGCAGGTGCAGTCCCACCACGTCGTCCAGATGCTGGGTGCTGGCATTGTCGATGGTGCCGGGGCGCGTGGCGCCCGCGTTGTTGACCAGGGCCACCACGTTGTGCGCGGCGGCAATGCGGGCCGCCGCCTCGGCGGTGGCCTGCTCGCTGGTCAGGTCGGCCTGGTAGCTCACCAGCAGAGGGTGGCTCCAATCGGGCAGCACGTAGTCGAGGTTGACCACGGCGCGGCCCTGGGCCAGCAGTGCCTCGGCGATGGCGCGGCCGATGCCGTTGCTGGCGCCGCTGACCACGGTGACGGGTGTCTTGTTATCCACGGTGCTCATCGCAGTCTCAGACCTTTTCCAGGATCACGGCAATGCCCTGGCCCACGCCGATGCACATGGTGCACAGCGCGTAGCGGCCGCCCAGCGTGTGCAGCTGGTTCACGGCGGTGGTGGCCAGGCGCGCGCCCGATGCGCCCAGCGGATGGCCCAGCGCAATGGCGCCGCCCCATTGGTTGACGCGGCGGTCGTCGTCGGCAATGCCCAGATCGCGCAGCACGGCCAGGCCCTGTGCGGCAAAGGCTTCGTTCAGCTCGATCACGTCCATCTGCTCCAGCGTCAGGCCGGTCAGGGCCAGCACCTTGCGCACGGCGGGCGCGGGGCCGAAGCCCATGATGCGCGGGGCCACGCCGGCCACGGCCATGCCGACCACGCGGGCGCGCGGCACCAAGTTGTATTGCCTGGCGGCTTCCTCGTTGGCCAGCAGCAGGGCGCAGGCGCCATCGTTCACGCCGCTGGCATTGCCGGCCGTCACCGTGCCATCCGGGCGCACCACGCCCTTGAGCTTGGCCAGCGCCTCGATGGTGGTGGCGCGCGGATGCTCGTCCTGGCTCACCACGATGGCGTCGCCCTTCTTCTGGGCAATGGACACGGACACGATTTCCTTGGCCAGGTAGCCGGCCGCGATGGCGGCGGCGGCCTTTTGCTGGCTGGCCAGGGCCATGCGGTCCTGGGCTTCGCGCTCGATCTTGAAGTCGTCGGCCACGTTCTCTGCCGTCTCGGGCATGGAGTCCACGCCGTACTGCTGCTTCATCAGCTTGTTGACGAAGCGCCAGCCGATGGTGGTGTCATAGACGGCGTTGCTGCGGCTGAAGGCGCTTTCTGCCTTGGGCATGACGAAGGGCGCACGGCTCATGCTTTCCACGCCGCCCGCGATCATCAGGCGGGCCTCACCCGCCTTGATAGCGCGCGCGGCCGTGCCCACGGCGTCCAGGCCCGAGCCGCACAGCCGGTTGATGGTGGCGCCCGGCACATCGATGGGCAGGCCGGCCAGCAGGGCGGACATGCGCGCCACGTTGCGGTTGTCTTCGCCGGCCTGGTTGGCGCAGCCGTAGAGCACGTCGGCCACGGCCGTCCAGTCCACGCCGGGGTTGCGCTCCATCAGCGCCTTGATCGGCACGGCGCCGAGGTCATCGGCACGCACCGGGGACAGGGCGCCGCCGTAGCGGCCGAAGGGGGTGCGGATGGCGTCGCAGATGAAGGCCTGGTTGGACTGGCTCATGGTGTCTCCTGGAAAAAGAATGAAGAGGTGCCGGGGTGCGCCGCAGCGCACCCGCTGAGGGGGAGCTGAGGGATATCAGGCCGTGGCCGTCGCGTCCTTGATGGGCAGGCCCACGATGGACTGCAGCTCGGCGTGCGAGAGGCCGGGCACGGTGTCGATCAGGCGCAGGCCCTCGGGCGTGCATTCCAGCGTGCACAGGTCGGTGTAGATGCGCTTGACGCAGGACAGGCCCGTGAGCGGGTAGCTGCAGGCCTCGACGACCTTGCATTCGCCGGTCTTGGTCAGCAGGTCCATCATCACCCAGGTCTGGCGTGCACCCACGGCCAGGTCCATGGCGCCGCCCACGGCGGGAATGGCACCGGCCTCGCCCGTGCTCCAGTTGGCCAGGTCGCCCGTGGCCGAGACCTGGAAGGCGCCCAGCACGCAGATGTCCAGGTGGCCGCCGCGCATCATGGCGAAGCTGTCGGCATGGTGGAAGTAGCAGCCGCCCGGCAGCAGGGTGACGGGCTGCTTGCCGGCATTGGTCAGGTCATAGTCCTCCTGGCCTTCGGCGGGCGCCGGGCCCATGCCCAGGATGCCGTTCTCGCTTTGCAGGATGACCTCGCGGCCGGCGGGGATGTGGTTGGCCACCTGGGTGGGCATGCCGATGCCCAGGTTGACATAGGCGCCGTCGAAGATGTCTTCGGCCACGCGCCGGGCCAGCTCTTGCTTGCTGCGTTTCTGGTAGCTGCTCATGCTCTTGCTTTCGGCGGTTGGGGCGCTCATGCGGTTTTCTTGAAGCCGCCGGCCTGGGTGGCCACGCGGTCGATCTTCACGATCTGGCTCACGTAGATGCCGGGCGTGACCACGGCCTCGGGGTCCAGCGCACCCAGCTCCACGATCTCGTGCACGGTGGCGATCGTGTGCTTGGCCGCCGTGGCCATCACGGGGCCGAAGTTGCGGGCCGACATGCGGTAGGTGAGGTTGCCCCAGCGGTCGCCCTTCTCGGCCTTGACCAGTGCCACGTCGCCGTGGATGGGATGCTCCAGCACATAGTGCTTGCCGTTGATCTCGCGCGTTTCCTTGCCGTTGGCCAGCTCCGTGCCATAGGCCGTGGGGCAGAAGAAGCCGCCGATGCCGGCGCCGGCGGCGCGCAGGCGCTCGGCCAGGTTGCCCTGGGGCACGAGTTCCAGCTCGATCTTGCCGCTGCGGTACAGGTCGTCGAACACCCAGCTGTCCACCTGGCGGGGGAAGCTGCAGATGATCTTGCGCACCTGGCCGCTCTTGAGCAGGGCGGCCAGGCCCTGGTCGCCGTTGCCCGCGTTGTTGTTGACCACGGTCAGCTCGCGTGCGCCCTGGGCGATCAGGCCGTCGATGAGTTCGGTGGGATTGCCCGAGGTGCCGAAGCCCCCGATCAGCACGGTGGAGCCGTCCTGGACGCCCGACAACGCCTCGGCGATGGTATCGGTGATTTTGTTGATCACTTGCTTGTCTCCGGTATGCAGGCCGCTGGCGCTGCGCTAAAATGTTCGTATGTAGAACAAAAGTTCGCAGAAAGAATTATAGAGCCATGGAAAAAAATGCCGCTTCCGTAATTTCCACAGGTGGGGTTGAAGAAGAGGGCGGCACGCCGCGCCCCGGCGACAGCTATGTGCAGTCCTTCGCGCGCGGCCTGGGCGTGATCCGCTCGTTCAGTGCCGAGGCGCCCGCGCAGACGCTCAGCGAGGTGGCGTCGCGCACGGGGCTCACGCGCGCGGGCGCCCGGCGCATCCTGCTGACGCTGCAGACGCTGGGCTATGTGAAGAGCGACGGCAAGCTGTTCCAGCTCACGCCGCGCATCATGGAACTGGGCTTTGCCTACCTCAGCTCCACCCCGGTCTGGAACCTGGCCGAGCCCGTGATGGAAAACCTGGTCGACGAGGTCAAGGAGTCCTGCTCGGCCGCCGTGCTCGATGGGGGCGACATCGTCTATGTGCTGCGCGTGCACACCCACAAGATCATGAGCACCAACCTCGGCGTGGGCTCGCGCCTGCCGGCCTGCTGGACCTCGATGGGGCGCGTGCTGCTGGCCGGCGAGAGCGATGAATCCCTGCAGGCCCTGCTGGATGCGCGCGAGCGCCGGCAGTTCACGGCCCTGACCGAGCAGGATGATGACCGCCTGCGCCAGCGCATTCTGGAGGTGCGCGCCCAGGGCTGGGCCCTGGTGGACCAGGAACTGGCCGAAGGCCTGATCTCCATCGCGGCTCCCGTGAAGAACGCAGCCGGGCGCACCGTGGCCGCGCTCAACATCAGCGGCCAGGCCAACCGCAACAGCGCCGAGATGATGCGCGGGCAACTGCTGCCCCGGCTGCTGGCCGCCACGCAGCTGGTGAGCCAATTGCTCAGGGCCTCATCGCGGCTTTCCCTGTAGGGCGGCGGGCGGCGCAGCGCTCCATAATTGCCGATCCACGCCCCGCACTCGCACCATGGCCCGCCTGCCCCGACTCACTCTTGCGGATCTGCCGCACCACATCATCCAGCTCGGCAACAACGGCGGGGATATCTTCATCGATGCCCAGGACCGGGAAACCATGCTGGGGCTGCTGCGCGAGATGGCGCGCAGCTGCGAGGTGGCCGTGCATGCCTACGTGCTGCTGCCCAGCCAGTTCCACCTGCTGGCCACGCCCCGCACCGGCGATGGCCTGCCCAAGTTCATGCAGGCTGTGGGCCGGCGCTATGTGCGCTACTTCAACGACCGACACGGCCGCAGCGGCACGCTGTGGGAAGGCCGCTATCGCGGCACGGTGCTGCAGCCCAGCTGGCTGCTGCCCACCATGGTCTTCATGGACGACAGCCCCGTGCGCGCCGGCCTGGTCCAGCGGCCGGCCGACTGGCCCTGGTCCAGCTACGCGCACAACGCCGGCCTGCGCAGCGACGCGCTGATCCAGCCGCATGCCGTGTTCTGGGAGCTGGGCAACACCCCGTTTGCGCGGGATGCAGCCTATGTGGAAGCCGTGGAAGAGGGGGTTGGCGCCGACGACGCCGAGCGCATCAGCCAGTCGGCGCTGCGGGGCTGGGCGCTGGGCGATGAGCAATTCATTGCCGATTTACAACAGCGCACCGAGCGCCGTGTGACCCGCCAGCGCGCCGGCCGTCCGCCCGGACGGACCAATGAGCGCACCACAACAGTGCGTTAGTACCCACTGATAGCCTGCAAGTGCTTGATTCCTCACTGCAGGTCTTTGTGAAATAAATGTGTCCCTTATTAATTTCCGATTTTTTTGTTATGGAATTAATTGGGATCTGACCCTTATATAAATTTATTGCATGAGGTGATGCCTTGCCTTAATCTTGCGTTCCCTGCGAAAAATTTGAGGATTCCGCCATGACGACGGCTGCCGAGATCAAGCATCTCCAAGACCACGGTCTGTACTCCAAGAGCAACGAGCACGACGCCTGCGGCCTCGGCTTTGTTGCGCATATCAAGGGCGTCAAGCGCCATGACATCGTCACCGGCGCGCTCAAGATCCTCGAAAACATCGACCATCGCGGCGCCGTGGGCGCCGACAAGCTCATGGGCGATGGCGCGGGCATTCTGATCCAGATTCCCGACCAGCTCTACCGCGAAGAAATGGCAAAGCAGGGCGTGGCCCTGCCGCCGGCGGGCGAGTACGGCGTGGGCATGATCTTCCTGCCCAAGGAGCATGCCTCGCGCCTGGCCTGCGAGCAGGAGATGGAACGCGCCATCAAGGCCGAAGGCCAGGTCCTGCTGGGCTGGCGCGATGTGCCCGTGAACCGCGACATGCCCATGTCGCCCACGGTCCAGGAAAAGGAACCCATCCTGCGCCAGGTCTTCATCGGCCGCGGCGCCGACGTGATCGTGCAGGATGCGCTCGAGCGCAAGCTGTACGTGATCCGCAAGACGGCCAGCGCCGCCATCCAGAACCTCAAGCTCAAGCACAGCAAGGAATACTACGTTCCCAGCATGAGCAGCCGCACCGTGGTCTACAAGGGCCTGCTGCTGGCCGACCAGGTGGGCGTGTACTACAACGACCTGTCCGACGAGCGCTGCGTCTCGGCCATCGGCCTGGTGCACCAGCGCTTCTCGACCAACACCTTCCCCGAGTGGCCGCTGGCCCACCCCTACCGCTACGTGGCCCACAACGGTGAAATCAACACCGTGCGCGGCAACTACAACTGGATGCTGGCGCGCGAAGGCGTGATGGCCTCGCCCGTGCTGGCCGAGGACCTCAAGAAGCTCTATCCCATCAGCTTCGCTGGCCAGTCCGACACGGCAACGTTCGACAACTGCCTGGAACTGCTGACCATGGCCGGCTACCCCATCAGCCAGGCCGTGATGATGATGATTCCCGAGCCCTGGGAGCAGCACGAGTCCATGGACGAGCGCCGCCGCGCCTTCTATGAATACCACGCCGCCATGATGGAGCCCTGGGACGGCCCGGCCTCCATCGTGTTCACCGACGGCCGCCAGATCGGCGCCACGCTGGACCGCAACGGCCTGCGCCCCTCGCGCTACGTGATCACCGACGACGACCTGGTCATCCTGGCTTCCGAGGCCGGCGTGCTGCCCGTGCCCGACAGCTCCATCGTGCGCAAGTGGCGCCTGCAGCCCGGCAAGATGCTGCTGATCGACCTGGAGCAGGGCCGCCTGATCGAGGACGACGAGCTCAAGGCCAACATCGTCAACACCAAGCCCTACAAGCAGTGGATCGAGAACCTGCGCATCAAGCTGGGCAGCGTGGGCGGTGACACCCATGCCGGCCCCGAGGCCGCCAGCCTGCCGCTGCTCGAACGCCAGCAGGCCTTCGGCTTCACGCAGGAAGACATCAAGTTCCTGCTGGCCCCCATGGCCAAGAACGGCGAGGAAGGCATCGGCTCCATGGGCAACGACAGCCCGCTGGCCGTGCTGTCGGACAAGAACAAGCCGCTGTACAACTACTTCCGCCAGATGTTCGCGCAGGTGACCAACCCGCCGATCGACCCCATCCGCGAAGCCATCGTGATGTCGCTGGTGTCCTTCATCGGACCCAAGCCCAACCTGCTGGACATCAACCAGGTCAACCCGCCCATGCGCCTCGAAGTGCACCAGCCCGTGCTGGACTTCGCCGACATGGCCAAGCTGCGCGACATCGAACGCCACACGCAGGGCAAGTTCAAGAGCGCAACGATCGACATCACCTACCCGCTGTCCTGGGGCAAGCAGGGCGTGGAAGCCAAGCTGGCATCGCTGTGCGCGCAGGCCGTGGACGCCATCAAGGGCGGCGCCAACATCCTGATCATCAGCGACCGCCATGTGAGCGCCACCCAGGTGGCCATCCCCGCGCTGCTGGCGCTGTCGGCCATCCACCAGCACCTGGTGCGCGAGGGCCTGCGCACCACGGCCGGCCTGGTCGTGGAAACGGGCACGGCGCGCGAAGTGCACCACTTCGCCGTGCTGGCGGGCTACGGCGCCGAGGCCGTGCATCCCTACCTGGCCATGGAAACCCTGGCCGACATGCACAAGGAGCTGGGCGGCGACCTGTCGGCCGACAAGGCCATCTACAACTACGTCAAGGCCATCGGCAAGGGCCTGTCCAAGATCATGTCCAAGATGGGCGTGTCCACCTACATGTCCTATTGCGGCGCCCAGCTGTTCGAGGTGATCGGCCTGAACAGCGACACCGTGGACAAGTACTTCACCGGCACGGCCAGCCGCGTCGAGGGCATCGGCGTCTTCGAGATCGCCGAGGAAACCATCCGCAACCACCGCGCGGCCTTCGGTGACGATCCCGTGCTGGAGACCATGCTGGACGCCGGCGGCGAATACGCCTGGCGCGCCCGTGGCGAAGAGCACATGTGGTCGCCCGACGCCATCGCCAAGCTGCAGCATTCCACGCGCTCCAACAACTGGAGCACGTACAAGGAATACGCCCAGCTGATCAACGACCAGAGCAAGCGCCACATGACGCTGCGCGGCCTGTTCGAGTTCAAGTTCGACCCGGCCAAGGCCATTGCGCTGGACCAGGTCGAATCGGCCAAGGACATCGTCAAGCGCTTTGCCACGGGCGCCATGTCCCTGGGCTCGATCAGCACCGAGGCCCATGCCACGCTGGCCGTGGCCATGAACCGCATCGGCGGCAAGAGCAACACCGGCGAAGGCGGGGAAGATCCCCAGCGCTACCGCAACGAGCTCAAGGGCATCCCGATCAAGAAGGGCGAGACCCTGGGCTCCATCATCGGCGCCGACAAGGTCGAGGCCGACATCGAGCTGCAGGACGGCGACTCGCTGCGCTCCAGGATCAAGCAGGTGGCCTCGGGCCGCTTCGGCGTCACGGCCGAGTACCTGTCGTCCTCGGACCAGGTGCAGATCAAGATGGCCCAGGGCGCCAAGCCCGGCGAAGGCGGCCAGCTGCCCGGCGGCAAGGTGTCCGACTACATCGGCAAGCTGCGCCACTCCGTGCCCGGCGTCGGCCTGATCTCGCCTCCGCCCCACCACGACATCTACTCCATCGAGGATCTGGCCCAGCTGATCCACGACCTGAAGAACGTGGCACCGCATGCCGACATCTCGGTCAAGCTCGTGTCCGAAGTGGGCGTGGGCACCATCGCGGCCGGCGTGGCCAAGTGCAAGAGCGACCACGTGGTGATCGCGGGGCACGACGGCGGCACGGGCGCATCGCCCTGGTCGTCCATCAAGCATGCGGGCTCGCCCTGGGAAATCGGCCTGGCCGAGACCCAGCAGACCCTGGTGCTCAACCGCCTGCGCGGCCGTATCCGCGTTCAGGCCGACGGCCAGATGAAGACCGGCCGCGACGTCGTCATCGGCGCGCTGCTGGGCGCCGACGAGTTCGGCTTCGCCACGGCGCCCCTGGTCGTCGAGGGCTGCATCATGATGCGCAAGTGCCACCTGAACACCTGCCCCGTGGGCGTGGCCACGCAGGACCCGGTGCTGCGCGCCAAGTTCTCGGGCAAGCCCGAGCATGTGGTGAACTACTTCTTCTTCATCGCCGAGGAAGTACGCCAGATCATGGCCCAGCTGGGCGTGGCCAAGTTCGACGACCTGATCGGCCGTGCCGACCTGCTGGACACCCGCAAGGGCCTGCAGCACTGGAAGGCCCAGGGCCTGGACTTCTCGCGCCTGTTCGCCCAGCCCGAAGTGCCCGCCGACGTGGCGCGCTTCCATGTCGAAAAGCAGGACCACCTGCTGGACAAGGCGCTGGACGTGAAGCTCATCGAGCGCTGCAAGCCCGCCATCGAGAACGGCGAGCGCGTGCGCATCATGGAAGTGGCGCGCAACGTGAACCGCTCCGTGGGCGCCATGCTCTCCGGTGCCGTGACGCGCGTGCATCCCGAAGGCCTGCCGGATGACACCATCCGCATCCACTTCGAGGGAACGGGCGGCCAGTCCTTCGGCGCCTTCCTGTGCAACGGCATCACGCTGAACCTGCGCGGCGATGCCAACGACTACACGGGCAAGGGCCTGTCCGGCGGCCGCGTGGTGGTGCATGCCAGCCATGAATTCCGTGGCGACACGACGACCAACACCATCGTCGGCAACACCGTGATGTTCGGCGCCACCAGCGGCGAGGCCTTCTTCGGCGGCGTGGCCGGCGAGCGTTTCGCGGTCCGCCTGTCGGGCGCCACGGCCGTGGTCGAAGGCGTGGGCGACCACGGCTGCGAATACATGACCGGCGGCACCGTGGTGGTGCTGGGCAAGACGGGCCGCAACTTCGCGGCCGGCATGAGCGGCGGCGTGGCCTATGTGTATGACGAGGATGGCCGCTTCGCCGAGCGCTGCAACAAGGCGTCCGTCTCGCTGGACCAGGTGCTGCCCCACGACGAGCACCTGGCCCAGGTCTCGCCCGCCGTCTGGCACCGCCGCGAAACCGACGAACGCCAGCTGCGCGCACTGATCGAGGCGCACAGCCGCTGGACCGGCTCCAAGCGTGCCCGCGACCTGCTGGACAACTGGGCTGCGGCCCGTTCCAAGTTCGTCAAGGTCTTCCCCAGCGAGTACAAGCGCGCCCTGTCCGAGATGTACGAGCGCCAGGTGATGGAAGAGCCCGCCACGCCCGAGGTCGAGGAACACGCCAAGGAAGCCGTGGCCGCCAAATAACAAGGAAGCGAAGGATGCGGGCAGCGGCCCGCACCCATCCCTGCACCCCACACATCAGGACAACGAATCATGGGAAAGACCACCGGCTTCATGGAATATGAGCGCCTTGAGGAGGGCTACGCGCCCGTCGTCGAGCGCGTGAAGCACTACAAGGAATTCGTCATCGGCCTCGATGACAGCCAGGCCAAGATCCAGGGCGCGCGCTGCATGGACTGCGGCACGCCGTTCTGCAACAGCGGCTGCCCGGTCAACAACATCATTCCGGACTTCAACGACCTGGTCTTCCACGGCGGCTGGAAGAGCGCCAGCGCCGTGCTGCACAGCACCAACAACTTCCCGGAGTTCACCGGCCGCATCTGCCCCGCGCCCTGCGAGGCCGCCTGCACCCTGAACATCAACGACGACGCCGTGGGCATCAAGTCCATCGAGCACGCCATCATCGACCGTGCCTGGGCCGAAGGCTGGGTCAAGCCCCTGCCCAGCAGCCGCAAGACCGGCAAGAAGGTCGCCGTGGTCGGCGCAGGCCCCGCAGGCCTGGCCGCATCGCAGCAACTGGCGCGCGCCGGCCACGATGTCACGCTGTTCGAGAAGAACGACCGCGTGGGCGGCCTGCTGCGCTACGGCATTCCCGACTTCAAGATGGAGAAGTCGCACATCGACCGCCGCGTCGAGCAGCTCGTGGCCGAAGGCGTCAAGATCCGTACCGGCGTGCTGGTGGCGGGCAAGGACGGCCTGGGCGAAGACTCCAAGGTCACCAACTGGGCCAAGGAAACCGTCAGCCCCGAGCAGCTCATGGCCGAGTTCGACGCCGTGCTGCTGACCGGCGGTGCCGAGCAGTCGCGCGACCTGCCCGTGCCCGGCCGGGAACTCAAGGGCATCCATTTCGCCATGGAGTTCCTGCCGCAGCAAAACAAGGTCAACGCGGGCGACAAGCTCAAGGGCCAGCTGCGGGCCGATGGCAAGCACGTCATCGTCATCGGTGGCGGCGACACCGGCTCCGACTGCGTGGGCACCAGCAACCGCCACGGCGCCGTCAGCGTGACCCAGTTCGAGCTGATGCCCATGCCGCCCGAGCAGGAGAACAAGCCCCTGGTCTGGCCCTACTGGCCGATCAAGCTGCGCACCAGCTCCAGCCACGAGGAAGGCTGCGAGCGCGAGTTCGCCATCGCCACCAAGGAGTTCATCGGCGAGAAGGGCCAGGTCACGGCCGTCAAGACCGTGCGCATCGAAATGAAGGACGGCAAGATGGTCGAGGTGCCCGGCAGCGAGCAGGTGCTCAAGGCCGACCTGGTGCTGCTGGCCATGGGCTTCGTCAGCCCCGTGCAGGCCGTGCTCGACGCCTTTGGCGTGGACAAGGACGCACGCGGCAACGCCAAGGCCACCACCGACTTCACGGGCGGCTACGCCACCAGCGTGCCCAAGCTCTTCGCCGCCGGCGACGTGCGCCGCGGCCAGTCCCTGGTGGTCTGGGCCATCCGCGAAGGCCGCCAGGCCGCTCGCTCCATCGATGAATTCTTGATGGGCGCGTCCGACCTGCCTCGGTGAGATGCCAACCCCGGAAGGGGCTTGGCCATAGACAAAGAAAAAGCCCTTGGTGATGAACCAAGGGCTTTTTATTACAGATTCCTCGTGTTTCAGCGTAGGCCCTTGAAACTGGCGCGCCCTAAAGCGAGGGACACCGAGGAAGGGCCTGGGCCGGCCGCGCCGCCCCGCACCGAGGGTGTCGTCCCCCTCTGGGGGAAGGCGCGAAGCGACTCAGGGGGAGAGTTTATCCTCTGCGGGCTTGTCCACTGCGGTGCCGGGTTCGGCTTCTTCTTCCGGTGCCTTGGAGACGCGGCTGAACCAGCCGGCGCCCAGGATGCCGATCTCGTAAAGAATGCACATCGGAATGGCCAGGGCCAGCTGGGAGATCACGTCGGGCGGCGTGACCACGGCGGCGATGATGAAGGCCACCACGATGAAATAGCCGCGGAAGGACTTGAGCTTGGCGATGTCCACCAGGCCGAAGCGCACCAGCAGCATGACCACGATGGGCACCTGGAAGGCCAGGCCAAAGGCCAGGTACAGCGACAGGATGGCCTCCACATACGAGGCGATGTCCGGCGTGGCCGCCACGCTGTCCGGGGTGAAGCCCTGGATGAAGGCGAACATCTTGTCGAGTACGAAGAACTGCACGAAGGCGATGCCGATATAGGCCAGCAGGCTGCCGAAGATGATCAGCGGCAGCGCAAAGCGCTTTTCATGGCTGTACAGGCCGGGTGCCACAAAGGCCCACATCTGGTACATGATCCAGGGCAGCACGGCCAGCACGCCCACCATCATCAGCACCTTGAGCGGTACGAAGAAGGGCGTGAACACGCCCACCGCGATGAGCTTGGCATCGGGCGGCATGTGGGCCTTGATCGGGTGGGCGATGAAGTCGATCAGCCCGTTGGGGCCGGGCCACACGGCCAGCACGGCGATCGCCAGACCGATGCCGTAGATGCAATAGAGCAGGCGGTCGCGCAGCTCCATCAGGTGCTGGACGAAAGGCTGCTCGGTGCCTGCCAGCTCGTCGTCTTTAGGTGGAATGTCGGACATGGTGCGAAACCGCGGCGGGCCGCAAGGGCATCCACGGACCTGGGGTGAAAAGCAGAAAGCCCGACGGATCGGGCAGGATTCGGCAATGGCGGGTGCCCGGGTGGCAGAGGCTGGGCTGGTTGCCTCGTGGCCCGCGGCGCGCCGGCATCTTCAGCGGGACTTCTGGGGGCGAAAGCGCGCCACGCGCGCCGCGCCCGACTGCGCCTTGGTGCGCACACCGGCGCGGGCCTTGTACCACTGGGGCACGGCGGCACGCTTGAGGCGCCAGTTCTTGCCCGGGTGGCGGTAGGCCGGCGCCACGGCGCTGTACGTATCGCTGTCGGAGCCGTAGGAAGAGGAGTCGTACGAGGAAGACGTGCCGTTGAGCGCTGCCGTGGACTCGTTCCAGTCCTTCTCGAAGTTGGCGGCCGAAGTGTGGATGGACTGCTCGACGTCACGCGCCGCGCCCTCCACGGTGTCCTTCATCTTGCGCAACTCGTCGAGTTCCATCGAACGGTTGACCTCGGCCTTCACATCGGAGACATAGCGCTGGGCCTTGCCCAGCAGGGTGCCGACGGTACGCGCCACGCGCGGCAGCTTCTCGGGACCGATGACCACGAGGGCCACGGCACCGATGAGCGCCATCTTGGAAAGGCCAATATCAAACATGGAAGCTTGGCGTGCGGGCCATCAGCTCTTTTGCTTGGCTTCGACGTCGATGGTGGTCTTGTCGGCAGCCGTCTGGCCGGCGACCTGGCCGGGAGCGGCTGCGGGAGTGTCGGTGGAGGTCGAGCCGTCCTTCACGCCGTCCTTGAAGCCCTTGACGGCGCCGCCGAGGTCGGAACCGATGTTCTTCAGCTTCTTGGTGCCGAACACCAGAACCACGATGGCCAGGACGATCAGCCAATGCCAGATGGAAAACGAGCCCATGAGAATCTCTCCTAAGAATTGCAGATCATTTTAGACGCCGGGCCATGGCGGCAGTTCGCAAGGCCCCACAAAAGCCGTTCGGCCGGAACATGTACGCAGAAGTTGCAAGCAAGAGGCGGGCCACCTTGCGCGCAAGCCTGCGTCCAGCAAAGGCTTCAGCCCTTCAGCCAGGGGCGGGGGCCGCCCATGACATGGATGTGCAGATGGTGGACTTCCTGTCCGCCCTCGGTGCCGGTGTTGACCACCAGGCGGAAACCGCCGTCGGGATACGGGTTGCAGCCTTGCTCGGCGGCCAGGCGGGGCGCCAGCGCCATCAGGCGGCCCAGCAGCGGGGCGTCCTCGGCCTGGACCTGGGCCATGGAGGGGATGTGCTTCTTGGGCACCATCAGGAAGTGGATGGGCGCGCCGGGATGGATGTCGTGGAAGGCGAAGACTTCTTCGTCCTCATAGACCTTGCGGGAAGGGATCTCGCCTTTGGTGATGCGGCAAAACAGGCAGTTCGGGTCGTGGTCGTGCATGGCGCTACAGGAATCCTGGGAGGCTGGCGGTAGGTTGGAAATCAGGCCGGATTGTCGTTGATGCGCAGCGTCTGGCGCACGCCGATGTCGCTGCGGTGCTGCTGGAGCCACTGCTGGCCCTGCTCGCGTCCGAGCTCGAACAGCTCTCGCACGAAGCGCATGTCGGAGCGCGTCTTGGTCGAGGCGCCATAGCCCTTGAGCACGGAGCCGCCGTCCACGCGGTGCAGCAGCACCTTTTTGTAGCGTGTCGGGTCCAGCTTGCCCTGCTCCAGCAGGCGCTTGACGAACTCGATGGCGCGCAGCTCGGCCAGCAGGCCGGCGTTGAAGGTGACCTCGTTCATGCGGTCCATGATGTCGGCCGCCGTATTGGGCAGGTCGGTGTGCTCGATGGGGTTGATCTGCACCAGCAGGATGTCGCTGGACGCGGTTCCGTAGATCAGGGGATACAGGGCGGGATTGCCCGAGAAACCGCCGTCCCAGTAAGGCTCGCCATCGATTTCCACGGCCTTGAACAGCTGGGGCAGGCAGGCCGAGGCCATGACCGCGTCGGCACTGAGTTTTCTGCCCGAAAAGATGCAGCCCCGGCCCGTGCGCACATTGGTGGCGCAGACAAAGACCTTGGGCACCACGCCTTCCACGGGCGGATGCGTCAGCGCCCCGAAATCCACGACCCGTTCGAGCAGCTTGCGCAGCGGGTTGATGTCCAGCGGGTTGGTCTGGTAGGGCGAGAAGAACTGGTTGAGCACGCCCATGAAGGGGCTGCCCGGCAGGGGCGCGCCCCACATCAGGCTGCCCATGGTGCCCACGCCTTCCCAGAGTTCGGTCAGCGTGGCGCGGGCCAGCTCGGCCCCCAGCGCCTGGGCGGCCACCGGATCGCTTTCCTGGCGTGCAGCCTTGGCAAAGCCCTGGGCCAGGGCCACTGCATTCATGGCACCGGCGCTGGTGCCGCTGATGCCGTCGAAGACAAGGCTGCCGTCTTCCAGCAGCGCATCGAGCACGCCCCAGGTCAGGGCGCCGTGCGAGCCCCCGCCCTGCAGGGCGAGGTTGATCTTGCAGGTCGGGGTCGGAGTCATGGCGGTTTGCCCGGGACCTTCAGCGGTCCACGGCCTGGTTGCGGTTCATGGCGACCATGCCGCGCACGATGCGGTAGAGGAACCAGATGGAGATGACGGTCCAGGCGATCCAGCCGGGCACGAAGAACAGCAGCCACAGCGGCGCCGTGACCAGGTACAGGATGCCGGCCCAGATCACGCTGCGGATGCGCCACGAGAAGTGGTTGGCCATCCAGCTGCCTTCGGCGTCGCCGCGCTTGACCAGATCGATGATCAGGGCGATCACCAGCAGCGCAATGCTGGGCTGTGCGCCCGGCACGACGGCGGCCACGGCCACCACCAGGTGCAGCAGGTAGCTGACCCAGCCCCAGGCCTTGAGGCCTTCGATGCGGGACTGGTCCAGGGCACGGACTTCGATGTAATCGTCATTCATGGCAGCGGTCCTTTCTCGTTCACATCACGTTCCTGGGCCTTGCGCAGCGCCTTTTCCTCGATGCCGCTGGTGCCTTCGCGGCGTTCCAGCTCGGCAACGACCTGGGCGGGCGTCAGGCCATAGTGGGCCAGGGCGATCATGCTATGGAACCACAGATCGGCCACTTCGTAGAGGATTTTGCCGGCGTCTCCGCCATGGTCTGCGTCCTTGGCGGCCATGACCACTTCGGTGGCCTCTTCGCCGATCTTCTTCAAAAAGGCATCCGGGCCCTTGTGCAGCAGGCGCGCGACATAGCTCTTGTCGGGGTCGCCGCCGTTGGCGGGCTTGCGGCTTTCGATGACGGCGGCCAGGCGCGCCAGGGCGTCCAGCGAGGAAGTGCTTGCGGTGTCGTTCATGTTCGTGGAACTCATTTGTAGATCGATTCGGGGTCTTTCAAGACCGGATCGACGGCCTGCCACTGGCCGTTCTGCAGCACGCTGTAAAAGCAGCTGTGGCGCCCCGTGTGGCAGGCAATGCCGGGCTCGTGGCCGGTCTGGGTGATCTTGAGCAGAACCACGTCGTTGTCGCAGTCGATGCGCACCTCGTGCACGGTCTGCACGTGGCCCGATTCCTCGCCCTTGAACCACAGCTTGTTGCGCGAGCGGCTGAAGTAGACGGCGCGGCCCAGCTCGGCCGTCTTGGCCAGGGCCTCGCGGTTCATCCAGGCGAACATCATCACGTCGCCCGTGTCCTTTTCCTGCGCAATCACGGGCACCAGGCCCTGCGCATCCCATTTGACTTGATCTAGCCAGTTCATTGCCTGCATTGTGAATATCCTGGGTGGGCATCCCTGTGACAGGATTGTCAGGAATTGCCTGGATTGAAAATACACCCCCTGAGTCGCTTCGCGCCTTCCCCCTCTCTCGCTGCGCGGGAGGGAGACGACAGCCTTGCTGCGGGGCGGCCCTTGCTCGCTGTCCCTGGTCCCTTGGGCCGCGCCGGTTTCATGGGTTGTGGGCGGCGCGAGCGCCATGGAAAACTGAAATGAAGGAGTCCGCCGACGCGCCGTATCAGAGGCGCACGGGCACGCCGCGCTCGGCCATGCGCTGCTTGGCCTGGCCCACGGTGAATTCACCGTAGTGGAAGATGCTGGCGGCCAGCACGGCGTCGGCGCCGCCCAGGGTCACTCCATCGGCCAGGTCGTCCAGCGAGCCCACGCCGCCCGAGGCGATCACGGGCACGGGCACGGCGTCGCTGACGGCGCGCGTGAGCTTCAGATCGAACCCGGACTTGGTGCCGTCGCGGTCCATGCTGGTCAGCAGGATCTCGCCCGCGCCGCGGCGCGCCATTTCGGCGGCCCACTGCACGGCGTCCAGGCCGGTGTTCTTGCGTCCGCCGTGGCTGTACACGTCCCAGCCGGGGCCGGCAGCGCGGCCATCGGCGCCCATGCGCTGCTCGTCCTCGGCGGTGCGCCGCTTGGCATCGATGGCCACGACGATGCATTGCGCGCCGTACTTGTCCGAGGCCGCATTGATCACGTCGGGGTTGGCGATGGCGGCCGAGTTGAAGCTGGTCTTGTCGGCGCCCGCGTTGAGCAGGCGGCGCACGTCCTCGACGGTGCGCACACCGCCGCCGACGGTCAGGGGAATGAAGACCTGGCTGGCCACCGATTCGATGATGGGCAGGATCAGGTCGCGCCCGTCGCTGGTGGCCGTGATGTCCAGGAAGGTCAGCTCGTCCGCGCCCTGGGCGTTGTAGCGCGCGGCGATCTCTACCGGGTCGCCCGCATCGCGCAGCTCCACGAAGTTCACGCCTTTGACGACGCGCCCTCCCGTGACGTCAAGACAGGGGATGATGCGTTTGGCAAGCATGGGCAGACTCGTGGCTAGGGCGTGAAACAAGGGCGAAAAGATACCACGCCCTCGGCGCCCGCATGGGCTGCGGGGTTCAGCGCTTGAGGCCTGCGGCCTGGCTTTGCCAACGCCATGCGTCCTCGCACATGCGGTCCAGGTCCAGCATGGCCTTCCAGCCCAGCAGGCGCTCGGCCTCGGCGGGGTCGGCCCAGCACTGGGCCACGTCGCCGGGGCGGCGCGCCACGATCTGGTAGGGCACGGGGCGGCCGCTGGCGCGCTCGAAGGCCTTGACCATCTCCAGCACCGAGACCGGGCGCCCCGTGCCCAGGTTCACGGTCAGCAGGCCCTGCTGCTCGCGCAGATAGCGCAGCGCCGCCAGGTGGCCGCGCGCCAGGTCGGTGACGTGGATGTAGTCGCGCACGCCCGTGCCGTCCGGCGTCGCATAGTCATCGCCGTAGACACTGAGCTGCTGGCGCTGGCCGATGGCGACCTGCGACACATAGGGCATGAGGTTGTTGGGGATGTCGCGCGGGTCCTCGCCGATCAGGCCGCTTTCATGGGCGCCCACGGGGTTGAAGTAGCGCAGCCGTGCCAGGCTCCACTGGCCGGGCTCGGCCCGGTCCAGGTCGGCCAGCATTTCCTCGATCCACAGCTTGCTGCGGCCGTAGGGGTTGGTGGCGGACAGCGGAAAGTCTTCGCGGATCGGCAGGCTGGCCGGATCGCCGTAGACCGTGGCCGAGGAGGAGAACACCAGGCTGCGCACGCCCGCCGTCCGCATGGCCTGCAGCAGGGCCACCGTGCCGCCCACGTTGTGTTCGTAGTAGCGCAGTGGCTGGGCCACGGATTCGCCCACGGCCTTGAGCGCGGCGAAGTGGATCACCTCTTGGATGCAATGCTGGGCAAACAGCCGGTCCAGCGCGGCGCGGTCGCGCACGTCGCCTTCCACGCACAGCGGGCGCCGGCCCGTGATGCGTTCCATGCGGTCGAGCACGTCGGCGCTGCTGTTGCTGAAGTTGTCGTAGATCAGGTAGGGCTCGCCTGCGGCGGCCAGCTCCACGCAGGTGTGGGAGCCGATGAAGCCGGCGCCGCCTGTGACCAGGATCATGAATACCTCTCATTGGTGATTTTTTGGCGTGCCTAGTATCGCAATAACCCAGCTTCTCCCCGGGTTCAAGTGCGCTGAGCACAAAAGTAGGAAGAAAACACGTTTGTAGACAAACAACGTTATGCTCGGCCCGCATTTCGTCAAATTGACGATAGCTTTCATCAAATTGCTAGGAAATTTGATGCATAAAAACTATGAATTGATGGGGCATCACCACGCCCCGAGGAGAAGGCCGTGAACGGTTTCCTGCGAAGCTGCCTTGTCTGCTGGGGGTTGCTGTGCGGCTGGGTGGTGCAGGCTGCCGAACCCGCGGTGGCTGTCTATTACGGGAACAAGGCATCGCTCAGTGAATTGAGCCTCTACGACATTGCCGTCGTGGAGCCGGGCCATGGTTATGACCCGGTCCGGTTCCGCAAGCAGGCCCCGGGCAGCGAGCTGTATGCCTACGCTTCCGTGGCCGAGGTGCTGCCCGAGCGCGCCTACTTCGGCAAGATTCCCGAGGCCTGGAAGATGGCGCGCAATGGCGCCTGGCAGTCCATCGTCCTGGACCAGACGCCTGCCCAGTGGCCCGCCTTCTTTGCCGACGAGGTGATCGCACCGCTGTGGAAGCAGGGCTTTCGCGGCTTCTTCCTGGACACGCTGGACTCCTACCGCCTGGCCGCGAATTTCGACGAAAAGGCCCAGCAGGACGGCCTGGTGCGCGTCATCGAGACGCTGCATCAGCGCTACCCCGGCATCCGGCTGATCCTGAACCGGGGCTTCGAGATCGTGCCGCGCGTGCGCGACAAGGTGCAGATGGTGGCGGCGGAGTCGCTGTTGCGGGGCTGGGATGCCAGCCTCAAGCGCTATGTGAACGTGCCCGAGAAAGACCGCGAATGGCTGCTGCAGCAACTGCAGACCATCCGCGAGCGCGACCGCCTGCCGGTGCTGTCCATCGACTACGTGGCCCCGCATGACCGCGACGCCACGCGCGAGACGGCCCGCCGCATTGCTCAGCTGGGCGTCATCCCGTGGGTTTCCGATGCCGGGCTGCAGACCCTGGGCATAGGCCAGGTGGAGGCGGTGGCGCGCAGGGTGTTGATTCTCTACAACGGTGCCGACTATCCGTCCATCAACGGCGCATCGGCGCACCGCTTCCTGGAAATGCCCATCAACTACATGGGCTACGTTGCCGACTACGCCGATGTGCGCGAGCCCCTGCCCGAAGGCGTGTCGCGCGACCGCTATGCCGGTGTGGTGAGCTGGTTCGGCGGCGCGGTGCCCGATATGCGGGCCAAAAGCGTGCGGCAGTGGCTGGCCAACCAGGTGCAGCAGGGCATGCCGCTGCTGGTGCTCAATACGCTGGGCCTGTCCCAGGACCGCACCATGTCGGCCGCCCTGGGCACGCGCAGCACGGAAGCGGCACCCGTGTTCCCGCTGCGGCGCGCCGAAAAGGCGTCGGTCATGGGTTTCGAGATACAGCCGGCCGAGCCAGCGCACGATTACGAAGGCTGGGAGTTCACGCCGCAGATGACCAGGGGCAGCCGCGAGTTGCTGTCCTTTGACGACAAGCGGGGGCGCCGCTTCGTGTCGGCCGCCATCACGCCCTGGGGCGGCTTTGCACTCATGCCCTATGTGGTTGTGGGCATGCCGGGCACCGACCAGTCGCGCTGGGTGATCGACCCCTTCGCGCTGTTGCGCGAGGCGCTGCGCCTCCAGGACTTTCCGGCGCCCGACGTCACCACCGAGAACGGCCGCCGCCTGCTGCTGGCCCATGTGGACGGGGACGGCTTTCCCTCCAAGGCCGAGCTGCCGGGCACGCCCTTCGCGGGCGAAGTGCTGCGCCGCGAGATTCTGGAGCGCTACAGGATTCCGCACACCATCTCGGTCATCGAGGCCGAAGTCTCGCCGCAGGGCCTGTATCCGCAGTGGGCCGACCAACTGGAGGGCATTGCCAAGCGCATCTTCGCCATGCCCCATGTCGAGATCGCCAGCCATTCCTATTCCCATCCCTTCTTCTGGGAGCCCGGGGCAGCGCCCGACGGGGATGACAGCAAGGAGGTGAACCTCAACCTCCACATCCCCGGCTACCAGATGGACATGAACCGGGAGATCAATGGCTCGGTCGACTACATCCGCAAGCGCCTGGCGCCGCCCGGCAAGCCGGTGGACGTGTTCCTGTGGACCGGCAACACGGCGCCCAGCGCCGAGGCCCTGGCCATCTCCGATGCCGCCGGCCTGCTCAACATGAATGGTGGCGACACGGCCATCACGCGCAGCAATCCCTCGCTGACCGAGGTGCGCAGCTGGGGTCTGCGCAAGGGCGGCCACCTGCAGATCTATGCGCCCGTCACCAACGAGAACATCTACACCAACCTCTGGCACGGGCCGTTCTACGGCTTCGAGCGCGTCATCGAGACCTTCGAGATGACCGAGGCTCCCCGGCGCCTGAAGGCCGTGGACATCTACTACCACTCCTACTCCGCCAGCAAGCAGGCCAGCATCAAGGCGCTGCACAGGATCTACCAGTGGGCGCTGGCGCAGCGGCTGAACCCGGTCTACAGCTCCGAGTACATCCGCAAGGTGCAGGATTTCTACGAATTCGCCATCGGCCGCGAAGCGCAGGGCTGGCGCTTGCGGGGTCCGGGCCAGCTGCGCACGCTGCGCATGCCGCCCGGCATGGCCCTGCCTTCCATGGCTGCCAGCAGCGGCATTGCCGGCTATGCCAGGGGGGCAGATGGCAGCTACCTGCACCTGGCCGGCAGCGCCGGATACCTGGTGCAACAGGCGCAACAGGACGCTGCAGGCGCGGCCGCCCACGCGGCGCGCCCCTATCTGGTGGATGCCAATGCCCGGCTCACGCAATGGCAGCCCCAGGCCGACGGCGGTGTGCGCTTCGCCCTGCAGGGCCATGTGCCGCTGGAGCTGCGCATGTACCTGCCTGCCGGCTGCTCGCTGAGTTCCTCGAACGCCGCCACGCCCCTCCTTGCCGTGGCGGGTGCCGATACCGGCAACGCCAACCTCCGTTCCTTCAGAAGTACCCAAAACAGTGTCGAACTCCAAGCGCAATGCCGGGGGCTCTGAGCGCCCCATCACGGTTCCCTTCTGGCTGATCGCGCTGCTGGCGGTACTGATCGGTGGCGCCCTGTGGATGCTGTTTCCCAAGCAGGATCTGGAACGCCGGCTCTCCGTCACCGGAGATGACTCCGAGCTGTCCTACAACTACCTGAGCAACCTGCTCAAGAGCGATCCCGGCAACGAGAACCTGCGCGCCCTGCTCAAGGCCAAGGAAGAGCGCCTGCAGGCCATCAAGCTGGCGCGGGAAGAGGCGGCCAAGCAGGCACTGCCCAGCGCAGCCGTCCAGGCCTGGGACCACTGGCAGGCCGCCTACCAGGGCTATCTGGAGGCGCAAAAGCAGGACCACCGCGCGGGCGGCCAGGCCGAGGTGCTGGCGCCGCAGGTGATGCAGGCGTTGAAGGACGTGCCGCTGCAGGGGCTGACCCAGGAGCAGGCGCTGTACCTGGCCTCGTCGGCGCTGGTGCTCAAGGACGCACCGCTGGCCCTGGGCATCTACGACGACGTGGCAGGCCGCCAGGCCGATCCCGCGCGCAAGGCGCAGGTCTATGAATCCGCAGCGCGGCAGGCGCTGGGCATGTCCCTGTACGAGGAATCGGCCCGGCTGCTGCGCCAGGCCAGCGCCACGACCGAGGACGTCCAGCAGTCGCGCGCCTATCTCTGGCAGGCCCTGCAGGTGCTGCAGTCCGGCAACCGTGCCAACGAAGCGCTGGCACTGGCGCGCCAGCAGGAAGAACTGCTGGGCAGCGACCCCGAGACGCTGCGAAAGCTCATCGGCCTGGCGCGTGCGGCCGGCAACCGGGCCGAGGCCGAGCGCTATGCCAAGCGGCTGCTGCAGCTGTCGCTGCTGCAGCAGTGGCAGACGCAGGTGGCCGGGGCTTCGGGCGCCGGTCCGGACCCGGTTGCCGACGACGGCGCCTGGGCGCTGCAGCCCGTGGCCTGGACCGCCCCGGGCTGGCGCATGCTGCGCACGGCCGATCCCGTGCGCAAGCCGCCGCCGGGCCTGCCCTTTGACGACAAGACCTACCTGCTGGGCTACGAGGTGTTCCTCGAAAACCGCAACCTGGAAGATGCCTGGCGCGTGGCCACGGCCGCCGTGCGCCAGGCGCCGCAGGACATGGCCTGGCGCGAACGCCTGGCCCAGGTGTCCGAATGGATGGGACAGCAGCAGCAGGCCCTGGACAGCTGGCTGGTCATTGCGCAGAACACGGGGCGCGAGGATGCCTGGAAGACGGTGATGCGCCTGGCGCCGGGCCTGTTCGACGACCGCGCCCTGATTGTCGGCCTGCGCCACCAGTTGAGCCGCCGTCCCCAGGATGCCGCGCTGCAGCAGGCGCTGGTCCAGGCCTACGAGCGCCAGGCCGAGCCCGGCGAGGCCATCGACTATCTGCAAAAGCACGGCAGCACGCCGCAGTCGCAGATCCTGCTGGCCCAGCTGGCCGAACGCGCAGGACGTTCGCCGCTGGCGCTGCAGGCATGGAAACGCGTGCTCAGCGATCCCGAGCAGCGGACGCCGGCCCATGCCATGCCTGCCGCCGTGCTCGCGCTGCTGCAGGGCGAGCCGGCCCTGGGCCTGCGCTGGCTGGAGGATGCGCAGACGCGCATTCCCGCCGGCATGCAGGACGAGGGCGAGTACTGGCGCCTGCTGGGCGACCTGGCCCAGGACCAGCGCCAGGAAGCACTGACGCTGAAGGCCTACCGCCGCCTGCTGCAGACGCCGCACGCCGGCATCAGCGACTACGACGAGGTGATACGCCTGCTGCAGCGCGCCGACCGGCGCGAGGCGGCCCGGATGTCCCTGCACGCCTGGGAGCAGTTCCATGACGTGCGCCATCTGACGCAGGCCTTCTACCTGCTGGAGGATCTGGAGGACTGGACCCAGATCGGCAGCCAGGTCGAACGCATCTTGGCCGACCCGGCCCTGGTCAAGCGCCTGCAGGGCCAGCCCACCTTCTTCCAGATACTGGGCGCCTACTACCAGCGCACGGCGCAATCGAAAAAGGCCATGGAGGCCTTCGAGAAGGGCCTGGCGCTGGACCCCGGCTCCACGCCGCTGCGCCAGGGCCTGATGTGGCTGCTGATCGACACGCAGAATGCGGCGGCCCTCAAGCTGCTGCTGGCGGCGGCCGAGCCTGTCTGGGCGCGCGATGCCGACATGCACGGCGCCCTGGCGGCGGCCTACATGACGCTGTCGCGCCCGGCCGTTGCGCTGGAGCGCTATCTGAAGCCGCACCGCGCCGAGCATGCCGACGACTTCCTGTGGATGATGCAGTACGCCGACGCGCTGGAGCAGAACCAGCAGGCCGATCGGGCCTGGAGCCTGAGGCAGCAGCTGTGGACGCGCGAGAAGGTGCGGGCACGCGCCCAGGACGGCGCAGCGGCCCTGGCCGCCCGCAAATGGCTGACGGCCGAGGGGCTGGACGAGGTTCAGCGCCAGGCCCGCAGCCGGCTCATGCTCTTTCATACCCAGGGCGATGCCGAATTCGCCCTGATGCGCGAGCTGCTGCGCATGGACCTGGAAGGCGGGCGCCGCGAGCATTCCGCCGCTGCGGCCGAGCTGGCCATTGCCTGGCTGCAGGAGCGCGGCGAGTACCAGGCCGAGCGTGGCTACCTGTGGCAGCAATACGCGCGCAGCCGCAGCAAGAGCACCAGCTCGCCGCTGTGGGCCGAGATCACGGTGGCCCTGGCGGAAAAGGATGTGGCCCAGGCCGGGGAGCTGCTGCAGCGCCATGACGAGGCGCTGCCGCGCTATGACCGCATCAACGCGGCGGCCATGGTCGGCGATGTGCGGCTGGCGCAGACGGCGGCTTTCGAGAACATGGCCGACCAGCCCGACGACGATCCCCTGCACCTGGCGCTGACCGAGCAGCTGCTGGCCTTCAGCGACTACGGCGGCCTGCAACTGCGCAATCGCCGCATGGACGCCATTGACGAGCAGGTCTCCCGGCTGCGCTGGCATGTGGGCCTGAACCCCCGCTGGGCGCTGGACCTGGATGCCGAGGACGTGCGCCGCACGGTCAACAAAAACACCCTGGTGCGCGGCCCCTCGCAGGAGCGGGGCATCGGCCTGCGCCTGACGCGCAAGACGCAGTCGGCCTCCAGCGAATTCATGCTGGGCCGGCGCGAAAGCCTGGAGGGCTATACGCCCATGCAGTTCACGCAGACCTACAACCTGGACAGCCGCTGGAGCCTGCAGGCGTCACTGGGCCGGCACCTGGCCACGCAGGAAACGCTGGCCATGCGCATGGGCGGCATGAAGGACCGCGTGTCGCTGGGCAGCAGCTACCAGCTCTCGCGCCTGGACCAGATCACGCTGGAGCTGGCATCGGAGCGCTACCGCGTGCAAAGCGGCGCGCGCGTGGGCTCCGGCAACCATGCGACGCTGCAATACCTGCACACCTACCGCAGCGAGGCACCCACCCTGCAGTTCGGCGCCTTCACCTCCTGGCACCGCTACAGCCGCAACGACCCGGCGCTGCTGCAGGGCCGGGATGCGGCCATCCTGAGTTACCTGCCGCCGTTCAACGATCCCACCATCGACTATCTGCTGCCGCGCAGTTTCCGCTTCTCGGGCCTGCAGATGATGTTCAACACGGGCTACGAGCAGCAGTACACGCGTGCGCTGCGGCCCTACGCCAGCCTGGCCCTGACGCACCACAGCGTCAACGGCGCGGGCTACGAGCTGGGCATGGGCTTGGCCACCAGCCTGTTCGGCGCGGACCACCTCGCCCTGGGCCTGAATCTGTCCAAGTCGGGCATCAACACCGTGGGCAATACCCGCGAGCTGTTGCTGACCTACCGCCTCCACTACTGATCCGAAGACTTCAAGGAGCCTCTCCATGACACACCGCACCACTTTCGTCTCCCGCCTTCGCGTGCTCACGGGTATTGCCCTTGTCGGCCTGCTGTCTGCCTGCTCGACCATCGACCGGGGCACGGCGCCCGCGCTGGAGACGAACGCCAGCTGGGCGGTGCTGCCCTTCGAGAACCACACCGAAACGCCCATGGCCGGCAACCGCGCCGCCGCCATTGCCACGGCGCTGATCAATGCGCGTGGCGTGGGCCAGGTCAAGCGCTACACGGGCGATGCACTGCAGGAGACCCTGTTCGACGGCCGCGAAGCCAAGCGCCGCGACGACGCCCTGGCCTGGGCGCGCGGCGAAGGCGTGCGCTATGCGCTGACGGGCGCGGTGGACGAATGGCGCTACAAGGTGGGCGTGGATGGCGAGCCGGCCGTGGGCGTGACCTTGGAGATCGTGGACGTGGGCACCGGCGCCACCGTGTGGAGCGGCGCGGGCGCGCAAAGCGGCTGGAGCCGCGAGGCCCTGGCCGCCGTGGGCCAGAAGCTGATCCGCAACCTGCTGGGCACAGGCCTGGCCAACGCCCGATAAGCGAATCCAGGGAACGACTCTTCATGCCAGACCAAGCCAGCACGCCCAAGGCGGCACCGCATTCCGCTGCACCGCGCCGCGCCGGCATTGCCGCGGAATTCAGAGGCTCGCCGCTGGGCCTGCTCGTGCAGACGAGCGCCAAGCCCTGGGTGGTGGTGAGCGAGACGCTGCTGCTGCCGGTGCTGGCCCTTTTGATCGGCATGTGGGCCAACCCGGACAATCCCCTGTGGGTGGAGTCCGAGTTCCCCTGGGCCTGGCTGGCGCCCGTGGTGGTGGCCCTGCGCTACGGGCCGGTGGCAGGCCTGTCGGCGGCCGGCGTGCTGCTGCTGGCCTGGCTGGGCGTCAACCAGCGCGATCTGTCGCTGTTCCCGGAACAGTACTTTCTGGGCGGCCTGATCCTGGTCATGGTCGTGGGCGAGATCTCCAGCCTCTGGCGCGCACGCATACGCCGCGCGCGCACGGCGCAGAACTACATGGACCAGCGCACCGAGCAGCTGATCCGCCAGCATTACCTGCTGCGCCTGTCGCATGATCGGCTGGAGCAGGAGCTCATAGGCCGTCCCGTGTCCATGCGCGATGCCATCAACGTGCTCAGCGGCCTCAGTGGCGCCGAGGGCGATGCGCAAAGCCTGCTCAACCTGCTGTCGCGCTTCAGCCAGATCAGCGTGGCCAGCCTGGTGCCCGTGCGCAATGAGGTGCTTGACCCCACGCCCATTGCCCAGCTGGGGGGCGAGCGGCCCATTCATGTCCACGATCCGCTGGTGCGCCAGGCGCTGGACAGCCATGTGCTGTGCCATGTCTCGCAAAGCATGGCGGAGGGCCAGCAGACGCAGTACATCGTCGTGGCGCCCATGCTGGACCTGGAAGGCGAGATCTACGGCCTGCTGCTGGTCGAGGAAATGCCTTTTTTCGCATTGCAGGAAGAGGCGCTGCAGACCATCAACCTGCTGCTGGGCTACTACACGGACAGCGTGGCCGCCAACAGCCTGGCTGCGCCGCTGCTGCAGGCCTATCCCGATTGCCCGCCGCATTTCGCGTTCGAGCTGCAGCGCATGGAGCATGTCAACCGCAGCGCGCGCCTGAGCAGCGTGGTGGTGGCGCTGGAGCTGTCGCCCTCGGCTGTGCAGGCCCAGATGGCCCAGCAGATCATGCGGCTGGAGCGCATGCTGGACCGCTCCTGGCTGCAGGAAAGCGATGGCCGGCAGCTGCTGGCCATCTTCATGCCACTGGGCACCAACGCCACGGCCGAGGGCTACCTGAACCGCATCGAGGGCTGGCTGGCCCAGCGCGGCGTGGCCTCGCTGGCCGACGCGGGCATCTTCCCGCGCACCATCTTGCTGGACCGCTGCTCGGCCAGCAGCGTGCTGGAGCGGCTCCATCAGATGGGGCAGGGCCATGCTTAACCTCAAGCTGGCATTGGGCGCGCTGGCCGCGGAAATCGCCTCCTGGAGCAGCCTGTGGCTGCTGCGCAGCCAGTCGGACGCGGCCCTGCTGGGCTATCTCACGGCCCACGGGCTGGCCAGCGGCCTGCTGGCGCTGTGCCTGGCGCCTTTCCTGGCCACCTCGGCCAAGTCGGTGCGCCAGCGCCTGGCCCTGGTGGCGCTGATGGGACTGTTTGCCTATGCCGTGCCGGTGGCCGGCATTTTGGGCGCCGTGGTCGCCACCATTGCGCTGCACACCCAGCGCGGCCCGCGTGGCGGCCCGCGTTTCCCGGTGATGCCCCTGCCTGATTTCGACCCGCACCAGCAGGCCAGCACCAGCCGCCGCCAGGCGGGCCTGCAGTCCTTCCTGGCCAATCCCAATGTGCCGGTCGCCTCGCGCATGCGGGCGATGGTGGCGCTGGGCAGCGTGCCGGGGCGCATTGCCTCGCCCATGCTGCGCACGGCGCTGGGCGATTCCAGCGAAGACCTGCGCCTGCTGGCCTACAGCATGCTGGACGCCAAGGAGCGCGAGATCAGCAAGACCATCCACCAGGAGCTGCAGCTGTTCGAGCATGCCCGCCAGTCCGAGGGCGATGCGCCCTACGGGCCGCGTGGCCTGCAGGCGGCGCGGGCGCTGACCGACCTCTACGCGGAGCTGGTCTACCAGGGCGTAGCGCAGGGCGATGTGCGCGACCACGCCATCAAGCAATCCCTGCACTACTGCGACCTGGTGCTCGCACAGCGGCCCGACAATGCCTTGCTGCTGCTGCGCCGTGGCCGGCTGCTGCACATGCAGGGCAGGGCGGTGGAGTCGCTGGCCTGCTATGAGCGCTCGCTGGCGCTGGGCATGGAGCCGGCACGCGTCGTGCCCTACCAGGCCGAGCTGCTGTTCGATCGGCGCGAATTCGCCAAGGCGCAGGCCCTGATGCGTTCGCTGGACATCGAGCAAGCCCTGCCGCGCCTGAAGCCCAGCATCCGCTACTGGAGTGCCTCATGAGCCGTGCGAGCCAGTTCCCCACGGCGGCCAATGCGGACATCGCGCTGCTGCTGGAAGGCACTTTTCCTTATGTCAGCGGTGGTGTGTCCAGCTGGGTCAACCAGATCCTGCAGGCCTATCCCGAGTACCGCTTTGCCATTGTCTTCCTGGGCAGCCGGCGCGAGGACTATGGCGATTTCCGCTACGCACTGCCGCCCAACGTGGTGCACTTCGAGCAGCACTACCTGTTTGATGCGCTGCACTCCAATATCCAGCCCGCCCCTTCGCGCGGCCATCCCGAAGCCTTGGCCAAGGCCCAGGAATTCCTGGGCGCGCTGGAGGCGCATGACGGCAGTGCCGAAAGCCGGGCCAAGGTGCTGGCGGCCATGCGCTCCATTGCGCTGGAGCTGCAGCCCGGCGGCAGCCTGCCGCTGGAGGATTTCCTGCACAGCGAATTCGCCTGGGACCTGATCCGCGACAGCTACCGGCGCCACTGCACCGACCCGTCGTTCGTGGACTTCTTCTGGACCGTGCGCATCATGCTGCAGCCGCTGTGGCTGATGGCACGCATCGCCCATGGACTGATCCCGGTGCGCGTGCTGCATACCGTCTCGACCGGCTATGCGGGATTTCTGGGCGGCCTGCTGCACCATGCGCGCGGCCTGCCGCTGGTGCTGTCCGAGCATGGCATCTACACGAAAGAGCGCCAGATCGACCTGCTGCAAAGCTCCTGGATCCGCGACAACCGCAACATCTTCCAGCGCGACCCCATGGAGGTGTCGTTCTTCCGGCAGATGTGGATACGGTTTTTCGACTGGATGGGGCGCTTTTGCTATGGTGCGGCCGATCCCATCATTGCGCTGTACGAGAACAACCGCCTGCGCCAGGTGGCCGATGGCGCGGCCGCCGAGCGCACGGTCAGCATCCCCAACGGCATCCGCATAGAACGCTTTGCGCCGCTGCGCACCCAGCGGCCGGCCCAGACGCCGCCCGTGCTGTGCCTGATCGGCCGCGTGGTGCCCATCAAGGACATCAAGACCTTCATCCGCGCCATGCGCCGCGTGGTCAACCGGATGCCCCAGGCCCAGGCCTGGGTGGCCGGCCCCACGGCCGAGGACCCGGCCTATGCCGAGGAATGCCAGAACCTCGTGGACAGCCTGGGCCTGCAGGCCAACGTCCGCTTTCTGGGCATGCAGAAGGTGGAGGAGTTGCTGCCCAAGGTGGGCGTGGTCGTGCTGTCTTCCATCAGCGAGGCGCTGCCCCTGGTGATTCTCGAAGCCCAGGCCGCAGGCGTGCCCGTGGTCAGCACCGACGTGGGTTCCTGCCGCCAGCTCATCGACGGGCTGGAGCCGCAAGACCAGGCCCTGGGCTCGTGCGGGCGCGTGGTCGGCATTGCCAACCCCGAGGCGCTGGCCGACGCCTGCCTGGAGCTGCTGAGCTCGCCCACGCAGTGGCAGGCCGCCAGCGCGGCCGGGATTGCGCGCGTGGAATGCTACTACTCCGACCGGCTGCTGTTCGAGCGCTACAGGCAGGTCTATGACAGGGCGCTGCAACAGTCCGAGGAAAAACACTGATGGCCGGCATAGGATTCGAACTGCGCCACCTGCTGCGCAAGAACACGCTGACCAGCGTGCTCCAGGCCTATGCCTATGCGGGCGTCATCGGCTCGGGGCCGTGGGTGTTCTCCATCATCGGCATCCTGCTGGTGGGGGTGTTCAGCGTGAGCGTGGTGGCGCCGCCGCTGCTGGTCACGCAGTTCCAGACCTCGGTCACCTATCTGGTGGCCAGCAGCCTGATCCTGACCGGGGCGGCGCAGCTGGCCTTCACGCGCTTTGTGTCGGACCAGCTGTTCCTCAAGAAGGACGAGAGCATCCTGCCCAACCTGCATGGCCTGCTGCTGGTGGTCGTGGCCACTGCCAGCGCGCTGGGCACGCTGGCGCTGTTCGTGGTGCTGCCGGGCCAGGGCCTGCTGTACCGCGTGCTGATGCTGGCCGGCTTCACGCTGATGTGCGTGGTCTGGGTCATGACGGTGCTGCTGTCGGGCCTCAAGCACTACCGGGCCATTGCCGGGCTGTTCGGCGCCACCTACCTGCTCATCGTGCTGCTGGCGCTGCCGCTGCGCTACTGGGGGCTGGAAGGGCTGCTGGCCAGCTTCGTGATCGGCCACGTGCTGCTGCTGGCCGGCATGTGGATGATCGTGCTGCGCAGCTTTCCGCTGCAGCAGCGCTGGATCGCCTTTGACTTCACGCAGCGCTCGCTGATCTTTCCGGCGCTGATCGGCATCGGCGTGCTCTACAACCTGGGCATCTGGATCGACAAGTTCATGTTCTGGTACTACCCGCCGACCTCGCAGCAGATCATCGGCGGACTCAGGGCCTCGCTGATCTACGACCTGCCGGTGTTCCTGTCGTATCTGTCCATCATTCCGGGCATGGCGGTCTTCCTGGTGCGCATCGAGACCGACTTCGTCGAGTACTACGACAAGTTCTTCGACGCCGTGCGCGGCGGCGGATCGCTGGAATACATCGAGTCCATGCGCAACGAGATGGTCTACGCCATCCAGGCGGGCCTGGGCGAGATCGCCAAGGTGCAGACGCTGGCCGTCCTCGTCACCCTGGTGGCCGGGCCGGCCATCCTGCAGTTGCTGGGCATCTCCCAGCTGTACCTGCCGCTGCTGCACGTGCAGGTGGTGGGCGCCGGTTTGCAGGTGGGTGTGATGGCCGTGCTCAACGTGTTCTTCTACCTGGACGAGCGGCGCATCGTGTTCATGCTCTGCCTGCTGCTGGTGGCGCTGAACATTGCCTTCACGGGCATCTCGCTGGCGCTGGGCGCCGCGTTCTATGGCTACGGCTTTTGCCTGGCCATGCTGGTGACGCTGTGCGTGGGGCTGTACCTGCTCTCGCGCGAGCTCAACCGGCTCGAATACAAGACCTTCATGCTGCAGTGACCGGCAGGCATCTCTCGCCATTTGCCGATTTGCACGGTCTTGATCCGGCGTGTTGGCGGGGGGCGCCGGTCTGCGCGACAATACGGGATTCGGCGCCGGCACCCAACCGAGACAAGGGTTCCGCCAAGGAACCATTCATTACAACGATTGCGCACCTTGCGTGCAGTGGCCGCCGCCTTTCGCTTTTTCCACTCCAAAGCTTTAAGCCATGAAAAAACGCACCCTCTTGGCCATGGTGGCCCTGTCTGCACTGCTGGCAGCCTGCGGCAAGAACGAGTCCGCATCGACCGCCGCCGCGCCGGTTGCCGCCCCCGTGCCGGCAGCCATGACCAAGTTGGTGATCGGCCTGGACGACAACTTCCCGCCCATGGGCTTTCGTGACGACAAGAACGAGATCGTCGGCTTCGACATCGACATGGCGCGTGAAGCCGCCAAGCGCATGAACGTGGAAGTGGACTTCAAGCCCATCGACTGGAGTGCCAAGGAGGCCGAGCTGGTCGGCAAGCGCGTCGACGCGCTGTGGAACGGCCTGACCATCACCGAAGAGCGCAAGAAGAACATCGCCTTCACCGCGCCCTACATGGAGAACCACCAGATCATCATCGTGCGCGCCAACTCCGACATCAAGGACAAGGCCGGCCTGGCAGGCAAGGTCGTGGGCGCGCAGGATGGCAGCTCGGCCGTGGACGCCATCAAGAAGGACGCCGCCGTGGCCGCCAGCTTCAAGGACCTGAAGACCTTCGGCGACAACATCACCGCGCTGATGGACCTGTCGGCCGGCCGCCTGGACGCCGTCGTGGTCGACGAGGTCGTGGGGCGCTTCCACGTGGCCAAGAAGGCTGGCGAGTACCTGGTGCTCGAGGACAACTTCGGCACCGAGGACTACGGCGTGGGCCTGCGCAAGGAAGACACCGAAGTTCTGGGCAAGCTCGAAGCAGCACTGGCCGAGATGAAGAAGGACGGCAAGGCCGCCGAAATCGCCTCCAAGTGGTTCGGCAAGGACATCATCAAGTAAATCCGGCACACCATGCGACCGGCAAGGCCAGCCTGGCATTGCCGGTCTTTTGCGTTCTGGGACGCACGCGCCCGTGGCTGCCCGGATCCTGCCGATGCCGGCGGGGCCGCGCACCGCACTGAGGCCATTCGATGGAATATGTAATCTCGCTCATGGGGCCGCTGTCCGCCGGCGCCCTGGTCACCCTCAAGCTCTTCGTCATCACCCTGGCGCTGTCCATCCCCCTGGGACTGTCGCTGGCGCTGATGCGCATCTCCCGCTTTCCCGCCCTGAGCCGGCTGGTAGGCGGCTACATCTGGCTGATGCGCGGCACGCCGCTGATGCTGCAGATGCTGTTCATCTACTTCGCGCTGCCCTTCGTGCCCGTGATCGGCGTGCGCCTGCCCGATTTCCCTGCCGCCGTCGTCGCCTTCGCGCTGAACTACGCCGCCTACTTCGCCGAAATCTTCCGCGCGGGCATCCAGTCCGTGGACCGCGGCCAGTACGAGGGTGCCAAGGTGCTGGGCATGAGCTACGGCCAGACCATGCGCCGCATCATCCTGCCGCAGATGTGGGCGCGCATCATCCCGCCCGTGAGCAACGAGACCATCACCCTGGTCAAGGACACCTCGCTCATCTACGTGCTGGCCCTGAATGACCTGCTGCGCGCCGCGCGCGGCATCGTGCAGCGCGACTTCACCATCACGCCCTTCGTGGTGGCCGCAGGCTTTTACCTCGTGATGACGCTGGTGCTGACCTGGATCTTTCAATACCTAGAAAAACGCCATGCCAAATACGACGCGTGATAGCGCGCCTGAGACCATGATCTCGGCGCAGAACATCTGCAAGGGCTTTGGCGGCGTGCCGGTGCTGCGCGGCGTTTCGCTGGAGCTGGCGCGCGGCGAGGTGGTGGCCGTCATCGGTCCTTCGGGATCGGGCAAGAGCACGTTCCTGCGCTGCCTCAACCACCTGGAAACCATTGACAGCGGCCGTGTCGCCGTTGAGGGCGAGGTGCTGGTGGACAGCGGCGCGGACGGCCGCGCCCACTACGTGCCCGAGGCGCAGATCCGCCAGATCGGCCGCAAGATGGGCATGGTGTTCCAGTCCTTCAACCTGTTCCCGCACCTCACGGTGCTGGAGAACATCATCGAGGCGCCGATCGTCGTCAAGGGCCTCAAGCGCGAGCAGATCGTGCCCAAGGCCGAGGCGCTGCTCCACAAGGTGGGCCTGCTGGAAAAGCGCGATGCCTATCCCAACCGCCTGTCGGGCGGGCAAAAGCAGCGCGTGGCCATCGCCCGGGCACTGGCCATGGAGCCGGACATCCTGCTGTTCGACGAGCCCACCTCCGCGTTGGACCCGGAGCTGACCGGCGAAGTGCTGCGCACCATGCGGGAGCTGGCCCAGGAGCACATGACCATGCTGGTCGTGACCCACGAGATGGGCTTTGCCCGCGAGGTGGCCAATCGCGTGATCTTCATGGACAAGGGCGAGATCGTCGAGCAAGGCCCGGCGGAAGCCTTTTTTGCAGCGCCGCAGCACGGCCGGACCCAGGCATTTCTGCAGAACATGTTGTAAAAAAACATCTGTCCAGTCCGGACTTTCCCCAGGTCCAGAGAGCGTGCAACGCTTGTGTAGCAAGCGAAGCATGCTCTTTTTTTTATGGCGTTTTCTGCCATGACTTTTTGAGAAACATACACGGATGTATGTTTATCTCGGGGGGTGATGAGCAGGCATCGGCACCTGTCTGCACAATAGCGGGCTTGCCTGCGAACATTTATCGACCGCACCACAGCATGATCCCAACCGCCTCTTTCGTGGAGTTGCGCAACGTCACCTTCGGCTATGGCGAGCGTGTGATCCTGCGCGACCTGTCGCTGCAGGTGCCGCGCGGCAAGGTCACGGCCCTGATGGGGGCATCGGGCGGCGGCAAGACCACCGTGCTTCGCCTGATCGGCGGCCAGCAGCATGCCCAGCAGGGGCAGGTATTGTTCGATGGCAAGGACGTCACCACCATGGACGCCGCAGGCCTGTACGCCGCGCGCCGGCGCATGGGCATGCTGTTCCAGTTCGGCGCGCTGTTCACCGACATGAGCGTGTTCGACAACGTGGCCTTCCCGCTGCGCGAGCACACCGATCTTCCCGACGAACTGGTCCGCGACATCGTGCTCATGAAGCTGCATGCCGTGGGCCTGCGCGGTGCGCGCGACCTCATGCCCAGCGAGATCTCGGGCGGCATGGCCCGCCGCGTGGCGCTGGCGCGGGCCATTGCGCTGGACCCCGAACTGATCATGTACGACGAGCCCTTCGCCGGGCTGGACCCCATCTCCCTGGGCACCGCCGCCGAGTTGATCCGCGAGCTCAACGACGCCATGGGCCTGACCTCCATCCTCGTGTCCCACGATGTGGAGGAAACCTTCCGTGTGGCAGATCATGTGGTCATTCTGGGCAATGGCGGCGTCGCCGCCCAGGGCTCGCCTGACGAGGTGCGTGCCAACCCCGACCCGTTGGTGCAGCAGTTCATTCATGCTCGGCCCACCGGCCCCGTGCCTTTCCACTACCCCGGCGTGAGCGCCGAGGAAGATTTCGGCAACCTCGCAAGCTCCGGCAAGAGCAACGGCAGGAGGCACGCATGAACCGGCTGCATCCTGCGCGCATTGGCGCGGCGGTTCGCCAACAGCTGACGCAGCTGGGCATGGGCACGCGCCTGTTCGGCCGCCTGCTCGCCCTCATCGGGCCTGCGCTGGGCCGCCCGCGGCTGATCGGCGACCAGATCCATTTCCTGGGCAACTATTCGCTGGCCATCATTGGCGTGTCCGGCCTGTTCGTCGGTTTCGTGCTGGGCCTGCAGGGCTACTACACGCTGCAGCGCTATGGCTCGGCCGAGGCGCTGGGCCTGCTGGTGGCGCTGTCGCTGGTGCGCGAACTCGGCCCGGTCGTCACGGCGCTGCTGTTTGCCGGCCGTGCCGGCACGGCGCTGACGGCCGAGATCGGCCTGATGAAGGCCGGCGAGCAGTTGTCGGCCATGGAGATGATGGCCGTGGACCCGGTGCGCCGCATCCTGGCGCCGCGCTTCGTGGCGGGCCTGATCGCCATGCCGCTGCTGGCGGCCGTTTTCAGTGCCGTCGGCGTGATCGGCGGCTGGCTGGTGGGCGTGGTCATGATCGGCGTCGATGGCGGCGCCTTCTGGGGCCAGATGCAAAACGGCGTGGACTGGTGGTATGACCTGGGCAACGGCGTTCTCAAGAGCCTGGTGTTCGGCGTGGCGGTGACCTTCATCGCGCTGCTGCAGGGCTATGCAGCCAAGCCCACGCCCGAAGGCGTGTCCCGCGCGACCACGCGCACGGTGGTGATGGCCTCGCTGGCCGTGCTGGGGCTGGACTTCCTGCTCACGGCAACGATGTTCAGCCTTTGACCCGGCACCGGTGCCACCTCTTGCAAATCAAGGAAAAACAAACCATGCAGCAATCCAAGAGTGATGTCTGGGTCGGACTGTTCGTGCTGATCGGCGCTGCGGCGCTGGTGTTCCTGGCGCTGCAGTCGGCCAACCTGCTGAGCCTGAACTTCCAGAAGACCTATACGCTGACCGCGCGCTTCGACAACATCGGCGGACTCAAGCCCAAGGCAGCCGTGCGCAGCGCGGGCGTTGTCGTGGGCCGCGTGGAATCCATCACCTTCGACGACAAGGTCTTTCAGGCCAGCGTGACCATGGCCCTGGAAAACCGCTACGCCTTTCCCAAGGACAGCTCTCTGAAGATCCTGACCAGCGGCCTGCTCGGCGACCAGTACATCGGCATCGAGGCCGGTGCAGATGACCACAATCTCAAGGATGGCGACCGCGTCGTCGCAACCCAGTCGGCCGTTGTGCTGGAAAATCTGATCGGACAGTTCCTCTACGGCAAGGCCGAGCAGGGTGGCAGCTCCGGTGCAGGAGGCAAAGAATGACAACCAACCACCATGAACAGGCGACTGCGGGTCGCCCTGCCGCCCAGGCAGCCTCCTGGCAGCGCGCAGCCATGCTCGGCACGCTGGCCGCCGCTTCGCTGCTCGCCGGCTGCGCCACCGCGCCGGGCGAGGCCCGCAATCCCCAGGACCCGTTCGAGCCGTTCAACCGCAGCGTCTACTCGTTCAACGACGGCCTGGACCGTGCCGTCCTGAAGCCGGTGGCCACGGCCTACCGCGACGTCACTCCGCGTCTGGCCCGCGATGGCGTGAGCAATTTCTTCTCCAACCTCAGCGATGTCTGGTCCTTCGTGAACAACGCGCTGCAGGGCCAGGCCGAAGGCGCCTACAACTCCGTCGTGCGGTTCTCGGTCAATACGGTCTTCGGCCTGGGCGGCTTGCTCGACATCGCCAGCGAGGCCGGCATCGAGCGCCAAAAGCAGGACTTCGGCCAGACCCTGGGTCGCTGGGGCGTGCCCACCGGGCCGTACCTGGTGCTGCCGCTCCTGGGTCCGTCCACGGTGCGTGACACTGCGGCTCTTCCGGTGGATGCCTGGGGCAACCCCATGTCGGCGATCAACGACATCCCGGTGCGCAACAGCCTGTATGTGCTGCGACTGGTGGATACACGTGCCCGCCTGCTCAATGCCTCTGACACGCTGGACTCCGTCGCGCTCGACCGCTACAGCCTGACGCGCGATGTCTACCTGAACCTGCGGCGTGGCAAGTCGGGTGATGACGGTCGCATCGAGGATTACGACGACGATGCCGGCAAGCTGCCGCCCGAAGACGGCGCGAAGTAAGCAGTTCGTAACATCCCGAGATGAAAAACGGCCGCTGCCTGACATGGCGCGGCCGGAAAAATGTGCAATATCAACCCGGTCCGGGGCATGAGGCCCTGCTGGGAAAGGAAGAGTGATGATCAATCGACGTGCCTGGAGCGCTGCCGCTGCAGCCATGCTGGCCATGGGAACCCTTGGCGCGGCACTGCCGGCCCGCGCAGCCGGCGAGACCCCCGATGCGCTGATCAAGCGTGTCTCCACCGACGTGCTGGAAACCATCAAGAAGGACCCCTCGCTGCGCGAGGGCGATGTCTCCAAGGTCAATGCGCTGGTCAATGACAAGGTCATGCCGTATGTGAATTTCCGCCGCATGACCTCGGCTTCGGTGGGCCCGGCCTGGCGCCAGGCCACGCCTGCACAGCGCGAGAAGCTGGAGACCGAGTTCAAGGCCCTGCTGATCCGCACCTATTCGGGCGCGCTGACCCAGGTCAGCAACCAGACCATCAACGTCAAGCCCCTGCGCGCGGCAGCCGGCGACACCGATGTGCTGGTGCGCACCGAGGTGCTGGGCCGCGGCGAGCCCGTGCAGCTGGACTACCGGCTCGAGAAGTCCGGTGACGGCTGGAAGATCTACAACCTGAACGTGCTGGGCGTGTGGCTGGTGGAAACCTACCGCAACCAGTTCAGCCAGGAAATCAATGCCCGCGGCATCGACGGCCTGATCGAGACCCTGGCCACGCGCAGCAAGATGCCGGCCACGCCGCCCTCCAAGGGCTGACAGCCGCTGACGCACGCGCCATGTTGCAGCTCCCCCGTGAACTGACCTACCGCCAGGCGCGCAGCTGCCTTGTGCAGCTGCAGCCCCAGGTGCAGGCCTTCGATGGCGCCCAGGTGCGCGTCGATGCCAGCGGCGTCGAGGTCTTCGACTCGGCCGCCCTGGCCGTGCTGCTGGCCTGCCGCCGCACCGCGAAGGCGGCCGACAAGCAATTGGTGGTCGTGGGCCTGCCGCAGGGCCTGCAGTCCATGGCGGCGCTGTACGGCGTCGACGGGCTGCTGACCGACGCATCCTCCCCCTCCTGAGCCGGCGCAGCGCGCCGCTGCAAAGAGCCCTGCAAGGCAGGTTTGGCTGCAAGGGCCTAGAATCGCGCCTCGCATGTCTGCCGTCTCATTCCAATCCATCTCCAAGACCTACCAGACCCCCAAGGGGGCCTTCCAGGCGCTCAACCACGTGAGTCTGGACATCGAGGAGGGCGAGTTCTTCGGCCTGCTCGGTCCCAATGGCGCTGGCAAGACCACGATGATCAGCATCCTGGCCGGCCTGTCGCGCGCCACCAGCGGCCGCGTGCTGGTCCAGGGCAGCGACGTGCATGCCGACTACTCGGCTGCCCGGCGCAAGCTGGGCATCGTGCCGCAGGAGCTGGTCTTCGATCCCTTCTTCAATGTGCGCGAGGCGCTGCGCTTTCAGTCCGGCTATTTCGGCGTCAGGAACAATGACGACTGGATCGACGAGCTGCTGCACAGCCTGGGGCTGACCGACAAGGCCAACTCCAACATGCGCCAGCTGTCCGGCGGCATGAAGCGCCGCGTGCTGGTGGCCCAGGCCCTGGTGCACAAGCCGCCCATCATCGTGCTGGACGAGCCCACGGCCGGCGTGGACGTGGAGCTGCGCCAGACGCTGTGGCATTTCATCGCGCGCCTGAACCGCGAAGGCCATACCGTGCTGCTCACCACCCATTACCTGGAAGAGGCCGAGGCGCTGTGCAGCCGCGTGGCCATGCTCAAGCAGGGCAACATCGTCAAGCTCTCGACCATGTCGGATCTGCTCAAGTCCGCCTCCTCCAACGTGCTGCAATTCAAGACCGATACCGCCTTGCCGCCGGCCCTGGCCGCGCGGGCACGGGTGACCGGCCGCATCGTGCAGATACCCGCCAACGACGCCAGCGATGTGGAGCGCCTGCTCGCCGCGCTGCGCGAGGGCTCCGTCGTCCCCGAGGACGTGGAAATCCGCCGTGCCGATCTGGAGGATGTCTTCATCCACGTGATGAACGAGCAAGGCCAGACCTCGCAGGGAGCTTCGGCATGAACGGCTGGCAGACCCTGCTCAAGAAGGAAGTGCTGCGTTTCTGGAAGGTCAGCTTCCAGACCGTGGCCGCACCCGTGCTCACGGCCGTGCTCTATCTGCTGATCTTCGGCCATGTGCTCGAAGGCCGGGTGCTGGTCTACGACCGCATCAGCTACACGGCTTTCCTGATCCCCGGACTGGTGATGATGAGCGTGCTGCAGAACGCCTTCGCCAACAGCTCATCGAGCTTGGTGCAGAGCAAGATCATGGGCTCCATGGTCTTCGTGCTGCTCACGCCGCTGTCGCACTGGGCGTGGTTTGGCGCCTACGTGGGCGCTTCGGTGCTGCGCGGGCTGCTGGTGGGCGTGGGCGTTTTCATCGTCACGCTGTACTTCGCCATTCCCGAGTTCACGGCGCCGCTGTGGATTCTGGTCTTCGGCCTGCTGGGCGCGGCGCTGCTGGGCACGCTGGGCGTGATTGCCGGCCTGTGGGCGGACAAGTTCGACCAGATGGCGGCCTTCCAGAACTTCCTGATCATGCCCATGACGTTCCTGTCGGGCGTGTTCTATTCCATCCAGTCGCTGCCGCCTTTTTGGCAAAAAGTCAGCCATCTGAACCCGTTTTTCTACATGATCGACGGCTTCCGCTACGGCTTCTTCGGCCAGAGCGACGTGTCGCCCTGGGTCAGCCTGGCCATCGTCGGCTCGGCCTGGCTGGCGGTGAGCGCCCTGGCCGTGCACCTGCTGCGCATCGGCTACAAGATCCGCGGCTGAGGTTTTTCCACAGGCTGCGGCGGGCGCTGTGCCCGCATTGTTGAATCCACCCATGAACAGGCGGCCGGCGCCCGGCGCCGCCGCCAACCAAGGCCATGCCACGATGCATGGCAGGAAAGCTTCCCCCCATGACTGCAGACCAACTCAAGGAACTGATCGCCACCGGCCTGCCTTGCGAACACATTGCGCTGGAAGGTGATGGACGGCACTGGTTTGCCACCATCGTCTCGGCCCAATTCGAGGGCCAGCGACTGCTGCAGCGCCAGCGCCTGGTCTACGCCACGCTGGGCCAGCGCATGCACACCGACGAGGTCCATGCCCTGTCCATGAAGACCTATACGCCCGCCGAGTGGGCCACCCAGGCCGGCCAGGCCTGAGCCAGCGGTCAGGCACTTCAGACTCCTGCTGCACCGGTCGCCACGGCCCGTGCGGCATCTTCTTTTCCCCGATTTCCAGATTCAAGGCTGTCAGCCATGGACAAACTCCTGATTCGCGGTGGCCGAGCGCTGCATGGCGAGGTGACGGTCTCCGGCGCCAAGAATGCCGCCTTGCCCGAGCTGTGCGCCGCGCTGCTGTCGTCCGAGCCCGTCACCCTGCGCAATGTGCCGCGCCTGCAGGACGTGGCCACCATGCTCAAGCTCATCCGCAACATGGGTGTCAGCGCCGAGCACGATGACAGCGGCACCGTGCGCATCAACGCCGGCTCTCTGTCCAACCCCGAGGCACCCTACGAACTGGTCAAGACCATGCGCGCCTCGGTCCTGGCCCTGGGCCCGCTGCTGGCACGATTCGGCCAGGCCCGCGTGTCGTTGCCCGGCGGCTGCGCCATCGGCTCGCGCCCCGTGGACCAGCACATCAAGGGCCTGCAGGCCATGGGCGCCGAGATCGTGGTCGAGAACGGCTACATGCACGCGTGCCTGCCCGGGCATCTCAAGCGCCTGCAGGGCGCCCGCATCACCACCGACATGGTGACCGTCACGGGCACCGAGAACTTCCTGATGGCCGCCGTGCTGGCCGAAGGCGAGACCGTGCTGGAAAACGCCGCCATGGAGCCAGAGATCGGCGACCTGGCCGAAATGCTCATCAAGATGGGCGCAAAGATCGAAGGCCATGGCACCGGCCGCATCGTCATCCAGGGCGTGGAGCGCCTGAGCGGCTGCGAGCACCAGGTGGTGGCCGACCGCATCGAGGCCGGCACCTTTCTGTGCGCCGTGGCCGCAACCGGCGGCAATGCGCTGCTGCGCAATGGCCGCGCCGACCATCTGGGCGCCGTCATCGACAAGCTCAAGGATGCGGGCGCCGAGGTGTCCGCCGAGGACGGCGGCATCCGCGTGCGCGCGGTGGGCAAGCTCAAGGCCCAGAGTTTTCGCACCACCGAATACCCGGGCTTTCCCACCGACATGCAGGCGCAGTTCATGGCGCTGAACTTGGTGGCCGAAGGCTGCAGCATGGTCACCGAGACCATCTTCGAGAACCGCTTCATGCACGTGGACGAAATGCTGCGCCTGGGCGCGCAGATCACCACCGACGGGCGCGTTGCCACCATCACCGGCAGCCAGTCGCTGTCGGGCGCGGCCGTCATGGCCACCGACCTGCGCGCTTCGGCCAGCCTGGTCATCGCCGGCCTCGTGGCCAAGGGCGAGACCCTGGTCGATCGCATCTATCATCTGGACCGCGGCTACGATCGCATGGAAGACAAGCTGCGCGGCCTGGGTGCCGACATCGAAAGAGTTTCCCAATGACCATCACGATTGCCCTGTCCAAGGGCCGTATCTACGACGAAACCGTGCCGCTGCTGGCCGCTGCCGGCATCTCGGTCAGCGAAGACATTGAAAAGTCGCGCAAGCTGATCTTTGAGACCAACAAGAGCGACGTGCGCGTGGTGCTGGTGCGCGCCTCCGACGTGCCGGTCTATGTGCAGTACGGCGGCGCCGATCTCGGCGTGGCCGGACTGGACTCGCTGATCGAGCATGGTGCCCAGGGCCTGTACCAACCCCTGGACCTGAAGATCGCGCGCTGCCGCGTCAGCGTGGCCGTGCGCAACGGCTTCGACTATGCGCTGGCCGTCAAGCAGGGCGCCCGCCTGCGCATCGCCACCAAGTACCCCGAGATCGCGCGCAACTTCTTTGCCACCAAGGGCGTGCACGTGGACATGGTCAAGCTCTACGGCTCCATGGAACTGGCCCCGCTGACCGGCATGGCCGACGCCATCGTCGACTTGGTGTCCACCGGCAACACGCTCAAGGCCAACGACCTGGTCGAGGTCGAGCCCATCATGGAGATCAGCTCGCGCCTGGTGGTCAACCAGGCGGCGCTCAAGCTCAAGCGCGAGCCGCTGCGCCACATCATCGATGCCTTCGCCGAGGCGGTAAATGGCCCCAGGGGCTGAGCCCGGCGATCCGGCGAAGGAGGCGCTTGCGCTGTGTTTCGCCGCGCATGGCCTGCCCTGCGAGGAATACAACGGCTGGCTGCTGCCTGGCGGCCAGGCGCCAGGCGTGCTGGCTGATTGGCGCGGGGCCTACCTCGGCCATCCCCTGGTCGGTTCCCTGGCCGTGGTGGTTCGCCTGCCGGACCGGCGCGAGATCATCGAGAATTTCACGGGCCTGGGTGAAGGTCTGCAGGGAATGCACGACGCATTCGGCCACTTCGCTGTCAGCGACCTGCATGTGATGCTCTCCGCCCTGTGGACGGCGCGCGATGAGGATGCCGTGCCAGCCGAGGCCTGGCAGGTCCAGGGCCGACAATGGCAGGCCTATCCGGGCCCCTGGCATCTTCGCAACGATGCCCCGCTGCCCGAAGGCATCACTGAGCGCCTGCGGGCCTTGATCGAGGCCGAGGCGCTGGACAAGGACGAGGACCTGCACTGGTTCCGCTTCTTTGTCGGGCAGAACAATGGTGATTTCACCATTGAAGCGCTCAAGGACAATCAGAAGTGGCCCAGCGCTGAAGCCCTGCTGCGCGACCAGGACTGGCCCCTGCGCGACGGCTACTACGGCGCGCGCCTGTTCTTGATACTGAAGCACGGCTGCGAGACGGCCTGCTAGACCCCAAGGAAACCACAATGGAATATGTAGCTGCCCCTGCCCGCCTGTCGACTGCGGACGCCAACTTCGAACACGATTTTGCGCAGCGCCTGCATTGGTCGGCAGACACGGACGCGGCCATCGAGCAGCGCGTGGCCGACATCCTGGCCGATGTGCAAAAGCGCGGCGATGCGGCCGTGCTGGAGTACACGGCGCGCTTCGACGGATTGCAGGTGGACGGCATGGCAGCGCTGGAGCTGACGCAGGCCGAGCTCAAGGCCGCCTTCGACAGCCTGGGCGACGAGCAGCGCGATGCGCTGACGGCCGCCGCCCAGCGCGTGCGCACCTACCACGAGGCCCAAAAGCGCGCCAGCGGCGAGAGCTGGAGCTACCGCGACGCCGATGGCACCTTGCTGGGCCAGAAGGTCACGCCGCTGGACCGCGTGGGCATCTATGTGCCCGGCGGCAAGGCGGCCTATCCGTCCAGCGTGCTGATGAATGCCATTCCCGCCCATGTGGCTGGCGTGCAGGAAATCATCATGGTCGTGCCCACGCCGCGCGGCGAGAAGAATGCCCTGGTGCTGGCTGCCGCCTATGTGGCCGGCGTCACGCGCGGCTTCACCATCGGCGGCGCCCAGGCTGTGGCGGCCCTGGCCTACGGCACGGCCACCATCCCCAAGGTGGACAAGATCACCGGCCCCGGCAACGCCTATGTGGCCAGCGCCAAGAAGCGGGTGTTCGGCACCGTGGGCATCGACATGATTGCCGGCCCCAGCGAAATCCTGGTGCTGGCCGACGGCAGCACGCCGCCCGACTGGGTGGCCATGGACCTGTTCAGCCAGGCCGAGCATGACGAGCTGGCGCAAAGCATCCTGCTGTGCCCGGATGCCGACTACATCGCCGCTGTCCAGCGCGAGATCGACCGCCTGCTGCCCGAGATGCCGCGGCGCGCCATCATCGCCAAGAGCCTGAGCGACCGGGGTGCCCTCATCCTCACGCGCGACATGCAGGAGGCCTGCGCCATCAGCAACCGCATCGCGCCCGAGCACCTGGAAGTCTCCAGCAACGATCCCCACCAGTGGGAGCCGCTGCTGCGCCACGCAGGCGCCATCTTCCTGGGGGCCTACACCAGCGAGAGCCTGGGCGACTACTGCGCCGGCCCCAACCATGTGCTGCCCACCAGCGGCACGGCGCGCTTTTCCTCGCCGCTGGGGGTCTATGACTTCCAGAAGCGATCCAGCCTCATCGAGGTCAGCGAGCAGGGCGCCCAGACCCTGGGCCGCATCGCCTCGGTGCTGGCGCATGGCGAAGGCCTGCAAGGCCATGCGCGTGCGGCCGAAATGCGTTTGAAGTAGACACTCGCTTCCTGTTGGGCGAAGGCGCCGTCACCGAAAGGGGCGGCGCTTTTTGCTGCCTGAACGCCGGATCAGGAGTGTCAAAAATAAACACGAAATCAGTGGAACACGAATTTCGTGTAAACTTGCGCCCTGTGAAGAACCTCACCATCACCGTCGAAGACAGCGTGCTCGAATGGGCCCGAATCGAGGCCGCACGCCGCGGCACCAGCGTCTCGCGCATGGTGGGCGACTTCATGGCCGAGATGCAGCGCCGCGAGGACGCCTACGAGCGCGCCTACCTGGCCTGGCGCACGGACGAGCGCGGCTGGGACGGCGGTCAGCCGTCATCCACGCAGCCCGCCCAGCGCAGTGCCGCGCTGCGCCGCGAGGGCCAGGCATGAACACCGTCTTTGTCGATACCTCCGTGCTGGTCGCTGCCGAAGACACGGGGCAGGGCGCCTTGCATGCCGCCGTGCTGCAGTGGCTGGACCTGCTGTGGCGCACGCGCAGCGGGCGCACCGGCAGCCAGTCGCTGTGCGAGTTCTATGAACAGGTCACCACGGCCGCCCAGCCTTTGCCGCAGGGCGATGCGCGCGCCGCCATCCGCCGCTACCAGACCTGGACGCCCTGGAAGACCGATGCCGCCACGCTGGAGACCGCCTGGGCCGTGCAATCGCGCCACCAACTGGCCTTTGGCGACTGCTTGGCCGTGGCCTGCGCCCAGCACAGCGGCTGCGAGCAGATGCTGACCCTGCACCTGCCGCACGGCACCCAGTTTGGCGGCGTCGCCATGGTGCACCCGCTGCACCAGGCGCCGCCGCAGCAGCAGGCCTGAGCGGCTTCGCTGATGGATTTCTTCCCCCACTGACTCGTGAAAGTGTGCATGCCATGACAGCTTCCATTCCGCAGGTTCAGGCCCTGGCCCTGGAGCGCATCCGCGCCGATGTCCGCTCCATGCATGCCTACCATGTGCAGCCCTCGCAAGGCCTGCTCAAGATGGACACGATGGAGAACCCCTTCCGCCTGCCCCCTGAATTGCAGGCCGCGCTGGGCGAGCGCCTGGGCCGGCTGGAGATCAACCGCTACCCTGGCGAGCGCCAGGAAGTGCTCAAGGACATGCTGGCCCGCTACGCGCAGGCGCCGGCCGGCAGCGCCGTGCTGCTGGGCAATGGCTCGGACGAGATCATCACGCTGCTGGCCCTGGCCTGTGCCCAGCCCCACTCCGAGGGCCGCGCCACCATGCTGGCGCCCATGCCGGGCTTCGTCATGTACCCCATGAGCGCCAGGCTGCAGGGCCTGGACTTTGTGGGCGTCAACCTGACGGCCGACTTCGAGCTGGACGTCCCCGCCATGCGCACCGCCATTGCCGAGCACCGCCCCGCCATCACCTATATCGCCTATCCCAACAATCCCACGGCCACGCTCTGGGCCGAGGCCGATGTGCAGGCCGTGATCGACGCGGTCGCCGCCATCGGCGGCCTGGTCGTCATGGACGAGGCCTACCAGCCCTTCGCCCGCCGCAGCTGGGCAGAGAACATGCGCGCCGACCCGGCCCGCAATGCCCATGTGTTGCTGATGCGCACGCTCAGCAAGTTCGGCCTGGCAGGCGCGCGCCTGGGCTACCTGATCGGCCCGGCCCCCATCGTCGGCGAGATCGACAAGGTGCGCCCGCCCTACAACATCAGCGTGCTCAACTGCGAGACGGCCATCTTCGCGCTGGAGCACGAGGTGCTGTATGCGCAGCAGGCCATGGCCATCCGCGCCGAGCGCCAGCCGCTGATCGATGCGCTGGCCACGCTGCCGGGTGTGGAAAAGATCTGGCCATCCGAGGCCAACATGGTCTTGCTGCGCGTGCGCGATGCCGCGCATGCCCAGGCCGAGATGAAGGCCCGGGGCGTGCTGGTGAAGAATGTCTCTGCCATGCACCCGCTGCTGGCCAACTGCCTGCGACTGACCGTGGGCACCCACGAAGAAAACGCCCAGATGCTGGCAGCCCTGAAGGAATCCCTATGAGCAATGCAGCTCCCGCACGCACTGCCGAAGTGCAGCGCAATACCGCCGAGACCCGGATCAAGGTTGCCATCAACCTGGACGGCACGGGCAAGGCCAGCCTGCGCTCGGGCATCGGCTTTCTGGACCACATGCTCGACCAGATCGCGCGCCATGGCCTGATCGACCTCGATATCGACTGCGAGGGCGACCTGCACATCGACGGCCACCACACGGTGGAGGACATCGGCATCACCCTGGGCCAGGCCTTTGCCAAGGCCGTGGGCGACAAGAAGGGCATCCGCCGCTACGGCCATGCCTATGTGCCGCTGGACGAGGCCCTGAGCCGCGTGGTCATCGATTTCTCAGGCCGCCCGGGCCTGCACATGGATGTGAAATTCACGGCCGGCAGCATCGGCCAGCTTGACACCCAACTGGTCTACGAATTCTTCCAGGGCTTCGTCAACCATGCGGGCGTGACCATGCACATCGACAATCTCAAGGGCTTCAACGCCCACCACCAGTGCGAGACCATCTTCAAGGCCTTTGCACGCGCCCTGCGCTTTGCGCTGGAGCATGACGAGCGCATGGCCGGCGTCATCCCCTCGACCAAGGGCGCTCTGTAAAGAGAAGCGATTGACTCCGGTCAGAGCTTGATTTGACCGGGCAATCCAGCCGAAAATCCGACCGAACACGCGCCACACGCTATGAGTTTGACTGACAACACCGTCGCCGTCGTCGATTACGGCATGGGCAATCTGCGCTCGGTTTCCCAGGCCGTGCGCACGGCTGCCGCCGACTCCGGCTGGCAGGTCGTGGTCACCGCCGATCCCGAGGTGGTGCTGGCCGCCAACCGGGTCGTGCTGCCGGGCCAGGGCGCCATGCCCGACTGCATGCGCGAACTGCGCGAATCCGGCCTGCAGGACGCCGTGCTGCACGCCGCTGCCAACAAGCCCCTGTTCGGCGTCTGCGTGGGCATGCAGATGCTGCTGGACCACAGCGACGAGGGCGATGTGCCTGGCCTGGGCCTGATCCCCGGCAATGTGCGCAAGTTCGATCTGGCGGGCCGCGTCCAGGCCGACGGCAGCCGCTTCAAGGTGCCGCAAATGGGCTGGAACCGCGTGCACCGCAAGCACAATGCCGGGCAGTCCCACCCGCTGTGGCGTGGAATTCCCGAAGACAGCTTCTACTACTTCGTGCACAGTTTCTACGCCGTGGTGCAGCAGCCCCAGCATTGCGCTGCAGAGGCCGACTACGGCGGGCGCTTTGCCTGCGCCATCGCACGCGATAATATTTTCGCCACCCAGTTTCACCCCGAAAAGAGCGCGGACCAGGGCCTGGCCCTGTTCCGCAACTTTCTGGGCTGGAAGCCCTGAACCCTCTTTCCCTCCCCGCACCGGCCGCTGCATCCCAGGCCTTCATTGCTCGCAAACCATCATGCTGCTCATTCCTGCCATCGACCTCAAGGACGGCCACTGCGTACGCCTCATCCAGGGTGATATGGACCAGTCGACCACGTTCGGCGAAGACCCGGCCATCATCGCCCGCCGCTGGCTCGACGCCGGCGCACGCCGCCTGCACCTGGTGGACCTCAATGGCGCGTTTGCGGGCCAGCCCAAGAACCTGGTGGCCATCAAGGCCATCCTCAAAGAGGTGGACGGCCGGATCCCGGTGCAGCTCGGCGGCGGCATCCGTGACCTGGACACCATCGAGAAATACATAGACGCCGGCATCAGCTACGTGATCATCGGCACCGCTGCCGTGAAGAACCCGGGCTTTCTGCAGGACGCCTGCAGCGCCTTCGGCGGCCATGTGATCGTTGGCCTGGACGCCAAGGACGGCAAGGTGGCCATCGACGGCTGGAGCAAGCTCACGGGCCAGGACGTGCACTCGGTGGCCAAGCGCTTCGAGGACTGGGGCGTGGAGTCCATCATCTACACCGACATCGGCCGCGACGGCATGCTCACGGGCATCAACATCGACGCCACCGTCAATCTCGCGCAATCGCTGAAGATTCCCGTCATCGCCTCGGGCGGCCTGGCGGGCATGGCCGACATCGAAGCGCTGTGCAAGGTCGAGGACGAAGGCATCGAAGGCGTGATCTGCGGCCGCGCCATCTACTCGGGCGACCTTGACTTCGCCGCGGCGCAAGCCCGCGCCGACGAGCTCAGGGCCTGAACGGCCTGCGCCTTCCCTGTATCCGCGGGCGCCTGTGCTTCACAGGCGCCCGCGCTGCATTCAGCGCCAGGGCTTCAGGCTTTCTTTACGAGCAGGCGGGCATGGCCTGCCCGGCATTGGCGGCGCGCACGGTCTGCACAAAGGCATCCCAGTAATTCGGCAGCCCGGCCCAGGGGTTGCCAACGCCGGTGCTGGGCTCGAACTCCAGCTGGGTCACATAGATCCATCCCGCTTGGTAGCGGGCCGAGGCGGCCGACTGCACGGCCGTCTGCATGGCCGCGCAGCCCGACACGTTGTGCACCAGCGAGGCCTGGTGGCTGTTGGGCAGCCCGTACAGCCAGTCAAAACTCGTCGTGCGCGGATCGTAGGTTGCGTAGGTGGAGCCCTTGCCCTCGAACGTGGTCAGCACATCGGCCACATCGGCATAACCGGCCACGGGCACGAGGCCCGGGTTGCCGATCACGATCAGGTTGGGATTCTTGGCCTTGATGTACTGGTAGATGGTGCGGTAGAAGTCCAGCCGGTTGGCGGTGGCCGCCATCTCGTCAATGAAGAAACCCTTGACCAGGCCTGCGCCGTAGTGCGTGAAATAGTTGTCGATATTGGCCTGGATGCTGGCCAGCGATCGCGTGCCCGTGCCATAGCTGGAGCTCACATAGCCCACCAGCTGCCCGCCCGCGTTGGCAAAAGCGGTGGCGGCGCGCGTGATGTTCGCGTCCGGGCCACTGAAAATGCCATTGGCCGGATTCAGGATGGCCGTCATCTGCACGGTCGGATTCGCCTGTGCGCTGGCCGTCAGCGCATTCCAGGCCGTGGCTCCCGAGCCGGTGGGATAGAAGTACGTGGGCACCAGCACCCGCAGCGGTGCAGGTGCAGGACGCAGATAGAAAGTCTGGGAAGCGCTGCCCGTGCGGCCTGCCACGGTGGCGCTGGCCTGCACCTGCTGGCGGCCCGGCGTGGCGCCGGTCAGCGAAGCCGTTGCCACGCCGGAGCTGGTCAGTGCCGAGGTGCTGACGCCTGTGGCTGCGCTGAAGCTCACCACGGTTCCATCGGCGGCATTCACGCCATCGGCCAGAACACTTGCACGCAGGGTCAGTGCCGAGCCTGCAGTCACCACATCCCTGGCGGCCGGGGCCGTCCATTGCACGGTGACCGAGGTCACTCCGGGCTGGCCGGTGCCGCCGTCACCCCCATTACCGCCATTGCCACCGCCAGCGTTGCTGTCACCACCGCCGCCTCCGCCGCAGGAGGCCACCGAGGCGGCCAGGGCGAGCATGCCGAGTCGCAGGACAAGAGGAGAGGGAGCGTGGGAGCGTTGCATGACAGAGGAGGGCTGAGCGGGGGAAAGGCTATATTCAAGCATGAAAGTTACATCTTCCTTTCCCGCAGTAACAGCTTTACCTGCGGCCGCGCAAGCTCCCGGCGCCTGCGCTGATGCATGGCAGGGCCTGCCCGCCATCCGCCTGCGCCTGGCCTGCGGCGATACCGCCCTGGTGGCCTTGCAGGGCGCGCAGCTGCTGTCCTGGCAGGCCGGTGGCGAGGAGCAACTGTTCCTGAGCCCTCATGCCGCCCATGACGGCCACACACCCATACGCGGCGGTATTCCGGTCTGCTTTCCCCAATTCAACCAACGCGGCCCACTGGTCAAGCACGGCTTTGCGCGCACCCTGCCTTGGCAGGCTGATGCAGCACAGGCCGAGGTTCTTGCCGGCGATGGCTTGTTCCTGCGGTTCAAGCTCGCCGATACGCCGCAGACGCGCGCCGTCTGGCCGCATTCCTTCGAGACCTGGCTGGAGGTGACGCTGTTGCCCGGCCGGCTTGACGTGGACCTGGTGGTGCACAACCGGGGTGACACGCCCTTGGCCTTCACTGCCGCCTTGCACAGCTACCTGCGCGTGGCGGACGTGGAGCAATGCCGGCTGCAAGGCCTTGATGGCCTGCCCTACTGGGATGCCGTGGCCGACACCCATCCCATGCAGCAAGGCGACGTGCGCTTTGGCGAAGAGCTCGATCGCGTCTACCCCCGGCCCGGGAAGACCATGGAGCTGGCCGCTCCTGCCGGAGGCTTGCGCATCTCGCAGGATGCCGCGTGGAGCGAGACCGTGGTCTGGAACCCCGGCCCCGCGCTGTGTGCCCGCCTGGCCGACATGCCGCCGCACGGGTGGCGGCAGATGCTGTGCGTGGAGGCCGCCGCCATCGATGCGCCCGTGCATGTGGCGCCCGGCGCGCATTGGCGCGCGGCGCAGCGCCTGCACAAGCTGTAGTTCAGCGCCGGCCCTGCAATGGAAAAAGCGCCTGTGAACAGGCGCTTTTTTCGTTGGGGCGGGGGCCGGGTCAGCGGCGCTGCATGCGTTGTGCCGACTGCGCAGGGCGCAGGCCCGGGGTGATCTGCAGCTCCACGGGGCCTTCGCCCCGGCGCACATCGAATTTCGCAGCCTCGCCGGGCTTGAGTGCGGCCACGGCGGTCAGCAGCTCGGACACATTGCGGATGGGCTTGTCGCCCACCTGCACGATCACATCGCCCGGTCGCATGCCGGCCTGGGCCGCGGGGCCCGCCTGCAGCACGCCGGTGATGATCACGCCGGAGTCGGCCTTCACGCCAAAGGTCTCTGCCAACTCTGGCGACAGCTCATTGGGCTCCACGCCGATCCAGCCGCGTACCACGCGGCCGTCCTTGACGATGCCGTCCAGCACCAGCTTGGCCGTGGACACGGGAATCGCAAAGCCAATGCCCATGCTGCCACCCGAGCGTGAATAGATGGCGGTATTGATGCCCAGCAGATTGCCGCTGGCATCCACCAGTGCGCCGCCCGAATTGCCGGGGTTGATGGCGGCGTCGGTCTGGATGAAGTTCTCGAAGGTATTGATGCCCAGCTGACTGCGGCCCAGTGCGCTGACGATACCGCTGGTCACCGTCTGGCCCACGCCGAAGGGGTTGCCGATGGCCAGCACGCGGTCACCCACGTCGATCTGGTCGGAATTGCCCAGAACGATGACTGGCAGCTTGTCCAGGGCGATCTTGAGCACGGCCAGGTCGGTCTCGGGATCGGTGCCGATCACCTGGGCCTTGGCCTGGCGGCTGTCGGTCAGCGTGACCTCGATGTCGTCCGCACCCTCGACCACGTGGTTGTTGGTCAGGATGTAGCCGTCGGTGCTGATGATCACGCCGCTGCCCAGGCCTGCCTGCTCCTGCGTGCCCTGGTCGCCGAAGAAGAACTGGAACCACGGATCGTTGCTGCGCGGATGGCGCACCGCCTTGCTGGTGTTGATGCTCACCACGGCCGGCGCTGCCTTCTTGGCGGCCGGTGCAAAGCTGCCGGGGCTGACTTCTCCGACGGGCGTGGCCGGCGCCTCCAGCAACGCAATGCCGGCATTGCTGCGCACGGCTCCACGGCGCAGCCAGTCCGGCTGCAGGGTGGCGACGACAAAGTAGGCAGCCACCAGGATGGTGACCACCTGCGAAAACAGCAGCCAGGTGCGTTTCATGAAGTGTGGTGTTCTGTGCGGGAGTACAAGGCCTCATTGTGAGGCATGTCGTACACAGGGCGGTGGTGGGCGCGTTCGCTGGGGCGCTGGGTGATCGATGAATCACCGGACAACCGACATTGCTATATCGGGATGTGCCGATTTTTTCCTTTTACTGAAGCGCTGATGGGCGTGTCAATTTTTTTGTTGCGCCATTTGAAAATGGGACAAGTCTTATTTAAATTGGCTTGCTAATTATTTTTTCAAGTCACGATTTGATACGGATGAGGAACTTCAATACAATCGCGGCCCAATGAATAGAGCGGGGACGGAGGGGCTATGGAGTGGAAAGACTCGGGGAGGATTGCGCCCAGATGGCTGGTGCTATTGATTGGCACGGTGTTTGCCATTGCAGGAACCATCGGCATTGCCTTTGCACAGGCCGCCGATGCGGTATGTGCCGAAGTCAAGATTGTCATAGAGCAAAAACTCTCGCTGGAGCGCCAGGCATTTGACGCCAGGATGGTGATCACCAATGGCTTGGCGGACCAAAAGCTGGAGAACGTCAGCATCACGCTGCAGTTCCTGGATGCGAACAACCAGACGGTGATTGCCACCACGGATTCCGCAGCCTCCGGAGCCCGCTTTTTCTACCGCACGGATGGGGTCGAGGGCATCACTTCCCTGCAGGGCGGCACGATTGCTCCCAAGGCCGTCGCCAATGTCCGATGGCTGATCATTCCCGCAGCCGGCACGGGCGGCCGCGATCCCCAGGGTGCGGTCTACTACATAGGCGCCAAGGTTACCTACACGCTGGATGGCAAGACCGACACCGTCGAGGTCGCACCAGAGTCCATCGTCGTGCGGCCCCAGCCTGAACTGGTGCTTGACTACTTCCTGCCCCGTGACGTTCCGGGTGACGATGCCTTCACACCCGAGGTCGAACCTTCCGACCCCTTCACGCTGGGCGTGCGCATCAAAAACAGTGGTGGTGGCACTTCGTACAAGACCAAGATCGATACCGCCCAGCCCCGCATTGTCGAAAACCGGCAAGGGCTGCTTGTCAATTTCCAGATTCTGAGCGGCTATGTCAACGATGCGCCAGCAGGCAAAAGCCTGCTGCTCGACTTTGGCGACATCACGCCGGGATCGTCCCTGCATGGGCGCTGGAACATGGTGTCCAGCCTGGCCGGCAAATTTGTCGAATTCACGGCCGGATTCACCCATGCGGATTCGCTGGGCGGTGCCCTGACGTCCCTGATCAAGACCGTCAATACCCATCAATTGGTCCAGGATGTGCGTGTCGATCTTCCAGGACGCGACAAGGTCCGCGATTTTCTGGCCCTGGATGGAGATGTCTACCGCGTCTATGAATCCGATGGCGTGGATACCGAGGTCAGCGATCAAAGCCGATCCGCCCAATTCGTGCCCTCCGGTGCCACCGCCAGCCTGCAGTTCAATCCCGTGGCCAATGGCATGGCCTATGCGCGCGTGCCCGATCCCTCCAGGGGCACCCGTCTTCCCCTGCAGGTGGTCCGCTCCGACGGCTACGTCGTTCCTGGCGAAAACGTCTGGCTGTCCAGGCAGCGCAACGAGGACCTGAGCTGGAGCTATTACCTGAACCTGTTCGACGTGAACACCACGGGCCGCTACACCATCGGTCTGGTCGCTGGCCAGGCACAGGCCAGCATTGCCGGCGCGGCCTTCGAGGACCGCAATGCAAACGGGCTGCGCGATGCAGGCGAGCCCGCCATCCCCGTGCTCGAAATCAAGCTCACCGGTACGCGGGCAGGCACCGGGGAGTCGGTGCTGGCCACTGCCCACACCGATGCCCAGGGCCAATTCCGATTCGATGGACTGCTGCAGGGCAGCTATGCGCTGTCGGCTGCCGTCAGCGAGGGGCTGGTCGATGGCGCTGCGCTTGCGGGCACGGCGGGCGGCCAGTCCGCGCCGGGACGCATATCGGGCATTGATCTGGCCACCGGTACGGCGGCTGCGGGCTATCTGTTTGCAAAGCGCTCCGCCAAGGTGACCGGGCCAGATCCCGAACCGGAAGCGGACATTGGCATCAGCGTGACGGCGGCACCGGCCACCATGGCGCGCGACGGTGGCTCCACGGTCACCATCACGGCACGCAATGCCGGGCCGGCCATGGCAGCGGCCACCGTCGTCCATGTGGACCTGCCCCAGGGGCTGGAGATCGCCAGCCAGTCGGCATCGGTGGGCAGCTATTCACAGGGCCGCTGGACCCTGGGCGACATGGCCAAGGACTCCGCCCCCACCCTGGTGCTGCAGGTGCGTCCTGCAGCAGGCTCCACGGCCAGGGAATTCCTGCTGGCCGCACGCATCGGCGCGGCCACCCGCGACCCCGTCACCGGCAACAACGCGGCCAGTACCCTGCTCAGGCGCGAGCAGGAGGCCTTCGTGGCCGCTTCGCAGACCCTGGACCAGGGCCTGCGTGTGCTGGCCTATGCCGCATGCGGCGCCGATACCGCTTGCACGGACGGCAAGCGCCAGGCCCTGCAGGATCTGCTGGCGCAGGCCGATGGTTCGGTGCAGTTGGCGGTCACCCCAAGTGAGCTCCGCAAGGCCTTGCGTGCCGGTGACTTCAGCGCGCTCTGGCTCCATGGATCGGTGGACGACCTGGCCGCTTCCCAGATGGAGGAAGTGCGGGCCGCCGTCTACCGCGGTGCCTCGCTGGTCATCGATGGCGCACCGGGCGCGTTGCCGGACACCCTGGCCGACGTCTGGGGGGGCAGCCGTTCAGGCCAGCCGCTGCCTGCGGGTGCCTCTGTGCTCCTGGGCGATGCAGGCTTGGGCGATGCGGCGCTGGCGCTGCAAGGCCGAGCGTGGGCGTTGCAGAACGAGGGTGCAGGCTCGGAACTGGCCCGCTATAGCACAGGGCAGGCCGCTGCGTTGGGCGTGGCCCACGGCAAGGGCCAGGTGCTGGTGATCGGCTTCGATGCCCTGGCGCAAGGCGCGGTTGCGGCTTCGTGGAAAGACTGGATCAAGACGCGCTTCACTGCTCTGGTTCCGCCTGTGTCCGAGCCAATGCTGGCGCAATCTGCCGTGCGCGTCAGAACCAGCATTGCCAACCGCAGCACGCAAGCCGTTGCGCTGGAGCAGGCCATGACCCTGGCCAGTGGCATGAAGCTGCGCTCCTCCTCGCCGCAGGCCGTGGTCGACGGGGATCGGGTCAGGTGGACCCTGGAGCCCGCCTCCCAGGCCGAATTGCAGGTTCAGGCCTGGCTGGGCCTGCCCGGCACCTCGCTGGCCACCACGGTCGAGACGCAGTTGCGCAAGGCCGGCGACAAGTCGCTGGTGGACAGCTGGTCGCAGCCAGTCACCGTCATCGCAGAACCTCAAGCCGCCGCTAACACCCGGGCTGCAGTGGCTGCGCTGGCGCAGGCCACGGCAGACCAGCGACAGGCCGTCGAGGCATTGCTGGGCCAGGCCCGGGTTGCCATGGAGCAGCAAAAGCCGGCCCAGGCCCTCTCGGCCCTGGTGCAGGCCCAGCCCCTGTTGAGGGAGCTGCCATCCCACGGTACCCGGAATGTGGCCCTGCAATCGCTGGCGCAGTGGATAGGCCTTGTCGCCGCCCAGTGGAAGGAGGAGCCCGCGCGGGATTGGACGCTTTCCATCGTGTCCGGCGACCTGCAGTCCGCCAGGCTGGAGCAGCCGTTTGCGCTGCCGCTGCAGGTGCGCCTGCAGACGGCTGACGGCAACCCGGTGGCGGGGCAGGAAGTCACATTCGACGCTCCCGCCAGCGGGGCCTCCGCACGCTTTGCCGGCGGCAGCCGCCAGGCGCGCGTGCTCACCGACGCACAGGGCCTGGCACGCAGCCCGGTCATGACAGCCACTGGCGCTGCGGGCAGCTTCACCGTATCCGCCGGCGTCGAGGCCTTGCCCGGCGGCGTGCGCTTCACGCTGGGCAACCTGGATGGCACGGCGCCCGTGCTGCGCATTGTCAAGTTGACAGGGGATGGGCAGACGGCCACCGTGGGGACGGCCTATGCGGCACCTGTACGTGTCAAGGTCACCGATGCGCAGGGCGCCGCCGTGGCCGGCCACGCCGTGGTCTTTGCGCTGCCGGATAGCGGAGCGAGCGCCGTGTTTGACGGCGGCACGCTCGCAGCGCAGGCCGTCACCGATGCGGCCGGCGTTGCCGCTTCGCCCGGGCTTCGTGCCAATGGACTGGTGGGCGCATTCGAGATGCGCGTGACAGCGGCCGGTGTGGGCGAAGCCTTGCGCGTATCCCTGCAAAACCAGGCCGCGCCTGTGGGCGGCAAGGATGTGGCCTTGCCCACACCCAGCGGCTCCGGCACGCTGAAAGCCTCGGTGGCGGGCGGCGGCGCCAACTGCCGCTTCAACCCGGACAAGACAGCCGTACGCAAGCCCGAGGGCTGGCTGCCGCTGTTCAACGTGCTGCTCTTTCCGCACGGCGTGTTCGACTACGAACTGACTGGCTGCGACGTCGGCAGTACCGTCACGGTCACCACCGAATGGCCCAACCTGTTCGGCATCAGCAGCTACCTGAAGTACGGGCCCACGCCCTATTCGCAGGGCCGCAGCATCTGGTATGCGCCCAGGAACCTGTCGATCAGCGGCAACCGCATCAGCTACACCATTACCGATGGCCAGTTGGGCGACGATGACCTGCAGGCCAATGGCGTCATCAAGGACCCGGGCGGCCCCGTCATACAGTCCGGGCCGCTGCCTGAGGATCAGTTGACGGCGGTGCCTGGCCTGGAGGCGGCGGGCCTGGCCCTGTTGTCCGCCCTCATGGCCTTGGGCGCCTGCCTGCAGCACCGGCGCCGACGCGCCGCACGTGCAGGCGCGGGGATGGATGCATGAGCCTGCGTCGTTTTTGTGGCCTGGCGCATGCAGTGGCGGTGTGCGCAGCCGTCCTGGTGGCTGCACCATTGCGGGCGCAGACCGATGCCGAGCCGCAGTCCTGTCGGGCAGACGCGCATGCCGTACGGGACGCAAGGGCCGCCGAGTCCCCTGTGACGTGGCCCCGTCAGGTGCCGCCTCTGGCGTTGACCCCTTCCTGCTGGATGAGTCCTGCCGAGTGGCGGCAGCGCCTTGTTTCCCCTGGCGCACAGGCGGCCATGCTCGTTGACGTTCGGCCGGCGCAGCACAGGCGCGCTACCCCCGTCGCGCAGGCCCTGCAGATGGATTTGCCGCAGCTGCAAGGCAAGCGCTTTCTGATGCAGGAGGAAGTCATCCTGCTGGGCACCGGGCTGGACCATGCGGACCTTGACTCGGCATGCCGGCAATTGCGCAGCCAGGGCTTTGGCCGTGTGAAGGCCTTGCTGGGCGGCGCGGCGGTGGCCCTGCATCCCACGGCATCGGCCAGGCTGCATGACCTGTCCGCCAGCGACTGGATCGCCAGCCTGGGACAAGGCATTGAATGGACGGTGCTTTCCCTCAGCAAGGCCCTGGATGCGGCGCCGGCTGTGCAGTCACCCGTTGACGAACAACAAACGCACCGGTTGGTCGCCACGCACGATCTGGCCATCCAACTGAACGCCATGGCCAGCCGCAAGGCACGCGGCGACCAGCCAGGAGGCTCCGCGTCCCGGGCTTTGGTGGTCATAGCTGATGCTTCGACGGAGCCTGAGTTGCGTGCCCGATTGGCAAAGCAACAGGCCTCTTTGGGTCACCGGCCTGACGCAGTGCCCGTGTACTGGCTGCTGGGCGGGTGGCAGGCCTATCAGGCCCAGGTGGCGAGCATGCAGGCCATCGGAACAACGGCAGGCCACCGGCTTCAGGCGGCATGCGGGCGGTTTTGAGCAAGCACAACGATTGAACGAGCCAAGGATTGGGGGGGAAGTGGTGATGCAGGACAGCGGGCGATCTGAAGAGTCTGTGAGTGTGTGCATGGGTGAGGGCACAGGGAGGGCGAGAAATCCCGTGCAGTGGCATGCCATGGCCCTGGCCGCACTGGCCAGAAAGGCTGGCTCGGCAAGGATATGGCTGGCAGCCTTTCTTGCTTTGCCGCTGATGCTGCTCTCTCCGGCCTGGGGCCAGACAACGTTGAGCGGCATCATCTCCAGCAACGCGGTGCTGCGTGCCGCCCAGTCGCCGTACCTTGTGCAAGGCGATGTGGTACTGGATGCCGATGCAACGCTGACCATCGAGCCGGGGGTGACCCTGCGCATGGCTCCTGGCGCCAGTTTCGTGCTCAAAAAGGGAGCGCTGCAAGCTGTTGGCACACCTGACAAGCCCATCCTCATCACCTCGGCCGCCACAACCCCTGCGCCTGGGGATTGGCGGCAATGGCGCATGACGGCCGGCACGCGCAGCGCCCAGACGCTGCTGGACCACGTCACCATCGAATACGGCAGCGGCGTGGTCATCGAGAACGCTGCCCCTTCCATCAACAACACGGCCTTCAATCACCACAGCGGCCCGGCCATCGGCGTTGATCTTGCGTCCTCGCCGACCGGCAAAGGAAACTCGGCAAAGGGCAACTCGCTGAATGCCATTGCAGTTCCTTCGGGCGCCATTCGCTCTCAGGTCATCTGGGGCATGGTCGGCATTCCCTACCTGGTGCAGCAGGGCCTCATCCAGATAGGTCAGGCGCCCTTGTCCATCGAGCCCGCCAGGCTCCGGCTCAGTCCCGGCGTGGTCGCCATGCTGAGGGTCTCGCTCAACGCGCCTGCACCTGCACAAGGCGTGGTAGTGGACATCACCAGCAGTGTGCCCTCGGTGGCTTCGGCCGTATCGCGGGTCACCGTGGCCCCGGGGCAGACCAGCGCGGACCTGGAGGTACAGGCCAGCACCCTGGGCGCCACCCGCATCACCGCAAGCCACGCCACGCTGGGCTTGGCCGAAACGCAGATCGAAGTCGTCAACCTGCCCTCGCTGGGCCTTGTCCCCGGCAGCCCCACGGTTGGTGTCAACCGGCCGTATCCCATGACTGTGTCGCTGCCTGCGCCGGCACCCGTCGGTGGTGTGAGCGTGCAGTTGGGCAATTCCGACGCCAACGTGCTCTCTGTTCCATCGTCCGTGCTGGTCCCGGCCGGTCAACAAGGCGCCAGCTTCGAGGTGACGGGCCTTGCTGATGGCAGCAGCCGGCTGACAGCCCAGGCCGAAGGCCATGCCAGTGCGCTGGCCACGGTCTCAGTGCGTGGCAAGGCACTGGTGCTGCCGGCCAGCGTCATCGTGGCGCCTGGTGCGCAGGCCAGCGTGACCATCGAAACCACTGAGCCAGCTCCCTCGGCAGGGCTGGTCGTCAGCCTCGTAGTGGAGCAGTCAGGGTTGGCGCAGGTGCCTGCGTCCGTGCAGATCCCTGCGGGGCAGAGCAAGGCAGCCTTCACGGTGGCAGGCCAGACCCTGGGCACGACCCGCATCACAGCCACTGCTGCCGGCTATCAGCCGGCGCAGGCCGCGTTGCGCGTGGACGCCATCAGCCTCAACACCGATCCCTCCGCCGATCTGGTGATGAATGAGGAGCTGAGCAGGGTCTTGCGTGTGCAGTTGAGCAAGGCGGCGCCGCAGGGTGGTGTCACGGTGTCGGTGGCCAGCAGAGATCCTGCGGTGGCCAGCGTGACGCCCGCCGAGGTTTTCATTCCGCAGGGGCAGATCTATGGGACGACGCCGATCACCGTGAAAGCGCTGGCCGTGGGAGAGACAGCGCTGGACATAACGTCTGCGGGGCTGATTGCCAAGGCGTTGAAGGTGAATGTGAGAGCGAAATTTGCACTGAGGCTGACGAGGTATGGCGGCGACAAGCTGATCGTGGGCAAGGGGCTGTACAGCTACAGCAGCGAGTTGTATGTGGAGCGCCTGATCAATGGCGTGGTCAGCAACGGAGCCGATGCAGTGACGGTGAATCTGCGTTGCGTGGCAGCGGAGGTATGCGAGACGCCTGCGACGGTGACGATTCCTGCAGGGCAGAGCTACGCATACATCAGTGTGAGCGGCCTGGAGTTGGGTTCCACGCAA